>NZ_JABBHL010000015.1:0-1004 GCF_012932745.1 Xanthobacter sp. SG618 | reverse complement strand
GGGTCGGCCAAGGCGCTGGTCGGGCTCACCGAGACCCGGCTCGGCATCATCCCCGGTGCCGGGGGAACCCAGCGGCTGGTGCGGCTGGTCGGGGTGGCGCAGGCCATCGCACTGGTCTGCGAGGGCCGGGTGCTGAAGGCCGGCGAGGCGCTGGCGCTGGGCCTCGTCGATGCGGTGGTAGAGGGCGATCTCCTCGCCGAAGCCATCGCCCGTGCGCCGTCCGTGGCCAAGCGCCGGCTCTCGGCCCTGCCGGTCCCCGCCGGCGATCCGGCCGGGGAGGACGCGGCCGCGGCCAAGGCGCTCAAGGGGGCGAAGGGCGTGCCGGCCATCGCCGAGGCCATCCGCGTCATCACCGCGTCGAAGGACGGCGACTTCGCCTCCGGCCTCGCCACCGAGCGCGCCGCCTTCCTTAGCCTGCGCGAGAGCCCCGAAGCCAAGGCCCTGCGCCACCTCTTCCTCGCCGAGCGCGAGGCGGTGAAGGTGCCGGGGCTGGAAGGCGCCAAGGCGCGGTCCGTGTCCTCCACTGCCGTCATCGGCGCCGGCACCATGGGTGCGGGCATCGCCGTGGCGCTGCTCGATGCGGGCTATCCTGTGACCCTGGTGGAGCGCGATGCGGAGGCCGCTGCGGCCGGTGTCGCGCGCATCGATGCCCTCTATGCCCGGCAGGTGAAGAGCAATCGCATCGATGAGGCCCGGAAGGCCGAGCGCCTCGCCCGCCTCACCCCGGCCTGCGACTATGCGGCGCTGGCCGATGTCGACCTCATCGTCGAAGCCGCCTTCGAGGACATGGCGGTGAAGACCGACATCTTCGGCCGCCTCGACCGGATCGCGAAGCCGGGCGCGGTGCTCGCCACCAACACCTCTTATCTCGACCTCGACGCCATCGCCGCCGCGACCGCGCGACCTCAGGACGTGGTGGGCCTGCACTTCTTCGCCCCGGCCAACATCATGAAGCTGCTGGAGGTGGTGAAAGCCACCCGCACCGCGCCGGACGTGCTGGCCAC
>NZ_JABBHL010000013.1:0-22931 GCF_012932745.1 Xanthobacter sp. SG618 | reverse complement strand
GCCTTGCCGGCTTCCTTGAGGCGCAGCGCCTCTTCCACCGCGATCTCGTCGAACGGGTTCATGGACATCTTGACGTTCGCAAGCTCCACGCCCGAACCGTCAGACTTCACCCGGACCTTCACGTTGTAATCCACCACCCGCTTAACGGGCACCAGGATCTTCATGGCTGTCGCCCTTTGCTTGAAGACTGAGACGGGCCCGCGGTCGGCGGCCCCAAAAGCCGGCCGAGGATCGCCCGGGCCCGTAGCCGAACCGGCTCGTCCACCATGGCACCGTCGACGGCGGCCGCGCCGTCCCCGCTGGCCAGAACCTTCCGCGCCCAGGCGACCTCGACATCGTCCGGGGCGAAGCCGTCGCGGATTGCCGCAATCTGACGGGGATGGATGGCGAGCTTGCCGCCAAAGCCGAGATCGCGCGCATATCGGGCATCGCCGGTGACGGCGTCTCGATCGTCGATAGCGGTAGTGACGCCGTCGACGGGGGCGACGAGGCCCGCAAGCCGAGACGCGAGGACCAGTTCGCAGCGCGCCACCTGCAGGGCTTCCCGAATGTGAGCGCAGCCGAGGTCTGCGCAGAAATCGACGCTTCCGAAGGCGACACGAGCGACATTCGACGTCCCGGTGATGCGGCGGGCGTCGGCGAGCCCCCGCGCGCTTTCCACCAGAGCGACCACGGGAACGGGCGAGGCCTCGCAAAGCGCCGTGAACGCCTTGCTCGCCTCCGCCTTCGGCACCATGACGCCAGAAAAGCCGTGCCCGGCAAGCGCCGCCATGTCGGCGGCATGCCAAGGCGTACCGAGTCCGTTGACGCGGACGAGCACCGGAACCGATGCGAAGCCGGCGCGCAGGGCGGCTCGGGCCGCATCCTTGGCGTCGGGTGCCACCGCGTCTTCAAGGTCGAGGATGACCGCATCGGCACCCGCGTGCGCGGCCTTCTCGAACCGTTCGGGACGATTGGCGGGCACGAACAGCGCGACGGTGAAATCCAGCGGCGCGGGCATCACCACGATGCCTCAGCAGCCATAGCAACCGGCCCGCCATCGCGGGCAGTCCACAATGCCAGCCCGTCCTTGTCGGCCTTGGCGTGCAGCGCGAAGGCATCGGTATCGAAAAGTGGGGAGAGGCCCCGGAAGCTGAAGTGCACAGGCGGCACGCCCCGGAGTTCATTCGCATAGTTGCAGAGCAGCGCCGCCTGCATCGGCCCCTGGACCACGAGGGCCGGGTAGCCCTCGACCTCGGTGGCATAAGGCCGGTCGTAGTGAATGCGATGAGCGTTGAAGGTCAAGGCGGAGTAGCGGAACAACAGGGGCGTGCCGGCGGCCATGGGCTTTACGAAGCTGCCGCTTTCCGCCGGCGGTGGAGCCTTTCCTGCTCCACCGGTGTCGGCGGCGCGATAGACGATGTCCTGCCGCTCCTCGATGAGAAGCGCGCCGTCGACCTCGACCCGATGCGCGACGGTGACGAAGCAGAGCGGTCCCGTGCGCCCCTCTTTAAGCGTCACGTCGGCAATACGGGAGATCCGTTTCACCGCGTCGCCAACCTTCAAGTCGCCGTGGAAGGTGAGCGCACCGCCGGCCCACATGCGCCGGGGCAACGGCACCGGGGGCAGGAAGCCACCACGCGTGGGGTGACCGTCCACGCCGAGTCCGGACGTTGGGATTGCAGGCTGGGCCAGGCAGAAGTGGAGCAGCCGTGGGACCGCTTCGCCGTGACGGGGCGATCCATTCGGCATGTCGAACATGGCGTGGTACTTGCGCGCGAGATCCTCGCCGATCACATCTGTAGCGGTGTCCTCTCGGCCGATCCACGCTTTGAGATGATCGATATCGATCGATACGGAGTCGGGGGCGGCCATCAATACGACCTCGGCATGCCGAGCACATGCTCGGCCAGATAGGACAGGATGAGGTTGGTGGAGATCGGGGCCACCTGATAGAGGCGGGTCTCGCGGAACTTGCGCTCCACGTCATACTCCTCGGCGAAGCCGAAGCCGCCATGGGTCTGGATGCAGGCGTTGGCCGCCTCGAACGAGGCGTCGGCAGCGAGCATCTTGCCCATATTGGCCTCGGCGCCGGGATTCTCGCCGGCCTCGTAGAGCCGGATCGCCTCCCGCACCATCAGCTCCGCGGCGCGCATGTTGGCGTAGGCCTTGGCGATGGGGAACTGGATACCCTGGTTCTGCCCGATGGGACGGCCGAACACGTGCCGCTCGCTGGCATATTTCGACGCCTTCTCGATGAACCACTTGGCGTCGCCCACGCACTCGGACGCGATGAGGATGCGCTCCGCATTCATACCCGAGAGGATATAGCGGAAGCCCTTGCCTTCCTCGCCCACGAGGTTCTCCGCCGGCACCTTCACATTGTCGAAGAAGACCTCGGTGGTTGCGTGGTTCATCATGGTGCGGATGGGACGGATGGTGAGGCCTGCCTCCAGAGCCTCCCGCATGTCGAGGATGAACACGGAAAGTCCCTCGGTGCGCTTGGCGACCTGGTCGCGCGGCGACGTGCGGGCGAGCAGAAGCATCAGATCGGACTGCGCGGCACGACTGGTCCAGATCTTCTGGCCGTTGACGATGTAATGATCGCCCTCGCGGCGGGCGGTGGTGCGAAGCGCCGTGGTGTCCGTGCCGCTGGTCGGCTCGGTGACGCCGAACGCCTGCAGGCGCAGCTCGCCCGAAGCAACCTTGGGCAGATAGCGCTGCTTCTGTTCCGGCGAGCCGTGGCGCAGCACCGTCCCCATCACATACATCTGCGCGTGGCAGGCGGCGCCGTTGCAGCCCTGCCGCTGGATCTCCTCCATGATGACGGCCGCGGCCGAGAGCGGCAGGCCGGCGCCGCCATACTCCTCGGGAATGAGGGCGGAAAGGAAGCCGCTGTCGGTGAGCGCTGTGACAAACTCCGTCGGATAGGCCATCTCGCGGTCGAGCTTGCGCCAGTATTCGCCGGGAAAGCCGGCGCACAGCTTGGCGACGGCCTCGCGGATCTCGGAGTGATCTTGTTGCTGCATGAGATCCTCAGAACTGACGGGGCGCAGCCGCGACGGCGCGCCAGGTTTCGAAGGTTTCGTCGCCGACTCCGTCAAGCAGAGCCCGGAGCGCCTTGGTGAAGGGCAAGTCGCCCGAGCCCGCGCCGATGGCGAGCGCGAGGTCGATGTCCTTGCGCACGATGGACTGGATGGAGTCGAAGTCGGCGCGGGTCGCGGTCCAGAGGGAATAGGCTTCGGGGGCGTCCTTCGCCTGTGCGGTGAAGAAGTTGCGCCCCGTGCCGGCCTCGAAGACGGGGATGGCGTCGGGCAGGTGGATGCCATTGTCGCCGGCGATGCGATAGGCCTCTGCCGCCACCATGAGCGTGGTGATGCCGACCAGATTGTTGACGATCTTGGTGGCCTGACCGGTTCCGAGCGGCCCGCAGTGGAAGATGGCGGGACCCATGGCGCGCATCAGGGGCCGAAGCCGCTCCACGTCGTCCGCGGCGCCGCCCATCATGATGGCGAGCGTTCCGGCCTGCGCCTTCACCGGGCCGCCGCTGACGGGCGCATCGACGATCCCGACGCCGATCGGCTCAAGTTCCTTCGCCAGCTCGCGCATGGTCTCCGGTGCGATCGTGCCCATCACGACCAGCATGGGCGTGCGGCCGTCGAGGCCGGCGCGCAGCCCCTCCTCGCCGAGCACGACGGCGCGGGCCTGCTGCGGCGTCGCCACCAGCACAATCACCACGTCGCAGCCAGCGCAGTCCGCCGCGCGCTCGACACATGTCACCCCGAGCTTCGCAAACGGCGCGAGAGCGGCCGGGTTACGGTCGCAGACGGTCAGGTGAAAGCCCGCCTTGTGGATATTTACGGCCATCGGTGCGCCCATGGCGCCCACCCCGATGACGGCAACGGATCTGATCATGACTCAGCCTCAGGAGATGGTGACGCCGCTGTCCACCGACAGGACCTGTCCGGTGACCACGCGGGCGTCGTCGCTGCCGAGATAGACCGCCATACCCGCGATATCGCCCGGCCTGCAGGGGCCGAGAAGATGCTGGCCGACGAGCCGCCGCAGCTCCTCGCGCGTTTCCATCAACCCTTCCACGCGGGGCGTGAGCACGAGGCCGGGGGCGATGGCGTTCACCCGGATGCGGTCGGGGGCATATTCCACCGCCATGGAGCGCGTCATGGCCGCCACGCCGCCCTTAGCGGCGGTGTAGCAGTCGCGCTCCGGCAGCGCCATCAGCGCCACCATGGAGGACAGGTTGATGACCGAGCCGCCGCCCGCCCGCGCGATCTCGGGTATGGCATGCTTGCAGCACAGGAAGGTGCCGTAGAGGTCGAGCCTGATCGCGCGCCAGAACTCCTCGTCGGGGGCCTCCGTCACCCTCGCGTCTGCGGTGGTCGAACCCCCGGCGATGTTGCACAGCACGTCGATACGTCCGAACCGCGCGACGGTCTGCGCGATCGCGTCCTTCACCTGCTGCGGCTCGGTGATGTCGCAGACGATGGCAATGCCATTCTCGCCCGCGTCCGCATGTTGGAGCGTTTCGTCGAGGGCATCGGCGCCGATGTCGATCGCCGCCACCCGCGCCCCCTCCGCAATGTATCGTGCGCAGGTTTCGCGGCCGATACCGCCTGCTGCGCCGGTGATGAACGCGACTTTGCCGTCAAGCCTTGCCATCGATATCTCCTTCAGAGCATCCAGCCAGCGCGCTCGCCGTCGAGGATCGCCATATCCACTTGCCGCGGTGCCACAGCGTCGCCGACCACGTGCAGCTCGATGCCGCTTCCGGCGAAGGCGCGCGCCAGCGCGTCGTCGGCTCGGTTCCCCATGGCGAGCACCACCGGTCCGTCATGGGCGATCTGCCGCTCCGCCCCGCCGAACCGGGCCTCGCAATCGAGGCGACCGGGCCGGATCGCGGTCACGAAGGTTGCCGGAACCACCTGGATCCGAAGCCCGGCAAGGCGCCGGTAGAGGGCCGGCGCATGGTGCACCGGCAGGTCGGCGCCGGCGTGCATGTGCGGGGTGACGATGGTGACGTTGTGCCCGCGTGCGGCGAGCATCTCGGCCGCGGCGGTGCCGGAGAGGTGGGGATCGTCCTCCACGACGATAACCGGCCCGATGAAACCTTCCGGCGCCTCGAAGACATCCCACACCGTGTGGACATGGGGCAGGTCCGCTCCCGCGATGCCGTCCGCTCCGGGCCGGAGCGAAGTGTAGCCGTCCCGCCGCGGGGCGGAGCCGGTGGCAACGACGAGAGCGTCGAAGCCCTCGCGCTCGATCAGGGCACGGTCGGCCGCGATTGAGAGGCGGATGTCGACGGGCAGGCGCGCCAGCATCTCGATCTGCCAGCGGTGGATCTCCGCGAAGCCATGCCGGGAGGCGACCGCGCTCGTCATCAGGTTCTGGCCGCCGAGGCGCGTGGTCCGCTCGAACAGCGTCACGCTGTGACCGCGCTCGGCCGCAATGCGGGCCGAGGCGAGGCCCGCCGGCCCACCCCCAACCACGGCCACCCGTTTGATCCGCTGGGCCGGCCGCATGCGGCCGATCCCGATCTGCGCCTCGCGCCCCACGGCGGGGTTATGGATGCAGCCGACGCCGCGCCCGCGGTCGAGGCCGACGATGCAGGACTGGTTGGAATAGGTGCACACCCGGATGGCCTTCGCGTCCCCGCGCGCCGCCTTCAACGGCAGCTCGGGGTCGGAGATGAGAGCGCGTGCCATGCCGATAAAGTCCGCCTCGCTGGCCGCGAGCACGGCTTCCGCCGCCTCGGGCGTAGCGATGCGCGAGCTGACACCTACCGGAAGCCCTGCCGTCGCCGACCGAATCGCCCCGGCCGCCTGCGCGAACTGCGCCTCCGGGGCGGTGATGTCGGCGATCCAGCCGGGATAATGCAGGGAGGTGAGACCGCTCACATTCAGATAACTGATCCCCTCGTCCTTGAGCCGGACCGCGATCGCGATCGCGTCCTGCGGCATCAGCCCGCCGGGAACATCGTCGCGGCCGTTGATGCGGGCACCGATGAGAAAGTCCGGCCCGACGGCGGCGCGGATGGCGGCGAGGCCTTCCAACAGAAATCGCATGCGGTTTTCAAGCGGCCCGCCGTAGCGGTCGGCGCGCTTGTTGGTGGCGGGGGAGAGGAATTCGTGCAGCAGATAGCCCTGGGCGGCGAACAGCTCGACCCCGTCGGCACCGGCCGCCTTCAGGTTCAGCGCCGCCTCCACCATGGTGGCGACATACTCGGCGATGTCCGCCTCGGCCATCTCCTTGGGGATCTCGCCGGTGCGCGGACAGGGCAAGGGCGACGGCGCCAGCAGGGGCACGCCATATTGCGTGGTGCCGGGCGAGCGGAGCTGCCGTCCGCTGATGTTGAGCTGGGAGACGAAGCAGGCCCCTTCCCCCTTGATGGCCTCGATCATCCGCCGGTAGTGCGGCTGAAGCGATGCATCGTTGGCGAGATCGAGGCCACCCAGCGGCGAGGTTTCGAGCGCCTCGCCCCATGTGGCGAGCCGGCGCCAGGACGCCGGCATCAGGAAGTTGGACATGACGATGAGGCCCGCCCCGCCCTTCGCCCGCTCCACATGGTAGGCGATGGTCCGGTCGATGGCCGAGCCGTAGCCGCCCCCGAACATCACGGCGTGCGGCATCATGGCGATGCGGTTGCGCAGCGTGACGTGGCCAAGGGCGAGCGGGCTCAGCAGACGCTCGTAGGGGGCGGGCGCCATCTCAGAACGGCGCCTTGCGGGGGAAGTTCGGCGGCCGCTTCTCGCGGAAGGAGGCGAGCCCTTCCTGCGGGTCGGGGCCGGAGAAGCCGAGCATCTCCAAGGCCAGCGATGCGTCGAAGGTCGGCCCCATCATGCGGAGCCAGTTGTTGAGCGAATACTTGGTCCACTGGATGGCGGCGGGCGCACCTTCGGCGAGGCGTACGGCGATGCCCAGCGCCTTTTCCTGCAGCTCGCTCTCTTCCACCGCGAGGGCGACAAGGCCCATGCGCTCCGCCATCTCGCCGGTCACCGGCTCGTTGAGCAGGAGGTGGTACTTCGCCTTGGCCATGCCGCATAGCAGCGGCCAGATGATGGCCGCATGATCGCCAGCGGCGACGCCGAGGCGCACATGGCCGTCCACCAGCTTGGCGGTCTTGGTCACGATCGGGATGTCGCAGATGAGCGCCGCGGCCAGCCCCGCGCCCACCGCCGCTCCCTGTACGGCCGAGACGATGGGCTTCGAGCAGTTGATGATGTTGTAGACGAGGTCGCGCGCCTCTCGCCACATGTTGGCGCGCTCCTCGAAGCTGCGCGTCATGGCGTCTACCATCTCGAACGAGCCACCCGCCGAGAAGGATCGACCATTGGCGCAGAGCAGGACGGCGAGGGTGTCGCGGTCGCGGTCGACGACGCGCCAGATATCTACCAGCTCCCGGTGGGCGTCCGCGCCGAGGGCGTTGAGCGTCTCCGGCTGGTTCAGCGTCAGCCGCAGCACGCCAGGCGCCGGACGGTCGACAAGGATGGAGGGGAAGACGGAATAGGCTTCGAGGGTCATGGTGCCTCCGGGTGCCGCGCAGGTGTCAGATGGATCGGCGAGAGGTGAGCCCGCCGTCGATCGTCATGATCGTGCCGGAGGTGTACGCCGAGCGTGGCGAGGCAAGGAACGCGAAGAGGTCCGCCACCTCTCGCACCGATGCGGCGCGACCGAGCGGGTAGGCGGCCAGAAGCTCGGTATAGCGGCTCTCGTCGTTCCACTGCTCGCGGGCGCGCTTCTTCAGGATATTGAAGATGCGGTCGGTCGCGACCGGACCGGGATTGATGCCGAGCACGCGGATGCCGTCCTCCAGGCTGCGGCCCCCGAGCGCGCGCGTGAATGCCATCAGCGCGGCATTGCCCGTGGAGCCTGCGATGTAGCGGAAGTCGAAATTCTCGCCACCATTGCCGATGTTGTTGAGGATGACTCCGCCCCCGGCCGCCTTCATTTTCGCATAGAAGGCGCGGCACAGGTCGATGTAGCCAAGAACCTTGACCTCCCAGCCGGTCCGCCAACGCTCCGCATCCACCTCCCACAGGTGGCCGCCGGGAATGGCGCCGGCGTTGTTGACCAGCACGTCCACGCTTCCCGCCGCGGCCGCGATGGCATCCGCGGCGCCCGCGGCCGCAATGTCCTGCTCCTGGACCGTAACCGCGATGCCGTGGGTCTTGGTCAGCCGCGAAGCCAGCGCCGACAGCTTCGCAGCGGAGCGGGCGACGAGATGGAGGCGGCAACCCTCCTCCGCGAATACCTCGGCCAGTCCCTCGCCGATGCCCTGGGAGGCGCCGGTAATCAGCACGGTCTTTCCGCGCAGCTGAAGATCCATGTGTTTTCTCTCCCTGCGGCTGTTGCCGGCGATGCCCAACGAGCGCCTTGTTCTTTCACGTCTTTCGCCGGGCCGACTTGGCTGTGCCTGGCGGGCCGGTGTTCAGGTCTCACGCACGATACGTTCGATGTCAGCGATAGCCTCGGGATTGACCAGCGAGGAGACGTCGCCCGTCGGGTCGCCCGAATAGACGGAGCGGATGACCCGCCGCATGATCTTGGAGCTACGCGTCTTCGGCAGCTGGGGTACGACAAACACCGCGCGGGGTGCGAAGGGCCGGCCCAGCCTCTCCTGGATCCGGGCCGCCGCCACGGCGCGGACGTCGGCTGCCGCGCCGTCGCAGGTGAGGAAGGCGACGATGGCCTGCCCCTTTAGCGGATCGCTGGCGCCGATGACGGCCGCCTCCACGACGCCGTCGATCTCCACCAGGATTTCCTCCACCTCGGCCGGGCCGACACGCTTGCCGGCGACCTTGATGGTGTCATCGGAGCGGCCGAGCAGGAAGAAGTGGCCATCCTCGGTTCGCATCGCTAGGTCGCCGTGGATCCAGACGCCGGGGACAGTGTTCCAGTACGTTTCCAGGTAGCGTGCGTCGTCCTGCCAGAAGCTCGCCGTCATGCCCACGAACGGCGCCAGGAGGGCAAGCTCGCCCACGGCACCGGTTACGGGCGTTCCCGCCGGACTGAGCACGTCGAGCGCCACGCCCGGCGAGCGGGTATTCATGGCGGCTGGCACGATCGGCCGCGTCACCACGCTGGAGAGCAGGCCGCCGGAGACCTCGGTGCCGCCCGTGTAGTTGATGAGCGGACAGGTGCCCCGCCCGAACATGCGCTGGAACCAGATGAAATGTTCTGGCGCGATGCTCTCGCCTGCGGTGATCAGTAGGCGGAGGGAGGAGAGGTCCGGTGAGGTGCTGACCGCCTCGTTGGCGGCGAGGCCGCGGATGAGGGTCGGCGCCGAGCCGAAATGGGTGACGCGGTGCCGCTCGATCAGGCGGCCCATGCGGGACCAGTCTGGAAAGTCCGGCGCACCGTCGTAGCAGACGAGGGTCGCGCCCCGCAGCAGCGCGGAGCCGAGGATCAGCGATCCGGCGATCCAGCCCATGTCCGCCGGCCAGCAGAAGACGTCGCCGGCCGCCACGTCGAAATGCACGGCGGCATCGTGGGCGATCTTGATGGGAAAGCCGCCATGCACGTGAACGGCACCTTTAGGTTTGCCGGTGGTGCCCGAGGTGAAGATCACCATGAACGGGTCGTTCGCCGACATGCGCGCGGAGGGAGGCGCCTCCCGTCCCGGCGCCGCCAGGGCATGCCAGTCATGAACATCCGGTGCTGCCTGCGCGTCGTCCTCGGCCGCCCCCTTGAGGATCAGAAAGGCGAGGTCCGGCAGTTCGGCCCGCACCGTGGCGAGCGTGGATGCGGTGGAGACGAAACGGCCGCGCCGGAGAAAGCCGGATGTGGCGATGAGCGCCCGCGCGCCGCAGGGCTGGAGCCGCGCCACGATGGCGTCAGCCCCGAAACCGCTGAACAAGGGCACCGCGATCGCGCCGATATAGGCGATGGCAAGGAGCGAGACCGAGGCCTCGATGCCGTTCTCCATCAGCAGGCCGATGCGGTCGCCGCGCTTCAGCCCGAGGCCGAGCAGGCCTGCCGCGAAGCTGCGGACTTCTGCCGCAAGCTCGCGATAGGTGATGGTGCGGACGCTGCCATCCTCGCGCTCCGCCACGATGGCGGGCCGTTCGGCCGCCTCGGCATTGTCGATGATGGTGTCGACCCAGTTCAGCTCGCCGCCAATGAACCAGGACGGGAAGGGCGCGCCGCGCGAGAGATCGCAATAGCGCTCATAGGGACGGCTCCAGCGAATCCCGCAGAAATCGTTCACCTCGCGCCAGTAGCGCTCTGGCTCGGCCAGCGACAGGTCGTACAGGGCTTCGATGCCCTCTACGCCGAGCCGCCGCGCCAGAGCCGTGACCTGCGCACGCTCCACATAGGACGCCGTGGGAAGCCAGATATCGTTGTGATCGATGGCCATGATCATATTCCCAGATAGGCGCGCTGCACGTCAGGGCTGGCGGCGAGGGCGTGCGCAGTATCTTCGGCGGTGATGGCCCCGCCTTCGAGGATGTAGGCGCGGTCTGCGATGGCGAGGGCGGTCTCGGCATTCTGCTCGACGAGCAGGATGTTGACGCCGGAATGCGCGATCTGGGTGACGATGTCCGCAATGCGGTCCACCACCGCGGGGGCGAGGCCGATGGTCGGCTCGTCGAGGAGGAGCACGCGCGGTGCGCTCATCAGGGCGCGCGCGACGGCGATCATCTGCTGCTGCCCTCCGCTGAAGGTGCCCGCATGGGTGCCGAGACGGTCCTTGAGTTCCGGGAACAGGGAAATCACGCGGTCGAGGTCTCGCTTCACCGCCGCAGCGTCGTGCCTTGCGAAGGCACCAAGCTCCAGGTTCTCCAGCATGGTCATTTCGGGAAAGAGCCGCCGGCCTTCCGGCACGACGCTCAAGCCCTTGCGCACCATCCGGTCCGGGGACAGGCCAGTCACCTCCTCGCCGAACAGGCGGACGCTACCCGCGGTGGGCCGCACCAGGCCGCAGATAGCCTTGATAAGCGTGGACTTTCCCGCGCCGTTGGCGCCGATCAGGGTGACGATCTCGCCCGATTTCAGCACCAGATTCACGTCCCGCAACGCCGGAACGACGCCGTACCGCGCCGACAGGCCGCGAACTTCCAGGGGAAGGAGGGACGGGCTTTCAATGGTCATGGCGGTGCCCCAAATAGGCGTCGATCACACGGCGATCGGCGCGGATCTCCGCCGGCGTGCCGGTGGCGAGATGCTGCCCATGGTGCAGCACCACAATGCGGTCGCAGACCCGCATCACCGCCTTCATGTTGTGCTCGACCAGCAGCACCGAGCAGCCGAACGCGTCGCGGATGCGCTCCAGCATGGCAAGGGTGTTGGCAACCTCGGTCTGGTTGAGGCCGGTCAGCGGCTCGTCCAGGCACAGGAGACGCGGACGGGCGGCGAAGGCAATGGCGATGGAGACGAGGCGCTGCAAACCGTGCGGCAGGTTGCCCGCCTGTTCGGGAAGGTAGGGCGTGAGGCCGAGCATTTCCGCCGTCTCCGCCACCCGCACGCGACGCGCGGCTCTGCCCTTCACCCCGTGGATGGTGCCGAGCAGGATATTGTCGGCAACGGTCATGGTGCGCATGAAGCTGCCATGCTGGAACGTGCGCACCAGCCCGCGGCGACTGATCTCCAGCGCGGAGCGTCCCGTGCAGTTCTCGCCGAACACGAACAATTCGCCCGCCGACGGCTTGGAGAAGCCGCTGATGAGGTTGAACGTCGTGCTCTTGCCGGCGCCGTTGGGCCCGATGAGGCCGAGGATTTCCTTCGGCCTGATCTCCAGGTCCAGGTTGGAGACTGCAACGAGGCCGCCGAAGCGGCGCGTGATGCCGCGGGTTGCAAGAAGCGGCTGCTGGCTCTGGTCCATCTCAGTGCCCCTTCGCCGCGGAAGGCTTGCGCCGCCCGGAGAGAAGGCCGGTGATGCCGTTGGGGAGCAGCAGCACGGCGAGGGTGATGGCGGCGCCGTAGAAGATGTGCTCGTCGCCGCCGAGGCCGAGGGCGTAGCTGCCCAGCACGACGAGCAGGACCGAGCCCACGAGCGGCCCGACAATGTTGTCCTCGCCGCCGACCTTCACATAAGCGAGGGCGAAGGCGGCGACGAGAAAGCTGAAGTCTCCGGGGCTGATCACGTTGTTGGCGAAGGCGTGCAGGCTCCCGGCGACGCCGGCCGCCACCGAGGCCGCCGCGAAGCAGGCGATCTTCACGAGCAGGATGTTCAGGCCGACGGTGCGTGCGACGTTCTCGTTGTCCCGGATGGCGGTGAGTATCTTGCCGAAATCCGATCGCTCGAGAACGTAGAGCGCGAAGATGAGGGCGCAGGACGTGCCAACGATGACGGTCGGCATCCAGGCATCCAGTGCGACCGGCGGGAAGATGCCGATCATTCCGGACGTTCCGCCAAGCGTCGTGCTTTTCGAATAGAGGATCCGCACCGCCTCGGTGAAGGCAAAGCCGATGAGGAGGAAATAGGGCCCCTTTGTGCGCAGCGTCACGTAGCCGAAGGCAACCGCGACCAGTCCGGCCATCAATCCTCCCGCGAGGATGGCCACGAGGAACGGCCATTGGAGGATGGTGACCGCCGCCCCCGTCGTGTAGGCGCCGATGCCGACGAAAGCGGCGGTGGCGAAGTTGAGTTCGCCCATCAGCATCACGAAACGCAGGCTCACGGCGGTGAGGGCGGCGACGGCGATGAGGTTGATCACGCTGGCGACGTAGGCATCGCGCACCATGAGGGTTGCTGCCAGCACCAGGGCGACGCCCGCAGCCCAATAGGGCAGCTTCAGATCATCCATGACCGAGAAGTCCCTTCGGCCGTACCAGCAGCACGGCGATGACGAGAATGAAGATGGCGATCGTCGCGGAGCTGGGATCGAAATAGAACCCGCCCAGAGTCTCGATGGCAGCGACGAACAACCCGCCGAGAATGGCACCAGGGACGCTGCCCAGACCGCCCACGATGACTGCGATGAAGCCCTTGATGAGATAGTCCGCGCCGATCACTGGCGAGACGATGGTGACCGGTGCGATCAGCGCCCCGGCCAGTGCCGCCAGCCCGGCGGCGATCATGAAGCCGGAAAGCGCCATGCGATTGTAAGGGATGCCCTGGAGCATTGCCGCCTCGTGATCGATGGAGACCGCTCTCAGCGCCTTGCCCAGTTTGGTTCGGGTCAGCGCCCAATAGAGCAGTGCTGTGACGGCAACGGCCGCCACGCACAGGGCGAGACGCTGGCTGGTGATGGCCGCCCCGAGTACGGAGAGCGTACCGGGAATGATGTCCGGCATCGGCCGCACCGCGCCGCCGAAGATCTTCATCAAAATGCCGTCCAGCAGCAGGACGAGACCGATGGAGAGGATGAAGGAGCCGACGAGGTCGCGCTGGAAGAAGCGGAAACCTCCCACATACATGGCGAAGCCGAGCGCAAGCGATGCGAGGATGCCCGCGACGGCGCCAATGAGATAGGCGGCGAGGACGGGAAACCCCGACGCAGAGAGCCAGGGAACAATGGCGGCCACCACCAGGGCCGAAACAGCGAAGAGGTGGCCATGCGCGAAGTTCACGATCCGCATGACGCCGAAGATCAGCGTCAGACCGAGCGAGAACAGGATGTAGACGGCGCCGATCTGCAGGCTCGTCAGGGTGAGCTGTATCGCGGTTTGCATCTGCGGGGCGTGCTTTCGTCGGGGCAAAGCCTCGTCCCGGAACGGATCATCGTCCCGGACGCCGATGCCGTGTCCTCCGCGCGGGGCGGAGGACACGGCTGCGCATCACTTCGTGGCGGGCACGATGCGGGACTTCTCCACCAGCTTGCCGTCCTGGACCTGGGTGATGATGACCGGGAGGCGCATCTGCTGGCGTGAGCCATATGTATCGAGCCCGTAGAAATCGACGGGCGTGCCGTAGAAGGAGGTGAATGTGACCTCGGGCATCGCGGCCCCGACGGCCTTGGAATCCACCGACTTCGCCTTCTCCATGGCGGCCTTCAGAGCGTAGACGGCATCATAGAAGCCGATCTGGATGGCATTGAGAGACTCGCCGGTGGCCGCCCGGACTTCCTCGTTCACGGCCTTCTGCTTGGGGGTCGCCGTATCGCCGTCAAGCGAGACCGCGACGCCCATATAGACGCCCTCAATGGCATTTCCGCCGGTCGCCTTCATTCCGTCGACGCCGGAGCCGACCTCGACCACCTTGACGCCCTTCCAGCCCAGCACGTCCAGTTCCTTCCACACGGCACCCGCGTCGGCCGGGGGCATTCCGCCAAGGTCCACGATGTCGGGCTTGAGGGAGGCGATGCGCGCGGCGATCGGCTGGAATTCGGTGGTGCCGCGCTCGTAGAAGTCGCTGGACAGAACCTTTACCCCGGTTTCCGTCCAGACCTTCTTCGCCACGCCCTCGGTGTCGCGTCCGGTGGCGTCGTTGGGGTTGAGCATGACGATGGACTTGGCCTGCGGATTGGCCTCGTGGATGAAGCGGATGAGTGGCGGGAGAATTTCGAACGGCGTGTTCATCTGCGTGAATGTGAGCGGGAACTTCGGCCCCTTGATGCTTGGGCCCCAGGCCGTGGTGAAGAGCACGACCCCCTGGCGTTCGCTCAGGGACTGCAGCGCCTGCACCGGTGCCGTACCGAGGCTGCCGCCGATGAACTTCACCCCTTCGCGGTTGAGTAGGGTCTGCGCCACCTTGGTGCCTTCGGCGGCGTTGTACTTGTTGTCATAGGCGATGCATTCGAAATTGTAGGTCTTGCCGTCCACCTTGACGCCGCCGGCCTGCGCGATTTCCTGCGCGGCCTTCTTGCACATGAACTCCGAGCCCTTGCCCCAGATGGCGCCGGTGCCGGACAGCGGGATGGACAGGCCGAGCTTGATGATTTCCTGGGCTCCGGCCGCGCCGGCTCCAAAACCGAGGCCAAAGGCGGCGATCATCGCCGTGCCCGTTGCCGTACCGAGGGCACGCGACCTGATCGACCTGATCATGCACGCCATGATATCTTCCTCCCGTTATTGCGGCGCGTTTGAGTGGGCGCCCGTTCTTAGCTGTTGGCCTTGGTCGGTCGCCGGGCCGTGAGGTGCCCGATCTCGTCGGCGCCGTACCCGAGCGATGCGAGAAGTTCTTCTGTATCGGCGCCCAGCTCGGGCGCAGGACTGCCCTGCGTCAGTTGGCCGGCCGCGGTGCGGATCAGGTTCGTGACCACCGGGGCGCTGCCGGTAGGCAGGGCGATTTCCGCGAAGAAGCCCCCATCCCTGTTCTCGGGCGCGGCAAGCGCTTCCGCCGGGGACAGGGCCTTGCAGGCGGGAATCTTGGCGGCGGCAAGCTTGGCGAGACATTCCTGCGAGGATTGCCCGGCGCACCACTGCGCCATAACGGCGCTCAGTGCCTCCCCGTTCTCGCCGCGCAGGATATCGGAAGAAAAGCGCGGGTCTCCGATCAGCTCCGGCTGCCCCACGAAGCTGGCCCAGCGACGGAACATGCCGTCGCCGATGACCTGGACCATCACCCAGCCGTCGCGGGTGCGGAACAGATCGGACGGGCCGGCGATGGGGCTGCGGTTGCCCATGGCGGCGCGGCTACGCGCGCCAAGCGCTTCCTCGATGAGCATCGGATTGGTCATGGCGAGCGCGGTGCCGAGCAGGGAGGCCTCCACATGCTGGCCCCGTCCGGTTGTCATCCGCTCGTGGAGGGCGGCAAGGGTGGCGAAGGCGGCCGCAATTCCGGTGGCGTAATCCACGTAGGACACTGCGGCGCGGAGCGGGCGCTCGCCGGTCCCTGTCAGGCACATAGCGCCCGAGAGAGCCTGTCCAGTGCCATCAAATCCGATCCAGTCGCGGCTTTCGCCTTGTGTACCGAAGGCGCTGATGGTGGTGAGGACGATATCCGGGCGGATGGCGCGAAGGCTCTCGTAGTCGAGCCCCGCGCGCTTGAGAGCTGCCGGCGGCAGATTCACCACCACCGCGTCACAGGTGGCCACGAGCCGTTCGAAGGCGGCGCGCCCTGCCGGCTGATCGATGTCGAGCGCAAGCGATTTCTTGTTGCGATTGACCTGAAGATAGAGCGCGCCGCGGCCCGCAACGCCCACCGGCATAACTTCGCGATCCGGGGCGCCCGAGGTCGGCTCGATCCGGATGACCTCCGCCCCCTGGTCAGCAAGCAGGGCCGTGCAGAACGGCGCCGCAATGTAGCGGCCGAGGTCGAGAACGCGCACGCCGCGAAGGCCCTGCGGCGCACGCGCCCCCTCGTCCGACACCGCCGCTTGCGCGTTGGCCTGCTTCTCTTTTTGCACGTTTCCTCGCCTTTGATTTCTGCGGAAGGGGCTTCCCATCGCCGGCTTCATCGTGTTAGTCATTCTCTATCAGGAATGACATTCACAAATTTCTGAAAGCCATTCATACATGGGCGACCCCACCGATCAAGACCCTTCGCCAAAAATCGTCGGAGCCGTGGCCAACGCGGTTTCGATCCTGAGAAGCCTGGCGCAATCGAGCGGCCCGTCCGGCGTCAACGTCATTGCGCGTGATGCCGGCGTCAGCGTCAGCACCTGCTTCAACATCCTGCGCACGCTCTCGAGCGAGCGCCTTGTCGATTTCGATCCCGAGGCGAAGACCTATGCCATCGGCATGGGCGTTCTGGAGCTCTCCCTGCCGCTGCTGGGGGCCAACCAGGCCAATCTGATCCGGCCCGAGCTCGCCCGGCTTTCGGCAGAGCACAAGTGCCTGATGTGCCTGTGGCAGATCACCGACGGCGAGCGCATCGTGTTGATCGATCGCGTTTCCACGGCAAAGACGGTGCGCGTGGACATGTCCGACGGCTCGCGCCTTCCGACTTTCGTGGGCGCAGTGGGACGTTGCTATGCGGCGCTGCGCGACCTGCCGCGCGCCGAACTGAAGGCCCGGTTCGACGCGCTGCAATGGCAGTCGCCGCCGAGCTTCGAGGATTATGTGCGCGACGTGGAACGAGCCCGCCGCGATGGCTACGCCTTCGATCTAGGCCAGTTGTTCCGGGGCCTGGAGATTGCCGCGGCTGTCGTGACCGACCCTTCCGCCAAGCCGCGGCTCGGCATCAGTGGAATTTCGATCGCCGGCCAACTGACGCAATCGGAGATCGAGCAGCTGGGGGCCGCGCTGCGGGATTCCGCGGATTTCATCAGCGAATCCTTGTTCGGAGTGTCGCGTGGGCTGCGCCAGACCGAGCGCCGTCTTGCGGCCGGACCCGGGCGCCGCGCGCGGGGAGGAAAGGCCTGATGAGCGAGGCGAGCCCCGTCTGGGTTTTCGACCGTTTCCGGCCCGGCGAGCCTCTCGGCCACCACTCCATCACGCTGGACGACGCCCGTCTTGCCGATTGGGAGGCAATCTACGGCGCCGTCACGGCCGGGCACCTGCCCTCCGGCATCCTCGTGGCGGCGATGATGGAAGCCTACCTCAAGGCCTTCTCGCCCCGGCCTCCCGGCAATGTCCATGCGTCGCAGACACTTGCCTTCGGAGACCCCGTGCAGCCGGGAGATCGTCTGGAAGCCGAAGTCTCGTGCCTGTGGAAGGAAATGCGCAAGGCCCGCCGCTGGGTCGGTTTCGGGGTGGTCCTGAAGAAGGGGGATCGCGAGGTCCTGGCGGGAGAGATCCGGACGATCTGGGCCAAGTAAACGGGCGAGACCCGCAAGGTGAACGGGCGCCGCGAGAGCGCCGACGAAGGAAGCTGCCTATGGAAACGCCCGAAGACGCAGCGCTGCCGCGCGAGCTTGCCTATGTGAGCCTCGTCGCCGACGAGGATGCGGTCGCCCGTTACGCGGAGCTGACACGGGACTTCAACCCCATCCACCTCAACCCGGAATTCGCGGCCGGAACCAGTTTCGGACGGCCTATCGCCCACGGGACGCTGGGCCTCAACCTCGTGATCGAGGCCCTGGAGCGGACCTTCGGCGCGGTCCCCGGCGATGCCCGTCTCGACGTTCGCTTCATCGCCCCGGTGCCGGTGGGCGCGACGATCCGCGCAGGGGGACGCCTGAAGGACGAAACGACAGGCACCTACGAGATTTTCGTCGAGACAGCCGCTGGCGAACGCGCCGTTGAAGGCACCTGCACGATCGGCGACGCGCCAGAGATCCGGAACACGGGAGCAAGCAAGACATGACCCCCCCCGCCGTCGATGACGAAACCTTCGGCCAGTTGAAGGATGCGGTCGCGCGCTTCGTAGCGGAGCGCCTCGTCCCCAATGAGATGCGCGTCGAGATCGAGGACGAGATTCCCGAGGAGATCGTCGACGAGATGCGCGAACTTGGGCTGTTCGGCCTCACCATCCCCGCCGAGTACGGCGGGATTGGACTCAATGCCCGTCAGGAAACCCAGCTCGCCATGATCTTCGGCGGTACGGCGCTCGCGTTTCGCTCGCTGCTCGCCACCAATATCGGCATCGGCGCCCGTGGCCTGATCTTCGAGGGAACGGAAGAGCAGAAGCAGGCCTATCTGCCGCGGCTCGCCAGCGGCGAACTCATGTCCGCCTTCGCCCTCACCGAACCTGACACCGGCTCCGATCCTGCCAACCTCACGACCCGGGCAGAGCGGGACGGCGACGACTACGTGATCAACGGCACGAAGCGCTACATCACCAATGCCCAGCGGGCCGGGCTGTTCACGGTCATGGCCCGGACCGAGTTCGACAAGCCCGGCGCCGACGCCATCTCCGCCTTTCTTGTTCCGCGCGACACCCCCGGCCTCAGCATCGGCAAGAAGGACCGCAAGATGGGACAGCGGGGCACCACGACGTCGGATGTCGTGTTCGACAATGTGCGGGTGCCGGCGAGCGCCATCATCGGCCTGACGCCGGGGCGCGGCTTCCGCCTCGCCATGCGGGTCCTCGATCGCGGCCGCATCCACATCGCGGCCCTCGCCACCGGCGCCTGCAAGCGGCTGATCGCGGAGATGATCGCCTTTGCCCGCGAGCGCAGGCAGTTCGGCAAGCCGATCTCGGAATACCAGCTGATCCAGGCGATGATCGCCGACAGCCACACCGACTATCTCGCCGCGCGCGCGCTCGTGGAGCAGACCGCGGCTCTCTACGACCGCGAGGGCGCCGCCCGCACGGAAGCTTCCGCCGCCAAGTATTTCGCCACCGAGGCCGTGGGCCGCGTAGCGGATCGCGCCGTCCAGGTGCATGGCGGCGCCGGCTACATGAGCGAATACGCGGTGGAGCGCTTCTATCGGGATGTGCGCCTCATGCGGATCTATGAGGGCACCAGCCAGATCCAGCAATTGCTGATCGCCCGCCAGCTACTGAAGGGAGCATGACCATGGCCGAGACACGGATGCTGGACGGCAAGGTCGTCATCGTCACCGGCGCAGGAGGCGGCATCGGTCGCGACATTGCTCTCATGGCCGGCGCGCACGGCGCGAAGGTGGTGGTGAATGACATCGGCGCGAGCCTCGACGGAAAGGGGCACGACGACGGCCCGGCCGCGCGCGTCGTCGCTGAGATCCGCGCTGTGGGCGGAGAGGCGGTCGCAAGCATCGACAGCGTCGCGGAGCCGGACGGAGCCCAACGCATCGTTGCGCAGGCGGCAGACACCTTCGGCCGGCTCGACGGCGTCGTTAACAATGCGGGCATCCTGCGCGACGCCTTCTTCCACAAGATGTCGGAAGACGAGTGGGACAAGGTGTTGAAGGTTCATCTCTACGGCAGCTTCAACATCAGTCGGGCCGCGGCCCCGCTGTTCAAGGAGCAGCAGGGCGGCAGTCTCGTTCACATGACCTCGACCTCCGGCCTGATCGGCAACAGGGCGCAGGCGAATTATTCGGCCGCCAAGCTCGGCATCGTCGGTCTTTCCAAGTCGATTGCCCTCGACATGGAGCGCTTCGGGGTCCGCTCCAACTGCATCGCTCCCTTCGCCTGGAGCCGGATGATCTCGTCCATCAAGGTGGACTCGCCCGAGCAGGAGGCCCGCGTCGCGCGGCTTCAGCAGATGACGCCGGCCAAGGTTGCTCCGCTCGCCATCTATCTCCTTGGCGACAAGGCGGCCGGCGTAAGTGGTCAGATCTTCAGCGTCCGCAACAACGAGATCTTCCTCTTCAGCCAGCCCCGGCCCGTGCGCTCGGTGCAACGCGACGGCGGCTGGACGCCGGAAGAGATCGCCGATCATGCCATGCCCGCACTAGCCGCGAGCTTCCATCGCCTCGACGTGTCTGCGGACGTGTTCACCTGGGACCCGGTCTGAGCCGGTTGAGCAAGGAGCTTTCTAGCGATGCGTCGCGCAGCCATCGTTTCTCCCCTTCGCACGCCGGTCGGCCGCTTCGGCGGCGCCCTCAAGGAGGTGCCCGTCGAGCGGCTGGGAGCCATCGTCGTCAATGCCATTCTGGATCGCACGGGTCTTGATCCGGCGCGCGTCGACGATGTGGTCTTCGCCCAGTCCTACGCCAATTCGGAAACGCCCTGCGTCGGCCGATGGATCGCGCTCGAGGCGGGACTTCCCGTGGAGGTTCCCGGCATGCAGCTCGACCGACGCTGCGGCGGCGGGCTGCAATCCATCGCCACGGCGGCGATGATGGTCCAGACCGGCGCCTGCGACGTGGTGATCGCGGGCGGCGTCGAGAGCATGAGCAATATCGAGCACTACACCACGGGCGTCCGCTGGGGCACCCGCTCCGGGTCGCCTGTCTTGTACGACCGGCTTGATCGCGGCCGCGAACGCTCGCAGCCTGCGCATCGCTTCGGCCCCATCTCTGGCATGATCGAGACGGCGGAGAACCTCGCCCGCAAGTACCAGATCTCACGCGAGGCGGCCGATGTCTACGCTGCGCGCAGCCAGCAACGCGCAGCCGCGGCCTGGGACGATGGGCGCATGGCTGCCGAGGTGGTGCCGGTCGCCGTGCCGCAGAAGAAGGGCGATGCGATCCTCATGGACCGCGACGAGGGCGTTCGCGGCGACACCACGGCGGACTCGCTCGGCAAGCTGCGCGCCATCCAGAAGGGGGGCACGGTCACTGCCGGCAATGCGGCCCAGCAGAACGATGCCGCCGCGGCGTGCCTCATCGTCGCCGAGGACAAGCTCGCGATGCTCGGTCTCGAGCCCGATGCCTTCCTCGTGGGATGGGCGGCGGCCGGTTGCGAACCGGCCGAGATGGGGATCGGACCGGTACCGGCCACCGCGCGGCTGATGCAGCGCTCGGGCCTCTCGCTGGAAGACATGGACCTCGTCGAGATCAATGAAGCGTTCGCCTGCCAGGTCCTGTCCGTGCTCCAGCAATGGCCCGGCGTCGACCCGGATCGGGTGAACGTGAACGGGTCCGGCATCTCCCTCGGGCACCCCATCGGCGCCACCGGAGTCCGCATCCTGACGACCCTCGTTCATGAGATGAAGCGACGTGGTGCGCGCTATGGGCTCGAGAGCATGTGCATCGGCGGCGGCCAGGGCGCGGCCGCCATCATCGAGCGCGCCTGAGCCGCAATGCCGTCCCTGATCGAACTTGAGGCCCTCGACTTCGCCGACCACGTCCTGCCCGGCGACGTTGTGTGCTGGGGGCAGGCGGCAGCGGAGCCTTTGCCCCTGACCGCCCGGCTGATGGCGCAGCGGAGCCGCGTGGGCGGCTTTTCCGCTTTCATCGGCATCGGGCTCGGCGATACGCCGGACCCCACCTTCACCGACCGCGTGCGATTCACATCCTTTTGCGGCACGGGCACGAACAGGCGGCTCGCCGCTGCGGATGCGCTCGATATTCTGCCAGTCCACTATTCCGGCATGCCTGGGATGCTCGCGGATCGGGTGGATGTGCTGTTACTGCAGGTGGCGGAGCACCCGGAGGGCGGACGCTTCAGTCTGTCCTGCGCCTGCGACTATGTGGAAGGACTGGTGCGAACGGCACGCCTGGTGATCGTTGAGGTGAACCGGCAGGCACCTTTCACATCAGCCGAGATCGACGCCGCGGACATCGATGTCCTGGTCCGCACCGATCGCCCGCTCACCGAACTCGTGCGGACGGCCCCCTCACCGACCGAGCGCGCCATCGCGGCCCATGTAGCGTCCCTCGTCCCCGATGGCGCGACGTTGCAGTTCGGTCTCGGCGCCGTGCCCGATTGCGTCGCCGAGCTCCTCGCGACTCGCAGGGACCTCGGACTGCACACGGGCGTCTTGAGCGACGGCGCCGCAGAGCTAATGCGTTCCGGCGCCGTGACCAATGCGCTGAAGCCCTCACACCGGGGCGTCACAGTGGCGGGCACGCTGCTTGGAAGCCGCGCGCTGTTCGATTTCGCCCATCTGAATCCGGATATCTGCCTGGCGCCTATCCGCGTCACCCATGCGCTGGACGTGCTCGCGCAACTGCCCGCCTTTACCGCGATCAACTCCGCCCTGGAGGTGGATCTCTCCGGCCAGGCCAACACTGAGATGGCAGGTGGGCGCTACGTCGGCACGATCGGCGGGGCGCTGGACTTCCTGCGGGGCGCGTGGGCGTCTGACGGGGGACTTCCCATCATCGCCCTCCCCTCCACGGTCGAGGTCAAGGGCGAGCGGCGCAGCCGAATTGCCGTCCGCCTCTCCGGCCCCGCGACCATCGGGCGGGCGGACGCGGCCATCATTGTGACGGAACACGGCATCGCGGACCTGCGCAAGCTCTCGCTCGCGCAACGGGCCGAAGCCTTGATTGCCATCGCCGATCCCGCCTTTCGCGATGACTTGCACGAAAGGAGGCGTTCGGGCGCCTAGCTTATGGCGAGCAGCGGGACAGCCGTGACTCACTCCTGTGAACCCTCGTCGAAACGCGCTCGCCCAGCCCTGAACTTTTCTGCGTTGTCGATTACCCAACCCGAGAGCGGGATCATTCCCTCCAGCAATCTGAACCGCCCTGGCTTTTCCGGAGGCCCCAACTCCTGAGAGGATGGGGCTATGACGAGCAAGACGACGAACAAGTTCTCGACTGAGGTGCGTGCCCGGGCGGTGCGGATGGTGCTGGATCACGAGGCTGAACACCCTTCGCGCTGGCAGGCGATCGTGTCGATTGCGGCGAAGATC
>NZ_JABBHL010000012.1:0-38153 GCF_012932745.1 Xanthobacter sp. SG618 | reverse complement strand
GCCGTCGCGTCGAGTGACACGGGGCCGGCCTCAATTGCGGGGCCGGCCTGCCAAACGGCAACCCAACGAGAGCGAGATTGCGAAATGAGCTTGGCCCAACCGCAAAGCGTTGCTGAAATCAAGGCGCGGAACAAGGAACTCATCGCGGAAGTCCTCAAGGTTTATCCCGAGAAGACCGCGAAGCGCCGCGCGAAGCACCTCAACGTCCACGAGTCCGGCAAGTCCGACTGCGGCGTGAAGTCGAACATCAAGTCCATCCCGGGCGTGATGACGATCCGCGGCTGCGCCTACGCCGGCTCCAAGGGCGTGGTGTGGGGTCCGATCAAGGACATGATCCACATCTCCCACGGCCCCGTGGGCTGCGGCCAGTACAGCTGGGCCGCCCGCCGCAACTACTATATCGGCACGACCGGCATCGACACCTTCGTGACGATGCAGTTCACCTCGGACTTCCAGGAAAAGGACATCGTCTTCGGCGGCGACAAGAAGCTCGCCAAGATCATGGACGAAATCCAGGAGCTGTTCCCGCTCAACAACGGCATCACCGTCCAGTCCGAGTGCCCGATCGGCCTCATCGGCGACGACATCGAGGCCGTGTCCAAGGCGAAGTCCAAGGAATACGACGGCAAGACCATCGTTCCGGTTCGCTGCGAAGGTTTCCGCGGCGTGTCGCAGTCCCTCGGCCACCACATCGCCAACGACGCGGTGCGTGACTGGGTGTTCGACAAGCTGGACCCGAACAAGGCGCCCCCGTTCGAGCCGTCGCCCTACGACGTCGCGATCATCGGCGACTACAACATCGGCGGCGACGCCTGGTCGTCCCGTATCCTCCTCGAGGAGATGGGCCTGCGCGTGATCGCCCAGTGGTCGGGCGACGGCTCGCTCGCCGAGCTCGAGAACACCCCCCGGGCGAAGCTGAACGTCCTGCACTGCTACCGCTCCATGAACTACATCTCCCGCCACATGGAAGAGAAGTTCGGGATCCCGTGGTGCGAGTACAACTTCTTCGGCCCCTCCAAGATCGCGGAGTCGCTGCGCAAGATCGCCGCTTACTTCGACGACAAGATCAAGGAAGGCGCCGAGCGCGTCATCGCCAAGTACGCGCCCCTCATGGACGCGGTGATCGCCAAGTATCGTCCGCGCCTCGAGGGCAAGACGGTCATGCTGTACGTGGGCGGCCTGCGTCCCCGTCACGTGATCGGGGCCTATGAGGATCTCGGCATGGAAGTGGTGGGCACGGGTTACGAGTTCGCCCACAACGACGACTATCAGCGCACCGCCCAGCACTACGTCAAGGATGGCACGCTCATCTATGACGACGTGACCGGCTACGAGTTCGAGAAGTTCGTCGAGAAGGTCCAGCCGGACCTGGTCGGCTCGGGCATCAAGGAAAAGTACGTCTTCCAGAAGATGGGCGTGCCGTTCCGCCAGATGCACTCCTGGGACTATTCCGGCCCGTACCACGGCTACGATGGCTTCGCCATCTTCGCCCGCGACATGGACATGGCCATCAATTCCCCCGTCTGGAAGATGACCAAGGCCCCGTGGAAGCAGGCTCCCGGCCAGGCGGGGCTGCTCGCCGCCGAGTGAGGCGGATTTTCGAGCGCCTGAACCAGAAGCCCCTCCCTTTGCGGGGAGGGGCACCCGGGACGGGCTCCCATATTTGACCCACATATTAGGGGTTCGAGATGCCACAGAATGCAGACAACGTGCTCGATCACTTCGAGCTGTTCCGCGGTCCCGAGTACCAGCAGATGCTGGCCAACAAGAAGAAGATGTTCGAGAACCCCCGCGATCCCGCCGAAGTCGAGCGCATTCGCGAGTGGGCCAAGACTCCCGAGTACAAGGAAAAGAACTTCGCCCGCGAGGCCCTGACGGTGAACCCGGCCAAGGCCTGCCAGCCGCTCGGCGCGGTGTTCGTGGCTGTTGGCTTCGAGCACACGATCCCGTTCGTGCACGGCTCCCAGGGCTGCGTCGCCTACTACCGCTCGCACCTGTCGCGCCACTTCAAGGAGCCCAGCTCCTGCGTGTCGTCTTCCATGACGGAAGATGCGGCGGTGTTCGGTGGCCTCAACAACATGATTGACGGCCTCGCCAACACCTACAACATGTACAAGCCCAAGATGATCGCGGTCTCCACCACCTGCATGGCGGAAGTGATCGGCGACGACCTGAACGCCTTCATCAAGACGGCGAAGGAAAAGGGCTCGGTCCCGCAGGAATACGACGTTCCCTTCGCGCACACCCCGGCCTTCGTCGGCAGCCATGTCACCGGCTACGACAACGCCATCAAGGGCGTGCTGGAGCACTTCTGGGACGGCAAGGCCGGCACCGCCCCCAAGCTGGTTCGCGAGCCGAACGAGAAGATCAACTTCATCGGCGGCTTCGACGGCTACACCGTCGGCAACCTGCGCGAAGTCAAGCGCATCTTCGGCCTGATGGGCGTGGACTACACCATCCTCGGCGACAATTCGGAAGTGTTCGACACGCCGACCGACGGCGAGTTCCGCATGTATGACGGCGGCACCACCCTGGAAGAGGCGGCCAACGCCGTCCACGCCAAGGCCACCATCTCCATGCAGGAATACTGCACCGAGAAGACCCTGCCGTTCATCGCCAACCACGGCCAGGAAGTTGTCGCCTTCAACCACCCCGTGGGTGTGAAGGGCACCGACGAATTCCTGATGGCGATCGCGCGGATCTCCGGCAAGGAAATCCCGGAAGAGCTCGCCAAGGAGCGCGGCCGCCTCGTCGACGCCATCGCCGACTCGAACGCCCACATCCACGGCAAGAAGTTCGCCATCTACGGCGATCCCGACCTCTGCCTGGGCCTCGCCAGCTTCCTGCTGGAACTCGGCGCCGAGCCCACCCACGTCCTTGCCACCAACGGCAACCAGAAGTGGGCGGACAAGGTCCAGAAGCTGTTCGATAGCTCGCCGTTCGGCCAGAACTGCAACGTCTATCCCGGCCGTGACCTCTGGCACATGCGCTCCCTGCTCTTCACCGAGCCGGTGGACTTCCTGATCGGCAACACCTACGGCAAGTATCTCGAGCGCGACACGGGCACCCCGCTGATCCGCATCGGCTTCCCGGTGTTCGACCGTCACCACCACCACCGCCGTCCGGTGTGGGGCTATCAGGGCGGCATGAACGTCCTGATCACCATCCTCGACAAGATCTTCGACACCATCGATCAGAACACGATCGTGCCCGCGAAGACCGACTATTCGTTCGACATCATCCGTTGATCGCATAGGTGAAATGATCGATCCGGCCCGGGGCCCCGCCCGGGCCGGCCCGACAGGGAGAGTGAAGTCCGCCCCCGATGTGATGTTCGCGCCCGCGATCTTTGCACAGCCCGTCCGCCGAAGGAGAGATCCATGAGCTCGGTTTCCGCCACGATCCAGCAAGTGTTCAACGAGCCCGGCTGCGCGAAGAACCAGAACAAATCGGAAGCGGAAAAGAAGAAGGGGTGCACCAAGCAGCTTCAGCCCGGCGGCGCCGCCGGCGGCTGCGCCTTCGACGGCGCCAAGATCGCCCTTCAGCCGCTGACCGATGTCGCGCACCTGGTGCATGGCCCCATTGCCTGCGAAGGCAACAGCTGGGACAACCGCGGCGCGCGCTCCTCCGGCTCGCAGATCTGGCGCACCGGCTTCACCACCGACATCAACGAGACGGACGTGGTGTTCGGCGGCGAGAAGCGCCTGTTCAAGTCCATCAAGGAAATCATCGAGAAGTACAATCCGCCGGCCGTCTTCGTCTACCAGACCTGTGTTCCCGCCATGATCGGCGACGACATCGACGCGGTCTGCAAGGCGGCGAAGGAGAAGTTCGGCACGCCGGTGATCCCGATCAATTCGCCCGGCTTCGTGGGCCCGAAGAATCTCGGCAACAAGCTGGCCGGCGAGGCCATCCTCGAGCATGTCATCGGCACCGAGGAGCCGGAATACACCACGCCCTACGACATCAACATCATCGGCGAATACAATCTTTCCGGCGAGCTCTGGCAGGTGAAGCCGCTGCTCGATGAGCTGGGCATCCGCATCCTCGCCTGCATCTCCGGCGACGGCCGCTACAAGGATGTGGCCTCCTCGCACCGCGCCAAGGCCGCGATGATGGTCTGCTCGAAGGCCATGATCAACGTGGCCCGCAAGATGGAGGAGCGCTACGACATCCCCTTCTTCGAGGGCTCCTTCTACGGCATCCAGGATTCCTCGGATTCGCTCCGCGAGATCGCCCGCATGCTCATCGAGCGCGGCGCCGATCCCGAGCTGATGGACCGCACCGAGGCGCTCATCGAGCGCGAGGAGGCGAAGGCCTGGGCGGCGATCGCCAAGTTCAAGGATCGCTTCAAGGACAAGAAGGTTCTGCTCATCACCGGCGGCGTGAAGTCCTGGTCGGTGGTCGCGGCGCTGCAGGAAGCCGGCCTCGAGCTGGTCGGCACCTCCGTGAAGAAGTCCACCAAGGAGGACAAGGAGCGCATCAAGGAGCTCATGGGGCAGGACGCCCACATGATCGACGACATGACGCCCCGCGAAATGTACAAGATGCTGAAGGACGCGAAGGCGGACATCATGCTCTCGGGCGGCCGCTCGCAGTTCATCGCGCTCAAGGCCGCCATGCCTTGGCTCGACATCAACCAGGAGCGCCACCACGCCTATATGGGCTACATCGGCATGGTGAAGCTCGTGGAGGAGATCGACAAGGCGCTCTACAACCCCATCTGGGAGCAGGTGCGCAAGCCCGCCCCGTGGGACAACCCGGCCAACAACTGGCAGAACCGCGCCATCGCGCAGATGGAGGCCGAGGCTGCCGCCCTCGCCGCCGATCCGGTCGCCGCCGAGAAGGCCCGCCGCGCCAAGAAGATCTGCAACTGCAAGAGCGTGGACCTCGGCACCATTGAGGACGCCATCAAGGCGCACAGCCTCACCACGGTCGAGGGCGTGAAGACCCACACCAATGCCTCGGGCGGCTGCGGCGCCTGCTCGGGCCGCATCGAGGACATCTTCGAGGCGCTCGGCGTCGCGGAGCCCGCGCCGGCTGATCCGGTGCTGGCCGAGGCTGCGCGCCGCGCCAAGAAGGTCTGCAACTGCAAGAGCGTCACCGTCGGCACCATCGAGGATGCGGTCGCCGCCGGCGCCTCCAACCTCGCCGAGGTGACCGCCCGCACCGAGGCCGGCTCCGGCTGCGGCAAGTGCGGTGAGCGCATCGAGGACATGCTGGACGAACTCGTCGCCCCGCTCGGGACGCCGGCCGCACTCGTGGCCGCCGAATAGGAGGGCGCGATGGCCAAGTTCGTCCAGGCGAAGAAGAGCTGCGCGGTCAATCCGCTGAAGATGAGCCAGCCCATCGGCGGCGCGCTCGCCTTCATGGGGCTCCGGGGCGCCATGCCGCTGCTGCACGGTTCGCAGGGCTGCACCTCATTCGGCCTCGTGCTGTTCGTGCGGCACTTCAAGGAGGCCATCCCGCTCCAGACCACGGCGATGAGCGAGGTGGCCACCGTGCTCGGCGGCTACGACAATGTCGAGCAGGCCATCCTCAACATCTACAACCGCACCAAGCCCGAGATCATCGGCATCTGTTCCACCGGCGTCACCGAGACCAAGGGCGATGACGTGGACGGCTACATCAAGCTGATACGCGAGAAGTATCCCCAGCTCGCCGACTTCCCGCTGGTCTATGTCTCGACACCCGATTTCAAGGACGCCTTCCAGGACGGATGGGAGAAGACGGTCGCCAAGATCGTCGAGGTGCTGGTGAAGAAGCCCGAGCCGGACGCGCCGAAGAACCCCGAGCGCGTCAACGTGCTGCCCGGCTGCCACCTGCAGCCCGGCGACCTCGATGAGCTGCGCTGCATCCTGGAGGACTTCGGCCTTGAGCCCTCCTTCCTCCCGGACCTCGCCGGCTCGCTCGACGGACACATTCCCGACGACTTCACGCCCACCACCATCGGCGGTATCGGCGTGGATGAGGTCGCCACCATGGGCGAGGCGGCCTGGACCATCGCCATCGGCAGCCAGATGAAGACGGCGGCCGAGGCGATGCAGAAGAAGACGGGCACGCCCTACCGGCTGTTCGAGCGTCTCTGCGGGCTCGGTCCGAACGACGAATTCTTCATGTTCCTGAGCGAGATCTCGGGCCGTGAGGTGCCGCGCCGCTATCGCCGGCAGCGGGGCCAGCTGGTGGATGCCATGCTGGATGCGCACTTCCATCTCGGCGGCCGCAAGCTCGCCATCGGCGCGGAGCCGGACCTCCTGTTCGATGTCGCCTCCGCTCTGCACGAGATGGGTACGCACATCACCGCCGCCGTCACCACCACCCAGTCGCCGGTGTTCGAGAAGCTGCCCTGCGACGAGGTGCTACTGGGCGATCTCGAGGATCTGGAGACGCTGGCGAAGGAGCGGGGCTGCGACCTGCTGCTCACCCATTCCCATGGGCGCCAGGCGGCGGACCGGCTGAACATTCCCTTCTATCGCATCGGCATTCCCATGTTCGATCGCATCGGCTCCGGCCACAAGATGACGGTCGGCTATCGCGGCACGCGTGACCTCATGTTCACGCTGGCCAATATGTGCATCGCCGACCACGAGCAGAACCACGACGCGACCCCCGACACGTGGAAGAACCCGTGGGACGGCGATGGCCACGGCCATGGCGCGGTCGCCGCCACCCCTGCCGGCGCGCCCGATCTCGGACCCGCACCCAGCACCGCCCACCACTGAAGTCCGCAAGGACCGAGACCGCGAGAGAGGCGAGCCTTCCATGAAAGTCGCATTCGCAACCCAGGATCTCAAAAGGGTCGATGCCCATTTCGGCTGGGCGAAGAACATTGCCATCTACGAGGTCGGCCCGGAGGGCCATCATTTCATCGAGGCCATCGAATTCGACGGCGACCTGAAGGAAGACGGCAACGAGGACAAGCTGGCGCCCAAGATCGATGCGATCAAGGATTGCACCATCCTCTATGTGGCCGCCATCGGCGGTTCCGGCGCCGCCCGCGTGGTCGCGAACAACATTCATCCCATGAAGGTCAGCCAGCCCGAGGAGATCTCCGATCTCATCGGCAAGCTGGAAGTCGTCCTTCAGGGCAACCCACCCCCGTGGCTGCGCAAGGTCATGTCGAAGGGCCAAGAGCGCACGTTCGATTTCGACGAGTGAGGGATAGTCATGGCCGAAGCAGCGCAAGTCATCGAGCCGACCGAGGCCGCTGACTCCCCGTTCATCAAGGAACTCATCAAGGTCTGGCGCGCCCAGGACACCCACGGCGCGTGGGAAGGCAAGGCCGATCTCGATCTGATCGCGCCCTATATCGTCGACAAGGAGGCGCGCCGCGCGCTCCCCCTCATCGGCGATCCCGACCCGGAGACCATCTGGCGCCTGGAGCTGTTCTTCAACGCGATCTGCCTGATGATCGAGAAGGAGACGCGGGTGATGATCTCGCCCATGCTCAAGATGAGCCACGAAGGCTTCGGCCGCATGGTGCTCATCGGCGGCCGGCTGATCGTCGTCAACAAGCAGCTGCGCGACGTGCACCGCTTCGGCTTCGACAATCTTGCGAAGCTCGCCGAAGAGGGCACCAAGTTCGTCCAGCAGGGCGTGGAGATGATCACCAAGTTCCCCGAAGTGGCGAAATACTGACCAGACCCAAGGTGCACCCATGAGCGACGTGGACGAACTCAAGGCCGAGATCAAGAAGCTGTCCGCCAAGGCGACACAGTCCAAAATGGACCTCCACGATCTGTCCGAAGAACTCCCGATCAACTGGGAGCAGATCATGGTTGTGGCCAAGAAGGCGCATGACGCCTTTGCCGAGCTTGAGAAGAAGCGCGCGGACTTGAAGGGACTCGAGGCCGCCTAACATTTTGGAAGGCGATTTTCAGATGTCTAACGAAACCAGGGATGGTCGAGCCTGGCAGCCAGACTACCTGCTCGACATCGACAAGGACAAATGCATCGGCTGCGGCCGCTGCTACAAGGTCTGCGGCCGCGACGTCATGACCCTCAAGGGCATCAACGAGGACGGCGACATCGTCTCCCTCGATGATGACGAGGACGATGAGGTCGAGAAGAAGGTGATGGTGATGAACGACATGGGCGCCTGCATCGGTTGCGGTGCGTGCGCGCGTGTCTGCCCCGCCAATTGCCAGATCCACGGCCTGGAGAAGGCCGCCGCCTGAGGCGGCTGCGCCCGAGCGCGGGCCTTTTCGGCCCGCGCGTGTCGCTCAAGGAGTGCCGCCATGCGCGCCGAAGAGGTCTATGACTGGTTGATCGCGTCATCGTCCTCCTCGGCTGCGGACGCGTTCGACGTTCACGTGGCGGCCTCCATCATCGGCCTCGCCTTCGCCGAGGCGGAGGAGGAGGGGCGGGACAGGCTCGACGCGGTCGGCCTCGATCGCGCGGCCTTCCTCGACCTCGCCGCCATCCTGTTCCCGGCCTGTGCTCCGGTGCTGGCGGCGCAGGTCGATCCGCGGGCGATCGAGGTGACACCCGAAGAGCGGTCGGTGCGCGACATTCTCGGCATCTATTCTTCTGATGCCGGCCGGCTGCAGACCCATTTCATTGCCATGATCTCCCGGCGCTGCCAGTCCCCCCACCATCTGTGGCAGGACCTGGGGCTGAGGAGCCGCGCCGAGCTGCGGGAATTGATGACCCGACGCTTCGCCCCGCTCGCCCGCAAGAACAGCCAGGACATGAAGTGGAAGAAGTTCCTCTACCGCATGGTCTGCGGGTCGGAGGGCTTCACGCTGTGCGCGGCGCCTGTGTGCTCGGATTGCGATGAATTCCACATCTGTTTCGGCGCGGAGGACGGGGAATCCCGCCTCGCGCGCAATGCACGCGCCGTGGCCGCGAACGGCAATGAGCCGATCGCGTTGCCCGAGGCCGCGGAATAGGCGGCTCTCGCAGGCATCGGAATGACGAAAGGGCCCCGGCATGCCGGGGCCCTTTCGTCTTCACCCGTTTCATGTGCAGCGACATCCAGGCCTTGCTGGCGCCCCGGGGGCGCCGGCGTCTCAGCCTTTCACTCGATGCCTTCGCTGCGGGCCCGCCACATCATGGCGATGCGGAAGCGCTCGTTGATGGCGGCGGGGCTGGCGAGGATCTCCGCCTCGGCCTTCTTGAAGGCCGCCTCCACCGCTTCCGCCTCTTCCTTGGTGAGCGTCACCCGACCCGCGATGTGGGTCGCTTCGGGGTGCACCTCCCAGATCTTGCGGCGGTTGGGGTGCATCTTGACCTCGGTGAGGTCGAAGGCTTCGAGCTGCCCGTCGAACAGGATCGCGAGGCCGGAGACCTCGAGCTTGCGGCCGTCGGAAGTGGTCTTGATCAGCGTGGTCGCCATGTTGTTCTCCCGTTGGCTTTCACCGGTGTTTCATCTGCGCGCGGCGTGCGCCTCAGCCTTCCGGCGATGCGAGCCAGCTGTAGCCGCCCTGATCCCAGAGCTGGGCCAGGACCTGGTCCGAACTCCAGCCCGGATACTGCGACCGGACCGTTTCATAGTCGCCGCGGAACCGCTCCGCGTCCTCTCCGGAAATGTCCGCAACCATGCCGTCCGGCTTGAAGCGCAGGACGAAATGGGTCTGGTCGCCGGTGCCGTGCAGCGTGAATTCGTCGCCGTCGCCGAGGAGCGTGAGGTCGTCGGTGGCCATGGTGCGCTCCCGCTCAGGCCGCCGCCGCGATGGGCGTCTCGTCCTTCAGGCCCCATTCGGCCCACGAGCCGTCGTAGAGCGCGACGTCCGTCTTGCCGATGAGGTAGAGGGCGAGCATGACCACGCAGGCGATGGTGCCGGAGGCGCAGCTGACGACGATGGGCTTCGCCAGATCGACGCCGGCGGCGGCGAGGCGCGCCTTGATGGCGTCGGGCTGAACCAGCTCGCCGCTCTCCTCGACGATCAGGTCGCCCCAGGGCAGGTTGATGGCGCCGGGAATGTGGCCCTTCTTCTTTACCGGGAAGACATCGTCCTGGCTGCCTGCAAACTTCGCGGGGCCGCGCGCGTCGATCACCTGCTCCGTGCCGGAGCCGACATTAGCCAGCATCTGGTCCAGCGAGCGCACGAGGGCCGGATTGAGACTTGCGGTGAAGGTCTTGGGCTCGGGCCGCACCGGCGACATGTCGGAGGGGAGCTTCTCCTTTACCCATTTGCCGTAGCCGCCGTCGAGCATGGCCACGTCCTGATAGCCGAAGGTGCGGAACATCCACCACACGCGGGCAGCGGCCGCGCCGCCGCACATGCGATCGTAGACGATCACCTTGTCGCCGTCGCCGATGCCCAGCAGGCCCACCTTCTTGGCGAACTCCGCTGCCGGCGGCAGCATGTGCGGCAGGGGATTGGTCTTGTCGGCCACGGCGTCGATGTCGAAATGCACCGAGCCCGGCAGATGGCGCCCGCGATACTGGGTGCGGCCGTCCATGTTGGAGCTTTCATGCAGCCAGGTGCAGTCCAGAATCTTCACGTCCGGGGCCGACAGATGGTCCGCCAGCCATTGGGTGCTCACCAGCGGTCCGGGAAGAACGGTGGACATGACGCAAGGCTCTCCTGTGGCTGTGGGGCGGTGTTGGGGCGACGTCGCTTTGGGTGCAGTCACGTCCCGGGGCGGGTGCCCCGGGACGGCATCGGGTGGGGCTCAGCGCACCTTGGGCAGGCTGTAGCCGGGACGCGGATGGGCGTCGTAATAATCGGGGCGCTCGGGCCAGCCGCCTTCGGGATTGAAGGTGAACTTGACGACCTTCACCGGCGCGCCGGGCGAGCAGGACACTTCGGCGAGCTTGATCTCGCGCGTGCCCGGACCGACCGAGAAGTCCGCGACAGTCTTGCCGTCCGCGGTCACGGCGCGGGCGAAGCCGGGGGTGCCCACCTCGCCCGCCTTCACCGCCGCGTCGACGAAGCTCGGCACTTCCGAGCCGTCTTCCGAGGGGGTCGCGAAGGCCGGGGTGGCGAAGGTGAAGGCCGCGAGCTTGCCGCTGCGGTCCACCGGATGGTCGGCATTCACGGGCCGGGCGACGGAATAGAAGGTGAGGGTGCCGCCGGCGAGGGCAGCCTTGATATCGTCAAGGGAGGACGAAGCGAATTCGGACGCGACGAGCATTTCCAATCTCCGGGGCACTATCGGTCAAACGAACTGTCCGCTGACGGGATCAAGTTTCGTGCCAGCCGCCGCGAGGGCCGGCGCCATGACTTCGGCTCGTCTTGTGAAAACGCCGGAAGTCTTGCGCCGATGCGGGTTCGCGGCCGTGGACGGACCGAAACACGACCCATCGCGCGGAGGTAAAGGCGGGCGCCGTGTCGGAAATCCGTCGCACCACGCGGGAAATGCGACGCTGCCGAGGTGGGCGATCCCACAGGGCGAGGGCCAAAGCCGACCGTGCCCGCCGTGGCAGGGCGTGGGAAATGCCCGCAAGGCCATATTTCCCGGAACTGTGCGCGAATCTTGCAAGGGCTCCAATCAGCAAGATTTGCGAGGACTGTTCCATGCTGGATACGGCGATCATCGGCGGAGGGCTCTGCGGCCTCGCGCTGGCGCGGCAGTTCAAGAAACAGGACCGCAGCTTCACCCTGTTCGAGGCGCGCCCCCGGCTCGGCGGTCGCATCCTCTCGGCCGTGGCCTCCAGTAACGGCGCGGCCTTCGATCTCGGCCCCACCTGGTTCTGGCCCGACACCCAGCCGCTCATTGCCACCTTCGTCGCGGAACTCGGCCTTGCGTCCTTCCCCCAGCATGACGAAGGCACGGTGCTGCACCTCACCGAGGCGGACAAGAACCCCCAGGGCTTCGCGCAGGAGGTGCATGGCGGCGCGCGGCGGGTCGCCGGCGGCATGGCGCGTCTGGTGTCGGTTCTCGCCGAAAGCATCGGCGAAGATCGCCTGCGCCTCAACCACGTGCTCCACAGCGTGGAGGACAAGGGCGACCATGTGGTCCTGACCTTCCGGGTGGACGACGCCTTCTTCATCGTCGAGGCGCGCCATGTGGTGGTGGCGCTGCCCCCGCGCCTCGTGGCGGAAACGGTGCGCTTCATCCCGGAACTCGACAGCGCGACCTTCGACGCCATGGGCACCGCGCCCACATGGATGGCGCAGCAGGCCAAGGTGGTGATGGCCTATCCCTCCGCCTTCTGGCGGGTCGCCGGCCAGTCCGGCAATGCCTTCGTCACCCACGAGCAGGCCGTGGTCGGCGAGATCTTCGACGCCTGCGACGTCACCGGCGCCAAGGCGGCCCTCGGCGGCTTCCTCAGCTTTCCCCCCGATCTGCGCGAAGCCTTCGCCGACGGCCTGTCCATGCTGATGGACAGCCAGATGGTGCAGGTGTTCGGCTCGGCGGCGGAAGGCGGCGAGCAGCTCTATCAGGACTGGGCCGGCGAGGCCTTCACCTGTTCTGCCCGCGACAAGGCGGAGCCGCGGGGCGAGCATGTGGCCTTCTCCAATCCCCTGCTGCGGCGGCCGCTGTGGGACGGGCGGCTGCATCTCGGCAGCTCCGAGACCGCGACGCAGGGCGCCGGCTACCTCGAAGGCGCGCTGGAAGCGGCGCGGCGCATCGACCGCGCCCTGTCGCGCGAGCGGGCGGAGGAGACGGGAGCTGCCATTCACGAGGGGCTGCCGGTGAATGCCGCCAGCCTCGCCCGCTTCGCGAACTGGGTCGCCGGGCAGAACGATGCGGCGTTCGAGGCCTATCGCATCCGCCTCAACCGGGCGCTCGCCAGCCAGGACCGCGAGCAGCTGACCCAGAGGGCGATGCTGGGCGCCATCGAGGACATCTATGAGCGCGCGGCGGATCTCATCGAGACGCTGCCCTTCGACATGAGCGACGTGCCGGTGGAGAAGGGCCGCTCCGCTCTGATGGGCGACGTGCAGCTGCCGTTCCGCGACTTCATCCAGACGCTGCTCGACGATGTTGTCGCGTTCAACCGCACCTCCTGTGCGCTTTCCAACTTCCCCGGAGAGCATCACCTCTCGCGCGACTATGTGCAGACCATCCTGCGCGACGTCGCCGCCGCCTGGCGGGACTTCTGCCTCGCCGCCAACCGGCGCCTGCTGGCCAAGGCCGAGGCCGGCGCTCCCCTGACCCCCGGTGCCGGCAGCGGCCCGGTCCTGACGCGTGCATCGTGAACGAGGATAAGATGGAACCGACCGTCATCGACAACGAAGCCCCCCAGGATGCCCTCCCGGACGAGGCGGCCGCCGTCGCCTACGTCATCTGCTCCATGAGCGACATCCCCAGCCAGCGGGCCCGGGGTTTCGAGCTGATGCAGGTGGCGGAGGATGGCTCCGAGCAGCCGTTCAAGATCGTGGTGGTGCGGTGGGGCCGGCAGGTGTTCGGCTACATCAACCGCTGCCCCCACGACCAGGTGCAGCTGGATTGGGAGCGCAACCAGTTCCTCGATCCCAACGGCATCCGCCTGATGTGCGGAAAGCACGGCGCCCTGTTCGAGCTGGGCACGGGCGTCTGCCTGGAAGGGCCGTGCAAGGGCAAGAGCCTCATCCCGGTGGCCCTTACCGTGCTTGACAACGACATCTGCGTGACCGGCGTGACGCTGGCCGAGGAGGCTGATGACGACGAGGAGGAGATCGCCTCCTGCTCGGACGAGGGCGGCGGCGTCTGAGCGGCGCTCCATATGGGAATAAAAATGGCCGGGCTTGCCCGGCCATTTTCTTGTGTCGCGGTGCGCTGACGAAGACGGCCCGGCGTGCCACCCGGTCCTGCCGGGCGGCACGGGGCGCAGGCCCCGGATCAGACCGGGCGGTTCTCGTTGCGGTTCTTCACCGGCTCCATGATGGAGACGCCCTTTTCATAGGTGATGATCTCGTAGTCCTCGTGCCACGCCGCGGCGGCGTCGAGCACCACGTCGGTCTTGCCACCCGTGTCCATCTTCTTGATGTCGTTCTTGTCGATGGAGAGGAGGTCGGTCATCTCCTTCCACACGGTGCTCTCGTCGCAGGGCAGGACGTAGAAGGTCTTGCCGTTGTGGGTGACGCGATACTTCGCCAGCAGGTCGATGTTGTTGCAGAACAGGAAATACTTTCCGTCGGGCGCCAGCGCGTCGCCGAGCACGTCGACCACGTCGGAGAGGAAAGCGAAATTCTGCAGGTAGCCGGCGAGCACCGGGATGGTGGACTTGCCCTCCTCGGCGAAGGTCAGCACCTGCTCCATGGTGTACTCCGGCGGGCGCTTCTCGTCCGCGACCTGCTGCTGGAACTTCAGCGCAATGTCGCCGCGGAAATCGAAGCGGCCGGGCTTGGTGGGCTGCTTGAGCACGGCATTCAGGAGTCGCCCCTCTTTATCCAGCCGGCCCAGGGGGGTGTTCTCGATCGCGGTCATCAAAAAGGTCTCCGGTTCAGCACACGACTGTTCAGACGGGTCTTGGGTTCAACACGGGCGCGAGCCGCGCTCGTCCCGGACAGGAGCGCCCGGGAGAGAGTGCCACCCTCCGCCGAATGCCGTTCGGCGGGCCACCCGCGCAGGGGCAGGCGCTGCGCTTCATGCAAGCCCTTTGCCGCTTCGCCTGACGGGCGAGGCGAAACCCGCCGCCAGCGACAATCGGCCCCGTGCGGGCACCGGCCGAGGGGTGCCGGCAAGGCGCGGGAAGCCCGCAGGGGCACGGAAACGCGGGGCTCGCCGGGCATCGCAGCGGGGCGCGCCTCGCCATTCCGGCGCGCCACGCGGGGGCGGCGGGAGTGGTCCGTGCCCATGTCCGAAACCGGACACGCGTCGCAAAGGCAACAGCTTCGATCCTGAAAATCGAAAGAAATCAGCCCGTTGCTGTCTGGCACGAGGCTTGCTGCTGTCCCGGCAGACCAGTCTTTCAAGCGAAGGTCGAGCAATGATCAATTTGACCGACAGCGCACTTCATGCGGTCCGCGACGCGATCCATGATGCCGATCAGCCCGTCAGCGGCCTGCGCATCATGGTCGAGACCGGCGGCTGCGCCGGCTACCAGTACAAGATGGGCCTCGTCACCGATGCCGAGCCCGACGACACCGTGGTGGAGCGCGAGGGCGTGCGCGTCTTCGTCGACAACAAGAGCCACGAGCTGCTCGCCGGCACCACCATCGACTTCGTGGTGGCCCTGGAAGGCTCCGGCTTCACCTTCGAGAATCCGAACGCCACCTCCAGCTGCTCCTGCGGCAAATCCTTCGGCTGACCGCCATCCGCGCGCCGTCCTCTGACGGGCGGCAGAACAGAGAACACAGAGAGGATATTGCGATGTTGGCCGAGACCGAAGCGCCCGCCCCGCTGAGCCGTGAAGCCCACCGCGAGGCGATCATCCGCGAGGTGATCGAGGAAATCCGCCCTAACCTCATCCGCGACGGCGGCGACTGCGAGCTGGTGGAAATCGACGGTACCAAGGTCATGGTCAAGATGACCGGCGCCTGCGTCTTCTGCAAACTGGCGAGCGAGACCATCGAGGGCATCCAGTCCAAGATCGTGGAGCGCCTCGGCGAGCTGATCCGGCTGATCCCCGTCGCCGGCGCGCAGAACAAGCCGCTGGTGAGCCTGAAGGGCCCCGGCCCGGCGCTTTCCGCTGCGCCCAAGCCCGCTGCCCCCAAGCCCGCCGCGGCTGCCCCGGCCGTTCCGGCGCCGGCGGCGCCGTCTCCCATCCGCTGACGGCCTGCCACACAGCAAGACGCCGCAGCCGACCCGAGGGGTGAGCGCCGTGCGCCCGGTCTATCTCGACAACAACGCGACGACGCGCACAGACCCTGCCGTCGTCGCGGCGATGCTGCCGTTCTTCTCGGAGCATTTCGGCAACGCCTCGTCCACCCACGCCTTCGGCGAGCATGTGGGCGAGGGGCTGAAGAAGGCCCGCAAGCAGTTGCAGGCCCTCCTCGGTGCCCAGTTCGACCACGAGATCATCTACACTTCGGGCGGAACGGAATCCGACAACGCCGCCATCCTCTCCGCGCTGGAGACCCAGGAGGGGCGGGACGAGATCGTCACCACCACGGTGGAGCACCCGGCGGTGCTCACCCTCGTCGCCCATCTGGAAAAGACGCGCGGCATCAAGGTCCACCTCATCGGGGTGGACCGGCAGGGGCGGCTCGACCTCGACGCCTTCGCCGCGGCCTTGTCGCCGAAGACGGCGCTGGTCTCCGTGATGTGGGCCAACAACGAGACCGGTACGCTGTTTCCGGTGGCGGATCTCGCGCGACAGGCCCATGCGGCGGGCGCCCTGTTTCATACCGATGCGGTGCAGGCGGTGGGCAAGGTCGCGATCGATCTGAAGTCCACCGAGATCGATATGCTGTCGCTCTCCGGCCACAAGCTGCACGGCCCCAAGGGCATCGGCGCGCTCTATGTGCGCAAGGGCGTGAAATTCCGTCCCCTCGTCCGCGGCGGCCATCAGGAGCGCGGGCGGCGCGGCGGCACGGAGAACGTGCCCGGCATTATCGGCCTCGGCGCGGCGGCCGAGCTTGCCCTCGCTTACATGGAGGAGGAGCGCACGCGCGTGAAGGCGCTGCGCGACCGGCTGGAACAGGGCATCCTGCAGCAGGTCAGCCATACCCTCCTCAATGGCGACGGCGACAACCGCCTGCCCAACACCGCCAACGTCGCGTTCGAATATCTCGACGGCGAGGCGGTGCTGCACAATCTCAACAAGGCCGGCGTCGCCGCCTCCACCGGCTCGGCCTGCACCTCCGGCTCCACCGAGCCCTCCCATGTGCTGCGCGCCATGAACCTGCCCGCGAGCGCGCTGCATGGTGCGCTCCGCCTCTCCCTGTCCCGCGAGAATACGAGCGACGACGTGGACCGGGTGCTGGAGGTTCTTCCCGACATCGTGGCCCGCCTGCGCGCCATGTCGCCGGCCTGGGCGGCGGCCACGGGCGAGGCATCTGCCGTCGCCGATCATGTTTGACGCCGGACATGCCGGACGTCCGGCGCCACACCCTTTCGTGCTCCGTGCGGTGCCCCGCGCCCGGCGCGCATCACCAGCGTCCCCGTTCGGGCCTTCGGTCCTGCCGGGTCACAGCGGCGAGTAAAGCCCGATCAAGGAGCCAATAAATGAAAGTCATGATTCGCCGTTCCCCGGAAATCGGCCTGTCCATCTACGTCCCCAAGAAGGACCTGGAGGAGCCGATCGTCGAGTTCGAGCACGAGTCCCTGTGGGGTGGTTGGATCAAGATCGCCAACGGCTGGGTGCTCGACCTGCCCGAGATGGCCGAGGGAACCACCCTGCCCATCACCGTCAACGCGAAGAAGCGTGGCGAGGAGGAGTGAACTGAGATGAACATTTCCGTCGCCAATATCGAGACGCTGAAGCTCGCCGACGCCGAAGCCGTCCTGAAGGACGTGGCGGCGGAGTTGCGCGCGGACAAGGTCGTGCCCTATCTCGGGCCCGGCCTCGTCGCCCTCGGAACGCCCGCCATCCCGGTGACGCCGGAAGACCTTTCGGTCTTCTTCGGCACCAAGGTGGCGCTGCCCAAGCGCGCCAAGGGCAATTGCTGGGCCGCGGCCCAGCACATCGAGAGCATGAAGCACCGCAACACCGTCTCCGCTCTGATGGCGGAGGCATTCGGGCCCGAAGTGGCGCCGCTGCCGTTCCACACCTTCCTCGCGGGCCTGCCCCTCGCGCTGATCGTGGACACCTGGTACGACGGCGCCATGCGCGGGGCCCTCGCCGGCCGCTCGGACTGGGGCGAGGCACAGGGCATCACCCGCGCCGGCATCGGCGAGGACCGCTGGTATCGCTTCTACGATCCGGCCGGCGCCGAGAGCGACCGCGCCACCGCGGAAGGCTGGAAGACCGTGCTCTACAAGCCGCACGGCAGTGCCGCACCGGCGAAGAACTGGCTGATCTCCGACGCGGACTATGTGGAAGTCCTCACCGAAATCGACATCCAGACCCCCATCCCGGACGTGGTGAAGAACCGCCGTACCGAGCGCAGCTTCCTGTTCCTGGGCTGTCGCTTCCACGACCAGATGCTGCGCACCTATGCGCGGCAGATCTCCAAGCGCTCGCGCGCGCCGCACTTCGCCATCGTGGACGAGGCGACGCTCACCAAGAACGAGCTGCGCTTCCTGCTGGGCCACGCCATCACGCCCATCGCCATGTCGCTGCCGAAGGCGCTGGACGTCATCATGTCGGCCTGATGCGGGCTGCGGCCCGGCGTGAACACTGAGGGGGGAGCATGTCCGACACCGGGCATGCTCCCCTTGCTTTTGGGATTGTCGCCTTCGCCCGGGAGGTGGTGGCGGGCTGGCTTTCGGGCTTCGCATTGATCTCGATCAATTGCGCGCAGGGGCGGGCCGGAATTCGACGCCGGAGCATGTAACTTTTCCAACATGTCAGTCGTGTCGCGGCTCGATGTTCACAAGCCGACAGCCTGTCGGTCGCTCCTAGTCGATTGATATATATCAGCTATTTGGTCTCTGATGGGCTGGCACGGCTGTTGCTCTTCCTTGGGCCAAGGATTTATCGGGATCCTGCTGCAAGCGAGGAGCAGATAGATGCACGCGTCGACACAGCAAGAAAACGCGGTTGGCCTGAACGCCGTCGGAATGGACGAGAAGCTGGCCGAGGTCATGCAGGCCAAGGCCGAGCACCAGGGCTGCGGCACCTCGGGTGGTTCGGGCAAGGCGAGCTGCGGCTCGTCGGCCGGACAGGGCGACTTGCCCACCGAGATCTGGGAGAAGGTGAAGAACCATCCCTGCTACAGTGAAGAAGCCCACCACCACTATGCGCGTATGCATGTTGCCGTTGCCCCGGCGTGCAACATCCAGTGCAACTACTGCAATCGCAAGTATGACTGCGCCAACGAGAGCCGCCCCGGCGTGGTCTCCGAGAAGCTGACGCCCGAGCAGGCCGCGAAGAAGGTGCTGGCGGTGGCCTCCACCATTCCGCAGATGACCGTGCTCGGCATCGCAGGCCCCGGCGACCCGCTCGCCAACCCCGAGAAGACCTTCAAGACCTTCGAGCTGATCGCGAAGACCGCGCCGGATATCAAGCTCTGCCTGTCCACCAACGGCCTTGCCCTGCCGGACCACGTGGACACCATCGCCGGCTTCAACGTGGACCACGTGACGATCACCATCAACATGGTGGACCCCGAGGTCGGCGCGAAGATCTATCCTTGGGTGTTCTGGAAGCACAAGCGCTACACCGGCTATGAGGCGGCCAAGCTCCTCACCGACCGGCAGATGCTCGGCCTCGAGATGCTCACCGAGCGCGGCATCCTGTGCAAGGTGAACTCGGTGATGATCCCCGGCATCAACGACAAGCACCTTGTCGAGGTGAACCGCGCGGTGAAGTCGCGCGGCGCGTTCCTGCACAACATCATGCCGCTCATCTCCTCCCCCGAGCATGGCACCGTGTTCGGCCTCAACGGCCAGCGCGGCCCGACCGCCCAGGAGCTCAAGGCGCTCCAGGACGAGTGCGAGGGCGAGATGAACATGATGCGTCACTGCCGCCAGTGCCGCGCCGACGCCGTGGGCCTCCTCGGCGAGGACCGCTCCGCCGAGTTCACCACCGACAAGATCATGGCCATGGAGGTCAATTACGACCTCGACAGCCGCAAGGCCTACCAGGCCCTCGTCGAGGAAGAGCGCGTCGCCAAGGTGGCGGCGAAGCAGGAGGAGCTGGAGGCTCTCGCCGGCGAGCAGAGCGACATCAAGCTGCTCACCGCCGTCGCCACCAAGGGCTCGGGCCTCATCAACGAGCACTTCGGCCACGCCAAGGAGTTCCAGGTGTGGGAACTCTCCACGGCGGGCGCCAAGTTCGTCGGCCATCGCCGCGTCGACCTGTACTGCCAGGGCGGCTACGGCGAGGAGGATAGCCTCGAGACCATCATCCGCGCCATCAATGACTGCCATGCGGTGTTCGTGGCGAAGATCGGCGGCTGCCCGAAGGCGGACCTCATCAAGGCCGGCATCGAGCCCGTCGACACCTTCGCCCACGAGTTCATCGAGAAGTCGGCGATCACCTGGTTCAAGGAATACCTGAACAAGGTGAAGACCGGCGAGATCGTCCACACCGCGCGCGGCGACGCCGAGATCCGGCAGGGCGCGCTCATCAACGCGGCCTGACCGGCGAAGTAAAGGAGCATCGCCATGACCCTCAAAATCGTCGCGTCGCAGTGCACGAGCTGCTCGGCCTGTGAGCCGGAATGCCCCAACGTGGCCATTTCGGAGAAGAACGGGACGTTCGTGATCGATCCGAAGAAGTGCACCGAGTGCATCGGCCACTTCGACGTGCCGCAGTGCGCGGCGGTCTGCCCGGTGGACGATACGTGCGTGATCGACAACGCGTATCCCCGCTACCAGCCCACCGCCTGAGGATCTGCGCGATGAACTTCACCATGACCCGCTCCGCCGCCCGCTTCATGCGCATGATGATCATGGCGGACGGTGGCCCCACCGCCGGCTTCCGCATGCATGTGACGCCCGGCGGATGCTCCGGTCTCAACGCCGACATCTCCGTGCTGCCCGAGCCGCAGCCCGGCGATGTGGTGGTGGAGAAGGACGGGGTGAAGCTGTTCCTGCCGGCGGAAAGCCGCCTGCTGCTCGATGGTGTGACCATCGACTTCACCGACACGGCCGCCAAGACCGGGCTCGTCTTCAACGATCCCAAGGCGACCACCTGCTCCTCCCACGCCCATTGAGGGCGGGGAGGGCGGCAACGTCTGATCACGACCCGGGGCGGCCTGGTGCTGCCCCGGCATTTCCGGGCCGGATTTCCACCGGCACCAGGACAGGACGGGGACAGGGAATGGACGGGATCGTGGGTTCCGCGCAGGTCTCCGGCGAGCCCGATTTCCTGACCCCCGAAGCGCTCCTTGCGAGCGCGGTGATGGGCGGAGGGTTGCCGGAAGACGCACAGTTTCATCTGTGGGAAGCCGGCCTCTCCTACCAACAGGACGACGTTGCGGAAGCGCATCTGCGCAAGGCCGAGGCCATCGCTCCCGGTCATGCGGCGGTGCTCATCGGCCTCTACCGCTTCTACTTCTACAAGGGCCGCCTGCGGGAGTGCCTGGGGGTGGCGCGGGAGTGCCTCGCCAAGGCGCAGCGGGAGACCAATCTCCCGGCCGACTGGCGGGACGTGCGGGCGGAGGATGCGGAATTCTCCCGCTACGACCGCCTGATGCCGCGCTTCTTCCTGTTCACGCTGAAGGGCTACGCCTACCTCAACATGCGCCTCGGGGATCTCGACGAGGGGCGCGCCGCGGTGATGAAGCTGCTCGAGCTCGATCCGTCCGACAAGATCGGCGCGAAGCTCTTGCTCGACGTGCTGAACAGAGCGGGGCAGGACGATGAAGACTGACGACGACATCGAGGATGCCAAGACTTGGCTCGGCGAAGACGTCGACTGCCGGAGCTGCGCCCACGCGGGCGACCTTCTGCCGGCGGGCAAATGCCAGCTGCGGCGCGCCTGCGTCAACGACCGGTACGCCCGACGCATCGACCGCTTCTTCAACTGGAATCCGAAGCTCGCCAATTCCTATGTGGGCCACGAGCATTTCGAGGTCCGCGCCATTGCGGCGAAGCATGCCGACGTGTTCTTCCTGAAGCCGCTCCTCAACGATCCCGAGGAGACCGTGCGCTGGAACGCGGCGCGCCGGCTGCCCAAGCGGCTCATCCTGCCGCTGCGCAACGACCCCCATCGCGAGGTGCGCATCCGCATCGTCTCGCTGCTGGAGGATGCGGAACTGGCGCCCATGCTGGCGGATGACGATTACTATGTGCGCCTGGTGGTGGCCCGCCGTATCGCGCCGCCGCTGCTGTCGCGCCTCGTGGACGATCCGGAGCCGGAGGTGCGCAAGGTGGTGGCCCAGCGGCTGCCGGCCGAATGGCTGATGTGCATGGCGAAGGATCGCAGCGCCGCCGTACGCCTGGAAGTGGCGCAGCGCCTTGCCCCGGACCTGCTCCCGGCGCTCGCCGGCGATGCGGACTGGCGGGTGCGCTACGAGGTGGCGGGCCGCGTGGCGCCGTCCCAGCTCACCCGTTTCCTGGATGACGACGACGACTTCGTGCGCGAGGTCGCCCGCTCCCGCATGGAGGCGGGCGGGCCGCTCTTGAGGGAGATGCCGCTATGAGCAACATCGTCCGCGACAGTGATGTGGTTGAGATTTCCGAGCCGCCTTACTTCAATTTCGGCGAGAAGGTGAAGGCGAAGCGGGTGATCCGCAACGACGGAACCTATGCCGGCAAGGAGATCGGCGAGATTCTCGCGAAGAAGGGCGAGATCGGCTACGTGGTCTCCATCGGCACCTTCCTCCAGCAGTTCTACATCTACGGCGTCGAGTTTACCGAGAGTGGCAACCGCGTCGGCATGAAGCGCAAGGAACTGGAGAGCGCCGTTCCGCGCGAAGAACAGGACATCCCGCTGCCCCCCGCCCCCGGAGTTTGACTGCCATGATGCTCGAACCGCGCCTGCCCAAGTACGACTGGGGCATGAAGGTCAAGACCCTCATCGATCTCTACAATGACGGGTCCTATCCCGACATGCCGGAGGAGGGATTGCTCGTCGGCGTCGGCACGGTCGGCGAGATCGTGCAGGTGGGCCAGCACACGGATACCAACACGCCCATCTACCTCATCGAATTCAACGAGCGCCTGGTCGTGGGCTGCCTCGAGGAAGAGATTCAGCCGCTCTGATCCCTCGATGCGGGGCATCGGCGCCGCGCGAGACACAGCCGCGAGAGATAGGACGATGAGGCTGCCCGCTCATCCGAACGATCTCGACAGGAAGCGCATCGAGCGCGCCATCCGCGCGCGCAAGCGCTATCGCTATGTCACGCCCCGCGTGCTGGCCACGGAAGGCGGCTACCGGATCGAGAGCGCGTGCTGCTCGCGCAACATCGATCCCGAAGGCGGGGTGGTCGACATCGCCCTGATGATCTTCGATCCGGAGCAGGCCGCGTGGCAGCTGTTCCGCAAGAACCACGGCAAGCGCCTCTGGGAGCTCGACAGTATTCACGAGCGCCTGAAGGAATTGCTGGAGCTTCTGAACGACGACACCGAGCGTCGATTTTGGCAGTGATCCAAACTGGCAATGATCCTGCATGGCATGGGACGGACCGCGACAAAGCCGCCGGTCGTGTCTCATTCCGGCACGGGAGAGTAAGGTTATGGCCCTGAGCGACAGCGACCTCACCGAGATCGAGAAGGTGCTCACCGCCGAGGAGCCGGCGGGCCCGGTCTTCGCCGAATTGCGCAAGCGCTTTCCGGCCCTCTCCTGGACCCAGTGCGACGCCTCCGACGTCACCGAGGCACCATTCCGGACCTATCCCCGGTACGACGTGCATCTGCTCGACACGGCTGATCACTGCGCCCACATCACCTCCGATCCCGGCGCCGCCACCGGCGTGATCCTCGCACGGCGGAGCGCGTGATGAGCGACGCCGATTTCCTGGACGATTTCGATCTCGGCGAGGGCGAAGGTGGCGAGGCCACCAACATCCTTCTGTCGGATCCCGACATCACCGTCATCGAGCTGCAGGCGGTGGCCGAGGCCATGCAGGCGCCGCGCCTGTCCAGCGGTCCTTTGGCGGAGCAGTTCGAGGCGGAGTTCGCGGCCTATCTCGGCCGCAAATATGCCGTCGCCGTGCCGAGCGGCACCCTCGGCCTGCTCTACACGCTGAAGGCCTACGGCATCGGCCCGGGGGACGAGGTGATCGCCTCGCCCTATTCCTTCCGTGAGACGGTGCACGCCATCAGCCTGTCCGGCGCGCGCCCGGTGTTCGCCGATATCGACTATTGGGCGGGAACCCTCGTGCCGGAGAAGGCCGAGGCGAAGATCACCGACAAGACCAAGGCCATCGTCGCCGGCAACACCAATGGCCATCCCGCGCCCTGGACCGCCTTCCAGGAGCTGGCGCGCAAGCACAAGCTGGCGCTGATCGAGGATTCCACCGAGGCCATCGGCTCGCGCTACAAGGGTGCGCTGGTGGGGACGTTCGGCGACACGTCCGTGTTCGATTTCTCACAGCCCTTCCCCATCGTGTGCGGCGAGGGCGGGATGGTGGTGACGGACGACATCGACGTCGCCGTGGCGCTGCGGCGCTTCCGCTCCCACAAGCTGGAGGAGCGGTCCTCCGTCGTGGTCAGCATGAGCGCGCCCTACCAGGGCGCCATGAGCGACATCACCGCCGCGCTGGGCCTCACCCAGCTGCGCCGGCTCGAGGAAATCCTCGAGCAGCGGCACACGGTGGAGCACCTCTACCAGAAGTACGTCCAGTCCTTCGAGGGCATCAAGGATCCCTTCATCGGGCCGGACGTGACCGAGGTGAACTGGTTCCTCTACGTGGTCCATCTCGGCACCCGTTTCTCCAAGTCGAGCCGCGATTCCATCGTCGAGGATCTGAAGGTGGAGAAGGTCGAATCCGCCGGCTACAGCACGCCGCTGCACGTGCAGCGGCACTATTTCGACCTCGGCTATCGCCGGGGCGATTTCCTCGTGACGGAAAAGGTGGCCGACCGCGCGGTGGCGCTGCCGTTCCACACGCACCTGAACGAGGAGGAGATCGAGTTCATCGTGGCAACGATGAAGGATGCCTCGGTCAATGTAGGGGCGGGCGCCGCCATCTACTGAAACGCAACAAGATCGCACCCCAAACACTAAGACGAAACGACAGGAGTTGTTGATGTCCACGGTTACGCTGAAGGTCCTCCCCATGGGCAAGACCATTGAAGTCGCGGAAGGCACGAACCTCCTCGAGGCGCTCATCACCGTCGAGCCGGGGCTCGCCGAGCGCCAGAAGAGCGACAAGGACGGCAGCGCGTCCCACGTGTTCGTCCAGGAAGGCCGCAAGGGCCTGTCCAAGACCACCCGTGAGGAGAACGAAAGCCTCGACGCGATCGTCGGTGTCGGCTCCAAGTCCCGCCTCGCCAAGCACGTCACCGTGCTCGGCACCGAGAACGTGACCATCGAGCTGCTCGGCGAGTTCTCGGGCTTCTGATGGCGGTGGGCGGCGCTCCCCGCGGGGCGCCGGGACTGTCGGCGACGGGAAGGGCGGAGCCTTCCGGTTGCGGCTGAAGACACAAGCTTCCGGTGGCGCGCTGCCGGAAGCTCAACAAAAAGCGTGCCGGGTAATCAAGTCGTCGTGCGGGTTTGCGGTGAAACGTTTGTTTCGCTCCGGGCCCGCGCCAGTGAAGAGCTTTGAGAGGAGAGACGAGATGAGCGACGAGACTGTGATCATTCACGCCCGCTTTGCCGCCAACGGCACCATCGCGGAGATCAGCGAGCGGCCCCAGGGGCTCAATCCCCAGGAGTGGTTCGACTTCCTGTCCTACCGTTCCGCCGACAAGTACCAGGCGCTGGCCGGCGGTCGCGGCGTATTCCGCCTCACCCGCGCCGAGGTCGAGGCCTCCAAGGTCGACGCCACCACCAAGGCGGCGTGAGCCGACGTTCGCCGCGGCGTGTCCCGGCCGGGTTTGCGGCCGGCGCGCCGCTGCATCCGGTCCGTACCGGGCCGATGCCGTGATCGTTTTGCGAATACTTGAGGGCCGACTGGTTCATCCGGCCCGACGTCTTTTCGAGGTCGTTCCATAGTGCAGCAAAAGGGCCCGGATGCGCGCGCATCCGGGCCCTTTTTTGTGGGTCGATCCCTGTCAGGCGGTGACGGCGACGCCCTTGTCGGCGAGGAGCTGGGTCAACTCGCCGGCCTGGAACATCTCGCGGACGATGTCGCAGCCGCCGACGAATTCGCCCTTGATGTAGAGCTGCGGAATGGTCGGCCAGTTGGAATAGGCCTTGATACCCTCGCGCACCATCGGATCCTGCAGCACGTCCACGGCGCGATAGGGCACGCCGACGCCGGCGAGCACCTGCACGACGGCAGCGGAAAAGCCGCACTGGGGGGCGGCAGGAATGCCCTTCATGAACAGGACCACATCGCTGGAGGCGATGATGTCTTCAATACGTTCGGCAGTGGTGGCCATGGGGCAGTCTCCTGATTGAAACGAAGCGGATGAAAATGGGAATTTGAAAAGGGCCGGAACCGGGCGCCGCGCGGATCGCGCTGCGGACGATCTCACTTGGGAATCAGCGTCTCCAGCTTCAGGGCATGGAGCGTGCCGCCCATGTGCTCCCCGAGCGCCGCATAGACCATTTGGTGCTGCTGGACGCGGCTCTTGCCCTTGAAGGCCTCCGAGGTGATGCGGGCGGCATAGTGGTCGCCGTCGCCGGCGAGATCGATGATCACCACCTGACTGTCTGGAAGAGCCTCCTTCACGAGGCGCTCGATTTCATCTGCGGCCATGGCCATCGCGCTGTCTCCTTCGATATGCGACGCCCCCATGCAAGCCCGGCACCACTCGCCATTGCAGCAAATGCGGCCATATCGGTGGAGGAGCTGTCGCAAATCTGACAGCGCGGCCGGCCGGGGAGGTTGGATGCCGCCGGCCGGCGCGCGCACGACGGGATGCTGGGGGGTGACCCTGGGGCCGTTCCAAACGGCCCGCCTCTTGCTTACGCCTTGTCGCCCCGGGGAAACGAGAACCGTTATGAGCGATTTGCTACAGCAGGGACGCGGTGCGCCGCGCAACGGCTTTGCGACCATACTCGGCACCAACGAGATCGCATCGGCCGTGGCCATCGAGCTGCATCGCGGCGGCTATGGCGTCGTGCTGTCCCATGACCCGGCGCCGCCGGTGATCCGGCGCAAGATGGCGTTTCACGACGCCCTCTACGAGGACGACGTGCGCGTGGACGGCGTGCGCGCGGTGCGGGCCGATACCGGCATCCATGTCCGCAAGGGGCTGGCGCGCGGCGACGTGATGGTGACGACGCTCGGGCTGCTCGATCTCATCGTCCTCGGCCCCATCGAGCTTCTCGTCGATGCCCGCATGAACAAGTATCAGGTGACGCCGGACCTACGCCGGCTCGCGCGCCTCACCATCGGCCTCGGGCCGGGGTTCAGCGGCGGCACCAATTGCGATCTCGCCATCGAGACGCGCCCCGGCAAGGAGGGGCAGGTGATCCAGCACGGCCCCACCGACGAGCCGGATCACATCCCCCGCGACCTCGGCGGCGTGACGACCGAGCGCTTCGTGCATTCGGCCGTTCCCGGTCGCTGGCACACGGCCATCGAGATCGGCACCCGCGTCTACAAGGATTTCCATATCGGCTTCCTCGGCAACGAGCCGATCCGTGCCCCGTTCGACGGCGTGGTGCGCGGCGTGGTCCGCGACGGGACGGAGGTTCCGGCCGGTGTGAAGCTTCTGGAAATCGATCCGCGTGGCCGCGGCGCCGACTGGACCGGGCTCGACGCCCGCGCCCTGGTCATCGCCAAGGCGGTGAGCCGGGCGCTGACCTTCCGTGGCGCCCGGCTCACCGAAGCCGCGGCCAATCCCCATCTGGTGAAGTAGGCGCGCGAACGAGGCAATTGGCGGCGCCCTTCGCCGGCCCCACCGAAGGGTAGAAACGTGAGCGTCGATCTTTTCCCCAACACCGATGTCATCAATTTCGGCGAGGTCTCCGGTCCGGTGAACGCCCTGCTGCAGCAGGGCGTCATCGCCTATCGCAAGGACCGCAAGCGCGCGGACGAACTGTTCCGGCAGGCGCTCGCGACGGCGCCGTCCGAGCTGCCGGTCTATTTCTGCCTCTATAAGATCCACACCTACCAGGGCAATCTGGACGAGGCGGAAGCCGCGGCGCGGGGCGGTCTCATCGAGGCGGCGACCCAGGCGGGCTGGGACACGGACTGGCGCAATTGGGTGCCTTACGACCTTTTGCCCGACGGGCCGGGCCGGTTCGCCCTCTACACGCTCAAGGCGCTGGCCTTCATTCACCTGCGCCAGAACCAGCCGGAGCTGGCGGTGGAGAAGCTCGAGGCGCTCAAGGTGCTCGACCCCACCGGCGCGGTAGGGTGGCCAGTTGTCGCGGCCCTCGCCGAGGGTCTGGATTGAAGAGCCCGGCCATCGTTGGCATCGTGCTTGCTACGTTATCGGGTACGATGAGGGGGCAGGAGGCATTGGTCCCATGACTCACCCTGTGGAGCACGGCCTTGCCGCACCGACGACCATGATCGTCCACGGTGAGGTGCGCAGTTTCGAAGAATTCGCCGAGGATGATGCCGTTCTTCTCGAAGCCATCGTTGCGGCGCTGAGAACCGTCAACGACCCGGAAATCCCGGTGAACATCTATGATCTTGGCCTGATCTATCGGATCGAGGTCAAGGACGAGGGCGCGGTCGAGATCGACATGACGTTGACCGCGCCGGGCTGCCCGGTTGCCGGGCAGATGCTCGGCTGGGTGCAGGAGGCCGTGGTGGTGGTGCCCGGCGTCAGCGACGTGAAGATGAAGCTGGTGTTCGATCCGCCATGGGACAAGTCGCGCATGAGCGACGAGGTCCAGCTCGAGCTGGGCCTCCTCTGAGACACCTCGACAGAAGCGGAATGGCCGGCCCTGCGCCGGCCATTTTCGTTGCCGCCGGAGTTCGGCACGCTTCCTGCTAATCCCGGTTGGCTTCACGCCGGCCGCGGGACTGCTGCCACGGTCGGACAGGGACTGTTTCATTTGCGACAGGGGCCGGCGCCTCCGGGAGGGGCGGGCGGAAAATTGATGTCTGCCGAACAATCTGCCGAGCAACAGGACGCCGACGCCGAGATCGAGGTCTTCGCCATCTGCGGGACGCACGAACTGCCGCCCGGCGAGGCGAAGGCGTTCGATCTCTCCCGATTGACCCCGGAAGGGGACGCGCGGCCGTTCCGCATCGTGGTGGTGCGCACCGGTGCGCGCGAGGTAGTGGGCTATGTGAATGCCTGTCCGCACAAGGGCGCGTGGCTCAATATCGGCGGCGGCCAGTTCTTCAATGCGGAGCGCACGCATCTGCGCTGCGGCCGCCATGGGGCGCTGTTCGACATCGAGAGCGGGGCCTGCACCAAGGGCGAGTGCGAGGGCGCGCACCTGGAGCCGGTGGCTGTGGCCATCGTGGGCGCCGACGTGTGCCTGTGCGGCGTGCCGCTGGTGGAGGCGGAGGTCGCCGGCTTTCCCTATGACGATTTCGACGAGACCATGGAAATCATGATTTCTCCCGACTGATCGGCAGTCGTGATGGCGAAAGTGCAGGTGTCGGGAGACGTGCCAATGAGTTCAGAGGCCGCGAGTGCTGTGCCGCCGGAGATGCCGGGCGAGTGCCGCTTCTTTATAACCTATACCGGCGTGAAGATGCCGTTCCGGCTGGTGGAGCCCATCCCCGAGGCGCAGCTCACCCACCGCAACACCTTCATCCGGGCTTGGTTCGACGCGGCCGGCCAGCTGACCGGCTTCGACAAGATGGTCTATGGCGAGGTCGAGCTGGCCCATCGCTACAGCTACCATGGCAACGGGGCGCTGAAGCGCGCCGAGGTGCGCATGGTGGATGAGGACACGGTGATCGTCGCCTTCGACGAGGCGGGATCGCCGATACGGCCGGAATAGACCGGCGCGGACAGGAGGGCAGGACGGATGACGGTGGCTCAGCTGGTCGAGGCGCTCGGCAGAATGCCGCCGGACGCCGTGGTGCTGATGGAGGCCGACGGCGGACTTTCGCTGGTGTCGGCTCTCGACTTTGTCGAGGCGCAAGGCGCCGGTGCGCCGGCCGAGGTCATCCTGCTGCCCAACATGGACGAATAGGGGCCGAGCCCGAGGGGACAGATCATGTCGGACGTCGCCGAGACCACAACCATGTATGAGCGCCTGGGCGGCGCGGTCGTCATCGATCGGCTGGTAGAGGCCTTCTATGCGCGCATGGATCGGCTGCCCGAGGCGGAGGGCATCCGCGCCATGCATGCCGACGACCTCGGCCATACAAAGCAGGTGCTGAAGCGCTATCTCAGCGAGTGGACGGGCGGCCCCAAGCTCTATTCACCGGAAAAGGGCCACCCCCGCCTGCGGCAGCGGCACATGGGATTCTCCATCGGCAATGCGGAGCGCGACGCCTGGCTCCTGTGCATGCAGGGCGCGCTGGAGGAGACGGTGGCGGATGCCGCCGCGCGTGCCGCCATCTACGATGCCATGGCGAAGCTCGCCGACTGGATGCGCAACACCGCCGGCAATCCGCACGACACCGTGGGCCACGTCGCGCGACCCTGAGAGGGGTTGCGCCGCTAAAGCGGCACGCCGAAGAAATCCTCGTCGGACCCGCCCCAGGCCTGGTGCAGCGCCAGGGCAGTCTTCCACTTCGCCATCTCGTCCTCGGACGCGGTGCGGTGGGTGATCTTCCCCTCCGGCTTTTCGGCGAGGAGGAAGTCCTTGGCGTTGCGCAGGAAGCGGTTGAGGGCCTTGGTGTCGTTGGGGCGGACGACGCAGCGGGGGGCTTCGTCGATGAGAATCGTCGTCGGGAGCATCGCCAATTCTCCAGTGCTGTGTCAGCTGTGCGGGGGCGGCAGGCCGGCGCCGAGGACGGCCACGGACCGGCCGCCGGCGCCGGCCTGAAGGCTCAGAAGCCGTCCTGCTTGGAGCCCCACGGATGGGAGCCCGGCACGAAGCCGGCCTTGATGCCGGCCTTAGCGATGTCTTCCATGGTCTTGTAGAAGGTGCCCTCGTGCACCAGCGTGCCGGTCTTGGTCATCACCGCCACGTATTTCGCGACGCGGTCGGTCTCGCACAGATATCCGCCGCCGGGATCATCGACGCTGCGGGCGTTGCCGTCCCAGTCGATGAAGAAACCTTCGCTCGTCGACATGCCTCACTCCAATGGACGCGCTCCGGGAAAAAGACTCTCCGGAGGCCGGGGCTCCAAACAGGTTTGGCGGGGCGATCGCTGCCCCCGCGTATTGCGCGCAGCAAGGTTCTTGCCAAGAGGCGCCCGCGGCCGCACGCGGCCCGGGGTGTCGCGCATCGCACATCTGCCGGATGAGGGCGTATGTTTCATGACACTGTCGTGCGGTAAGATGAAATCATCGACTTATGATCGGATCATGATCGGTAATTATTGAATTTACTAGTCTTTGAACTAAGATGTCGACGTTGTTTTTCTGTCTGCTCCGGAGATACATTTCATGGCTGAATTGACTCGCCGTATGGCGTCCCTCAGCGACGTCCAAGGCCTGTGGGGGCTGCTGCGGCAAGCCGCCGCCGCTGTCCCCTTCAACGCGGAAGACGAGGCCGACCAGGAGACGCTTCTGTCCGAGCTCGTCGCCTGCTGCACGTCCGGCCTGTCGCCGGTGGTGGTGGACCATGAGAAGGGCATCGTGGGCGCGCTGCTGGCGCGACGCGACACATTCGAGTGGGGCTTCCGCAACAGCGAGGCCATCCATGTGACCTATGCCGCCGTCGCCCCGGCTGCCAAGGGTGACGAGGTGCTCCCCGCGCTCCTCGGCGAATTGCAGGGTCGGAAGGTGCCGCTGCTCGCCAGCGTGAAGAGCGGCGAGCAGCTGGGGTTTGCGGCCGCGCTGGGCGGCCTCGGCTTCACCCACGAGGTGAAGGCGCTCAATGGCTGGGGCGACCTTTATCAGTGGACCCCGCCGCCCTCCGTCCACAATTGAGCAATGCGCCGTGGGCGCGTCCGCGCGCTCACGGACTTTCGGGGCGGCGCTTTAGCGCGGCTTGTCCTCCTCCGGCCGCGCCTGGATCTCGGCGAGGGCGGAATCGACGATGGCGCGGCAGGCGAGAAGGCGGTCGTATTCCGCCTTGCTGAGGGTCACGGACGGGCCCTTGTCGTCGGCCTCGGCGCCGAAGGCCGGCCGGGCGGCCAGCGCCGCCTCGAAGATGGTCTTCTCGAGCTGGTAGATGCGCTCGCTCGCCCGTTCCAGATAGGGCAGGGGATTGGCGCGCACATTCTGCTCATGCAGGGCGTCGAGGTTCAGGAGGTCGCGGAAGCGCTTTTCCGTTCGCCGCTTGCCCGCCCCGAAATCATGCTCGATCACGCTCATGTCCGACGCTCCGGCGGATGTGCGCCCCCATGATCCGGGATGATGAACCGGACCCATCGCCCGTTATCAAGATGAAACGTCCGGGCCGGCGGCGCGTCAAGAGGGACGGCCGCCGGCACGCGGATAGGGAAGGCCGAAGCTTGGCCCCCACAGGTCAATCCATGGGCGGGCCCATGTCGTTGCCCTCGGACTTCTTCTTGCCCTTCTTCTCGGTCTTCGCGAGGGCATAGGCGCCGGCATTCTTCAGCTGCACGGGGCCTTGCCCGACCACGAACTGGGAGATCCAGAACAGGGTGCGCTCCATGGCCTGGTCGGCCGCGGCGGCGTCATAGGCCGGGTTCGCCTTGTAGCTGAAGCCGCGATTGGCGCCGGGGTAGGAGAAGGCCGACACGTCGGGCCGGCGGGCACGGAACTGGATCATGTCCGCTTCCGCGATGGCGGGGTCGGCCTCGGCGAAGTGCATGAGGGTGGGAATGCGGCGCTTCTCCGACATGCCGTCGAGGATGCCCTCCTCGGCGTGATAGCCGATGGCGCAGGCGAGGCCCTTCACCTTGTTGGCGGCCGTGTAGGCGAGAAAGCCGCCCCAGGCATAGCCCACGAGGGCCACCTTGCCGGCGTCCTTCACCGCATCGACGGTGGCCTGGATGGCCTCCAGCGACCAGTCGGTGCCGACCTCCTCGGTGAGGGCCTTGCCTTCGTCGGTGGCGGCCGCGTCGAGTTCGATGTCGGACTTCACCTTGTCGAACAAGGACGGCGCGATGGCGACATAGCCGGCGGCGGCGAAGCCGTCGGCGATCTGGCGGATGTCCGAATTGACGCCGTAGACGTCCTGCAGGACCACCACCGCGCCCTTGGGCGCGCCCTCGGGATCTGCCCGATAGGCGGAGAATTTCACGTTGCTTGCTGTGACTTCGACCATGGCATCCTCGATTTCCGAGCGGCTGAAAAGGGGCAGGGCCGCTCGCTCTGCCAGTCTGAAACAGCTTCGATATGCAAAATGGACGCCAGAGGGCGGGAAATACGTGCGATGCAGCGAATTATGTGCGTCGTCATCAAGTAAATATCGCGCTGCAACAAAATATACTTCGCAAGCGCCAATCATTCGCGTCATGAGGCGAGCAAACGAAAATGGCCGACCCTGGGAGGCCGGCCATTGGATGGTTGGACGTAAACCTAGCTCAGCCGGCGGCAAGGCGCTCCCGCGCCACCTCGGCGATGGGCGGCACGTCGTCATGGGTGAGCGGGGCGAGGAAGGCGAGGGAGATCCGCTCGGCGACGACGAAACGCACGCGCATGTCGGGATCGCCACGCAGGGCGACAAGACGTTCGGGATCGAGATGTTCGGCCACCACCACGCGCACCAGCGGATCGGGATCATCCGCCATGCGGGCGAGGGGCACCTGCGGCAGGCGCGCGGCAATGATGCGCCGCACGTCCACTTCCGGGTCGTGCATCAGATAGACCAGCGCATCCGCCGGCGCGCGCCGGGCGGCCGCCATGCGCACGCTGTAGTCCACATCCGACATGAGGGCGACGAGATCGCTGCCTTCGAGACGGCGGGCGACGGCGATGCGCACCCGCGGCTCGGGGTCGAACCGCATGTCCCGCACGCGGGCGATGGGCAGGCGCTCGGCGCAGACCATCCGCACGTCCGGCTCGGGATCGTCCTTAAGCGGCGTGAGGAAGAAGACGCTGGCGTGCCGGGCGGCCAGCGCCCGCACCTCGAAATAGGGATGATCGAGATAGCGCGCGGCGAGGGCGGCGTTGTTCGCGAAGAAGCGGTCGATGCGCTTGCGCCGCCGGTCGAGGACGCATGCCTTGCCGAGGTCGCAGCGCCCTTCGGCCTTGATGTCCTCGTGCGGACAATCCTGGCAGCGCAGCGGCCGCCCCTGCCAGTCCAGCGCCTCGACGGCGAAGTCGGATGCGAAGCCTTCGGCGAACCCCGGCTCTCCGGCCGTTGATCCTGACGAAAATGCGGACATGAAATCGTCCTCCCACCCCCTAATCTAGGGGCGAAGGCGATTGGATGCCAGATGGCGTATCGGAAGCCGTGCGCCGGCTCCCGATCGCTATTTCGTTACCTCTGGGGCCGAAGGTCTCAGCCGAACTTAAACAGCACGCCGTAGCCGCCGCGGGGATAGTTCCACTCGATGTCACCGGTGGGCTCGCCGATGATGCGGCAGGTGCCGCACTCGACGCAGCCGTCGGCGGTGATCTCCACCTGGCCCTTGTCGTTCAGCTCGTAGCAGCGGGCGGGGCAGGTGGTGAGCAGGGTACGCAGCGCGGCGGAGGGGGTGGTGTGGGGCCGCACCTTGATGTGCGCGCGCCCGGCATCCACCAGGTAGCGGTTCTGGAAAAGCTTGTCCTCGACGCGGAAGGCGGTTTCGGTGGCCATGAAAAATCTCCCGGAAATCGGCGACGGGCGAGGCCCGCCGCGCAAGGTGGGAAAACAGGATGCGCTGAGCTGAAAGCTCCTCAGCGCCAGGCGCGGGCGAGTTTGAAGGCGTCGCCGAAAAGGCCCGCCCACGACCGCGCGGAGGTGAAGGACTTCACCGTCATCTTCTCCTTCTCCTTCTTCGGCGTGCCGTCGACGCGCACGAAGTTCTGCATGGCCTTGTTGACCAGCTGGGGGTAGGTGAGGAAGAAATTCTGCGACTGGATGTGCAGAAGCTGCGGCATGTCCTTGTACTTCTTGAGGTCTTTTATCACGAAGCTGTCGTCGAGCATCTTCTTATAGAGCGAGAGGTTCGACGCGGTCATGGGGTCCTTGCGGGACTTGACCTGGAAGATGGCCTCGCCGGCGATGCGGCCGGAGGTCATGGCGAGGTTCGAGCCCTCGCGGTGGATGGCGTTGTTGAGCTGGGCGGCATCACCCACCACCACCCAGCCCTCGCCATAGAGCTGCGGGATGGACTTGAACCCGCCCTCGGGGATGAGGTGGGCGGCGTATTCCTTCACCTCGGAGCCTTCCAGCAGCGGGGCGATGGAGGGGTGGCGCTTGAACTTCTCGAGCAGCGTGTAGGGGGATTCCCCGCTCTTCTGGAAGTCCGACACGAGGCAGCCGATGCCCACCGACACGCATTCGCGGTTGGTGTAGAGGAAGCCCATGCCGGTCATGCCTTCCGAGATGGTTCCGGCGGCCTCGATGACGGCGCCCTCGTTTCCCTTCACGTTGAAGCGCTGCTCGATCACCTCCTGCGGCATGAAGTGCATTTCCTTCACCGCCAGCGCCACCTCGGTGGGCTTGGGGATCTTGCGCAGGCCGGCGCGGGCCCCGAGCAGGCCGGTGACGCCTTCCGCCAGCACCACCACGTCCGCATGGATCTGGCCGCCGCCACGATCGGTCTTCACGCCGATCACCTTGCCATAGGCGTCCTGCACCAGCTCGGTCACCGTGGTCTCGCACACCACCAGGGCGCCGGCTTCGCGCACCTTGGAGGAGAACCACTTGTCGAACTGCGCGCGGATGATGGTGTAGCGGTTCGGCTTCTCCTCGTTGAAGTCGTCGGACCGGTAGTGCAGGCCGGTGTGGGAGTTCTCGCCCATCATCCAGAAGCGCTGCTCGATCAGGTGACGCTCCAGCGGGGCGTCCTCCCGGAAGTCCGGGATGATCTTTTCCATCATGTCGGCGTAGAGGATGGCGCCCTGCACGTTCTTGGAGCCGGAATATTCGCCGCGCTCCAGCTGCAGCACCTTCAGGCCGCGTGAGGCCATGGTGTAGGCGGCGGCATTGCCGGCCATGCCGGCGCCGACGACAATCGCATCGAACCTTTCGTCGATCATCGGATGTTCCTTTCGCTGGCTGTCAGCTGGCGAGCTTGTCGCTGGAGTGGGCCGAGAGGCGCTTGGCGAAGGCTTCCGTCAGGGCCGGGAGAAGGCGGATGGCGTCGGTGACGATGCCCACATGGGCAAAGTCGAAGATCGGCGCGTTCTTGTCGGTGTTGATGGCGACGATCAGGTCCGCGCCCTCGACGCCTACCCGGTGCTGGATGGCGCCCGAGATGCCGGCGGCGATGTAGAGGCGCGGGCGGATGGTCTTGCCGGTCTGGCCGATCTGCCGGTCGGAGGAGACCCAGCCCTTCTGCACCAGCGGGCGCGAGCAGCCATATTCGGCGCCCATGGCCACGGCGAGGTTGCGCACCAGCTGGAAGTTCTCCGGCGAGCCGAGGCCCATGCCGCCGGCCACCACCACGTCCGCATAGGCGAGGTTGGCCTTGTTGGAATCACGGTCGGGGATGAAGTTCAGGATCTTGGTGACGATGTCGGCTTCCACCACGCCGAGCTTGTGCTCGATGACCCGGCCGATGGGCTTCTCCACGCGGATCGGCATGGGCATGACACGCGGGCGCACCGTCGCCATCTGCGGGCGATAGTTCAGCGTGTAGATGGTGCAGAGCAGGGAGCCGCCGAAGGTCGGGCGGGTGGCGGCGAGCGAGCCGTCGGCGTCCACGTCCAGCTCGGTGGAATCGGCGGTAAGGCCGGTGAGCAGGGTGGTCGCCACGGCGCCGGCGAGGTCGCGGCCGAGCGTGGTGGCGCCCAGCAGCAGGATTTCCGGCTTGTAGGTGTTCACGAGGTCGGTCATCGCGGCCGTGTAGGCCTCGTTGCGATAGTCGGTGAGCACCGGGTCGGCCACCACATACGCGAGGTCGGCGCCGTAGCAGAAGGATTCGGCCACCGCGCCGCGCACGGTCTCGCCCTCGGCGCCGACCACCACGGCTGCGAGCTCGACGCCCAGCTTGTCGGCGAGCTTGCGGCCCGCGCCCATGAGCTCCCAGGACACGGGATGGACCTGGCCACGCTCCTGCTCGATGAACACCCAGACGTGCTTGTACGCCTTGAAGTGTTCCGGCAGCTCTTTCTTGGTGGACGCGCGTCCACCGGCGGCGGGGGCTTTGGGGGTGGTTGGCTCGCTCATGATGGTCGGCTCTTTAATCTTGAGTCACGAAGGGCGCGCGGGCTTTGCGGCGGAGGCCGTCAGAAGCCGCGCGCCAGCGCGGTCAGGTCGGCTTCCAGGCTGGGCTGGCGGGAGAAGATTTCGGCGATCAGCGCCTCGGAGAGGTTGCCGCCGTCGCCGGCCTCGATGAACTTGGCCTTCTCCGAACGCGCGCTCGGTGCGAACACGCGCTTGACGATGGTGGGCGAGCCCTTGAGCCCGCACATGTTGAGATCGGTGACGCCGGCATCCTTGGCGTTCCACTTCACCACCTCGGCGCGAGCGGCGCGCAGGGCGTCCACCATGGTGCCGCGGCGGATCTCGTTGGTGGCTTCCAGCATGGCGACGAGGCAGGGCAGGCGGGACTTCAGCACCTGCGTGCCGCCCTCGGCGCGCCGCTCCAGGGTGATGGTGCGGTCGGCGGGATCGAACTCGGCGATCTTCGCCACATAGGTGATCTGCATCAGGCCGAGGCGCTTGGCGATGCCGGGGCCGACCTGGGCGGTGTCGCCGTCGATGGTCTGCTTGCCAGTGAAGACGAGGTCCGGCACGCCCCAGGTCTCGCCGATCTTGGTGATGGCGGTGGCCAGGGCGAAGCTGGTGGCCAGCGTGTCCGAGCCGGCGAAGAAGCGGTCGGTCAGCAGCACGGCGCGGTCGGCACCGAAGGTCAGCGCCTTGCGCAGGGAGTCTTCCGCGGAGGGCGGGCCCATGGTGAGCACCGTGACTTCGCCGCCGAACTTGTCGCGCAGGCGAAGCGCTTCTTCCAGCGCGAACAGATCATAAGGGTTGATGATCGTCGGCACGCCCTGCCGCATGATCGTGTTGGTGACGGGATGGACGCGGATCTGCGCCGAATCCGGAACCTGTTTGATGCAGACGACGATGTGCATGAATTCGCTCCGAGCCAAACCCAACGGCTCCTGAGCCATGACTAGCAAGCGGCGTACCAAGCCGGCGTCACTTGTGAATCGCTCGCATTTTCAGTGATTTGTCATGCCGATCGGCCGATTGTCGGGTCTTGACGACACACGAATACATGGAACAACGCGTGTCCGTGTCGGGAAGGTGACAGATGGGCGTTGCTGGGTGGTGGTGCGCGGAGTGTCGTATTTGCGCGCATCGGCGGTGCGTCGCGAACGCGACGTGGGGCCTATCGGCGATGTGTCGGGGGAGGGGACGATCGCGCCCGCGCCAATTGGGGGTGACAGGGCCGCGGCGCGTGGGGGAGATGGTTTTGAAGTATTCGGCGTCGCTGATGGGAGGTTCTCGCAAAAGGTCCCCCGCCTTGCGGCGAGGGACTGGAACCTAAAATAGTCTTCAGCGTACGGTGTGTGAAAAGGCGTATTCGCAAAGGTCACGCCCTGCCCCGTTCAAATGTGCGCGGCAAGCCGCGGGGGTGGACGTCGGGTGGACGGGCCGGCGGGGGCCGGCCCGTCGATCCTCG
>NZ_JABBHL010000011.1:0-180181 GCF_012932745.1 Xanthobacter sp. SG618 | reverse complement strand
GACTTCACCGTCTGGATGGCGTTGCCGGCATAGATGGGCCGCTCGAACGTGTCGGGCGCCACCACCTTGATGATGTCGGAGACCTGCATCACGTCGAGCAGAGCGGCGACGCGCGGCAGCACGTTCTTGGCGCTGGCGGTGGAGGGGCCGACGATGGCGTCGTAGGCGGGAGCCAGCGAGACGACCAGCGCCGCCAGCGGCTCGGCGAGACGGTGGGCATAGAGCGCGTCGTCGGCAAGCAGCACCTTCTCGACGCCCGAGAGCTTCGCGGCGGCCTCGGCCACGCCCTTCGCGTTCTGGCCGGCCACCAGCACGTGCACGGGCGAGCCGAGCGCGGCGGCGGCGGTGAGGGCCTTGGCGGTGACGCCGTTGAGGGCCGAATTGTCGTGTTCGGCAATGAGCAGAACGGCCATCAGATCACCCCCGCCTCGTCCTTGAGCTTCGCCACCAGCTCGGCCACCGAGCCCACCTTGACGCCCGCCTTGCGGCCGGCCGGCTCCTGGGTCTTCAGCACCTCGAGCCGCGGGGCGACGTCGACGCCGTAATCGGCCGGCGTCTTCTCGGCGATGGGCTTCTTCTTCGCCTTCATGATGTTGGGAAGCGAGGCGTAGCGCGGCTCGTTGAGGCGCAGGTCCGTGGTGACGATGGTCGGGCCGTTGAGCTTGAGGGTCTGCAGGCCGCCGTCGATCTCGCGGGTGACGACCACGCCGCCGTCTTCCACCACGACCTTGGAGGCGAAGGTGGCCTGAGGCCAGCCCAGAAGCGCCGCCAGCATCTGGCCGGTCTGGTTGCAGTCGTCGTCGATGGCCTGCTTGCCGAGGATCACGAGGCCGGGGGCTTCCTCGCCCACCACGCCCTTGAGGATCTTGGCGACGGCGAGCGGCTCGACCACGCCATCGGTCTTCACCAGGATGCCGCGATCGGCGCCCATGGCGAGGGCGGTGCGCAGCGTCTCGGAGGCCTGGGCCGGTCCGATGGACACCGCCACCACCTCGGTCGCCTTGCCGGCTTCCTTGAGGCGCAGCGCCTCTTCCACCGCGATCTCGTCGAACGGGTTCATGGACATCTTGACGTTCGCAAGCTCCACGCCCGACCCGTCAGACTTCACACGAACCTTAACGTTGTAATCCACCACCCGCTTAACGGGCACCAGGATCTTCATCGACACACGCTCCCCGTTCCCGAAATCTCGACCGGCGGTCGCAAAATCCGCCGATGATCGTGACTTCCGCTCTTATCCCTGCATTGCAGCATTTCTTGCGGGCGGGCAACGTAGGAGGGGCCAGAAAGTGTGTCAACGCTCGCTCCGGCGCGGCGTTCGGACGCTCGGCACGCCGGAGGGATCGCGATCGAACAGGGCGACGCCCGGCCGGCGCATCAGCGCCACCAGCACGGCTCCGGCGAGAAAGCCGCCCACGTGCGCCCACCACGCCGTCTCCTGGTCCGAGCTCGACAAGATCTGCCACACCTGAAGGCCGAACCATGCGCCGATGGCCCAGTAGGCGGGTACCCGCAGCGGGATCTTCATCAGCACCAGCGCCCACAGGCGGATGTTCGGGTGCAGCACCAGATAGGCCGCGATCACCCCGGCCACCGCCCCGGACGCCCCGACCAGCGGCGCCTCGGACCCCGGCTCGGCCACCACATGGATGAGCCCGGCGACGATCCCGCACAGCAGGTAGAAAATGAGGAAGCGGCCATGGCCCATGGCGTCCTCCACATTGTCGGCGAACACCAGCAGGAAGGCCATGTTGCCGATGAGGTGGAGCCATCCGCCATGCAGGAACATGTAGCTGACGAGGGTCAGGGCCGGCGGCAGCCGCTCATAGCCCTCGGGCAGGATGGCGATGCCGCTCACCACGGCGGGAATGGCGCCGAAGCCGAGCACGCCGGCCTCGCTCACCGGCCCGAACGCACCACGCTGGAGCGCGACGAAGACGAACACGTTCAGCGCGACCAGCCCCCACGTGACGTAGGGGCGGCGCACGTGTTCCAGCGGGTTGGCATCGGCGATTGGAACGAACATCAGACGGTCCCGGGGACTCGTCTGCCGCCCGCGGCCGTCCTGTCCCGTTACGGCAAGCTTAGAGCATTTTCGCGCGAAGTGGATACCGGCGCGCGTGGAGAAAATGCGTCAACTCAATACCCTAGAGCAGGGGTGCTCCGGCGACGGAATCGGCGTCAGGCCCGGCTGGCGCCCGGCACCCACAGCACGTCCGCGGCGCCGCGCGCATTGGCGTAGCGGCCGGCGACGAACAGGAGGTCCGAGAGCCGGTTCACGTAATGCAGCGCCGGCGCGCCCACCGCGCCCTCTCCCACCGTGCCTTCGCCCTGGTGCGACAATGCGACCATGATGCGCTCGGCCCGCCGGCAGATGGTGCGGGCGAGGTGGAGGTGGGCGGATGCGGCCGTTCCGGCCGGCAGCACGAAGGAGGTGAGGGGGGACAATTCGGCATTGAGGAGGTCGATGTCGTCCTCCAGCCGCTTCACCTGCGCCGGCACGATGCGCAGGCTCGCGCCCTGCTCCTCGTTGGCCGCGGGCGGCACGCAGAGGTCTGCACCGAGATCGAACAGGTCGTTCTGGACGCGCACGAGGATGGCTTCGAGCAAAGGCTCGCCGGAGAGGTGGAGCCGGGCGATGCCGAGGGCGGCGTTGGTCTCGTCCACCGCGCCATAGGCCTCGACGCGCAGGTCGTATTTGGGCACGCGCTTGCCGGTGCCGAGGCCCGTGGTGCCGTCATCTCCGGTGCGGGTGTAGATCTTGTTCAGCTTGACCATGACCGTCAGCGACCCATGGCGAAGATGGTGGCCATGACGATGATGATGGCGAGGAACTGGAACAGCACGCGCATCTGCATCAGCTTCTGCGAGCGCTGCGGCGAGCCGCCCGAGGCGAAGTTGAACAGGCCGAGGAAGAGCACGCCGGCCACCAGCGCCAGCGCAAGCGGGATGAACAGAAAGACCGACCAGTGCACCATCTTCGTTTCCTCCCGGCGCTCAGTTGAGCACGGCGATGCCGGCATTGAGCGTCGAGGCGTAGCACACCCAGACGAGATAGGGCACCAGCAGCCACCCCGCCGTGCGGTCCAGCGGGAAGGTGGCGCGCAGGGTCAGCGCCAGCAGCACGACGAGGCCGATGATGATGACGAGCCCCGCGTGAACCGCGTGCAGGCCGAAGAATACCGGCGACCAGAGGAAATTGAGCGCCAGCTGCGCCAGGAACAGGCCGATGGCCACGGTGCGCGCGGAGGAGGGGGGCACCTTGTCCCACAGCCGCCAGAGGCTCACCGCCATCATCAGATAGAGCAGAGTCCAGACGATGGGGAAGGCGGCGTTGGGGGGCGTCCAGCCCGGCTTCACCAGACCTTGATACCAGGCGGGGATGGCCGGCGAGGTCACCGCCCCGCCGACAGCGCCCACTCCCAGCATCAGCGCGAGGCAGCCGAGCAGCCGCAGCCGGGAGACGGCGCAGGGCGAGAGCGAGCGGGGGGACGTCATGGACATGTGGAAGCACCTTTCCACCGCCGGCCATTGCGGGCGGCGGCTTCTCCTTATCCGAACGCCACACCCCGGCGGATCGTTTCGCCCGCCGGGACCACGGCTCAGGTGGCCAAGGCTCAGGTGGCCAAGGCTCAGGTGGCGATGTGGCTGGCGATCTCGTCCACCGGAAGCTTCACCAGATCCTTGGCGATCTCGCCATCCACCAGCGGCTTGACCCGGTGGGACAGCGCCTCCCGCAGCACGCCCAGCGCCTTGGGCGGGGCGACGAGGAGGATGCGGGCCGGGGCCTCGCCCGAGGCCACCAGCGCATCGAGCCTTCCTGCGACCCGGGCGATGAAGGCCGCTTCCGCCTGGGCGTGCAAATCGGTGGTCTCCACCGCGCTGCGGGCGACGGTGGCGGATTCATGCACCCGGCCGGGACGGTCCGTGCCGAGGGCGGCGGTGCCAGGATGGGGCTCGCTGAAGCTCTCGATCACAGACAGGCGCGGCGCCGGGGCGATGCCGGTATCGGCGAGCAGGACGGCCTTGGCACCGTCGCACACCACCACGAGGCGGTTCATCTTGTCGGCCTTGGTCATGTCCCTGTCTCCCTGATCGCATGACGCCCGAAGGCGCCGTCTGGGGCCGGTGGTCAGGCCTTTGTGTCACATGGGTGGGGCCGGGGCTTTGTCCAGAGACAAACGCGGCGGCAGCATCTGCGACCTTGTGACGACGGGCGGGCGCTTGTCCCACGGGAAGTGGCGTGAGACGCTTCGGTGAAAGAGGTCTGCGGCTATCGGCGATCCTTCAGGCGATCCGGCGCGGTGCGCGCCATCGCCAGCCGCCCAGCCCTGCCGAGGAATACCGCCATGCCGTTCCTGGTTCGCTTCCTTCTCCGCCACGCCGCCATCGGCATCGGTGTCGCGGCCGTGTTCGTGGCGCTTCTCGTCGCCTTCGACGTGGCGCACCTCGCCAGCCTGTTCGCGCATTCTCCGGATGGATGGCTCGCTTTGGGCGTCCTCACGGTGGCGCTGGGCATCACCTTCGGCAGCGTGCAGATGGGCTTCGCCGTCATGCTGATGGACGACGAGGACGGGCCGCCCTCCGGCCGCCGCGCCCGCCTGACGCGCCTCGTGCCCAAGCTCGCGCGGGTCCACGCCCGACGCTGACGCGTCCGTCTCTGATCGCATGAGCGGCCGGGCCTTGAGCCCGGCCGTTGTCGTTTCGGCCTACTGGCCCTTGCGCCGCATGGCCTCGGCCAGCGCCGCGCCGAAGGCGCCTTGCCCACCCTTGTCGCCGCCCTTGTCCCCGGGCTTGCCGGGCTGGGGGCGACGGGCGTCGTTGCCCCGGAAATCGTTGCCGCGTCCGTCGTTGCGCGGCTGGTCCGGCCGGCCTCCGGCGGGGCGGGAGGCGCCGGCATCGTCCTTGCGCATGGAGAGGGCGATGCGCTTGCGCTTCACGTCCACTTCCACCACCCGCACCTTCACCACATCGCCCGCTTTCACCACCTCGTGCGGGTCCTTCACGAAGCGGTCGGCCAGCGCCGAGACATGGACCAGCCCGTCCTGGTGGACGCCGATGTCCACGAAGGCGCCGAAAGCGGCGACGTTTGTCACCGTGCCTTCCAGCACCATGCCCGGCTTGAGGTCGCTCATCTCGTGAACGCCCTCGGCGAAGGTTGCGGTCTTGAAGGCCGGGCGGGGGTCGCGGCCGGGCTTCTCCAGCTCGGTGAGGATGTCGCGCACGGTGGGCAGGCCGAAGCGCTCGTCCACGAAGGCGCGCGGGTCCAGCGCCTTCAGCGCCGCCGTGTCGCCCATGATCTGGCGCACATCGCGCCCGCAGGCGGCGACGATCTTCTTGGCGACCTCATAGGCCTCCGGATGCACGGCGGAGGCGTCTAGCGGCTCGGCGCCGTCCGGAATGCGCAGGAAGCCGGCGGCCAGCTCGAAGGTGCGCGGGCCGAGGCGCGAGACCTTCAGCAATTCCTTGCGGGTCTTGAACGCGCCCACCGAATTGCGATGGGCGACGATGGCCTCCGCCAGCGAGGCGCCGAGGCCGGACACGCGGGCGAGCAGGGAGGCGGAGGCGGTGTTGAGGTCCACGCCCACGGCGTTCACCGCGTCTTCCACCACCGCATCCAGCGCCTTGGCAAGGCGGGCCTGATCCACGTCGTGCTGGTACTGGCCGACGCCGATGGCCTTGGGCTCGATCTTCACCAGCTCCGCCAGCGGGTCCTGCAGGCGGCGGGCGATGGAGACGGCGCCGCGGATGGATACGTCGATATCCGGCATCTCGGCGGCGGCGGTGGCCGAGGCGGAATAGACCGAGGCGCCGGCCTCGCTCACCACCACCTTGATGGGCTTCTTACCCGACGCGTCCGGCGGCAGCGCGGCAATCATGTCGGCCGCGAGCTTGTCGGTCTCGCGGCTCGCCGTGCCGTTGCCGATGGCGATCAGCTCCACATTGTGCCGGCGGATGAGGTGCGCCAGCTCCGCCATGGCGCCCTGCACGTCGTTGCGCGGCTGGAAGGGATAGACGGTGGAGGTGGCGATGAGCTTGCCCGTGCCGTCCACCACCGCCACCTTCACGCCGGTGCGGATGCCCGGATCGAGGCCCATGGTGGCGCGCGAGCCGGCCGGGGCGGCCAGCAGCAGATCCTTGAGGTTGCGCGCGAAGACGCGGATGGCCTCTTCTTCCGCCCGCTCGCGCATCTCGCCCATCAGCTCCACGGTGAGGTGGAGCGAGAGCTTCACGCGCCATGCCCAGCGCGCCACCTCCAGCAGGAAGCCGTCCGCCGGCGCACCATTGGCGAGGGGGATGTCGTAGGCCTCGGCGACGATGCGCTCGGCGGGCTTCACCGGGGTCGTGGCATCCTCGTCCACCACCAAATCGAGGGTCAGCATCTCCTCGTTGCGGCCGCGCAGCATGGCGAGCACGCGGTGGCTGGGGGCGGTGGCCCACTTCTCCGAATGGTCGAAATAGTCGCGGAACTTGGCGCCCGCCTCCTCCTTGCCCTCGGCCACCTTGGCCTTGAGCATGGCATTGGCCTTGAGGTGTCCGCGCAGGCGGCCGACCAGCTCGGCATTCTCGGCGAAGGTCTCCACCAATATGTCGCGCGCACCGTCCAGCGCCGCCTTGATGTCCGCCACCTTCTCGTTGAGGAAGGCGGCCGCGCGCTCGGCCGGGGCAGTGGTGCGGTCGGCGAGGATCGCCTCGGCCAGCGGCCCGAGGCCCTTCTCGCGGGCGATCTCGGCCTTGGTGCGGCGCTTGGGCTTGTAGGGGAGGTAGAGGTCCTCCAGCTCGGCCTTGGTGGTGGCCGCCTCGATCTTGCCGCGCAGCTCGTCGGAGAGCTTGCCCTGCCCGTCGATGGAGGAGAGCACGGCGGCGCGGCGGCTTTCCAGCTCGCGCAGGTAGGAGAGGCGCTCTTCCAGCGTGCGCAGCTGGGTGTCGTCGAGGCCGCCCGTCACTTCCTTGCGGTAGCGGGCGATGAAGGGAACGGTGGCGCCTTCGTCGATGAGGGAGACCGCGGCCGTGACCTGCGCCGGGCGGGCATTGATCTCGGCGGCGATGAGGCGGGCGATGGCGTCTGCGTTGCCCTGCGGTGCGGCGGCCATTAGGTCTCATCCTCTCCTGCGGTGACGGGGGCACGCCCATAGCCGAGCAATGGGGCGCTGTCACGTTACGGCTGGGGAAAGAGCCGTTCGTGTGCCCCTCATCCGTCGTCCGCTCATCGTGACGGGTCATCGTTGCCTGTCATCGCCCGGCTTGTCCGGGCGATCCACCCATCCGCCCGCGCGCTGTCCGGAAACCCGAACCCGTCCAACCGTGGATCGCCCGGACAAGCCGGGCGATGACGGCAGTGCAAGGGGGCAGGATGGCTACCCCCGCCGCGTCAGAAAATCCTCGGCCAGCGCCAGCGTCCCGGCGGTATACGGCGCGCCCATGGATTGCGCGGTCGGCGTCTCGGCGTGGGAGGCGACCCAGGCGGTGAGCAGCATCCGGCGCAGCATCACGAAGACGTCGAGCTGCGCGTCGGCATCCGCCGGCAGGGGGGCGAGGGTGCGGTAGCCGTCTGCCCACGCATCCTTCAGGGCCGGCACCAGCGGCGAATGCTCCATGAAGGAGACGGCCGAGGCGAAGTCGTAGAGGAACCAGGAGAAGCCGCAGTCGTCGAAATCGATGAGGGTCAGGCTGTCGCCGTCCGCCAGCAGGTTGGCGAGGCGCAGGTCCGCATGGATGAGGCCGAAGCTGTCGGGTGTCGTAAGCCGCGCGAGCCGGTCCTTCAGGGCGCGCGCCGTGCGCTCCAGCAGCGCGCGGCCGGCCGCATCCAGCCCCAGTGCGGCGCGGAAATCGCCCCAGAGCGGGCGTTCGCCCAGCATGCTCTCGAAATCCCATACCTTGCGGGTGAAGCCCTCCGGCCGTCGCCAGCCTTTGGCGTGGGCGTGGAGCCGGGCGTGGAAGGCGCCGAGGCGGCCGAACCAGCCGGGCAGGTCCGCGCCCTTCTGCGGCTCGCTGCCGGGCACGAAGGCGAAGGCGGCCAGCCGGCGCGGGGCGCCGTCCTGCCCCACCTCGTTGAGGAGGTGGCCGTTGCGTGTGGGGATGATGGCGGGGGTTGGCACCACCTCGTCGGCGCGCAGCGCTTCGATCCAGGCGAGTTCGGAGCGGATCTCCGCCGCCTCGTGATAGCCCGGCCGGTAGACGCGGACCACGATGTCCTGCGGGCCGGCGGTGGCGCGGAAGGTGGCGTTCTCGGAGATGGAGAGGAGCTGGAGCGCCGCGTCCGGCGGCAGGCCCCAGTCCGGCAGATGGGTGCGGACCATCTCTTCGGTCCGCGCCAGATACGCCTCGTCGTACAGCACCCGTCCGGCCTCTCAAGCGTGTCGGACGGGCGCTATAGCATGTTGGAGGGCACGCACCATCGGGGCCGGCCTGCGACCGGCGCCGATTGGTTTCGCTCAGGCGCCGCGCGGGCTCAGACGAGCCCGGCGAGGATGCCGACGCCGGCCACCGCCACCGCCGCGCCCGCGCCGCGCACGAACTTCTCGCCATGCAGCTCGCCGAAGCGGCCGATGGCCATGCCGAGGCCGAGGCCGGCCACGTGGAGGAGCGCGGTGGCCGACATGAAGCCGAGGCCGTAGGCAAGGCCCGAGGCGTCCGCCGGCATCTCGGCGCCGTGGGCGTGACCGTGGAAGATGGCGAAGAAGCCGACCATGGCCATGGCCGCCGCCAGCGGCGCCTTGACGCCGAAGGCCACCACGCCGCCGAGCACGATCACCGACAGGGCGATGCCCAGCTCCACAAAGGGCACGTCGATGCCGGAGATGCCGAGCGCGCCGCCCACGGCCATCAGGCCGACGAAGGTGGCGGGCACCGCCCACACGGCGCGACCGCCCAGCTGCCAGGCGAAGATGCCCACCGTCACCATGGCGAGCAGGTGATCGAGGCCGCCGAGGGGGTGGGCGAAGCCGTGGCTGAAGCCGTGGACGTCGCCGACGCCGGTATGGGCGAAGGCGAGCTGCGGCAGGAGGGTCAAGGCAGCAGCGGCGGCTGCCGTGCGGATCGTGCGGTGCATGAAAGTCTCCCCGGTGTTTGAAGGTTTGAAAAAGGTTCAGCAGATGCGGGGCAGTTGATCGCCGACCAGCATGTCGACGATGCGCTCGCCTCCGAAGCGCGTTCTCATGACGACCCGGCCGGGCCGCTCGGACGTGACCTCGCCGATCACCGCCGCCTCGCGACCCAGCGGATGGGCGCGGAGCGCGGCCAGCGCCGCGTCCGTCTCCCCGGCGGGGACCACGGCGAGGATCTTGCCCTCGTTGGCGAGATAGAGCGGGTCGAGGCCCAATATCTCGCAGAAGCCCATCACCTCCGGCCGCATGGGCAGGCTCAACTCGTCGAGCCGCACGCCGACCTTGCTCGCCTCGGCGAGTTCATTGACCACCGCCGCGATGCCGCCACGGGTCGCGTCGCGCATCATGCGCAGGCCGGGAGCCGCCGCGATCAGCGTGTCGATGAGGCCGTTCAAGGGCGCGCAATCGCTCGCGATGGCGGTTTCGAGCGCGAGATCGCCGCGGGCGTTGAGGATGGCGGCGCCGTGGTCGCCGAGCAGGCCGTTGACGATCACCCGGTCGCCGGGCCGCGCCTTCGTCACGCCCACGTCGAGGCCGGCGCGGATGACACCGATGCCGGTGGTGGTGATGAAGAGCTTGTCGCAGGCGCCGCGGGCCACGACCTTGGTGTCGCCGGTGGCGATGTCCACGCCCGCCGCATGGGCCGTCTCCGCCATGGAATGGACGACGCGGCGCAGCGTCTCCACCTCCAGCCCCTCCTCGATGATGATGGCGCAGGAGAGCGCGACGGGCTTCGCCCCGCCCACCGCGAGGTCGTTCACCGTGCCGCACACGGCGAGCTTGCCAATGTCGCCGCCGGGAAAGAACAGGGGGTCCACCACGAAGCCGTCGGTGGTGAAGGCGAGCCGGTCGCCGTGGGCCATCAGGGCCGAAAGGTCGAAGCGCGCCTGATCTTCCGGCGCTGCGCGGCCGGCGCCGGAGAAGGCGGAGAGGAACACGTCGTCGATGAGATCGCGCATGGCGCTGCCGCCGCCGCCATGGGCGAGCGTCACGATCTTCTGCGTCATGGGCCGCCGGCGCACGGCGGCGGGGGTGGACACGGGAATGGCGATCGGGATGTTCATGCGGCCTCTCCGCGCATACCGCCATATTGATAGTAAGCCGCGCAAGAACCTTCCGAAGACACCATCAGCGCGCCGAGCGGCGTCTCCGGCGTGCAGCCCTTGCCGAACTCCGGGCAGGCCCACGGCTTGGCGGCGCCGGTGAGCACTTCGCCGCAGCGGCACTGGGCGGGATCGGCTACCTTGATGTCCGGCACGGAAAAGCGCCGTTCCGCATCGAACGACGCATAGGGCGCCGTCAGCCGCACGCCCGAGCCGGCGATGGAGCCGAGGCCGCGCCACTCGAACGTCTCGCGCGGCTCGTACACCTCCTGAACCGCCCGGAGCGCTGCGGGATTCCCATGCTCGGGCACGACGCGGGCATACTGGTTCTCGATCCGCGCCTGACCGGCCTCGATCTGCCGGAGCACCATGAGCAGGGATTGCAGGAGGTCGATGGGCTCGAAGCCCGACACCACCAGCGGCCGGCCGAACTCCTCCGCGATGAAGCGATAGGGCGCCGTGCCGATGACCATGGAGACGTGCCCCGGCCCGATGAAGCCGTCGATGCCGAGGTCCGGCTGCTCCAGCAAAGCGCGCAGGGTCGGGATGATGGTGATGTGGTTGCAGAACAGGGAGAAGTTCGTCACGCCCTCGCGCAGGGCGCGCTGCACGGTCAGCGCCGTGGAGGGCATGGTGGTCTCGAAGCCGAGGCCGAAGAACACCACCTCGCGCTCCGGATTGCGCTTCGCCAGCGTCAGCGCATCCAGCGGCGAATAGACCATGCGCACGTCGGCGCCGTCCGCCTTGGCCTGAAGCAGGCTCTTCTTCGAGCCGGGCACGCGCATGGCGTCGCCGAAGGTGGTGAAGATCACTTCCGGCCGTTCGGCGATGGCGACGCAATCATCCACCCGGCCCATGGGCAGCACGCAGACGGGGCAGCCGGGGCCGTGGACGAATTCCACGAGGTCGGGCAGCAGGCCTTCCAGCCCGTAGCGGAAGATGGCGTGGGTGTGCCCGCCGCACACCTCCATGATGGCGAAGGGCCGGTCGCGGCCGCGCTCGAGGCGGGCGGCGATGGCGCCGATCTCCTTCACCAGCGCCGCGGCGAGGGCGGGGTCGCGAAATTCGTCGACGAAGCGCATGTCCGGCTCCTCAGCGCGGGGTGGAAAGCAGCTCGACGCTGCCTTGGGTGAGGGCTTCCATCTCGACCGCCGCCTCGCCGATCTCGGAGAGCACCTTGAGGGTGGCGGCCGCCTCCTCCTCGTCGATGCGGCTCATGGCGAAGCCCACATGGACCAGCACCCACGCGCCCACGAGGTCGTCCAGCGGCGCGCCGGGCTCGGCCACGCACACCACGTCCACGGTGCGCCGGACGCCGGAAACGTCCACCACGCACAGCATGGCCTCCGCGTCGGCGACGGCGACGATCTGTCCGGGAATGCCGAGGCACATGGGCTGGCTCCTACTGGCGAGGCGGGGGAGGGGTTACGAACAATCCGTCATGGCCGGGCTTGTCCCGGCCATCCACGTGGATCGGCCGGGCACAAAGGACGAACAGGTGCGCAGTCGGGTCGACGTGGATGCCCGGCACAAGGCCGGGCATGACGGCGGCTTCGGCTTCATCGACGTTTGCGTCCATCCCCATCCCCTCAATGCTGGCCAAACGCCCCGCCACGAGCGATGCCGTAGCGGTCGAGCTTGGCGCGCAGGCCAACGCGGGAGAGGCCTAGCTCCTCGGCCGCGCGGCTCTTGTTCCAGCGGCAGCGCACCAGGGTTTCGGTGAGGATGGTGGCCTCCATGCGCTCGATGCGGTCCTTCAGCGGTCCGCTGTCGGGCAGGGAAATGGAGGAATTGGCCAGCGTCTCCGGCGCCCGCGTCTCGGCCGCGGCGGCGCGCACCACGTGGGGGGAGAGGAGGTCGGCGGAGAGGCTGTCGCGCTCGGCGAGCACCAGCATGCGGGTGATTTCGTTCTGCAATTCGCGCACGTTGCCCGGCCAGTCATAGGCGGACATGCAGGCGAGGGTCTCCTCGCTGAAGCCGCGCACGCGCTTGCCGTGCTGGCTGGAGAGCGCATCGAGCACGCTCTGGGCGAGGACCGGAATGTCCGCCCGCCGCTCGCGCAGCGCCGGCAGGGTCAGCACCATGGCCGAGAGGCGATAATAGAGGTCTTCGCGGAAGCGGGCTCGGGCCACCTCGCCCTTGAGGTCGCGATGGGTGGCGGCGAGCACGCGGACGTTGACCCGCTTCGCTTCGTTGGAGCCCACGGGGCGGATCTCGCCCTCCTGCAGGAAACGCAGCAGCTTCACCTGGAAGGCGGGGGAGACGTCGCCGATCTCGTCGAGGAAGATGGTTCCGCCATCGGCCTGGTCGAGGAGGCCTATGCGGGTCACGTGGGCTCCGGTGAACGAGCCCTTCTTGTGGCCGAACAGCTCGGATTCCAGAAGCTCGTCCGGGATCGCCCCGCAATTCACCGCGAAGAAGGGGCGGTCCGAGCGCAGGCTGGAATAGTGGATGGCGCGGGCGAGCAGTTCCTTGCCAGTGCCGGTCTCGCCATGGATCAGCACGGGCACGTCGAAGGTCGCCACCTGCGCGGCGCGGGTGCAGACCTGCGAGAGCGGGCTGCCGGGGGCGCGCACCAAGGTGTCGAAGTGGAAATTCTGCTTCACCCGCGCTTCCAGCGCGCCGAGGCGGGCCTCGGCATTGGAGGCGGTGAGCTTCATCTCCAGATTGAGCCGCTCATGGTCGCGCTGGAGCTGGAACAGGTGCGCGGCGTTGCGCGCGGCGAGCAGCAGCTGGTCGGGATGCCAGGGCTTGGGGATGAACTGATAGATGCCGGCGTCGTTGATGGCGCCGATCATGTCCTCCGGCTCGGTGTAGCCGGTGACGATGATGCGCAATATGTCCGGCCAGCGCTCGCGCACTTCGGTGAGCAGCGCGACGCCGGAGGTCTGCGGCATGCGCTGGTCGCAGAAGATCACCTGGATCCACTCATTCTCCAGGATGCGCCGCGCCTCCTCCGCATTGAGGGCGGTGAAGACGTCGAACTCCTCGTCCAGCACGCGGGCGATGACCTCCACCGAGCGGGGCTCGTCATCCACCACGAGGATGGCCGGGCGCCGGTTCATCGCGCCCCTCCCGCGGCTGCGCGCAGGGCCGAGGCTTCCGCTTCGCGGGCGCTCGCAAGGTCGTTGAGGCGGACGGCGCGGGCGGCTTCGAGCCAGGCGATCCAGCGGGCGAGGCCGATCTCGCCGCGCGAGGAGGTGGTGAGGATGTCCGCCGTCGGGTTGATGCGGCGGATGTTGGCCTCCAGCGTCGCCATGTCCGCATCCACATAAGGCGCAAGGTCGGCCTTGGTGATGAGGACGAGGTCGGCGCCCTCGAAGATGTCGGGATATTTGAGCGGCTTGTCCTCGCCCTCGGCCACCGAGATCAGGGTGACGCGCTTGGTCTCGCCGAGGTCGAAGGCGGCGGGGCAGACGAGGTTGCCCACATTCTCGATGAACAGCACGCCGCCGGGCGGCAAGGGCAGCTTTTCCAGCGCGTGACCGACCATGTGGGCGTCGAGGTGGCAGCCCTTGCCGGTGTTGATCTGCACCGCCGGGGTGCCCACCGCGCGGATGCGGGCGGCGTCGTTGTCGGTCTGCTGGTCGCCCTCGATGACGGCGCAGGGGATGCGGCCGGAAAGCGCCTTCAACGTCTCCACCAGAAGGGTGGTCTTGCCGGCGCCGGGGCCGGAGAGGAGGTTCAGCGCCAGCACGCCCGCAGCATCGAGCCGGGTGCGGTTGCGGCCGGCATAATCGTCGTTCTTGGCGAGGATGGAGGTCTCGATCTCCACCATGCGCGCCTGGGAGAGCCCCGGCGCGTGGGCGCGGGCGGGGCCGGTGCCATAGTCGAGCGTGCCGGCATCGGGCGCGGGGGCGTGATCGTCGTGGCGATGATGGTGGTGACCATGGTCGTGGCTATGGTCATGGCCGTGCTCGTGCCCGTGTCCATGGGCATGGCTGTGGGTGGTGCCGTCCGCATGGGTGTGGGTGTGCGGATGGGCGTGATCGTGGGAATGGCCGTGGGCCTCGGAAATGGTGGCGCCGTCGCCGCTGCAGCCGCAGACCGTGCACATCACATCACCTCCAGGTCTTTGATCTTCATCTCCGTGCCGCCATTGGGCACGAGCCGTTCCCCGCCGCATTTCGGGCAGGGGGCGAGGCGGTGGGCCAGCGGCACGGTGTCGGAGCAGTCGAAGCACCAGGCGGTGCCCTCCTCCTCCAGAACCACCAGCTCGGCGCCGTCCGCCAGCGAGCCTTTCGTCACCACGTCGAAGCCGAAGCGCAGCGCCTCCACCTCGATGCCGGCGAAGCGGCCGATGGCGAGGCGCACGCGGGTGACGCGCGAGAAATTCTGCGCCTTCGCCGCCTCTTCCATTGCCGAGAGCAGGCTCTCGCACACGGCCATCTCATGCATAAGCGGGCTCCGTGGCGAAGGAGAGGGTGACGGGCACGCAGGGATTGATGGCGCAAACGAGCAGCGGCGCAAGCCACCGCGTCCGCCAGCCGGGGGAAAGGGCGGCGAAGGCCCGCTCCAGAAGTCCGCCGGGGGCGAGGTTCCAGGCGCTCGGGGAGAGGATGCGATAGGCTTTCACGCGCCCCGCCTCCACCTCCGCCCGATGCCCCAGCAGCCCGCGCGCGGCCGGCGCGATCCCGGCCGGAAGGGGAGGGGCGGGGCGAGGCGCCAGATGGGCAAGGCCATCCACCAGCCGGGCAAGCAGGCGCACGAACAGGCTCGGCCCTTCAGATTTCAGCAGCGCGGCCATGAGCGGCGTCGCCGCGACGCGCCCCAGCGCCCCGGTCTCGCGGTGGGAGCCGATGGCGGCGGCAGGCCGCGCGAGGGTGGCAGCGAGCACGTCGGCGCTCAGCTCCGGCAGATGCACGCGCCCTTCCGCGGGATCGGCCTCGCGGATGCGGGCGAAGGCGCGGGCGGTGGGCGTCGGCGCTGAAGCGAGCCACGCTTCCAGCTCGGAGGGGGAGAAAGAGGACAGGTTGCTGGCATCCCCTACCAGAGCGGCATGGAAGGCGGTGCCGCCCGGCCGGGCGAGGAAAGCGAGGGCGGCGCGGTCCGGCGCCATGCCGAGCGCCACGGGCACGGTGTGGAGCAAAGCGAGCGCGTGGTCGCGCACCGTCTCGCGCGCCATCGTCTCGGCATCGGCTGCGGCGGGCAGGCCGAGGGCGGAGCGGGCGGCGAAGGCGTGGGCCGCGCCGCACAGGTTGAAGACGAGGGGGGCGAGCCGCGCCGCCTCCTCCGGCGTGCGGCCGATAAGAGCCGCGGCCGGGTCCGGCCCCTCCTCCCGCGTCACGCGCCAGCCGCTCGCGCGCCCGTCCGGCACGAGGGTGAGGCTGCGGAGTGCGCGGGGCAGGGGCGCGCGCGAGTTCATGCCGCGCCGTCCCGCAGATCTTCCGCGCGGGCGCGCAGGTCTTCGGCGCCGGCGCGCGGGCCGAGGATGAGCGAGCGGCGGGACAGTTCCGCCGGCGCCTCGCGGCGGGGAGTCTCGGGCTCCGGGGCAGCCGCGGCTGTCTCGGCCGCGACACGGGCGGCTTCCTCCGCCTCCGCCCGGCGGCGGATTTCGCCGGAGCGGGTGCCGTCCTCCCGGTTGCCGGCATCGAGCAGGCCGGGCATCACCGCCTCGGCCGTCTCCACCGCCTGCAGCATGGAGGAGAAATCGAACATGGGGGAGAACAGCGAGCAGGCCTTGTAGGGGCCGGTCTCCGGCCGGTTGGCGGCGAGGAACTCGTAGGTGCCCGATGGAAAGTCGATCAGCTCCTTTTCGCCGGTCCGCAGCTGCGACCAGTCGTCGGCGGCGTTGGGCAGGAGCACGATGTTCATGAACCAGGGCGTCACCAGCACGCCCATCACCCGCCCTGCATGGATGCGGAAGCCCACCGCCTTCACCCCGAGGGTGCCGTTGACGAAGGGCACCCCCTTCATCTTCGCCGCATGGATCTCGCGGAACACCGCCTCGAACAGGCCGGGCGCTTCTGCGAGCTGGCGCTCCAGCGCCGGATCGACAAGCGAGGGGCGCATCACGGCCGGCAGGTCCGGCGTGCCGCCATCGAGCACCATGAAGGCATCACGGGCGCCGTCGCAGACGGGGCAGCGCCAGTGATCAGGCAGCGCGTTGAACGGCGTGCCGGGGGGAATCTGCCACGCCTCGCACCCCTCGGCGGGGTCGTAGACGTGCCAGCAGACCTTGCATTCCAGCCGCGCGGTGGGGGCAAGCCGCGCGCGATCGCCGAGATAGGAGCCGTCGAAGAAGCTGTGCTGGGACATATCTTGCCTCACCGCATGGCCGCCAGCACCTCGACGAGGCGCTCGGCGGAATCGGCGATGTCCTCGCGGGCGGCGCAGGCCACTTCCGGCACCTCGCTCACCTCGATGGTGTCGAGGATGAGCATGTCCTGCGAATTGTAGAAGCGCACCCGCCAGACGTGCCGCGTGCCGGTGGCGTCGATGCGGCAATTGCCGTAGCCGCGTGAGAGCACGGTGGTCGCGCCGGGGCCGAGGCGCGCGTCCAGCATGGCGAGGTCTTCCGGCGTGTGCGGCAGAAGGGAGAGGTTGATGACGTGCGCGCCATCGCCGGGCTGGCGGTTGCGGGAGCGGTCGTCGATCTCCACCAGCAGAGCCGGGGCGTTGAAGATGCCGGGGGCGGGCACATCGAGGCCGGAGAGGTCGATGCCCGCGCCACCACCGAACGCCCGTACCAGCGCGCCGCGCGGGAAGGCGCCGATCTCGATGCGGTCGGTGCCCGCCGCGCCGCGCAGGCGCCAGACGCCGGCAAAGGTGGCTTCCTGGATCTCCATGGCGCGGGCATCGCCGCGGCCTTCCACCTTCACCGCCACCTCACCCTCGCCCATGGCCTCGTCCACCAAAGCGACGTTGGCGGCGTCGAGATGGGCGAGGTCGATGATGCGGCTCTCGCCCGGCTGCCAGCCTTCCAGCGCGGCGATCACCTCCTCCAGCACGGCGAAGGCGGGGGCGTAGCGGTCCTTGTCCTCCACCTCGATGAAGGGCGCCTCGAAGGTGCGCATGCCCGAGGGCATCTGGAGATAGGCGAGGCCCTCGTCCTCGGAGGTGGACTGGCTGCCGGGGCCGAAGCCGATGGGGGGCTGTGTGGCGAAGGGGGACGAAGACATTTGGGGCAGCCTTCAGTGGGTGGCGGCGGAGGGGGCGGCGAGCAGGGCGCGGAGCTTGTCGAGATATTCGTCCCAGTCCCGCATGCGGGCGATGGCGCCCACCGGCTGGCCGGCGCGCAGCACCACGATGGCGGGGAGCGCGAGGCTCATGGTTTCCCGCAGCGCCGCTTCCGCCTTGGGGCCGGCAATGGCGATGCCGATGGCCTCCTGGCCGCCCAGCGCCTTCACCAGCTCGGGCAGCACCACGGCGATGTCCGGGCTTTCCAGGTGCGCCTTGCCGTGGGAGGGCAGGAACAGGAAGTGGTCGCGCGCATCGAGGGTTGCGGCATCCTCCAGCGTCTCGACGGAGGGCCAGGCGCCGGCCTCGCTGAGGCGGCGCACGAGGGGGTGGAGATCGGGGGCGGCGACCGGGGGCATCAGGCTTCCTTTCGGCCGGCGGCATAGGCCGCGGCGAGATGGGGCGGCAGGACCGGCTCGCGGTCCACGAGGTCGGCGAAGGCGCGGTCGATGAGGGCGGTGTCGGCCTCCCCCGCCATGATGGCGGCGACGCCGGAGAGGGCTTCGGTGATCAGCTGCGCCTCCTCCGCATCGAGGCGGCGGCGGGCGGCGCCCTGGAAGACGAGGACGTGATCGCCCACCCCGGCCTCGGGCACGAGGGAGAGATCCACCCGCTCCTCCCGCCCCTCGGCCGAGCAGAGCGCGTAGGGGCTTTCGAGGCGTTCGATGCGCATGGGCAGGCCGAGGCACATGGGTCAGGCCCCCAGAGCACGCGCCGATCCGATTGCAGCGCAATCGGATCGGATAACGCGTTCTCTGTCGTTGGATTCAGAGGGTGATCCGATCGGATCACCCTCGTGCCGCACGAGCACGCGCGCATCGCCGATGCGGCAGGCGTCCTCGGCGCTGGGGCGCTCGGTCTCGTAGGGATCGCGGGCGACGGCGGCGGTGACGAGAGATCCTTCGCCCGCGCGGGGTTCCGGCACGATGCCGAACTCGTCCTTGAGGATGGCGAGCACCTTGCGCGCGGCGGGCTCGATCTGCGCGGCGACGGTGGCGGTGAGGCCGCCGCCATAATCGTCCAGCACTTCCGGCTGCACGCCCACCAGCACGATGCGGCCCGGCGTGTGACCGCGCAGCGCGAGCAGGCCGAGGATTTCCTGGAAGCCGGTCTGGTGCAGGCTCACCTTGCGGGCGGCGAGCACGGCGGGCACGTCGGCATCGGCGCGGATGTGGACGGTTCCCGGCGGGGAGCCGAAATCCACCGCGTCGACAATGACGACGCCTTCGGCTTCTTCGAGATAGGGCAGGAGATAGAGGCCCTGGGTGCCGCCATCGAGCAGCGTTACCGGCTCGGGGAAGGTGTAGGCGCGGTCCAGGGTTTCCAGAACCCGCACGCCGAAGCCCTCGTCGGCCCACAAGATGTTGCCGATGCCGAGCACCAGAATGCGCGCGCAAATCCGTTCGCCGTCCATGCGACGCCGCCCTCCCTGCGATGGCCTCCCACGACGGTCTGCCGCCGTCTGATTTCGAGTTCGACTAAATCAAGGACCGTGCCAAGCCGGCAGGAAGCCGGCCAACCGGTTGATTCGGATCAACAGTGGGCAGAGAGGGGGGGGCGGGGTTGCTGGCCAATATTGTAAGGAGTGTGATCGATCTTGCTCTAAAATGGAATCTCGATTTCCATATTCCGCCATCCGGGATGGGTTTTCGCCGGTCCGGGAGAGGGCGCACCTGCGACGATCGTTAGCAGGTGCAGCGCGAAGTGGAATGCGTCGCACCATGTCTTCCGGCCGTCCTGCGCCGGATGCCGGCCCACGAAAAAGGGCGCAGCCGAAGCCGCGCCCTCTTGTCGTTCTGGCCCTGTCCGGTCGGCCGCGGCCGATCAGTCCGGATCGTCGTCCCGGAAGGTGCGGTGGCCGTTGGTGATGGCCGAGACCATGGATTGGCGGGACATGATGTCCTCGCGGATCACCGAATAGACGTGGATGATGATGAACACGATGATCACCCACATGCCCAGGTGATGCAGCGTATGCACCTGCATGGAGCCGCCCAGCAGCGGGATGACCCAGCCGAACAGCTTCGCCTGCCACGAGCCGAGCCCCGTGCCCTCGGAATAGAGGGCGAAGCCGGTGAGGATCATGAAGGCGAGGCCCAGCACCATCACGAAGAACAGGAACACCTGCGCCAGCGGATTGTGCCCCACGAACTTCAGCGGGCGCGGCTTGAGGAAGGCATACCACTGCACCTCGGTGAAGAAGCCCTTCCAGAAGCTCTTCCGCCAGAAGGGGAAGGTGAACAGCTCCCGGGAGTACTTGTTGCCGAAGAACGCCCAGATGATGCGCCCCAGGAAGCCCACGGCGAGGATGTAGCCCGCCGAAAAGTGCACGAAGCGGATGGTGCCCATGAGGTAATGGGCGCTCGCCTCGCCCGAGAGCGTCGGGAAGGGCGAGCCGATGAAATAGCCGGTGACACACAGCACCAGGATGCAGAGCGCATTCACCCAGTGCCACAGGCGCACCGGCGCCTCATAGACATAGACGGTGGTCAGCTTCTTTCCACCGGCGATCACCCGCGCGACCTCGGTGGGGGGCGCCGCCGGAGGGGCGGTGCCGGGGGAGAGGGAGGTGTCCGTCATGGCCGCCTCCCCTCAGCGCACGGTGACGCGCGCCAGCTCAGCCCCGTCGTCGGACATGACGTGGGTGGAGCAGGCGAGGCACGGGTCGAAGGAGTGGAGGGTGCGCAGGATCTCCACCGGCTCCTCGGGGCGCTGCATGGGCGTGTTCATGAGGGAGGCCTCGAACGCGCCGATATTGCCCTTGGGATCACGCGGACCGCCGTTCCAGGTGGTGGGCACCACGCACTGGTAGTTCTCGATCCGCCCGTCCTTGATCTTGATCCAGTGGCCGAGGCCGCCGCGCGGCGCCGCCACGGTGCCGACACCCTTGGCTTCCTTCGGCCAGGTGGCGGGGTCCCACTTCTCCATGTTGGCGGTGGAGGTGTCGCCGGCCTTGATGTTGGCGATGAGGTGGTCGAAGTCGTCCAGCATCATCTTGGCGCAGTAATGCGCCTCCAGCGCCCGGGCGAGGGTGCGGCCGATGGTGGTGGGCAGCGCCTGCTTGGCGGTGAGGTTGGTGCCGGCGAGCGTGTTGAAGGTGCCGAGCGCCTCGTCCACCTGCCCCTTCACGTAATCGACGCCCTGGGCATAAGCGAGGATGTAGCGGGCAAGCGGGCCCACCTCCACCGCATTGCCCTTCCAGCGCGGCGCCTTGATCCAGGAATACTTGGCGTTCTCGTCCACCGCCTCGATGTTGGTGCGGGTGCCCTTGGCGTTGGGGCCGAGCTTGTACTGCGGGTCGGTGACGCCGTCCCACGGGTGCAGGCCCTTGTCGTTGTTGCCCTCGCCGTAGGTGTACCAGGAGTGCGCCACGAACTCCTGCACCTGCGCCGGGTCGCGCGGGTCGATGGGGTGGACCTCGTTCCAGTTGCCGTTGAGGATGACGCCGCCGGGCAGGCGGTCGGTCTTCTTCTGGCCCTGGATGGCTTCGTAGTCGCCATAGTCCATGACGTTCTGGCCGGAGAGGCCGCCGCCATAGAGCCAGCCCTTGTAGAAGGAGGCGATGGCGATCACGTCGGGCACATAGACGTTCTGCGAGAACTCGAAGGCCTCCTGAAGCTTCAGCTTCACGAAGTTCAGCCGCTCCATGTTGAGCGGGGCGCCGGCGGCCATGTCGCCGTTCATGTTGATGGCGCAGGGCACGCCGCCCACGAGGTAGTTCGGATGCGGGTTCTTGCCGCCGAAGATGGTGTGGACCTTCACGATCTCGCGCTGAAAGTCGAGGGCCTCCAGATAGTGCGTCACCGCCAGCAGGTCGGCTTCCGGCGGCAGCAGATAGGCCGGGTTGTCCCAATAGCCGTTCTTGAAGATGCCGAGCTGCCCGCTCTCCACGAACTTCTTCAGCCGGTTCTGCACGTCGCGGAAATAGCCGGGCGAGGACTTGGAGTGGGCGGAGATGGACTGCTGCAGCACCGAAGTCGCCTTCGGGTCCGCCTTGAGCGCATTCACCGGGTTCACCCAGTCCAGCGCGTGCAGATGGTAGAAGTGGACGACGTGGTCATGCCACTGCAGCACCTTGGCCATGATCTCGCGGATCAGGAAGGCGTTGTTGGGGATCTTGATCTGGAGCGCATCCTCCACCGCGCGCACGCTGGTGAGCGCGTGGCAGCCGGTGCACACGCCGCAGATGCGTTCCACGAAGGCCCAGGCGTCGCGCGGGTCGCGGCCCTTGAGGATCACTTCCAGCCCGCGCCACATGGTACCGGTGGAGACCGCGTTGCGGATGATGTTGTTGGAATCGACATTCACCTCACAGCGCATGTGGCCTTCGATGCGGGTGACCGGATCGACGACGATGCGCTTGCCTGATGTGTCGAGGGAAAAGCCGTTCGGCGTCTGGATGGTCACTTCTCGCCTCCCTCGGTCTTCTGGGCACCGTCGGTATTCTTGTGCTGGGCGCGCTTCAGCGCGCTGATGGCGGCATGGGCCGCAACGCCCGCGCCCACCGCGCCGGCGGCGATCAGGCCCACCTGGTCCGCATTGGCTTCCACGCCGAAGCCGGAGCCCTTCAGGTCAGCGAGGCGCGCATACCACGAGCCCTTGTCCCAGAAGCCGTCTTCCGAGCAGCCGATGCAGCCGTGGCCGGCCTGGATGGGGAAGGAGACGCCGTCGTTCCAGCGCACGGTGGAGCAGGCGTTGTAGGTGGTGGGGCCCTTGCAGCCCACCTTGTAGAGGCAATAGCCCTTGCGCGCGCCCTCGTCGTCGAAGCTCTCCACATACTGGCCGGCGTCGAAGTGCGGCCGGCGATAGCATTTGTCGTGGATGCGCTGGGAATAGAACATCAGCGGCCGGCCCTGGCGGTCGAGCGCGGGGAGCTGGTCGAAGGTGAGCATGTAGGTGATGACGCCGGTCATCACCTCGGCGATGGGCGGGCAGCCCGGCACCTTGATGATGGGCTTGTCGAAGATCACCTCGTGCACGGGCGTGGCGCGGGTGGGGTTGGGGCGCGCGGCCTGCACGCAGCCATAGGAGGCGCAGGAGCCCCAGGAGATGATGGCCTTCGCGTCCTTCGCCACCTTCTTCAGTTGGTCCACGAAGGGCTTGCCGCCGATGATGCAATACATGCCATCCTCGTTCAGCGGCGGGTTGCCCTCCACCGCGAGGATGTAGTTGCCCTTGTACTTGGTCATCACCTCGTCGAGGATCGCTTCCGCCTGATGGCCGGCGGAGGCCATGAGGGTGTCGTCATAGTCGAGCGAGATCATCGACAGCACCACATCCTTCACCAGAGGATGCGCGGAGCGGATGAAGCTCTCCGAGCAGCAGGTGCATTCCAGGCCATGCAGCCACAGCACCGGGGTGCGCGGCTTGGTCTCCATGGCCATGGCAATCTGCGGCGCGAACTCCGGCCCGAGGCCGAGGGCCGCGGCGGTGAGCGAGCAGTATTTCAGGAACGAACGGCGAGTAATGCCCTGCCGCCGCATGACCTCATAGAACGTCTCGAGGGCCATAAAGGCGTCCCCCCTTGGCTGACCTTGTCCTCCCCACCGACGTCGAGGCCGGGGGATTGGAACCGTTTCAGCAAGGCGTGTGCCAGAGGGGGAGTGCGAGGGATTTCAGGGGTTTCGAATGAGGCCAGCCTCTATCGAGCGGAAAGATGGCTGCCAACTTTCCAGGTCACTTGGCTTGTTCACTTGCTTCCAGGATATCGTCAATAACCCTTTTCATGCCCGGCGGCTGAAAGCCTGCGTCTACCATGCGACTAACGATAAGATTTCTCAGGGATTCGTATGGCAGTGATAGTCTTTGCTCATCTACAAATGCCCTAATTATTTCTCTTCCCGGCAGAACAGATCTCCAAGTTCCATTTGAGAAAGATTCATCTATTTCATTTTTTAGTTCATTCTCTTTTATTTGCAGAGAGTTAACCGTCAAATCTGAATTGTTAATAACATCTATGCGCTTGAAAGATCGCTGGATTGCCGAATATGTCTGTTGAGCGACGTCTTCAGCCGCCGGATCAAATCCTAAATCGATACACGAGACAATCTTGGAGTTAGCGAATTCCCGCATTTTGTGACGAAGTACGCGTGGAACCACTTTTCTAGCTGAGGTTCTTAAGGAATCTAAAACTGATTCCTCGTCAATATTGCGATTATGGTCGATTGAATTTATCGCGTCCGCTATAAATTTTGGCTCTAAAAGATAGTTCTCAATATGATAAACATCCCATTGGTACCTCCGCACTCCCTTCGCTGGAGGGCCAGATTCAAAATCTTTATCGACAATGGCAAAAAATCTCATATGTATCTCGCCGCGCGTATAGGCACGATCCAGTATATCGTGTAGTGCTCCCACGCGAGCTTTATTGCTTCCAGATAGAAGATTGAAACCTGCCGTCTCCTTTGCGAAAAGACGAGACACCATACTCTGGTCATAATCAGTGTCTCCTCCACCTTCAAACAAAATGGCCATTCCGTCTGGGCTATAAGAGGCAAGATCGCCAACAAGATCAGCCATTGCTAGAGCTAGATCTTCGGAGGCGCTCAACTCTCTAAGCTGATCTACTCTGCGATCTTTGGTGCAGGGGAACATATGGAAAACAGAAAATCCTGGCTTTCCAACGGCCTCTCTCAACAACGCATCAGAGTGTGTAACCAACCAAAGCTGATTATTCAAAGATTCTCCTAAATGTTTCCTATAAAATTCGGGCAAATTGCGAATCAAGCGTGGATTTAAGTGAAGCTCAGGCTCATCCAATAAGATAATTGAATTTCTGGGGGCCGAACTTCTTATCCTGAGATATCCATACAATATTTCTTTTTCGCCGGCCGATAGTTCGTCCAAATCGTGAATACCGCCGTTGGCGGTTTCGACCGGAAATTCTATTCTTCCATCTCGCGTTGGCTGCGGACCTAGGAACTTCTTTCCGGGAAAAAACGTGTTGAATAATTCTTTTAACGCATCTGTTAGTCCAACTTTGGTGGGATTTTCTAGTCCAGCCTTCTCCGCCAAAAGCTCTCTCACAAATCCAGATGCCATTTCTGTTTTAACATTGGCATATTTGTTCGAATAATTATACAGAGCGTGTTGGCTATGTGACTGGCTGCTTTGATCAAGATTTAAATTAATTCCCTGGACAAGCTCTCGCCCATAATGTCGTTGCGCGCCGTGATAGTCGACAACACCGACATCGTTAGGTCGATAGGTGCTAAAAATTACTGAAAGAAGTCTAGAATTAGATAGCTGTAACCGACCTCCCGGTTGCATCTCGACGTGTCCAAAAATTAGATCTTGCTGAAGCTCTTGCTGGAGGTCCGGCAGCTGTTCCGCAACCGTATCATTGACCTCCGCTTGGCGTTCTCTGAATTGGCTTGCAAACATAGCCATGCGATAGCCGCCCCACTGGAAAGCCTCGGGGAGCAGCACCTTCCAAATGCACTCTTCCAACAAAAAACGGGCCTGCTGACTGATGAAAATTTTTTCAGATTCACTTAGTTTAAAATAGCAATCTATCGTCACATCGAAAGATGGGTCATTGAACAGTCCCCTGAGTTCGTCCGATCTGGAATTTGGATTAACCTGAAATTCGCCGAACCAATTTTGCCATTCATTTTGATGGTACCCTCCATATACCGACTTTAAAAGGCGAATTGCGTCGAAAACACATGATTTACCCGACCCATTTTGGCCGGCGATTATGATCGTATTTCCAGCGTTCTGAATTTCAGCACGCGCGATCCCACGAAAATTGGTTATCGAAAGCGTGTTAATCTTCATGTTCTGCTCGCCGATTGCCCTGCAACTCCTGATAGTGCATGGCTACGGCACGGTCGCAAACGAAATTTAGCAGTGGCCCCTCCCCCTTGCATCCCACTCCTCCCCCTGCCATATAGCGCGTGGGAGGTTGGCGGTGGACGAGCCACTCGCCAACCGGGTCAGGTCCGGAAGGAAGCAGCCCCAACGAGCCCGGTCTCGGGTCTTCGTCCAGCCTCCCACCCCTTTCCTTAGAGAACACGCACCGGCGCGCGGCCTTGATGGCCGTCGCGCCTGATGGCGTTTCGGGCCTCGGCCGCCGCGCGTCCGGGGGCGCGCCAAGCCTTCGCGGCGTGGGAGCGGAGCCCCCCTTAAGCCCGCGCGGCGCCTGAGCGGAGCCAACGAAAGCCCGCGCGGCGCCTGAGCGAAGGCCACGCAAACACACCACGTAAAACAACACCGCCGCCCTCCGGGGGGAGGGCGGCGGCGCCGGGTCGGGGCAGCAAAGCGGGAAAGAGTCAGACGAGGCTGAGCTTCACGTCGATATTGTTGCGGGTGGCATTGGAATAGGGGCACACCTCGTGCGCCTTGGCGATGAGCGCCTCGCCGGCCTCGCGGTCCACGCCGGGCAGGGACACCGCCAGCGCGATCTCCAGGCCGAAGCCGCCTTCCGAGCGCGGGCCGATGCCCACGGTGGAGGTGACGGTCGCATCCGCCGGCACCTTGGCGGTACCGCCCTGCGAGGCCACGAACTTCATGGCGCCGAGGAAGCAGGCCGCATAGCCGGTGGCGAACAGCTGCTCGGGGTTCACACCCTCGCCGCCGGGTCCGCCCAGCTCCTTCGGGGTGACGAGCTTCACTTCGAGATTGCCGTCCAGCGTGCCGGAGCGGCCATCGCGGCCACCGGTGGCGCGGGCGGAGGTGGAGTAGAGGACGTTGACGGGCATGGGGCTCTCCTGCGGGTTATTAACTTGTGAACGATTAAATCGTGTACGATTTAAATAGCCGAACCGATGGCGGCCGTCAAGCGGTTGCGATCCTATCGTGCGCGATTTATCTGAAGGGAAGCCCACGAGGCCCGCCATGTCCGAACCGACGCCTGAACTGACACCCGAGCTGACACCCCAGCTGACACCTGCTGAACCCGGGCTGATCCCGGTGGAAAACATGGTGTGTTTCGCCTTTTATGCGGCGAACCACGCCTTCAACCGGGTCTACAAGCCCCTGCTGGACGACCTCGGCCTCACCTATCCGCAATATCTCGCCATGGTGAGCCTGTGGACCGAGGACGACCGCACCGTCGGCAGCCTCGGCACCGCTCTGGGGCTGGAATCCAGCACCCTCACGCCCTTGCTGAAACGGCTGGAAGCCCTCGGCCACGTCTCCCGCCGCCGCGACCCCGCCGACGAGCGGGTGGTGCGGGTGAAGCTCACCCCCAAAGGCTTGGCATTGCAGGAAAAGGCCCGCCACATCCCCGCTTGCATCCTCGCCGCCACCGGCCTCGACCTCGCCGACGTGGTCCGCCTCCAGCGCGAGGTCACCGCCCTGCGCGAGACGCTGGAGAAGGCCGCAAAGGCCTGAGGCGGCTTCATTTTCGCTCTTGTATACGGTACACCGGATGCGGAAACGCCAGCTGCTCCGGACGCCGCCATGCTCGATCCCCAACTCGCCGGCCACATCACCTTCGCCCCCGCCCCGCCGGACCTGCCGCCCCTCGCCCCCGGCTATCACACTCTCGGCCTGTCGGCGGAGCGTGATGCGCTGCTGGTGGTGCCGGAGGGGCTGGAGCCGGGGCAATCCGTGCCGCTGATGGTGCTGTTCCACGGCGGCGGCGGCAGCGCGCAGAAGATCCTGCCCATGATGGAGCAGCACGCGCTCACCCACCGCTTCCTGCTGCTGGTGCCCCAATCGGTCTTCCCCACCTGGGACATCGTGATCGCCGGCAATGGGCCGGACCGGGAGCGGCTGGAGACGGCGCTCGCCATCGTCACCCGGCATTTCGCCATAGATCCCGCGCGCATCTGCTTCGCCGGCCATTCCGACGGCGGCAGCTACACCCTCTCGCTGGGCCTCACCAACGGCCATTTCGTCACCCACCTCATCGTCTCCTCGGCGGGCTTCATGTCCGTCCAGCGCCAGAGCGGCGCGCCGCGGGTGTTCATCTCCCACGGGGTGAATGACGAGCAGATCCCGATCGAGCGCTCCGGCCGGGCCCACGCGGCCCTGCTCAAGGACGCGGGCTATGACGTGACCTATATGGAATATAACGGCCCCCACGCCTGGCAGCCGCCGGTGGTGGGCCTCGCCGTCGCCTTCTTCCTCGAACCTGTACCCGCCAGCGCCACGTCGTGAGCCGGCCTTGATACAGTCGCTGGACAAGCCCCCTACGAAGTGATGAGGTCGCCCTAAACAGAGCAAGAACGGGCGGTTTCCGGTTTGGGGAGGCCGGACGGGGGATATGCTTCAGGCTTCGGTCGTCATCTTCGTGGCATTGGCCTATATCGGCCTTCTGTTCGCCATCGCGAGCTATGGCGACCGGCTGCGCCCGGACGCGGGCCGCGGCGCCGCGCGGCCGATGATCTATTCCCTGTCGCTTGCGGTCTACTGCACCTCGTGGACCTTCTTCGGCTCCGTCGGACTCGCCACCACCCAGGGCTTCGACTTCCTCACCATCTATCTCGGGCCCATCATCCTGATGACGGTGGGCGCGCCCCTGTTCCTGCGCGTGGTGCGGCTCGCCAAGGCCAACAACATCACCTCCATCGCGGACTTCATCGCGGCCCGCTACGGCAAAAACCAGGGCATCGCGGCGCTGGTGGCCATCGTCGCCATCATCGCCGCCATCCCCTACATCTCGCTGCAGCTGAAGGCGGTCTCGGCCTCGCTGGTGGCGCTGCTCGGGCATTTCGCCGGGGAGCACGGGCGCGGCACGCTGGTGGGCGACCTCGCGCTGTTCGTCGCCTGCGCCATGGCGGCCTTCGCCATCCTGTTCGGCACCCGCCACACCGACGCCACCGAGCACCAGAACGGCCTGATGCTGGCTATCGCCACCGAATCGCTGGTGAAGCTCGCGGCCTTCCTGGGCGTCGGCCTGCTCGTCACCTTCGTCATCTTCGACGGGCCGTTCTCGCTCTGGTACGCGGCGCGGGAGGCGAGCGCGGTGGCGCCGTTCGAGCGCGGGCTGTCGCTGGAAAACTGGCTCACCATGACCATCCTGTCCGGCGGCGCCTTCATGCTGCTGCCGCGTCAGTTCCATGTGGCCGTGGTGGAGAACAAGGGCGAGAGCGAGATCCGCCGCGCCCGCTGGCTGTTTCCGCTCTATCTCGTGCTCATCAACCTGTTCGTGGTGCCGCTGGCCCTCGCGGGCATGACTCTGTTTCCGCTCAACCTCGTGGACAGCGACGTCTATGTGCTCGCCGTTCCGCTCGCCGCCGGCTTCGACAGCCTCGCTTTGCTCGCCTTCGTCGGCGGGCTCTCGGCGGCCACCGCCATGGTGATCGTCGAGTGCGTGGCCATCGCCATCATGGTTTCCAACGACCTCGTGATGCCGCTGGTGCTGCGCCGTCGCGCCGCCAAGCCGGAGGGCGAGCCGCGCGAAGACATGACCGGCCTGCTGCTGATGGTGCGGCGCATCTCCATCTTCGCCATCGTCCTGCTCGCCTATCTTTATTACCGCACCACCGGCGAGGCGCAGCTGGCGCAGATCGGCCTGCTCTCCTTCGCCGCCATCGCGCAGGTGGGGCCGGCCTTCGCCGCCGGGCTGATCTGGCAGCGCGCGACCGCGGCCGGGGCCATCGCCGGCATCGTCGTGGGCGGCGCCACCTGGGCCTATACGCTCATGATGCCGAGCCTTGCCGAGGCGGGTCTGATCTCCGCCGGCGTGCTCCAGAACGGGCCGTTCGGCATCTCCCTGCTGCGCCCCACCGCGCTCCTCGGCCTCACCGCCGGGCCGCTGGCCCACGGCGTCGCCTGGAGCCTCGGACTGAACACGCTGGTGCTGGTCATCGTCTCCTTCCTCACCCGCCCCTCGCAGATCGAGCGCACGCAGGCGCGTCTGTTCGCGGGGACGGGCGACCGGCCGCCGGCGCGACCCGCCTTCCTGCGCTGGCGCTCCTCGGTCTCCCTCGGCGAGCTGATGGCGACGGTGGAGCGCTATCTCGGCGCCGAGCGCGCCCGCGCCGCCTTCGACAGCTACGCCCGCCAGCACGGCTTTGCGCTCGATACCCACCGCGAGGCGGATGCGGGCATGGTGCGCCATGCCGAGCACCTGCTCGCCTCGGCTGTCGGCGCGGCCTCCTCCCGCCTCGTGCTCTCGCTGCTGCTGCGCAAGCGCGCGGTGTCCACCAAGGCGGCCCTGAAGCTGCTGGACGATGCCTCCGCCGCCATCCAGTACAATCGCGAGCTGCTGCAGAGCGCCATCGATCATGTGCGCCAGGGCATCGCCGTGTTCGACCGCGACCTGCGCCTCGTTTGCTGGAACCGCCAGTTCGGCCAGATGCTCGACCTGCCCGGCGAATGCTACGCGGTGGGCGTGCCGCTCACCGACATTCTCGCCGCCGCCCCCGCCGACGAGGATGTGGCCGGCGACATCTCGGCCCGCGTCGCCCGTTATGTGACCCCGGACCCTGATTTCTCCGAGCGCCTGCACCAGCGCGGTGCGGTCATCGAGGCGCGCTCGGACCCCATGCCCGACGGCGGCATCGCCGTGACCTTCACCGACATCACCGCCAGCGTGGAGGCCGCGCTCGCTCTGGAGCGCGCCAACGAGACGCTGGAAAAGCGCGTGCGCGAGCGCACCGAGGAACTGGAGCGCCTCAACGGCGCGCTGGAGCTGGCCAAGGCCGAGGCGGACGAGGCCAATCTCTCCAAGACGCGCTTCCTCGCCGCCGCCAGCCACGACATCCTCCAGCCGCTCAACGCCGCCCGCCTCTACGCCACCAGCATGGTGGAGCGGGCCAAGGGATCGGAGGAGGAGCGCCTCGCCGGCAACATCGATGCTTCGCTGGAATCGGTGGAGGAGATCCTCGGCGCCCTGCTCGACATCTCCCGCCTCGACAGCGGCGTCATGCGCCCGGAATTCTCCGCCTTCCGCATCGCCGACGTGCTGAAGCCGCTGGAGACGGAGTTCGCCCCGCTGGCGCGGGAGAAGAATCTCGAACTCACCTTCCTGCCCTGCTCGCTGGCCGTGCGCTCTGATCGGCGGCTGCTGCGCCGCCTGTTGCAGAACCTCGTCTCCAACGCAGTGAAGTACACCCAGCGCGGCCGCATCCTTGTCGGCTGCCGGCGGGTGGGGGGCAAGCTGCGGGTGGAGGTCTACGACACCGGCGTCGGCATTCCGCGCTCCAAGCACAAGCTGGTGTTCCAGGAGTTCCAGCGCCTCGACCAGGGGGCGAAGGCGGCGCGTGGCCTCGGCCTCGGCCTCTCCATCGTCGAGCGCATCGCGCGGGTGCTGGAGCATCCGGTGGCGCTGCGCTCCACGCACGGGAAGGGCTCGGCCTTCACGGTGGAACTGCCGGTGGCCGTCTCCATGCCGGAGGAGCGCGAGGCGGCGCCCAGCCCCGCCCGCCGCGGCGCGCAACTGGATGGCCTCACCATCCTCGCCATCGACAACGAGCCGACCATCCTCGAGGGCATGCAGATGCTGCTCACCGGATGGGGCTGCGACGTCATCACCGCCGCCAATGCACAGGGCGCCATCGAGGCGGTGCGTCACCGCCGTAAGAAGCCCGACGTGGCGCTGGTGGACTACCATCTCGACGGCGGCCACGGCATCGAGGCGATCATGTCGCTGAGGTGGAAACTGGGGAAAATACCGGCCGTCCTCATCACCGCCGACCGCTCCAAGAAGGTGCGCGACGCGGCCCGCGCGGCGGACATGGAGATCCTCAACAAGCCGCTGAAGCCCGCGGCGCTCCGGGCGATTCTCGCCCACTGGCGCATCGCGCGCGCCGCCGCCGAATAGTCTTTCGCCGGCTTTACGGGCGCCCTTTCGGCCACAGGCGCCCGCCTTCGCGATTAAGCCCTCGTTCATCCCCATGAACGCCCAATAAACGCCGCCTTCAGCCAGCGTTATGGGGACGTGCCATAGAAGCACGCCTCCGCGGCATGGAAGTGTTAACAGCTCGTTAAGATTTGTAACACTTCCACGCTTAACTCGACGCGCGAATACTTTTGGAGCGTGGCTATGACGATCACGATCAACGTTCCCGTCTTCCCGCTGCGGAAAGAGATCGACGCCCGCAAGCGCCGTCTCCGCTTCCCCCTGAGCTTCTCCTCGCGTGGCTGCAAGGCCGCGGATGAGGCGCCGGCCAATTCCCGCTACACCGAGGCTGGACTCGAATTCGACGTGACCGGCATCGCCCGGCACCCCCGCGGCCCCAAGGGCAACTGACGCTTGAGGCCGGCCCCTCAGGGCCGGTCCGGCTGCGACGCCGGCTTTATGGCGCCGTGCGGCATCATCCGATAAGGTCGCGCCCGAACGGCAACAGCGCGCGGCCAGAAACAAGATGACGGACTTCAATTCCGCCCCGGCAACAGGCGACGAGACCCGCAGCACCTCGGCCGATACCCATTTCGGCTATCGCACGGTGCCCCTCGCCGAGAAGCAGGCGCTGGTGGACGATGTGTTCCACAAGGTGGCGCGGCGCTACGACATCATGAACGACCTCATGTCCGGTGGCCTGCACCGGGCGTGGAAGGATGCGCTGGTGTCCAAGGTGCGCCCGCCGCAGGGCGCGCGACCCTTCCACCTGCTCGACCTCGCCGGCGGCACGGGCGACGTGTCCTTCCGCGTGGTCGAGGCGGGCGGGCCGGGCACCGACGCCATCGTCGCCGACATCAACACCGACATGCTGGCGGTGGGCCGCGAGCGCGCCGAGAAGCGCGGCCTTGCCGATCGCGTCGCCTTCCAGGAAGCCAACGCCGAGGCGCTGCCCTTCCCGGACATGAGCTTCGATGCCGTCACGATCGCCTTCGGCATCCGCAACGTGCCGCGCATCGACCTTGCCCTGCGCGAGATGCGCCGCGTGCTGAAGCCGGGCGGTCGCGCCTTCGTGCTGGAATTCTCCAAGGTGGACGTGCCGCTGCTGGACAAGGTCTACGACGCCTTCTCCTTCCGCGTGATCCCGGAGATCGGCAAGCGCGTGGCGGGGGATGCCGAGCCCTACCAGTATCTCGTCGAATCCATCCGCCGCTTCCCCACCGCGGAAGCGTTCGCGGGCATGATGCGGGAGGCGGGATTCGCCCGCGTCACCTTCACCCGCATGACCGGGGGCGTGGTGGCCCTGCACTCGGGCTTCCGCATCTGATGGCGGTTCCCTGCGGCCGGAGGCTTCGGCCATGATCTTCCTTCTCGTCGCCGATGCCTGGCGTCTCGCCCGCGCCGGCTATGTGCTCGCCCGCGAGGGCGTGCTCTCGCTCGTCTCGCCGGCCGCCGCGCCGCCGCTGGCGCGCCCGCTGCTTGATATCTCCAAGCTGATTGCCCGCAAGGATGCCGGCGACCGGCGCGCGCGCTTCTCCGCCGCGCTGTCGCGCCTTGGCCCGTCCTATGTGAAGCTCGGCCAGTTCCTCGCCACCCGGCCGGACGTGGTGGGCGCCTCCGTGGCACGCGACCTCGAGGTGCTGCAGGATCGCATGCCGCCCTTCGGGCAGGCCGTGGCCGAGGCGACCGTCGCCGACACGTTCGAGCGGCCGGTGAAGGACGTCTTCGCCGTGTTCGGCCCGGCCGTCGCCGCCGCCTCCATCGCCGAGGTGCACAAGGCGGAAGTGATCGAGCCGGACGGTGAGCGCCGCGTGGTGGCGGTGAAGGTGCTGCGGCCCGGCGTCAACCGCCGCTTCGCCTCCGACATGGGCACCTTCCGCCGCATCGCGGCCTTCGCCGAGCACAATTTCGCCGAGGCCCGCCGCCTGCGGCTGGAGACGGTGGTGGACACCCTCGCGCGCTCCGTCTCCATGGAGATGGACCTGCGCCTGGAAGCCGCGGCCTATGCGGAGCTGGCCGAGAACACGCAGGATGATCCGGAAGTCCATGTTCCCCGCGTGGACTGGGACCGCTCCGGCCGCGAGGTGCTGACCACCGAGTGGATCGACGGCATCAAGCTCTCCGACAAGGAGGCCATCATCGCCGCCGGGCATGATCCCAAGGAGATCGCCCGCATCGTCATGCAGACCTTCCTCAGGCAGGCCATGCGCGACGGCTTCTTCCATGCCGACATGCATCCGGGAAACCTGTTCGTGGATGCGCAGGGCCGCCTCGTGGTGGTGGATTGCGGCATCATGGGCCGGCTCGGCGTGAAGGAGCGTCGCTTCCTCGCGGAAATCCTCTACGGCTTCATCACCCGCAACTGGCGGCGCACGGCGGAAGTGCATTTCGAGGCGGGCTACGTGCCCTTCCACCATTCGGTGGACGATTTCGCCCTTGCCATCCGCGCCATCGGCGAGCCGATCCACTCGCGCACCGCCGACCAGATCTCCATGGCGCGCCTGCTGGCGCTGCTGCTGGAAGTCACCGCCTTGTTCGACATGCAGACCCGGCCGGAGCTGCTGCTGCTGCAGAAGACCATGGTGGTGGTGGAGGGCGTCGCCCGCTCGCTGGATCCGCAGCTCGACATGTGGCGAACCGCAAAGCCGGTGGTGGAAGACTGGATCGCCGGCAATCTCGGCCCCATCGGCCAGTTGAAGCGCGCCGGCTCCGGCCTTGGCGAGATGGGCCATTTCGCCGCCACGCTGCCCGGCCTCCTCACCCGCACCGCGCGCGTGGTGGAGCAACTGGACGAGGTGACGCGGGACGGCATCCGCCTGTCTCCCGGCTCACTGGAGGGCATCGGCCGCGCCGAGGCGAAGCGCGCCTTCTGGGGCAATCTGGCGCTGTGGGTGATCGCCGCGGCGCTGCTCGGCATCTGGCTCGGCTGACGCTGATACCGGCAGCCTGCCGCTGCGGGATGTGAATTCCTGCGTTTCGTGTCGTTCTTTCCGGACGTTCCGGAAACCGCGAATTCTTTCCGGAGACGGGGCAGCATCTGCGCCGCCTTGAGAACAACTCGCATATTTTTCGCGTATTGCTTTGTCCTTCCAGCAAAACTAATTCAGGCCCCAAGACGGCTCCGGTCCCGTTCAAGCATCCCGTCCAGCGGCTGCTTGCGCAGGGTCAGGAGCCCCGGACCGGCGCACCGCCCCTCGGGCGGGCCGAGGTCCACGGGCCAGCAAAGAAGGACATCTCAAATGGCGAACACGACGGCCGAGCTCGACGCGCTGCTGATGCAGCGCTCGCTGACGGACGCGGAGCTTCTGGCGGCGGCGGATGCCGCGGCGGACTTCCGCATCCTCCCCGATGCCACCGTCATCAAGATCGGCGGCCAGAGTGTGATCGACCGCGGCCGCGCCGCGCTCTACCCGCTGGTGGACGAGATCGTCGCCGCCCGCGCCAAGCACAAGCTGCTGATCGGCACCGGCGCCGGCACCCGCGCCCGCCACCTCTATTCCATCGCGGCCGGCCTCAACCTGCCGGCGGGCGTGCTGTCCCAGCTCGGCGCCTCGGTGGCGGACCAGAACGCCGCCATGCTCGGCCAGCTCCTCGCCAAGCACGGCATCTCCATGGTGGACGGCGCCGGCATGTCGGCCGTGCCGCTTTATCTGGAGCAGGTGAACGGCGTCGTCTTCTCCGGCATGCCGCCCTACGGCCTGTGGACCCGCCCGGCCCCGGCCGGCGTGATCCCGCCCTATCGCACCGACGCGGGCTGCTTCCTGCTCGCCGAGCAGTTCGGCTGCAAGGCCATGATCTATGTGAAGGACGAGAACGGCCTCTACACGGCCAACCCGAAGACCGACGCCGCCGCCACCTTCATCCCGAAGATCTCGGTGGACGAGATGCTCTCGCGCGGGCTTGCCGACTCCATCCTCGAATTCCCCATGCTCGACCTTTTGAAGAAGGCGCGCCATGTGCGCGAGGTCCAGGTGGTCAACGGGCTCGTGCCCGGCAACCTCACCCGCGCCCTCGCCGGCGAGCACGTCGGCACCATTATCACCGCGAGCTGAGAGGCACGATCATGACCGAAGCTTCCACCATCAAGCACGTCGCCTCGCCGCTCGCGAGCCAGACCCTTCTCGACGGCTCGCTGACCCGGCCCGTCGCGGGCGTGCGCCCCATCCGTCTCCTGCCCTGGCTGCAGGTGGTGAAGATCGGCGGCCGGTCCATCATGGACAAGGGCGCCGCCGCGATCCTTCCCATCGTGGAGGAGATCCGCAAGGTGCTGCCCGAGCATCGCCTGCTGATCCTCACCGGCGCCGGCGTGCGCGCCCGCCATCTCTATGGCGTCGGACTCGACCTCGGCCTACCGGTGGGCTCGCTCGCCCCGCTCGCCGCCAGTGAGGCCGGCCAGAACGGCCACATCCTCGCCTCGCTGCTGGCGCCGGAGGGTGTCTCGTACATCGAGCACCCGACCATCGCGAGCCAGCTTGCCATCCACCTCACCGCCACCCGCGCGGTGGTGGGCAGCGCCTTCCCGCCCTATCATCACCACGAGTTCACGGGCAGCCGCCTCCCGGTCCACCGGGCCGATACCGGCGCCTTCCTGCTTGCCGATGCGCTGGGCGCGGCCGGCCTCACCATCGTCGAGGACGTGGACGGCGTGTACACCGCCGATCCCAACGGCGCGGAAGGGGCCAAGGCCGAGCTGATCGCTGAGACCAGCTATGCCGAGCTCGCCAAGGCCAACGGCCCGGCGACGCTGCCCTTCGACCGCGCGCTGGTCGAGGTGATGGCCACCGCCCGCCATATCGAGCGCGTGCAGGTGGTGAACGGTCTCGTTCCCGGCCGCCTCACCGCCGCCCTGCGTGGCGAGCACGTGGGCACACTGGTCCACACGGCCGCCCGGCAGGGCTGATCTTCGCGTCCGGCCGGCGGCCGGACGATCGCCCCGGCAATGACCCCGCGCAGCCCGGCTGCGCGGGGTTTTTTGCGCCGGGAGATCGTGGCGGGATGGCCATTTTGACCCTGCATGCGAACGACGGGATGGACATTTTGTCCAGATCGCCCCCGGCGTCTCCTATCAAGTCATTGAAATTCTGAATGTCTCCCCTTTGGCCCCGCCCTTGCTGAGGGAGCGGCGCCACGCGCGGCTCCGGCTGCGCGCAAAGCGCGTCAAGCCAATTGGCGCGGAAACACCGTGGAGGAGACATGAGCGTCACCACATTTGCGCCGCCGCCGTTCCTGAGCCGCGAGCGCACCATCGCCTCGGCCAGCTTCAACCGCTGGCTTGTGCCGCCGGCCGCCCTCGCCATCCATCTGTGCATCGGCATGGCCTACGGCTTCAGCGTGTTCTGGCTGCCGCTGTCGCGCGCCGTGGGCGTCACCAAGCCGGTGGCCTGCCCGGCCGACATGAGTTTCGTCGCTGGCCTGTTCGCCACGTCCTGCGACTGGCAGATCTCCCAGCTCGGCTGGATGTACACCCTGTTCTTCGTGCTGCTCGGCTCCTCCGCCGCCATCTGGGGCGGCTGGCTGGAGACGGCGGGGCCGCGCAAGGCGGGCCTCGTCTCGGCCTTCTGCTGGTGCGGCGGCCTCGTGATCTCGGCGCTGGGCGTCTATCTCCACCAGATCTGGATGCTGTGGATCGGCTCCGGCGTCATCGGCGGCATCGGTCTCGGGCTCGGCTACATCTCGCCGGTCTCCACCCTCATCAAGTGGTTCCCCGACCGCCGCGGCATGGCCACCGGCATGGCCATCATGGGCTTCGGCGGCGGCGCCATGATCGGCGCGCCGCTTGCCAACATGCTGATGCAGTCTTTCGCCACCCCGACCTCGGTGGGCGTGTGGCAGACCTTCCTCGCCATGGCGGCCATCTATTTCGTCTTCATGGTCGGCGGTGCGCTGGGCTACCGGGTGCCGCGCGAGGGCTGGGCACCGAAGGGCTGGACCCCGCCGGCCGCCTCCGCGAACGCCATGGTCACCCACCGCCATGTCCATCTCGACGTGGCGTGGAAGACCCCCCAGTTCTGGCTGCTGTGGGCGGTGCTCTGTCTCAATGTGTCGGCCGGCATCGGCGTCATCGGCATGGCCTCGCCCATGCTGCAGGAAGTGTTTGGCGGCAAGCTCATCGGCCTCGACCTCACCTTCTCGCAGCTCGATGCGGGCCAGAAGGCGCAGATTGCCGCCATCGCGGCGGGCTTCACCGGGCTGCTCTCTTTGTGCAACATCGGCGGGCGCTTCGCCTGGGCTTCCTTCTCCGACAAGCTCGGGCGGAAGATGACCTATGCGGTGTTCTTCGTACTGGGCTTCGCCCTCTACGCCTCGATCCCCTCGCTGGCGCATATGGGCTCGGTGGTGCTGTTCGTCGCCGCCTTCTGCATCATCCTGTCCATGTATGGCGGCGGCTTCGCCACCATCCCGGCCTATCTCGCGGACATCTTCGGCACCCATATGGTGGGCGCCATCCACGGCCGGCTGCTCACCGCCTGGGCCACGGCGGGCATCATCGGCCCGGTGCTGGTGAACTATCTGCGCGAATACCAGATCGCCTCGGGCATTCCCCAGCAGGCAGCCTACGACCAGACCATGTACATCCTCTCCGGCCTGCTCGTGGTCGGCCTCGTCGCCAACCTTCTGGTGAAGCCCGTGGCCGAGCATCTCTACATGAAGGACGACGAGCTGAAGAAGAAGGCAACCCAGGTGGCCCGCGAGGATGCCACCCACGCCGACTTCGAGGACTTCGAGGAAGAGGCCAAGGACGGTCCGCTCGCCGCCTCCGCCCGCTCCTCCACCCCCGTGGCGAGCGGCACCACCGCGCTGCCCGTGGTGGTGCTGGCCTGGCTGGTGGTCGGCCTGCCGCTGGCCTGGGGCATCTGGATCACCCTGCAGAAGGCGGTGATCCTCTTTCGTTGAGCCTCCCGGCTCCCGCTGCGTGCTCCGTCGCCGGTCTTCCGGGCGGCGGGGCACGCCCTTTTCCGGTTTGCGGAGCCGGCTGATTTGCGCAATGGATGCCGAGAAGAGCAGGCGAGACGGCCGGGGACCTCAGGTCACGCCCATCGTCTTTCGCGGACGGCCTTTGTCGCGTGACGGCGAGGGTCCGAGACGGACGGCCGATTGCAGATGCGCCCTCTTATGCCCCCTTCCATTCCCGATCCCGCCGCTCCTGGCGGCTCCGAGGCATCGGAGGACGTCGCCTTCAGCCCGCATCTCGCCGGCGCCTCCATCCTGGTGGTGGATGACGAGCCGGGGATGCGGAACTTCTTGGTGCGGATGCTCCAGACGCGCTGTCGCCACGTCGCCGAGGCGGCCGATGTGGCCGCCGCCTCGCGGCTGCTGGAAGCGGCGCCGTTCGACCTGATCATCCTCGACAACATCATGGCCGGGCGCACGGGCCTGCAGTGGCTGGAGGAACTGCGCGGCTCCGGCTTCTACCGCGACGTGATCCTGATCACCGCCTTCGCCGACCTGGAGACCGCCATCACCGCGCTCCGGGCCGGCGCGGCCGACTTCGTGCTGAAGCCGTTCCGCTCTAACCAGATCCTCAACGCCATCGCCCGCTGCCTCGATCGCGGCCGGCTGATGCGCGAGAATTTCGTGCTCCGCCGCGAGCTGAAGGCCATGCCCGGCGCCGCCGCGCCGCTGATGGCCGGCGACAGTGTTTCGACCCGCGCCGTGCGGGCCATGATCGAGCGCGTGGGCCCCATGCCCTCCACCGTCCTCATCACGGGGGAATCCGGCACCGGCAAGGAAGTCACCGCCCGCGCCCTGCACGCCGTCTCGGCCCGCGCGGCCAAGCCCTTCGTGCCGGTGAATTGCGCGGCCATCGCGCCGGAGATCATCGAGAGCGAGCTGTTCGGCCATCTCAAGGGCGCCTTCACCGGCGCCGCCTCCTCCCGCGAGGGGCTTTTCTTCTATGCCCAGGGCGGCACGCTCTTCCTCGACGAGGTGGGCGAGCTGCCGCCGGCCATGCAGTCGAAGCTGCTGCGGGTCATCGAGGACAGGAAGGTGCGCCCGGTTGGGGCGGAGCGGGAAATCCCGGTGGACGTGCGCCTCGTCGCCGCCACCAACGCCAACCTCACCGCGCAGGTGGCGGCCGGCCGCTTCCGGCAGGATCTCTATTACCGGCTCAATGTGGTGAACATCCACCTCGCCCCGCTGCGCGAGCGGCCGGAGGATGTGGCGCCGCTGGCCCACCTATTCATCGCCGAGCTGAGCGCGCGGCTCGGGGTGCCGCCCCTCGACCTCACCGAGCCGGTGCTCGCCTTTCTCACGCGCTATCCCTGGCCGGGTAATGTGCGCGAGCTGCGCAACGTGATCGAGCGCTCGCTGATCCTCGGCGACTTCCCGCGCGACGTGGTGCCCGAGGGCGTCGCCGAGGAAGAGGACGCACCCGGCACCGCCCTCGACGCGGTGGAAAAGGCGCACATGCTGAAGGTGCTGGCCGAAGCCGGCGGCAACCGGGCCGAGGCGGCGCGCCGCCTCAAGGTCTCGCGCAAGACGCTGGACCGCAAACTGAAGGCCTGGAATGGCTGAGGCCGCGCGCAAGCCAGCCCACACGGGTGCAGATCCGCCGCGCGGCTTCCTCAGACGGCTGCGCTCGGTGCGCATGCGGCTCCTCGCCATCGCGCTTTTGCCCACGCTCATCATCCTGCCGGCGGTGCTGGCGCTGGTGGTCACCTGGTGGACGCGGCAGTTCGACCGCCTCCTCATCTCCAAGGTCAACGGCGACCTCACGATCGCTCGCCAGTATCTCGACCGGCTGCGGGAGCGCTCCGACGAGACGCTGCACGCGCTGGGGGATTCGGTGGCCTTCGCCCGCGTCACCGGGGCCGGCAACAGCGCGGCCCTCGCCGACTTTCTCGATGCCCGGCGCAAGGTGATGGGGCTCGATTTCCTCTATCTCATCGATGCCGACGGCCACAGCCTTGCCGCAGCGCCCGCCGGGGCCGCGCGCGAGGCGCGGGAGATGTGGTCAGTGGAGCGTCGCGCGCTCGCGGGCACCGCCTCCACCGAGATCGACATCTTCGGCCCGCAGCAGCTGGAACGGCTCTCGCCGCAACTGGCGGAGCGCGCCCATATCGCACTCGTGCCCACTCCCGGCGCCGTTCCGACCAGCCGGGAGGCGGAGGACAGGGGCATGGTGGTGCAGTCCGGCACGCCGGTGGAGATGCCGGGCGGCCAGCGGGCGGCGCTGGTGGGCGGCGTGCTGCTGAACCAGAACCTCGATTTCATCGACACCATCAACGATCTCGTCTACCGCCCCGGCAGCCTGCCGGAGGGCTCGGCCGGCACCGCCACCCTGTTCGTGGACGACGTGCGCGTCTCCACCAATGTCCGCCTGTTCGAGGGCCGGCGAGCGTTGGGCACCCGCGTGTCGCAGGAGGTGCGCAACGCGGTGCTGAGCGAGGGGCGGGTGTGGCTCGACCGGGCCTTCGTGGTGAGCGACTGGTACATTTCCGCCTACGAGCCGGTGGTGGACAGCCACGGCAAGCGCATCGGCATGCTCTATGTGGGCTTTCTGGAAGCGCCGTTCCTCGCGCTCAAGCGGGCGAGCCTTGCCGCCGTGGCGGTGGGCTTCCTGCTGGTGGCGATGGTGGCGATCCCCGTGCTGCTGCGCTGGGCGGCGGCCATCTTCCGCCCACTTGAGGCGATGAACGCCACCATCTCGGCGGTGGAGGGCGGCACCCTTTCCGCCCGCACCGGCGTCGCTGCGACCTCCGACGAGATCGGCCGTGTCGCCCATCATCTCGACGACATGCTGGACCTCCTGCAGGAGCGCGATGCGGAGCTGCGGCGGTGGACCGAAGAACTGGACCGCCGCGTCGCCGAGCGCACCCGCGAGCTGGAAGACGCCAATGCCGAGCTGGCGGCCACCCAGCGCCAGCTCGTCATGTCCGAGAAGCTCGCCGCCATCGGCGAAATCACCGCCGGCGTCGCCCACGAGATCAACAATCCGGTGGCGGTCATCCAGGGCAATCTGGATGTGGCGCGCGACGTGCTGGGGTCGGCGGCGGGACCGGTGAAGACCGAGTTCAACCTCATCGACCAGCAGGTCCACCGCATCAACGTGATCGTCTCGAAGCTCCTGCAGTTTGCCCGGCCCGCCGAGTTCGCCGGCCATCTCGATCCGGTTGCCCCGGGCGAGGTGGTGGGCGACGCGCTGCTGCTGGTGCAGCATCTGCTCTCGCGCAGCGAGATTCAGGTGGCCCGCACCGATGCGGCAACCCGCCTGGTGATGATGAACCGGGTGGAATTGCAGCAGGTGCTCATCAATCTGATGGTCAACGCCGTCCACGCCATGCCCGGGGGCGGCACCCTCACCGTCACCACGCGGGACGAGACGCGCGGCCGGCAGGCAGGCGTCGGCATCGAGGTGGCGGACACGGGCACGGGCATCCCCGAGGAGCGGATCGGCCGCGTCTTCGATCCCTTCTTCACCACCAAGCCGCAGGGCGGCACCGGCCTCGGCCTCTCCATCAGCTACACGCTCATCGAGCGCGCGGGCGGCACGATGGCGGTGGAGAGCCCCCCGGGATCGGGCGCCATCTTCTCCATCTGGCTGCCGGAGGCCGGGAGCGAGGTGGAGGAGGTCGCTCCACATTCCGCCTGAATTTCAGGCGAGCCCAACAAATGAGCGGTTCGGGCGCGCGGCGGGCCTTGCGCGGGCGGGAGAGCGTTCGTACCGTTCGTATACAAGAGGCGGTCCGGTACCGGCTCCCGTCAGGACGGGGGAAGCTTCATGAAGTGGGACAAGGGCAACACGCCCATCATGCCGCGCATCGTGCCCGGCACCATGATTCGCATCCTGCCGCCGTGGCAGAAGACCGGGCAGAAGCGCGCCAACCCCCTGCGCGGCCCCGCTTTGCGCGTGATCGAGACCGAGCGGCCCGAGGCCGCGCCGGTTGCGCCGGAGAAGAAGCCATGAAAGTGGATGCGGAGCACGCGGCCACCGACTTCGCCGGCTACGCCTTCACCCCCGCCGAGACCGCGCCCGCCCGCCCCGGCCTCTTCATCCTCACCCGTACGGTCGCCGGCCGGCCCCTGCCGCTCTATGTGGGCGAGGGGGAGGACATGGCCGCAGCCCTCGCGGCCTTCCGCGTGGCGAACCCGAAGGAGGCGGGCGTGGCGGACGGCCTGTTCGTGCTCGACCGCCCCATGGCGCGGGTGCGCTTGCACACGCTGCGCGACATCGTCTCCCGCTTCGACCCGCCGCTGAACGTGGAGCACCGCAAGGCCCCCGCCGCGCCGGAACTCGCGGCCTTGGTGGAGGATCACGGCGCGGGGCTGGGCGGGCTCAACGAGCAGCCGGGGGCGCCGCTCTCCGTCACCGAGGATGATCTGAAGCGGCTGGTGGAGAGCTTCTATGGCCGCGCCGCCGCGGACCCGCTGCTCGGCCCCGTCTTCGCCCGCGCCATTCCCGATCGGGCGGGCCACTACCAGATCGTGCAGAACTTCTGGTCGCGCACCTTGCTCGGCACGGCGCGCTATTCGGGCATGCCGTTCGCCGCGCACATCCCGCTCCAGCTGAAGCCGGAGCACTTCACCCGCTGGGTGGCGCTGTTCAAGGAGACGGCGGCGGAGGTGCTGGAGCCCGTGGCGGCGGCGCGCGCTATCGCCAAGGTGGAGCACATGAGCACCTGCTTCCAGGCCGGGCTGTTCCCGCCCGACCTCGGTGCGGGCCACGCCCACGGGGCGCACCCGCAACCGGCGCATCCGCACGCGGGGTGAGCGTTCAGCCCTGCGCGAAGCGGCGGAACTGCTTCACGACTTCCACATAGACGTCGCGCTTGAAGGGGATGATGAGGTCGACGACCGCGTCGAGATCCTCCCACCGCCAGTCCATGAATTCCGGCTTGTGCTGACCGCCGCCGGGCCGAAGGATGTTGATCTCGCCGTCGACGCCGGTGAAGCGCAGGGCATACCATTTTTGCGTCTGGCCCCGGTAGCGGCCCTTCCAGGCCTCGCCGGCGATGCGGCCGGGCAGGTCATAGGAGAGCCACTGCTCCACCTCGCCGAGCTTGGTCACGGAGCGGATCGAGGTTTCCTCGTAAAGCTCGCGCAGGGCGGCCGCGTACGGCTCCTCGCCCTTGTCGATGCCGCCCTGGGGCATCTGCCAGGAATGGGTGGCGTCCACATGCTCCGGCCCGCCGAGGCGGCGGCCCACGAACACCTTGCCGGCGGGGTTGAACACGCAGAGCCCCACGCACGGGCGGTAGGGCGCATCCTCGTGTTTCTCGTGCTTGCCCTCGTGGTGCTTCTTGGACATGGCGGCGGCCCTGATGAGATGACGTGCCCCCTGATGGCGCGCCCCGCCGCGCCGCGCAAGATGCGGCGGGCGCAAGTTGGAAACAGGTGGCGCTCCGGGCGCGCCGTCAGTGGGCCGCGCGATGCTGCGGGAGGGCGGTGGAGCCCCACGCGCGGATCGAGGCCCAGGTGCGCCGCTCCAGCTGGAACTGGTCCACCGGCACGGACGCGCGCAGCGCCTTCACCCGGCACAGGCCGACGCCCGACCACTGGAAGCCGCACTTCTCCAGCACCCGGCGCGAGGCCGGATTGACCACGCGGGCGGAGCCGAGGAGGAGCGACACGTCGGTCTCGGAGAAGGCGTAGTCGATGACGGCGCGCACGGCCTCGGTGGCGATGCCGCGACCCCAGAACTGTTCGCCGATCCAGTAGCCGATCTCGGGCGCGGGCTCGGGGGGGCGGCGGCCGTAGCTGACCATGCCGGCAAAGGTCCTGTGCCCCTCGCCCTTGAGGAAGACGGCGAAGGTGGCGGCATCGGGCACGGCGGCCAGCGTCTCGACGAAGGCGTGGGCGTCGGAGGGCTTGTAGGGGAACGGCAGGTTCGCGGTCATCTCCGCGATCCGGCGGTTGTTGGCGAGCTCCGCGACGGCAGCGACGTCCTCGATATGCGGCGCGCGGAGCACGAGCCGCTCGGTTTCGAGGACGGGGATACAGCTCTCCGCGAGCGGCACTCCGGACTGGGATTCGCACAGGGTCATGGCGGGCTCCTCAAGGCACAGACAAACGAAAACCGGGGAGAGGGTTGTCCCGTCTCCCCGGTTCGTGTCTGAGCGTTGAGAGGCCTGCTCAGGCGCCCACCGGATCAACGAGACCGGCGGGATCCTGCATTTATCAGGTCTCGCCGTTTATTCGGCCGCCTCGGCGGCGGCAGGAACGACCGATACGTAGGTGCGGTCGTTGGCTTTGGTGCGGAAGGCCACTTTGCCTTCGACGAGCGCGAAGAGGGTATGGTCCTTGCCCATGCCCACGTTGGTGCCCGGATGCCATTTGGTGCCGCGCTGGCGCACGATGATGTTGCCGGCGATGACGTCCTGGCCGCCGAAGCGCTTCACGCCAAGTCGGCGACCGTCGGAATCGCGACCGTTACGGGACGAGCCGCCTGCCTTTTTATGAGCCATTGTTGCTCTCCTCGTTCTCGATCAGGCGCCGGTGCCGGCGGCATCAGCCTTGACGGTCTCGCCCAGGCCGGAAATCTCGGTGATACGCACGACGGTGAGGTCGGCGCGGAAGCCACGCTTGCGGCGGGAATTCTGCCGGCGGCGCTTCTTGAAGGCGATCACCTTGTCGCCGCGGGTGTGCTCGATCACTTCGCCGGTGACGGTGGCGCCATCCACATGGGGCGCGCCGATGGCGACGGAGGAGCCGCCCAGCATCAGAACCGGGAAGGTGAAGATGGAGCCAACCTCGGCTTCGAGGTGGTCGATGGTGATCTCGTCGGCGGCGGCAACGCGATACTGCTTGCCGTTTGCCTTGATGACCGCGAACATTCTTGTCTCGCTTTCGTGTTCCGCCGCGCCTCAAGGGCGGGCTTCTTTCGGTCGGGTTTTTCGGGATGCGAGCCCATTGGCCCACGCGAAGGTGGTCCGATATACGCCGTGGCCCGAAAAGTCAACGCCGCTGGCCTTTATCCGGGCGGCGAAACCCCGGCGGCGGCGCCGCCGCTTCCCTCTCGACAAAGGGCGCCACGGAATGGCGCACATGCCGCTCGCGCGCCGCCTCTGCAAGCCTCAAGTGCAGGCCGCGGCGGATCGCTTCAGGGCTTCGGCATCCACGGGCAGCAGCACGGCCTCGGCCCGGTGCAGCACGTCGGCGAGGCGCGCGCGGGCCGCGGCGGCGAGGCGAGGCTCATCCATCTCGGAGAGCGATGTCAGGGCCGCCACGAGCCGGAGCCCCACCTCCACCTGCCCGGCGCCGTCGCGGGCGATGGGCCGGAAGGCGTCCTCCAGCATGTCGCCCATCGACAGGGCGGGAATGGTCACGTTCGTCGCCGCATCCTGGACGGGCAGGTTGAGATCCGCGCGCCAGCCCCACAGGAGGCGGGTCAGGGTGCCGCTGACGTCGATGGCGGTGCCGGGGTCGTTGACCCCCGGCGACAGCGCCTTCGATGCAATCTCCGCAAGCACCACCATGCCGAACCGCGGGTCCTGCTCGAAGCTGCGGATGTCGCCGATGGTGATGGCCCGCCGCAGGGCTTCCGCCAGCACGTCGTCGGGTGACACATCGAAGATGGCGAGGGGGCGGACCGGATCCATGAAGGCGCCCGGCCGCACGGCCAGATGGCACGTCACGCCCTCCGGCAGGGCCGCCGAGAGCTGCCCCACATCCATGTGCTGGACGTAGCCGATGGCGCTCGCGAAGACCGGATAGCCGGCCGGTGCCGGGCCGTCGCGGACGGTTGCGCCGAGGCCGGGCCGGCGCGCGAAATCCTTCAGCGCCGCGGCGGTCGCCTCCTCGGTCCGGTCGATGATCTCGCCCATGCGCCCGAGGCGTGAGACCCGGTCGATCCAGCGCAGGAGCGTCCCGACGACGACGGCGATGAGGACCACCGTCGCGGCGAACAGCAGCAGCCGGCCGGCGTCTGAATAGACACCGCCCACGCTCCCCACCAGCGCCACGATGGAGAACAGGAAGGCGCCCACGAAGACGCTGAGCGTGCGCTGCAGGCCGGCATCCTCGATGAGGAGGCCGGTGGCGCGCGGCGTCGCGGCCTGTGCGGCCGCCGCGAGGACCGAGACGATGGCGGACAGGCTGAACGTGACCACCGCCAGCATGCTCGACGCCATCACCGTGAGCACCGGTTCCAGGCTGTCGGAGGCAAAGGTGAGGTAATCGGGCAGGGAATATCCCGATGGCAGGGCTGCCGCTGCCAGCACCACGGCCACGGCCGTGAGGCTGTAGGCGCTGGGCCAGAACCACAGCCGGTGGGCGAGGCGCTTGAGCTGGAAGCGCACGCGCTCGCTCAGGATCGGGGGGACCATGCAAGCTCCGGACTGCGGCCTCGCGCAGGTTGGTCGCGCCGACGGCACGCCCCGCTTCTCGTCAGGAAGGGGAAGCTTGGCTGGAGGTCTTCGGTTGCATGAGGTCGATCACGAGGCCGTGATCGCGCCGGGACGCGCTCAGCTCGCCTCGCTGCGCATGGCCATCTTCTCGCGGCGGCGCTGGACCGAGGAGGGGATGTTCATGCCCTCCCGATACTTGGCGACGGTGCGGCGGGCGATGTCGATGCCGTCGTCCTTCAGCTTCTGCACGAGGGTGTCGTCGGAGAGCACATCCTCCGGCGCCTCGGCCTCGATCAGCATCTTGATGCGGTGGCGTACCGATTCCGCCGAATGGGCCTCGCCGCCGCCCGAGGCGGAGATGGCGGAGGAGAAGAAGAACTTCATCTCCACCACGCCGCGCGGGGTCGAGATGTATTTGTTCGACGTCACGCGCGAGACGGTGGATTCGTGCATGCCGATGGCATCCGCCACCGTGCGGAGGTTCAAGGGTCGCAGGAAGCGCACGCCGTGCAGCAGGAAGGCGTCCTGCTGGCGCACGATCTCGCTCGCCACCTTCAGAATGGTGCGGGCGCGCTGGTCCAGCGAGCGGGTAAGCCAGCTCGCGCTCTGCAGGCAATCGGCGAGGAAGCTCTTCTCCTCCTGCGACTTGGCGTGCTTCACCACGGTGGCGTGGTAGCTCTGGTTCACCAGAACCCGGGGCAGGGTCTCGGAATTCAGCTCCACCAGCCAGGTGCCGTCGGCGCCGGGGCGCACATAGACGTCGGGCACCAGCGGGTGGACCACGCCGGAGCCGAAGGCCAGTCCCGGCTTGGGGTCGAGGCGGCGGATCTCGCCGATCATGTCCGCGAGGTCCTCGTTGTCCACGCCGCAGACGCGCTTCAGCGCGTTGCGGTCGTGGCGGGCGAGGAGTTCGAGGTTGGCCACCAGCGCCTGCATGGCGGGGTCGAAGCGGTCGCGCTCGCGCAGCTGGATGGCGAGGCATTCGGCGAGGTTGCGGGCGCCGACACCGGAGGGCTCGAAGGTCTGGATGAGCTTGAGGACGGCTTCCACCTCGGCGCGCGGCACGCCGAACTGCCCGGCGAGAAGATCAAGGTCGCCGGTGAAATAGCCGGTCTCGTCGATGAGGCCGATGACGTTGATGCCGATGAGCCGCCGCGCCGGATCGCTCACCGCCACGGAAAGCTGCGCCTCCAGATGGTCGGCGAGGGTGGTCTCCGCCGTCAGGAAGGCTTCGGGATTGTAGTCCTCGCCGCGCTCGCCGCCGCCGCTCCATTCGCCCATGGACGGGCTGGAGGCGGTGGAGCCACCGCCGGTGACGCCGCGATCTGCCGGGACGTCATCGGGAAAGACGTTGCCAAGGTCGGTGTCGAGCCGGGTCTCCATGGCGGCCCGGCTCTGCTCGTTGTCGTTGCCCGTCCAGTCGCTGGCCGGGGGCGGCTCGCCATCGAGGCCGCCGCGCGCCATCTCCTCGCCGCGGGTCTCGCGCACCTCGGGCTGCGGATCGGACCCGCTCGTGTCGCCCTCGGTGATGCGCTCCAGCAGCGGGTTGCGCTCCAGCTCGGCCTCGACATAGGCCACCAGCTCCATATTGGAGAGCTGCAGCAGCTTGATGGCCTGCATCAGCTGCGGCGTCATCACCAGCGACTGGCTCTGCCGGAACTCCAGCTTGGGGCTCATCGCCATGATGCGGGCCCCTTCATGTTGATGGCGCTGCGCGTGCTCACAGGCGGAACTCCTCGCCCAGATAGAGCCGCCGCACGTCGGGGCTGGAGACGATGGCTTCCGGATCGCCCTCCATAAGCACCGCGCCGGAATGGATGATGTAGGCGCGGTCGATGAGGCCCAGCGTCTCGCGTACATTGTGGTCGGTGATGAGCACGCCGATGCCGCGCGAGGTGAGGTGGCGCACCAGCGCCTGGATGTCGCCCACCGCGATAGGGTCGATGCCGGCGAAGGGCTCGTCCAGCAGCATGAAGGCCGGCTTGGTGGCGAGCGCGCGGGCGATCTCGAGGCGCCGCCGCTCGCCGCCCGACAGGGCGATGGAGGGCGACTTGCGCACGTGGGTGATCTTGAACTCTTCGAGCAGCGCCTCTGTCTCCTCGCGGCGGCGGGCCCGGTTGGGCTCCGACACCTGGAGGACGCCCATGATGTTGTCCTCCACCGAGAGGCCCCGGAAGATGGAGGCTTCCTGCGGCAGGTAGCCGACGCCGAGGCGGGCGCGGCGATACATGGGCAGAGGCGTGATGTCGTGGCCGTCCAGCTCGATGCGGCCGGCATCGGCCTTCACCAGGCCCGTCACCATGTAGAAGCAGGTGGTCTTGCCGGCGCCGTTGGGACCGAGCAGACCGACCGCCTCGCCGCGGCGGACGTTCATGCTCACGTCCTTCACCACCTTGCGGCCGCCATAGGACTTGGCGAGGCCGAAGGCGGCCAGCGCGCCGGTGGAATTGAAGGGCAGGGCGTCCCGCCCGTCGCCGGGATAGGATGAGGGATAGTCGTCGCCCGCATCGGCGTCGTCGCCATAGGCGGCGTCCGGCGGCATGTAGGCGCGGTGGCGGGGATCAGGTGCGGTGCGGGCGGGTGTCTCGTAGCCCGCATCATATCCCGCATCGCTGCGCGGATCGTCCTCTTCCCACTCGCGGGAATCCCGATCGCCCGCCGTGAGGGGGCCGCCATCCGTTTCACGGGGATCGTCTTCGCGGGGGTCGTACTGGCGCGCATCCTGCCCGCCACGGGTGCTGCCCGAGCCGGACTTTCCCCCCGACTTCGAGTCTCCCGACTTCGACTTGCCGAACATGGACAGGACGTTCAACGCGACCTCCGGAAAACCCGGCCCCCAGATTGGAAGGTTTAGAACGTCCCAGCCGGGGATGCAACGCCTCCATGCAAGAGGCGGGCCGATTTCCGGGGTGGGAGTCCCCCGAACGCGCGGAAGTGGGAATAGTCAATTGAAACGAAAGAGAAATAATTTAACTTGACAGACGCATGAAGGCTGCAGGAGGCGGCCGCAGGGCCGCCTCGGCCGGTCAGCGCTTGGGGGGCTGTTGGCCGCCCTGTTCGGTCTTGGGCTTGTCCGCCTCCTTCAGGCTGCCCGGGACGATGAGGCTCTCCACCCGGCCGCCCTCGAACTTGGACACGCCACTGACGAGATCCACCACCAGCTTCTGGCCACGGATGACGTTGGGACCCTGGGTCAGCACCACGGGCTTGCCCACCATGGTCACGGTGTTGGTCTTCATGTCGAAGACGCCGCTGTCGCCGGTGGCGGTCTGCTCCTTGGTCTTCACCACCACGCCGCCAGTGGCCTCCAGCTTCTTGATCTGGCCCTTCTGCGCCGGATCGGTGCCGGCCTGCGGGGTGCCGCCAGCCTGCTCGTTCATCGAGCCTTCGTAATAGACCAGCAGGTCCTTGGACCGGAGCGTGGTGTCGCCCTGCGTCACCAGCACGTTGCCGGAGAAGACGGCGACCTTGTCCTTGTCGCGCACCTCCAGCCCGTCGGCATTGATGCGCACGGGCTGGTCGCGGTTGCGGGCGAAGCCCTGCAGCGCGTTGGGCACGCTGGTGCTGGGCGCCTGCGCGGCCGCAGGACCGGCGACGAGAAAGGCCGCCAGCGCAAGAATGCAGGCGGGTGCGAGGCTCGAAACCGGGAGGCGGCCCATGAGGGCCGTCGCATGAAACATCATTGAGCAGGGACCGGGCGTCGCGGGGGAAGGGGCGCCGGCACCAGCGCCGGGGCCGCGGGAGTAGGTGCGGGCGGGACAGTAATGGTTCCGGTGGCCGCCGGGGCAGGGGGCGTGGTGTGAGGGGCAACGGGCGTCGCATCAGCTGCGCGGGCCGGGGCGGTCGCCGCGGGTGCGGCAGGCGCGGCTGCGGCCGGGTTGGCGCCCGCATGGGCGCCGTCGGGCTTCTGGCCGGGCAGGTTGCTCATGCGGAAGTCGAGCTGCACATGGCCCTGGAACAAGGCGCGCGCGCCGCGATCGGTCACATCCAGCCGGTCGGCCACCAGCTTGCCGTCGAGATAGGTGAAGACCACCGGATGGGAAGTGGCGATGGTGCCGGCCTTGATGTCCACGTCGGCGTCTTCCAGCTTGCCGCCGTAGCCGCCGTTCATGGCGAGGTCCACGCCGTCGCCGAGCGTGATGAACTGCTTCTTGGTGTCGAAGCTGCCGGTCTTGGCGTTGACGCTGGCCCAGCCCTTATCAGCCAGCTCCAGGCGCGCCTCGATGTCGGAGAGTTCGATCACGTCGGGCCGGGTGAGGTCCTGCACCGCGGTGCGGGCGGTAATTCGGTAGCCGCGATTGTCGTCGGTGAAGCCGGAGAGCTTGGGCAGTTCCATGGTCAGGCGAGAGCCCGACAGGGTGAGGTGTCCAATGTCGAACGGCAGGTCGATGGAGAGCTTCAGCCGGGAGAGGATGGATACCGCGCCGATGCCGATGACCGCGACGACGATGGTGAGCGGCACCAGCCGCTTGATCCAGCGCACACGTGCGCTATGCCGCCGCGCCTTGGTGAAGTCCGGCGGAGGCGGCGGGGTGAAGGCCTCGGCCTCCCGCGCATCGAAATCGTGTGGCGGCACGTGTCGGTTCATGGCCCTGTTCCGGCGGCGGGCCTGCCCCGCTGGCGCCTGTTCTCGGCTGCACGCCCCCTGACGCGGGCGTCCGGCGCGTCGCCCCACGCGCGGGGTCCAAGGTGTCCGAAATGGCGGCTTGAGGCAAGAGCCGTGCCCAAGCCTCTCATGTGCAACGCTTTTTTGCGCGCGCCCGGATCACGAATGGGCGAAGATGTCCTCGTCCGCCCAGCCGGAGAGGTCGAGGGCGGCGCGGGCCGGCAGGAAGGCGAAGCAGGCGGCGGCGAGCCCGGTGCGGCCTTCGCGGGCCAGCATGTCCTCCAGCTTGGCCTTCACCGCGTGCAGGTGCAGCACGTCCGAGGCGGCGTAGGAGAGCTGGGCGTCGGAAAGGTCGGTGGCACCCCAGTCCGAGCTCTGCTGCTGCTTGGAGATGTCGACGTTGATCAGCTCGCGCAGCAGGTCCTTCAGGCCGTGCCGGTCGGTATAGGTGCGCACCAACCGCGAGGCGATCTTGGTGCACCACACCGGCTGCGGCATCACCTTGAAGGTGTGCTGGAGCACGGCGATGTCGAAGCGGCCGAAGTGAAACAGCTTGGTCACGTTCGGGTCGGTCAGCAGCCGCACCAGATTGGGCGCGCTGCCGGGGCCGGCGCCCTGCGGGATCTGCACGAGATCGGCGCTGCCGTCGCCGTTGGACAGCTGGACGAGGCAGAGCCGGTCGCGGAACGGGTCGAGACCCATGGTCTCGGTGTCGATGGCCACGACGGAGGAGGCCACGAAGTCCGCGGGCAGGTCGCCGCGGTGGAGGCGGATGGTCATCGGATGTCTTTTGCCTTGTTCGAGCACGGCTTTTAGCGAACGCCCGCTGCCCTGTCGATGCCGCAGCGCAGGACAGGCGCCCGGTGCGCGCCGCGGTTCGCCGTGCTAGAAGCTGCGCCGTTCGACCGTTACGAAAAGCCTGGGGGGAGATATGCGTTCGTTTTTGGCGACAGGCCTGCGCCTTGCGGGCCTCATTCTGGCGTTCGGCCTGATGGCCGGTACGGTGGCCGAAGCGCGGTCGGTGCCGCCCGGCAGCTACCTGCGTTCCTGCCGTGACGCGCAGGTACGCGACGGCGTCAACCTCGCGGCCTTCTGCGCCACCCGCAACGGCCAGTGGGTGGTCACGCGGCTCAACGATTTCCCCTCCTGCCGGGGCGACATCTCCAACCAGAACGGCCAGCTCTGGTGCGAGCGCCGCCCGGTGCCGCCTCCGCCGCAGCCCGGCTTCGGCCCGCCCGGCTCCTATCGCCAGACCTGCACTCGCGTGGAATTCCGCAACGGCGTGCTCAGCGCCTTCTGCCTGACCCGCGCCGGCAACTACCAGCCTTCGGTGCTCAACACTCTGACCTGCCAGCCGGGCACCGACATCTCGAACCAGAACGGCCAGCTGTGGTGCCGCCCGCGCCAGCAGGTGCAGCCGCCTCCGGGGTCCTACATGCGCACCTGCCGCAATATCTCGCTGGGTCTCGGCGGCGTCCTGCGCGCCCAGTGCCAGCGGGTGAACGGCTCGTGGAACCCGACCGCGCTGAACATGAACAATTGCGGCAACTACCGCGACATCTCGAACCAGAACGGCAACCTCGCCTGCTTCTGAGGTTCGCGTATCGCGAGGTGAGCTAACCTTTCGTCACTGGTATCATCGCCCCGATCGATTCGGTCGGGGAGTGATGCCATGGCGGGGGCGCGTGACAGGCTGCTGGGCGGGGCGCTGGCGGCACTGGGATGGATGCTGGCGGCGGGCCTCTCGCCCGCCGCGGCGCAGTCGGTGCCTCCGGGCAGCTATCTCAACAGCTGCCGGCAGGTTCAGGTGAGGTTCGGACACGACCTCGCGGCCTTCTGCCCGAACCGTGCCGGCCGGGACGTGGTGACCCGCCTCGACAATTTCCCCGCCTGCCGCGGCGATATCGCCAATGTGGACGGGCGGCTGACCTGCGCGGCCGGCGGCGGCGGAGGCATCCTCGGCCCCGGCGGCATCGCCCCCTCGCCCACGCCGTCGTTCCAGCAAGTCCCTGCAGGGCCCTATAAGGCGTCCTGCCGCAACATCCGCATGGATGGCCCGTGGCTGCGCGCCTCCTGCCGGGACGACGGGGGCGGCTGGCGGGATGCGAGCCTGATGCCGGCCGGCTGCATTCCCGGCAAGGGCATCGTCTACGAGGATGGGCGGCTCTCCTGCGGCGGCTCCGGCTTCAGCGGCGACCGGCCCCCGGCCGGCTCCTACCGTGCGTCCTGCCGTGACATCAGCTATGCCGCTGGGCTCATCCGGGCCACCTGCCGGAACAGCTTCGGCAGCTGGGTGCCCACCACGCTCGCCACATCCTGGTGCGGCCATGGCCGCGACGTCCGCAACGAGGGCGGCAGCCTCACCTGCCGGCCGGAGGGCTCGCCCGTACCGGATGACAAGACATGGGGCGGCGGAAGCTGGGGTGGAAACGGCGGAAGCGGTGGCGGAAGCTGGGGCGGCTCCCTTCCCTCCGGCTCCTACCGCGCCACCTGCCGCAATATCAGCATGTCCGCCGGTTGGCTGAAGGCCTCGTGCAAGAGCACGTCGGGCACGTGGACCAACAGCAGCACCTTCGCCAGCTGGTGCTCGGGCGGCTCTCACGACATCGCCAATGTGGACGGGCGCCTGACATGCCGTTAGGTTCGCTGCGGTAGTTCGGTGCCGCCCGCGGGGCCGCGCCTCATCCTCAATCCTCGTGCGAAGGATGCCGCATGATGAACTTCCGGGTTTGGGCGGCAGCCCTGCTGTGCCTGTCCGCCACGCCGGCCGCGGCGGCCGGCGACATTCCGGTTGGCAGCTATCTGGAGAGCTGCCGACAGGTGCAGGTGCGCTGGGGGCGGGACCTCGCCGCGTTCTGCGCAACCCGCGCCGGCGAGTGGGTGGTGTCGCGCCTCGATGATTTCCCCTCCTGCGACGGCGACATCGCCAACCGCAACGGGCAGCTCATCTGCAAGGAGACCCCGGCACCGGGATCGCTCTACGGCACGCTCGCCCCGTCGCCGCCGCCCCGGCCCCAGCCGCCGGCCCCGCCGCCCGTGGTCCAGCGCCCGCCGGCCGGCACCTACACCTCTACCTGCCGCGACCTGCGGCTCGAAGGCAGCTGGCTCTCCGCCACCTGCCGCGACGGCTGGGGCAACTGGCGCGAGGCCGGCCTCTCCCTCACCGGCTGCCCGCTGGGCGCCGACATCGCCAATGTGGAAGGCCGGCTCGCCTGCCGCTCCTTCACCTCCCAGCACGCGGGCGACTATCCGCCGCCCGGCTCCTATCAGGAGACCTGCCGCGAGATATCGCTGGAATCCGGCACCCTGCGCGGCACCTGCCTCAGCCGCCGTGGCGCATGGCTCTCCTCGTCGCTCTATCTCTCCTGGTGCAGCAACCGCGAGGTGGTGAATGACGATGGCATCCTGCGCTGCGCCTCCTCCGCGTCGTCAGCCGGATCGGGCTGGAACACGACGCCCGCACCCTACGGCTCCTATCGCTCCACCTGTCGGGACGTGACGGTGAGCGGCGGCTTCCTGCGCGCCATGTGCCAGGACCGCGGCGGCACGTGGCGCACCTCGGTGCCGCTCCAGCTCTCCCAGTGCCTGCAGGGGGCGGACATCTACAACGACAACAGCGACCTGCGCTGCTCGCGCGGCGGTTCCTCCGGCTTCAGCGACCGTCCGCCGCCCGGCTCCTATATGGCGAGCTGCCGCGAGATCCGCGTGGTGGCCGGCTGGCTGAAGGCCTCCTGCCAGGACCGCAACGGCCGCTGGTCCGAAGCCACCACCGCCGTCTCCTGGTGCAGCCCCGGCCGCGACATCGCCAACGACAATGGCCGGCTGACCTGCCGGTAGCGGGTGGGTTCGCCGGCGGGTCCCTGCCGGCTTTTCGCGCCGATCATTTCAAGGGTGGTGAACGACCTGTGGGCCATCAAGGCGGGGATGCGGTGCTGCTTGCTCGCGCGGCACCGCGCCGGCACGCTGGACCTCATCGCACGTACTGGCGGCGAGGAATTCGCGGTCATCCTGAGACCGAATAGGCGGGATGTGATGCGCTGGGCGCGGCGCTCCTGGCGGCGTTGAGGGCGGAAAATCTTCCTCACCCTCGGGCGGACGCCTCACCGCGAAGACCGGCGGCGCCACCGCGCGGGACTGCGGCCTGGGCGGCCCGTTCGTGGCGGCCGATGCCGCGCTCCGTGCGGCGAAGGCCGGCGGCCGCGACCATTGTCGTCGCGGCGCGGCCGGCTGACCGGATCGGGAGCCTAAAAGGCTCAGTCGACCGCCACCTCGGCACCAAGGTTCTCGAACACCGCGTCGATCTTGCCCTTCAGCGTCTGGGCATTGAACGGCTTGACGATGTAGTTGCTGACGCCGGCCTTCTTGGCGGCGATCACGTTCTCGGATTTGGCTTCCGCCGTCACCATGATGAACGGGATCTGGCCGAGCGCGCCGTCGGCCCGCACCTGCTTCAGCAACTCGTAGCCGGTCATCGGCTCCATGTTCCAGTCGGAGATGACGAGGCCGTAGCTGCGTTCCTTCAGCTTGGCCAGCGCTTCGGTGCCATCGGAGGCCTCGTCCACATCTTCGAAGCCGATCTGCTTCAGAAGGTTTCGGATGATGCGCACCATGGTCTTGTAGTCGTCCACCACAAGGACGGGCATCCCAAGATCAACCCCCATGACACACTCCAGAAACGGGGACGATGAACGCGCTCTTTCCATGTTTGGCGAGCGCAACGACGAGAAATGTTCTGATGTCCCGGGCTTGTGCGAGGCTTGCATCAAGAATTCGTGTCGTCTTCCGCAATCAAGGCGGACGATTTATAGGAGGGTGCAAGCATAGTGCTTTCAGGAGGCCCTAATGTCGGCTGCCCGGCGACCCTTCAGGATTGAGACCCCGAGTTCCGCCGGCGCCGCCGTCGACCTCTTCGCGGTGGATGGCCTCGACGACCATCTGCGTCGCATCTTCGGCGAGCTCGCCGAGGTGCGGGAAGAAATCTCGCGGTTCAAGGCGCGCGATCCCGCTGTTGATCGCGAGCGTGACCGCAACGTGCTGTGGGCCGGCATCGAGACCATCCAGGATGCGATCCAGCACACCAAGCACGAGATTGCGAGCCTGCACGCCGAGGGCGCGCGGGGCGAGAAGCTGCTGCGCGCCACCAGCGAACTGGAGGCGGTCGTCACCGACACGGAGGAGGCCACCGAGGCCATCCTCTCCTCTGCCGAGCGCGTCGATGCCTTGATGCTCCAGATGCACACGCTGCTGACCGGCGATGCGGCGGACCTCGCCTCCGAGATCCAGAACGAGACGACCAAAATCTTCGAGGCCTGCAATTTCCAGGACATCACCGGCCAGCGCATCCGCAAGGTGGTGAAGCTGCTGCTGTTCATCGAGGAGCGGGTGGCGCGCATGACCGACATCTGGGGCGGCGCCGACCTCGTGGCGCAGGGCGCGCGCATCATCCCCCGCGAGGGCGACGAGGCCCTGCTCAATGGCCCTGCCCTCAGGAGCGACGAAGGCGTGGTCTCGCAGGACGACATCGACAGCCTCTTCGCCTGAACCGCCGCCGTCATCGCCCGGCTCGTCCGGGCGATCCACGCGTCCGCCGTCCGGCCCTCTCCCGCTTCGCACCCCTCCAGCCGCGCCGTGGATCGCCCGCACAAGCCGGGCGACGACGCAGTGGGTGAGCGATGCCGGGGGTGCGGAGGGCGATGACGGGGGAGCGGGGGTGACCCCGGTCCTCACGGTGTGTGACTTTCCACTTCGGCCTCGCTCCGCCCCGGGGCGTGGGCAGCCTGGCTCAGTAGAGCCGACCGGCCCCGGCCGGGGGCGCTGCGGCCGCCGGAACCGGCGGCGCCGCGCAGAAGGCTTCGGCCGTCCCGGTCCACTGGCCGACGCCCGCAGCCACCAGATTCTTCATCACCCGGCAGACATAGCGATGCTGCGCCACCGTGTTCTTGGGGCCTGCATTGTAGCGCGCGGCCGCCATGGTCCAGCTGCCGTGCCGCTTGCGCAGGACCTGTAGGAAGCGGGCTCCCTGCTCCACATTGAGGCGCGGATCGAAGATCTCTTCCAGCGAATTGAACTCGTGCCGGTGCCAGTACCAGTTCACCTGCATGCAGCCGATGTCGATCAGCTTGACGCCGCGCCCGTTGGCTTCGTGGAACAGCCTCAGCGCCTCAGGCAGTGTCGCGGGGATATGGTCCTTGCCCTCGATATGCAGCATCAGCGGCTGAAGCCCGCTGCCCATGCCGCTCTCGGTGAGCGCGACGGCGTAGAGGATCTGCAGCGGGATCTGGAATTTCGCCGCCGCCCGCGCCAGCTCGCGCTCGCAGATGCCCTGGGGGACGGGCTTTCGGCCGGCGTCTTTCTTCGGCGGTGAAGCCGTCGCCTGGCCTGAGACGGGCGGCGCCGGTGCGGCCTTTTGGGGCGCCGGTTGCCGCGGCTCAGGCGCGTGCCGTTCCCCCCAGATGGGCCGTGTGGGGGCAGAGGGGGCGGACATCGGGGGCTGAGGCTCGGCGGCCATGTCCCCCGTCTCGTCGGCGACGGGTGGGCCGAACGCGGCGGATGCGTCGCCGCAGAGCGCCTCAGCCGGCGCCAGCGCGAGGCTCGTCAGCAAAAGAAGGCGCAGAGTCGTCATCGGTAAATGTCCTGTCCTGCCGGCTGTTCCGGCCCTGCCGGCCGGGGTCGGTGTTGCCGCGACCGCCGCCTTGCCCCTCGTCCGCGCGCTCTTGCCGGGGCGGGCCCTCCATGGCGGCAAGGCTGCGCACCGGTGCATCGAGTTGCGACAGGACAGGGCCGCCCACCTCCAGCTCCACGTCCGGCAGTCCGGCCGATCTGAGGATGGCGGAGAGATGGTCCTTCTCGGCCCCGAGAAGTTCGGCGGTGGCCGGGTTGTCCGCCTTGAGGCGCACGGAGAGGCCGTGCGGGGTGAGGCGCATGTGCACCACCACCCGCCCCAGCGTCTCCGGCGAAAGCGCGATGTCGAGCACGCGCACCGGGCCGGTGGGCTTGGGGCTGTCGGGGGCTTGGACCGCGCTCCCCGCCGGGGCGCTCGCCGCGGCGGGATCGATCTGGGCCACCTCCGCCGCGATGGCGCGGCCGACCTGCGCAAGGCTGGCGAAGGGCAGCGCGGGGGATGCCTCCGCCTTGATGGTGGGCTGGAGCTTCGGCGGTTCCGCCACGGGCGCGGTGGGCCGGGCGGGCGCTTGGCTGTGGTCCGGGGCGGTGCCACGGGGCTGGGGCTGGTCACCCCGCGCGTCATCGGGCGCGGCGCGCGGGGGCAGCGGCCGGACGGGCATCCGGTTTTCGCGTGGGTCGAGGTGCCGGGGAGGGGCGTCCACCGCGGGCGTGTCGGTCGCTTCGCTCGTGGACGTCTCGCGTTGCGTGTCGGCCCGCGCCACGGGCAGGGGCGCGGTTGCGGGCGGGGTGAAGGCGCGTACCGGCGCGAAATGCGTTTCCTGCCGCAGCACGACGAGCAGCATCGGCGGCGGCGCCTCCGCCGAACCCGTCGGCGCGGCCAGCGGAACGGGAGCCGGTATCGCCTGAGGGCTCGGCGCGATGTCCGTGGCCGGCGTGTCCCTGGCGTCCATGACTGGCGCGGTCGGCATCGCAAGGAGCGGGATCGCGGCTGGCTGGAGAGGTGTGTCGGGCGCGGGGGTGTCGGCGGGCGGCTCGACCTCAGTCTCGGCGGCGTCGATGGGGCGTGTCTGCTGCTGCGGCAGGATCAGCGCGCCGCGCGGAGCGGGGGCGGCGTCGATCCCGCCGCGCTGCGGGGCGGGGCGTTCGCAGCGCGCGAGCAGCCGGTCGAGGCCAACCGCCGGGGGGCGGGTCGGGGGCTCGGCGGGAGGTGGCTCCGTTGCATCCTCGCGGGGCGCCTCCTCCTCGCGGCGGGGCGTGGGGCGGGCATCCTCCATCAGGCTGAGCAGGTCGTCGAAGGGTGGGCCGTCCTGCGGCAGCGGCTCGCGGCCGGCGGCGGTGTCGGGGTTCAGGGCGAAGGCCGCCAAGGCGACGTCGGCGGTCCTCATCGCGGCGCATCCTTCAGAAGGGAGTCGATCTCCCCGAGCTTCGCCTGCGCCTTCGTCAGCGCCGCCGAGGGCTTCTCGTCTCCCGCCGTCCGGGCGGGCTGGGCGCTGGCGACCACCGCCGGAGCGGACGGGGCTGCCGCGGGGGCTGGCGAAGTGGTCTGGGAAGGCGCCTCGTCGGCGCGGCGGATCAGCTCCGCGGTGCGGCGCGCGGCCTCCAGCAGCGCCTGGTCGGAGGGGTCGAGGCGGGCGCGGTCGATGGCCTTCAACGCCTCCTCCGCCGTCTTGTAGCGATCCGGCGTCGCCGCCTGCGCGGCGCTGAGATAGACGCGCGCGCGCTCGGCATCGCGGCTCGCGGCCGGGGCGAGCATCATGGCCCGCTCGGCGGCGGTGGTGGCGAGCGCGGTCTTGCCCTCGACGATGGCCGAGCGCGACACCAGGAGGAAGACCTCGCGCCGGGCATCCTCGTCGAGGGGCGCGAGCAGGGCGTCGAGCCGCGAAAGGCCGTCCGGCGTCGCCAGCACGTTCATGCGGCTCAAGGCGGCGGCGAAGCGCTGGCGGAAGTTGCCGGCATAGGCGGAATGGCGGAACCGGCTGAAATATTGCCCCGACAGCCGCTCGAACTGGTCGAGGTCGCCGGCCTGCGCCGCCACCAGCACGGCCCGGCGCAGGGCCGCCTCATCCACCAGCGTGCCGGGCATGAGGAGGCGCGCCACCTCCAGCAGCCGCGAAGCCTTCGCCGGGTCGGAGCGTACCGTGAGCGCCGCCTGGGCAAGGGCGATCTGCCCGCCGATGCCGTTGGGCAATTTCCGCGCGTCGATCTCGCCGAGCTGGCGCAGGGCCGGCTCCTCCCGGCCCTCCAGATAGAGCAGGCTGCCGGTGAGGAGCTTTTCGTCGATGTTGGGCTTCGGCTCGCGGTTGATGATGGCGCGCAGCACGGCCGGATTGCCGCCGCCGAGGAAATACATGACCAGCGCCCGGGCATTGGCCGGATCCTGCCAGACGGACGGATCGGCATCGCCGAAAGCGGCGTCCATCTCGGTGATCATCGCCCGCTGCTGGGCGATGCCGGCGGTGGAGCCGGCGGCGATGAGATCCTGCAGCCGCTGGAGGCGGCGCACCAGCGTGACGGGATAGATATCGGTGCGCCCGACAGGGGGCGCGGCCTCGGCGGACCTGGCGTGGGGCCCGGATGCGTCCGCGTGGGCGGGCGAGGGCTCGGCCGGCTGATCCTGCGCGGGCGCAGGGGTGGAATGGGCGTCGTGAGACGGCTCGGCAGCGGCATGGGCGGCGGGAGCGGCGGTCGGGACGGGCTCCGTGATGGGCGCCATGGGCTCGGACGCCGGGGGCGCGCCGGCCGCGGTCGTGTCGGCGAGAAGGGGAGCCGGCGTTCCGGCCGGGTTTCCGCTCCCCTCCGCCGCGACGGGGGATGGCGCAAGAACCGGCGCAGCGGTCGGAGCCTGCGCAGGTGCCATCGGCACCGCTGGCTCGGACGGCAGGGGACGGCGGGGCGGCAGCGGCATAGGGAAAGGCCCAAGGGGGGCATAGGCGGAGACCGCCGATGCGGGCACGGACGGCGCCACGGCGGGACGTGGGGCCGGTGCGGGGGCCGGTCCGGGCGCCGAGTCGGGCGTCCGTCCGGGCGCGGCCTGAGGTGGCGTCGCGGGTTTGGTTGCCGCGACGGGATTCGATGGGAGTGAAGGTTTTGTCGCCGCCGGTTGGGTTGCTGCTGTGGGCTTGGGTGCCGCAGCCGGGACGGATGTTCCCGACGCAGCCGAGCTCGCCGGGGAGGTAGCGCCCGGCGGACGCACGGCCGGTGCCGGGGATGCCACGGGCTTGGGGGCGGGCGGCAGCGCAGCGGGTTTCGGGGCGGCGGCGGTGCCGGGGCTTGCTTCAGCAGTGGGAGGCCTCGGCGAGGTGCCGGAGGGCACCGCTGCATTCTGCGTCGCGGCGGCCTTGGGCTGGGCGGGAGCTGCGGCAGGCGGCGCTGACGCGGGGGCGGCCGCCGTCGGTGCCGGTTTCGGTGCGACAGTGTTGGGCGCGACCGGCTTTGGCACCGGCTTGTCGGCGTTGGCCGCCGCAGGCGCAGGCGTGCCCGGGGCCGCGGCGCCGGAGGTCGTCGTCCCCGCCGCGGGTTTCGGTGCGGCGGGCTTCGGCGCGGCCGGCTTCGCGGGCGCAGGTCTGGTCACAGCGGGGCGCGCGGGGGCGGCGGCCTCGCCGCGCAGGCCGTCCCACGGGTCGGCGTCGTCCTCGGCGCGGGCGGTGCCGGGCAGCAGCAGCGATCCGGCAAGGAGGAGGAGAAGGCCGGGCCGGATCATGAGGGCGCCTTCAGCAGGATCTCGATGCGCCGGTTCTGCGGCGCGTTCGGATCGGCGGTGTTCTTGAGGTTGCGGTCGGCGAGGCCCTCGATGGCGGTCACGCGCTTCTCGTCGAGGCCCCCGCGCACCATCATGTAGAGGGCCATCTGCGCCCGCGCGCTGGAGAGCCGCCAGTTGTCGTAGGTGTCCGAGCGGAACGGCCGCGCATCGGTGTGGCCGCGAATGACGATCTCCCCCGGTCGTGCGCCGAGCTTCTTGGCGATCTCGCCCATGGCCCGCACGAAGCGGGCATCCGGCACGGCCGAGCCCACCGGGAACATGGAGAAGTCGAGATCGTCGGTGAGATCGACGACGAGCCCTTCCTTCGTGGCGCGCACATCCACACGCGGGGCGGCACCGGCCGTGCCCACGGTGGCGGCGACCACCTGCTTCAGCTCGCCTTCCAGATCGCGCGCCGCCTTGCCGGCTGCTGCGGCCTGCGCGGCCGCCTGCGCCTTCTCTGCTTCCCCCGGTTTCGCCGCGGCGGTGGTGGCGTCGGGTCGACCGGCGGGCTGGTCGACCTTGGAGGGCTTGGCCTGCGGGTTGCGGGCCTGCCGCCCGGAAGACATCTGCCAGTAAGTGGGATCGAACGGATCCCGGTTCACGTCGCCTGCCCCCGTGCCGGGAGAACCGGTATCGCCGACGGCGGCGTCGGATGTGCCGCCCGGGCGCGCATCGGCATCCCCCGCCAGCTTGTTCAGCACCGCATAGGGATCGCGGAAGGCGGCGCGCTCCTTGTCGCCCTGCTGGCGGTCGTCGCCCGCGCCGGTCTCGCGACCCGTGGTGTTCTTCAGGCTGGACTGCTTGTCGCCGTCCGAGGACGTGCCCTTGGCCTTGGTGTCCTCGGGATCGTTGAGCCCGCGCACGTCGGTGATGCTGGAGGCGAGGTCCACCGGGTTGAAGTAGTTGGCGATGGCCTTGCGCGTGTCCTTGTCGGTGACGTTGATGAGCCACATGATGAGGAAGAATGCCATCATCGCCGTCATGAAGTCGGCGTGCGCCACCTTCCAGGCGCTCGAATGGTGCTCGTGCTCGTCATCGTCGTGGCGCTTGACGATGATGATCTCGCCGTGACCCTCCTTGCCGGACATGGCGCTCTCCCGTCAGTTGCCGCGGGCGGCGGCCGCCGCCCAGCCGGAGAGCTGAGTCTCCAGCACGCTGTCGTCGCAGGTGATGCGAAGGTCGCTCGCCGAGCCTTCCGCGAGGACGATTCCCGGCACGTCGGCGAGCTGCGCGCGCAGCGCCGCAGCAAGGTCCCCCGATCCGGTGATGGTGATGGCCGGCCCCGCTGCTCCCGCCCGCAGAAGGTCGCGCACGCGCCGGGCCAGCTCATCCAGAGCGCGGGCGCGGGCCGCCCCGCTTACGAAGGGGCGCAGAACGGCGGCGAGCGCTTCGGAGATGCGCGTTTCCACTTCGTCGAGGCCGGTGCCGATCAGGCCGGCGAGCCGGTCGCCCTCCTCCATGCACCAGCGGGCGCGGGCCTCGGCGATCTCCTCTTCGAGGCGCGCGGCGAAGGCGGCCTCGGCATCGGCGAGCTGCTGCTCGCAGGCGGCGAGGGCGATGGCCGCCTCCTTCAGCGCCACACGGCGGGCCTCCTCGGCCGCCGCGCGGATGGCCTCGGCGCCGGGGTGCTCGTGCGGGCGCAAGGCGGGCGTCGGCGTGATCGCCGGAACGGGCGGCACGGCGCTCACCGGCGTGGAGCCCTTGGCCGGGCCGCGCGGCGCGACGCCGAAATGGGGCAGGTGGTGAAGAAGGGCGGTGGTGCTCATGCCCGGGCGTCCTGATGCAGCCACTGGCGCAGGATCGCGGCGACCTGCTCCTCATCGAATTCGACGATCTGCTCCAGCCGCTTCTGCGGCGAACGGTTGAGGCGGCTGGTGAGATCCTCGATCAGGCTCAGCGCACCCGGCGCTTCCTCACCGGCCGCGCCCTCGCCCGACACCATGGACGGGCCGGCGACGGCGGCGAGCGGGGCGCCACCCGCCAGCATGGCGGCCTCGATGGTCTCGGCATCCTCCACCTCGTCGCGCTCGGGGCGGGCGAGGATGGCGCGCACGGCGGGCTTCAGGCCGAACCAGATCACCAGGCCGGCGACGATGAGGATGGTGGCGGCGTTGATCATGGTGCCGGCCTGCCGCAGCAGTAGCTCGGACCACGGCAGCGGCGGCACCGGCTCCAGCGCCGCCCCGCCATTGGCGAAGGAGACCGCCGCGACCTTCAGCTTGTCGCCACGCTCCTTGTCGAAGCCGGCGGCGGAGGCGACCAGCTGCTCCACTTCGTAGAGCTGCTGCTCTACCGGAATGGCATCGGCGCCGCCGGCCGCGCCCATGAGGCGTTCCTTGTTCACCAGCACGGCGATGGAGAGGCCGCGCACCACGAAGGCCTCGCGTACGGTCTGCACGGTGCGGGTGGAGACCTCGAAATTGGTCAGTTCCTCGCGGCGGGAGGAGTTCTCGTTGGAATCCGTGCCGCCGTCGCCCTGCTGCGTCTGGCCGGGGATGTTCTGCTGCACGGAGGTGTTGGGCTGCTTGGTCTTGTTCTGGCTCTGGCCCAGCTCCTTCACCACGCGCACGGAGCGCTCCACCTTGGACGCGGGATCGAAGGTGGTCTCGGAAGTGGTGACGCGGTCGGTGTCGAGGCGGGCCGACACCTGCACCTCGAAATTGCCGAGGCCGATATAGGGCGCGAGCGTGCGGCGGACCTTCTCCTCGGTCTCGCGGCTCACCTGCTGCTGGAGCATGGCCTTCTTGCCGGCGGCGGCGCTGGCGCCGTCCTCGCTTGAGGAGAGCACCGCGCCCTCGGTGCTGAGCACCGTCACCTGGTCCATCTTGAGGCCGGGAATGGCCGCGGCGACGAGGTGGCGGATGGCCTGCGCGGTGGAGGCGTCCTCCGCCGTCTCGGTGCGGATGACCACGGAGGCGGAGGCGCTCTGCTGGTCGCGGCGGAACGAGCCGCGCTCGGGCAGAACGATGTGGACCCGCGCCGCCTTGATGCCCTTCATGGTCTGGATGGTGCGGGCAAGCTCGCCTTCCAGCGCGCGCACCCGCGTCACCTCCTGCATGAAGGAGGTGAGGCCGAAGGCGCGGACGTCGTTGAACAGCTCGTAGCCGGTGTTGCCGCTCTGCGGCAGGCCCTTCACCGCCAGCAGCATGCGGGCGCGGGCGGTGTCGGAATGGGAGACGAGGACGGTGGTGCCGTCCGCATTCACGTCGAACGGGATGCCCGCGTCCTTCAGCGCACCGCCGATGCGGTTCACGTCCTCGCGGGTGAGGTTGGCATAGAGCGGCTCGCGCTCCGGCTGGCCGAGATACCAGGCGCCGAGCGCCACCGCCGCCACCGCGGTGAGGCCGATCAGCGCCAGCGCGATCAGGCGCCGGACGCCGAGGTCGCGCAGGTTGCGCCAGAGTTGCTCCAACTGCTCTTTGCCGATCATCGGCGGATCTCGTCTGATTGCGGCCGGTCCGCTTATGCGGGGCCGGGACAGGGACCGGGCACGCGCTTGCGGGCGCTCATGTGCCTTAGCCGGCAATCTCGACGGTCAAACTTGCCTGAGCATTGCGGGAAAGCTCCGCTCCCGCGGGGGAGCACGCGCGCAAAAAAGTGGCCACGCTCCGGGGGCGGAGGTGGCCGAGGGAGGCGTCGGGGGGACGCTGAAAGGGAGAGCGCGCCGGAACGCAGCCGGAGGGAGCGGCGCCGGCGCGCGGACCGCCGCGCCCGGAGGCGCGGCGGCGGACGCGATCAGCGGAACAGGGTCATCACGTTCTGCGAAGAGCTGTTCGCGATGGACAGGGACTGCACCGCGAGCTGCTGCTGCGTCTGCAGGGCCTTCAGCTTGGTCGACTCCTCTTCCATGTTGGCATCCACGAGGGTGCCGATGGACGAGGTGTTGAGGTCGATCAGGCTCTGGGCGAAGGTCTGCTGCGAGTCGAGCCGGGTCGAGGTGGTGCCGAGCGTGGTGGCGCCGTTCTGCAACTGCTGCATGGTGGCGTCCACGATCTTCACATAGGCCTGGATCTTCGCGAGGTCGGCATCGGTGTTGCCGAGGCCGGACACGTCGAAGTCCGTGATGGCTTCGGTGCCGGCCGTGGCGGTGCCGCCGATGACGTACTTGGTGTCCATGAAGCCCTTGAGGCTACCCGCGGTCGTATCCACGGTGACGGTCGCTCCGGCGGTGACGTTCGCCGCCGTCGCCACGGCCGTGACGGCCTTGTCGAGGGTGGTGGAGGTGCCGGTGGAGGTGCCCGTCGTGGAGGCGTCGTAGACAGTGAACGAGCCGGTGTCGATGGAGGTGGAGCCCACCGTCACGGTCGAGCCGGTACGCGAGAAGGACGACAGCAGGTTCTTGGTGCCGTTGAAGCCCGAGGCGCTGGTATCCACCGACAGCCAGTTGCTGCCGTTCATCACGGTGTTGTCGGCGGTGGTCTTGATTTCGCTGACGTAGGACGAGATTTCCGTCTGCAGCTTGGCCCGGTCGACGTTCGGCGAGAGGGCGGCCGTCAGGTTGTTCTTGATCTTCGCGAGCGAGGCGACCACCGCGTTGACGCCGCTGGAGGCGGCATCCACCGAGTTCTTGTCGAGGCTCATGGCATCCTTCACCGCGCCGAGCGCCCCGTTGTCGGAGGTCAGGGTGGTGGCGATGGACCAGTAGGCCGCGCCGTCATTGGCGGAGTTGATCCGCTTGCCGGTGGAGACGTGGGCGTTGGTGGTGTCGAGGTTGGAGTTGATCGTCCGCAGGGTCTGCAGGGCGACCATGGCGGAGTTGTTGGTGATCAGGCTGGTCATGGGAATGTCCCTCTGTGACTTGGAATGAAGGGGGACATGCCGGGCTCACACCGGCATGGCAGGGCGGCGTCATGCCTTTGGATGGCCGGCCCGTTCGGGGTCCGGCACCCGGCCCTTTCGGAGCCGGTCAACCTGCCATGGAAGAGACGTTAAACGCGCAAGCTTGCGCGAGGCTTGCGCGGGCTGCCGCCCTCAGAAGAACGAGCGGATCAGCCCCCCGACCAACAGGTTCCAGCCGTCGATGAGGATGAAGAACAGGATTTTGAACGGCAGGGAGATGACCGCCGGCGGCATCATCATCATGCCCATGGACATGACCAGCGTCGCGACGATCATGTCGATGATGAGGAAGGGCAACACGATCAGGAAGCCGATCTCGAACCCGCGGCGCAGCTCCGAGATCATGAAGGCGGGAATGAGCACCCGCATGGGTACCTTCTCTTCCCCGGCCTTTTCCGGCGCTGCCGGGGCATTCGCGGCCTCCTCCGCAGGCTTGTCTCGGGAGGCGATGTCGGCGAACAGCTTCAGGTCCTTGCCGCGCACGTGGGTCAGCATGAAGTCGCGGAACGGGTCTGCGATGCGCTGAAGCGCCTCTTCCTCGCCCATTCGGTTCTCGGTGAGGGGCTTCACCCCGTCCTGCCAGGCGCGGTCGAAGGTCGGCCCCATCACGTAGAAGGTCATGAACAGGGAGAGCGAGACCAGCACGAGGTTGGCCGGCGTGGAGGGCAGGCCAAGGCCCGAGCGCAGGAAGGAAAAGGCGATCACGAAGCGGGTGAAGCTCGTGACCATGATGAGCAGCCCCGGCGCCACCGACAGCACGGTGAGCAGGGCCACCATCTGGATGACCCGCCCGGCGGTGCTGCCGCCGCCTTCGGGCAGGAGCTGTTCCAGCGCAGGCATCTGCGATGCCGCCTGCGCTATGCCCTGGGCCGCGCCCTGCGCAAAGGCCGGCCCGGCGGAGAGGAGCAATGTCGCGAGGAGCGCCGACACGAGTGCCGGATGGCGCGCGGGCGCCCTCACTGCACCACCAGCGTGGAGAGGATCAGTTCGTCCACCTTGCCGTCGGAGCGGGCGCGGGCCCGCTCGTTGAGGTCCTCGCGCAGGTGCTGGAGCGCGCTCGGGCCTTCGAGCTGGCTCAGCGCCAGGGTGCGCATGTAGGCCATGATGTCCTCGCGCAGCTCGGCGGCGGTCACGTCCGGGTTCACCAGCGCGCCGTTCTTGAACACGATGGCCGCCTCCACGCGGATGAAGGTGGAGGAGGGCGCGGCGAGGTTCACCACCACCGGCTTCAAGTCCTTCAGGGCCAGGTCGCCGGAATGGCGCAGCGGCGGCGCCGGCTTCTTCTCCGGCTCGGTCGCCACTTTCTTCGTCACCGCCTGCTCCACGGTGCCGGCGAGCTGGAGGCCGAGCCCCGCCCCGGCGGCGAGCGCCAGCAGCGTGACGATGAGAAGGGGCATGAGGAGCCCCGGCTTCTTCTCCGGCGCTCCGTTCGGGGCGAGGGCTTTGGCGGGGGCTGCGGTCGCCATCACGTCACCAGGGCGTCACGACGTCATAGATGCGCTGGCCCCAGGCGGGCTGCTGCACGTCCGTGAGCCGGCCGCGTCCGCCATAGGAAATGCGGGCTTCGGCGATCTTGTCGTAGGGAATGATGTTGGTGGACGATACGTCCAGCGGGTTCACGATGCCGGCGATGGTCAGCTCGCGCACCTCGTAATTGACGAGGATCTCCTGTGAGCCGCGGATGACGAAATTGCCGTCCGGCAGGATCTCCGTCACCACCACGGCGACCGAGAGGCGCAGCTTCTCGGACCGATCGATATTGCCCTTGCCCTTGGTCTTGGTATCGCCGTTGATGTCGAGATTGCCGGAGCCAGCGCCCGCGGTCGTGCCCTTGCCGAAGCCGGAGAGGGTGAGCGCCGCGTCGAAGCCGAGATTGCTCTTGGATTCGCGCGAGCGGTCGGTCGCGTTGTCGAACTGGGCCTTATCGTCGATGGCGATGGCGACGCGGATCACGTCGCCCACCTTGGCGGCGCGCAGGTCGCGATACATGCTCGATGAGCGGTTGAGATCCCAGGTGGAGCGGAAGGTGGTCTTGGGCGGCTGCTGGAAGGTCATGGGCAGCGGCTCGCGCTTCGCGGTGTCGAGCCCGTAGCCCACGGGGGTCAGGGTCGGCCCGGTGGCGAGGTTGTCATAGCTCGTCTTGCAGCCGGCGACGGCGAGGCACGTAATCGCTGCGAGGGCGGCGCGAAGGGGAAGCATGGTGCGCATCAGCCCGGCCGCCCGGTGGTGCGGGGGGCGTCGGGGCGGCCTTCCTGCGCCCGGCGGGCCATGCCCACCATGGTGGAGGTGAGGCGCGCGGCGCGGGCCGGCTCGCTCTCGTTGAGGATGGCGCTGGCGACGCGGGGGGAGAGCCTGGCCAGCACGGCGGCCGCCATGTCCTCGTTCATGGCCGCGAGCTGGGCGGCGGCGGCGTCCGGGCGCATCTGCGAGACCACCGCGATGAGGCTTTCGTCGGCCTTCTTCAGGAAGGCCTCGCGGCGCGCCAGCCAGTCCTGGTATTCGGCGCGCTTGGCTTCCAGCTGGGCGAGGCGGGCCTCGATCTCCTTCTCCATGGCGGCGAGCGCGGCCTGCTGGCGGGTAAAGCGGGCGTCGGCGGCGGCATCGGCAATGTTGCGGCAGTAGAGGGCCGCATTCTCGCCGGCCGCGGCATCGGGCGCCGGGGCGGCGGGTTCGGCGCGGCCATCAGCCGGGAGCATCAGGACGGTGCCGCAGAGCGCGGCGAGCGCCAGCGCGGTGCCGCTTCTGGCCCGGGCGGCCCTGCGGCGGCGGGCTGTGACGACGAGGATGCGAAGTCGCGTGCAGGTCACGCGCCGGAGCGCGGCAACGCCCACGAGCAGCGAGCACGAGACCGAGACGATCGCATAGATGATTGCGGCGTCGATGAGGACCGTCGAGACGGACATGGAACCTCCTCCTCCCCGAGGGGCAGCGCCGGGCGGGGGCACGGGCGCCTTGGATGGTTCCGGTCTAGGCGGAGAGACTTGCGCGACGCTTGCGGGCGAGAGGGCCCGTCACTGGAACACCAGCTCGGCCTGCAGCGCGCCGGAGGTCTTCACCGCCTGGAGGATGGAGATGATGTCCGACGGCTTCAGCCCGAAGCGGTTGAGGCCGTTCACCAGCTGCTGGAGGTTGGTGCCGCGGACGATGCCGATGGGGCCGCCGCTTTCGTCGGCCTGGATATTGGTGCGCGGCACCACCACCGTCTCGCCGAAGGTGTAGGGCTCGGGCTGGGACACCTCTGGCGCCTCGGTCACCTGCACCGTGAGATTGCCCTGGGTGACGGCGAAGGTGGAGACCTGCACGTTGCGGCCGATGACCACCGTTCCCGTGCGCTGGTCAACCACCACCTTGGCGGGCGTGTCCGGCGTGATGCGCAGTTCGCCGATTTCCGCGATGAAGCGGGCGGTGCCGGAATGGGGCGGGCGCTGCACCACCACTGTGCGCAGGTCGCGCTCGCGGGCGAGGCGCTTGCCATAGCGGGCCTGGGTATAGGCGTTGATCACGTCGGCCATCAGCGCAGCGGTGCGGAAATCCGGATTGGTGAGGTCGATGAGGATTTCCGGCAGTTCGGAGAGCTGGCCGGGGATCTGCCGTTCCACCAATGCGCCGTTCGCGATGCGCCCGGCGGTGGGCACACCCTGGCTCAGCGTCTCCGCCTGCCCGGTGATCTGGATGCCGGAGACGATCTGCCCCTGCGCCACCGCATAGGTCACGCCGTCCGCGCCGTTGAGCGGGGTCACCAGCAGCGTGCCGCCGCGCAGCGACGTCGCATCGCCGAGCGAAGCGATGGTCACGTCGATGCGGGTGCCGAGGCCGGCGAAGGCAGGCAGGTTCGCCGTCACCGCCACCGCCGCCACGTTCTTGGCGCGCAGCGACAGGCCCTGCACGTTGATGCCCATGCGGTCGAGCATGGATTGCATGGCCTGCTCGGTGAAGGGCGAGTTGCGCAGGGTGTCGCCGGTGCCTTGCAGGCCGATGATGAGGCCGTAGCCGACGAGCTGGTTGTCGCGCACGCCCTGGATGGAGGAGATGTCCTTGATGCGCGTCGTCGACTGGGCGGCCGCAGGGCTCGCGAGGGCCAGAAGGGCGGCGAGCGCCGTGGCGATCAGGCGGATCATCGGGTCTTCACCCACACGGTGCCGTCGCCCGCCACTTCGCCGACGATGATCTGGCCGGAATCCATGTTCTTGAGCCGGATGGTTGCGCCGGCCGCGCCGGAATCGAGAGGCATGCCATAGCCGGAGATGGCGAGCCCGCCGTCCTTCAGCTGGATGCGGGTAGCGACGCCCTTGGTGACGAGGGTCACCTCCGTGAGGGCGTTGAGCGGCACCGGCTGGCCGGCGGCTATCACCCGCCGCGCCGCCTTGCCCACAACGGCGGAGGACTGAAGCGCGATGCCGCCGCGGTCAAGCACGGCATCGGACACCTCGCGCTGGGACAACATGCCGGCGGAAATGACATCGCCCGGATAGAGGGTGACGGCGGCGACCGGAATGCGCGCGGTCGGCGCGGCCTCGGCCGGCGGGCGCACCGGGGCGGCGCGCGGCGCATCGACCTCTTCGCGACCGGCGGCGGCCTGCTGGGCAAGGGAGGAAATGCTCTGCGCCATCGCAGGGGCGGCCACGGCGCAGAGCATGGTCCAGATTCCGGCAGCGATGCCGGCCCGCAACCATGCCCTCCTACGGGCGGGCCGCCGCTGCGGATGAGTCATTTCCGCTGCCCCGTTCACCGGATGCCCTTGGAGACCACGCCGGCCATGTCGTCGGCGGCCTGGATCACCTTGGAGTTCATCTCATAGGCCCGCTGGGCCTGGATGAGCTGGGTGATTTCCTTGATGGGATCGACGTTGGAGCCTTCCAGATACCCCTGCACCACGGCGCCGAAGCCGGTGGTGCCGGCGACGCCCGTCACCGGCTGGCCGGAGGCGGAGGTCTCGCGATAGAGGTTGTCGCCCAGCGGCTCGAGGCCGGAATCGTTGGCGAAGGTGGCCAGCGTCAGCTGGCCCACCAGCGTCGGCGCGGACTGGTTCGCGATCTGCGCATAGACTTGGCCCGACTCGTTGATGACGATGCTGCTCGCATCCTGCGGCAGGGTCAGCGCGGGGTTCAGGGCATAGCCGTCGGCGGTCACGAGCTGGCCGGTCGGGCCCTTGTTGAACGAGCCGGCGCGGGTATAGAGCGTGTCGCCCGAGGGGCTGGTGATCTGAAACCAGCCGCGCCCGTTGAGCGCGAGGTCGAGCGGGTTTCCGGTCTGCGCCAGCGGCCCCTGCAGATGAAGATTGCGGATGCCGATGGTGCGCACGCCGAGGCCGACGAGGGCACCCTCCGGCACCGGCTCGGCGCCATCCTGGTTCGGCACGCCCTGGGCGCGTTCGGCCTGATAGAGCAGATCCGTGAACTCGGCGCGGGCGCGCTTGAAGCCGGTGGTGTTGATGTTCGCGATGTTGTTCGCGATCACCTCCACATTGGTCTGCTGGGCCGACATGCCGGTCGCGGCGATGGCCAAAGCTCTCATGTCACTCTCCTCAGATGGCCATCCGGCTGATTTCCTGATAGGCGGCGACCACCTTGTCGCGCACGGCGATGGCGGTCTGGAGCGTCTGCTCGGCCGACATGACCGCCTCCACCACCTGCTGCACCGACACCTTGCCGTGGATGCCGGAAATGGCGCTCGCCTCGGCCGTCTTCACCTGGTCCACGGCGTCCGACGACATGCGGGCGAGCATGGTGGAGAAATCGGAAATGCTGCCCGCGCTCTGGGTGGCGCTCGCCGCCTCTGTGGCACGGGCGGCGGTGGTGGCGCTGATGGCGGAGGTGCGGCTCAGCGCATTGAGGGAAACGGCGTCGATCATCACGGCGTCCTCAACAGATCGATGGTCATGGCGACCATGGAGCGTGCCTGCTTGATCATCTGCAGGTTGGCCTGGTAGCTGCGGCCGGCCTCGCGGAGATCCGCCATCTCGGAGAGCGGGTTGACGTTCGGCACCTTCACCCGGCCATCGGCGTCGGCGGCGGGGTTGCCGGGGTCGAACTCGATGGAAAAGGCGCTGCGGTCCACGCTCGTCGCCTTCACCGTCACCCGCGACGCGCCCAGCGCGCGGTCCGGCTCCTGCGCGAACTGAACCGTCTTGCGGCGATAGGGATCGGCGCCGGGCGACGTACCGGTGGAACGCGCATTGGCGATGTTCTCGGCGACGATGCGCATGCGCTGGGTCTGCGCCGCGAGGCCGCTCGATGCGATGCCGGTGATGGTCTTGAAGGGATCGCCGATCATGACTTCACGCTCGCGAGGATCATGCGGTGGAAGGAGCGGACGATGGAGGTGTTGAGCGAATAGGCGCGGTTCACCTCGTCGGCCTTCAGCATCTCCTGCTCAAGGCTCACGCTGTTGCCGGAATGGGAGGTGTCCCAGCCCTCGCGCGCGGCGGTCTTGGTGGCGCCGATCCCGCCAGCGGCGAGGTCCATGTGGCTGCCGGAGGTGCGGGCGAGGGAGAGCCGCGTGCGATCGAGGATCGCGCTGAACGGCTCGGTATCCACCGCCTTGTAGCCGGGGGTATTGGCATTCGCGATGTTTCCCGCGATGGCCGTCTGCCGCACCGTCGCCCACTGGGCGTGCCGCGAGGCGAGATTGAACAGGAACAGGGGCTCCATGGCACATTCCCCAGATGGCTCGCGCGCCTTCGGAAGGGGCGAGGGATGACCGTTTCCTAGCGCGCGAAACTTGCCCGAGGCTGGCCGGGCGGTGATCGTCCCCGAACCCGGTCTTCACGCGCCAAGGCGCACCTGGTCCAGTGTCGCCGTGAGGTGTTCGAGGAGGGCATCGGGCGCGGGCTCGTCGCCGTGGTAGAGGATGCTGTCCATCTCCACGCCCACGGCGCCCGCATCGAAGATGATGCGGAAGTAGAGCGAGCAGTCGTCGCAGCCGAGTTCCATGTCCATGGAGACGGTGGGGGCGACGCCCCAGTCGGCCTGGATCACCGCCTGCCCGCCATAGCGCAGCGCGCCCGGCTTCAGGGAGCGCTCGGCGCAGGAGGCGACGATGTCGTCGATGATGTTGGTCTGCCCGGCATGGATATAGGCCATGAGCAGCCCGGCATTGGTGAAGAACAGTTCGGTCATCACCTCGCGCAGCGCGCCGGCCAGCGCCCGCTCGCAGGCAAGCCGCTCCATCTTCGGCCGGGCGGCGAGACGCTGGAGGCGGAGGAATTCATTTCGCGCCATGGCCCGGCCTCGCATAGATGTAGTGCAGGATCTTCGCCACCGGCCGGTAGAAGTCCTGCGGAATCCACTGGTCCACCTCCACCGCCGCGAACAGGGCGCGGGCGAGCGGACGGTCCTCGATCACCGGCACGCCGTGGCGCTCCGCGATCTCGCGGATCTTGAGGGCGATGAGGTCCACGCCCTTGGCCACCACCAGCGGCGCGCCGCCGGTCTGCCGATCGTATTGCAGGGCGACGGCATAGTGCGTCGGGTTGGCGATCACCACGGTGGCCTTGGGCACGGCGTTCATCATGCGCTGGCGCGCCCGCTCGCGGGCGACGGCGCGGATGCGTGCCTTCACCATGGGGTCGCCCTCGGCCTGCTTGAACTCGTCCTTCACCTCCTGCTTCGTCATGCGCAGGTTGGTCTTCCAGCTGACCCGCGACCACACGATGTCGGCGGCCACCAGCCCGATGGTGACGACGCACACCGTGGCGACCAGCCGCATGGCGAGGGCGAGGAGCACGCTCGGCAGGCGCAGGGGATCGGTGAACATGGCGTTCACCACCTCGTGCTCCTGCGCATAGAGCACCAGCGCCGCGACGATGCCGATGGCGAAGAGCTTGAACAGCGCCTTGCCGAACTCGATGTGGCCCTGCGTGCCGAAGATGCGCTTGAAGCCGGCCGAGGGCGACACCCGCGACCATTGCGGCCGGATGCGTTCGGCCACCAGCGCCGGCACATTCTGGAAGCCCGAAGCCACAAGCCCGGCCAGCATCAGCACGATCACCATGGGCATCAGGAAGCGCCCCGCCCCGGCCAGCGCCCCCCAAAGGATCGAGACCGCGTCATTGCCCGTGGAGATGGGAAAGCCAGCGGGATCGTCGATGAGGCGGGAGAGGTCGGCGGTCAGCAGCCGCACCGGGGCGGTGACGAAGAAGGCGAGGATGGCGAGGATGCCGAGGAGCGAGGCGAACAGCGCCGCCTCCCGCGAGAAAGGCACGTTGCCCTTCTCCACGGCGTCGGAAATCTTCTTCTCGCTCGCCTCTTCTGTCTTGCTCTCCTTGTCCTGTTCCTCAGACATGGCGCCCCCACTGCGGGGGGCGGCTCAGGAGGTGGCGGTCAGCGCACATAGGCATCCTCCTCCGTGCCGGAGGAGATCTCGATCTCGCCGCGGCCGGCCATGTCGAGGGCGAGGTCGGTGACGGTGCGGCGCGCCTCCATCACGTCCTTGGCCGGGGCCGGCTCGCTGCCCGCCATCTCCTGCTCCACCATGCGGCGCACGCGGGCACCGAGCGACTGGAGGATGATCTCGCGGAACTCGGGATCGGTGCCCTTCAGCGCCAGCACCAATTTGTCGGTGGGCACCTGGTCGAACAGCGCGGTGCGGGCGCGCGGCGTCAGCTTCACGATGTCGTCGAAGGTGAAGAGCAGGCCCTTCAGGATCTCGGCGGACTTCGGCCGCGTCGAGGCGAGGCTCGCGAGCACCGTCTCCATGGCGTCGCGGTCCATCTTGTTGATGATGTCGGCCATGCGCGCGTGCGGGTCGGCGCCGGCATTGCGCGAGAAGTTCATCATGAAGTCCTCGTGCACCGTGCGCTCGATGACCTGCATGGTGGCGTCCACGATGGGCTTGAAGGTGAGCATCCGCCGCATGATGCCGTTGCGCTTCTCCTCCGGGATGAAGCTCAGCACCTTGGCGGCGCAGGCGGGCCTGACCTTGGAGAGCATCAGCGCGGCGGTCTGCGGGTGCTCCTTGGCGACGTAGGTGGCGAGCACGTTCTCGTTGACGGTGGAGATGCGGTCCCAGATCGACTGGTTCGCCGCACCCATGATGTCGTTCATGATGTCGGCGATCTGCTCGGGCGGCAGGACGCCCTGAAGCAGCCGCTCCACGTCGGCGACCGTGCCGACGAGGTTCGCCCCGCCGGCGAAATTGCTGGCGAAGTCCTCGACCAGGCTCTCGATCTGCGCGGTGCTGACCGGCTTCAGCGATGCGATGGAGCGGGTGATGAGGCGGATCTCGTCCGGCTCGAAATGCTTCATCACCCGGTTGGCCGCGGGCGTGCCCATGGCCATCAGCAGGGCCGCCACGCGGTCGATGCCCTGGAGGGGGCGCGGTTTCGCCGCGCTCGCAGCCGGCATGGCCGCCTCAGCCGGCGTCGGCGTCGTTGGGGCCGACGATCTCGGTCAGGGAGACGCCGAAGCGGGAATTGTCGTCCTCCACCACCATCACCTCGCCGCGGGCGATGACGCGGCCGTTCACCACCACGTCCACCGGCTCGCCCACCCGGTGGTCAAGGGGCACGACGGTGCCGCGATTGAGCTTCAACAGGCTTGAAACGGGCATGCTGGCCGAGCCGAGTACCACCTGCAGCAGCACTGGGATGCGCTTGACGGTCTCAAGCCCCGCGCCGGAGCCGAGCGTCTCGCCGGCCTTGGACAGAAGGGCTTCCTCCAGCGCGCTGGACGGGGTCATGGTTTCGATGTCGGGAGCGGACATGGCTTTGATCCGGAAGTGCGAGGGCGGTCAGCGGTCGTGCAGCTCGGGCGCCAGGGACGCGCGGGACTGGCGCGCGTCGATCTCGGCGAGGAGGGCATGGGCGGTGTCGATGCGGCCGGCGAGCAGCACCAGAACCTCGCGGCCGTCGCGGCCGAAGGTGTCGAGCGCGTCACGGGCGCAGATGAGGGCCGAGGAGGCCTCCGCCAGCGCCTTGCCGTAGTCGGCATTCAGCCGGTCCACCGCCTTGAGCCGGCGGTTGAGCAGGGCGACAGAAGCGGTCGTGACGACCAGCGCGGCGAGGAGGATGAGATCAGCGGGGAAGGATGTCATCGATGAAGTCCTGATGCTGGTTGATCTGCTCGTCGAGGCGCACCACGTAGCCGCCGTCCGACTGGCCGAGATGGCACCAGAAGAGCGGCTGGGCGGCGCTCTCCAGCTTCACCCGGCTCGCGGGCGTGGCGTCGAGCTTGAGGATCTGGCCGACCTTGAGAGCGGCGATGTCGCCGAGCGTCACCTCGTGCTCGTCCAGCACGGCGCGCAACTCCACCTCGGTGCGGTTGACCTCGTCGCGGATCTTCTGCGCCCATTTCGGGTCGCGCCCGCCGGTCTCGGCCTGGCTGGTGCTGGCGAGCGCGCGGCGCAGCGGCGTGAGGGCGGACTGCGGAATGGTGACGAACATCTCGCCGCCGCGGTTCAGCGCCTGCAAAAGGAATTTCGCGGTCACTGCCAGATTGTTGCGCCGGCCGATCACGGCGAAATCCATGCGGGTTTCCTGCCGCTCGAACTGGAAGGTGGTGTCGCTGACGAGGGCGAAAGCGGATTTCAGCGCCTTCGTCATCTGCTCGAACAGGAGCTGCGCCACGCGCCCCTCGATGTTGGAGAAGGAGCGCTCGTCCTCCACCGGCGGCTCGGACCCGTCGGCGCCGAACAGCACCTCGATCATGGTGAAGATGAAATCACGGTCGAAGCCGACGATGAGCTGGCTGTCCCACGAGGGGGCATTGAAGATGCCGGCGATGGCCATGCCCTCATAGGCTTCCAGCACATCGCCGATGCGCCCGCTCTCGACGCTGGAGAGCGAGTAATAGGCCTGCGAGGCGGCCACCTGCCGGAGCCCGTCGGCGCAGAATGTGGCCATGCGGTCGAACAGCACGTGCAGCATGGGGAGCCGGTCCAGCGAGAGGCCGGCGGCATCCAGCAGCATGTCGCGGATGTCGTGGTGCTTGGAGGCGGATTTGGGTGCCATGGCTCAGGCCGCCTGCTGCACGGTGCCGTTGGCCGAGGGTGCGGCCTGGATGGCCTCGCTCTCCACCTCGTCGATGGTGGGGCGCTCGCCGGCGGAAATGGTCTTGCGGCCGTGCTCCAGCGCGATGGGGGGCAGCGCGCCGTTCATGAAGGCAATCAGCGCCTGCTTGGTGATGATGAAGGGCTGGCACTGCTTCTCGCGCGTGCTCTTCACCTTGGCGGCGAGGGGCGAGATGATGGCGTAGGACGAGTAGATGCCGACGAAGGTGCCGATGAGCGCCGAGCCGATATAGTGGCCGAGGATTTCCGGCGACTGGTCGATGGCGCCCATGGCCTTCACGATGCCGAGCACCGCGGCGCAGATGCCGAGCGCGGGCAGTGCTTCCGCCACCGTGCCAAGGGCGCCGGCGGCCTTGGTCTTGTGCTTCTTGATGGTGGAGATCTCCTGCTCCATCAGCGCCTCGATCTCGTGCGACTTGGCGTTGCCGATGAGGATGAGGCGGGCGTAGTCGCAGATGTACTGGGTCAGTTCCTTGTCCTTGAGCAGGCTCGGGAAATGGCCGAACAGCGCGGAGCTTGCCGGGTCGTCGATATGCGCCTCGATCTCGTTGCGCGGCTTCTGGCGCATGTCGCGCATCAGCGCGTAGAGGAGACTGAGGAGGGCGAGGAAATCCTTGCGCTTCGGCCCGGTCCCCATGGCCGCCTGCATGATGCCGGAGCCCGTGTCCTTGATGACGGACAGCGGGTTGGCGATGATGAAGGTGGAAAAGGCGATGCCGCCGATGATGAGATATTCAAACGGCTGCCACACCACTTCCGGGTGGCCGCCCATGGCCATGAACCCGCCGAAGGTCGCGGCCAGCCCCAAGATGATTCCGATGATGACGGCCACGGCTTCCCCCGTTTTGTCCGGTGTCCGGTGGTAGGGGGCGAGGATTGTGCGAGGCTGTGCTCTGTCGAGCTTTGCAATGACCGCCGTTCACTCCATAATCACCGCCAAAATGGAATGGATTGTTCTGCCTTCCATGGGTTGTGCATGCTACACAACTCGCGTCTTGGCTCGCAGGCCTTTCTGGTTGCACGTACGGCCTTTGCGAAGCCTTCGATATCCCGTGCCAAGCCCTGACCGGCACGGGGTGGCCGGACCGGGGGGTGTCAGCGATGACGTCTTCCGGTCCGCGCTGGGCTCGCCACGCAAAAATCTCACATATTCAATCGCTTGACGTCGGAAGGCCGGCGCAGGCAAGGCTCGCGCAAGGCAGCGCGGGCGAAATGGGCCAGCCCGCGCGGCTCCCGCCGCACGTGCCCCTGCTCCTTGCCGTTGCGGATGCTCCCATGGAAAGCACGCTCCTCACCTACCGCCTGCTGGCGCGCGACATGACGCGCTCCTTGTCGACCAAGGCGGCCGAGAAGCCGGTGGCTTTGGAATCGAGCTATTACCTCAAGCACATCGGCAAGGTGACGAGCATCGACGGCTTCCTGAAGGACACCCGGCTCTTCACCTATGCCATGAAGGCGTTCGGCCTTGAGGACATGGCCTATGCCAAGGGCTACATGCGCAAGGTGTTGAAGGAGGGCGTGACCGATCCCAAGAGCTTCGCCAACAAGCTCAACGACGATCGCTTCAAGGCCTTCGCCAAGGTGTTCGATTTCAAGGGCCTCGGCGCCGCCGCCACCCAATCGGCCGAGGCCGGCCAGAAGGTGGTGGACCGCTATGTGCGCCAGGCGTTGGAGGCGGACCAGGGCGCCAGCAACGAAGGCGTGCAGCTCGCGCTCTATTTCCAGCGCCAGGCGCCCACCGTGAAATCCGTCTACGGCCTGCTCGCCGATCCCGCGCTCTGGAAGGTGATGAAGACCATCTACGACTTTCCCGACGCCATGGCGGCCGCCCCCATCGAGAAGCAGGCCAAGGCGGTGAAGGCGCAGTTCAACATCGCGGACCTGAAGGAGCCGGCGAAGCTCGATGCGCTGCTGCGCCGCTTCACCGCCAAATGGGACGTGGCGCAGGGCGTGGATGCCGCCCCGGTGCTGGATCTCTTCTCGGCACGCACCTCCAGCGCCGCCTCCTTCTCCATCCTCAATCTGAAGTACGGGGGCTGAGATGGGCTCGGGACTATACGTCTCGCTTTCGGCGCAGCTCGCCGCCGACAAGCGCCTGACCACCATCGCCAACAACGTGGCCAACCTAAACACCGCCGGATACCGCGCCGAAGAGGTGCGGTTCGAGGAGATGGTCTCCAAGGCGGGGGGGCAGGACGTGTCCTTCACCTCCACGGGCGAGACCTACACCTCGCGCAAGTCGGGGCCGATCAACCCCACCGGCAATCCGCTGGACATCGCGGTGGAGGGGAAGGGCTGGTTCGCGGTGCGCGACGGCGCGACCACCGCCTATACCCGCGACGGGCGCATGAATATGAGTCCGGAGGGCGAATTGCGCACCCTCTCCGGCCGGCCGATCCTCGATGCCTCCGGTGCGCCGGTGGTCATCGATCCCACCGGCGGGACGGTGCGCATCGGCACCGATGGCTCGATCTCGCAGAACCGGCGCGCCGTCGGCCGCATCGGCCTGTTCCTGATCCCCGAGGACGCGAAGCTCACCCGCCGTGACGGCGCGTTGGTGGTGCCGGACAAGCCCGCAGCGCTGGTGCAGAACTACAACCGCAACGTGGTGCGGCAGGGTTTCGTGGAAGGCGCCAACGTGGATGCCATCACCGAAATGACGCGTCTCATCGCCCTCCAGCGCGCCTTCGAGATGGCCGCCTCCGCCGTGTCGCAGACCGAGGATTCCACCTCCCAGACCATCCGCGAGCTTGGTCCCGGATGAGTGCGCCCCCCGTGAACACGCCCCCGATGAACGCGCTTCAGCGCCTGCGCCACGCCGTGGAAAGCGGGATGGAGGAGCATCCCCTCGTGCGCGTCGGCGGCATCGTGCGGGAGGTGGCGCCGACCCATGTGCGGGTCTCCGGCCTCTCCAGCTTCGTCACGCTGGGCGAGCGGGTGGGCTTCGAGCAGGCGTCGGGCACCAGCATCGGCGAGGTCGTGCGCATCGATGCCGCTGGCGCGGTGGTGAAGCCGTTCGACGAGCGGGTGTCGGTGGGCATTGGCACGCCGGCCTTCCGCATCGGCCCCCTCGCGCTCAGCCCGGATCGCTCCTGGAAGGGCCGCGTCATCGACGCGCTGGGCCGCCCGCTGGACCGGCCCGAGCCGCTGGCCCATGGCCCCCGCCGCATGCCGCTCGATGCGGAGCCGCCGCCGGCCATGGCGCGCGGGCGGGTGCATCGGCCCCTCGTCACCGGGGTACGCGCTGTGGATATCTTCACCCCCATCTGCGAGGGCCAGCGCATCGGCATCTTCGCCGGCTCGGGCGTGGGCAAGTCCACGCTGCTCTCCATGTTCGCGCGCTCGGCCGGCTTCGACACGGTGGTGGTGGCACTGGTGGGCGAACGCGGGCGCGAGGTGCGCGAATTCCTCGAAGGCCCGCTCGCCGCCAGCCGTGATCGAGCGGTGGTCATCGTCTCCACCTCCGACCAGAGCCCGATGATGCGCCGCCTCGCCCCGCAGGCGGCGCTGGCGGTGGCGGAGTATTTCCGCGATGCCGGGGAAAGCGTGCTGCTCATCGTCGATTCCGTCACCCGCTATGCCCATGCCGCGCGCGACGTGGCGCTGGCGGCGGGCGAGCCGGCGGTGGCGCGGGGCTATGCGCCGAGTGTCTTCTCCACGCTGCCGAAGCTGCTGGAGCGGGCCGGGCCGGGCATGGAGGGGGAGGGGGCCATCACCGGCATCTTCTCGGTGCTGGTGGATGGCGACGACCACAACGACCCCGTCGCCGATGCCATCCGCGGCACGCTGGACGGCCACATCGTGCTCGACCGCGCCATCGCGGACCAGGGGCGCTTTCCGGCCATCAATTTGCTGGGCTCCATCTCGCGGCTGGCCGGCGAGGTGTGGAGCGAGCCGGAGCGCGATCTGGTGCGGCGGCTGAAGGCCATGATCGCCCGCTTCGAGGACACAAGCGACCTGCGCCTGATGGGTGGCTACCAGCCCGGCGCCGATGGCGAGCTGGACCAGGCGGTGGCCATCGTGCCGCGCATCTATGACGCCCTGCGGCAGGACCCCGGCGATCCGCCCAGCCTTGCCGCCTTCTCCGATCTCGCGGCCGCGCTGAAGGCCTGACTCCAGCCCCGCGCAAGCCATCCGCCCTCAGATGCGCCAATGACACTGGCGCAGGCTCCGCCCTCCGGCGGACGGCGCGCCCCCTCCACACCGCGATGAGGACCGAGCCATGAGCCTTTACGGAATGCTGCGCACCAGCGTGTCGGGGATGACCGCGCAATCCAACCTGCTCGGCACGGTCTCCGACAACATCGCCAATGCCGGCACCGCGGGCTACAAGCGCGCCGACACGCAATTCTCCTCGCTTCTCTTGGAGACCGGCGGCACGGAATATCAATCCGGCTCGGTCAATACGGACGTGCGCTACGCCATCAGCCAGCAGGGCGCGCTGAACTACACCTCGTCCTCCACCGATCTCGCGGTGCAGGGTTCGGGCTTTTTCCTCGTCACCGACCCCTCCGGCCAGACCCAATTGACCCGCGCCGGCTCGTTCCAGGTGGACGCCAGCACCGGCAACCTCGTGAACAGCGCCGGCCTCACCCTGATGGGCTATGACGTCTCGGCCGGCGACCCCAACGTGGTGCTCAACGGCACGGCCGGCCTCGTGCCCATTAATTTGCAGAACACCAAGCTCGCGGCGACGCCCTCCACCGAGGGCACGTTCGCGGCCAACCTGCCATCCAACGCGGCGGTCGCCGCCGCCCCCAACGCCGGCGCCAACGTTGCGGGTGCGAGCTTTTCGGAGAAGTCCTCGCTCGTCGCCTACGACAATCTCGGCAATGCGGTGACGCTCGATCTCTACCTGACCAAGACCGCGGCGAGCCCCGACACCTGGCAGCTCGCGGTCTATGACCGCGCCGGCGCGCCCGCCACCGGCACGTTCCCCTATGCGTCCGGGCCGCTGTCTACGCAGACGCTGAGCTTCGACGCCACCGGCAAGCTCGCCTCGGGCAACAGCATCTCGCTTGCCGTGCCGAACGGGGCGACGCTGACGCTGGATCTTGCCGGCATGTCGCAGCTCGCGGCGCCCTACACGCCGTTCACCGCCAGCGTAAACGGCAATGCGCCGAGTGCCATTTCCGACTTCTCCATCGCCAAGGACGGCATCGTCTACGCCACCGATGCCAATGGCCGGAAATCCGCCATCTACCGCATCCCGCTCGGCACCGTTCAGAGCGCCGACCGGCTGGAGCCGCTCACCGGCAATGCCTACACCACCACGCTGGAATCCGGTGCCATCCAGATCGGCTTTCCCAATGAGGGCGGGGTCGGCACGCTGCTCTCCGGCGCCACCGAGCAGTCCAACGTGGACATGGCCTCCGAACTCACCCGCATGATCGTGGCGCAGCGCGACTACACCGCCAATTCCAAGGTGTTCCAGACCGGCACCGAGCTGCTCGACGTGCTGATGAACCTGAAGCGCTGATCTGACGCCGCCGCGCCGCGCACGGGTGCATCATGAGCCTTTCCCTCGCCTTCAACACGGCGCAGTCCTCGCTCTCCGCCAATGCGGCGAAGATCGCCCTGTCCAGCCGCAACGTGGCAGGAGCGGGCGAGGCCTCCGCCTCGCGGAAGATCGCCGTCACCACCACGGCGGCGGACGGATCGGTGCGGGTGGTTTCCATCACCCGCGCCACAGGCAGTGCGTTGTTCGACCGGATGCTCGGCGCCACCTCCGACAGCGCCGCGCAGCAGGCCCTCGCCAGCGGCCTCGACCGCCTTGCCCAGACCGTGGGCGACCCGCAGGACCCGACGTCGCCCGTCGCCCGCCTCGGCACGCTGAAGGACGCCCTCACCCGCGCCGCCGATACGCCGGACGACATGACGCTGGCCCAGGCGGCCGTGACCGCCGCGCAGGACCTCGCCTCTTCCCTCAACACCGCCACCGACACGGTGCAGCAGGTGCGCACGGATGCGGACGCGGCCATCGCCACCTCTGTCGGCAACGTCAACGACCTGCTCCACCAGTTCGAGGCGGAGAACAGCGGCATCGTGAAGGGCACCGCCGCCGGCGCCGACATGACCGATGCGCTGGACCGGCGCGATGCCATCCTCGCCAGGCTCTCCGAGGAGATCGGCATCTCCACGGTGACGCGCGCCAACAACGACATCGTCATCTACACCGAGGGCGGCGCCACCCTGTTCGAGACCACCGCCCGCACGGTGGGCTTCACTCCGTCCCATACGCTCGATGCGAAGAGGGACGGCGGCAGCGTGTTCGTGGACGGCGTGTCGGTGACGGGGCGCGATGCCACAATGCCGGTGCGCAGCGGTCGCATCGCCGGCCTCACCCAATTGCGCGAGACGGCCGCGAGCACCTACCAGACCCAGCTGGATGAGCTCGCCCGCGGGCTGGTGGACGCCTTCGCCGAGGCTGACGGCGCCGGCACTGTCCGCGCCGGCCTGTTCGTGCCGGCGGCGGGGAGCGCCACCGTGCCCGGCGGTCTCGCGCGCGGCCTTGCGGGAACGCTGGCGGTGAATGCGGCCGTGGACGTCGCGCAGGGCGGCGACATCCGCCTGCTGCGCGACGGCGGCATGAACGGTGCGGCCTTCGCCTCCAACACCACGGGCGCCGCGAGCTTCGCCGGCCGGCTCAAGGAGATGGTGGCGGCGGTTGACGCCCCCCGCACCTATGACGGCGCCGCGCAGCTCTCCGACAACCAGAGCCTCGTCTCCTTCGCCACCGCCTCGGTGAGCTGGCTGCAGGGCGCGCGCAAGGCGGCGGACACGCGGCTCGATTCCGAAAAGACGGTGCTGGCGCAGGCGTCCAACGCGCTCTCCGCCGCCACCGGCGTGAACCTCGACGACGAATATGCCAGCCAGCTCGAACTGGAGCGCGGCTATCAGGCCACCTCCAAGCTGATGGGCGTCGTGAACCAGCTTTATGACAGCCTCTTCCAGATGATCGGCTAAGCCATGCGCAGCACCTACATCTCCACCCTCGCCTGGACCTCCCCGTCCCGCGCGGCGCTGCCGAAGCTGCAATCGGACATCTCCAAGGCCACCACCGAAATCGCCACCGGCCGTCAGGCGGACGTGGGCCTGGCGCTGGGTGTCGCGACGGGGGAGAGCGTGGCGCTGCATCTGGCGCGCGGGGCCATTCGCTCCCAGAAGGAGGGCAACGCGCTTGCCTCCAGCCTCATCGGCCACAGCCAGGCGGCGCTCTCCCAGATCAGCGACGATGCCAACCTCTTCCTGAAGGACATCCTCGCCGGGCAAGCGGGCAATTCATCCGGCGCCATCCTCGCGGATCAGGCCAAATCGGCGCTGGATGCACTGACCGCCCATCTCAATGCCACCGACGGGCAGCGCTACCTGTTCGCCGGCATCAACAGCGCCGAGCCACCCATGGCGGACTATGCCACCGGCCCCAAGGCGACGGTGGATGCCGCCTTCGCCGGCGCCTTCGGCCTCGATCCCGCCGATCCGCAGGGGGACCCGAAGGTGGCGGATATCTCTGCTGCCGACATGTCGTCCTTCCTCAACGGCGCGTTCGCGGACCTGTTCGCCGATCCCGCGTGGGGCGCGAACTGGTCCGGCGCGTCGGACGAGGCGCTGACCAGCCAGATCTCCGACACCGCGCGCGTTCCCGTCACCACCACCGCCAACACGACAGCCATGCGCAACCTTGCCATGGCATTCACGATGGTGTCGGAGCTTGGCACGGCGACCCTCTCGGAGGCGACCCGCAAGGTGGTGCTCGACAAGGCCGTCACCGTCGCCGGCGCGGCCGTGAGCGGCGTCATCTCCCTGTCGGCTCAGCTCGGGGTGTCCAAGTCCCGCGTCGATGCGGCGGACGAGGCCCTCGCCAAGGTTTCCGATCTCGTCGACCAGAGGATCAACGTCCTCGAAGGGGTCGATCCCGCCGAGGCGAAGACCCGCCTCGACACCCTGACGACGCAGTTGCAGATGTCCTACGCGACCACCTCGAAGGTGATGCAGCTGAGCATCCTGAACTACATCTGACATGAGGGTGCGTGATGTACCGTTTCTCCTACGCGGAAATACTTGATGAGTCCGCGACGCTCAACCGCGAGCGTGAACGCCTCGCCCTCGACCAGGCGGTGAATCTGCTCACCCTCGCAGCCAAGGCGGAACCCGGCTCCTGCGAGGTGCTGGCAGCGGTCGCCTATCTGCAGAAGCTCTGGGGCTTCTTCATCACCGATCTCGCCGACGCCAACAACGAGCTGCCGCGCGAGTTGCGCGCGACTCTCGCGTCCCTCGGCCTGTGGGTGATCCAGGAGTGTGACCGGCTGATCTCCGGCACGGGCGGCGACATCCCCATGCTCATCGACGTCAATATTGCGATCCGGGATGGTCTGAAATGACGAAATCCATGCACATCTCCCTCAAGGCCGGCGAAAAGCTGTTTCTCAATGGCGCCGTCTTCCAGGTGGACCGCAAGGTGACGCTGGAACTGCTCAACGACGCGACCTTCCTGCTGGAGAGCCACGTGATGCAGCCGGAAGACACCACCACACCGCTGCGCCAGCTCTATTTCGTCGCGCAGTCGCTGTTGGTGGACCCGGCCAATGCCGATGCCGCCCGCCGGCTGTTCTTTCGCCAGCTGGCGTCGCTGATGACCACCTTCACCAAGGCCACGATCCTGATGAACCTCGACGAAGCGGGCCGCCTCGTCGGCGAGGGCCGGACGTTCGAGGCGCTGAAGGCGCTGCGCGGCATGTTCCCGCAGGAGGACGCGATCCTGAACTGCGCCGTGCCGCCGAAAGTCGCCTGACGCGCTCCGCACGGTTGCCCGCAGGGCCCTCCGCAAGGTCGGCCTCGCGCAATCCTCGCGGGCGAGAAGGGGGCGAAAGGAGATCGCAGCATGACCCAGGTCCAGAGCGTCGCGTCCGCGGCCGGCGCCGCCGCAACGAGCAAGACGGCCTCGGCCGGCAAGGCGAACAGCATCGACTACAACGCCTTCCTCCAGCTCCTGGTGGCGCAGTTGCAGAACCAGGACCCGACCCAGCCCATGGATTCCACCGCCTACATGTCCCAGCTCGCCTCCTTCTCTCAGGTGGAGCAGCAGGTGGCGAGCAATGCGAAGCTGGAATCCCTGCTCGCCGCCAGCGCCTTGCAGACCGCCAACCTTGCGCTGGGCCACACCGTGACCTCCGCCGATGGCAGCATCAGCGGCAAGGTCGCCTCGGTGGAGATCACCACCGACGGGCCGCTGGCGCAGCTCTCCAACGGAAAGAGCCTGCTCATCGGCCCCGGCGTGACGGTGAGCTGAGATGAACGAGGCGGATGCGCTCGGCATTGTCCATTCGGCCATCTGGACCATCCTCGTCGCCGCCGGACCGGCGGTCGCCGCGGCCATGCTCATCGGCATCCTCGTCGCCCTGTTCCAGGCGCTGACGCAGATCCAGGAAGTCACCCTCACCTTCGTGCCGAAGATCGTTGCGGTGCTGGTGGTCGCGGCCGTGACGGGCTCCTTCATGGGCGCCCAGATCATGGCCTTCACCGAGGAAATCTACGGCCGCATCGCCAGCGGCTTCTGAGCCCACGTTTGCGGGGGAGCCTGACGCATGTCCGACATTACGGTGCGCGATGCGGCGCAGGGTTCGCGCCGCGACATCGGCTTCGCCATGGGCATGGTGGGGATCCTCGCCATCCTGTTCCTGCCCATCCCGCCCGCCCTGATCGATATCGGCCTCGCGCTGTCCATCGCGCTGTCGGTGCTGATCCTGATGGTGGCGCTGTGGATCGACAAGCCGCTGGAATTCTCCGCCTTTCCCACCGTCCTCCTCATCGCGACGCTGCTGCGCCTCGGCCTCGGGGTGGCGACGACGCGCCTCATCCTCGCCCACGGCTCGGACGGCGTGAGTGCGGCCGGGCACATCATCCACGGCTTCTCGCAGCTCGTCATGAGCGGCGATTTCGTCATCGGCATCGTGGTGTTCCTCATCCTGGTGACGGTGAACTTTCTCGTCATCACCAAGGGCGCGACCCGCATCGCGGAGGTGGGCGCGCGCTTCACGCTCGATGCCATCCCGGGCAAGCAGATGGCGATCGATGCCGATCTCAATGCGGGCCTCATCGACGACAAGCAGGCCCAGCGCCGCCGCGCCGAGCTGGAGGAGGAAAGCGCCTTCTTCGGCTCCATGGACGGCGCCTCCAAGTTCGTGCGCGGCGAGGCGGTGGCGAGCCTCATCACCATCGCGGTGAACATCTTCGGCGGCATCATCATCGGCGTCACCCGGCACAAGATGCCCATCGCGGACGCCGCGGACATCTTCACCCGCCTCTCCGTGGGCGACGGCCTCGTCTCGCAGATTCCCGCGCTCATCGTCTCGCTGTCCGCCGGCCTGCTCGTTTCCAAGGGCGGCACGCGGGGGCGGGCGGAAAAGGCGGTGCTGGGCCAACTCGGGGCCTATCCCCGCGCGCTGTTCGTGGCCGCCGGCCTCCTCTTCGCCCTCGCGCTCGTTCCGGGCCTGCCGTTCCTGCCCTTCGCCATCATCGGCGGCATGATGGCCTTCGTCGGCTGGTCGGTCCCCCGCCAGCTCGCCAGGCAGAAGGCGGAGGCCGATGCGCGGGAGGCCGATGCGAAGCAGCAGGCAGACCGCGAGGCGCGGGAGTCGGTCAAGGAGCAATTGAAGACCGCCGAGATCGAGGTTTGCGTCGGCAAGCAACTGGCGACGCAGGTGCTGCGCACGCCTTCCGAACTCGGCAACCGCCTCGGCAAGATGCGGCGCAAGTTCGCTTTGCGCTACGGCTTCGTGGTGCCCGAGATCCGCATGACGGAAAGCCTCGCCGCCCCGGCGAAGGGCTATCAGATCAAGATGCATGGCACGGTGCTGGCGGCGCAGGAGATGCGCATCGGCGAGTTGCTGGTCGTGGTGGGCGACGGGCCGCCGCCCGACGTGCCCGGCGACGAGGCGCGCGAGCCGGCCTTCGGCATGAAGGCCATGTGGATTCCCGAGGCCTACGCCACCGAGGTGAAGCGCGAGGGCTTCGCGCCGGTGGACAACCTCACCGTCATCCTCACCCACCTCTCCGAGGCCATCGCCAACAACCTGCCGCAGCTTCTCTCCTACAAGAGCATGCGGTCGCTGATCGACAGGCTCGATCCCGAATACAAGCGCCTCGTGGAAGACATCTGCCCGGCGCAGATCTCCTATTCCGGCCTGCAGGCGGTGCTGAAGCTCCTGCTGGCGGAGCGCGTCTCCATCCGCAACCTGCACCTCATCCTCGAGGCGGTGGCGGAGATCGTGCCCCATGCCCGCCGCTCCGAGCAGGTGGCGGAGCATGTGCGCATGCGCATGGCACAGCAGATCTGCGGCGATCTCGCCGAGGGTGGCGTTTTGAACGTGCTGCGCCTCGGCAGCCGCTGGGATCTCGCCTTCCACCAGAGCCTCAAGCGCGACGCCAAGGGCGAAGTGATCGAGTTCGACATCGATCCGCGCCTCGTGGAGCAGTTCGGCACCGAGGCGGCCACCGCCGTGCGCGAGCGCATGAAGGCGGGCGCGCCCTTCGTGCTCGTCACCGCGCCGGATGCACGGCCCTATGTGCGGATGATCGTGGAGCGCATGTTCCCCTCGCTGCCGGTGCTCTCCCACGTGGAGATCGCCCGCGGGGTGGAGATCAAGGCGCTAGGCGCCATCTCGTGAGCCGCGCATGAGCCTCCTGGCCCGCGAGGCGGTGCTCGCCGCCTTTCTCGTCTTCTGCCGGGTGGGCGGCGCGCTGATGCTGATGCCGGGCATCGGCGGCCGGCATATTCCCATGCGCGTCAGGGTGTTCCTGGCGCTCGCTTTGTCCTTCGCCTTCCTGCCGCTGGTGCTGGACCAGGTGGCGCCGAAGGTGCGGACGGCGGGCTCCGGCGATTTCGTGTTCATGATCGCCGGGGAGCTTCTGACCGGCCTCCTCATCGGCCTTTTGGCGCGGCTCTATGTGACGGCGCTCCAGTTCGCCACCAGCTTCATCGCCCAGGCGGTGGGCGTCTCTCCCATGCCGGGCGCGTCGGTGGAGGAGGACGAGCAACTGCCCATCCTCGCCACCCTCATCGTCTTCTCCGCCACAGCCCTGATCTTCGTCGCCGACCTGCATCTGGAGCTGGTGAAGGGGCTGGTGGACAGCTTCGCCCGCGTGCCGCCGGGCAGCCTCCTCGCCGTGCGGCCGGCTTTGGTGGATCTCGTGGACCAGATGTCGGCGGTGTTTCTCGTGGCCGTGCGGCTCTGCGGCCCCTTCATCCTCTATTCGGTGATGGTGAATTTCGCCGTGGGCCTCATCAACAAGTTCACTCCGCAGATCCCGGTCTATTTCGTGGCGACGCCCTTCGTCACCGCCGGCGGGCTGCTGCTGCTCTATGTGAGCGTGGAGCCGCTGCTCTCGGCCTTCCTCGTCGCCTTCTCCCAATGGCTGAAGGCGGGCTGAGCATGGTCAAGGAGCGACATCGCAAAGCCGAGCGCCTCGTTGCCGTGCAACGGCAACTGAAACGTGCCGCCGAGACCCGCCGTGCGGAGGCGGTGCGCGAGGGGGTGAGGCTCGATGGCGAGACGGCGGACCTTGTGGCTGCCCTCGATGACGGGCGGTTCGCCCCGCTGATGCTGGAGAACGTGGCGCGGCGGCTGGAGCGCGTCGCCCTCGCCCGCCAGCAGGCGCACGCCGCCGAGGTGGCCGCCGCCGGTCAGGTGAAGGCGGAAAGCTTCACCCTGAAGCGCGCCGAGCGCCATGCCGAGGCGACCGGACGGCTCGCCCGCGCCGAAGCCGAGCGCACCGCCACCGACGAGATCGCCGAGGCGAGTCTCGTATCCAGCGGGCGTGCAAGCCTCGCATAAGCATGGCGGGGCAGGGTGGCGTCCGAACCGTTCTCGATGGAAGCCGCACCATGGGCATCTCACCGCCGACCGACCTCGTCTTCGACGTGATGCAGGCCGCCGATGCCGCCCGCGCGCGGCAGGTGATGGGCAAGCTTCAGTCGCTCGCGCCCGCCGCCGATGGTGCCTTCCGCACCGAGCTGGACACGGTCGCCGAGGCGAAAGCGGTTGCGCGGGCGGACAAGGCCACCGCCCGGGGCGACAAGGATGCGGCTGCCGCTGCTGCGGCACTGATCCCGCCGGGCGTCGCCTTTTCCGGCGCCAGCCTCACAGGGCTGAAGAACGCCCACGCCCTCGGCCCGCACCATGCGGGCGGAGCCGCCGGCGCCGCGCCGCTCGCCGGCACGCCCGGCGCCGCCTCGCTGCAGAAGTTCGAGGCCATGGTGCTCTCCCAGTTCCTCGACACCATGATGCCGGCCAAGGGCGCCACCTCGAAATCCTCCATGTTCGGCGCCGGCACGGCCGGCGACACCTGGAAATCGCTGCTGACCCAGAAGGTGGGCGAGGAGGCCGCCCGCGCCGGCGGCATCGGCCTCGCCGCGCGCCTCGGCCAGTCCTCCGCCGTCTTCGCCAGGGCGAAGGGAGGTGCGGCATGAGCTTCGACAGCGATCTGCATTTCGCCCGCCCGCCGTCGGTCGTCGCACTCATCAGCGCCCTCGACCGGCTGGAAGAGACCATCGATCTGGAGAATGTCGCGTTCGAGGAGCGCGGCGCCCTCGATCTCGTGGAGATCAACCGGCGCAAGAGCCGCGCCTTGCTGGAACTGAGCCGCGTCGCCCGCGGCCTGCCGGACCGCCTCGACGCGGCGACCGCCGGACGGCTGGCGCGGCTGAAGGCGAAGCTCGATCGCAATCAATATGTCATCGCCCTGCGCATCGCCGCCGCGCGCGAGGTGGGCGCCATTCTCGACCGGGCCCTGGCCGAGGCGGAGTCGGACGGCACCTATTCGGCCCACCCCGCGCGCTCGGGAGCGGGCGCATGATCCGCTTCGTCATAATCGGCGTGTGGGCCTGCCTCGTCGGCCTCGGCTCCAGCTACGCCGCCGCCTGGTATGCCGCGGGCGCCCCGCGCAAGAGCGAGGACCCCTATCTCGCCGGCCTCGAATATCGCCGCCTGCCCGCCATCACCGTGCCCATGATCGTGGACGGCAAGCTGCAGGGCTATGTGCTTGCGAAGCTCGTCATCACGGCTGATGCGGCCGAGCTGCGCAAGCTGCCCATGGAGCCCACGGTGTTCGCGGTGAACGCCGCCTTCAGCGAGATCTATGTGAACGGTCGCATCGAGAGCGGAAAGATCACCAAGTATAATCTTCCCGAGATGATGGGCCGTATCAAGTCCAGTACCAATACGTATCTCAAGGGCGAGGTGATCCGCGAAGTGCTCGTGGATTCCCTCAACTATATCGACAAGACCGACATGCGCACCGGCGTCGGCGTCAACGTCGCGAGTTCCTCGGGCGAGAAGCCGGCAGGCAAGTCCGGCGACAAGTCCGGCCACGGCGAGGCCGACGCCAAGCCGGCCAAGGGCGGGCATTGACCATGCGCGCCCTCACCTTCGCCCTTCGCGCCCGGCGCCTCATCCCTCACATCAGCCGCGGCCCCGCCGCATCGCCCCGGAGCCAGGATCATGGATGATCTCTTGCGCGAGTTCCTGACCGAGACCAGCGAGAGCCTCGACGTCGCCGACGTGGAGCTCGTGAAGTTCGAGCAGGACCCGAATAACGCGCAGATTCTGAACAACATCTTCCGCCTGGTGCACACCATCAAGGGCACCTGCGGCTTCATCGGCCTGCCTCGCCTCGCCTCCCTCGCGCACGCCGCCGAGACGCTGATGGACCGCTTCCGCGAGGGCCGGCCCGTCACCACCGATGCGGTGGGGCTGGTGCTTTCCACCATCGATCGCATCAAGCTCCTGCTCCAGCACGTGGAGGAGACCGAGGGTTCCGAGCCCGAGGGTGAGGACCGCGATCTCATCTCCCTCCTCGAGGCTATGGCGGAGGCCGTGGACGCCCCCGCAGGTCCCCCCCCACCGGCGCCGCCGCCCCAGCTGGCGCAGACGCTGGAGCGCCCGCTGCTGCCCGGCGAGCTGCCGCTGGACGAGCTGGACCGCATCTTCCGCGAGACCAAGGTGGACCCGATCACGCCCGCGCCCGTGCCCGCTCCCGCCGCCCAGGCCGCCCCGCCCAAGCCGGCGCCGGCCATGCCCAAGGCCGACGCCGATGCCACCCACGCCGCGGCTCAGGCCGGCGAGGCCCATGGCGTCGCCGCCCAGTCCATCCGCGTTCATGTGGGGGTGCTGGAACAGCTGATGACCATGGTTTCCGAGCTGGTGCTGACCCGCAACCAGCTGATGGAGATCGCCCGTCGCCACGACGAGCCGGAATACAAGGTCTCCCTGCAGCGCCTGTCCAATGTCACGGGCGAGTTGCAGGAGGCGGTGATGCGCACGCGCATGCAGCCCATCGGCAACGCCTGGCAGAAGCTGCCGCGCATCGTGCGTGACCTCGCGCAGGAGCTGGGCAAGCAGATCGAGCTGGAGCAGGTGGGCGCCGATACCGAGCTGGACCGGCAGGTGCTGGACCAGATCAAGGACCCGCTCACCCACATGGTCCGCAACTCCGCCGACCACGGTCTGGAGATGCCAGAGCAGCGTCGCGCCGCGGGCAAGTCCGAGCGCGGCCTCATCCGCCTCTCCGCCTATCACGAGGGCGGCCATGTCATCGTCGAGATTTCCGACGATGGCCGCGGCCTCGATGTCGCGCGCATCAAGCAGAAGGCGCTGGAGAATGGCCTCGCCACCGAGGCCGAACTGGCGAAGATGCCGGACTCCCAGGTGTTCCGCTTCATCTTCCACGCCGGCTTTTCCACCGCGCAGAAGGTGACCAACGTCTCCGGCCGCGGCGTCGGCATGGACGTGGTGCGCTCCAACCTCGAATCCATCGGCGGCACCGTCGATGTGCGCTCGCGGCAGGGCGAGGGCTCCACCTTCGTCATCAAGATCCCGCTGACGCTTGCCATCGTCCCCGCCCTCATCGTGCGTGCGGCCGGTGAGCGCTTCGCCCTGCCGCAGAGCGCGGTGGAGGAATTGGTGCGGGTGCAGGCGGGCTCGGACCACGAGATCACCTGGCTGAACAACTCGCCCGTGCTCGGCCTGCGCGATCGCCTCCTGCCCATTGTCAGCCTCGGCGCCCTGCTCGGCCTCTCGCCGGAGCGCGACGGGCGCGACGAGGCGCTGTGGGAGCGGGCGCTCATCGTGGTGATGAAGGTGGGCCACCAGACCTTCGGCGTGGTGGTGGAAGCGGTCTCCCACACCGAGGAAATCGTGGTGAAGCCCATGGCCTCGGCGCTCCGCCAGCTGCCCATGGTCTCCGGCAGCACCATCCTCGGCGACGGGCGGGTCATCATGATCCTCGATCCCGCGGGCCTCGCCCAGCATGCGGCGGCGCGCGGCGGCGCCGCGGAGGAGGTCAGCCATCACGGCGCCGGCCGGCAGTCGCGCGCCAGCCAGAAGCGCTCGTCCCTGCTGCTGTTCCGCGCCGGCTCGCGCGATCTCAAGGCGGTGCCGCTCGGCCTCGTCACCCGCATCGAGGAGTTGGAGGTGGCACGCATCGAGCGCGTCAACGGCTACCCGGTGCTGCAGTATCGCGGCGCGCTGATCCCGGTGCTCTACGCCAACGAGGAGGTCCAGCGCGTGGCCGCCGGTACCCAGCCCATGCTGGTGTTCGCCGATGGCGGGCGGGTCATGGGCCTCGTGGTGGACGAGATCGTCGACATCGTGGAGGCCGAGCTCGACATGGAGCTGTCGCCGTCCAACATGCCGGAGGTGCTCGGCGCCGCGGTGCTGTCGGGCCAGGCCACCGAGATCCTCGACGTCGCCTTCTACGTGCAGGTGGCCTTCGGCGAGCGCTTCCGCCATCTGGTGCGCTCGTCCGAGCGGCCGCGCCTGCTCCTGGTGGATGAGAGCCCGTTCCACCGCGACCTGCTGGCGCCCATGCTCAACGGCAACGGCTACGAGGTCACGGCCTGTGCCTCCGGTGGCGAGGCGCTGGCGCGGCTCGGCACGGAGGACGGCTTCGACGCCATCGTCAGCGACGTGGACCTGCCCGACATGGACGGCTTCGCCCTCGCCGCCGCCGTGCGTGGCGACCCGCGCATCCGCGAGGTGCCGATCATCGCGCTCGCCACCGCGCAGGACCGCGATGCGCTGGAGCGGGGCCGCGCCGTCGGCTTCACCGACTGTGTTGCCAAGTTTGATCGCTCCGGCCTCATCGCCGCGCTGAAGGAATTCACCGGCCGACAGGGAATTGCCGCATGAACGCCCATACGCCCCTGACCCACGAGGCAGCGCCGACCGCCGCGCACGACGTCGTCCAGTACGTCACGGTACGCATCGGGCCGCAGCTGTTCGGCCTGCCCATCGCGCTGGTGCACGAGGTGTTCGTGCCGGAGGCCATCACCCGCGTGCCGCTCGCCCCCGGCGAGATCGCCGGCGTGCTGAACCTGCGGGGACGCATCGTCACCATGGTGGCCATGCGGCGCCTGCTGTCGCTGCCCGACGCGGAAGGCGCGCCCATGGCGGTGGGCATCGAGCACCACGGCGAGGCCTTCGGCCTCATCATCGACGAGGTGGGCGAGGTGCTCTCCCTCGATGCGGCCCGCCGCGAAGCCAACCCGGCCAACCTCGACCCGCGCTGGGCGCAGGTGGCCGCCGGCGTCCATCGCCTCTCCGGCGACCTGATGCTGATCCTCAATGTGGACCTGGTGCTCGATCGGGCCGGCTCGGCCGTCGCCCGCCAGGATGCCGGCAAACGCGCGGAGCTTTGAATGAAGACCTGTCTCGTGGTGGACGACTCCAGCGTCGTCCGCAAGGTTGCCCGCGGCATCCTCGAAGATCTCGGCTTCTGCGTGGAGGAGGCGGCAGACGGCGCCCCGGCGCTGGAGATGTGCGCCCGCGCCATGCCGGACGCCATCCTGCTCGACTGGTCCATGCCGGTGACGGACGGCCTCGCCGTTCTCGAACAGCTCAGGTCGAGCGAAGCCGGGCGCGCGCCGAAGGTCATCTTCTGCACCGCCAAGAACGACATGGAGCACATCGCCCGCGCCGTTTCGCTGGGGGCGGACGAATACATCATGAAGCCCTTCGATTCTGAAATCCTGCGCGAGAAGCTCGAGGCCGTCGGCCTCCTGGACAGGGTGGACTGATGCCGCAATCGATCTCCCCGCCGGCGACGTCCGCGCTCGGCTCCGCCATCCGCGTGATGGTGGTGGACGACAGCGTGTTCGTGCGCGGCATCGTCTCGCGCTGGTTGTCGGAAGACCCCGCCTTCGAGCTTGTCGGCACCTTTTCCAACGGGAAGGCGGCGCTCGGCGATCTCGACCGGGTGCAGCCCGACGTGGTCATCCTAGACCTTGAAATGCCGGAGATGGACGGACTCACCGCCCTGCCGCTGATCCTGAAGCAGCGCCGCAACACCACCGTCATCGTCGCCTCGGCGCTCTCCCGCCGTGGCGCCGAGGTGAGCCTCAAGGCGCTCACGCTGGGCGCCGCGGACTATCTGCCGAAGCCCGACGCCACCAAGGGCACGTTTGCTACCGACGACTTCAAGCGCGAGCTGATGGAGAAGGTCCGCAGCCTCGGCCTGAAGGTGCTGCGGCAGGCGGGCCGCGCGCCGCTCGCGCCGCCGCCCACCGCCCAGCCGCAGGCGGCGGCATTGCCCAGCCAGCCGAGGGGGCCGATCCGCTTGCGACCCTATTCCGTGTCCGACGTCTCGCTCATCGCCGTGGGCAGCTCCACCGGGGGGCCGCAGGCACTGACGCGCCTCTTCGCGGTGCTCGGGCCCTATATCGACCGCATCCCGGTGGTCATCACCCAGCACATGCCGCCAACCTTCACCGCGCTCCTCGCCGAGCATGTCACCCGCGCCGCGGGGCGGCAGGCGGCCGAGGGGCAGGATGGCGAGGCGCTGCGCGCCGGGCGCATCTACATCGCCCCCGGCGGCAAGCACATGCTGCTGGAGCGCGACGGGCCGCGCACCCTCATCCGCCTGTCCGACGGGCCGGCGGTGAATTTCTGCAAGCCGGCGGTGGACCCCATGTTCGACACGGTGGCGCAGATCTACCGCCGCAACGCGCTGGCCCTCGTGCTCACCGGCATGGGCAGCGACGGCGCGCGCGGGGCCGGCATCATCGCCGATGCGGGCGGCAGCGTCATCGTGCAGGACGAGGAGACAAGCGTGGTCTGGGGCATGCCCGGCGCCACCGCCAGCGCAGGGAACGCCAGCGAGGTGCTCCCCCTCCAGGCCATCGGTCCCAAGGTCATCGCCATGCTTGCGAGGAGGCGCGGATGATCCGCCCCGCGGACTACGAGTTCTTCGCCCGGTTCCTGAAAGAGAAGTCGGGGCTCATCCTGACCGACGACAAGCATTATCTCCTGGAAAGTCGCCTCATCCCGCTGCTCAACCGCTTCGCGATTCCTGACTTCGCGCGCTTGGCGGAAATCCTGAAGAGCAACGAGGCGCCCATCATCGCGGAGGCGGTGGTGGAGGCGATGACCACGAATGAGTCCTTGTTCTTCCGCGACAAGGTGCCGTTCGAGGACATGGCTCGCTCGCTGTTGCCGGCCCTGTGCGCGGCGCGGCTGAAGACGCACACGCTGCGCATCTGGTGCGCCGCCGCCTCGACGGGGCAGGAGCCCTATTCCATTGCCATGCTGCTGGCGGAGCGGCCGGAGCTGACCGGCGGGCGGCGGGTGCAGATCCTCGGCACGGACATCTCCAGCGACGTGCTGGAGCGGGCCCGCGCCGGCCGCTACAACCAGTTCGAGGTGCAGCGCGGCCTCTCGGTGCAGCAGCTGCTCAAGTATTTCGTGAAGTCGGGCGACTGGTGGGAGGTCATCCCGCAGCTCAAGTCCGTCGTCGAGTATCGCAAGTTCAACCTCCTCGAACCCTTCGGTGGGCTTGGCACCTTCGATCTCATCATGTGCCGGAACGTGCTGATCTATTTCGACGTGCCCACCAAGGCCGACATCCTGCTGCGCATGTCGCGCCAGCTCGCGCCCGACGGCTTCCTCCAGCTCGGCGGGGCGGAGACGGCGATCGGCATCTGCGATGCCTTCCGTCCGCTGCCGGACCATCGCGGCACGTACGTCCACACCCGCGCGCCCTCGACGATAGTCGCCGCCCGGCGGTAGCTGGCGTCTTTCCCGGTCGCCGGGCGGCTGAGGGATCATTCCGGATCGGAGCCAATCCGGAGCAAGACGGGTCGATAAATCCGAAGCCGGCGTCGCGGATCCAGCATCCGCCGCCGGCTTCGGCGCTTCTGAGCCGGGTGATCCCGAGGTCGCTCCGATCTGGCAATCAATTCGCTCCCAAACCCGTTACTCTTCAGATTGCTCGCTCTCCCGCCTCGTCATAGGGATTTTGTGTCGTTCGGCCCGTCAATAAGTCATTAAGACATCGACGCCGACCGCGCGGAAATGCTGTGACATGATGGAGGGTATCATGTACGTGGTCGTTGATGAGCGTGCGTCTGTTGCTGAAAGCTATGTGTCGGCCTTCTCCCGCGAAGGATTTTCTTCGCAGAGCTTCTCAGGTAGCGAGTTTCGGGACTGGATCGAGACCACCTCGGATCAGGATCTCGGCGCGGTCGAAAGCTTCCTGATCGGGGAATCCGACGCGCGGATCACCTATCCCGACCTCATCCGCTCCCACAGCCAGGCCCCGATCATCGCGCTGGAGGACGTGAAGTCCCTCACCCAGACGCTGGAACTCTTCACCGCCGGCATTGACGACGTGGTGCGCAAGCCCGTCCATGTGCGGGAGATCGTGGCCCGCGCCGATGCGGTGTGGCGGCGGGTGCGCTCGGGCGACATCCAGATGCCGCTCGACGAGCGCCTGCGCGTGTTCTTCGATGGCCGCGACCCGGAAGTGGACGGCGAGCCGCTGGCCCTGCCGCGCCGCGAGCGGCACATCCTCGAATATCTGGTGAAGAACTCGAAGCGCCGGGTCACCAAGACCCAGATCTTCAACACCATCTACGGCATCTTCAACGAGGACGTGGACGAGAGCGTGGTCGAGGGCCACATGAGCAAGCTGCGCAAGAAGCTGCGCCTGAAGCTCGGCCGCGACGTGATCGATGCCCGCCGCTATCTCGGCTACCAGTACGTGGGCTGAAGGCCCGAAGTCGGCCGCAGGATCGCAAGCCCCAATCCAGCTTCGATGACTATGACGGCACGGATCTTTGTCTTTCAAATTCAAGACAAGCTCAAAAGCCCGGAGAAGGGAGACAGATAATGCGTCTGACCGTCAAGAGCACACTGATCGGCCTCTACCTCGTCCTGGTCGCCCTGGCGGCCGGACAGGGGGTTCTGGCCCTCAACAAGCTCAGCCACATCAACGACAACGGCGAGACCATCGCCAGGGAATTCCTGCCGAGCGTGCGCGCCCTCGGCGAGGTCAAGTATCAGATGACCCGCTTTCGCGTCGCCGGCATGCGCGCCCTGATGGTGACCGACCCCAAGGACGTTGCCGCTCTGGCCGAGCGCACCACGCGCCTGATGTCGGAGACTGGCAAGGCCATTTCCACCTATGAGAAGCTGATCTCGGCTCCCGAGGAGCGCGAGCTGTGGAACGGGACGATGACGCACTGGGCCGAATATGTGGCCCTGCAGGCGGACATGGTCTCCAAGCGTCGCGCCGGCGATACAGAGGGGGCCATCGATCTCGCCACCAAGACCGTCGCGGCCTTCGACGATCTGACGATCAGCCTCAACAAGAACGTCGAGATTAACGACAAGGCCGCGCAGGCCGCAGCCAACGCCTCGGATGCGGACTATGCCGAGGCGCGGTTCGTGCTGCTCGTGTCCATCGGCGTCCAGATCGTGCTCGGCCTCGGCGCCGTCGCCTTCATCGTCATCGGCATCACCCGCCCGCTCAACCGCGTTACCGACGCCATGGGCAAGATCGCCGGCGGCGCCCTCGATACCGATGTGCCGAACCGCGAGACGAAGAACGAGATCGGCGACATCGCCCGCACCCTCGAGGTGTTCCGCGACGGCCTTGCCGACAATGAGCGGCTGCGCGTCGAGCAGAAGCGCAAGGAAGAGGAGATGGCGCAGCAGCTCGTTGCCGAGCGTGCCAGCATCGCCAACTCGTTCCAGAGCCGCATGGGTGCCCTTGCCGAGCGCTTCTCCGGCTCGTCCGGCGAGGTGGCCGACGCCGCCCGAAACCTCTCCGCCACGGCGGAGGAGACCTCCCGCCAGGCCCAGTCGGTGACGCTCGCCGCCGAGGGTGCCTCGGACAACGTGCAGACCGTCGCCGCCTCCGCCGAGGAGCTGTCCGCCTCCATCCGCGAGATGAGTGACCAGGTCTCGAACTCGGCGGTCATCGCCCGCTCGGCGGCCGAGGAGGCCGAGCGCACCAACGAGAACATCCGCCAGCTCTCCGAGGCGGCCCAGTCCATCGGGCAGGTGCTGAACCTCATCAAGGAGATCGCCGAGCAGACCAACCTGCTCGCCCTCAACGCCACCATCGAGGCGGCGCGGGCGGGTGATGCGGGCCGCGGCTTCGCGGTGGTCGCCTCCGAGGTGAAGGAACTCGCCGCCCAGACGGCGAAGGCCACCGACGAGATCTCCATGAAGATCGGCGAGATCCAGCACGCCACCTCGGCCACGGTGACCTCCATCCAGAGCATCGTGACCACCATCAACAACGTGCGCGACCTGACCGCCATCATCGCCGGCGCGGTGGAGGAGCAGCGGGCCGCCACCAGCGAGATCGCCGCCAACACCCACCGTGCGGCGCAGGGCGCCACGCAGGTGACGAGCAACATGTCGGGCGTTGGCCAGGCCGCCGGCATGACCGGCTCCGCCGCGACCCAGCTCATGAGCCTGTCCTCGGCCCTCTCCGAGCAGTCCCAGGATCTCCAGCGCGAGGTGACGAGCTTCGTCTCCACCCTCCGGGCGGCCTGATCCAAGGCACAAAAAAGAAGGGCCGGTGTCGCGAGACACCGGCCCTTTTCATTTGCGGAAGCGGGTCAGTCGAGCTTGATGCCGAAGCGGTCGGCCTGGCGCTGCACGAAGGCCTCCATGCGGCTGCGGCCCAGCTCGGTCAGCACCACGAGAATGCGTCGCCGGTCGCGGGCGTCCGGCACGCGCTTCACCAGTCCCACCTCCTCCAGTTCATCGATGCGGCGCAGCGCCGTGGTGGTGGGTGCGCCGGAGGCGATGCACAGGCTGGTGACCGAGATGGGCCGGGCACTCGCCTCGGCCACCGCGAGGTCGAGCATCATCTCCCACGCGGGATCGGAGAACAGGCCGGCCTGGAAGATGGCGTCGCGGTCGGCGCGGGCGGCGACCAGCGCCTTCATGTAATTGGGCCGGGCGATGGTGGCGGGCGGATCGTCCTCACCGTTCGCGGCCAGCGCCTCGTCCTCGACGATGGCCAGCGCGCGGTGAATGGCATGGGCCACCTCCTCGGCGGCGAGCGGCTTCTGGAGGAAGTCCACCGCCTGGAGGCGCAGCGCGCCCACGGCGCGATCGAGGGAGGCATGGCCGGTGATGACGATGGCGGCCATGGGGTGCTTGCGGCGCCGCACCGAGAGCTTCTGCAGCAGCTCGATGCCGTCGATGCGGGGCATCTGCAAATCGGTAACGATCACCTTCAGCGGATCGTTGCGCTGCACGAGATCCAGCGCTTCCACGGCCGTGGTGGCGGTGAGGGAGGGGATGCCGAGCATCGAGAGGCCGTCGTGCAGCTCTTCCAGCACGTCGGGGTCATCATCGACCAGAAGCACCTGCGGCTCGGCCATGGACGCTTCGCCCAGGCCCTGCTTGGAGCTGTCATTGCGCATTATCTGGCTTGGCGTCCTCGCGTTGGGCTTCTTCGGCCTTGACGTCCCCGGTTGTGGTGTCCGGTTTGGTCCATTCCTTGAACATCGCGATCAGTTCGGCAAGGGCAAGTTTGCGCGATATCAGATAACCTTGGACCAGATCGGCCCCCATCGCCTTGACCCGTGACAAATCCTCTTCGGTCTCAATGCCTTCGGCTACCACCTTCAGGCCGAGGCGATGGCCGAGCTGGATCAGCGCCTCGAGGATGCTGCGCGACTTTTCCGTGCCCCGGGACTGCACGATCAGCGCGCGGTCGACCTTCAGCTCGGTGATGGGCAGGCGGGCCAGCTGGAGCAGCCCGCTCTGCCGCTGGCCTACGTCGTCCAGGGCGATGCCGAATCCCGCCAGGCGCATCTGGGCGATCGCCATCATTGCATCGCTGGAGGAGCCATAGAGCGCGTCCTCGGTCAGCTCCAGAATGACGTCGGCGGGGGAGAGCCCGGCATTGCGAACAGCGGCGGCCAGAAGGCTGGCCGCCTGGCGCTCGGTGAGCACGTCGATGGGCATGTTGATGCTGACGGGGCCGCGAAGGCCGGCCTGCTGCCACGCCGCGGCGCCCCGCGTGGCGGTCTCGACCACGCGGAGCGTGAGCCGTCGCATCAGATCCTGATTCACGCTTGCCGCCGCGATCACGGCAGATGGCGATATCCGGCCGAGGCCGGGCCACACGTCGCCGAGCAGCGCCTCGGCTCCCGCGAAGGTGCGGTGGTCCGGGCGGCACTTGGGCTGGAACATCACCGGCACGGTGCCGGCTGCGAGGGAAGCTTCCACCGAGGCGATCACCTGCGCCTCAGACGGCGCGCCGCCGGGGGCGCCACGATCGAACTCCTGGGCCGCATCACCCCCGATGAGAGTCAGCAGCTCTTCGGGATCGAACGGCTTGTGCAGCGTGCCAAGGACGCGGATGTTGCTCATGCGCCCGGCCTCCGCGGCGGCCGCAATCACATCTACGTCACTTCCGCTGATGAGGACCACCTGAGGGCTCAGCACGCAGCGACAGAGATTGCGCAGCACGTCCACGCCATCGATGCCCGGCATGTTCAGATCCAGCAGGAGCAGGTCGATCTGGCACATGCGGGCCGGGGTCAAAGTCTCCGGTTGGGAGGTATGATCCACTTGGTGGCCGGCGAGTGTGAGGTATTCTGCTAAGTCCTCCCGGAAGGCGTCGTCATCGTCCAGGATGAGGATCCGCCGAAGCCTTGCGCGCCCGGCACGATGATTGACCGGATCGCGTTCCTCCGACATGGAATCCCTCTTTCGCGGCGCCTGAATCTTTTAGATTGCCCAAGGCGTTCCGCTCTTGTCTTTTATATTTCACTCCGGTTGTCACAATGCAAGGCGGCAACTGGTCCGGATTTCGCTCCAAAACGGAATGAGTTGGCCTTGACGATGGGGCGGGCGAAGCGTGGAGTGCGGCGCAGTTCCGATAGCCGCCAATCAATACCGTCCGAACAGGTCCGACGGCAGATGAATCACGTTCTTATCGTCGATGACGAACCGGAATATCTCGACGAACTGGTCGAGGCGCTGGCCTTTCGCGGCTTGTCCACCCGCTCGGTGGGGCGCGGGGCGGATGCGCTCGACGTGCTCGCCCACGATCCCGATATCCGCGTGGTGCTCACTGATATGCGGATGCCGGACATGGACGGCGTCGCGCTGGTTGAAACGGTGCTCGGGCGATTCCCCACCCGCGATCTGCGCTTTCTGATGATGACGGGTCATGCCGCCGAGGCCGACATGGCGCGGGCCCGGGAGGTGGGCGTGCTGCGATGCTTCCCGAAGCCGTTGGCCTTCGATGCCTTGTGCGATGCGCTGGTCGAGCTTGGAGGCGTCGCCGATGCCAGCACCTGACCTTCTCTCCCGCCCGGAGGGCTGGGGCTTCAACCGCGTCACGCTGATGCTGGGAGGGCTGGTGCTCCTCGTCGGCGTCATTCCGCTGGTCGCCGCGCTGGTGCTGTTCCAGCTCCACAGCCAGACCGAGGTGGAGAAGGCGGAGATCGCCGCCCACCGGATGGCGACCCTGCTCATGCGCAGCTTCGAGCAGGCGGTGGAGCCCATCGACGCCTTGCTGCAGAACTTCGCCAGCGGCCATGACACCACCGCCGCGCCCTACCAGATCTACGAGCAGCTGAAGGATTTCAACGTCCCGGCCTCGCTGGTCCAGCTCGCCGTCACGGACAAGAACGGGGTCATGGTCGCGACCAGCCTTGCGCCGCCCGGGCCGGAGAAGGTGGATCTCTCCGATCGCGAGCACATCCGCGTGCACATGGGCAAGGACCCGGCGAAGGGGCAGCTCTTCATCAGCAAGCCCGTGCTCGGGCGCGTCTCCAAGAAATACACCATCCAGCTGACCCGGCCGCTCACCGATGCCCATGGGGAGTTTGCCGGCGTGGTGGTGGCGTCTTACGCCATCAGCGACTTCATCGACTTCTACAAGCAACTGCGCATCGAGGATGGCGAGCTGATTGCCCTCATGGGCACCGACGGCATCGCTCGCGCCCGCGCCACCAACAAGACCAGCTTCGGCGACGACGTCTCCACGTCGCCGGCCTTCATCGCCGCCATGCAGCAAGGTGGCGGCACCTATCGCCAGGCGAGCACCATCGACGGGGTGGAGCGGGTTGGCTACACCGTGCGATCCGGCAAGTATCCGATCCTCGTCTCCGTCGCCTATTCCACCGATTTCGTCCGCGCCCAGACGGCCGACTTCAAGGCGGCGATCTGGAGCACGGCGGCCGGCCTCTCCATCGCGCTGCTGGTGGTGGTCGCGGTGGGCGGCAGCTACCTCAATCTGCAGAAGCGGCTGGAGGCGCAGGAGGTGCAGGCGCTCGCCCGCCAGCGCGAGGCCAAGGTGCTGGACGCCATCAGCCGGGTGCCGGGTGTCTCGGTGATGCACGTCACCCCGGACGGCGCCACCGAGATCGGCTCGCCGCCCGACGGCGCGCTCGGATGCCTCCTGCGCACCTATCTGGGCAGCCGACGCTTCCGCACCCTCGTTGAAGACCTGAGCGAGCCCCGCCACATCAACGAGCATCTCTCGGACGGCGAGACCGATATCGAGGCCGAGATCGTCGTCGCCCCCCTGCAGGGCATGGACAGGGGCGGATTGGGTATGCAGGAGGTGGTGGTTGTCGCCGTCGACCAGACCCAGCGACGGATGGAAGAGAACAAGCTTTACCAGATGTCCAAGCTCGCCTCCCTGGGTGAGGTGGCAACGGGGCTTGCCCACGAGATCAACCAGCCGCTCGGCGTCATCCGCCTCGCCGCCTCCAATGCCCTCACGGGCATGAAGATGGGACTGCCGCCGGAGCACCTCGTCTCCAAGCTCGACCGCATCGTGCAGCAGACCGTGCGCATGAGCCGAATCATCGACCACATGCGCATCTTCGGCCGCAAGAGCGACGAGCACCTCCAGCCCTCCGGGCCGCTCGATGCGGTGGAGGGCGCGCTGCAGGTGGTGGGGGCGCATCTGCGCCTCGACAATGTCGAGGTCCGGACCACGCAGGGGCCGGACATCCCGAAGGTGCTGTGCCGGCAGGACCAGCTGGAGCAGGTCATCATCAACCTGGTGCAGAATGCCCGCGACGCCATCGTCGAGCGCCGCGCCCGCTCCGGCCAGGACTTCCCCGGCCTCATCCACCTCAGCATCGGCTCCGAGCCCGGCAAGACGGGCCGCGTGCTGCGCATCCGTGTGGAAGACAATGGCGGCGGCATCCCGGACGACGTGCGGGAGCGCATCTTCCAGCCCTTCTTCACCACAAAGCCGCCCGGTAAGGGCACGGGGCTGGGCCTTTCGGTGAGCTTCGGGATCATCCGCGACCATGGCGGCGCGCTCTCCGTCGAGAACGGTGCGGGCGGCGCGGTCTTCACCATCGAGCTGCCCGCGCTCGAGGAGGAGCAGGCGGCGAAGGCCGTCTGAGGCCGCCCGGCGTGCCCTGTGCCGGGCATCCACACTATTACATCTCATTGCCGCCGCGCCGCGGCGGCGCGCGGACGTTCATGCAATCGGCCCCCGAGGCCGCGGTGTTCACCGATCCGATGGGCGCTCTGCGGCCTGATCTGCGCGCTGCGCTGCACCATCGGAATGGGCATAATTAATCAGTGTTACATCCTTTATGGATTTTCGCCGATCAGCGAAGCGGCAGGAATCTGCGCGATTTGCCAGCATTCAGCCCATATCGACGCCATTTTGCGGAATTCTGATGTGGCGCATTGACGGCCGAATTAATCAGTGTACTCCTATTAATGGAGTCCGCCGCAGGCGGGCGTCGCTGGAGCAGGCGTCGTCGGTCGCGTTGCGGTCGGGCTTGCCGTCTCCAGACGAAGAAGGGAGACAGGAATGGCTCAGGAGCCGCTTGCCACCAAGGGCAACTACCTTCACATCTACGACTTCACCATCAATCCCGGTGTGGAGGAAGAGTTCATCCGAGAGTTCGAGGACTTCGACTACTCGGATGGAAACCCCATGCACAAGTCGTGGGCGCAGGTGAAGGACGGCGTTCTGCTTCGTGATGAAGAAAATCCGCTGCGCTTCTATCTGATCGCCGAGTGGAAGGACATCGAGGAGCACGCCAAGATCCGCAAGATCCTGGCCGAGGAGATCAAGCCCTCCTTCATCCGCCACATCGTCGGCGGCAAGTTCGTGCCGCGCTACGCCAAGGTCGTGTCGTCCACGCCCGACGAAATCCTGGCCAAGGCCGCCGGCTGACGTTTCCGGGCGGCTCTGTGCCGCCCCCTCTCCGGCGATGGCTCCGCGCCGTCGCCGTTCCTTGCGTGTGAAGAAAAAACAAAACTTCCAGAGTGCGCAAATGGAACTCTACGGTTTCTTCCGGTCGTCCGCGTCCTACAGGGTGCGCATCGCGCTCGCCTTCAAGGGGCTATCCGCGACGCCGCGCGCCGTCAGCCTGCCGAAGATGGAGCACAAGGCGGATGCCTTCGTGCGCCTCAATCCGCAGGGGCTGGTGCCGGCTCTGGTGGATGGTGCGCTGGTGCTCACCCAGTCGCTCGCCATCATGGAATATCTGGAGGAGACGCAGCCCGAGCCTGCGCTGCTGCCGAAGGATCCCATCGAGCGGGCCTATGTGCGCGCCTTCAGCCAGGCCATCTGCTGCGACATCCACCCGCTCAACAATGTTCGGGTGCTGAAGCATCTCGACCGGCTCGGCCATGACGAGGCCGCGCGCAACGCCTGGTACGCCCACTGGATCGCGGAAGGCTTCCGCAGCCTCGAGGCGACGCTCGCGACGCGGGGCCTCGGCGGCCGGTTTGTGCTGGGGGATGCGCCCGGCATGGCGGACATCTGCCTCGTGCCGCAGGTGTTCAACGCCCAGCGCTTCAATTGCGACGTGACGCCCTATCCGCTGGTGATGGGCATTTACGAGAACTGCATGGCCCTCGATTGCTTCGAGGCCACGCACCCAAAGTATCTGTCTGACGCCGCTTAGATTAGAATAGTTCTTGTTCCAGTTATAAAATTATTCGCCACTCACGTCCCCCTGCCCCGGGAGTAGAGGCATGAAAGCCCTATTGTCGTTCTCGCGTTCCATCGACGCGCTCAATGTTTTCGTCGGCCGGGTCGCCTGCTGGGCCATCTTCGTCGCCATCCTCGTTTCGGCCGCCAATGCGGTGGTCCGCAAGATGTTCGGCGTGTCGTCCAATGCCTGGCTGGAACTGCAATGGTACCTGTTCGGCGCAGTCTTCATGCTTTGCGCGCCGTGGACGCTCCAGCTCAACGAGCACATCCGCATCGATATCGTGGCCTCCCGGCTGAGCCGCCGCGTGACCAACATCATCGAGATCGTCTGCATCGTCCTGTTCCTGATGGTGTTCTCCACGCTGATGGTGTGGCTCTCGGTTCCGTTCGTGTTCGACTCGCTGAAGTCGGGCGAAACCTCCACCAATGCCGGCGGGCTCATTCTGTGGCCGGCCAAGGCGCTGATCCTCATCGGCTTTGTGCTCTTGCTGCTGCAGGGCGTGAGCGAACTCATCAAGCGCATCGCCATCATGCGCGGCGACCTCGCAGAAGCCGCCGGGGCAGACCTGCACGAGGCTGAGGCGGAGCGCATCCTCCATGAACTCGCGAAGGTGGACCCGCGGATATCGGAAGGCGGCATGAGGCCCTGAGGCCGCCACCCGACACGCCGCCATCTTTCGCCCGCCCCGCCCGAGGCCGCCCCGATGATCGAGTTCATTGCCCATAACCTCGCCCCCATCATGTTTGCGACGCTGGTCGTATTCATGCTGCTGGGCTATCCCGTCGCCTTCGCGCTGGCCGCCAACGGGCTGCTGTTCTTCTTCATTGCCGTCGAGCTTTCGCCCTACGCGCCGGACGCGATTACCTTGTCCTGGCCGCTCCTCCAGGCACTGCCGGAGCGGGTGTTCGGCACCATGGCCAACGAGGTGCTGCTCGCCATCCCCTTCTTCACCTTCATGGGGTTGGTGCTGGAGCGTTCCGGCATGGCGGAAGACCTGCTGGAGACCATCGGCCAGTTGTTCGGCACGGTGCGTGGCGGTCTTGCCTATGCGGTGATCTTCGTTGGCGCACTGCTGGCGGCGACCACGGGCGTGGTGGCGGCCTCGGTGATCTCCATGGGGCTCATCTCGCTGCCCATCATGCTGCGCTACGGCTACGATCGGCGCCTCGCCTCCGGCGTCATCGCCGCCTCCGGCACGCTTGCGCAGATCATACCGCCCTCCCTGGTGCTGATCGTGATGGCCGACCAGCTCGGCCGCTCGGTGGGCGACATGTATGAGGGGGCCTTCCTGCCCGGCCTCGTGCTCTCCGGCCTCTACGCGCTGTTCGTGTTCGTGGTGACGATCGTGTCGCCGAAGTCCGCCCCCGGCCTGCCGCGCGAGGCGCTCACCTGCTGCGAGCCGTCCGGGGCGCGCGGCGTGTGGCAGCTCGGCGTGCTGGTCGCCTATTCGGCCGCCGTCGCCACGGTGGTGATGCGCGACACCGGCATCAAGGCGGGCGCGGACTATGCCATCCTCGCCATCTGCGTGGCGGTGGTGGTGGCCCTCGTCAGTGCCCTGCTCAACCGCTTCCTCGGCGCGCGGCGGCTGGTGCTCTCCGCCGTCCTCACCGCAGCCTTCGCCGGTGCCTATGTGATGCTGCGCGAGAGCGGACATCCGACGGCGGGGCTGATGGCGGACATCGTCGCCGCCGGCGCGCTCTATGCCTTCATCGCCGGCGGCGTCGAGCGCTTCACCGGCATGCCGCTGGTCTCGCGCATGGCCGAGCGCGTCACCTTCGTGATGGTGCCTCCGCTGCTGCTCATCTTCCTGGTGCTCGGCACCATCTTCCTCGGCGTCGCGACGCCGACGGAGGGCGGCGCCATGGGCGCGCTCGGCGCCATGGTGCTCGCCGCACTGAAGCGCCGTCTGGAGAAGAACCCCGCGCGCTTTTCGCTGTCCATCCTCACTCAGGCGACGCAGACGACCGCCAAGCTCTCCGCCTTCGCCATTTTCATCGTGGTCGGCGCGCGTGTGTTCTCGCTCACTTTTTACGGCATCAACGGCCACCTGTGGGTGGAGCACCTGCTCACCAGCCTGCCGGGCGGGCAGATGGGCTTCTTGCTGTTCATCAACGCGCTGATCTTCGTCCTCGCCTTCTTCCTCGATTTCTTCGAGCTCGCCTTCATCGTCGTGCCGCTGCTGGCGCCGGCGGCGGACAAGCTCGGCATTGATCTCATCTGGCTCGGCGTGATGCTGGGGGTGAACATGCAGACCTCCTTCATGCACCCGCCCTTCGGCTTCGCCCTCTTCTATCTGCGCTCGGTGGCGCCGAAGACGGCCTATCTCGACCGCCTCACCGGCAAGCGCATGGAGCCGGTGACCTCGGCGCAGATCTACTGGGGCGCCATCCCCTTCGTGGTGATCCAGCTGGTGATGGTCGGCCTCATCGCCGCCTTCCCCGGAATGGTGATGCACTACAAGTCGTCGGCGCCCACAGCCGATCCCGCGGCCGCCCAGCGCCAGCTCGACAGCCTCGATGCGCCCGCGAGCGGCCTTGGCCTGCCCTCCATGCCCGGCCTCGACGATTTGCCGAAGCCCGGAGCCGGGCTCTGACCCCGATTTGCCGACCGACGCCGACCAGTCAAAAATAAGGGGAATGACAATGAAGAGACGGACCTTCCTGACCCAGATCGCCGCCGGCTCCGCGGCGACCATGGTGGCCGCGCCGGCCATCGCCCAGAGCCAGCCCACGGTGAAGTGGCGCATGGCGACGAGCTGGCCGAAGAGCCTCGACACCATCTACGGCTCGGCCGTCGCCATGTGCCAGCGCATCGGCGAGCTGACCGAAGGCAAGTTCGAGGTGATGCCGTTCGCCGGCGGCGAGATCGTCGGCGCGACGCAGGTGTTCGACGCCACCAAGAACAAGACGGTGGAGTGCTCCCACACCCTCACCTCCTTCTTCACCGGCAAGAACCCGGCCTATGCCTTCGACGGCGGCATCGCCTTCGGCACCAATGCCCGCCAGCAGAATGCGTGGTATTATTACGGGGGCGGCAAGGCGCTGATCCAGGAGCTGTTCGGCAAGGAGAACATGGTCTCCTTCCCGTGTGGCAACACCGGCGTGCAGATGGGTGGCTGGTATCGCAAGGAGATCAAGACCCTCGAGGATCTGCAGGGCCTCAAGATGCGCATCGCCGGCCTCGGCGGCCGCATCCTGAGCAAGCTCGGCGCGGTGCCGCAGCAGATCGCGCCGGGTGACATCTATCCCTCGCTGGAGCGCGGCACCATCGACGCGGCCGAGTGGATCGGCCCCTATGACGACGAGAAGCTCGGCTTCAACAAGGTTGCGAAATACTACTACACGCCCGGCTGGTGGGAGGGCAGCGCCCAGATCACCACGCTGACCAACAAGGAAGCCTGGGACGCGCTGCCGCCCGGCTTCAAGGCGGCCTTCGAGACCGCCGCCACCGAGCAGAACCTGATGATGCTCGCGAACTACGACACCAAGAACCCCGAGGCGCTGCGTCGCCTCCTGGCCGCTGGCGTCGAGCTGCGTGCCTTCCCGCAGCCGGTGATGGAGGCCGTCTACAAGGCGACCCTCGACACCTTCGCGGAACTCGCCGCCTCGAACCCCGATTTCAAGAAGATCTACGAGCCGTGGAAGACCTTCCTGAACGAATCCAACGCCTGGATGCGCGTGGCGGACTTCCGCCTCGACTCCTTCCGCTTCTCCGCGCCCAAGTGGCCGTGAGCGGAACAGTCGCGACCTGAGAACGATGCGGGGCGGCGGTCTCTGCCGCCCTGCCAGCCCAAGATTGAGGGGACGCCATGTCCGTCGACCAGGACACTCGGGATCATGAAACCCATCCCGCCGTCAGCGGCGAAGGCATCGGCGCCCGCGTCCGCCGCAAGGAGGATGCGCGCCACCTGATGGGCCGCGGCCGCTTCGCTGGCGACATCCGCATGCCCGGCATGAGCGACGTCGCCTTCCTGCGCAGCCCGGTGGCCCACGCGCGCATTCTCTCCGTCACCAAGCCGCAGGGGCGGGAGGGCGAGGTGTTCACCTCGGCCGACTGCGCTGATGTCGCCGACATCATCACCCGCTCCACCATCCCCGGCTACAAGCTCTCCGCCCATCCGCCGCTGGCGCGCGACAAGGTGCGCTTCGTGGGCGACATCGTCGCCATGGCCTATGCGCCCACCCGCGCCGAGGCGGAAGACATCTGCGAAGCCACCCTCTTCGACTATGAGGAATTGCCCGCCATCGTCGATTGCGACAGCGGCCGCGCCCCCGGTGCCGCGCTTCTGCACGAGGCTTGGGGCGACAACCTGTTCCTTGAAACCAGCTTCGATTCCGGTGGCATCGAGGAGGTCGCCCGCACCGCCGCGGTGAAGGTGGAGAAGCGCTTCCGCACCGGACGCCAGTGCATGCACCCCATGGAGGGCAAGGGGCTGGTGGCGTGGTGGGATTTCCAGAACGACACGCTGGTGGTGAACACCTCCACCCAGGTGCCCCACATGATCCGCGCCGGCCTTGCCGAGACGCTGGGACTGCCGGAGGCGCAGATCCGCATCGCCCCGCCGGACGTGGGCGGCGGCTTCGGCTACAAGTGCCTGCTCCAGCCCGAGGAAGTGCTGGTGGCGTGGCTGGCGATGACGCTGAAGCGCCCCTTCCGCTGGATCGAGGACCGGCGCGAGCATCTCACCGCCGGCGCCAATGCCCGCGAGCACGAATATGTCATCACCGCCTATGCGGACGAACGCGGCAAGCTGCTCGCCCTCGATGCGGAAGTGGCAGTGAATGTGGGGGCCTATTCCGTGTGGCCCTTCACCGCGTGCCTCGAGGCGGCGCAGGCGGGCGGCAACCTGCCGGGGCCGTACATCTGGCCCCAATATCGCTGCAAGACCTATTCGGTGGCCACCAACAAGCCGCCCTTCGCCCCCTATCGCGGCGTGGCGCGGCCGGGCGTGTGCTTCGCCATGGAGCTGACCATCGATGCGGTCGCCGCCGCCGTGGGCCGCGAGGCGGTGGACGTGCGGGCGGAGAACCTCGTGCCCGCCTCGGCCATGCCCTATCTGAACATCACCAAGAAATTCTACGATAGCGGCGACTATCCGGCCTCGCTGGCCACCGCCCGTGAGATGATCGGCTTCGACGCCATCCGCGCCCGGCAGCAGGCGGGGGAAAAGGATGGGCGGCGCATCGGCGTCGGCTTCTCCACCTATACCGAGCAGTCCGCCCACGGCACCAAGGTGTTCGCCTCCTGGGGCACGCCGCTGGTGCCCGGCTACGAGCAGGCCACCATCCGCCTGAACCCGGACGGCAGCGCCGACGTGAAGGCGGGCATCCACACCATCGGCCAGGGGCTTGAGACGACGCTGGCGCAGGTGGCGAGCGAGATCCTCACGCTGCCCATCGCGCAGATCCGCGTGACGCTGGGCGACACCGCGACCACGCCCTTCTCCACCGGCGCCTATGCCTCGCGCGGCATGGTCATGGCCGGCGGTGCGGTCTCCAAGGCAGCGCAGAAGCTGGCGGAGAAGGTGAAGGCGCTGGCCGCCCACCTCATGCAATGCGCGGCCGAACAGGTGCGGTTCGAGGGCGGCGCCATCCACGGGCCGACCGGATCCGTGACCTTCGCCGAGATCGCCCGCGCATGGTATCGCACCCCCGAGGTTCTGCCCGATGGCGTGGACACCGGCGGCCTGGAAGTGACCGAGGGTTACAAGCCGGACGTGGACACGGGCCTCTTCTCCTACGCCACCCACGCCGCCCTCGTGGCCGTGGACGTGAAGACCGGCGCCACGGAAATCCTCGATTATGTGGTGGTGGAGGATTGCGGGCGCATGGTGAACCCCATGATCGTCGAGGGGCAGGCCTATGGCGGCGTCGCCCAGGGCATCGGCACGGCGCTGTTCGAGGAAAGCACCTACGATTCCGAAGGCCAGCCGCTCGCCTCCACCCTCGTGGACTATCTGCTGCCCGGCCCCACCGAGCTGCCCAAGGTGCGCATCGCCCACACCGAGACGCTGTCCCCCTTCTCCGCCCATGGCATCAAGGGGGTGGGCGAGGGCGGCGCCATCGCCCCGGCCGGCGCCATCGTGAATGCCATCAACGATGCGCTGAAGGGGCTCGGCGCCACCCTGTGCGAGATTCCCGCGACGCCGGAGCGGGTGCTCGCGGCCCTCGCCGAGGCGCGACGCACCACCTCCGGACGGAGCGCCGCATGAAGCCCGCAGCCTTCGACCTCACCCTCGCGACCTCCCTCGATCAGGCGCTCTCCATGTTGGCAGGGGAGGGGACGAAGCTCGTCTCCGGCGGCTGCTCGCTGGGGCCGATGCTGAACCTGCGGCTGGCCCGCCCCGCCGCGCTCGTGGACCTGCGCCGCGTCAGCGAGCTGCGTACCCTTGAGGGCAGCGCGACCCATCTCGACATCGGCGCCGGCTGGACCCATGCGGAGATCGAGGACGGCGTGGTGCCGGACGTGACGGCCGGCCTCATGCGCCGCGTCGCCCACGGCATCGCCTATCGTGCCGTGCGCAATCGCGGGACCATCGGGGGCAGCATCGCCCATGCGGACCCGGCGGCCGACTGGATCACCACCATGACCGTGCTGGGCGCGACGCTCCTCATTCGCGGGCGCAGCGGCACGCGGGCCTGCGCCATGGCCGACTTCATGCTGGCGGCCTACACCACCACGCTCGTGGCGGGCGAGATCATCACCGCCATCCGTGTGCCGGTGCTCTCCGCCGGAGCGAAGACGGGCTACCACAAGGTGTGCCGCAAGACCGGCGAGTTTGCCCAGGCCATCGGCGCCGTTGTGGTGGATGCCGAGCGGGGCCTCACCCGGGTGGTGGCGGGCGCCGTGGAGGCGCCGCCGCTGGTGCTGGCCGGGGCCGGTGAACGCCTCAAGGCCGGGGACATTGCGGGGGCGCGCGCCGCCGCTCAGGACGAAATCGAGGCCGTGCTGGCGGGCCATCCGGAGGCGTTCCGCGCGCTCCATCAGGTGGCCGTGGACCGCGCCTTCAGCGATGCGGGGCTCGCATGAACGCCATCACCCTTACCGTCAACGGCCAGCGCCTGTCCCGTCAGGTAGAGCCGCGCACCCATCTCGCCGATTTCCTGCGGGAGGAGCTGAACCTCACCGGCACGCATCTCGGCTGCGAGCAGGGGGTATGCGGCGCCTGCACCGTGCTCATCGACGGCAAGCCCCAGCGCTCCTGCATCGCCTCCGCCGCCGCCTGTGACGGGGCGGACATCCGCACCATCGAGGGCTTCGATGCCGATCCTCTGATGGCGGAGCTGCGCGAGGCCTTCTCCGCCCACCATGCCCTGCAATGCGGCTTCTGCACGCCGGGCATGCTCATCTCCTCGCGGGACATCGTGAGCCGCCTCGGCGAAAGCTCCGAGCGCACGGTGCGCGAGGAGCTGAGCGGCAATCTCTGCCGCTGCACCGGCTATGTGGGCATTGTGAATGCCGTTTGTGCCGTCTCGGCCGGCAAGTCTCCGGCAGCGCAGGCGGAGGCGATCGGCATCGCGGCGGCTGCCGCGCCCGCGCCGGTGGCCGCTGTGGCTTCCGCCGTGAAGGCGGCGTCGGCTCCCGCGACTGTTGGCGCCGGCGGCAGCGAGATCCGCCAGAGCCTCACCGTGGATGCCGCGCCGGAGGTGGTCTGGCCGGCACTGAAGGACATCCACCTCATCGCCCGCTGCCTGCCCGGTGCCGAGGTCACGGCCTTCGACGGGCAGAGGCTGGAGGGCCGCATGGTCGTCACCTTCGGTCCCATCAAGGCGGCCTTCGGTGGTGACGCCACCGTGGCCTTCGACGATGCCGCCCGCACCGGCCTCGTCAACGGCTCAGGTCGCGACACCGGCTCCGGCTCAAAAGCCCACGGCGAGATCGCCTTCGCCCTGAAGCCGGCCGGCACGGGCAGCACCATCGACCTCTCCCTGCGCTACCGCATCTCCGGCCCCCTCGCCCAGTTCTCGCGGGGGGCGCTGGTGCAGAACCTGGTCGCGCACCTGACAGGGGTGTTCGCCACCAATCTCGCCGCCGCCCTGAAGGGCGAGGCGCCGACCGCTCCGGCGGGGCTTTCGGCACTGGGCATTTTCAAAGTGGTGCTGGCAACGTGGGGTGAACGGGTGAAAACCTGGGTGAAACGCCCCCCGAACTGATACCGAACGTTTGAATGCCGGGTGCCTTGTCGCCCGAAAATAGAAAGTATACTGATTAAATTCGCCGGAAACGGTGGGAGGACGCGATGGGCTTCAGGAAGGTGGCGGAACTCGACGCGCTGCGCGACGGCGGTGTCACCGGCGTCGAGGTGGACGGTGTTCCTATCGCCTTGTTTCGTATGGGAAATGAGGTCCACGCCACCCACGGAATCTGCACCCACGCGCTGGCTTTCCTGAAGGACGGCTATGTGGAGGACGGCACCATCGAGTGCCCCCTCCACCAGGGCGTCTTCGACATCCGAACCGGCCGCGCTTTATGCGCTCCCTTGACCCGAGACCTCGCCACCTACGCCGCCAAGGTGGAGGGCGGCGCGGTGCTCGTCGACCTCGAAAGCGCCAGCGAAAGCCCCGCTGCGGAGAGTGAGGCGGATGCCGGCCAAGTGATTGAAATCACCAGTGTCGAGCCACTTCCTCTGGTGATCGCCGGCGCCGGGCAGGCGGCGGCCGCTGCCATCCGCGCGGCCCGGGTGGCCGGCTTTTCCGCGCCGATCCACCTCGTCGGCGCCGAGCCGCATCTGCCCTATGAACGGCCGCCGCTCTCCAAGGAAGCGCTGGGCGACACCTTCGATCCCGCGTCCGCCTGCCGCCTACCACCCGCCGATCTGGCGGCGCTGGGCGTGACCTTCCATCCGGGCGTGCGCGTCACCGCCGTCGATGCGGCGGCACGTGTCGCAACCCTCTCGGATGGCGCGGAAATTCCCTACGCCGCCCTCCTCATCGCCACCGGTGGCACGGCCCGGCGGCTCGGTGTTCCCGGCCATGATCTGCCCGGCGTGCATCACCTCAGGACCCTTGAGGATGCACAATCCATCGCCTCCTCCCTTGCGTCCGCCCGCACCGTTGCCGTGGTCGGCGGCGGTTTCATCGGGCTGGAACTCGCCTCCGCAGCGCGTGCCCGCGGCCTTAAGGTCGTGCTGCTGGAGCGCGAGGGCGAGCTGATGTCGCGCCTCCTGCCGCCGGGCCTTGGCGCGGCCTTCCGAAGGCTCGCGCAAGCCAATGGCGTCGAGGTCCGGCGCGATGTCGCGGTCGAGGCCATCACTGCGCGGGACGGGGCTCTGGCTCTCACGACCACGGCGGGCGAGGTCGTCGCCGACACTGTTCTCGTGGGCGTCGGCCTTGTGCCGGAGACCGAGCTCGCGGCCCTTGCCGGCTGCGAGGTGGCGGGCGGCATCGTGGTGGATGCTGCCGGCCGCACCTCCGTCGAGGGCATATGGGCCGCCGGCGATTGCGCGCTCCATCATGCGCCGCTCAATGGCCGGCGCGGGCGGCTCGAGAGCTGGCAGAATGCCGAGGAACAGGGCGCCGCCGCCGGCCGCAGCATCGCCGGCGACGACACCATCCGCGCCGAGAAGGCGCCCTGGTTCTGGACTGACCAGTTCGGCCTCAACATCCAGATGCTGGGCGTGCCGGGCACCAGCGACGACGTGGCCCTGAGCGGCACCGACGGCGCTGCGGGTGCCGTCTACCGCACCCTCGCGGACGGGCGCGTCACTGCCGTGATCGCCTTCTCTGATGCCGCCGCCATCCGCGCCGCCCGCGCGGAATTGGCATCCGACACCCCCTTCGACCTTGCCGCCCACGGCGCGCGTCTTCTTGCGCCGGGAGAATTCGAACCCACGCCGATCGATCCCGAGGAGGACGACATGAGCGCGAGCCCCGACGTCCAGTTCGCCAAGAAATACGTATGGCCGCAGGAAGGCCTCTCCATCATCCCGGATTGGGTCTACACGGACGAGACCGTGTACCAGCGCGAGGTGGAGCGCATCTTCCACGGTCGCACATGGAATTTCGTCGCGTTGGAATGCGAGATTGAGAATCCCGGCGACTTCATCAGGTCCAATGTCGGCCCCACCCCCGTGGTCGTGGCCCGTGCAGAAGATGGGACGATCCACGTCTTCGAGAACCGCTGCGCCCATCGCGCGGCCGAGTTCTGCCGGGATTTGTCGGGCAACGCCAAGGAGTTCGTCTGCCCCTATCACCAGTGGTCCTACGACCTGAAGGGCAACCTCGTCGGCGTGCCCTTCCGCCGTGGCGTGGACGGCAAGGGCGGCATGCCGAAGGACTTCAAGCCGGCCGACCATGGCCTGAAGCAGCTCAACGTCACCACCCATCGGGGCGTCGTCTTCGCCTCCTATGCCGACGGCATGGAGAGCTTCCCGGACTATCTCGGTCCCGAGGTGCTGCGCGAGTTCGAGGCCACCTTCGACGGCCGCAAGCCCAAGCTGCTCGGCCATTACCGCCATAGCCTGCCGGGCAACTGGAAGCTCTATCACGAGAACCTCAAGGACCCCTATCACGCGACCCTGCTGCACACCTTCCTGGTCACGTTCGGCCTGCTGGTGGCGGGCAACAAGTCGCTGATGCTGGCGGACCCTTCCGGCCGGCACGGGGTGATGGCCTCCGCCAAGTCGGACACCACCCACATCGACGCCGACAAGAAGAAGGAAATGCGCGCCTACAAGGAGGGAATGACCCTCGAGGAGCCGCGCTTCATGGACTTCATCGACGAGTTCGACAGCCCGTGGTCCGTCACCATGGCGACCATCTGGCCGAACCTCATCGTGCAGCGGGAAATGAACACGCTGGGCATCCGCCATATCGTGCCGACCGGTCCGAACGAGTTCATCATGAAATGGACCATGTTCGGCTTCGAGGGCGACGACGAGGAGATGACCCGCCATCGCCTGCGCCAGGGCAACCTCATGGGGCCGGCCGGCTTTCTGGGGCTGGAGGACAACGAGGCCATCAAGTTCGTCCAGGACGGCATGCTGGGCGTGCCTGGCGGCGAGCATCTCGTAAAGCTCGATCCCGGCACCGAGGCGGGCACTGCCGATACGCTCATTTCGGAAGCGGCCATCCGTGCCATGTACCGCCACTGGCGCGACGCCATGGGCATCGCCTGAGGAGGTGCGAATATGCTGAACCCTGCAAGCGCCAACGCGCCTTCCCGTGACGATCTTATCGATGCGCTGCTGCTGAAGGCCGAGGTGGAGGCCTTCAACGAGGCCTATGCCTCCGCCCTCGACGAGCAGCGCCTCGCGGACTGGGCCGAGATGTTCACCGTCAACGGCTTCTACAACATCATCTCGCGCGAGAACTACGACCGGAAGCTGCCGGTCGGCCTCATCTATTGCGAGAATCGCGGCATGATCCGCGACCGCGCCTTCGCGCTGGAAAAGACCGCCATGTTCGCGCCGCGCTACCTGCGGCACATGGTCGGCAACATCAAGGTCGCGGAGGCCGCGGACGGCAGCATCGATGCCACGGCGAACTATGTGGTGTTCCAGGTGCTGTTCGACCGGCCGGATGCGACCATCCATCAGGTGGGGCGCTACATCGACCGCTTCGTGCGGGAGGAGGGGGGCCTCAAGCTCGCCTCGCGCGTCTGCATCTATGACAGCCTGCTCATCGACAACGCCTTGTGCATCCCGGTGTGAGCATGGACGGCATCGGAAGAGAGAGCGAAGTCGCGCGCCTTGCTGCAGCTCATGCGGCCGGCACGCGGCGGGTGACGGAAAGCCTGGACGGGGCGCTGGCACGTGCGGAGGCGGCCCAGGCGGGCTTCAACTGCTTCGCCGCCCTCGACGGCGCCCGGGCCCGCGCCGCTGCGGCGGACATGGATGCCCGCATCGCTGCTGGACAGACGCCGGGGCCGCTCACAGGTGTGCCGGTCTCGGTCAAGGACATCCTGGACTGTGCCGGCCTGCCGACCCGCTGGGGTTCGCTTCTGTTCGCCGCCGCCCAGCCCGCAGCCTCGGACATTGCGGCCGTGTCGCGGCTCAGGGCGGCCGGTGCCATCATCATCGGCAAGACGACGACGACGGAATTTGCCCATTCGCCGCTCGGCTCGTCGCCGCTCAACGGGCTGACGCTCAACCCTTTCGCGCCGGGGCTGACCTGTGGCGGCTCCTCCTCCGGCGCCGGAACGAGCGTCGCTCTGGGGGTGACACCGGTATCGCTCGCCACCGACGCCGGCTGCTCCAGCCGCCTGCCGGCCGCCGCGACGGGGACCTATGGCTTCAAGCCCACCCTCGGCCTCGTGCCCCACGAGCGTGTGCCGGATGCGTTCGGCAGCTTCATCCATCTCGGGCTGATCGCCCGCAGCGTGGCCGACATTGCGGCGACCCTGTCCGTGATCGCCGGCCCGTCGCCGGCTGACCCCTGGAGTCTGCGGGCGCCGCCGCTCGCCCCGGCCGCCGCAAGTCTGGAGGGCTCCCGCGTGCTCCTGTGGATGCGCGCCGGCAATGCCCGCGTCTCGCGCGAAGTCGAGGCCGCGACCCGGGTGGCGGCGCAGGCGCTGGAGCGTCTCGGCGCAGAGGTGGTCGAGGAGGACTACGCCCTCGCCGCGCCCGATCCGATCTGGAGCACCCTGCAGCAGACCAACTGGGCGCTGCGTTTCGCCTCGACCTCCGCAGAAGATTTCGCGCGGCTCTCGCCGGCGCTCAGGGCCGGGATCGAGGCCGCGCGGGGCTTTAGCGCGCTCGATCTGATGCGGGCGCAGGTGGCCCGTGCCCAGTTGTTCCGGGGCGTTCAGGCGAAGTTCGCGCAGTACGACTTTATCCTGACCCCCTGCCTCTCTGCACCGCTGGTGGCGGCGGACTTCGACCTTTCGGAGCCGCTGGTGATCGACGGCGAGGCGGTCGGTCCGCTCCGGGCGGAATGGACATCGGCCCTGTCCCTGTTCGACCTGTCCGGCCACCCCGCGCTCGCCGTTCCCGTCGGGCTTGCGGAAAATGGCGGTCCGCTCGCCGTCCAACTGGTGGGACGGTGGAACGCCGACATGGCGCTGCTTTCGGCGGCTGCGGGTCTTGCGGCCGAGATGCCCCCGCCGGTCTGTTCCGCTACTGGGCTTTCCATCTGAAAACTCCCGCAGCCGGGTGGCCGGCTGCGGGAGATGCGTCCTATTTCCCGGATGCGATCCGGCTCGACAGATTGGTATCGATCAAGTCGTTGGTGAAATAGCTGGGCGCAGCCTGGCCGGCGGGCACCAGCCCGCCTTCCGCCAGCACGTCCAGCGCCTTGGTCCAATCGGCCTCGGCCATGATGCCCATGGGCTTGTCCTGGGTGGCCGGGGTGGAGACGAAGCCCTTCAGCACGTCGATCTGCTGACGCAGGATGGCCGGATTGAGCTTGGCATTGGGTCGCGCCTCCACGATGGCGGCAACGGCCTCATCCTCGTGTCCGTTCATGATGTAGGTCCACATGCCGGCAACGATGCTCGAGAAGCGGCGCAGGGCGTCGGCCTTGGCCGCGATGGTCTTCTCCGTCGCGAACAGACCGAAGCTGGGGAAGGCCAGTCCATAGGTCGTGAAATTGATGGTGTTGGACGGGCGCTGCGCATTCACCACCGGCAGGATGAAGGGCACGGTGGAGAAGACCCCGTCCGAGCGTCCAGCCATGTAGGTGCCGCCCTTTGCGGACGCATCCACGGCCACCAGTTCCACGTCCGAGCGCTTCAGACCGCCGGCGGTCAGGAAGCGATCGATGAAGGGGGCCTCCAGCGAGCCCGCGGTGAAGGCGAGCTTCTTGCCCTTCAGGTCAGCCGGACCGTTGATACCGCTGTCTTTCGGAACGAGGAGGCCGATGTCGTTCTGGCGTATGAAGCCGGCGATGGCCTTCACCGGCAATCCCTTGGCGCGGGCGATCGCCATGGGGGCGAGAGACGCATGGCCCACGTCATATTCGCCATTGCCGACGATCTGCACGGTGGACACGGAGCCGATTCCATCCACCAGCTCCACGTCGAGCCCGTTCGCGGCGAACAGGCCTTTCTTTGCGGCAAGGTGGAATGGGGCATGGTTACCCCATGGCGTCCAGTCGAGCCGTACGCGGATCACATCTGCTGCATGTGCTGGGAGGGTAATCAGCATACAGCTCATAATTGATGCAAGGAGGGCCGGGGCAGACAGTCCAAACATCGGATTGATCCTTTTCTGATAGCGCTTCCAGTGTTCTTGCCTCACGGGAAAAGCCCGTATCGAGCGTGATACAATGTGGTACACTGCACGAAACGTGCCCTTGGTGGGAAGGCTCTTCCAGAGCGGGATTCGACGAGAGGTGCTGGCGCTTGCCGGCGTGGCGGTGGTTGTGCTCCCATCCTTTCCGGCCAAGGCGTTATGCAGCGCAGTGCAGTCTCGCGCCGCCGTTCGAGAAAGATGGAAGGTGAGGCTTTGAAGGGGAAGGACATGACGGCTTCCGGCGCCTTGGACGCAACCGCCGCCCGCGGTCGGGATGCGGGACGCCGGCGAAGGGGGGCGCAGAAGGCCCAGGAGACCGGACAGCCCCCCGAGCAGGAGCCGGCACGTGCGCGGAACGGTGCGGCTTCACGCGTTCGCGCGGATGCCGAGCCCCGGGAGATGCCTGCCGCGCGCGATGGTTCTTCGCCGACCATGCCGCTCTGGGAGCGCCCTGGCTATCTCGTGCGCCGGCTGCACCAGATCCACTCCGCCATCTTCCTGGAGGAGTGCAAGGCCTTCAACATCACGCCCGTGCAGTACGGCCTGATGACCACGTTGCTCCAGCATTCCGGCAGCGACCAGCGCACCATCGGCGTCGAGGTGGGCATCGATCGCACCAACGTCGCGGACGTGCTGGAACGGCTTTCCGAGCGCGGCCTCGTCCGCCGTGAGCGGTCGGAGACGGACCGGCGCGCCATGAACGCCTTCCTCACCGAGCAGGGACGGGCGCTGGTGGGCGAGATGTACAGCGCCATGGTTCGCGCCCAGCAGCGTCTGCTGGAGCCGCTTGATCCGGAGTATCGCTCGGCCTTCCTCGCCATGCTGACCCAGTTGGTGGAGGGCAACAATCACTACAGCCGCGCGGAGCTGAAGGCCGATTTCAAGGTTCGCCGTCGCCGCGGACGGGAAGAGGATTGAACGCCAGGCCGAGGTCTGACCCGTTCGTCCCAAGTCGGGCAATGAAATCAGTGGGCGGGCCTTGTGCCATCGGCTCTTCCTGACACACCCCGAACGCTCAGCCCTTCCGTCGTCCGATCATCAGGTCGGCGACGAAGCGGGCGAAGCGGCCGTAGGGCGGTCCCAGCCATTCCAGCACGTTGACCGGTCCCGCGACATGCACCGCCCGTGCATGGGAGAGGCGCAGGAAGCCGTCGCGGCCATGATAGGCGCCCATGCCGCTCGGTCCGATGCCGCCGAAGGGCAGCCCCTCCTGCGCCACGTGCAGCAATGTGCCGTTCACTGTCACGCCGCCCGATGTCGCGCCGTCGAGCAGCTTTTCGCGCATGGCGCGGTCATGGGTGAAGCAATAGAGCGCCAGAGGTCGCTCCCGCGCGACGATGAAGGCCAGGGCGTCATCGAGGTTCTGGTAGGGGACGATGGGTAACACCGGACCGAATATCTCCTCCCGCAGGAGCACGCTGTCCGGCGGGGCATCCAGCACGATGGTGGGCGGAAAGCGCCCCCTCTCACCCGCGATCCCATGGACGAAGGTGCGCGCTCCGCCTACGCGCGCCTCCTCGACGGCCGTGGCAAGCCGCTCGAAGTGTCGCGGCTCGATGACGGCGGTATAGTCGGTATTGTCTTCGATAGTCGGCCAGGCGCGCCTGACCTCCGCGAGGATGGCCTCAGCGAGTTCCTCGGTCTTGTCGTGGGGCACCAGCACATAGTCGGGCGCGATGCAGGTCTGGCCCGCGTTCAGGAACTTGCCGAGCGCGATGCTGCGCGCGGCGGCGGCGAGGGGATAGTCCGGGCAGACGATGGCCGGCGACTTGCCGCCCAGCTCCAGAGTCACGGGGGTGAGGTTCGGCGCCGCCGCGGCCAGAACCTTGCGGGCGACAGCGCCGGAGCCGGTGAAGACGATGTGATCGAACGGCAGGGCGCAGAACGCCGCCGCGACCGCCGGCCCTCCGGTGACGACCGCGACGCGATCCGCGGGAAAGGCCTCGCTCACCAGGCGCGCCAGCAGGGCGGAAAAGCAGGGCGTCAGCTCGGACGGCTTCAGCAGCGCCCGGTTGCCGGCGGCAAGCGCATCGACCAGTGGCGAGAGCGTGAGCAGCAGGGGATAGTTCCAGGGTGACAGGATGCCGACGACGCCCAGCGGCTCATGCCGCACATAGGCGCGGGACGGCAGGAACTGCCATGCCACAAGCCGCCGCTCCGGACGCATCCAGCGGGCGAGATGGCGCCGGGCATGGCGCACGGCGCCGAGCAGCGGCACCGCTTCGAGAAGTTCCGTCTCGGCAACCGCCCGCCCGCCGAAATCCTGCGAGATGGCCTGGGCGATCTCGGAAAGATGGCTGCGCACCATCGTTTCCAGCGCCGACAAGGCCTGCCGGCGGGCCTCGGCCGGTGGGGGAGGCTCTTGCCGCGAGGCGTGTCGCTGGGCGGCGAAGAGCTGAGCCATAAGGGCCAGCGGGGTGTCGCCCTGCGGCGGATGGGGCTCCGTCCCTTCCGTCGGGGTCTGCTCCGCCGTTCGGCCTGGCCCGCTCACGCCATTCTCCGGATTCTCGCCCCCGCAGGGTGCAGATTGTAGGCCCACAAGGCTCGAGATCAGCGACAAAATTTGCAGGTACGATTTTCCGCACACCGCCGCCTCGGAAGGGCATTTGACAGGTCACGTGTCGGACGTAACTATATGGTTAGATAATCGAGGCCGAACCCCTCCGCACGGTGGGGCGGCCGCCCGTTCCAACCACCCGCCAAGGTGGTGGAACGGAGACAATCAACAAGGCTCGCCAAGATGCGAGCGCGTGAGCGGGAGGATAGAATGGCGCTTGGGAAGACATTCGGCGCATGGGCTCTGGGTGCTGCGAGCATATTGCTGTGCAGCACCCTCTCAGCCGCCGCAGCGGACAAGGTGACGCTGCTGCTGAACTGGTACAATTACGGCGAGCATGCCCCCTTCTATCTCGGCATCGAGAAGGGTTATTTCCCCGCCGAAGGCATTGAGCTTTCGGTTGAGGAGGGGCGCGGCTCCGGGGCGACCGTGCAGGCGGTGGCGGCGGGGTCGGCGACGTTCGGCTATGCGGATTTCGGCACCATGGTGAAGGCGGCCGTCAAAGGCGCCCCCATCAAGGCCGTGGGCATCATGCTGCAGAAGAGCCCCATGGCCGTGCAAGGTTTCGCGGACAAGAATATCCGCACCCCCAAGGACATGATTGGTAAGACTGTCGTCTATACGCCGGGCGACAGCTTTTCCCAGCTGTGGCCGGCCCTTCTGAAGGTCAACGGCATTCAGGACAGCCAAGTGAAAGTCATCACCGGTGATGCCGCCACCAAGCGCAATGCTGTGATTTCCGGCCAGGCCGACTTCCTCCTCGGCAACGTCAACGACCAGAAGCCGCTGATCGAGGAAGCCACCGGAAAGCCTGTCTACGCAATGCTTTTCGCCGATTTCGGCGTCAATACGGTGAACGGCTCGGTCATCGTGCGGCCGGACCTTCTGGAGAAGAATCCGGACCTCGCCAAGCGTTTCCTGCGCGCGTTGCAGAAATCCATCGCGGAGGCCAAGTCGAATCCGCAGGCCGCCGTGGATGCCATGCTGAAGGTGAACCCCAAGGCCGGTAAACGCGAGACTCTTCTTGCCAGCTGGACTGTGACCCTGCCGCTTCTCCACACCGCCCTCACAGAGCAGAAGCCGCCGCTGTGGACGGACCCCAAGGATATTTCCGGCACGCTGGATATCCTCAGCAAATACTCCGGCGTGGACCTCGATCCTGCCCAGGGCGCGAAGTTCTACACCAACGATTTCCTGCCGAACTGACTGCGATATCGGTGCTGTCAGGCCCCCTTTCACCAGGGGAATCGGTGCCGTTCGGCAGGCTGTCAGCTGAATCGAAACGGCCCCCGCCGGCAAGGCGGGGGCATGCGCGCCTCAAATCGCGCGCTGAAAACCACCTAACCAGATAGTTACCAAGAGGAGCCCCCATGGTCGCCGGCACCGCCCGCCTCTATGCCATCATCGGCGATCCCGTCGGCCATGTGCGCACGCCGCTCGTGTTCAATGCGTATTTCGCCGAGCACGGCATCGATGCCGTCTGCGTGCCCATCCACATCCGCCCGGACGAACTCGAAACCGCCATGGCGGGTCTCAAGTCCATCGCCAATCTGGATGGCTTCATCGTCACGGCGCCGCACAAGGCGCGGGTGGCGGGCATTGTAGACCGGCTGGTGGGGGACGGGGATAAAGTGGGCGCGGTGAACACCGTGCGGCGGGAGGCGGATGGCAGCTTCACCGGCACCATGCTGGATGGCCACGGCTTCGTCGCCGGCCTCGCCAAGGCGGGGTGGGGGCCGCAGGGCAAATCCGTCTACATCGCCGGCGCCGGCGGGGCGGCGAGCGCCATTGCCTTTGCGCTGGCGGGGGCGGGCATGGCGCGGCTCACGATCTTCGATCGCACGCCCGCCATCGGCCAGGCCCTGCTCGCGCGGGTGAAGGCGGCCTACCCGCAGATCGAGACGGCGTTCGGCACGCGTGACCCCTCCGGCCACGATCTTGCAGTGAATGCGACGCCGCTGGGCCTTGAGCCGGATGATCCCTTCTCCTTCGATGTGGAGAAGGCGGACCCGCAAACCCTCGTCGCCGAGGTGCTGATGAAGCCGGAGACGACGGCCCTCCTCCACGCCGCCGCCGCACGCGGCTGCGCCATCCACCAGGGCAAGCACATGCTGGATGGCCAGCGCGATCTGATGATGGCCTATTTCGGCCTTGCTCCGCAGGCCACGCCATGAGCCCGGAAGACACCGCCCGCCTCGCCGGCCTCCTCCACGCCGCGCGGCAGGAGGCGCGGCTCGCGGACCTGCCGGCCGACGCGCGCCTGCCCGCGACACCGGAGGAGGCCTACCAGGTGCAGGCCGAGATCGTCCGCCTCTCGGGTGAAGACATTCGCGGATGGAAGGTGACGGCGCTGAAGGAGGAAGACCGCGCGGCCTATGGCGGCACGCGGCCGGTGGCCGGCCCGCTGCTCTCCGGCTGGGTCTTTCCATCTCCCGCGGAGGTGCCGCTCTCCCGCTTCATCGCGCCGCTGCTGGAATGCGAATTCGCCTTCCTGCTGGGGCGGGACCTGCCCCCGCGCGAAACGCCCTACACGCTGGAGGAGATCACTGACGCGGTCGCCGCGCTCATCCCTGCCTTCGAGATCGCCGATGGCAGGGTGCCGCCGGATGCCCCCGGCGCCCTGCGCCTCGCCGACAGCATGGGCAACGGCGCCTTCATCCCCGGAACGCCTATAACCGACTGGCGCGCCCTCGACCGCGCCGGCCCCGTCACGCTCTTCATCGACGGCACAAAGATCGAGACCGGCAGCGGCGCCCGCATCCTCGGCGACCCCCTCAAGGCCGTCCAGCACCTCGCCAACGCTCAGCCCCTCTTCGCGCCGCTGCTGGCTGGGCAGATTGTGACCACCGGGACGGCGACGACGCCGGTGCGGCTGGAGCGGGCGGGACGGGCGGAGGCGGATTTCGGGGCGGTGGGGGCAGACGTCTTTGTAACGAAGTGAGGTTTGGGGATTTGGCAGCGGCGTCACGTTGCCATGCGTGGATCCAACGAGGGACGTATTGCAAAGGTCGATGCTGACTATATTCTATGGTCACTGGCTTAAATGGAAGTCAGAAGCGGGGCGCGATGCGTATGTCTCAGGCTCGTAAATTTTTTTTCCGTTGTACTGATGAAGCAGCTGGAAGGATGACGGAGTTGTTTGATTTCGTCTGGCCTACTGTTTCGGCTTTGGTGTTCGCGAGATCTAAATCTTACAAATATAAAGATATGTCACCTTCAGAAAGGCGATTGGCTCTAACTAAGGCATTCCAGTCTCCACGCAATTTGCGACCGGAATATCGGGATATTGCAGGCTTGAAGAGGGCGAGTTTGGAAAAAGCATTTATAACATCCGATTGGTCGAATCAGGAGCAGATAGTAGCAAGAATAGTGTTAATAAATATATTTGCTATATACGAGGGATGGCTTGACGATTTAATGGATGAAATTTATCCAAATCCAAGAACAAAATCGCAAGATAACATTAGAAAAAAAATGATTGATTCATGCCAATTCTACGATACGTCCAATGGAAAGAAAAATTGGACGTGGATGATGAGGCAACTTGGCGCCGCTAATTCTTTGGTTATGGCGGTGTGTTTTGGGAAAAGTTTAAGAGAAAAGAGATATTATTCCGGAGAAAACGCGTTAAAGCTACTCGTTTGCTATAGATATTTTAAAGAATTGAGGAATTCTATTATACACAGAAATGGACGGGTAAACCAGTATCTCGAGACTGCGGCTTCAAATTATGAAAAGATGATGGGCCCAGATCCGTTGGGGACAAAAATGGACCCTCCGATAGGCGTCGGCCGCCCCTTGGTATTGGGGCAAGAGGTAACTCTGTCGCTTTTCGGGGTCGTCGGATTCAATGACATCGTTGTCAGGTTAATGACAACTTTAGATGCGGAGGTTGGCTTAACGATCGCAGGTGAAGATGCCATTGTCCGATTTTTAAAGAGTCGTATCAATAGAAGGAGTGTGTCTGGCGACAGGAATGTCACAGCTCGGCGCATGGCCAATGAGTATGGCTTGGTCGGGCTCCAAGACCCGGCCGCCTTTATTCAAATGCTCAACGGCCGTGGAGTTCGATTGCCATAAGTCCCTCAAAACCGCCCCTCCCGTCCCTCCTGAAACGCCTTGATCCCCTCCTGCCGGCCCCGGTCGCTCATGCAGATCACGTGCAGTTCGTTCTCATGGCGGATGCCGGCGTCCAGCGGCATGGAGAGGGCGGCGCGGGTGGCGGCTTTGACGGCCTGGGTGGCGAGGGGGCTGAAGGTGGCGATGCGCTGGGCCAGCGCCGTGGCGTGCGCGTCGAGGGCGTCGTCCTCCACCACCTCCTCCACGAGGCCGATGGCGAGCGCGCGCGCCGCATCGATGGTGTCGCCGGAGAGCAGCAGGCGCATGGCCTGCCCGTAGCCCACGAGGCGCGGCAGCATCTGGGAGGCGCCGCCGCCGCCCACCCAGCCGCGCGTCACCTCCGGCGCGCCGAATTTGGCTGAGGTGCCGGCGATGCGGATGTCCGCCCCGAGCGCGATCTCCAGCCCCCCGCCCAGCACCCAGCCGCGCAGCAGCGCGATGACGGGCTTCCTCATGTCGCGCACCACGGCGGCGTATTCCACCCGGTTGCGGAACGCCCAGAGGTCGGTGATCTCGCCAAGGGCATTCATGTCCGAGCCGGCGGAAAACGCCTTCTCCCCGCCGCCGGTGAGGAGCACCACGCGCACGGCATCGTCCGCATCCAGCGCCGCGCAGGCCGCCGCGAGGTCGCGGGCCATGACGGGGGTGATGGCATTGTGCTTGCGCGGCCGGTCGATGACGAGGCGTGCCACCGCCCCCTCGTGCGTCACGCGGATGGCGCCGTCCGTGTCGCTCATGCTTTTTCTCCCGTGCGGGCGCGGGGGGAGCGGCGCTCCACCTCCTCGAAGATGGCGGAGACATCGCGGTCCGTGCCGCCATGGGCCATCATGTCCGTGAACAGGCCGGTCAGCGTGTCGAGCAAGGTGAGGCTCAGCCCCATCTCCCCCGCCAGCGCCTGCGCGGTCTTCAGATCCTTCAGCTGATATTGCGCCGGGGAGCCGGGCACGAAATCCCGCGCCGCCATGCGCGCGCCGTGGAGGTTCAGCACCTTCGAGTCGCCGAAGCCGCCCATCAGCGCCGCGCGCAGGTTTTTAAGGTCCGCACCGCCCTTCGCGGCGAAGGCGAACGCCTCGGCGACCCCGGCCATGGCCGCGCCGACGATGATCTGGTTGGCGAGCTTGGCGAGCTGCCCCGTCCCCACCGGCCCGATGCGCGTCGCCCGCCCCATGGGGGCGAAGAGGGGGGAGAGGTCGGCGATGGTGGCGTCATCGCCCCCCGCGAGGATGGCGAGGGTGCCGTCCCGCGCCCCCACCTCGCCGCCGGAGACGGGCGCATCCACGTAAGCGAGCCCGCGCGCGGCGGCTTGCGCGGCCTGCGCCCGGCAGGTCTCCACGGGAATGGAGCTCATCACCACCAGCATGGCGCCGGGCTTCAGCGTATCGAGGGCGGCGCCGGAGAACAGCACCTCGTCTATGACCGCGCCGGTGGAGAGCATCACCACCGCTGCCTCCGCCCCGGCCAGCGCTTGGGCGGGCGTCCCGGCGAGGGTGGCGCCGGAGGCAAGCAGCGGCTCCGCCTTCGCCCGGCTGCGGTTCCAGGCGGCGACACGGAAGCCGGCCTCAGCGAGCCGCCGGGCCATGTGGCCGCCCATGATGCCGGTGCCGAGGAAGGCGATCCGCGCCCCCGGTGCGATCTCCGCCATGGTGTCCTCCCGGATGACTTAAGCGGTTATCTCAAGCGGTCTTCGCCGCCTTCTTCACCGCCGCGAGCTGCTTGAATTCTTCGGACTTCTTGTAGAACGCATCCAGCGGATAGCAGCCGGAGACGATGCCGTTGCGCGGCGCCGAGGTGCAGTCGGAGAAGGTGCGGCAGACCTTCTTCTTCTGGAAGGCGCGGCCGTGCAGCACGTCCAGCGGCAGATCGGGATAGGAGAGCACCATGCGGCCCAGGCCGACGAAATCCGTCCAGCCCTGCCGCACCACCGCCTGCGCCACGTTGGGCAGGAATTCCTGCAGATAGGTGTAGCCGGAGCCGATGAGGGTGAAGTCCGGGAAGCGTTCCTTCAGCGCCCGCACCACCTCCAGATGGCGCATCACGCCCAGCAGCGGGTCTTCCGGCGGCTGGTAGCCGTCCGAGGGCGGATAGCTCGCCGGCCGGGTGACGTGGGGATTGTAATAGGGGCTGCCCAAGGTGACGTTGACGAGGTGGATGTCGAGCGCCCGCAGCACCTCGAACATCTCGAAGGTCTCGTTGAGGTCGTAGGCGGTCGGGTCGCCCGCGTCGGTGCCGAAGCCGTAGACGTAAGGCAGGGCGCCGGCCGCATTCTCCGGCACGCCGGGGCCGAGGATGCCCGGCACGCTCGCCGCCGGATCGGGCCGGTAGGCGATGAGGTCGATAGCCGAGAGGCGCACGCCGAACTTCAGCCCCGGGCAGGCGGCGCGGATGCCGGCGGCCAGCTCGCGCAGGAAGCGGGTGCGGTTCTCCAGCGATCCGCCGAAGGCGCCGGGCCGGGTGCGGGCGGAGAGGAATTCGTGGCCGAGATAGCCGTGGCAGTGCTTCAGGTCCACGAAGTCGAAGCCGCAGGCTTGGGCGCGCTTCGCGGCGGTGATGTAATCGTCGATCAGCCGCCAGATGTCGTCGTCCGACATCACCGGATACTCCTCCGGAATGCCGAACTTCCGGTCGAGCACCGGATGGCGGTAGAGGATCATCTGCTCGAACTTGCGATTGTCGTTCGGCTTGCAGAAGCGGCCGGAATGGGTGAGCTGGAGGCCGATGACGAGGTTGTCGTCATTGCCGGTGGCCTCCCTGTGGGCCTCGATCACCGTCTCGCGCAGGCCGGCGATGGCCGATTGCGCCGCCTCGGTCATCACCAGCTGGAGCGGGTTGGCGCGCCCGTCATGGCGCACGGCCACCGCCTCGCCGCCATAGATGAGCTTCGCCCCGCTCTCGCCGAACCGCCGCCAGCGCCGCTTCGTGTTCTCGGTGGGTGCGCCCTCGCGGGTGCCGTCCCAGCCCTCCATGGGGTGGATGGCGAAGCGGTTGCCGATGGTCATGCCGTCCACGGTCAGCGGAGCGGCCAGCGGCTGGTCGGGGCCGTGGGCGACGATGTCGTCGCAGGGCATGTCCGCGCCCAGCTCGGCGAGATGCGCGCGGAAGCCGGCGACGCCGTTGAACGAGGTGATCTTCGGGAAATCCCCATACTTCATGGAGGGCTCCTTGGGGTGTTTCTCGGGGCGCGTCTCGGGCGTCGTGCAGGACAGCGCGGGCGTTTCGGTGAGCGTTCTTGCTTATGTAACTGGTTAGTTAATATGGACGACATGGGGCTGTCAATGCGGGAAAGGAGGTCCACGATGCCCATAAGAAGGAAATACTATCCCCAAGGGGGGGGGGAGGGCGAGGAGTGCTCATTGGGTAGCCGCCCCGGTCGTCAGCCCATCTGGAGCGAAGCTGATAGATCAGCTCCTAGATTCCGCCATTTCTAGCTCTGCCTTGGCACTGGTGGAGGAGGGTTGTATCAGATAACGTCGATAATCAGTCGTTGCTCAGGGGCAGGCCAATGGTTGGGAAGAAACGTAAGCCAATTAAGAGTTTTGACGAAAGATTTTTGGATCGCCTTTTGAAGCTTTGTGGAAATAATGATATTTCTATAAGCAATTCCGATATGCGTAAATCTCTGCGGTGGGCAGACGATAGATATGACAAAGTAAAGGCCTCTTTACTGGCAAAAAATCTAATTAAAGTTGCGCCAGGCCCAGGCGGAAAAGTTAGATTTGTAAATTTCCCTATTAATTACGATAAAAAGAAACATCTTAATGTGTTTGTTTCTTATAGTCATAGCGACGAAGAAATAAAGCGTGAGTTAATTAAGCATTTACATCCGCTATCTCGTTTAAATATGGTCCAGAGTTGGGATGATAGAATGATAAAGGCGGGGGAAGAATGGAATGGATTGATCTCAAAAAAGTTGGAATGTGCCGATATTATTATACTAATAATAAGTGTTGACTTCATTAATTCGAATTATTGTTACGATATCGAAATGAAGAGGGCCATGGAGCGGCATGAGGCGGGTCAAGCCAGGGTAATCCCCGTGATAGCCCGTGAATGTTTGTGGCATTATGCGCCATTTGGAAAATTGCAGGCCCTGCCCAAGGATGCAAAAGCCGTCGCGACGTTGCCTGATCGCGATACCGCTCTCTCGACTGTCGCGGCGAGCATCTACCAAGTCGCTGAAGATCTCCTAAGCATGGAAAGACCTTAAGGGCGCCAACAGGCCGTCGCCCCCCTCACACCCTCTCGATATACCGCGTCACCACATCCACCACATGCCGGCGCCGCGCCGCGCGTTCGTCGGGGGTGGCGAGGTCGCGGCCGAAGGCGGTGGAGAGGGTGGGGTTGTTGGAGAAGTAGAAATAGCTGACGGCGGAGATGGTCAGATAGAGATGCAGCGGGTCGATGCCGGCTCGGAGCGTGCCGTCGGCCGCGCCGCGCGCCAGGATGGCTTCCAGCCGGGCGATGAGGGAGATCTGCATCTCCCGCAGGCGCAGCGAGCGGCGCAGATATTCGCCCCCCAGCAAATTCTCGCTGTTGAGCAGCGGGATCAGATGGGGGTGCTGGGCGGGATAGTCGAACTTGAATTCGGTGAGGCAGGTGATGGCCTCCAGCGGCGCCATCGCCTCCAGCGCCAGCTCGGCCTCGGCGATGCGCATGTCCGTGTAGACGCGCTCGAGAACCGCCAGATACAGGTCTTCCTTGCTGCCGAAATAATAATAGATCATGCGCTTGTTGGCGCCGGCCTCCTCGGCCACCACGTCCACGCGCGCCCCGGCGAGGCCCTTGGCGGCGAATTCAGCTTCCGCCGCCTCCAGGATGTTCAGCCGCGTCTTATCCGCATCCCGCGTCGCCGCCTCGCGCTGGGGGGCGGCGTTGGAAGAGCGGGCCGCCTTGCGGGCGGGAGGGGATGCGGGCATCGAAAGATCCGGAACAGGCGGCGTGACAGGAACGGGCCAGCTCAAGCGCTGAGTCTTGCGCCGAGCCCGCGCGGCGAACGTTGCGACACGGCGAGCCGCTGTTCAAGTCCGATCGATTGCGGAAGGAAGAGCGCGGCATCCATGGGCCGCAAATCCCCGGCGATGTCCGGGCGGAAGTCCATGTGGGCGAGCACGTCGCGCTCCAGATCGATGCCGGGGGCGATCTCGATCAGTTCCAGCCGGCCGGAGGCGCCGCGCCGGAACACCGCGCGCTCGGTGACATAGAGCGCCTCCTGCCCGATGCCGGCGGCATAGGCGCCGCTATAGGTGAGCTGCTGGAGGCGATCCACGAACTTGCGGTCCCTGCCCTCCTTGCGGATCACCGTCTGGCCGTCCGGCCAGGCCATGTCGAGCCCGCCGGAGGTGAAGGTGCCGGAGAAGACCACCTTCTTGGCGTTCTGCGAGATGTTGATGAAGCCGCCGGGGCCGATGATGCGGTCCGAGAAGCGCGAGACGTTCACCGAGCCCTGCGCATCCACCTCGGCGAAGGAGAGGAAGGCGATGTCCAGCCCGCCGCCGTCGTAGAAATCGAACTGGTAGGGCTGGTCGATCATGGCGTGGAAGTTGCGGCTGGCGCCCACCTCGTTGCCGCTCGCCGGCGCGCCGCCGATGAGGCCCTGCTCGTTGGTCAGCGTGATGGCATCGAGGCAGCCTTCCTCCGCCGCCACGGTGGCGATGCCGGTGGAGATGCCGGAGCCGAGATTGCACACCGCCCCCGCATAAAGCTCCAGCGCCGCGCGTCGGGCGATGACCTTGCGCGGATCGAACGGCAAGGGCGCGATGGCGGAGAGGGGGATCTTCAACTCGCCCGCATAGGCGGGATTGTAGTCCGAGACATAGGTCTGCATCTGGCCGGGATCGACCACCACCACATCCACGAGGATGCCGGGGATCTTCACCATCTTGGGGTTCAGCGTGCCGCGCCGGGCGAGGCGCTTCACCTGCACGATGACGATGCCGCCGGCGCGCTTGGTGGCCTGCGCCATAGAGATCATCTCGCCGAAGATGGCCTCCTGCTCCATGGAGATGTTGCCGTCCTCGTCCGCCGTGGTGCCGCGCAGGAAGGCGATGTTGGGCACGAAGGGCTTGTAGAAGAGCCATTCCCGCCCGGCGAGCTGGACGACTTCCACCAGGTCTTCCGTGGCCGAGGGGCTCTGCCGCCCGCCGCCGAGGCGCGGATCGATGAAGGTGTTGAGGCCCACATGGGTGACGAGGCCCGGACGGCCGGAGGCCATCTCGCGGGTGAGCTGGGAGAGCGCGCCCTGCGGCAGGGTATAGGCCTCGACCCGGTCCTCCAGCGCCATCTTCTCCACTGGCGGGGAATCCACCAGCGTGCCGCAGACCACGCGCTTTAGCAGGCCGTCATGGGCGAGGTGGCCGACGCCGCGGGTCTTGCGGTCGCCGAGGCCCACGGGATGCACGGTGGTGATGCCGCGCGGTGCGCCCTCCTTCAGGAAGCGCTCGGCCACGGCGGCGATCAGGGTGTCCGGCACCGCATGGCCGCCGCCCGAGCCGCCGATGAGGAGGGTGTCGCCGCTCTCCACCAGAAGCGCTGCCTCGTCCGCGCTGAGCACGCGCATCGCCATGCCGATCCTCCCCTGCCATTCCTACCCATGCCGCGGTGCCGCCGGGCCTTCTGGCGCCGGGCTCCGTCTTGCTTAACTCACTAGTTAGTTATATGTCTGGATCCGTCCATCGTCAATTCGCCCCGTGCCCCGCGGGCGCGCCCTTGCGCGCGTCCGGCGCCGTGCGCGTGGCCTTAAGCCATCGGATCGTCCATGAGCAATTTCGAGACGCAGGAAGTGCTCAGCGTCCATCACTGGACCGACACCCTGTTCAGCTTCCGCACCACCCGCAGCCCGGCGCTGCGCTTCATCAACGGCCAGTTCACCATGATCGGGCTGGAGGTGGAGGGCCGCCCGCTGGTGCGCGCCTATTCCATCGTCTCGCCCAACTATGACGAGGAGCTGGAATTCTTCTCCATCAAGGTCCAGAACGGCCCGCTCACCTCGCGCCTCCAGCATCTGAAGGTGGGCGACCGCATCCTGGTGGGGAAGAAGCCCACGGGCACCCTCATCCACGACAATCTCCTGCCCGGCCGCACCCTCTATCTGCTCGGCACCGGTACGGGGCTCGCGCCCTTCCTCAGCATCATCCGCGACCCCGACACCTATGCGCGCTTCGACAAGGTGGTGCTGGCCCACGGCTGCCGCACGGTGGCGGAACTGGCCTATTCCGACTACCTCACCAAGGAGCTGCCCGAAGACCCCTTCCTCGGCGAGGAGGTGCGCGAGCGGCTGATTTATTATCCCACTGTGACGCGCGAGCCGTTCCGCAACCAGGGCCGACTCACCGACCTGATGACCTCCGGCAAGTTCTTCACCGACATCGGCCTGCCGCCCCTCGACAAGGCGCACGACCGGGTGATGCTGTGCGGCAGCCCCGCCATGATCGCCGACATCCGCGGCCTGCTCGACGCGCAGGGCTTCGCCGAGGGCAGCATGTCGGAGCCGGGGCATTATGTGATCGAGAAGGCGTTCGTGGAGAAGTAGCGGCGTCGGCGGAGTGCTGCCGCTCGCACGGCTCTCCCGCAGCCGTCATCCCCCGGCTTGTCCGGGGGATCCACCCCGCCGCAGGAAGGGTGCTCGTCCAGACGGAGCCGCCCCGGCCGTTCCGTGGATCGCCCGCACGAGGCGGGCGATGACGGCCTTGAAAGGCGGGCGCGGGTGGACGAAGCGGAGATGGCCGCGCAGGCCAAGCGTGACGGCTTCGCCCCTGCCCCCCGCCCTGTCACGCTTCTTGCTTGGCTGTCCCCATGGCCATGAAATTCTACATGACGCCCGGGTCCTGCTCCACGGGCATCCACATCCTGCTCGAGACGCTGGAACTGCCGTTCGAGGCGTGGATCATCAACATCCCCGCCGGCGACCACCTGCGTCCCGATTACCTCAAGATCAACCCGCGCGGCACCATCCCGACCCTGGTGCCGGATGGCGGCGAACCCTTGTGCGACTTCAGGTCCATTGCCCTCTGGCTCGCCCGCACCTATCCGCGCGGCAAGCTCCTGCCGGAGGACCCGGCGCTGGCGGCGCAGGCCGAAGAGCTGATGAATTTCGCCATCGGCCAGCTGCACGGCGAGGGCTTCACCCGCGTGTTCGTGGCCGAGCGCTATGTCGCGCCGGAAGACAGCGGACGTCTGAAAGACGACGTGACCTCACACGGCCGGGAGATCGTGACACAGGGGTTCGACATCATCGAACGCCGCCTGCCGGCCGAGGGCTTCGCCGTGGGCGAGCGCTTCTCCATCGCCGATGCGGCGCTGTTCTACAACGAGTTCTGGGCCGACCGCACCGGCATCCCCATGCCTCCCAAGGTGAAGGCCCACTACCAGCGCCTGCGTGCCCGCCCCGTGGTGCGGCAGGTGCTGGCCGAGGAGGGCTACCGGACCTGAGCGGAATCCCGCGGGATATTTGCTCTGTGTCAGCACCATGTCGCCACCATGCGGCTATCGTAGCGTCATGCTGCCGATCGCCGTTGCTTCGTCCGAGCCCTACCGACAGTCCGCCGAAGCGGTGCTTGCCGTGCTGGGCAGCGACGCCGAGCGCGGCCTCTCCGGCGCCGAGGCGGAGCGGCGGCAGGCGGCCTTCGGCCCGAACCTGATCGCCACCGCCCCGGCGCGCAGCGGATGGCGGCGGTTCCTCGACCAGTTCGCCAGCGCCCTCGTCCTCATGCTCATCGCTGCCGGCGCCATCTCGGCCGCCATCTGGCTGCATGAGCGCGCGACGCCGCTGCCCTACGAGGCGCTCGCCATCTTCTCCATCGTGCTCCTCAACGCCGCCATGGGCTATGTGCAGGAGGCGCGGGCGGAGCGCGCCGCTGCGGCGCTGCGGCGGCTTTCGGCGGCCCATGCGCGGGTCATACGCGACGGCGAAACCCTGTCCATCGACGCCGCCGCGCTCGTGCCCGGCGATGTCATCCTCGTGGCGGAAGGCGACACCATTCCGGCCGACGGCCGCCTCCTGCAGGCCACCGCGCTGCAGACGGTGGAGGCGGCGCTCACCGGCGAGAGCGTGCCCACCGCGAAGGACGTGGCGGCGCTGCCGGACGGGGCCGAGCCGGCGGACCGCGCCAACATGGTGTGGAGCGGTACCCATGCGGTCTATGGCCACGGCAGGGCGGTGGTGACGGCGGTCGGCATGCAGACGCTGATGGGGCGCATCGCCGGCCTCATCGAGAAGGCGCCGCAGGACGAGACGCCCCTCCAGCGGGAACTGGAGCGCGTCGGCCGGGTGCTCGGCGCCGTCGTCCTCGCCATCGCCGGCGCGGTCATCGGCACCATCCTCCTCATGGAGGGCGTGCGCGACCTGCCACAGGTGTTGAATGTGCTGATCCTCGGCGTCGCCCTCGCCGTCGCCGCGGTGCCGGAGGGCCTGCCGGCGGTGGTCACGGCGGTGCTGTCGCTGGGCATGCAGCGCATGGCCCGCAACAAGGCCATCGTGCGCCGCCTCGCCGCCGTGGAGACGCTGGGCTCGGCCACGGTGATCGCCTCCGACAAGACCGGGACGCTGACCCGCAACGAGATGACCGTGCGCCGGGTGGTGACGGCAAGCGGCAGCGTCGCCCTCACCGGCACCGGCTATGCCCCAGACGGCGCGCTGGAATTTCCCGACGCGCCCGCCCACCGGCCGGCGCTGGAGCAGGAGGTCGAGCGCGCGCTCATCGCCGCCGAGCGGGCCAACAATGCCATCCTTCACGAAGGCGCCGATGGTTTCGTGGTGCATGGCGACCCCACGGAAGGTGCGCTCATCGTCGCCGCGCGAAAGGCGGGCCTCAGCGCCCCGGCCCTCGATGCGCGCTTCGCCCGGCTGGGCGAGGTGCCCTTCTCGTCCGAGCGCAAGCTCATGAGCACGCTGCACAGCGACGCGGAACGGCCCTCCCACCTCATCCTCGTCACCAAGGGCGCGCCGGACGTGCTGCTCGCCCACTGCACCGGCGAGCTTCGGGGCGAGGCCGAGGTGCCGCTCGGCGCGGCGCGCCGCACCGCCATCCTTTCCGCCAATGACGCGCTTGCCGGCGAGGCACTGCGCACCCTGGGCGTCGCCTATCGGGCCTTGCCGGCCCCTGACCTCGCGGATGGTGTCGTCACCGCCGAGCACGAGCGCGACCTCGTCTTCATCGGCCTCATCGGCATGATGGACCCGCCCCGGCCCGAGGCGCGGGCGGCGGTGGCGCAGGCCCATGCCGCGGGCATCCGCACGCTCATGATGACCGGCGACCATCCGGCCACCGCCACCGTCATCGCCCGCGAGGTGGGTATTCCGGTGGACGCCGGGGTCGTGACCGGGGCCCGCATCGCCGCTTTGGATGAGGCCGGGCTGGACCGGGTGGTCGCGCAGGCGTCCGTCTATGCCCGTGTCGATCCCGAGCACAAGCTGAGGATCGTCGCGGCCCTCCGCCGGGCCGGCGAGACGGTCGCCGTGACCGGCGACGGGGTGAACGACGCGCCGGCCCTCAAGGCGGCGGACATCGGCATCGCCATGGGCACCACCGGCACGGACGTGTCGAAGGAGGCGGCCGACATGGTGCTGGCGGACGACAACTTCGCCACCATCGTGCGCGCCGTCGCCGAAGGCCGGGCGATCTTCGCAAACATCCGCAAGTTCCTGCGCTACCTGCTGTCGTCCAACATCGGCGAGGTGATGACCATGGTCCTCGGCCTGCTCCTCGCCGGGCGCATCGGCCTTTCGGCCGTGGCCGAGGCGGCGGGCGGGGGCGTGGCGCTGCCGCTGCTCGCCACCCAGATTCTCTGGATCAACCTCGTGACCGACGGCGCGCCCGCGCTCGCCCTCGGCATCGATCCGGCCGATGGGGACGTGATGACGCGGCCGCCGCGCCGGCGGGGCGAGGGCGTCATCACCGGCACCATGTGGGCGGGCATCGTCTTCGTCGGCGCGGTGATGGCGGCGGGCACGCTTTTCGTCATCGACCTGTCCCTGCCGGGCGGGCTCGTGGAGGGGCAGGGCACGCTGGCCTATGGCCAGACCATGGCCTTCACCACCCTCGTTCTGTTCCAGCTGTTCAATGTCTTCAACGCGCGCTCCGACACCGCGAGCGCCTTCGTGCGGCCCTTCGCCAACCGCTGGCTCATCGCCGCCGTGGCCGGCTCGCTCCTCCTCCATGCGCTGGTGCTCTATTTGCCGGCGCTGCAGCAGGCCTTCTCGACCGTGCCACTGACCGCGCGCGACTGGCTGCTGTGCACGGCGGTGGCAAGCTCGGTCATTTGGACGCGCGAGCTGTGGAAGCTCGCCGCGCGGGCGCTCCGGCGCAGGCGCGTGGCGTGAGTGGCCTGTCGTCGATTTGTCAGATGCCCGTCGTAGACCGGGGCGCCGAAAGTCCCACACAGCCTTTCGACACCCGGCGCCCGCCCTTGTGGCCGGCGCACGGGCGGGCTGTGCGTATCAGGTGACGGGGAGGCGGAAGACATGGAGAAGACCCTGATCGTCGAGGCGCTCGGCGAAGGCGGGTTGCTGCTCCCGGCGCGGCTGGAACGCGCGCTCGCCGCCAATGACCGCGCCAAGCTGCGCATGACCGCCTTGCAGGACGCCGCCGCCCGTGCCCGCGCGCCCGCCACCCCCGTTCGCCCGCTGGACGCCGAGGCGCGCGCTGCCGGCCTCGGGGGCGACGGGCTCGACGCGGCCATCGCCAGCGCCCGGATGCTCGACGGCGGCGGCTATCAGGTCAGCGGCGCCGGCCGGCTGACGCAGGCGATCCTCGACGACATCGCCGCCATGGCCGATCCGCTGGAGGCGGCGGGGGATGGCGGCGCCGACGGCTTCGCCGCGCGTCTCGCGGCCCTGCGCACGGCGTTTGCCGGCGGGGTGGACGATATCCTCTCCGAGGCCGATCTGGTGCGCCTCACCAGTGCCCGGCGCGGCGGGGCGGACAGCGCCCATCTCCTGGTCATGGACCTGCACAAGGCGCTGAACCGCCTCTCCGCAACACTGTCCGCCGAGACGGTGGCGGGCGCGCGGACGCTTGGCATCGCGGAGGCGGACAAGCCGCGCATCGCCGCCTTCATGGCGGGGCTTGCGCAGACGCGCCGGTTGATCTTCGGCCATCCCGGCCTCGACACCACGGCGAGCCGCAGCGGGGCGCGCCTCGTGATCCAGAACGACATCGGCACCACCGATGCCCATGTCATCATCATCGCCGTGGACGGGCTCGCGGCGACCGTCACCTATACGGACGTGCACCGCTCCCGCGCCAAGTTCTTCATCTCCCTGTTTTCGGATGCCGGGGCCGAGTGGACTCCACTTGCCGAGCGCACGGCGGCGGGCATTGCCGGCGGGGCGGCTTTCCACCTCGTCACCGGCCGCTTCGTCGCGACCGATGGGGAGGCGCTGGACGGCTTCCTTTCGGCCGTGGGCCGCAACATCGTCTTCCTCATCGACTGGAACAAGGCGCGCAAGGCGCTCCAGACCTTTGTGGACAAATCCACTGCCATCGCCCTGCTGCGCACCGCCGCGCGCGGCGCCATCGGCCATCGCGGCTTTCTGGAGATGGGCGGGCCGGAACTGGTGTTCGATGCCGTGCGCCGCAGCGCCGAGGGGCGGGTGCCCTATGGTGCGCGGCTCGACCGGGTGCTGGGGCGCGAGGGCGCGGCGCGCTTCCTCGCCGAGGTGCTGCGCCTCGCCAGCGAGGGGTTGGCCGCCGGCCGCTCGGCCCGGCTCATCCGCGACGAGGTGCGGGCGGAACTGGCGCGCAGCTTCGGCTCGGTGGAGGAGGAGATGCTGGCCGTGGTGCTGCGCCAGCTGGGCATCGCCCGCATGCTGGCCGGCGCGGTGGCGGGCGTGCTCGATGCCCCTTCGGATCTCTCCGATGCGGCCCGCGATGCGCTGCGCAGCCGGGCCAAAAGGCTGGAGGAGAAGGCCGACCGGCAGATCGTCGGCGCCCGTGAGCGGGCGAGCGGCCCGTTCGGCCAGGGCGGGCGCTTCCTGCCCGTGGCGGATGCCGCCGAGCAGGCGGTGGATGCGTTCGAGGAGGCCGCCTTCCTCGCCAGCGCCGCGCGGCTGAAGCCCGGCGCCGCCGTGCCGCCCTTGCGTGATCTCGCCGCCGGCGCGGTGGTCTGCTGCTCCGATCTCGTGCGGGCGGTGGCCGCCGCCAGCGAGGGCTCTGCCGGCCGGCGGGAGGATGTGACCGACACGCTGGAAGCCATCGACGCCGTGACCGAGGGCGAGCGCCGGGCTGATGCCGCCCATCGCCGGGTGCAGGAAGCCGCGCTGGCCTTGGATGAGGGCGCCCCCCTCGACGCCGGGGCGCTTGTCGCGACCCTTGAGCTGGCCCGCGCCATCGAGGGCGCCACCGACGAACTGGCCCGCGCCGCCCTCGCGCTGCGCGCCTCGGTGCTGGAGGAGATGGCCCCGTGAAGAACCAGACCCCCCACACGCACCCCATCGCCTTCATCGGCACCGGCGGCACCACCGCGCCTTTGACGGCGCATGACTTCGGCTCCAAGGCCGCCCAGCTCTGGCGGATGAATGCGCTGGGGCTCGACGTGCCGCCCGCCTTCGTGCTCTCCACCACGCTCTGCGGCGAGCGGCGCGAGGGCGCGGTGCGGCGCCTGCTGGAGGAGGGCCTCGGCTTCCTCGAAGCGGCCACCGGCCGGCGCTTCGGTGACCGCCGCCGCCCGCTCCTCGTCTCCGTCCGCTCCGGCGCGGAAAAGTCCATGCCCGGCATGCTGGAGACCGTGCTGGACGTGGGCATGACCGCCGAGACCGCGCGCGGTCTCATGCGCCTCCATGGCAACCCGCGCCTTGCCTTCGACTGCCATCGCCGCTTCATCGAGGGCTGGTGCGAGGTGGTGGCCGGCCTGCCGCGCGCGCCGTTCGAGCAGGTGCAGCGCGAACTCATCGCCGCCGAGCAGGCGGGCAGCGAGCAGGGACTGGACCCGGAGGCGCTGGAGCGCCTCGCCGCGCGCTATCTGGACCTTGCCCGCGACGGCTATGGCGCGAGCGTGCCCGCCGACCCGCGCGACCAGCTTGCCGAGGCGGTGGAAGCGGTGTTCCGCTCCTGGGCCGCGCCGAAAGCGATCGAATATCGCCGGCTGAACCATCTGGAGCATCTGGCCGGCACGGCGGTGACGGTGCAGGCCATGGTGTTCGGCAATGCCGGCGTGCGCTCGGGCTCGGGCGTCGCCTTCTCGCGCAATCCGGCGAGCGGGGTGCCGGGCCTCTATGCCGATCTCCTGTTCGATGCGCAGGGCGAGGATGTGGTGTCCGGCCGCCGCCAGCCGGTGGGGCTCGACCGGCTCGGCGCGGTGCTGCCCGACGTCGCCGCCGCTTTGGCCGAGGGCGTCGCGGCGCTGGAGCGGCATTATCGCGACGTGCAGGACGTGGAATTCACCTTCGAGGAGGGCCGCCTCTATTTCCTCCAGACCCGCGCCGCCAAGCGCACGCCACGCGCCGCGCTCAAGATCGCGGTGGACATGGTGGCGGAAGGCGCCATCACCCCGGCCGAGGGACTGGCGCTGATGGAAGGCGTGGACCTTTCCGCTGTCGCCGCCACCCGCTTTTCCGGCGATGCGGAGCCGGTGGCGCACGGCGTCGCCGCCTCGCCCGGCACGGTCAGCGGCCGGGTGGCGTTCGACGAGGAGGGCGTTCGACGCCTCGCAGCGGCGGGCGATGCGGTGATCCTGCTGCGCCCGGATGTGGCGACCGACGATATCGCCGCGCTTGCGCTGGCGGCGGGCATCCTCACCAGCATCGGCGGGCGCACCGCCCATGCCGCCGTGGTGGCGCGCCAGCTCGGCCGGGCCTGTGTGGTCGGCTGCGCCGCGCTGGTCATCGACCTCGCCGCCCGCCGTGCCCGCCTTGGCACCGCGATCCTGGCGGAGGGCGACTGGCTGTCACTCGACGGCGAGGCGGGCAGCGTCTTCCTGGGCCGGCGCGCCGTGGTGTCCGAGCAGCCGGAGGCGGAGCTGGCGGCGGTCAACGGCTGGCGGGCGGCCGTGCCGGCGTGAGGCTCCTGGCCGTCGACCCATCAGCGGGCCTCATGGATTGCAGCTCAAACTCTCATTAGGCCGCGTGGATTGTGCGGGGTAGCCTGTGGCCGATTCCGGACAGGCATGGGCATATCCGCGGCATGACGACCTACACGGCATGAGTACGCACACGGCTCCATCCCAGACGACGGGCCCGCAGGCGGCGGGCGCGCCGATCTCCACCGCGCGCTATGTGGCGGGGGCGCTGTTCGGGCTCGCGAGCGTCACCATATGGGCGGGGTGGATGTCCATCACCCGGCTCGGCGTCACGTCGTCCCTCGGCGTCTTCGACGTCACCATGCTGCGCTACGCCACGGCCGGCCTCGTGCTGCTGCCGGTGCTGCTGCGCCACGGGCTGGGGCTCGACAAGGCGAAGCCCTGGCAGCTTCTGGTGATGATCATCGGCGCCGGCGCGCCCTATGCGGTGGTGGCCGGCTTCGGCCTGCGCACCACGCCGGCGGGGCAGGCGGGGGTGCTCATTCCCGGCGTCATGCCCCTGTTCGTGGCGCTGATCTCGGCCGTGGCCCTGCGCGAACGGTTCAGCATGCAGCGGCGGGTGGGCTATGCGCTGATCCTCGCCAGCGTGGCGCTGATCGCCGGGGTGGGGGCGGTGGCTTCCGGGCTGGGTTCGGGCATCGGCCACCTCCTGTGCATGGCCGGCGCCTTCATGTGGGCCAGCTATGCGGTGGCGCTGCGCAAGAGCGGGCTCGGCGCGCTCCATGCGGTGGCGGTGGTGTCGGTGGGCTCGGCGGTGCTCTATCTGCCCTTGTACGCCATGGTGCACGGCTTCACCGTGCTCGATGCGCCGCTGCGCGACGTCATCTTCCAGGCGGTCTATCAGGGCGTCTTCGCCACCGTGATCTCGCTGTTCCTGTTCGCCCGCTCGGTGGCGCTGCTGGGCGCCTCGGCGGGCGCGGCCTTCGGCGCCTGTGTGCCGGTGCTGGCGGCGCTCATGGCCATCCCCATCCTCGGTGAATACCCCTCCGGCACGGACTGGCTGGGCATCTTCGCCGCCACCATCGGCGTCTATCTCGCGAGCGGGGGGCCGCTCCCTCGCCGCGCCTGAGCGGCGGGGCAACTTAAGACCGCCCCGGCGCGGGCTAAGCGCCGGGGGCAACCCCAAGACCACCCGCCGCGCGGGAGGCGACCTCAGTTGGCCGCGTGCTGGCGCACCAGCGGGCAGCCGCCCTCGGCCAGCGGGCGGAACGCCTCGTCGCCGGGGATGGTGCGGATGAGCTTGAGATAGTCCCACGGATACTTCTGCTCGGCGGGCGTCTTCACCTGCAGCAGATAGAGATCGTGGACCATGCGGCCATCCTCGCGGATGCGCCCGCCATGAGAGAAGAAGTCGTCCACCGGCGTCGCCTTCATCTGCGCCGCCACGGTGGCGGTGTCGGTGGTGCCGGCGGCCTTCACCGCCTTCAGGTAATGCAGGATCGCCGAATAGGTGCCGGCCTGGCCCATGGTGGGCATGGCCTTGTGGCGCTCATAGAAGCGCTTGGACCAGGCGCGGGTCTCGTCGTTCAGATCCCAGTAGAAGCCCTGGGTGAGGATGAGGCCCTGCGCCGTCTGAAGGCCGATGGCGTGGATGTCGGTGATGTGCAGATAGAGCCCGGCGAGCTTGATGCCCGACTGGGGGATGCCGAATTCGTTGGCCTGCTTGATGGCGTTCACCGTGTCGCTGCCGGCATTGGCGAAGGCGATGAGTTTTGCGCCCGAGCCCTGGCCCTGGAGCAGGAAGGAGGAGAAATCGGCGGTGCCCTGCGGGTGCTTCACGCTGCCCACCACCTTGCCGCCGCCCTTTTCCACCGCCTTCGCCGTATCGCGCTCCAGCGCCGTGCCGAAGGCATAGTCGGCGGTGATGAAGAACCACGGCCCGTCCTTGGCCAGCGAGGCGCCGGTGCCGGCGGCCAGCGCATAGGTGTCGTAGGTCCAGTGGATGCCGGTGGGCGCGCAGGCCTTGCCGGTGAAATCGGACGAGCCGCCGGTGGAGGCGAGCACCAGCTTGTTCTTGGTGCGGCCGATCTCCTGCACCGCCAGCAGCACGGAGGAGGTGGGGATGTCGGCGATCACGTCCACCCCGTCCTCGTCGATCCAGCGGGTGACGATGGCCGAGCCCACGTCGGGCTTGTTCTGGTGGTCGCCGGCGATGATCTCCACCGGACGGCCCAGCACGCTGCCGCCGAAATCCTCCACCGCCATCTTCGCCGCAATGACCGAGCCGGGGCCGGCCATGTCGGCATAGATGCCGGACTGGTCGTTCAGCACGCCGATGCGCAGGGGCTTGGGGTCCGCCGCAAGGGCCGGTGAAAGGGAAAGCAGCGTCGCCGCGAGCGCGGCGAAAGGCAGGGACAGGCGCATGAAACGGGACTCCGCGCGGGATGGGGCAATTCGGGCGCGGAGTATCACCACAAAATCGGGGGATTCAATAAATTATCGGAAAGGAGCGGGGTATTCTTTAGTTGCACATTTTAATGATGTTAATATAGGCCCGATGGGGTTCTCACGAGCCGTCATGGCCGGGCTTGTCCCGGCCATCCACGTGGCGAGGCCGGGCACACTTTCCGGCCATGTTGTGATCGGCCCGACGTGGATGCCCGGGACAAGCCCGGGCATGACGGTGGTGCCTGTCGATCCGTCCGACGGACTTCCCTCGCCCTTACGGCTTGAACGCCGCGCAGGCGATGCGGGCGCCGGCGCCGCCGATGGGCTGGGTGATGAAGTCGTCGGGGCTGGCATGAATCACCAGCGCGAAGCCGCCCGGCTGGCCGAGGCCGTCCTTGTCGGTGAGGCCGGTGGTGCTCGACACCTCGGCATTCACCGAGCCGTCGGCATTGGCATAAATGTTCGGCAGGTCGCCCTGGTCCGGGCCATTGGGATTGAGCAGGCCGTGGGCCTTGTCGTGATGGTTCACGTGGCCCTTGGAATCCATGAACTTGGCGGTGTCGGAGCAGTTCGCCACCTGATGGAAGTGGATGCCGTGCCAGCCGGGCGGCAGGGCACCGGCGGAGAGCGCCACGCGCACGATGGTGACGCGCTCCGTGCCGGTGGCGGTGGCGGAGCCGATGGTCTTGCCTTCGTTGTTGATGATGTCGGCCTTCACCACCTTCGCGGCCGGCGCGGCGGGCGCAGCCGCCGGGGCCTGGGCGAGAGCCGGCGCGATGAAGAGCGGGCCGGTGAGGAGCGCGGCGAGAAGGGGAAGGGAGCGCGTGGCCCGAACGGAGTGGGCAGCAGTGGTGACCGGACGCATGGACGTTCCTCCTCGGGCCGGACGGCGCGCCGGCCTCAGCGACGAGCCTACATCAAGGCTGCGGCGAACTCGACCGCGCCGCAGCCGGCCCGCCTTTGCCTATCTCCGCGCCGCGATGAACGTTCCGAGTGTTGATTGGAATTTTTCCAGCAAAGCTTGCGTTGCGGCGGCTGCCGTCTCTAGGGCGCAAAGCTGGCCTCGCCGGCCGTTTGATGTAATGATGCCGCAAGCATTGATTTCCACATCGGAGAGCTGCGGCGATGACTTGTCCCTGTGATCGCAGACGCTGCTGCCTAACCTTGCGAGAGACCGCGTATCCGCTTAGACAGATCCGGACTGTTCCTATTCTAACGGATCATCTGTTTTGATCGAGAATAGTTCAAATATTGAGGCTGCCATGACCACCGCCGAACTCGACCGCTCCCCCGCCCGCGCCGAAAGCCGCGCATCGGCGCTGAAGGCCCTCACCCATGCCGCCCATGAGCGGCTGGACAGCGCCATCATGGCCGGGCGGCCGTTCGAGAGCCGGGAGCGCTATGGCCGCTTCCTCGCGGTGCAGTATCTGTTTCATCGCGACATCGCCGCGCTCTATGACAGCCCGGCCCTCGGCGCGCTGCTGCCCGATCTGCCCGGCCGCCGGCGGCTCGCCGACATTGCCGCCGATCTCGCCGATCTCGGCCTTCCCGTGCCCGCGCCGGGCGATGTCCCCGCCCTCGGCCTCAATGCGCCGCTGCCGGAGGCGCTCGGCTGGCTCTATGTGGCGGAGGGATCGAACCTCGGTGCCGCCTTCCTGCTGAAGGCCGCCGCCGCCCTCGGTCTCGACGAGCGCTTCGGCGCCCGCCATCTCGCCGCCGCGCCCGAGGGGCGGGGCCTCCACTGGAAGACCTTCGTCGCCGCCCTCGATGCGGTGCCGCTCTCGGCCGAGGAGGAGGCGCGCGCCGCCAAGGGCGCGGAAGCGGCGTTCGGGCGGGTGGCCTCCTATGTGGGCGATCATTTCGCCTGAGTTTTCCCGCAGGCGCTCTTTACGGCATAGCCATCGCTTGCCTAGTCTCGCCGCGCTCGGGGGAGCGGGGAGGGGACCATGGGGGACGGGGTGCTGTCGCGCCGTGCATTCGTTGCCGGGCTTTCGGCCGGCCTTGCCGGCGCCACGCAGGCGTCGGCCGCACCGGGCGGGATCGATCCGAAGCGGGTGGCGCGCATCGCCATCCATCCCGCCATCGGCGTGGCGCGGGTGGGCAACAGCAAGGACGCCTTCTATTTCGGCCCCGAAGTGCCCGGCGGGGTGCCGGTCGGTCCCTTCAAGGACGAGGCCGGCGCCATGGCCCGGCAGGCCGCCCGCTTCCGCCTCTTCGCCTATGACGCGCAGGGCCGCGTGCTGGGCGAGGTGACGGCGCGCGAGGCTGAAATAAGCTGGACGCTGACCGTCGCCAACACCAAGGCGCTCTGGTACGGCATCGACATTCCCTTCGACCTGCCCGGCGCCCCCGCCGCCGGCCGCCGCAACGCCAAGGTGGCGGACCGCGCCAGCCTCGCCATCGTTCCCGGTCCGCGCACCGTGACCGGGCCGGGGGCCAGGCCCCAGCGGCTCGATGGCGGCGCCTTTCAGGGCCAGTCGGTCAATCTCGGCGAGGTGATGACCGACGCCGACGGTCACCTCGTGGTGATGCCCGCCTCCGGCCGCTGCCACCCCGCCCCCGATGCCCCGCCCATGAGCGGTTATGCCGACAATGACGGCTGGGCCGACGACACCGGCGACGGTCCGGTGGATGCGGTGGTGCGCATGGGCGGCCGGGACTTCCGCGCCGATCCCGCGTGGCTCATCAGCGTCGGCCCCAATTACGCGCCGGCCATCGCGACCAGCCTCGTGACGCTTTATGACGTGGTGGAGGCGACGCTGGTGGGCGCCGGTGTCCGCAAGGCGCCGCCCACCGTGTTCGAGGATCACGTCTGGCCGGTCTTTGCGCGCCTCTCCGATCTGCAATGGGTGAATGCAGGCTTCCTCGCCAAATTCGGCTTCGGATCGCCCCGGGACTTCGCGCGCCCCGCCTTGCGTGCCCGCCTCGCGGATGCATCGCCGGCCAATGCCGCCTTCCGGGCCGAAATCCTCGCGCTGTTCCGCGATCCCGCTTCCCCCGAGGTGCGGCCGGATCTGGAGCCGCAGCTCTATGGCGACCATCTGGTGCTGCCGCCCGATGTCATCGAGCCGCGCCAGTGGATGACGCTGACGCCGCTGCAATATGCCCATCTGCGCAACTGGGCCGCCGGCCGCTTCACCGCCGGCCGCCCGGCCCGCGCGGGACGGCTGGAGGGGATCGCCCTCGGCGGCCAGCCGGCGGCGCTGGACCGCGCGGCGCTGGAGGCCTGCGTCGGCGGGCCGTTCCATCCGGGGCAGGAATTCCCGTGGATCGCCCGCGTGCCGTGGATCTGGACGGCGGACATGCGCCTCGTCTCCACCGCCCGCGCGGTGGACCTCACCGATTACGGGCCCGACATGACTTCGCCGGAGGCCCTGTCCAAGTCCGGCCCGCTCTCCCGCCTCGGGCCGGGCGGCATCACCCAGTGGCTGGGCCTGCCGTGGCAGGCGGACTGGTCGAGCTGCCGCTCGGGCTACCAGTCGTCCATCTCCCCCGTTCTGCCCGCCTTCTGGCCGGCGCGGGTGCCCAATACGGTGCTGTCGGAAGCGGACTACAAGGTGGTGATGGACACCGCCCGCGCCATTGATGAGCGGCGCGCCGCCTTCGCCCGACGCCGCGACTGGGAACGCTTCATCAGCGCGCCGACCCGCCCGCCGGTGCTCGCCGCCATGGCGCAGGACTGGTTCCGCCTCGGCGTCGTCGCCGACCGTCCCGGCCCGAGCGACGGCAGCTTCCCGGCGCGCATGAAGGTGGAGACGCTGGTGGGCTTCGCCCGCGAGCCGGACGCGAGCTACGGCGCCAACACGCTCTATCCGCAGGTGGCGACCTTCCCGCTGGTGGTGGCCAATTCCGACGACAACAGCCTGCGCCTCGTGGATGCCGAGGGTGCGGTGACGGTGATGGCCCTTTCCGCCCCGCTGGAGCGGCCGGAGGGCATGACGCGCAACCTCGACGGCAACCTCTACGTCTCCTGCATGAATGCCGGCTTCGTGCGGCGGGTGACGCCCAAAGGCGAGGTCTCCCTGTTCGCGGAAGGCTTCTCCCAGCCCATGGGCATCGCCGGCGACCGGCAGGGCAACCTCTATGTGGCCAACTGGGTGGAGAAGGGCTTCGTCTCCGTCATCACGCCGGACGGGAAAAGCCGCGTGCTGGTGCCGCCGGAGGCGGGGCTGGTCTCGCCCATCGGCGTGGTGGTGGCGCCGGACGGCGCGCTGCTGGTGAGCTGGGGCGGCACCTCGGTGGCGCGCATCAACGCGACCACGGGCGAAATCCTCAACCCCAACTGGCTCACCGGCTTCCGCAATCCCCGCCAGATGGCCTACGACACCTCCTATCGCCTTTATGTGGCGGACCAGCTGGAGAACGCCGTCAGGCGCTTCGATCCGCTCGGCACGCCCATCCCGCTCATCCTGCGCGGGGCGGAGCTGACCATGCCGTTCGGCATCGCCTTCGACCTCAAGGGCGATCTCTACACGTCGCAGACGCGGGGGCGGCTCATCAAGAAGGTGCAGTTGAAGGGCGAGGTGGGCATCGTCTCCGACTTCGCCGACGGCCTGCCCAATCCGGGCGGCCTCGTTTTCGTCGGATGAGCTGCGATCTCCTCGTGGCGGGTGCCGGCCCGGCCGGTTCCGCCGCCGCCATCGCCGCGGCGGGGCGTGGGCTGAGGGTGGTGCTGCTTCACGATGCGCGCGGCCAGGCGTGGCCCGGGGAGAGCCTGCCGCCGGGCATGGCGGGGCTGGTGGATGCCGCCTTCGGCCCGGGGCTGCTCGACGAGGACCGCCACCTCATCGCCTACGGCACCCGCTCCTGCTGGGGCAGCGACGACCTCATCGAGACGGATTTCCTGGCCAATCCCCTCGGCAGTGGCTGGCTGCTCGACCGCGCCCGCTTCGATGCCGACGCCCGCGCCCGTGCCGAAGCGGCGGGTGCGGCTTTGGTCGCGGGGCGGCTGGAGGGCATCGCCTCGACGCCCGAGGGATGGGAGGTGACGCTCAGGGACGGCCGGCGCCTCGCCGCGCGCTTCGTGCTCGACGCCACCGGCCGGGCCGCCGCCGTGGCGCGGCACGTCGGTTCGGGGCGTGAGGCCTTCGACCGTCAGGTGGCACTGGTGGCGACGCTGGATGATGCCGACCCCTATCGCGGCACGAGCGTGGAGGCGGTGGCGGACGGCTGGTGGTACACGACGCCGCTGCCGGGCGGCCGGCGTGTCCTCGCCTTCCTCACGGATGCCGACCTTCTGGGGGATGGCGTCGCCGGCTGGGCGCGGCGCCTTGAGCCGACGATTCACGTGCGCCGGCTGGTAGGCGAGGGCGCCGGCGCGGTGGTACCCCGCACCTCTCCGGCCGAGACAGCCGCCGGGCGCACCCTCCACGGCCCGCGCTGGTGCGCGGCGGGGGACGCGGCCATGACGTTCGATCCCCTCTCCTCGCAGGGCATCTCCGCCGCCATCCTCATGGGCGCGCGGGCCGGCGGGCTGGTGGCGCAGGCGCTGGCGGGGGAGGGGGCGGCCTTCGCGGCGTGGGCAGAGGATTACCGCACCCTCCAGGGCGAAACGGCCGACCTCGGCCGCCATTACGCGCTGATGGAAACCCGCTGGCGCGACGCGCCCTTCTGGTCCCGCCGCCGTTCGGCCCGACCCCTTTGAATTTCCAGCTTTGCCGTGCTCCATTGCGGCAAATGGGGAGAACGTGCCTTGGTTCCTGACGTGACCGTCCTGGTGGTGGGGGCCGGGCCCACCGGGCTGCTGCTTGGCGCCGAACTGAAGCGGCGGGGCGTGGACAGCCTCATCATCGATGCCCACGACGCGCCGATGGCGTGGGACCGCGCCACCGTGGTGCATCCGCGCTCCATCGAGGTGTTCGACCATCTCGGCATCGCCGCGCCGCTCCTCGCCGCCGGGGTGAAGCAGCGCATCGCCCGCATCCATGCGGATGGCGCGGTGCTGGGCGAGATCGATCTCGGCCTCGCCGGCAGCCGCTACGGCTACAATATCGGCATCTCCGAGGAGGTGACCGAGCAGATCCTCACCGAATATCTCGCCCGGCTCGGCGGCGGGGTGACGCGCGGCACCAAGCTCGTGGACCTGGAGTCGCATGGCGACGGCGTGGTCGCCATGCTGGAGAATGGCGGCGAGACGAAGGTGATCCGTGCCCGCTGGGTGGTGGGCTGCGACGGCCACCGCAGCGCCGTGCGCAGCCTCGCCGGCATCGGGCAGGACGGCCATCCCATCGAGGAGCCGTGGGCGGTGTTCGATGCCACCGTCACCGATTTCCCGCACGCCTTCGAGGCGACCTACGCCTATCTGGACGACAACCCCCTCATCCTCACCGCGCTGCCGAACCAGCGCTGGCGCGCTTATGTGCGGCCGAGCGGGCCGGACAGCGATCTGGTGGCGGACGCTTCGGTCCCCCTCGCGCGCTATCTGCCGGCGTCGCGCTTCGTGGATGTGGCCAATCCCGTCCGCTTCCAGTGCTACACGCGGGTGGCGCAGAAATACCGCTCCGGCCGCCTGCTGCTGGCGGGCGATGCCGCCCACACCTGCAGCCCCATCCAGGGGCACGGCATGAACAGCGGCATCCAGGATGCCTTCAATCTCGCCTGGAAGCTGGCGCTGGTGGCGCAGGGGCATTGCGCCGACACCCTGCTCGACAGCTACGAGGCCGAGCGCCGGCCGGTGGCCCAGCGCATCACCGCCTCGGGCGACGAGGCGGACAGCGCCCAGATGCTGAAGGACGCCGCCGACCGTCAGGCGCGCAACGCCATCATCCGCGAGGTGCTCGCCGATCCGCAGACGCGCCACCACGAGGCAGTGGCCGAGGCCGAACTGGATGTGGACTATGCGGGCTCGCCCATCGTGGTGGGGGAGGCGGGTCCGGGATTGGCCCCCGGCCAGCGCCTGCCGGACCGTATCGCGGTGGGCACGGCGGACGGCGAGGCGCTGATGCTGGACGATCTCGTCAACCGCACCGGCCACACCATCCTGCTGCTCGGCGGCGAGCGGGCGAGCGGCGAGAAGGTCGCCAGCCTTTATCAGGCGCTGGCCGAGCGCTGCGCCGCCCCGCTCTATGGCGCCAGCTTCGCGGCGGCGGTGACCGGCGTCGCGCCGGGCGTCGCCAGTCTCTCCGCTGATGATGCCGCGCGGCTGGGCATTTCCGGCATGACGCTGCTGGTGGTGCGGCCGGACGGCCATGTGGGCCTGAGGGCCGATTCGGGGCACGAGACGGCGCTCACCGCCTACGGGCTGAAGCTGGGTCTGCGGCGGTAATCCGCCTCACGCCGCGTCGGCGGTGCGCCAGGCGGAGAGGATCTCCTCCGCGTCGGCCACTTCCACCTGCGTGGACAGCCGCTGCGACAGCATGGCCAGCACCGCATCATGCCCGGCATCGGAGGAGGAGCAGACCGCATCGCGGGCCACCACCACGCGGTAGCCGTAGTCCACCGCATCGAACAGGGTGGCGAGGATGCAGACATCCGTCTCCGCGCCCGACAGCACCAGCGTATCGGCGCCGAGATGGGCGAGGGTCGGCAGCAGGGTCGGGGACGAAAACGCGGAATAGCGGGTCTTGTCGATGAGCCGCGCCGGCGGCGTGAAGCGCCTGAGCTCCGGCACCAACTCCAGAAGCTCCGGCGCCAGCTCCTGCCGCGTCACCTCGCGCCACTTGCTGTAGAGGTGGCGCCAGCTTCCGGGCAGCGCTTCCACGGTGTGGGGCGGGATGAAGCGGGTGAACAGGGTGCGCCCGGGGGCGCGGCCGGCGAGTTCGACGATGACCGGCAGGATGCGCGGTGCCCAGGGGGCCGGCCAGGGTCCGCCGGGGCCGAACAAGTGCTGCATGTCCACGCACAGATGCGCCGTGCGCGGACCGATGGCGCCTCTCAGACCCTGTCCCATTCATTCCTCCGGCGGCGGCCCGGCCTCGCCCGGCCGTCCGGTGGGCTGATCCGCGCCGCGGGCGCCGATGCCGACGATGGCGGCTTCCTCGGTCGCATAGGGGCCGCCGGCAGGGGTGCCGTCCGGGGTGACCGCCCACCAGCCGGGCATGACGCCGAGGCGGGTCGCGTCGGCCTTCGAAATGAGTCGCGGTTCGAGCGTCATGGCGTCTCCTCGCCGCCCGCAACCGGCGGGCTTGTCTGGCTCAACGGCACGGCGCGGGGGCGGGTTCCGGCACCGGACGCCGCGACAGGTGGACAGCCCCGGTGCTGCTGTGCATTTTAGCCCCTCCCGGAGGGGGGTGACGGCGGCGCCGCCGCCGTGGACCGGGTACGGAGAAGTTGCGTGGCGGAATTCAGCGGACGCAGGGCCGAAATCCTCGCGGTCATCGCAGAAGAGGCATCCATCGATCCGGCCATCATCGACGCCGAGACCAGCGTCGCGGACCTCGGGATCGGGTCGCTCGATCTGGTGGAGCTGATCTTCAAGATCGAGGAGCGCTTCGGTATCGAGGTGCCGTCCCATGGCGTACTGGAAAGCAATGACGTGAAGGTCTTCGCCTTGCTCGAAGCCGTCGAGCAGCTCATCGACGCAAGGAGCGGCAAGGTTCCCACGGCGCAGCCGGCACGATGAGCCGCAGGGTCGCCATCACCGGCATCGGCGCCGTTTCCGCGCTCGGCCTCGGCATTCCCGTCCATCTCGCAGCCTTGCGCGAGGGGCGCGGCGGTATCGGGCCGCTCACGCTGGTGCCGCCCGAGCAGGTGAAGACGCGGGTGGTCGGGGAGGTGCCGGGCTACGCCGCCGAAGCGCACTTCAACCCGCGACAGATTTCCACGATCGACCGGTCCGGCCAGTTCGCGCTGCTTGCGGCGGCGGAAGCGATGGATGCCGCGGCCGGCGCCACCGAGGGCGTATCGCCGCAGAAGGCCGGCGTCATCTTCGGCGCGGCGGTGGGCTGCCAGACGCTGGAAGAGGGCTATGTGCGCATCCTGCGCGATGGCGCGCGCCCGCTGCCCTTCACCGTGCCGCGCGTGATGCCCTCGTCCGCCGCAAGCCAGATTTCCATGGCCTATCACATCACCGGGCCGAGCTTCAGCACCGCCTCGGCCTGCTCCTCCGCCTCCCACGCCATCGGCCTTGCCTTCCAGATGATCCGTGGCGGGATGCTGGACATGGCCGTGACCGGCGGCTGCGAGGCCCCGCTGACGCTGGGCATGGTGAAGAGCTGGGAAGCCTTGCGCGTGCTGGCGGCGGACACCTGCCGCCCGTTCTCGAAGGACCGCAGCGGGCTGGTGCTGGGCGAAGGCGCGGCCGTGCTGGTGCTGGAGGAGATGGAGCGGGCCCGCGCCCGTGGCGCCACCATCCTCGGCGAGGTGCTCGGCTTCGGCATGACCGCCGATGGCGCGGACCTGACGGCGCCCGACGCCTCGAGCACCGCCCGCGCCATTTCCGCGGCGCTGGATGATGCGGGGCTCGATGCCGGCGCGGTGGATTACGTCGCGGCGCACGGCACCGGCACGGTGCTGAACGACAAGACCGAGACCACGTCGCTGCGCACGGTGCTGGGCGACCGGCTGGCCAAGGTGCCGGTGTCGTCGCTGAAATCCATGACCGGCCACTGTTTCGGCGCCTCGGGGGCGCTGGGCGTGACGGCGGCGCTGCTCGGCATGCGCAACGGCTTCCTGCCGCCCACGCTGAATTTCCGCGAGCATGATCCCGAGTGCGACGTGGATTGCGTGCCCAACGCTCCGCGGGCGGCCTCGGCGGAAATCGCCCTGGTGAATGCCTTCGCCTTCGGCGGCCTGAACGCGGTGCTCGCGATCAGGGCCGCCTGACGCCGCCGGGCGGGTCGCTCAGGCGCCGCGCCGGCCAGCCGAGGCCCGTGACGACTTCACGGGCCTGTTCACCGACCTTGCCGATCAGTCCACCGTCAGGCGGATCTCGCCGACGCCCTCGACGCCGCCTTCCAGCACGTCACCCTTGTGCACGGGCCCGACGCCCGCCGGGGTGCCGGCGAAGATGAGGTCGCCGGGGGCGAGGCGGAACAGGGTGGAGAGGGTCGCGATCATCTCCGGCACCTTCCAGATCATCTGGTTGAGGTTGCCTTCCTGCTTCATCCGGTCGTTGATCTTCAGGAAGATGCGGCCGGTGCCGGGGTGCCCGGCGGTGGCCACCGGCAGGATGGCCGAGCAGGGGGCGGATTCCTCGAAGGCCTTGCCGGTTTCCCACGGGCGGCCGAGCTTCTTCGCCTCGCCCTGCAAATCGCGCCGCGTCAAATCGAGGCCGACGCCGTAGCCGAACACATGGTCGAGCGCGCGCTCCACCGGAATGTCCTCGCCGCCTTCCTTCAGCGCCACCACCAGCTCCACCTCGTGGTGCAGGTCCTTGGTGAGCTTGGGATAGGAGATGGTCGAGCCCGAGCGCACCAGCGTGTCCGGATTCTTCTGGAAGAAGAAGGGCGGCTCCTTGTTGGGGTCGTGGCCCATCTCCACCGCGTGGTCGGCGAAGTTGCGGCCGACGCAATAGATGCGGTGCACCGGGAAGACCGCGTCGCTGCCGACGATGGGCAGATGCGGATGGGGCTGGGGCTGGAAGACGTAGCTGGCCATGGGGCGCTCCGGATGTTCGGCGTCCTGCATAGGGCGCTGCCGCCGAGGAGAAAAGGGCGAAACGTCGCAGCGCGGGTCGGCGGGCCGGAGCATGGCGCTTAAGCTATATTCAAACTAATATAGCGTTATTTCATGCGGGGTGCCGGCCGCAGGCGGGCGCCCGCTCATTCCGCTCCGGGGATTGCCATGCGACTGGGCCTCTTCTGCACCTATGAAAACCCCCGGCAGGACTATGCCTCCGCCTATACCGAGCAGACCGCGCTGGTCGAGCGGGTGGAGGATCTCGGCTTCGAGGAAGCGTGGATCGCCGAGCATCATTTCAATCCGCAGGCGGCGAGCCCCTCCTGCCTCGCCATCCTCGCTTATCTCGCCGGCCGCACCACGCGCATCCGGCTCGGCGCCGCGGCGGTGCTGCTGCCGCTGCACCATCCCGTGGGCGTGGCGGAGGATGCGGCCACCGTGGACATCCTCTCCGGCGGGCGGCTGGAACTCGGCGTCGGTCGCGGCGGCCCTTTTCCCCTGCACGAGCAGCATTTCGGCGTGGCCCGGGCGGAGAGCCGCGGCCGGATGCTGGAAGCGCTCGATCTCGTCGCCGCGCTGCTGGACGGCGGGCCGGTGACCCGCGACGGCGCCTTCTTCAAGGTCAACGGCCTTGAGCTGGTGCCGCGTCCGGTTCAGGCGCCCGTGCCCATCCACATCGCTTCGGCGACGGCCGAAACGGTGGCCCTCGCTGCCCGGCGCGGCTACGGCATCATGGCGGCGCCGCCCTTTCCCCTCGCCGGCATTGCGGAGAGCGTCAGGCAGTATCGCGCCGCCGCCCCGGAAGCGGGACGGTGCCTCACCCTCCTGCGCTTCCTCCACCTCGCCGACAGCCGGGCGCAGGCGCAGGAGGAGGCGCGCGCCTTCCTCGCCCCGTTCGTCGAGCGCATGAAGGCGACCACGGAAAAGGTGCGCCCGGACTGGGCGCCGTGGTTCGACCTCGATCGGATGATCGCGGATTCGCTCATCGGAACGGAGGCGGACGTGACCGATCAGGTGGCGGCGCTGGAGCGCGGGCTGGCGCCGCGTTCGCTGGTCCTGAAGCCGCTGGCGCCGGCCTTCGACAAGCGCATGGCGGATCTGGAGGCGTTTGCACTCCGCGTCCGTCCGCAGCTTTCCGTCGCGGCCTAGCCCCGGCGCGCCTCGACGATGGCGAGCGCCGCCGCGAAGGCGGCCTCGATGCCGAGGTCGGAAGTGTCGAGCAGCACGGCGTCATCCGCCTTGAGGAGGGGCGCGCTGGAGCGGCCGGAATCGCGCTCGTCGCGCTTCAGGATGTCCGCCAGTACCGCGTCATAGGAAATATCCTCTCCTCGCCCCAGCAGCTCGCGGAAGCGCCGCTCGGCCCGCACGTCCGGCCGCGCGGTGACGAACAGCTTGGCGGGCGCCTCCGGGCAGATGACGGTGCCGATGTCGCGCCCATCCAGCACCGCGCCGCCCGGCTGGCCGGCGAACCGGCGCTGGAGGTCGAGCAGCGCCGCGCGCACGCCCGGTCGCGCCGCCACCACGGATGCGCCTTCGCCCAGCTCCGCCGTACGCAGGGCTTCGGGGTCCAGGTCCGCCACATCCAGCGTCTGCGCGGCCTGTTCGGACGCCGCCTCGTCGGCGAGCCGGCCCAGCGCGATGCATCGCGCGGCCACCGCCCGGTAGAGCAGGCCGGTGTCCAGATGCGGCAGGCCGTAATGAGCGGCGAGCCGCCGGGCGAGCGTGCCCTTGCCGGACGCGGCCGGCCCGTCGATGGCGATGACCATGGCCGCCCCGTCAGTCGATGACGGCGCCGAGGCCGCGCATCATGGGCATGAAGGTGGGGAAGGAGGTGGCGATGAAGGCCACGTCGTCCACGCTCACGCCGTCCGTGCTGGCAAGGCCCAGGACCAGGAAGGACATGGCGATGCGGTGGTCCATGTGGGTCTCCACCGGCCCGCCGCCCTTGACCGTCGCGGCGCCGGTGACGAGGAGGTCGTCGCCCTGCACCTCATGGGCGATGCCGCAGGCGGCAAGGCCGGCCGCCACGGCGGCGAGGCGGTCGCTCTCCTTTACGCGCAGCTCGGACAGGCCGCGCATGGCTGTCGTGCCCTCGGCAAAGGCCGCGGCGACGGCGAGGACGGGATATTCGTCGATCATGGCCGGCGCCCGCTCGGGCGGCACTTCCACGCCCTTCAGGCGGGAATGGCGCACCCGGAGATCCGCCACCCGCTCGCCGCCCTCGGTGCGCTCGGCGACGACGGTGATGTCCGCGCCCATTTCGAGGAGGGTGGTGATGAGGCCGGTGCGCAGCGGGTTCATCATCACGTCGGTGAGGACGATATCCGAGCCGGGCACGATCAGCGCCGCCACCAGCGGGAAGGCGGCGGAGGAGGGATCGGCCGGCACGTCCACCGGCGCGGCGACGAGGTGCGGACGGCCCTTCAGCGTGATGCGGCGGCCATGGGCGCCCTGCGGCTCCACGGAAATCTGGGCGCCGAAATGCTCCAGCATCCGCTCGGTATGGTCGCGGGTGGCCTCGCGCTCGATCACCACCGTCTCGCCTTCGGCGCCGAGGCCGGCGAGCAGCACGGCGGACTTCACCTGCGCGGAGGGCACCGGGGTCTCGTAGGTGATGGCTTTTGTTTCGCTGCTGCCCTTCAGGGTGAGCGGCAGGCGGCCGCCCTCTGCCGAGGAGACCAGCTCGACGCCCATCTGAGTGAGCGGATCGAGCACGCGCTTCATGGGCCGGCGGCGCAGGCTCGCATCCCCGTCGAAGCCGGCGATGACGTGCTGGCCGGCCACCGCGCCCATCATCAGTCGCACGCCGGTGCCGGAATTGCCGAAGTCGAGCGGCGCGGCGGGGGAGGCAAGGCCCCGGCCGCCGGTGCCCGTCACCTCCCACGCGCCCTCGCCGGTGCGGGTGACGCAGGCCCCCAAGGCCCCGCAGGCCTTGGCGGTATTCAGCACATCCTCGCCTTCGAGCAGGCCGGTGATGTGGGTGGTGCCCTCGGCGAACAGCCCGAAGATCAGCGCCCGGTGCGACACCGACTTGTCGCCGGGCACCCGGACCCGGCCCGACAGCGCGGGGGAGCGGCGCCCGGTGGCGGGGCGGGCCTCGCCCGTGCCGTGGCCGTGAGCTTCGGAAGCGCCTGCGGTTGCGGGTTCGGGATGGGCCATTCTTGCCTCGCTCGGGCGGTCTAAAGCCGGCCGTTCGCCGGGCGATCGCCGCATGTTCTTTGCGGGCCGTCGTCTAGCACGCCCCCGCCCGCGGCGTCACGCTGTTGCGACGCCATGATGATCTGCCCTTGACAGGGGGCGGGCGAAACGCCAATGGAGCACGCTCCTTATACAGCTCCCGAGGAACTTTGCCGTGGCGAAGCCCGAACTCGGCACCAAGCGCATCTGTCCTGTCACGGGGCGCAAGTTTTACGACCTCAACAAGGACCCCATCGTGTCGCCGTTCACGGGGGAATCCTATCCAAGGTCCTATTTTGAACCCGCAGCCCGCGGCGCCAGCCGCGCCGAGCCGCGTGCAGCCGTCGCCGAAGAGGCGGATGGCGAGGAGGCCGAGGCCGAGGTCATCAGCCTCGAGGAAGCCGACGAGGAAGCCGCCGCCCCCGCCAAGGTGGTGGTCGGCGACGACGTGGACGTGGACGACGACATCGAGGCCGGTGACGACGACACGTTCCTCGAAGAAGACGAAGATGATGGGGACGACGTCTCCGATCTGATCGGTGAGGGCCTCGAAGACGACGAAGAGGCTTGATACCCGACGCGGCCTGTGCTTTAAGGCCGCTCTCGCTCGGCGGACGTGAGTCGCCGGGCACCCCGCCGCGGGACTTCCCGGCGCGCTAACTGGCTCTCCTGCCGAGGTTTTTCGACCTTGGTGTTCGAGCGGAAAGTGCGCAGCCCGCGGCCCGGTGGGGCCATAGCTCAGTTGGGAGAGCGCTTGAATGGCATTCAAGAGGTCGGCGGTTCGATTCCGCCTGGCTCCACCAAATTTCTACCCGGCCTGAAGCACCCAGCAGGCTTTTCCGGGTCTTTCTCCCGCCCGTGACATCCCATCCTTCGCTCCCGCAGGGTCGCCCACCCAATCAGGTGCGTTCCGCGCGATTCGATGTGGCTCTTTGAGGCGCCGTCACGGCCTCCGCGAATCATCGTCCGATTCGCATGCGTCCCCTCAGCGAATCATCCCTCCCGCGCTCACGCTCTCCAGCGCTGCAAGGTCGGCACGCTTCCAGGTTGTGCGGAGGCCTGTGCGCCTCCCGCACGCCCGTTGCGCCGGCGGGGGGTACCTGCCAGCCTCAGCAAGAGTTATCCCCACCTTCGCCGCCGACCGGTCCGCCCGCCCCAGCGTCATCGATCGAGGTCCAGCCCGTGTGGTCACCCCCCGCCGCCCCCGCCAACGAGGCCGACCGCCTCGCCGTCCTTGCGACATGCGGCCTCATGGATAGCCCGCCGGATGAGCGATTCGACCGTCTGACCCGGCTGGCCCGCCGGCTCTACGGGGCGGACGTCGCCTTCCTCGGCCTCATCGACGCGACCCACCAGTGGCAGAAATCGCGCACGTCGGATCTCGTGCCGGCGAGCGTCCCCCGGCGCGACACCGTCTGCAACGTGATGGTGAACAGCGGCGAGCCGCTGGTGATCGGCGACATGGCGTGCGATCCGCGCCTCGCCGGCCATCCCGCCGTGGCGCACCTGCCGCTGCGTTTCTATGCCGGGGCGCCGCTGATGGTGGCGCCCGAACTGGTCATCGGCTCGCTGTGCGTGATGGGGCGGGAGGCGCGGGACCAGGAGGCGTTCGACTTCGGCCCGCTGCTGGACCTCGCGGCGGTGGCGGCGGACGAGGTGGAGCTGCTGCGCCTCAATCTCGACCTCGCGCGCAAATCGCAGGTGGATGACCTCACCGGCCTGCTCAACCGGCGCAGTTTCGACGAGGCGATGGAGCGCGCGGTGCGCCGGGCCCAGCGCCTCGCCGGCCCGCTGTCGCTGCTGGTGATCGATGTCGACCACTTCAAGGTGGTGAACGATCTGTGGGGCCATCAGGCGGGGGATGCGGTGCTGGCCGCCATCGGCGGCGTGCTGGCGCGGCAGCCGGCCCGCGCGCAGGACACGGCGGCGCGCTATGGCGGCGAGGAATTCGCGGTGATCCTGCCCGATACGGACGAGGCCGGCTGCGATGCTGTGGGGGCCGCGCTGCTGGCGGCGCTCAGGGCGGAGAACATTCCCCACCCCTCCGGCGGCCGGGTGACGGCGAGCATCGGCGGGGCCACCGCGCGGGGCGAGAATCTCGACGACCTGTTCGCGGCGGCGGATGCCGCGCTCTACGCGGCGAAGGACGGCGGCCGCGATCTCTATTGCCGCAGCGTCGTGGGCTGACCGGCTCGGCGACGGTGGCGGCGGGAGGGGGCCCGCCGCCGTTTTTACTCAGCGGCGGATGCTGTTCACGTCGCGCACCGCGCCGCGGGCGGCGGAGGTGGTGAGGGCGGCGTAGGCCTGGAGGGCCTGGGAGACGACGCGCTTGCGGTTCTCCGGCTTCCAGGCGGCAGCACCCTTGGCTTCCATGGCGGCACGGCGCTCGGCCAGCACCTCGTCGGACACCGCCACGCGGATCACCCGGTTGGGGATGTCGATCTCGATGGTGTCGCCCTCTTCCACGAGGCCGATGGCGCCGCCTTCCGCCGCTTCCGGCGAGCAATGGCCGATGGAGAGGCCCGAGGAGCCGCCCGAGAAGCGCCCGTCAGTGACCAGCGCGCACGCCTTTCCGAGGCCCTTCGACTTCAGATAGGAGGTCGGATAGAGCATCTCCTGCATGCCCGGCCCGCCGCGCGGCCCCTCATAGCGGATCAGCACCACGTCGCCGGGCTGGATGCGCCCGGTGGAGAGGATGGCCTCCACCGCCGCGTCCTGGCTCTCGAAGATGCGCGCCTTGCCGGTGAACTTCAGGATGGAGGCGTCCACGCCCGCCGTCTTCACGATGCAGCCGTCCAGCGCGATGTTGCCGTAGAGCACGGCGAGACCGCCATCCTTGGAATAAGCGTGCTCCACATTGCGGATGACGCCCGCCTCGCGGTCGAGGTCGAGGTCGTCCCAGCGGCGGGACTGGCTGAACGCCACCTGGGTGGGCACCCCGCCGGGCGCGGCGCGGTAGAAGGTGGCGACGCTCTCGCTCTTGGTGCGCGCGATGTCCCAGCGGTCCAGCGCATCGGCCATGGTCGGCGCGTGCACGGTGGGCAGGTCGGTATGGATGAGCCCGCCGCGGTCCAGCTCGCCGAGGATGGCCATGATGCCACCGGCGCGGTGCACGTCCTCCATGTGGATGTTGGCGACGGCGGGCGCGACCTTGCACAGCACCGGCACCTTGCGCGACAGCCGGTCGATGTCCGCCATGGTGAAGGGCACTTCGCCCTCATTGGCGGCGGCCAGCAGGTGCAGCACCGTGTTGGTGGAGCCGCCCATGGAGATGTCCAGCGTCATGGCGTTCTCGAACGCCTTGAACGAGGCGATGGCGCGCGGCAGCACGCTGGCGTCGTCCTGCTCGTAATAGCGGCGGGCGAGATCCACGATGAGGTGGCCGGCCTCCACGAACAGCCGCTCGCGGTCGGCATGGGTGGCGAGCACCGAGCCGTTGCCGGGCAGCGCGAGGCCCAGCGCCTCGGTGAGGCAGTTCATGGAATTGGCGGTGAACATGCCGGAGCACGAGCCGCAGGTGGGGCAGGCGGAGCGCTCCATCACGGTCACGTCCGCGTCCGACACCTTGTCGTCGGCGGCCGAGATCATGGCGTCGATGAGGTCGACCTTCCGCTCGCCGGTGGAGAGCAGCACCTTGCCGGCCTCCATGGGCCCGCCGGAGACGAACACGGCCGGGATGTTGAGGCGCATGGCGGCCATCAGCATGCCGGGGGTGATCTTGTCGCAGTTGGAGATGCAGACCATGGCGTCGGCGCAATGCGCGTTGACCATGTATTCCACGCTGTCGGCGATGATCTCGCGGGACGGGAGCGAATAGAGCATCCCGTCATGGCCCATGGCGATGCCGTCATCCACCGCGATGGTGTTGAACTCCTTGGCGACGCCGCCGGCCTTCTCGATCTCGCGCGCCACCAGCTGGCCGAGATCCTTCAGGTGCACGTGTCCGGGCACGAACTGGGTGAAGGAGTTCACCACCGCGATGATCGGCTTGCCGAAATCGCCGTCCTTCATGCCGGTGGCGCGCCACAGGCCGCGGGCGCCGGCCATGTTGCGGCCGTGGGTGGACGTGCGGGAGCGGTATTGGGGCATATCCTCGCGGGCCTCGTTCTTGCGTCGCGTCCTTGCGTCTCTTGGGCGCGTCTTGTGGTCGTCTCGGGCTCCGCATCGGCGGGCGGCTGCGCGCCCGCATCCGGAGCTTTCGCGCCGTCTTAGTGCGGCGGAGCCTCCGGGGAAAGCCCTTTCCCCAGAGACACTAGCATGGAGAAGGCCTGCCGCCGGACACGAAGGCGGGAGGCCGGGCGGCAGAGCGGGCCGGAGCGCGCCTGCCCCGCTCAAGCCGGTGCGGCCGACCTGCGCGTTTGCGGGGCCGGCGAAGTCGGCTATGTCCGCCCTCTGCGCGTGACGAGGACGGGACGAGGACGGGACATGGACGGGGAGACCTTCCGCCATTGGGCGCACGAGGCGGCGACCTTCGCGGCGGATTATCGCGAGACGCTGAGGGACCAGCCCGTCCGTGCCCGCACGAAGCCCGGCGAGATCGCCGCGCAGCTTCCCGAAAGCCCGCCCGAGGAGGCGGAGCCCATGGCGGCGCTGTTCGAGGATTTCCGCCGCATCATCGTGCCGGGCATGACCCATTGGCAGCACCCGCGCTTCTTCGCCTACTTCCCTGCCAATGCCAGCCCGGCCAGCGTGATCGCGGAAATGCTCTCCTCCGCCATGGGCGCGCAATGCCTGCTGTGGCAGACCTCCCCCGCAGCGACGGAACTTGAGGGCGTGGCGCTGGACTGGCTGCGCCAGGCGGTGGGCCTGCCGGCGGACTTCACCGGCGTCATCCAGGATTCCGCCTCCTCCGCCACCCTATGCGCCTTCCTCACCATGCGGGAGCGGGCGCTGGGCTTCACCGGCAACGCCACCGGCCTGTCGGGGCGGGAGCGCCTGCGGGTCTATGCCTCAGCGGAGGTCCATACCTCCATCGACCGGGCGGCGTGGGTGTCGGGCATCGGCCATGACAACCTCATCCGAATACCGACGATAGGTCCGTTCCGGGGTATGGATCCGGCCGCGCTGGAGGCGGCCATCGTCGCCGATCGCGCTGCCGGGTATCGGCCGGCTGGACTCGTACTGTGTATCGGTGGAACCGGCACTGGCGCGATGGATTCGGCACCTGAACTCATCCGAATCGCGCACCGGCATGGCCTGTTCGTCCATGTGGATGCCGCCTGGGCCGGCACGGCGATGATCTGCCCGGAATTCCGGGATCTGTGGGCGGGGGTGGAGGCGGCGGACAGCATCGTGCTCAATCCGCACAAATGGCTGGGGGTGCAGTTCGACTGCTCCGCCCATTACCTGCGGAGCGTGGACGACCACCTGAGGACGCTCTCGATCCAGCCGGAGTACCTGAAGACCCACGGCCATGACGACATCACCAATTACAGCGAATGGACGGTCCAGCTCGGCCGCCGCTTCCGCGCGCTGAAGCTCTGGTTTGTGCTGCGCGCGCATGGACTGAACGGGCTCAGGGAGATGATGCGCAACCATGTGCGCTGGTCGCAGGCGCTGGCGGCGCGCCTCGCGGCGGAGCCGGGCTTCGCGCTGGCGAGCACCCCGGTGCTCTCCCTCTTCACCTTCCGCCACGACCCCGGCGACGGGCGGGACCTCGACGCCCATATGCTGGCGATCCTCACCGCCATCAATGACGGCGGCGATCTCTATCTCACCCCCACCCGCATCGACGGCCACCTCGCCATCCGCTTCCAGGCGGGGGCGATGGAGACGACGGAAGGCGACGTGGACGCCGCCTTCCAGATCATCCGGGATACGGCCAAAGCTTTGTCCTGACTTAGCTTTCGGCCTCGGCGGACGCCGGGGCCTGCCACGCCCGCATCCTCGCCCGGTCGCGGCCGGTGGCCGAGGCGGAAATCCCGTAATGGGAGGCGAGCCGATCGAGGGCGAGGCACAGCACCACCTTGGCGGTGCGGGCCGGCCATCGGCGTTCCCGCTCCACCGTCTCCAACCCCTTGAGAAAGCAGCAGACGTCGAGCAGGACGCCGGACAGTTCCGGCCCCACCGCCGTGAGCGCGCGGGAGACCCGGAGCTTGGCCGCCAGCACCATGTCGGTGAAGGCTTCCGGTGTGCCGGCCCCCGACACCTCGCTCCAGCGGCTGGTGACGCGGGGGGTGAGATTGGCCCGGGTGAAATCGGCCCGGAGCCGTTCTCCCGCCTGCAACTGGGCCGCATCCACCATTGTCCGGCCGTCCTTGCCCTGCCGCCGCGCCAGCCAGGCGAGCGGGCTTTCCGCCGGGTTGAAGCCCGGCTTGTCCGCCGCCGGCTTGGCTGCGGCCCGGCGTCGTCCCCGTCCGGAAGGGCGGGCGGAAGGCGCTGATTTCACGCCGTTTTCGCTTGCAGATCCCGTCGCCATGGTCACGCCTCCGCCGCCCAGCGCAGGCAGCCTTCCAGCCGGCCGACCTTCTGGTCGAACGCCGTCGCGTCCCGCAATTCCTCGATGCGCCGGCAGGCATGGGCGACGGTGGAGCGATCCCGGCCGAAGGCCGCCGCCACCGCCGCCTGGGGCAGGCCCAGCCCCACATGGGCGAGATACATGGCGAGCTGCCGCGCGAGGGCCACCGGCGCGGTCGAGCGACTGTGCGCCAGCAAGGCTTCCACGGTCATTCCGGCATCGGCCGCCGCCACCGCGACGGCCAGATGCCAGCAGGGTTTCGGGCGGGGTGGGCGGCGCCCCCGCGAGGCGCGGACGGGGCCGGCGGACGGGCGGGCGACCGAGGGGGCGGTGGGCAATGGACTCATCGGGAACGCTCATTGTAGGTAAAAATTCCTACACCAATCATCCGCCCTTGCAAGAGGAGGCGGATAGAGACTGCAACCTACGTTTGTAGCGTATGGGGAGAAAAATTATTTAAACCAGATGTTTATCGGAACTAAGGTGCAGCTTCTCCATGTTCGCGTAATAGGAATTTATCCTCCTATCCCCAGCGCCGCTCCAGCATCGCCCGACATCAGGGAGGAGCGGCATGGCCGGTACGGATGGGAAGGGCAGACGGGCGCATGCCTTCGCGGCCGAGGCGGCCGAGACGCAGGTCGGGCGGTTGATGCGGGGGCTGGAGGTGTTCTGCGAGGGGCCGGCGGGCATCGCACGGGCGCTGCGCGCGGCGCGAAAGGCGGCGCGGGCCGGTGGCGTCGGCTATGATCCGGCGCGCCATGCGGCGCTGCTGCGGCTTCAGCGGCTTAAGCAAGATTGCGCCCGCGCCCCGGCCGGTGCCGGGGCGCGGGCAAAGGCTCAGAGGCCTTCGAACAGCGCGGTCGAGAGATAGCGCTCGGCGAAGGAGGGGACGATGGCGACGATGGTCTTGCCGGCCATGTCGTCACGCACCGCAAGCTCCAAGGCGGCCGCCACGGCGGCGCCGGAGGAGATGCCGCCGGGAATGCCTTCATAGCGGGCGAGGGCACGGGCGGTGTCGAAGGCGGTCTGGTTGCCCACCGTCACCACCTCGTCGATGATCGAGCGATCGAGCACCTCCGGCACGAAGCCGGCGCCGATGCCCTGGATCTTGTGCGGGCCGGGAGGGCCGCCGGAGAGAACCGGGGAATCCTCCGGCTCCACCGCGATCATCTTGAGCGAGGCCTTGCGGGGCTTCAGCACCTGGCCGATGCCGGTGATGGTGCCGCCGGTGCCGACGCCGGCCACCACCGCGTCCACCTTGCCGTTGGTGTCGTTCCAGATTTCCTCGGCCGTCGTGCGGCGGTGCACCTCGGGGTTCGCCTTGTTCTTGAACTGCTGGGGCATCACCGCCTTGGGCATCTCGGCGATGATCTGCTCGGCCCGCGACACGGCGCCCTTCATGCCGAGGTTGGCGGGGGTCAGCACCAGCTCGGCGCCGAGCAGGGTCAGCATCTTGCGGCGCTCGATGGACATGCTCTCGGGCATGACCAGGATGAGCCGGTAGCCTCGGGCCGCCGCGACGAAGGCGAGCGCGATGCCCGTGTTGCCGGAGGTCGGCTCCACCAGCACGGTGTCCGCATCGAGCGCGCCGGCCGCTTCCATCGCGTCGATCATGGCGACGCCGATGCGGTCCTTCACGCTACTGATGGGATTGAAGAATTCGAGCTTGGCGAGGATGTCCGCCTTGGCTCCGCGCAGCTCGGGCAACCGCTTGAGCCGCACCAGCGGCGTGTTGCCGATGGTCTCGGTGATGGAATCATAGACCCTGCCCCGGCCCACGAGGGGCGCGGAGGACACGATCTTGGCGGCAGGTTGTGCCATGGGCGATCTCCTTCTTGTCTTGTCTCGTCTGCTTCGGGCGGGCCTCCCGGCGCGCCGCGCTGCGTCCGGCACAAAAGGCGGGGCCTGTCCTCGCGGGTGGGGAACGCTCTACCTCGGGGGAACTCTCGAGCGCGGAAATAGAACCCTTTTCTGCCGCCGGGTCGATTCCGGCGTGCGTCCGGCCGGGCCGTCGCCGGCCCGGAGGCCGGTCTCAGATGGCGAAGTCGATCCTCTCGTGCTCCGAGCCGTGCCCCTTGTCGTCGGCGGCGCGGCACAGATCCTCGAGCGTCACGCCGTCGAGGGCGGTGTCGAACGTGTCCTCGGCGGCGGCCACGGCGGGCTGCACCACTTCCGTCACCAGCGGCGGAAGGATGATCTCCTTTTCCTCCTCGGCGCCTTCAACCACCCGCACGATCTCGGCGACCGACACCCGGCGGCGTTCCCGCGCCAGCTCGTAGCCGCCGCGCGGGCCCCGCACGCCCTTGAGGACGCCGGCATGGACAAGCGCCTGCAGCACCGGCTCCAGCCGGCGGGGGGGAAGTCCGTGGCGGGCGGCCAGCGCCTTGGCGGCAACCGGAGCGCCACGGGCGTGGACGGCCACATCCACCACGGCGGCGATGGCGAGGAGGCTCTTGTCGGAAAGGCGCGGCATCGGAGGGACGGCTTCCTTTAAGGGCGGGCGTCTCGAAAGGTGAAACTGCTCCCAGCCGTCCACCGACGGCTAAATCACGTGGAACCGAGGCCTGTGGATCCAAAACCACCGGAACCGCGTGCAGTTTCGCTCAATTCTCCGATTTCTTCCAGCATTATTTGAACCACAGGCGCCACGACGAGCTGCGCGATCCGCATGCCGCGGCTGATTTCCAGGGTCTCGCGGCCGTGGTTGACGAGCAGGACGGCGATCTCCCCCCGGTAGTCGCAATCCACGGTGCCCGGCGCATTCAACACGGTGACGCCGTGGTTCTTGGCGAGGCCCGAGCGCGGCCGCACCTGCGCCTCGTAGCCGTCCGGCAAGGCGATGGCGAAGCCGGTGGGGATGGCGGCGCGCGCGCCCGGCGCCAGCAGCAGCGGCGTGTCGGCCGGCAAAGCGCAGGCGAGGTCCATGCCGGCGGCGCCGGGGGTGGCATAAGCGGGCAGGGGGAGGCCTGCGGCGTGGGGCAGGCGCTGGATCTTCACAGGGGGCGTGGTCACGGATGGGTTCCCGAAAGTTCGGCGGCGATGCGGGCGACGAGGTCGCGGGCGACCTCGGCCTTGGTGGCCGAGGGCCAATCTTCCACGCCGGCGGCGGTGACAAGGTGCACGGTATTGCTGTCGCCCCCCATGATGCCGGTGGCGGGGGACACGTCATTGGCGACGATCCAGTCGCAGCCCTTGCGCAGGCGCTTGTCGCGCGCATGGGCCACCACCTGCTCGGTTTCCGCCGCGAAGCCGACCACCAAACGCGGGCGCAGGGTGTGGTGGCGCGAGACCGAGGCGAGGATGTCGGGATTCTCCACCAGCGTCAGGGTGGGCGCGCCGCCGCCGTCCTTCTTGATCTTCTGCTCCGACGCGTCGGCCACCCGCCAGTCGGCGACCGCCGCGGCGAAGACGGCGGCGTCCACCGGCAGGTTCTCTTCCACGGCGGCCAGCATGTCGCGGGCGCTCTCCACGTGAATCACGCGCACGCCCACGGGGTCCGCTGCCTCGGCCGGGCCGGAGACCAGCACCACCTCGGCGCCGGCGGCGCGGGCGGCGGCGGCGATCGCATGGCCCTGCTTGCCGGAGGAGCGATTGGCGATGTAGCGCACCGGATCGATGGGTTCGTGGGTCGGGCCCGAGGTGACGAGGATGCGGCGGCCCGCGAGCAGCCGCGACGCGCCGTCGTCGAAATGTGCCTCGATGGCGGCGAGAATCTCCATCGGCTCCGCCATGCGGCCCTCGCCGAACTCGCCGCGCTCGGCCATGGCACCCGAATTGGGGCCGACCACCGAAACCCCGTCCGCTTTGAGCTGGGCGACGTTGCGGCGTGTGGCGAGGTGCGACCACATGCGCGGGTTCATGGCGGGGGCAACGAGCACCGGCTTGTCGGTGGCGAGAAGGCAGGTGGTGGCGAGGTCGTCGGCGAGGCCGTGCGCCATGCGGGCGAGAAGATCGGCGGTGGCCGGCGCCACCACGAGGAGGTCCGCCTCCCGCGACAGCCGGATGTGGCCGATGTCGTGCTCCGCCGTCAGATCGAACAGGTCGGTGAACACCCGCTCGCCGGTGATGGCCCCGACCGACAGGGGTGTCACGAATCGCCCCGCCGCCTCGGTCATGATGGCGCGGACCGTGGCGCCGCGCTCCTTGAGGCGGCGCGCCAGATCGAGGCACTTGTATGCGGCAATGCCCCCTCCGATGAGGAGGAGGATGCGCTTGTCCTTCAGCATCGGCGGCTCCATTGCGTCGTCCCGCCGCAGTACAGCACGCAAGGGCCGCCATGCAACGCGCGCGCCTTGGAATGCCGGCCACATCGTGCTGCCGGTATACGGAATCCCGGTCTGCATCCCAGAGTAGTTCCGAGGTGTGCCGGTATCCGGCGATTGCATTGCCGGACCCTATGAATTGCCGAGTTGTCCGGTCGCCAAGAAACGTTCGAAGAAAATCGTGGCCAGCGGTACGATTACGCCCCGGCCGCCCGCCCCGCGTGCTGGCGCGGGGCGGGAATGACCATTAGAATCTGTCTCATGAGAGGTATCACGGGGCAGGTCGGGAACTCTGATGGGCTCGGAGGCGCTGAGGACGTTCGTCTCAGCGCGTTCGGCGGCGAATTCGTCGACAAGGCCACGGAGCAGCGGTTCCGTACGGCCTGCCTTGAAGAGACGCGGCGGCACGGGCGTCTCCTGTTCGCCGCCTCGGTCATCCTCAACGCCTTGTTCCTGATGAGCGACTGGCGATTCGCCGGGACCGCCCATTTCGTGGTGGCGGTGAGCGCGCGCTTCGGGGTGGTCACGCTGTCGCTGCTTTGCTTGGTGGCGGTCCAGATCGCGACCACGCCGGGGCGGATGACCGCCATCTATCTCGTCTGGCTCTGGGGCATATCGGCGGCCATAGCGGTGCTGGTGAGTTCGCACACCGACCTTGCCCTGTTCGTGGTGATGCTGCTGCCCACGGTCTTCTATCTGGCCGTGCCCATACCGTTCGGCTGGCTGGTGTCGGGAGGCTTCGGGGCGAGCGCCCTGTTGCTCTACGGCTATCTCGACCGGTCGGCGGGCTGGCAGGTGGGGGTGGGCCTCGCCCTCGCGGTCGCCGTGCTCAACACCATGCTGGCGCTCATCGCCGCCCGCGCCAACCGCACGGAGCGGCGCTTCTGGTCTGTGGTGCGGGCCGAGCGGGAGGCGAACGAGAAGCTGCGCGCCAGCGAGGACATCCTGGAGAACACCTTCCAGGCCGTGCCGATTCCGCTGGTCGTGGCGCGGCTGGAAGACGGCCGGCACATCAAGTCCAACGAGGCCGCGCGTCGCTTCTATGGCGGGACGCTCGACCTGCCCGATGCCGGGGGCCTGTGCGAGGCCAGCCTCGGCGGGGAGGGGGCCCTGTCGCTTCGCGATCGCCTGCGCCGCGACGGCATCGCCACCGAGTTCGAGACCACGGTGACGCTCGCCGACGGCGAGGAGCGGCAGGTCGTGATGGCGGCCGCGGTGACGCGCTCCGGCCCCTCGCCCAATCTCGTCGCCGCTTTGGTTGACGTCACCGACCGCCGCGCCGCCGAGCGCCGGGCGCGCTATGCGGCGAGCCACGATGCCCTCACCGGCCTGCCCAACCGCTCCGCCTTCCACGAGGGGCTGGAAGCCGCGCTGGCCCGTCGCAAGCCGGGGCAGGGCATCTGCGTGCTGCTCCTGGATCTCGACGGGCTCAAGGACGTCAACGACACCCTGGGCCATGATGCCGGCGACGCCGTGCTGATGGAGACGGCGCACCGGCTCGACGCCCTCGTCGACCAGCCCGCTCTCATCGCCCGGCTCGGCGGCGACGAGTTCGTCTGCGCCATCGAGGGGCCGGACCCCATTGGGCTCGGCCGGCGTGTCGCCCAGAGCATCCTCGCCGAGCTGCGTCGGCCGCTGCTGCATGCCGGCCGCCACTTTTCCACCCGCGCGAGCGTCGGCATCGCCGTGTGTCCCGAGCACGATTGCTCATATGGCGAGCTGATGAAGGACGCCGACCTCGCCCTCTATGCCGCCAAGCAGCAGGGCCGCAATCGCGTGGTCGTCTACGCGCCGGCCATGCGTCAGGCGGTGCTGGAGCGGGTGGCGCTGAACCGGGCGATGATCGGCGCCCTCGCCGACGACGAGATCGTGCCCTACTACCAGCCCAAGGTGTCGCTCGTGACCGGGCAGCTCGCCGGGGTGGAGGCGCTGGTACGCTGGCGGCGCTCGCCGCACAGCATCCTCTCGCCCTCGGCCTTCGAGGCGGCGCTGTCGGATCCCGAACTCGCGGTGCTGATCGGCGAGCGCATGGTGCGCCGGGTGGCGAGCGACGTGCGCGGCTGGATCGAGCTGGGCTACGATTGCGGCCGCGTCGCCATCAACCTCGCGCCCGCCCAGTTCACCAACCGCGACCTCGCGCCCACTTTGCTGCGCCAGTTCCACGCCGCGGGCGTGGAGCCGTCGCATTTCGACGTGGAGATCACCGAGACCGTCTTTCTCGGCCGCAGCTCCGACCACGTGGCGCCGATTCTCGACGAACTGAACCGCGCGGGCGTGCGGGTGGCCCTCGACGATTTCGGCACGGGCTATGCCGGCCTCATCCACCTCAAGCAATTGCCCATCGACACCATCAAGATCGACCAGAGCTTCGTGAAGGACATCGAACGCGATGCCTTCGACACCGCCATCGTCTGCGCGGTGATCGAGCTCGGCCGCAAGCTGGGCATGCGGGTGGTGGCGGAGGGGCTGGAGACGGCGGGGCAGGCGCGGTTCCTGCGCGACAACGGCTGCGAGCTGGCGCAGGGATTCCTGTTCTTCCGTCCGCTGGCCGCACCGGAAATGACGGACCTGCTGCGGGCCGAGCGCCCGGACACCGCCGCTGCGCGCCTCGCTTTGTTCGAGGCGAACTGAACGCGCCGGCGAACGGAAGGGAACGCCGTACCCGCGTCCTCTTCGCTGCACTGCGAAAGGCAGTGTGCGGAAAGTTGCGGCAAGAAGAGCCGCGATGATTTCGCAGCGCGAAATCTTTTTGCCGGCGAGACGGCCAATTCGTCCCTTCTCTGACAAGCGGACGCCCAACTCACGCCGGAAATGGCCAAGTTGTCGCAGCAAAGACGACAATTGGTCAGCAGGTGCTCAAACAAGCATCAAATCTTGCCCTCACCTTGGGCACGACATGAGAATGAAACTAAATCAAAGTGTCGCTAATCAGACAAAAATGGGTGGGGACGGTGCCTGGGGTGATGGAGAGAGCACCATGGTTCAGCAGGAAGCGTTGCAAATCGAGCGCGAGCAGCCTCGATCTCATGTGCCCCTCGTTTCACTGAGCGACGTGGCTCTGACCGGGATCTACGAGATCTCGAAGATTCTCACGGCCCCGAATCGTCTCGAAACCACGCTGTCGAGCGTGGTTAATCTTCTGTCGTCCTTCATGCAGATGCGCCACGGCGTGATTTCGCTGCTCGAAGACGACGGCATTCCCGACATCACTGTCGGCGGCGGCTGGAACGAAGGCACCGATGCGCGCTACCGCGCGCGCCTGCCGGAGAAGGCCATCGGACAGGTGATCGCGACCGCCGTGCCGCTGATCGCCGAGAATGTCGCCTCCCATCCCGCTTTCAGCGAGGCGGACGCGCAGGCGCTCGGCGCCAGCGAAGACTCGCGCGTGTCCTTCATCGGCGTGCCGATCCGCGTCGCGTCCCGGGTCATCGGCACGCTCACCATCGACCGCGTGTGGGACGGCCGCTCCGTGTTCCGGCTCGATTCCGACGTGCGCTTCCTCACCATGGTGGCGAACCTTATCGGCCAAACGGTCCAGCTCCATCGCGTCGTCTCGCGCGACCGCGAGCGGCTGATGGCGGAAAGCGGACGCCTGCAGAAGGAGCTGTCGGAGCTGAAGCCGACGAGCGCCGGTCGCGAGCGCAAGCGCGTCTATGTGGACGGCATCATCGGCGACAGCCGCGAGATCCGCGGGCTGCTCGACAAGATCATGATCGTCGCCAAGTCCCATTCGCCGGTGCTGCTGCGCGGGGAATCGGGCACCGGCAAGGAGCTGATCGCCAAAGCCATCCACGAGCTCTCGCCCCGCGCCAAGGGGCCCTTCATCAAGCTCAACTGCGCCGCCTTGCCCGAATCCGTTCTGGAATCCGAGCTGTTCGGCCACGAGAAGGGGGCCTTCACCGGCGCCGTCGGCGCCCGCAAGGGCCGCTTCGAACTCGCTGACAAGGGCACGCTCTTCCTCGACGAGATCGGCGAGATCTCCCCTTCCTTTCAGGCGAAGCTGCTGCGCGTGCTGCAGGAGCAGGAGTTCGAGCGGGTCGGCGGCAGCCACACCCTGAAGGTGAACGTGCGCGTCGTCGCCGCCACCAACAAGAACCTCGAAGAGGCGGTGGCCAAGAACGAGTTCCGCGCCGACCTTTATTACCGCATCAGCGTGATCCCGGTGATCGTGCCCTCCCTGCGCGACCGGCGTGGCGACATCCCGCTCCTGGCCAACGAATTCCTCGACCGCTTCAATCGCGAGAACGGCCGCGACCTGCACTTCAATCAGGACGCCATGGACGTGCTGATGGGCTGCGGCTTCCCCGGCAATGTGCGCGAGCTGGAGAATTGCGTGCAGCGAACCGCCACCCTTGCGCAGGGCGGCTCCATCGTCGGTGACGACTTCGCGTGTCGTCACAACGAATGCCTGTCGGCGCTCCTGTGGCGCAGCCCGGCGGATGCGCCGCAGACGCGCCGGCCGATGGAAATCCCCCTGCCGGTGATGCCGCCGCTGTCCGCGATCAGCGGCGAGGCGGCCAATTCCAACACGGTGCCGCGCCTGCCGCCGCTGACCGTGCCGGTGCCGACACCCGCCCCCGCCGTGCCGGTGCGAGCCGCTGTCCTGGACGAGGAAATGTCCGAGCGCGAGCGCCTGGTGGACGCCATGGAGCGGGCCGGCTGGGTTCAGGCCAAGGCCGCGCGACTGCTCGGCCTCACGCCCCGCCAGATTGGCTACGCCCTCAAGAAGCACGACATCGAGATCAAGCGCTTCTGATTTTCGCCGGCCGCCGTCTTTGCTCCTTGGGGCCTTGAACCGAAACAAGCCCTCTCCGCCCCGCGGGGAGGGCTTTTTCGTGCCCGCGCGAAGTGGCCGCCGATCTGGCCCGGGGCTCCGGACACGGACGCGCGCGGTGTCGCACTTGCGACACCTTGTCGGGTGAACGACAGCGGTCCGCGACTCTGACCCGTAAGAATAACAATTAAAAATCAAGCTCTTGCCCGATGGCACGTTGCTTGAAAGAGGGTCTGCGCCTGCCAATCTGCACAGTGCGGAGCTAGCCCATGGCCTACAAGATCGTCGCGTCCCAGTGCACCGTCTGCGGTGCCTGCGAGTTCGAGTGCCCGAATGCTGCCATCAGCCTCAAGCGGGACATGTATGTGATCGACCCCAAGAAGTGCACGGAGTGCGAAGGGCATTTCGACAAGCCCCAGTGCGCCGTGGTCTGCCCGGTGGAGAATACCTGCGTCCCGGCATGACACCCGGCGGCGCCCGCCGTTTGCAGGCCTGGGGCCGTGCCTGAGGGTGCGGCGGGAGGGCCCGCTCCGGCGGCGCCGCGGTGGGGATGCCGGCCCGATCGGCTCCGCACGGACCCATCCTTGCTGGTCCCGGCGGGCATTCCCTCCACCGAATACGAGATCGGGGCCGTCCGGGCTCCGCTCCCAACCCCCCTGCGCGCGGCGCCCGGCGCCGCAGCCTGACAGTTGAACGGAGGACCAGATGGCGGCCGTACAGGACACAGTCGAACAGGTTCGCTCCATCGACGTCGACCAGTACAAATACGGATTCGAGACCAATATCGAATCCGAGAAGGCGCCGAAGGGGCTCTCCGAAGAGGTGATCCGCTTCATCTCGGCCAAGAAGGAAGAGCCGGAGTGGATGCTGCAGTGGCGCCTCGACGCCTACGCCCGCTGGCTCACCATGCAGGAGCCGGAGTGGGCGCGCGTCAGCTACCCGCAGATCGACTTCCAGGACCTCTATTATTATTCGCAGCCCAAGAAGTTCAAGGCGCCGAAGTCGCTGGACGAGGTCGATCCGGAAATCCTGAAGACGTATGAAAAGCTCGGAATTCCGCTGCGCGAGCAGGTGATTCTCGCCGGCGTCGAAATTCCCGAGGGCGAGCGGCCGAAGATCGCCGTGGACGCGGTGTTCGACAGCGTGTCGGTGGCCACCACCTTCAAGGAGGAGCTGAAGGCCGCGGGCGTGATCTTCATGCCCATCTCCGAGGCCCTGCGCGAGCATCCCGATCTGGTGAAGCAGTATCTGGGCAGCGTGGTGCCGGCGACCGACAATTATTATGCGACGTTGAACCAGGCGGTGTTCTCGGACGGCTCGTTCGTCTACATCCCGCCGGGCGTGCGCTGCCCGATGGAGTTGTCCACCTACTTCCGCATCAACGAGAAGAATACGGGACAGTTCGAGCGCACCCTCATCATCGCGGACAAGGGCTCCTACGTCTCCTATCTCGAAGGCTGCACCGCGCCCATGCGCGACGAGAACCAGCTGCACGCCGCCGTGGTGGAGCTGGTCGCCCTCGATGACGCCGAGATCAAGTATTCAACCGTCCAGAACTGGTACCCCGGCGATGCCGAGGGCAAGGGCGGCATCTACAATTTCGTGACCAAGCGCGGCGACTGCCGCGGCAAGAATTCCAAGATTTCCTGGACGCAGGTGGAAACCGGCTCGGCCATCACCTGGAAGTATCCGAGCTGCGTGCTGCGCGGCGAGGGCTCTTCCGGCGAGTTCTACTCCATCGCCATTTCCAACGGCCGCCAGCAGGTGGATTCCGGCACCAAGATGATCCATCTCGGCAAGAACACCACGAGCCGGATCATCTCCAAGGGCATCTCGGCCGGCGGGTCCAACAACACCTATCGCGGCCTCGTCTCGGCCCACCGCAAGGCGGCCGGGGCCCGCAACTTCACCAATTGCGACTCGCTCCTCATCGGCGACCTCTGCGGCGCACACACCGTGCCCTATATCGAGGCGAAAAACCCCACGGCGCAGTTCGAGCACGAGGCGACCACCTCGAAGATCTCGGAAGACATGCTGTTCTACTGCATGCAGCGCGGCCTCTCGCAGGAAGATGCCGTCGCGCTCGTGGTGAATGGCTTCGTCCGGGACGTGCTCCAGCAGCTTCCCATGGAGTTCGCCGTCGAGGCGCAGAAGCTCATCTCCATCAGCCTGGAAGGCAGCGTCGGCTGACGCCGCCTTCCCTTCCTTGTGTTCAGGTCGCGTCGCCGGGCAACAATAACCAAAGGATCTTCACCATGGCTCCCCTTCTCGAAATCAAGGACCTCCATGCCGAGATCGCTGGGGGGCGCAAGATCATCAACGGGATGAACCTCACCATCAATCCCGGTGAGGTGCATGCCATCATGGGGCCGAACGGCGCCGGCAAGTCCACCCTCTCCTATGTCCTCTCCGGCAAGCCGGGCTACGAGATCACCGGCGGCGAGGTCATCTTCCGGGGCGTGAACCTGCTCGATCTGTCGCCCGACGAGCGTGCAGCGCAGGGCCTGTTCCTCTGCTTCCAGTATCCTCTGGAAATCCCCGGCGTCTCCAACATGGCGTTCCTGCACACCGCGGTGAACAGCCAGCGCAAGAAGCGCGGCGAGGCGGAGCTGACCTCCCCCGAACTGGTGCGCAAGGTGCGCGAGCTGGGCAAGACGCTTGGCATCGACGCCGACATGCTCAAGCGCCCGGTGAACGTGGGCTTCTCCGGCGGCGAGAAGAAGCGCAACGAGACCCTGCAGATGATGCTGCTGGAGCCCTATTTCTGCGTGCTGGACGAGGCGGATTCGGGCCTCGACATCGACGCGCTCAAGGTGGTCTCCAACGGCGTCAACGCGCTGCGCTCGCCCGAGCGTTCCATGCTGGTCATCACCCACTACCAGCGCCTGCTCGATTACATCGTGCCGGACGTGGTGCACGTGTTCAATGCCGGCCGCATCGTCCACACCGGCGGCAAGGAGCTGGCGCTGGAGCTCGAGGCCACCGGCTACGCCCAGTACCAGAGCGAGGCCGCGTGATGGCCACGCCAGCTCCGGCACTCGTCCGCCCCATGAAGACCGGCGCCGAACTGGCGCTGGCCGAGACCTTCGCCGCCGTCCGCGCCAGCTTGCCCGGCGGTCCCGACGTGGCGGCCCAGCGCACTGCGGCCTTCGACACCTTCGCCGATGCGGGCCTGCCGCACCGCCGGGTCGAAAGCTGGAAATACACCGACCTGCGCGCCCTGATGCGCGACGCCAAGCCCCTCGCGCCGCTGCCGGACGCGGATGCCAAGGCGAAGGCGGTGGCCGCCGGCAGCCTGTTCTCCACGCTCGGTTTCCGCCGCCTCGTGGTGGTGAACGGCACCTTCGTGCCGGAGCTGTCCGACCTTTCGGATCTGGAGCCCGGCCTCACCATCGCCTCCATGGCCGATGCGCTGGCCGATCCGGCGGGCCTTCCTGCAAGCTACCTCGGCCGCACCGTTGCCTCGTCGGATGCCGTACTCGCCCTCAACACCGCGCTCATGGGCGACGGCGTGGTGGTCCACGTTGCCGCCGGCGCGTCGATCCCGCGGCCGGTGGAGCTGGTGTTCGTGACCACGGCCGAGACCCCGGTGGCCGCCTTCACGCGTTCGCTGGTCGTGGTGGAAGACGGCGCCAGCCTCTCTCTCGTCGAGAGTCACGAAGGACCTGCTGGCATCGCCTATCAGGTCAATACGGCGCTGGAGCTGGTGGTGGGTGCCGGCGCGACCTTCGAGCGCGTCAAGGTGACGACCGAAGGCAGCGACGCCGTTCATCTCGCCACGATGCTGGCGAAGGTGGGCGCCGACGCGCGCTTCTCCAACACCTTCTTCACCACCGGCGGCGCCGTGGTGCGCAACCAGCTTCTGCTGCATCTCGCGGGCGAGAACGTGAAGGCCCACATGGGCGGCGTGAGCCTGCTCGCGGGCAAGCAGCACGCCGACACCATGCTCTCCGTCGATCATGCGGCGCCGGCCGGCGAAAGCCGCGAGTCCTTCCGCGCGGTGCTGGACGGCGCCTCCCAGGACATCTTCCAGGGCAAGATCGCCGTGCGCCAGGCGGCGCAGAAGACCGACGCCCGCATGCTCAGCCGCGCGCTGCTGCTGACCGAGACGGCGGAATCCTGCAACAAGCCGGAGCTGGAGATCTTTGCCGACGACGTGCAGTGCGGCCACGGCTGCACCACCGGCACGCTCGACCAGCAGATCAAGTTCTATCTCATGGCCCGCGGCATTCCCGCCAAGGAGGCCGAGGCGCTGCTCATCCAGGCCTTCGTCGGCGAGGTGATCGACGCCATCGGCGAGGAGGGCATCCGCACCGCCCTCGCCGAGGCGACGCGCGCCTGGTTGTTGGGTCGGGAGTGAACCAATGACCGTCCCTCAGTCGGCCGCCCTTCACCCCGCGGTCTCGAACGGTTCCTACGATGTGATGCGCGTGCGCGAGGATTTCCCGATCCTCGACCTCAAGGTCAACGGCAAGCCGCTTGTCTATCTCGACAACGGCGCCTCGGCGCAGAAGCCGAAGGCGGTGCTCGACCGCATCCAGCAGGTCTACACGTCCGAATATGCCAACGTGCATCGTGGCCTGCACTATCTCGCCAATGCGGCGACCGAGGCCTATGAGGGCGGCCGCCACGCGGTGCAGCGCTTCCTCAACGCCGCGCGGCCGGAAGAGATCATCTTCACCCGCAGCGCCACCGAGGCGATCAACCTCGTCGCCGCCACCTTCGGCAAGACCCGGATCAAGGAGGGCGACGAGATCGTCCTCTCCATCATGGAGCACCACGCCAATATCGTGCCGTGGCACTTCCTGCGGGAGAACCAGGGCGCGGTGCTGAAGTGGGCGCCGGTGGACGACGAGGGCAACTTCCTGCTCGACGAATTCGAGAAGCTGCTCACGGACCGCACCAAGCTGGTGGCCATCACGCAGATGTCCAACGTGCTGGGCACCACTGTCCCGGTGAAGGAGGTGGTGAAGATCGCCCACGCGCGCGGCATTCCCGTGCTGGTGGACGGCTCCCAGGGCGCGGTCCACCTCGATGTGGACGTGCAGGACATCGACTGCGACTTCTACATCATCACCGGCCACAAGCTGTATGGCCCCACGGGCATCGGCGCGCTATACGGCAAGTATGAGCATCTCGAGGCCATGCCGCCCTTCAACGGCGGCGGCGAGATGATCCGGGTGGTCCGGCAGGATTCCGTTACCTATGGCGATCCGCCCCACCGCTTCGAGGCCGGCACGCCGGCCATCGTGCAGGCCGCGGGTCTGGGGGCTGCGCTGGACTACATCCAGTCCATCGGCAAGGCGCGCATCCGTGCCCATGAGAACGAGTTGTGCCGGTATGCGCAGGAGCGGCTGGGCGAGCTGAACTCGGTGCGCATCATCGGCACGGCCAAGGAGAAGGGCGCCATCATCTCGTTCGAGATCGCCGGGGCCCATGCCCATGACTTCGCGACGCTCATCGACAATGACGGCATCGCGGTGCGGGCCGGCACCCATTGCGCCATGCCGCTCCTGGAGCGGTTCGGCGTCGCGGCCACCTGCCGCGCCTCGTTCGGCCTCTACAACACGCGCGAGGAAGTGGACCGCTTCGTCGCGGCGCTGAGCAAGGCGCAGGCCCTGATCGGCTGAGGCCGACGCCCTCGAGCGCAAGGTCTCTGCTTCACGCACAGCAACGGGTCGGCTTCGCCGGCCCGTTTTGCGTTGGGGGAGGCTCCCGTCGAGGGACAAGGTCGAAAATGCGACATGCGGCCGGGAGCGGCGATTGTCGGCTTTCGACAGGGGGGCGGGCGGGGCCGGCAGTGTCCTGTTTCAAACAGCCCTAAACTGGCATGTCGGCCGTCAAAACACGTGTGTCGGGTTCTGAACATGCCTGTATGTCGTCCGCAAGATGTTGATTTTAATAAATAAAATCTCCTGAAAATCGCTGGCATAGACGTTGCTAGATCACTGTCAGGCGCCAGGCTGCTGGCTGGTGGGCTCCGGAAGGGCCCCGTCCGCATCCGCGCCGGAGTGCAACGTCCCCGGGTCCGTCTGCGTGCCCCGCAGCGGTCCGGAGACCACCGAATCCTCGTTTGAAGGTTTCGAAGGAGAGCAAGATGGCTTCGCTGCGACAGATCGCGTTTTACGGCAAGGGTGGCATCGGCAAGTCCACCACGTCCCAGAACACGCTTGCGGCCCTGACCGAGCTTGGTCAGCGCATCCTCATCGTGGGCTGCGACCCGAAGGCGGACTCGACCCGCCTGATCCTGCA
>NZ_JABBHL010000010.1:0-223687 GCF_012932745.1 Xanthobacter sp. SG618 | reverse complement strand
CTCACAGGTCAGTTCCAGCTTCTCAGCCAGAAGAGACCCCGCAAGGACTCCGCCGTCCACGTTTCTCTTTCTTCTGTCATACATGTCAAACAGCGCGCCCTGTCGGGCAAATTCTGCCTCGCCGAAGCGAGAGCCTCACACCCTTGGGAGGGTCCAGAGAACACCTTTCCGTCCGGCTTTTGACCGGCTGCCACTACGGACAGTGGAGAGGAGAGCTCCGGGGAAGCGCCGTCCCGCCATGCGGCGGCGCCCCGTCAGTGATGTGGCTTATAAGGGGGCCCCTCAGACCTGTCAACACCCTTGTTTTGGAGCCCGCTGGGATCTGTTGCCGGCTGTGGAAAACTCAGCCTCTAAAGCGCCGACTTTGACGAAAACCCGATGAAAATCAAGAAGATAAGATCTTCCACATGGGCATCGACGCCCCACCCGTCTACCACCGACCACTGCCGAAAGCGGCCGATCCGTCTCAAATTCCTTCGCCGAGATCGACGAATTCCGCGATCAGGCGCGCATCGGGGCGCTGGCGACGGCTCGCCGGACGCGCCAATTCCTCGACGAGCTGGTGCACCTGCACCGCGATTTCCGGCACCGCTGTCACCTCCCAGAAGGCCGGACGCGACAAGGGCCCGAGCGCGTGCAGCCACGTGGAGGCGTGGCCATAGCGATCCAGCAGCGCGGTTCCGCGGGTCTCCAGGCCCAGGCCCAAGGGATCAGGCCGAATGCGGCCAGTCTCCCGCAGCCCGTCGAACGGCGGAACGGCAAGGCCGGCGAAATCCGAGCGCGGTCCGGTGCAATTCACGACCCGCGCCACCTCAAGCGACAGCGCGCGGCCGGAATGGCGCCTGCGCAGCGTCGCGGCGACGCCGCCGGGCACGAGGTCGAGGCTGGCGATACGGCCGGCGATGACCGTGAGTTGCCCGGACTGAACGAGCGCGCCGAAGGCATCGGCGATGCGCGGCGCCATGCGGTGCCGGTGAATGTCCCACCAGGTGCGCCCATGGCGCAGGAAACGCTCACGCGCCTTTTGCGGCCAGCCGGCCCAGACGGCCGCCAGAGCAGGGCGCGCGGCGTCCATCACCCGCTGCCACGGCACTCCGCGCACGGCCGCCTGCCGGACCGCCCCGCGGATGAGGCGCAGCGCCCGTATCGGGTCGCGAGCCTCCGCTGGATCGAGGAACGGCTCCACGCCCCCCAGCCGGCCCGCCACATCCGCATGGACATGGGGCACCAGGCCGTGGCGGGACACGCTCCAGATCGGTCCGCGATGGCCGCGCGCCTCGAGCATCAGCGCGACGTCCACCATGGTGAGGCCCGAGCCGATGAGGAGAACCGGGGCATCGGGCGAAAGGGTGTCGATGTCCTGCCATCGCCACGGGTCCGGCACGAACAGCGGGCTGTCATAGACACCGCCGTCTCGGGTGCGCGGTGGGCGGGGCGGGAGATTGCCCGTGGCGAGCACCACATGGGTGCCCTCGATGCGCCGCCCATCGGAGAGGGTGACGCTGGGCACCGGGCGATCGGAGACGCGAACCACCTCGCCACGAACGCGGCGCAGACGCCCATTGCGCGCCGCGAGCGCCGTTTCCAGCCGCTCCGCGAGGTAGGCACCGAACAAGGCGCGCGGCACGAATGCGCGGGCGAGATCGCCACCCGCCTCCTCGATGGCGGCGGAAAGATCGGCGCCGCTCGCCTTCAGCCATTGGGCGAAGCTGGGCTTGAGGCCAACCTCCATGCGCGCCACCGGTACGTTGAGCAGGTGGCGCGGGTCACAGGCGCCATAAGCGAGGCCGGGACCGGCCTTCGCCTCCCGCTCCACCAGCACCACGTCGAGCCGCGCGGCAGCGGCCGCCAGCGCGAACAGGGTTCCGCTGAAGCCGCCGCCGACGACCACCACGTTGGTGCGCGCGTCCCGCTGCGGGTCCCCGCCCTGCGCTTCCCAGGCATTCAGCATGGCGTTGCTCCTCGCGAGGCGGTCCGGTCAGGAGGCGGAGACGCGGCGTGCCTCAGGTACAATGGCATTGCCGATGATCTCCCCGAACGGACCGCGATGATTGGTGACAACGCCCGGCGCGCCGGTTCCGGCTGCACGCGGCAGCAGCGGCAGCACGCTTTCGCCGAAGCGATAGGCCTCCTCCAGGTGAGGATAGCCCGAGAGAACAAAGGTATCGACGCCCACCGCCATGTATTCCTTCAACCGCTCGGCCACGGTCTCCGGATCGCCCACGAGGGCGGTTCCGGCGCCGCCGCGCACGAGGCCCACGCCGGCCCACAGATTGGGCGCCACTTCCAGCTTGTCGCGCCGGCCGCCATGCAGCGCGCTCATCCGGCGCTGGCCTTCGGAATCCATGCGGGAGAACACCTTTTGCGCCTCGGCGATGGTCGCGTCGTCCACATAGCGGATCAGGTCGTCCGCTGCCGCCCAGGCCTCGGCCGCCGTATCGCGAACGATGACATGGAGGCGCACGCCGAAGGTCACCTCGCGGCCCAGCGCGGCAGCGCGGGCGCGGATGTCCCGGATCTTCTCCGCCACCTGCGCCGGGGGTTCGCCCCAGGTGAGATATTTCTGCACCTGCCGCGCCGCCACATCATGGGCCGGCGCGGAGGAGCCGCCGAAGAACAAAGGCGGATGCGGCTGCTGGACCGGCGGATAGAGAAGCTTGCCACCCTCCACCTTGAAGTGCTTGCCCTCGAAGTTCACGTCCTCACCCTTCAGAAGGCGGGTGTAGACGTCGAGGAACTCGGCGGTGATCTCGTAGCGCTCCGCATGGTCGGCGAAGAAGCCGTCGCCCTTGTTTTCCACCGGGTCGCCGCCGGTGACGACATTGATCAGGGCGCGACCACCGGAGATGCGGTCAAGCGTCGCCGTCATGCGCGCGGCCACGGCCGGCGAGAGCAGGCCGGGGCGCACCGCCACCAGAAAGCGCAGGCGTTCGGTGAGGCCGGCCAAAGCGGAGGCCACGATCCAGCTGTCCTCGCAGCTGCGGCCGGTCGGGATGAGCACGCCGAAATAGCCGAGCTGGTCCGCCGCCTGGGCGATCTGCCGGAGATAGCCGAGGCTCACCTCGCGCGCCTTGTGCGACGTGCCGAGATAGTGGCCATCCCCATGGGTGGGCAGGAACCACAGGACGTTGGCTTCGGTCGCAGCGGGCGGGGTCGGATCAGCGACAGCGGACGTGGCAAAGAACGACGCGGGACTGGTCATCGACAGGCTCCAGATGGGGCCGGAAGCGTCGGGCCCACGCCCTCCGGCTTTAATTCGATAAACTTGATAGAATTTATTGACCGCCTTTGATCGGCCTGTCTATTCTTTTCTCCGATCCACCCCCTCCGGATTCCTCCGGAGGCGCGCTGGAACGTGTTGCCCTGAGGGGCTGAACCCGCGGGCAGGACCTTTTCGCCCGCACGTTCGAAGAAGGCAGATCGATGAACGCGCACGTCGCCGCCGCCCTGAGCCAGCCGACCCAAGTCTCGCCCGCTCCCGCCCCGGCTCCCTCCCCCGCTCCCGAGCTTTCCGCCGCCTCGCTCGCCTTTCGCAGCGCCATGCGCAAGCTGGCCGGTGCCGTGAGCGTGCTCACGGTGGGCCAGGGCGACGAGCGCACCGGCCTCACCGCGACGTCGGTCACTTCCCTTTCGGTGGAGCCGCCGACGCTCCTCATCTGCGTCAACCGCGCCACCTCTTCGGTCGTGCCGCTGCTGAAGGAACGCGCCTTCGCCATCAACGTGCTGCGGCCGCATCACGAGCCGGTGGCCGATCGCTTCGCCGGCAAGGGCGGCCTCAAGGGCCCGGCCCGCTATGACGGCGCCGACTGGACCCGCCTCTCTACCGGCGCGCCGGTGCTCGCCGACGCGCTCGCCGCTTTCGACTGCGAGCTGGAAGACGTCATCGAGCGGCACTCGCACCTCATCGTCATCGGCCGGGTGGTGGCCTCCCGCATCACCGAGAGCGCCGAACCCCTCCTCTACTGGGCCGGCAGCTATCGCGGCCTCTCCTTCTGATCCCCCCATTCCAAGGAACCGAGACATGAGCACGGGCATCACGCGCCGACACTTCGCCGTCCTCGCCTCCAGCCTCGCGGGGGCGCTTGCCCTGGGCGCGGGCCCGGCACGCGCTCAGGAAAAGGTGGTGCGCATCGGCTACCAGAAATACGGCACCCTCATCCTGCTGAAGAACAAGGGTCTGCTGGAGCCCCTCCTGAAGCCGCTCGGCTACAGCGTGAAATGGGCGGAGTTCCCGGCCGGCCCGCAGCTGCTGGAAGCGCTCAATGCCGGCGCGGTGGACTTCGGCAACACCGGCGAGGCCCCGCCCATCTTCGCTCAGGCGGCCGGCGCACCCCTCGTTTATGTGGGCTACGAGCCCGCCGCCCCGCAGGGCGAGGCCATCCTCGTGCCCAAGGACAGCCCGCTGAAGACCGTCGCCGACCTCAAGGGCAAGACGGTGGCGCTGAACAAGGGCTCCAACGTCCACTATCTCCTCGTGAAGGCGCTGGAGAAGGCGGGCGTGCCCTATTCCGACATCAAGACCGCCTATCTCACCCCGGCCGACGCCCGCGCCGCCTTCGAGCGCGGCTCGGTGGACGCCTGGGCGATCTGGGACCCCTTCCAGGCGGCGGCGGAAAAGACCATCGACGCGCGCCAGCTCGCCGACGGCACCGGCATCGTCTCCAACTACCAGTTCTATCTCTCGACCAGATCCTTCGTGGATCAGGCGCCGCAGGTGGTGGACGTGCTGCTGAAGGGCGTCGCCGAAGTCGGCGCGTGGGTGAAGGCGAACCCGAAGGCGGCCGCCGCCGAATTCTCGCCGCTCATCGGCATCCCCGCCCCGATCCTGGAGGTCGCCCTCGCCCGCCAGCAGTATGACGTGAAGCCGATCACCCCCGAGGTGGCGGCGGCGCAGCAGAAGGTGGCGGACGCCTTCCTGGCCCTCGGCCTCATCCCCAAGCCGATCCGCATCGCCGACGCCTTGCGCGCGCCGAAGTCGTGACCGGGACGCGAGGAGCCTGCCATGAGCCCGCCCGCCCAAAGTGAGGCCGCCCTTCTGCCGGCGGCGGCCGTGTCCGTCGCCGCGGAAACCGCGGATATCCGTCGCCTCGCCGGTGCCCGCGCTGCCGCGGTCGGCCGTGCGCTCCTGCCATGGGCGCTGCCCCTCGGGGTGCTGGCCCTGTGGCAGGCGGCGGCCAGCCTCGGCTTCCTGTCCTCTCGGGTGCTGCCGGCGCCGAGCGACGTGGCGGTCGCCTTCTGGCGGGCGCTGGGCGACGGCTCGCTCCTCACCAATGTGGCGGTCTCCACCCGGCGGGCGCTGATAGGCCTCGCCATCGGCGGCTCCATCGGCTTTGCGCTGGGGGTGCTGAACGGCATCGTGCGGCCGGCGGAGACGGCGTTCGATTCCACCATGCAGATGCTGCGCAACGTGCCGCATCTCGCCATCATCCCGCTGGTGATCCTGTGGTTCGGCATCGACGAGGAGGCGAAGATCTTCCTCGTCGCCATTGGCGTCGCCTTCCCGATCTATCTCAACACCTTCCACGGCATCCGCACGGTGGACCGCGGCCTGGTGGAGATGGCGCGCGTCTATGGCCTGTCCAGCACCGCACTGTTCTGGCGCATCGTGCTGCCGGGGGCGCTGCCCTCGGTGCTCGTGGGGCTGCGCTATGCGCTCGGCATCATGTGGCTGACGCTGATCGTCGCCGAGACCATCTCCTCCACCGAGGGCATCGGCTACATGACCATGAACGCCCGCGAGTTCCTGCAGACCGACGTGGTGGTGCTGGGCGTGCTCGCCTATGCCCTCCTCGGCAAGCTCGCCGACAGCTTCACCCGCGCCATCGAGCGGCGGGCGCTGGCCTGGCATCCCGCCTATCAGCACGGCTCGGAAGGAGCGGCCTGATGGAAATCTTCGCCGCCGCCGACGCCGACGTCGCCGCGAAGGTGCGCGCCGACGAAATCCGCGCGACCTTCACCCCGCCCGAGCCGCGCGCGAGCGCCCCGCGCTGGAAGGGCGAGCCCATCCATCTTTCCGCCGTCACCAAGAGCTTCGGCGCCCGCCCCGTGCTGCGCCGACTGGATCTCGATGTTCCGGCCGGGCAGTTCCTCGCCGTGGTCGGCCGCTCGGGCGGTGGCAAGACCACGCTCATGCGCCTGATCTGCGGGCTCGACCTCGCCACCTCCGGCGAGGTGCGGGTCGGTGAAAGCCGGGTCACTGGCCTGATGCCGCAGGTGCGCCTGCTGTTCCAGGATGCGCGCCTTGCGCCATGGCAGCGCGTGCTTGCCAATGTGGGCATCGCGCGCGGTCCGCACTGGCGCGAGGAGGCCCATGCGGCGCTACGCGACGTGGGCCTCGCCGATCGGGGCCGGGACTGGCCGTCGGTCCTCTCCGGCGGGCAGAAGCAGCGCGTATCGCTGGCCCGCGCCCTGGTATCACGCCCCGGCGTGCTGCTGCTGGACGAGCCGTTCGGCGCCCTCGACGCGTTGACCCGTACCGAGATGCACCGCCTCACCGAGCGCATCTGGACCGAGCACGGATTTACCGTGGTGCTCATCACCCATGATGTGGCCGAGGCGGTGGCGCTGGCGGATCGGGTGGTGGTGCTGCGGCAGGGCGAGATCGCCCTCGACGTGCCGGTGGACTTGCCCCGCCCGCGCACCGGCATCGCGTCCGCCGAGGCACTCGACCTCCAGCGGCGCATTCTCGCCGCCGTCTGAACACCCCGACAAACGAAAAGGGCGCCCGGTGACGAGCCGGGCGCCCTTTCCGTTTCTGCGTGAAGCCTCAGCGCTGGAGGCCCCAGGCGCGCACGGTGCGCTGCTCCACGAGGCGGAACAGCACCTCCACCAGAAGACCAATCAGGATGACGGTGACGAGGCCGGCGAACACGCGGTCTGTGAGCAGTTCATTCCGGTTGCGATAGATGAACCAGCCGAGTCCGCCCGAGCGGGAGGAGACGCCGAACACCAGCTCCGCCGCGATCAGCGTGCGCCAGGCAAAGGCCCAAGCAATCTTCAGGCCCGACAGGAGCGAGGGCAGCGCCGCTGGAATGAGGATGAGCGCCACATAGGCCGGCCCCTTCAGCCCGTAATTGCGGCCGACGAGACGCTGCGTCTCCGGCACCTGCTCGAAGCCGGTCAGCGCCGCGAGCGCGAACGGCCAGAGCACCGCATGTACCATCACCAGCAGCAGACTCGCCTCGCCGAGGCCGAGCCACAACATAGCGAGGGGCAGCAGCGCGATGGCCGGCAGCGGATTGAACATTGCGGTGAGGGTGAGCAGCACTTCCTTCACGAAGGGCACGGCGATGGCCACCGAGACGAACACCAGCGCGAGGGCCAGCGCCAGCACATAGCCCTTTATCAGCACAGTCAGCGAGGCAATGGAGGCCGGGAACAGATCCTCATGGCGCAGCGCCTCGACCAGCGCCGAGATGGTGTCGGTGAAGGTGGGAAAAAGAAGCGGGCTGTTCTGCCACGTCGCCGCCACCTGCCACAAAACAGCAAGGCCCGCGAGCACCACGAGCCGGCGCACCACGGTGAAGCGCCAGAGGCCCGCGCCGGCCGTGGCGAGCCATTGTGCCGGCGCTGTGCGGGTCGTGGCGTGGGCCACCCGGAACAGGGCAGGCTGCCGGCTGAGATCGATGTCGGACATGGCGGACCTCATGGTCTTGTCAGGCAGCTCACGGGTGGAGAAATGCCAATTGGTGTTCGTCAACGCGTTCCGGGCGCAACCAACGCTCCGGATCAGAGCGTCAAAGCCGCAGGTCTCGACTAACTTCACGAGACGCCGGAAACACAACCGGATGTCGGCTTGATATTCTTCAAAAGCCTTGCGACAGTCCCACGCGTAAATTCACATGGGGGAGTGGGGTAAAATGGGGAAAAGAAGAAACATCAGCGTATTCAGCTCCGTATTTCTGCTTTTTACATGCGCCCTTTATATTGACGTTGCGTCAGCTCAAACCGGAAAGAGCGGCGAATTCACTATCCATAACGAGACCGAGGCAAATACTGTCGTCGGTTTCTATACAAATGACGGGACCGGCTGGAGCACCAACTGGCTGAGCGAGCCGGTCGGCCCCGGCGACAACGCCGCCCTCGTCTTCACCAAGACCAGCGGCCGTTGCCAGCAAACGCTGCGTGTGGGCTGGCGCGGGAAGTCGGGCGGCGAAGTGAAGGATGATCCGATCCGCATCGACATCTGCAAGGCCAGCAACGTCTACCTGCACGACAACGACATCACCTACGATTGAGCCATGGGCCGGCGGCGGAACACACACCGTCGCCGGCTCCCCTCGCGCTCCGCTCATCTCCACGGCCTTCGGCCCCTGCCCCCAACGTCAGTCATGGCGGGCTCCGTCGGCGAAGAGCAGGTCGCTCACCTCCCGCACCACGCCCTCGAAGGCCGGCGAGCCGCGCTCGGCGAGGCCGAGGCCGGACGTATCGAAGCTGGCGATGGTGCGGCCGGGATGGGCGGCGAGAAGATGCAGTCGCGTGCCGATCAGCACCGCCTCGTCGATGGCATGGGTGACGAAGACGAGGGTGAAGCCCTGTTCCTCGGCAAGCCGCAACAGATCTTCCTGAAGGGTGCGCCGGGTGAGGGCATCGAGCGCCGCGAATGGCTCGTCCATCAACAGAACGTCCGGCTCGGCGGCAAGCGCCCGGGCGATGGCGGCGCGCTGCTTCATGCCCCCGGACAGCGTGTGCGGATAGGCATCGAAGGCGCGGGCGAGGCCAACCTTGGCGAGCGCCGCACGCGCCCGCTCGCGGGCCTCCTTCAGGGGCACCTTGCGGGCGACGCGCAGCGGGAAGGCGACGTTGTCCGTGATGCTCTTCCAGGGCAGCAGCTGGTCGAATTCCTGGAACACCACGATGCGGTCCGGCCCCGGCCCGCGAACCTCCTTGCCGCGCAGGCTCACCGTACCGGCGGCGGGCTTCAGGAAGCCGGCCAGCGCCTTGAGGATGGAGGACTTCCCGCAGCCCGAGGGGCCGAGCAGCACCAGGCGCTCCCGCGCATGGACGGTGAAGCTCACATCCTCCACCGCCCGGTGCCGGCCCGCCGGACCGGCATAGTCAAGGGTGATGCCGCGCGCCTCCAGCACGGCCGGGGCGGCGGGCGTCAAGGTGGGCATGGCGGCGGAAACGGGGGAGTGGACCGTCATCGCATCCCCCTCAGCTGCCCGACGCGGAATGCAGGTCCTCGAAGGTGAAGTCCTTGAAGCTCGTCGGCTTCGCCTTGATGGCCCCGATGCGGTTCATGAAATCCGCGAACTTCAGCGTGCCCAGCGGAACAAGCGTGTATTGCGTGTCCGGATCGCTCAGCACTTCGGCGACGAAGGCGGGATCGAGCTTGGATTTCTCGACCTTCACATAGATGTCCGCCGCCTCCTTCTTGTTCTGCTCCACCCATTTGGTCGCTTCCTCGAAGGCTTCGAGGAAGGCCTTGTAGGTCTTCGGGTTCTCCTGCCGGAACTTGACGGTGGCATAGGCCACCGTGGGCGTCACCGGGCCGCCGAAGATGTCGTAGGAGGAAAACACCTTGTGGATCTTGGGATCCTTCAGCGCGTGGTTCTGGAACGGCGCGTTGGAGAGATAGCCGGTGATCTCGGTGGAGCCGGAGAGAAGGGCCGCCGTGGCGTCCGGATGGGGCAGCGTCACCATCAGGGCGTCGAGCTTCTTGGCATTGCCCGGCCCGAAGGTCTGCTCGGCGGCGAGCTGGAGGATGCGCGCCTGGACCGACACGCCGGCCACCGGCATGGCGATCTTGTCCTTCTCCGTGAAGTCCTTGATGTTCTTCACGTTGGGATTGTTGGTGAGCAGATAGTTGGGCTGTGCCCCGAAGGCGCCGACGATCTTCACCTCGTTGGAGGTGCCGCGGGTCTTGTCCCACAAGGTGAGGAAGGGCCCGATGCCGGCGGAGGCGATGTCGATGTTGCCGGCGAGCAGCGCGTCGTTCACCGCCGAGCCCCCGGAAAGCTGGATCCAATCCACCTTGATGTCGATGCCCAGCGCCTTGCCGCGCTGCTCCACCAGCCCCTTTTCCTTCATCACGTGGAAGGGCGTGTAGAGGGTGCCGAACTGCTGGGCGATGCGCAGCACGCCCTCCGCCTGAGCGGGGGCGGCGGCCAGCGCTGGCGCAAGGGCGAGAGCGGCGGCAAGGCCGAGGACGGTGCGACGGGTTTTCATCTCGAAGACCTCTCGAATGCTCAGGAGACGGCGGCGAGGCGCCGCTCGGCGCTGTGGGAGCCCACGGCGAATTCGTTGACGATGTTGTCGGAAACCTTGCGGCGGCGGCCGTCGATGCCGAGTTCGGGGAACAGCAGTTCCGCCACCCGGTAGGCCTCTTCCAGATGCGGGTAGCCCGAGCCGATGAAGGTCTCGATGCCGATCTCCTGATATTCGCGGATGCGGGCCGCGACGCTCTTGGGGTCGCCCACCAGCGCAGTGCCGGCGCCGCGGCGCACGAGGCCGATGCCGGCCCACAGGTTCGGCGCGATCTCCAGCTTGTTGCGATCCCCCGGCTGGAGCGCGGCCATGCGCGCCTGGCCGACGGAGTCCATCTCCACCTTGAAGCGCTTCTGCGCGTTCTCGATCTGCTCGTCGGAGATGCGGGAGATGAGCCTGTCGGCGGCGGCCCAGGCTTCCGCCTCGGTCTCGCGCACGATGAAGTGGATGCGCAGGCCGAACTTCAGCTTGCGCCCGCGCTTGGCGGCGCGGGCCTGAACGTCGGCCAGCTTGTCCTTCAGGATGTGGGGCGGCTCGCCCCAGGAGAGATAGGTGGTGACATGCTCGGCCGCGACCTCGTGGCCGGCCTCGGAAGAGCCGCCGAACCACAGAGGCGGGTGGGGCTTCTGCACCACCGGGAAATCAAGCCGCCCGTGCGCGACACGATAATACTCGCCCTCAAAATCCACCGTCTTTCCGGCCACGAGATCGCGCCAGATGGTCAGGAACTCGTCCGCCTGCGCATAGCGCTCGTCATGCTCCAGGAAGATGCCGTCGGCGCCGAGCTCCGCAGGATGACCGCCCACCACCACGTTGAGCAGCAGCCGGCCGTCGCTGAGACGGTCGAGGGCGGCCGCCTGCCGCGCAGCGAAAGCCGGCGAGGTGACGCCCGGCCTCAGCGCCACGAGGAATTTCAGGCGCTCGGTGGCGGTGGCGAGGCCCGCCGCGGTGATCCAGCTGTCCTCGCAGCTCTGCCCGGTGGGCAAAAGCACGCCCTTGAATCCGAGCCGGTCCACCGCCTGCGCCACCTCGCGGAAATAGGCGAATTCCGGCGGCCGCTGCTGCGTTTCCGAGCCGAGATAGGAGCCATCCCCATGGGTCGGGATGAACCAGAACAGGTCGGGGGCGACAGGAGACTGGGACACGCTCATGTGGAACTCCGTTATTCCACATCAGAAAGCGGCCATCACCACATAAAGTCAATGGATTTTATGCTTTTTAAAAATTGGTCGATTTTTCAATGTGATTTGAGTGGGACTGGCGGGCCCAAAGACCGACGCCGTCATGACGGCGCGAAGAAAGCCCCGGTCCACGTCGGTCAAGGCGTCCATGGCCCCGTTCAAGCTGCCTTGACCAATGCGCGGTACAACTCTAGGGAACCTCTTGGCGCCAAGGCATCCTAAGGACTGTCTTGCCGACGGTGGGCACTGCCCTCGGGCAGAGAGAGAGCGCGGCTCGCCCAGCACCGTCCGCAGTGTCAGCTCCAGCTGCGCAGGGTTGGCACGACCGGAACAGATCGGCGGTCCGATGGCACACCCGTCCTGGGATGACAGTCACAGTCGGCGCGTCAGCGCGTTGACGCTGCTTGAAGCCGTTCTGCTGATGGGCATCGGCGGCCTCTGGTGTGTTGGCCTGCTGATGATCGACAGGCCGCTGCTGGCCGGGATCAATTTCGCCATGGCCGCCCTCGGGGCATGCCTGCTGGTCCTGCTGCGGCGCGGGCAGCTTCGTCTGGCGACGCTCCTCGCCGTTCACCTCGCGCCGCTCGCCGTCGCGGCGTCCTGTCTGTTCGATAACCCTCCGCTCGGCGTGCCGAAGGCGACGGTCCTGTACTTCCTGCCGATCGCAGCCGGGAGCTATTTCGCATTCCAGCGCGACGGCCTTTACCTGCGCATCGTGCTACCGATCCTTTATCTGCTGGCCTTTATCGCCTTCAGCCTCCTACCGCTGGCGATCAGCGACCCAACCCTGCTCGTCCCGGCCGAGGCGGCACACGTGGCGGCGTGGGTGAACACCGTGCTGGCCCTTATCGCCCTGGTCTTCACCCTCGGGCTGATGCACGCCGATCTCACCGACCGTCGCGGCTGGGAACACGACCTGGGGCGGGCCATCGCCCGGGGCGAGTTCCGCCTTGCCTACCAGCCGCAGGTTGATCGCGACGGCCATCTGGTGGGCGCGGAAGCGCTCGTTCGCTGGCACAGTCCCCGACGCGGCAACGTTCCGCCCGGCCAGTTCATTCCGCTGGCGGAGGAAACCGGCCAGATCGTCGCCATCGGAGACTGGGTGCTGCGCGCCGCCTGCGCACAGCTTGCCAAGTGGAACGCGCAGCCCGGCACCGCGCATCTCACACTCTCGGTCAACATCAGCGTCGCCCAGTTCCTGCAGCCCGACTTCGTCCGAAACGTCACCGACATCTTGACGCGGAGCGGCTGCGACGTGTCACGTCTGAAGCTGGAGCTGACGGAGAGCATGCTGGCCGAGAACATGCCAGACATGGCCGCCCGCATGCAGGCTTTGTGCGACATCGGCCTCGTCTGGGCCCTCGACGACCTGGGTGCGGGCTACTCATCGCTTCAGGCGCTCGGCCAGTTTCCCTTCGCGCAGATCAAGCTCGATCAGTCGTTCGTGCGCGGCCTGCCGGCGGACGAGTCGAGTCTACGCATCGTGGAGGCCATGATTTCCCTGGCCGACACGCTCTCCCTCATGTCCGTCGCCGAGGGCGTCGAGACGGAGGAACAGTTCAGGTGCCTGGTGGAGGCCGGCTGCGAGGCATTCCAGGGCTATCTGTTCGGCCGCCCCATGGACATCGACAGCTTCGATGCGCTCATCGCGCCCGCACCCGACGCGATGGCCAGCATCATGGACGGCGGCAGCGCTCCCCACGCGCGATAGGGAGGGCGACGTACCGGGGTGCATTTGCCCGCGATCCTGCCTAAATGGGTGCCGTTGAGCCTTCGCTGCAAGGAGCCGCGCGCCGCCCCATGATCCGTTTCCTGCTCCGCTTCACCGGATTCTGGCTGCTCGCCGGCGGCTTTGTCGCTCTCATCGTGGATGGCACGCGCTCCATCGCGGCCTCCGGCCTCGTCTTGACCTCGGCGGGGGATGCCTGGTTCGCCTTGGCGCCGGGCAGCTTGGAGCGGGCGGAGACCTCGGCAAAGGCCGGGGTGCCGGCCGTGTGGAACACGGTGCTGCTCCCGCTCCTCTCCATGCCGGCCTTCGCGCTGCTCCTGCTCATCGGGCTGATCCTGATGGGCCTCGGCCGGGTACGCGAGCGCTCGCGCTTCGAGATCGGCTGATCTCCCGACCCCTCCCCTCGCGCAAGCACGGCCGCATCCCCATATTGGGGATCCAGCGGGGATTTCCCCCTGCCTCATCCAACACCATGCCGTGGCCCGAGGGTCCGATGCCCTCCGGCCGCGAGACGAGGAGCCTGCCATGTTCTGGCTGAAGAAGTCCCTCGACCTGCCCACCGCCGCCGAGGCCCTGCCCGGCCGCGCCACCACCATCCCCACCGCCGAAGTCCACTACGTGAACGGCCATGCCCTGAAGGGTCCGTATCCGCAGGGCTTCGAGACCGCCGTGTTCGCCCTCGGCTGCTTCTGGGGCGCGGAGCGCAAGTTCTGGCAGCAGGACGGCGTTTGGGCGACGGCGGTCGGCTATGTCGCCGGCCATACGCCGAACCCGACCTATGAGGAGGTCTGCTCCGGCAAGACCGGCCATACCGAAGCGGTGCTGGTGGTGTACGACCCGGCCGTGGTGTCCTACGCAGAACTGCTGAAGCTGTTCTTCGAGAGCCACGACCCCACCCAGGGCATGCGGCAGGGCAATGATGTGGGAACACAATACCGTTCCGGCATCTATGCGACGAGCCCCGAGCAGCGGGCGGAGGCGGAGGCGGCGAAGGCGGCCTATGGGCCGGCGCTGAAGGCGCGGGGCTTCCCCGCCATCACCACCGAGATCGCCGATCTCGGGCCGTTCTATTTCGCCGAGGGATATCACCAGCAGTATCTGGCGAAGAACCCCAATGGTTATTGCGGCCTCGGCGGCACGGGCGTCGCCTGCCCCATCGGCACCGGCGTCGCCGCGCAGTAGGGCAAACGCGAAGCCGCGCTGACGCGCTGGGCCTCGACGGGTTTGGCGGCGATGACGCGCCGTGCATCCCCAAGTTGGCGGCGCTCATGCGCCGCCTTGCCAAATCGACACGCGGCGGGCTTGAGTGGGCGCCTCTCATTTGGTCCCGATCATGCCCGCTGCTCCTTCCCGAACCCTCCTCGCGCGTGGCCACGCCCTTCACCTTGGGCCGCGCACCCTCATCATGGGCATCCTCAATGTGACGCCCGATTCCTTCTCGGACGGCGGCCGCAGCGCTGCGCCGGACGACGCCCTGGCCAATGCCCGGCGCCTCGTCGCCGAAGGAGCCGAAATCCTCGACGTGGGCGGCGAATCGACGCGGCCGGGCCATACGCCGGTTGCGGCGGAGGACGAATGGGCGCGCATCGCCCCGGTCATTCCCGCCCTCGTGGCGGAGATGGGGGTGCCGGTCTCGGTGGATACCTACAAGGCCGAGGTCGCCCGCCGCGCGTTGGAGGCAGGGGCGAGCATCGTCAACGACGTCTGGGGCTTCACCCACGATCCCGACATGGCCAAGGTCGTGGCTGATTACGATGCCGCGGCGGTGGTGATGCACAACCGCACCGAGGTGGACGAATCCCTCGATATCATCTCGGAGATGCTGGGCTTCTTCGAGCGGGTGCTGGAGATCGCCGACCGCGCCGGCGTGAAGCGGGAGAAGCTCGTGCTCGATCCCGGCATCGGCTTCGGCAAGAGCTTCCCGCAGAACCTCGCCGCCATCCGACGCCTGCCGGAGCTGCGTGTGCTGGGCCTGCCGATCCTCCTCGGCACATCGCGCAAGTCGCTGATCGGAAAGGTCATCCAGACAACGCCGCAGGAGCGGGTGCCGGGCACCATCGCCTCCAATGTCATCGCCATCATGGATGGGGTGGAGATCATCCGTGTCCACGACGTGGCGGCCCATGTGCAGGCGGCCCGTGTCGCCGAGGCGATCCGGGACGCATCATGACCGTTGCCTATCTCTGCCTCGGCTCCAATGTCGGCGATCGTACTGAGACCATGGCGCAGGCGCTGGCCACCCTGTGCCGCGCCGGTCTCACCCTGCGCCGCAGCTCTTCCTATTACGAGACTCCTCCCTGGGGGCCGGTGCCGCAGGGGCCCTATCTGAACCAAGTGGTGGAGGTGGACAGCCCCATCGGGCCGAAAAGCCTTCTGGCGCTTGGCCTCGAGGTCGAGCGGATGCTGGGGCGCGACCGACCCAATGAGGTGAGGTTCGGCCCGCGCCGCATCGACATCGACATTCTGCTGTTCGGCGATGAGACCGTGCGGGAGGAGGATCTCGAAATCCCCCATCCCCGCCTCATGGAGCGCGCGTTCGCGCTGGTGCCGCTCACCGAGATCGCGCCCGACATCGTGGTCGGTGGCGTCCGCGCGGCGGAGGCGCTGGCCAAGCTGGACCAGAGCGGCATCACGCGCCACGAAGACAGCGCGTCCCACGCATGAAAATGCCCCGCGCCGAGAGACGCGGGGCCGGGGCGCGAGGCCCGTCCTTGCAGGAGCGTTCGGCTCACATGGTTCGGATGTTGGTGGACCAGGTATCGACCTGGCGCTTCACCTCGTCCTTCGCATAGCCGTAGCGTTCCTGCAGCTTGCCTTCGAGAACCTCGCGGTTCCCGTTGATCTCGGTGAGGTCGTCGTCGGTAAGCTTGCCCCACTGGGCCTTCAGATTGCCCGTGAACTGCTTCCAGTTACCTTCGATGCGATCCCAGTTCATCGCGTCGTCCTCCGTATAGAGTGGAAAGATGCGACAACAACGTTCACGCTTGAACCGGAGTTCCGCTGAGTTTTACAGAATGGGGGAGAGGCGATGACCGCCGCGGTGCACGACGACGAGAAACTGGCCGCCGGCGTCGCGCGGGGAGAGAGGGCCGCGCTGGCGCGCGCCATCACCCTGGTGGAATCCCGCCGCTCGGACCATCGCCGCCGCGCCCAGGCTCTGCTCCAGTCGCTTCTGCCGAAGACAGGCAATGCCTATCGCATCGGCATCACCGGCGTGCCGGGGGTGGGAAAGTCCACCACCATCGACGCGCTCGGCACCTACCTCACCGGGCTCGGCCACAGGGTGGCGGTGCTGGCGGTGGACCCCTCCTCCACCCGCACGGGCGGCTCCATCCTCGGCGACAAGACGCGCATGGCCCGCCTGTCGGTAGACCCTGCCGCCTTCATCCGCCCCTCCCCCTCCGGCGGCACGCTGGGCGGCATCGCCGCCAAGACGCGCGAGACCATGCTCCTGTGCGAGGCCGCAGGCTTCGACGTGGTGCTGGTGGAGACGGTGGGCGTCGGCCAGTCGGAGACGGCGGTGGCCGATCTCACCGACACCTTCCTCGTGCTCATGCTGCCCGGTGCCGGCGACGAGTTGCAGGGCATCAAGAAGGGCGTGCTGGAGCTGGCGGACATCGTGGCCGTGAACAAGGCCGATGGCGACAACATCAACCGCGCCCGCGCCGCCGCCGGCGAATACCGGACCGCGCTGCACCTCCTCGGCGCGCGGGAGGCCCACTGGTCGCCGCCGGTGCTGACCTATTCCGCGCTGACCGGGGACGGAATTCCCGGCGTGTGGGAGCAGGTGGTGCTCCATCGGCAGAAATGCGAGGCGGCCGGCACCTTCGCCGCCACCCGCCGTGCCCAGCAGGTGCGCTGGATGTGGACCCTGCTGAACGAGCGCCTCGCCGAGAAGGTCGCCCACGATCCCGGCGTCAAGGCGCGGTTGCCGGCGCTGGAGCGGGAAGTGGCCGAAGGCGCCCTCTCGCCCGCCCTCGCGGCGGCCGAGATCGCCGGGCTCATCGGGCTCTAGGGCGATGAACCGGCCGCTGCGCATCCTTGTCTGCGCCTTCGGCCCGTTTCCGGGAGTGCCGGTGAACCCCTCGCAACAGCTCGCGGCGGATCTGCTGCGCCTGCGCCGCCCTGCGCTCTGCGGCATCCAGATCGCGCTGGAGATCCTGCCCACCCGATGGGATGCGCTGGCGCGGCTCGATGCCCGCCTCCATGCGTTCGACCCGGATGCGGTGCTGCTCCTCGGCGTCGCGGCCCGCCGCCGCCGTGTGTCCATCGAGATGCAGGCAGTCAACGCCACGCGAGCCGCGCCCGACGCCGCCCGGCGCCATCCCCCGGCCCGCCGTCTTGCCGCTGACGGGCCGCATCTGTTGCGATCGCGTGTCCCAGCCGGGCCGCAGGCCAACGCCCTGCGCCGGGCCGGCATCGCCGCCGCCCCATCTCGCGATGCCGGGCGATATCTGTGCAATGCCAGCTATTTCCACGCCCTCGCCTGGGCTGCGCGGCAGAGTGGGCGCCAGCGGCCGGTGCTGTTCGTCCACCTGCCACGGCGCGAGGGCCGGCCGGCCGGGGTATCGCGGATGCGGATGGGGCGAGGCCTGTCTTCCATCCTTCTTGCCCTCGCCACCGAGGCCCGGTGCCCAGTCTGACACCTAAGTCGATGGGATAGCTACAGCTTTCGCCTTGGGAAACGAACCGCTATAGGCTCGCCCACCCCCACGTACCCAAGGCCGGCCTGTGACGATTTATTTGCCCATCGCCGAGCTGCCCGTCGCCATCTTCACGATCCTCGCCATGGGCCTTGCGGTGGGCTTCATCTCCGGAATGTTCGGGGTGGGCGGCGGCTTCCTGATGACGCCGCTGCTTATCTTCACCGGTGTGCCGCCGGCGGTGGCCGTGGCCAGCGTCTCGCCCTACATGGCGGCCTCGTCCCTGTCCGGCGCTCTTTCCTATTGGCGCAAGGGCCTGGTGGATACGACGCTGGCGTGGGTGCTGCTTTCCGGCGGCCTCGTGGGCACCGTATCAGGCGTCCTTCTCTTCCTCTGGCTGCGCTCCATCGGGCAGGTGGATCTCGCCATCCGCCTCTCCTACATGCTGCTGCTGGGCGCCATCGGCCTCCTGATGCTCGTGGAGAGCGTGCGCGCCATTCTCAGGGCGCGATCCGGCGCACCTCCCTCCGTGCGGCGGCCGGGAACGCGCCCCGCCTTCATGCGCCTGCCGCTGAAGATGCGGTTTCGCCGCTCGCGCATCTACATCTCGGCCCTGCCCGTCATCGCCATCGGCTATGTCATCGGCCTGCTCGGCGCGGTGCTGGGCGTCGGCGGCGGCTTCATCCTGGTGCCGGCGCTGATCTATCTGCTGAGGGTGCCGACCCAGACTTCGGTCGGCACCTCCCTCGTGCTCACCCTCGTCACCATGGCGGCGGCCACCGTGCTCCACGCGGTGGCCAACGGCACCGTGGATGCCGTGCTGGCGCTGGTGATGATGATCGGGGGCACGGTCGGCGCCCAGTTCGGCGCCCGCACGGGGCAGACCCTGAAGGCGGAAAACCTGCGGCTGCTGCTGGGTCTCCTGGTGCTGTCGGTCGCGCTGCGGGTAGGCGCCGAGTTGGTGACCGCGCCGGGCGACACCTTCGCCGTCACCATGGTGGAGACGGTCCGATGAGCCCGATCCGCAACTGCGTCGGGGCCGGGCCGGCATGGCTCCTTCGGTTCGTTCTCCTCACCCTGGCGCTGCTGGTGAGTCTCGTCACCGGGCCCGCGCGCGCAGACCGGCTGGTGCTCTCCGTCTCGCAGCAGACGGTCAGCATCTCCTCCAGCTTCTCCGGCGCCGAGCTTGTCCTGTTCGGCGTCGCCGAGGCCACCGATGGCGCCCCAATCGATGACGCGCCCGACGTGGTCGTCACCGTGCGCGGGCCGGCGGAGGATTTCACCACCTGGCGCAAGGCCCAGGTGCTCGGCCTGTGGGTGAACACCGACAGCCGCACCTTCATCGGCGTGCCGGCCTTTCTGACCGTGCTGTCGAACCGTCCGACGGACGAGATGGCGAGCCTCGCGATCCTGCGCCGGGAGCAGATCGGGCTCGCGCGCAACATCTTTGTCCAGCGGGTGAGCGGCGACTTCGCCGACGTCGTGCCTTCCGACCCCTTCCGGGCCGCCTTTCTCCGCCTGCAATCGGCGCACGGGCTCTACGAGGAGAACCCGAAGGGCGTCACCTTCCTTGCGCCCCGCGTCTTTCGCGCCGAGGTCCGAATCCCCGGCGCCGCGCCCATCGGCGCGTATCAGATCGAGGTGAAGCTGCTGCGAAACGGGCTGATTTCCGCAACGGAACAAGCCACGTTCGAGGTGCGGAAGATCGGCTTCGAGCAACGCGTAGCAGAGTTCGCCCTCAACGATGCGTTGCTATATGGACTGGCGGTGGCCCTAGGCAGTCTGATTGTAGGCTTCATCGCCAACATATTGTTCCGCAAGGAATGAGCTGTGAAGAGCGGGCATCCGATGCGCTTTGGTATGCAACCGGTGCGAAGATCAACAGACGGATGCGAATACCAACACCCAAATTTAAAACTGTTCTAACATTTTTTCCTTGAATCTGCTTCCATCCCCGTCCACACAGAGACGACGATAGATAAAATACTATAATACCTTCCGAAAGGCATTTGCGGCGCCCGCGCGCGGCCTGGAGGACGTGCTTCGGGTGCCAAGCCCTGACCGGCGCCCGTAGGGGACGGGGTGGCGCACTCGCGCCGCCCCGAACCCCTTTACCACCCGACACCCTCTCGTCGTGCCAGTGCCGCACCCAACCCGGCCCGCTCTCGGAGGCGCGCCGGATTCTCCGATGGCGTTGCAATCCCATCGGCCCGTGCTCTAGGAACGTCCAAGCCACCGGCAATCGTCGGCAGGCAAGGAGCCGCGCCCGCAAGGAGCGCCGGCGGAGCAGGGAGACGACCTTGGCCGGTAGCATCGCCATCACCGTCGAGGGGGGCATCGCCCGCCTTGCGCTGACCAATCCCGAGCGCCGCAATGCCATCTCCAGCACCATGTGGCGTGCGCTCTCCGCCTTCGCCCAGGAGGCGGGCCGGCGAACGGACATCCGCGTGGCGGTGCTGCGCGGCGCCGGTGACCTCGCATTCTCCGGCGGCGCCGACATCTCGGACTTCGACAGCGCCCGCTCGGATGCCTCCGGGGCGCAGAGCTATGATGATCTGGTGGAGCAGGCGTGCTCGGCCATCGAGGGCCTGGCCTTCCCGACGGTCGCCGTGATCCGCGGCGCCTGCGTCGGCGCGGGGGCCGCGCTGGCGGCGAGCTGCGACATGCGTATCGCCGCCGACGACGCCTTCTTTGCCATTCCCGCCGCGCGCCTCGGCCTCGGCTACGATCCGCGCGGCCTCGGCCGGGTGCTCAGGGCCTTCGGTAGCCAAGGTGCGCGCCAGTTGTTTTTCACCGCCGACCGCCTGCCGGCCGAGCGCGCTTACATGACCGGCGCGGTCGACCTCATCGCCCCGGCGGCCGAAGTGGACGGGCTGGCCGAGCGCACGCTCCACCGCATTGCCGAGAATGCCCCCCTGACGCTCAAGGCCGCAAAGCTCGCCATCCGCGCGGCGGAAAGCGGCAGCCAATCGCTTACCGGCGAGGCGAAGCGCGCCACCGCCCTTGCCAATGCCAGCTCCGACTATCGCGAAGGCCGCCTCGCCTTCTCCGAGAAGCGGGCGCCCCGATTCTCGGGCAGCTGACGCGGCTTGGGCTCACCAGCCGACGCACGAAGGTCGGCTGGATCTGGGGCATGCGCAGCGCTGATGGGCATCGCTCAGGCGCGAAGCGCCCGGCTAGACCCCGTCATTTTCCCTGCGCCTTGAGGCGCGTATTGCAGGCACTCCAGTATTTAGGCCAAGTCTGGCCGGCGGGAATCTTCCCCGCAGCCTTCGCCGCGCGCCACTCTGCGCCGCAGGCCTCCTGACGCTGGTGCGCAGCGGTCGCCCCGGCCGAGGGCTTCGCACCCGGCTTGGCCGCAGTCCCGGCACCCGTGGCGGCCGGAGCCGTCGCTGCCGGCTTGGCTGGCGTCGAGGCCGCCGGCGCGGTGGTCGCAGGAGTCGTGGCGGCAGGAGTCGTAGTCGTTGCAGCCGGCGGCGTGGTTGCGGCCGGCTTGGTCGTGGCGGGTGCCGTCGTTCCCTGCGCGAAACCAGGGGCGGCGAAAGCGGCGGCGAACGTCAAGGCGAGGATGGCAGTACGTGCACGCATGGTGCAGGCCTCCAAAGGGGCCGCGCGAAGCGGCGCGGCACACGGTCCGGTCGCGGACACAACGTCAGCACGCCACGCGACAACGGCAAAATCGCGGCGCAAATGATTGATGACGCTGCGTAATTTCATGCCCATACACAGGTGCCACGCCGCTTGTGTGCCGGGCGCATCAACCGACGCGCACGGCTCCCTCCATTCGCATCGGCAATCACACGCCGATCCGTGGACATGAGCCCCCCACGCCTATATGTTCCGCCGCCGCGTTGGGGCGTAGCCAAGTGGTAAGGCAGGGGATTTTGATTCCCCCATTCCCTGGTTCGAATCCAGGCGCCCCAGCCACCGCGACGCCTCCCCTTACGCCCAGCCTTCCAGCACGATCTTGCCGATGGACCGCCCGCTCTCCAGGACGAGGTGGGCGCGCCTGAGGTTGTCCGGGTTTATGGGGCCGAAATGGGCGCCGAGGGTGGTGCGCAGGAGGCCTTCGTCCACCAGTCCGGCGACTTCGGAGAGGATGCGGTGCTGGGCGTCCATGTCCGGGGTCTCGAACATGGAGCGGGTGAACATGGACTCCCAGGCGAGCGCCCCGCTCTTGGGCTTCAGGAGGGTGGCGTCGAGCGCGGCGGGATCGTCGATGACGCAGATGGCGCCCTGGGGCACCAGCGCCTCGACCAACTGCGGCCAATGCTGGTGGGTACCGGTGATGCTGAAGATGCGGTGCGCGCCGCCAAGGCCGAGCGCCTTCAGCTCACCCGCGAGCGGCTTGGTGTGGTCGATCACATGGTCGGCGCCCAGTTCCTTCACCCAGGCGATGCTCTCGGGGCGGGAGGCGGTACCGACGATGGTGGCGGAGGCGAGCCGGTGCGCCAGTTGCACCGCCATGGAGCCGACGCCGCCGGCGGCCCCGACGATCAGGAGCACCGTCTTGTCGTCGGCGACACCGCGCGGCAGGCGCAGGCGGTCGAACAGGCTCTCATAGGCCGTGAGCGCGGTGAGCGGGAGGGCAGCGGCCTCGGCAAAGGAGAGGGTTCGCGGCTTGCGCGCGGCGATGCGGGCATCCACCAGATGGAGCTCGGCATTGGTTCCGGGCCGGGTGATGGCACCGGCATAATAGACCTCGTCGCCCACCGCGAACGACCCGGCATCGGCGCCCACCGCCTCCACCACGCCGGCCGCATCCCAGCCGAGGATTACCGGCGCCTCGGCCGTCCCCTGGCGGCGCATGCGCACCTTCGTGTCCACCGGATTGACCGAAATGGCCTTCACCCGCACCAGCAGGTCGCGCGGGCCCGGAACGGGGGTCGGCGCCTCGAAGGCGAACAGGGCATCCGGACTGTCGGCGGGATGGGAGGCAACGTAACCGATGGCCTTCATGACGATCTCTCTCGAAGCTGGCGCAGGGCGCGCCGGTGTCCCCTAATCTTGATCGCCCGGCGCGCGGCGCAAGACGGCACAATCGGGTGGGCTGGTATCAGTCATGATACGCCGTGTGGCGTGGGCGATCGCCCTCCGCCATACTTCGCCGCCACAATGGCGATTGGAGGAGCGAGCATTGGCAAGGCGCCACGTGACCTATCCGGGAACGGGATGCCCCGTCGAGGCGGCGCTGGCGCTGATCGGCGCCAAGTGGAAGGGCGCGACCCTCCATCACCTCATGGGCGGCGAGCTGCGTTTCTCCGAGCTGCGCCGGAGGATGCCGAACGTGACCCAGCGCATCCTCTCCAAGGCGCTGCGCGAACTGGAGGCAGACGGACTGGTGCTGCGCCGGGTCTATCCCACCGTGCCACCGCAGGTCGGCTACCGGCTCACGCAGAAGGGCGAGGCCCTGCGCGGCGTCGTCGAGGCGCTGGCCGATTTCGGGCGCGGCCATCTGCAGGGCGCGGCCTGCCCGTTTCCCGACGCCGGGCATGTGATGGCGGCCGAATAATGCCGCGGCGCGCCGCTTCGCCGCGCGCGCCAGTTCCGGGAAATTCGGCTAGTGTCGGGCCATGCCCCGTCCGTATCATCATGGCCCGCCCTCGGATCATTTCGACGGCACGCGCTTCTTCAATCCCGACCACCCCTCCACCGACAAGAGCCTGAAGGATCTCCTAGCCTGGCGCCGCGCCAAGCGGGAGGAAGAGCCCGCGCCCGTGGGCTGGCCAGCCGAGCGGCCAATCCCGACGCGGCAGGAGACGCCGCCTCCGCGCGTCTCGTCCGGCATCCGCGTCACCATGGTCGGGCACGCCAGTGTGCTGATCCAGGTGGCGGGGCTGAACATCCTCACCGATCCGGTCTGGTCGGAGCGCGCAGGCCCGCTCCGCTTTCTGGGACCGAAGCGGCACAATCGGCCCGGCATCGCCTTCACCGCCCTGCCGCCCATCGACTGGGTGCTGCTCAGCCACAACCACTACGACCACATGGATCTTGCGACGCTGCGTCGCCTCCAGCGCACCCATCGCCCGCGCGTGCTGACGCCGCTCGGCAACGACAAGATCCTGCACCCACGGCTCAAGGCCCTCGATATCACCACCGGCGACTGGGGCGCTCGCTTTGATCTCGGCGCGGGCGTGGACGCGATCCTCCATCCCGCCAACCACTGGTCGGCCCGTGGCATCCGGGACCGGCGCTTCGCCCTGTGGGCCGGCTTCGTGCTGGCGACGCCGGAGGGGCTGATCTATTTCGCCGGCGATACGGGCTACGGCACCGGCGCCATCTTCCGGTCGGTGAGAAGCGAATTCGGCGCGCCGCGCGTGGCGCTGATCCCCATCGGCGCCTATGAGCCGCGCTGGTTCATGGCGCCCCAGCACACCAATCCCGAGGAGGCCGTGCGCATCCTGGAGGACACTGGCGCCACCCAGGGCCTCGGCATCCACTGGGGCACGTTCCGCCTCACAGATGAGGGGCAGGATGCCCCGAAGCGGGCACTCGGCGAGGCGCTCGACGCCGCCGGGATCGCGCGGCACCGCTTTCTGCCGCTGCACCCCGGGCAGGTGTGGGACGCGCCCGGCGTCTAGCCGAGCGCCTGTTGCAGCCGGTCGGCGATGGTCTTCAGCACCTTGACCCGGCCGTAGCGCTTGTCCTCGGATTCCACCAGCGTCCACGGGGCGATGCGGGTGGAAGTGCGATCCACCATCTCGGTCACGGCCGCCTCGTAGAGCGGCCACTTCTCCCGGTTGCGCCAATCCTCCGGAGTCAGCTTGAAGCGCTTGTAGGCGACGGTCTCGCGCTCCTCGAAGCGGCGCGCCTGCTCCTGCTGGCTGATGGCCAGCCAGAACTTCACCACCACATAGTTCGCCGCCGAGAGCTGGGCCTCGAAATCGTTGATCTCGCCATAGGCGCGGCCCCAGTCGTCCGGTCCGCACAGGCGCTCCACCCGCTCGACCAGCACGCGGCCATACCAGGATCGGTCGAAGATGGCGGTGCGCCCCTGGGTCGGGATGTGCCGCCAGAAGCGCCAGAGATAGGGCCGCGCGCGCTCCTCATCGGTGGGGGCGGCGATGGGGTGGACCCGGAAGTGCCGGGGATCGAGCGCTCGCCGCAGCCGCATGATCGTGGAGCTCTTGCCGGCCGCATCCGAACCTTCGAAGGCCACCACCAGTCCCGCATCGGCGAAGCGCGGGGAATTGGTGAGGCGGGTGATGCGGCTCTGCTCCTGCGCCAGCTGGCGATCGTAATCGTCCTCATCGAGAGACTTGGAGAGGTCGAGGGTCGAGAGGATGGAGAAGGTCGGCAGCGTCGATGGCAGTTGAGTCGGGTTGGGCGCGAGCGGCTGGGGCGCAGGCTCCGGCTCGGCGACCATGGACCGCAGCTTCTCCAGCAGCAGGCTGCCGGCCATGGCGTCGCGATACTCCTCGTCGGCGGCCGGCACCACATGCCAGGGCGACGTTTCGGTGGAAGTGGCCCGGGCGGCATCCTCGGAGATCGCGAGCAGCCGCTTGCGCGGACCGGAGCCCTTCAGCTCCTCCCACTCCCGCACGACCGGGCGCTGCCATTCGCCCTTGGTGACACCCTTGAGGCGGGTGCGCGCCTCCTCCGGGTCGAGATAGAGCCAGATCTTGAGCAGGCTCACGCCCTCGGCGTGGAGCATGGCCTCGAAGCGCTGGATATCCTCCAGCGCCGCCATGAAGTCGCCGCGCTTCATCTCGTCCAGCGCCCGCTTGCAGAGGGGGGCGTGGTACCAGGAGCCGAGCATGATGCCGATCTGGCCGAAGGGCGGCAGCTCGCGCCAGTATTTCCACATGGCCGGGCGGTCTTCCCGCGCGCAGGGCATGTCGAAGGTCAGCGTCTGGAGCTTGCGCACATCGAGCCAGCCGTAGAGGCGGTTCAGCACCGCGCCCTTGCCGGCGCCGTCGGGGCCGTGGATGAGGACGATCAGGCTGCGCCGCTTCTGCTCGATGAGCTGGAACTGCGCGGTGAGCAAATCCTCGCGCAGGCTGGGTTCCATGGCCTTGAAGGCGGCCTTGTCGAGATGATGCGCGAACGTCGCGGATTCGAACATGCCGCCTCTCCTCGTGCCGGGGGAGGCAGCGTGTACGACCGCTCAGGCCGATGCAACCTTCTGGGTGGCGGCGGACGGCACCTTCACCCACGCCTCGCCATCCAGCACCACCTCGCCCTTCACGGTGCAGATGCAGGAGAGGCGGGCGCGGAAACGCTCGGGGATCAGTTCCACCACGCGCACTTCCACCTCCACCGTGTCGTCGATGCGCACGGGGGCACGGAAGTTCAGCGTCTGGGAGATGTAGACCGCGCCCGGACCCGGAAGACGTGTGCCGAGCACGGCGGAGATCAGGCTCGCCGTATAAAGACCGTGGGCGATCCGACCGCCGAAGGGCGTGCGCGCGGCGAAATGCTGGGACAGATGGATGGGATTGCGGTCGCCGGTGAGTTCGGCGAAGCCCACGATGTCGGAGGAAGACACCGTCTTCGACATGCGCTCGATGCGCCCAACCGTCAGGTCTTCAAAAAAGAGGTTCTGCAATTCGAGGAACATGGGCGCGCTTCCGTTATGCTTGTCGGGGCGCGCACTCTAGAAGCCAGCCGCACGGGTGGAAAGTCGGCCGAAATGGTAAGCCGGAACGTCGCAGGGGCGGCGGACCAGGGCAGAGGCGGCGTCAGGCCGCCTCCCCCTTCAGCTTGCGCATCAGCTCTTCCAGCTCCGCGCTCTTCTCCGCCGGCAACACCACGTTCACCCGCGCCAGTAGGTCGCCGTGGCCGCCTGTCGCGTTGGGCAGGCCCTTGCCGCGCAGGCGGAAGGTGCGCCCGCCGGAGGTCCAGGCCGGGATGGCGAGTTCCACGGCGCCGGTGAGCGTCGGCACCCGCACCTTGGCCCCAAGCACCGCATCGGCGAGCGGCACGTCCAGAGACTGCCTGAGATCGTCGCCATCACGCTCGAACAGCGGATGCGGGGCATAGGAGATGGTTACGTAGGCATCGCCGGCCGGGCCGCCCATGGGGCTCGGCTCGCCCTGCCCCTTCAGGCGCATTCGGTGCCCCTCGCGGGTGCCGGGGCCGATCTTTATGTCGATCTGCTTGCCGTTGGGCAGCCCGACACGCTTCGACGCCCCCTGCGTCGCCTCCTCAAAGGAGACGGGGAGCGTGATTTCCATGTCGGCGCCCGGCTGGGGCGCGAAGCCGCCACCGGCGGACCGGCGCTGCCGGCCGAAGCCGAAGATGTCGCCGATATCCTCGAACCCGCCGCCGCCACCACGGGACGTGCGCCGGGCCCCTTCGGGACCGAAGGAGAAGCTTTCGAAAATCGTGTCACCGTCGAAGCCGGAAAAGCCACCGGGGCCGCGCCGGGGGCCGCCACCGCCGAAGCCGGTGAATTCCGGCGCGCGCGGCTTGCCCTCCGCGTCGATCTCGCCGCGGTCGTACTGGCCCCGTTTCTCCTTGTCGGAGAGAATCTCGTGCGCCGTGTTCAGCTCGGCGAAGCGGTCCTGGGCCTTGGGATCGGACGCATTGGCGTCCGGGTGGAGCTTCTTCGCGAGCTTGCGATAGGCGCGCTTGATCTCTGCCTCGTCGGCGGTCTTGGAAATACCGAGGACGTCGTAGGGATCACGCATGAATTGTCACCTCGCCGGCCGGCACTCAGGCGGCCAGCCGCACGGAACATGTGGTTCGCGGCGCAAAAAATGCAACGGCACCGCTCAAACGGCCTGCGCTTTTTCGCGCCATGCCTTTCGATGAGGCTCAGGCGCGCCCGAGCAGGCGGACCTGATTGAGCACCGTGCCGGTACGGCCCTTGCAGGCCTCGCCCTGCACCCAGCGATCGGCGGACTTGCCGTCCACCAGTGAGATCATGAAGCCGCGGCAGCCGGCCTGGGTCGGGCCGACCGGGGTCGCCGTTCCGCGGGTGCCAGTCTCCGGATTGTCCCACGGCACCGAGACATCGCCATCACGGGCGGCGAGCGCCTGATCGAGGGCGAGCTTGGCCTGCGTCCAGTCGCTGGCGGTGATGCCCTTGGGGGCCGGCCCTTCCGGCACCGGCAGGGAGGCCGGCGTCGCCTTGATGGAGCCGGTGACGAGCGAATCGTCGTCGTGGAACGGCGCGCTGGCGCAACCGGACAGGAGCGCGGCTAGAAGACACGCGCCTGCCATGGCGGCGAGCCCTTCGCGCGGGCGCCCGACACTTCTATATAGAACGATGAAGCCGCCCCGAGAGGCGTGCGAACGGTCAGACACGAGGGGCTCCACATGACGGCGAGCGACACCATGGAACCCCGTGATCCCTTAACATCCGGTGATTTCACCGAATCTTCCGAGCCTTTCCGTCTTTTCTCCGAGTGGCTGGAGGAGGCCAGCAAGTCCGAGCCGAACGATCCGAACGCCATGACACTCGCCACCGTGGACGAGGACGGGCTGCCGGACGCGCGCATGGTGCTGCTCAAGGGGCTGGACGAGCGCGGATTCGTCTTCTTCACCAACACCGGCAGCGCCAAGGGCCGCGAGCTCCTCGCCCACCCGAAGGCGGCGCTGGTGTTCCACTGGAAGTCGCTGCGCCGTCAGGTGCGAGTGCGTGGGCCGGTGGAACTGGTGAGCGACGCGGAAGCGGACGCCTATTTTGCCACCCGCCCCCGCCTCTCGCAGATCGGCGCCTGGGCCTCGAAGCAGTCGCACCCGCTGGAAGGACGCTTTGCGCTTGAGGCCGCCGTAGCGACGACCACCGCGAAATATGCCCTCGGCAGCGTGCCGCGCCCGCCCCACTGGACCGGCTTCCGCATCCTGCCCGTGGCCATCGAGTTCTGGCACGATCGGCCGTTCCGCCTGCACGATCGCGTGGTGTTCCGCCGCGCGGGTGAAGGCGAGGCCTGGACGAAGACCCGGCTTTATCCCTGATCCGGGACCGGCCGGGCTGGACCCGGACACGGGCTGAAACTTCACCTTACCGGCTGTGGCCGAGGCTCACACATGACATCGGAAACCGAAGACCGGCCGCGCATCATGCTCCTCACCGGAGCCTCGCGCGGCATCGGCCACGCCACAGTGAAGCGCTTCTCCGCGGCCGGCTGGCGCGTCATCTCCTGCTCGCGCCATCCCTTCCCCGAGCAATGCCCGTGGGGTGCCGGCCCCGAGGACCATCTGCAGGTGGACCTTTCGAGCCCAGCCAGCACCAAGGCGGCCATCGCCGAAGTGAAGAGCCGACTGCCCGAGGGCAAGCTCGACGCCCTCGTCAACAACGCCGCCATCTCACCCAAGGGCGAGGGCGGTGCGCGCCTCGGCACGCTGGATACCGATCTCGAGACCTGGGTAGACGTGTTCCAGGTGAATTTCTTCGCCCCCATCATCCTCGCGCGCGGGCTTTCAGCCGAGCTGGAGAAGGCGCAAGGCTCGGTGGTGAACGTCACCTCCATCGCCGGCTCGCGGGTGCATCCCTTCGCAGGGGCGGCTTATGCCACCTCCAAGGCAGCGCTCGCCTCCCTGACCCGGGAGATGGCTTCCGATTTCGGCCGCCGCGGCATCCGGGTGAACGCCATCGCGCCGGGGGAGATCGACACCGCCATCCTCTCGCCGGGCACGGACAAGATCGTCGCGCAGATCCCCATGCAGCGCCTCGGCACGCCGGACGAGGTGGCGAAGATCATCTACGTGCTGTGCACGGAGACCTCCTCCTACCTCAATGGCGCCGAGATCCACATCAATGGCGGCCAGCACGTCTGACGCTGCGGCCTAGAGCCAGCGGCGCCACTTGAAGAAGACGTAGGGCAGGATGCCCGATACCACCATGGCGCAAAGTGCGAGCGGGTAGCCGTAGGTCTCCGCCAATTCCGGCATGTGCTGGAAGTTCATGCCGTAGATCGAGGCGATGAGCGTCGGCGGCATCAGCACCACGGAGAGCACGGCGAAGATCTTGATGATGTTGTTCTGTTCGAGCCCCACCATGCCGATGGTGGCATCCAGCAGGAACTGCAGTTTGTCGCCGATGAAGGCGGCATAGTCTGAAAGGCCGGCGACATCCCGGCTCATGGACTTGATATTGGCCTTGCCGTCCTTGGCGATGGTCGAGCCATCAGAATCCGCCCCCAGGAAGGAAATGAGCCGCTGCAGCGAGGCGAGGCTCTCGCGGGCGTAGGAGACGAGCCCTTCCTTGCGGCCGATATGGGAGAGGATGGCGCGGTAGCGCTGGTTGGCATTCTCCCGTCCGTCGGAACGCTCGAAGATGCGCCGGGAGATGCGCTCCACGTCCGCGCCGATCTGCTCCAGCACGTCGGCGGAGCGATCCACCACGGCTTCCAGAAGCTCGATAAGGATATCCTCGCCTTTCACCGTCGCGGGGCATGACTTGCCCAGCCGGTTCGAGACCGAGGGAAATGCACGGGGCTCGCCGTAGCGCACGGTGATGAGGCGGCCGCGCGTGAGGATGAAGGTGACGGCCAGCATCACCGGCGTCTCGGTATCGGCGCCGCAGAGGATGGTGGCAGTCATGTAGCGCGCGCCGCCCTCCATATAGAGGCGGCTCGACTGCTCGATCTCGCCCATCTCCTCCCGCGTGGGAACGGAGATGCCGGCGAACGCTTCCGCCCGAGTGTCATCGGCCTCGGTGGGGGAGATCAGGTCGACCCAGACCGCAGCCTCGGGGATGGGTCCGTCCGTGATCGGAACGGCCTCGAGGCTTCCTTGTCTGGAGATGTAGGCGAAGATCATGCGGCGGTCCTTGATCGGCCCGCCCTTCTAGCCCGCCGCGAGGCGCGTGGGAACCGAGCCGATCGGGAGGTGCGACCGCCGTCGCGTCCACTTGCAGCTGCGGATACCACCCACCCGGACGTCCGGCGGCAAAGCAGTGTCGCCGCCGATCGGGACGTGGGGTTGTCGATGCGTGACACCTTGCGGCCAGCGCACCGCCTTCACCACCCCGGTCCGGCCCCCGCGCCGGTTCCGGGTGGACCATCGCTCCTGCCTCAGGCGGCGAGGAAGTCGATGTCCTTGAGGGTGACGACCTTGTTGGCCTGGGCCGCCTTGGCCTCGACCGCCTTCTTGTCGCTCGCCTGCTGCGCAGCCGCGGCGACGGCGGAGATGCCGATGTCGCGCCACTGCTGGCTCTGCGCCGTACGCTTCAGATCCGATTCCTCCCGGGGGCTGAGCCCTTGGTGTCCGGTAGACATGTCCCAACTCCTGTGTGGTGCGCCGTTACGCAGCGGCACCTTCGCGTGACCCCTTCAGAGATGGCGATCAACTGCGTCAAAACTGTGCAGCCGATGCGTCTTCTCCGCGGTCATACGAAGAGTAGGCGCCCCAAAGCTTGCGAAACTCCAAATAGGGTGCCGAAAGGTCAATCTGTGAGGCATTTCTGCAACGCCTTCGCACAAGCAACACCGCCCCATCCGAACACCCTTCTAGCGAAGCGGACATTGGGTTAATTCATTCTCGCGGGTCGAATCCTCCTTGTGCGTCAAGGGCAGAGTTAAGAGGCGAGACATGATGTGGCGAGCGGTCGGGGCACTGCTGACAGGTTTGATGCTCAGCGGCTGCATCTCCGGAACGGTGGCGCCGGCGCCGGACACGGCAATGACGGCGCGGGACAAGCAGCTTCTTGCCAACAAGCCGTATCCGAATGTGAAGCCTTCGGGCGATTTTGCGCGGCATATCGTTGAGTATCCGACCAATAAGAAGCCGGGCACGGTGGTCGTCGATACTCCGAACAAGTTTCTTTACTATGTGGAAGGCAACGGTAAGGCGATCCGCTACGGCGTGACCGTCGGCGAGGAAAGCCTCGCCTTCCGCGGCCAGGCCAAGGTCGGTCGCAAGACCGAATGGCCGAGCTGGACTCCCACTCCGGAAATCCACCAGCGCATTGCCGGCCTGCCGTCCTACGTGGCGCCCGGCCCGCACAATCCCATGGGCGCCCGCGCCCTGTACCTCTACCAGGGCAATCAGGACACCCTGTTCCGCATCCACGGCACCAACCAGCCGGAATATATCGGCCAGGCGATCTCCTCGGGATGCATCCGCATGCTCAACGAGGACGTCATCGACCTCTACAGCCGCGTTCCGGTGGGCGCCGAGGTCGTGGTGCTCTGAGCTGATTTATCTTCAGACGTAAAAAGGGCGCGGCTTGGCCGCGCCCTTTTTGTTTGGGCATCGCCCGACGAACACGACGAAGCCTGCCGGCCGTAGCGCCCTTTGAAGTCGATGCATCGGATGGCCGACCCATCTGCGCTCAGCTGAGCAACGCTCAATTTGACTGGCTCTGCTTCGGCTGGGTGCTCTTTGAACCACCACCCTTGTCCTGAGCATTCTTGTCCTGGGCACTCTTGTCCTGGGCACTCTTGGGCTTGGAGCCGATGGTCTGGCCGGTCTTTGCCTGGCCGTTTGTGGACTGCCCGCCCTTCTCGGCCGCGCCCTTGGTAGCCGTTCCCTTCGCATCCGTCCCTTTGGCAGCCGTGCCTTTGCCTTGAGCGGCTTTCCCCGCCGCGGCACTGCCCTTGGGCGCAGGCGCCGGAGCACTCTCCGGCTCGGTCTCGGCAGTCCCAGCGGCAGCAGCCGCCTCCTTGTCCGCCGCCTCCTTGTCCTCAGACGCCCCGCCAGCTCCGCTTTCGGCAGACGCCGCCGGAGCATTCGCCCCCGGCTTATCCTTGCGCGAGGCCACAGCCGAACCTGCGTCGAGGTTCCAGTGACAGAGCTTGAAATCGTTCCGGCGCTGGGCGAGGTCCACATGGATGTGGTCCTCGTGATAGCCGTCGGAGCCTGGGCCGAGCACCGTGGCGAAGCGGGTGCAGGCGCTGTCCTTCATGGACGCGCGCAGCGCCGTCGGCAGGCCACCCTTCGCCACCGTCCACACACGTCCGTCGCCCAGCTCGAAGCCGCCCACATCCACCGCATTGCCGCGGCCGTGCTCGCTCATCTTGGCGCCCGCCACGCGGTTGCGCGGGCGACAATTATAGGAATCGGCGATGCGGATCGCCGACAGCACCCCGCCGGCCGCAGCCACGGCGGGGGCCAGCGCCTCACTCATCCACGCCGCGGCTGCCACGGTCATTTCACATCGTGAGATCGCAGCCGGTTTCAGCGGAATCATCCGTCCATCAGCGAGCCGCACCGCGGTCAGCCTAACCGGGATGAACGTGCCGCAGACTGGATTGGGAGAGAGGGACGTCTCGAGGCTGGCCTCGATCACGCCTTCCGCCACCAGATCGGCGCAGGCGGCAGGCATCACCATGGGACCTGCCGGCACCGAGGGCGCGACGATGGGGGGTACGGCCGATGGAGAGGCCCCCCTCGGGCCGCCTGGGGCTAACGCTGCGTCGGGCGCCGTCTCCCGCGAGGCCACCTGCGGCCGCGGCGGGGGCCGTGCGGGATCCCGCACGAACCCATCGGCCGTGCCAATGTCCACCGGTCCCTCGGGCTGCGCCGCACTCTGCCCCTCGGTCTCCGCCTCGCTGTCCTCTTCCGCCAGTTCGGGCGGTCGTCGGGGTGGAAGCGGTGCCGGGCGCAGGGACGGGACCCGCGCAACGACGGCAGAGGACGCCTTCATGTCCTTGGGCTTGGTGGGTGGCAGCGGGGTCGCCGCGCTTGCTGGGCCGGGCGCTGTGAATGCGGCGAAGCCGATGCACATGGCAACCGGCAACCCGGCCATCCACGGCACCGCCCTCCGCAGCGCTGCATCGGGCTTGGTCTGGCAACGGCTCGGAACGGCGGGTCGTCTGGATGACATGCACGTGATACTAAAGACGTCCTCCGCCGCGGTCGAGCCGGCCTGCGGGGGCCCCTCCCCGCCCAGCGAATGAACCCATGCAGGATCTGACCGCGCTGCTTTTCGACAAGGACGGCACCCTGGTGCACTTCGACCGCACCTGGGGCCGAGCGGCCGGTGCAGTCATGCGGCAGATGGCGCGCGATGACGCCCATGCCGTCGCCCGGCTGGAGGCGGTGAGCCATTATCTCCCCGACGAGGAGCGCTTCCTGCCCACCTCGCCCCTCGTTTCCGGCTCGTCGGCCCATTACGGCCCGCTCTGGGCTCATGCTCTGGGCCGCCCCGCCGACGGCGACTTCCTTGCGGAGATCGATCGCCTGTTCGCGGCCGAGGGGCTCGCCAACCTCACGCCCATCGGCCATCCCGCCCGGGCGCTACAGCGGTTGAAGGCGGCGGGTTTCGCCCTCGCCATCGTCACCAACGACGCCGAGGAGAATGCTCGCCAGCAGGCCGAGGCCCTCAGCTTCCTCGACCTTCTCGATGCAGTTCACGGCTACGATTCCGGCTTCGGCTCCAAGCCCGGCCCGGGAATGGTGGCGGCGTTCGCCGCGCGGTTCGGCCACCGCCCGGACGCCATGGCGGTGATCGGCGACAGTGCCCACGACCTCGCGTCCGCGCGTGGAGCGGGCGCGCACTTCATCCTCGTGCGCAGTGGCCCGGCACCGGTGGACGATCTCGTCACCGACGCAGACCTCGTGGTGGACAGCGTGGACGACCTGCCCGATGTCCTCCTCGCCTCGGGGGGCAAAGCCTCTTCCCTCGCCGGCGAAAACGCGGTCTAACCAACCGGCAACGGCGCAGAACGCGCACCACAGGCCGCAGGATGATCAGACGCCGGCTTTACACCGAGGAGCGCTATTCGCCTCTGGCCCGCTGGAGCTTCCGGCTGGCGCTGTTTTCGGTGCCGGTGGTGGCACTGGCTGCGCTGCTCTATCGCGCGGGCATGCTCGACTTCCAGCCGGCGATCGCCACGCTGGGGGCTGGCCTTGTTCTGGCCCTCGTCGCTGCCGCCATGGGCATCGTCGCCTTCTTCATCACCTGGGAGACGGGGTGGCTGGGTATCGGCCGCGCCATCGCCGCCGTGGCCATCGGCGGGCTGGTCCTGGCTGGTCCTGCCGCCGTTCTCGCGCGTGGCATGATGCTGCCGAAACTCACCGATATCGCCACCGACCCCACTGATCCGCCCCGCTTTCGTGCCCTCATGCTCGCCCATCCCCGGGATGCCAACGGCCTCGCCTTCGGTGGGTCCGCGGCGGCCGAGGCCCAGCGTATTGCCTATCCCGGCATCAAGCCGGTCGACCTCACGGCAACACCGGAGGAGGCGTTCAATACGGTCCTCGCCCTGGTGCAGAAGCGGCGCTGGCACATCCTCGATGCGATTCCCCCGCGCGGAACCAGGCGCGACGGGCAGATCGAGGCCGTGGCCGTTTCACCCGTCATGGGCTTCCGCAGCGACGTCTCGATCCGCATACGTCCGACCGCGAAGGGGGCGCGGGTCGATGTGCGCTCCTCGGCGCGCTACGGCATCCATGACCTCGGCACCAACGCCCAGCGCATCGAGGCGCTGATGGCGGACCTGGCGGCCGAGCGTCGGCGGCGCTGAGTCTCAGACCGCAGATGGCGCCAAAAGCGCGGCGGCGGCCGCCGCCTCGTCCGGTGCCAACGGCTCCACCAAATTCGGACCTTCGTTGCGTACGGAATTAACGTCGGTAGAAACCGGGGTCAGGCGAAGCGCTTCACCGGGGTAGGAGCGCATCAGCGCTGCGCCCTCCTCCCCCTCCAGCCAGGCCGAGATGTCCGTGTCGGGCAGGATCACCGGCATACGCTCGTGCAGGGGGCGCAGGCGTTCCGTTGCCGGGCAGGTGAGGATGGTGAAGGTGCGGAGCCATTGGCCGGTGCCGGGATCCTTCCAGCCGTCCCACAGGCCGGCGAAGGACATGGGAGAGCCATCGGCGCGGGAAATGACGAAGGGCTGGCGCCGCTTGTCCACGGCCTTCCATTCATAGAAGGCGTCGGCAGGAACGATGCAGCGGCGCCGGACCCGCCAGGCGGCGCGGAAGGTGGGCTTTTCGGCAACAGTCTCCGAGCGTGCATTGATGAGACTGGCGCCGCCGGATGGCCCCTTGGCGAAAGACGGCACCAATCCCCAGCGCAACAGATCGAGATGGCGTCGCCCCGTCTCCGGATTTCGGCGGACCACCATGAGATCCTGTGTCGGCGCCGCGTTGTAGCGGGGCGGGACGTTGGGCAGAGGCGACAGCGTCGGATCAACCCCGAACAGAGCGGCAAGGGCCGCCGGGGGCGTCAGCTGGACGAACCGCCCGCACATGGCTGCCGTCTCTCGCGTCAGGCCGCCCGGCGGAATCGGCCAGTGATGGCTGCCGTTCCGTCGGTGACGACCCGGCCGCTGGCCACCAGATGCTCGAGATGCGCCAGAACAGTGAGCGATGCCGCCCCCACCAGCCGAGGATCGAGGCCGATATAGATGCCCCGCACCAGATCGGGAATCGTCTCCACCTCGCGATCCAGCGCACGCAGGATCGCGGCCTCCCGCGCCACGCGATGGGCGAGGTAATCCCGCACGAACGCCGGGGCGTCGCGCACGGGCCCGCCGTGGCCGGGGAGGTAGACCGCCTCGGTGCGTGCCGCGAAACGCTCGAGCGATCGGATGTAGTCGCCCATCGAGCCGTCCGGGGGCGCGACGATGGAGGTGGCCCAGGCCATCACATGGTCGCCGGAGAAGATGAGATCTTCCTCGGCCAGCGAGAAGGCCATGTGATTGGCGCAATGGCCAGGGCTGGCGATGCCGGTCAGCGTCCAGCCCTGGCCAGCGACCGCCTCGCCGTCGGGCAGGACAACGTCCGGTCGAAAATCCATGTCGGCGCTGGCGTCCAACGGGTTCACTTCGCCGATGGCGAGCGGGCGGGCGGCACGATGTTGCCCTTCCGCAACAGTCGGCGCACCTGTGGCGGCCTGAATGGCGCGCGCCGCGGGGGAATGGTCGCGATGGGTGTGGGTGATGACGATGTGGCTGACGGTCTCGCCCCGGACCGCATCGAGGAGCGCGGCAATATGAGTGGGATCGTCCGGCCCTGGATCGATGATCGCCACCGTACCTCTGCCCACGATGTAGGAGCAGGTTCCGGTGAAGGTGAAGGGCGAAGGATTGGGCGCCACGATGCGCCGGACAAGCGGCGTCACCTGATCGAGGCGGCCGGCTGGAACATCGAAGCTGCGGTCGAAGGCGATTTCGTCGCTCATGGGGGCAACGCTAGCCCAGTTGAGGCATCAGCGACAACCGCGGCGGTGGCGGGCTCCGGCGGATCGGTGCGTGCTGATGCGCTTGGATGGGTCGGAAACGGCGGCCCGGACCGGAACTGGCTCGGGTCTCCAAGCCGAGGCCGCGCAGGCAAAAGAAAAGCCCGCTGCCGAGGCAGCGGGCTTCGCGATGAAGCAGAGCTTCGATCAGAACTTGTAGTTCACACCCGCGCGGAACGAGTTGAACTTGGAGTCCGTGCTGGCGCTCAGGCCGGGCGCGATCGCAACGGCGTCCACGCTCGCAGAGCCGAGGTCGACGTAGAGGTATTCGGCCTTGAACGTCCAGTTGTTGGTGATGGCGAACTCGCCGCCGGCACCGATGGTCCAACCCCAGTTGGTGCTGGACTTGTCGAACACCTGCACGCCGAGGACCGAGGCAGAGGTCGCGGTCTTGCCGTAGGCCACACCACCGGTGATGTAGGGCAGGAACCGGTCGATCGCGTAGCCGAGGCGGGCGCGGATCGTGCCGAAGTAGTCGATGGTGGTGCCAGCGCTCACGACCGGCAGGCCGAGCACGGAGGCGCTGACGTTGCCAGCGATGTTCGACCACTGCAGGTCGGTCTCGATGCCGAGAACGACGTTGTTGGCGAACTGGTAGTTGTAGCCGATCTGGCCACCGGCGTAGAAGCCGGAGGAGTTCAGGCTGGCCGAGGCGACCGGGGAGCCGAAGTAGTTGACGTCGTAGGTGAACGAGTCACCGCCGTAGCCAACGTTGCCACCGATGTAGAAACCGGTCCAGGAGAACACCGGGACAACGGCCACCGCCTTGACGGGATACTTCGTCGCCAGGTCAGCAGCCGCGGCCGGAGCCGAGAGCGCCGCCAGCGCGACAGTGGCGAGAAGGAACCGCTTCATGACCAAAACCCCCTTGCTTGGGTAACTCGTGCTTTGGGCGAAATCGTCGGCAGCTGCGGAGAGCCACGAGTCGTTTCGTCCAGTGAGGTTTATTTAGCAGGGGTCTCGCCGGAATGCCGTAACATTCTTGCCACAGTCACCTCAAATCAGCACAACCCGGAGCCAAATTCCTAGTATGCTACCGCTACATAGGGGTGATGCCCGCCCCTTCGCCGCCTATCGGCCTTCTCACCGGACCCAAAAGGTAAATTGTTCGTAAAAACAACGGCCTTCAAGCCGTTCTCATGGGCCCGAACGTAGACTGGGTTCGTTGGTCCCGAAGGAGGACGCCATGCAACTTTACCGATTCCCCCCTTTCGCGCGGTCGGTCGCGGCCGGGGCGGCGCTCGCCATAATGACCTCCGGCGCCGCATGGGCGCGGCCCGACAGCCTCACCATGACATGCGCTGCGGCGGCCAGAATGGTCGCCTCCAATGGCGCCGTGGTCATAGGCACGGGGCCCAACATCTTCGACCGCTACGTGAATTCCCTGCGCTACTGCTCCGGCTTCGAGCAGCTGAAGCCGGAATGGATCAAGACGAAGGACAATCCGCAATGCTTCGTGGGCTATACCTGCTACGTGCCGACCCGGGAGAATTCCTTCCGGTGAGGAACGACCGGCCGGAACCGTCTGTCGTGAAGGAGGATGCCGTGAAGACTTGCACCACCCGCCGGGTCCGCCCGGCTCTCGGCCTTGTGATTGTGGCCGGCCTTGCCGCGCTCGCGGGGCCGGCGGCGGCGCAGACGCAGAGCCGCTCCTTCACCTGCAACCAGGCCGCGGCCCTCATTCAATCGAAGGGCGCCGTGGTGCTCGCCACCTCCCCCACCCTCTATGATCGCTACGTGCGCGACCGGACCTTCTGCGTCTATGACCAGGACACCCGTCCGGAATGGGTGCCGACGCGCGACAATCCCCAGTGCTTCATCGGCTACAGCTGCTACGTCCCCTATCGCGATGGCGGGCGGCGTTGACTTTGGATGCCCGAAAATCCCGGTAGCCGAACGCAAAAAGGCCGGGCATTTGCCCGGCCTCGATAGGGTCAAAAAGCGGCACCCCTTCAGGCGATGCCGCGCTCCTTGAGCACCCCCTCGATCTCCTCCAGCACACCGGCATCGTCGATGGTGGCGGGCACGGTCCAGGGATCATGGTCGGCGATCTTCTTCATGGTGCCGCGCAGGATCTTGCCGGAGCGGGTCTTGGGCAGGCGGTTCACGGTGACCGCGAGCTTGAAGGCCGCCACCGGCCCGATGCGGTCGCGCACCAGCCCCACCAGTTCCTTCTCGATGACATCCGGTGCCCGCCGCTCTCCGGCCTTGAGCACGACGAAGCCGCACGGCACCTCACCCTTCAGCTCGTCCTTCACGCCGATGACGGCGCACTCAGCCACGTCCGGATGGGAGGCGAGCACCTCCTCCATGCCGCCGGTGGACAGGCGATGGCCGGCAACGTTGATGATGTCGTCGGTGCGGCCCATGACGAAGACATAGCCGTCATCGTCCAGGAAGCCGGCGTCGGCGGTCTTGTAGTAGCCGGGGAACTCGGCGAGGTAGCTTTCGGCGAAGCGGTCGTCCTGCTGCCACAGGGTGGGCAGGCAGCCGGGAGGCAGCGGCAGTTTCACCACGATGGAGCCCATGGTGCCGGCGGGAACGGGCTTCGACGCTTCGTCCACAATCTGGACGTCGTAGCCGGGCATGGGCACGGTGGGCGAGCCGAGCTTGATGGGCAGCAGGCCGAGGCCCACGGGGTTGGCGGCGATCGCCCAGCCGGTCTCCGTCTGCCACCAGTGGTCCACCACCGGCACCTTCAGCTGCTCCTGTGCCCAAACCACGGTATCGGGATCGGCCCGCTCGCCGGCCAGGAACAGGGTGCGGAAGCGCGAGAGGTCGCGCCCGTGCTTCAGGAGGCAGTCGGGATCCTCCTTCTTGATGGCGCGCAGCGCGGTCGGCGCCGTGAACAGCGCGACGACGCCATGCTCCTCGATCACACGCCAGAAGGCGCCCGCATCGGGTGTCCCCACCGGCTTGCCCTCGTAGACCAGCGTGGTCGCGCCCAGGATCAACGGGGCATAGACGATGTAGGAATGGCCAACCACCCAGCCGATGTCGGAGGCGGTCCAGAACACCTCGCCGGGCTTGATGCCGTAGAGGTTCTTCATGCTCCAATCGAGCGCCACCATGTAGCCGCCGGTGTCGCGCACGACCCCCTTGGGCTTACCGGTCGTGCCGGAGGTGTAGAGGATGTAGAGCGGGTCGGTCGCCAGCATGTCGGCGCAGGGGGCGCCCTTGCCCGCTGCGGCCGCGGCATCCACCGCGGCCTGCCAGTCGAGATCGCGGCCCTCCACGAGCGTGCCCGGCCCCTGGGTCCGCTGCAGCACGAGGCAGCGCTCCGGCTTCACCGCCGACATGGAGATGGCGAGGTCCAAGAGCGGCTTGTAGGGCACGACACGGTTCGGCTCGATGCCGCACGACGCCGCAAGAATCACCTTCGGCTCGGCGTCCTCGATGCGGGTGGCGAGCTCCTTGGCCGCGAACCCGCCGAACACCACCGAATGGATCGCCCCGATGCGGGCGCAGGCCAGCATGGCGCAGATCGCCTCCGGCACCATCGGCATGTAGACGAGCACCCGGTCGCCCTTGCCGACGCCCATGTCCTGCAGCACGGCCGCAAGGGTCGCCGTTTCCTTCAGCATCTCGCCATAGGTCAGCGTGCGCTTGGTGCCGGTGACGGGGCTGTCATAGATCAGCGCCGCCTGATCGCCACGGCCGGCCGCGACGTGGCGATCCAGCGCGTTGTGGCAGACATTGCCCACCGCATCGGGAAACCAGCGGCCGTAGACGCCGGCGTCGGCGTCGAAGATGGCCTGCGGCGGCCGGGCCCAGTCGATGCCCCGGGCGGCCTCGGCCCAGAAGGCGGATGGATCGGTCTTCCAACCGGCATAGGCCTGCGCGTAGCGGCTCGCGCCATCAATGGACATGGACGTCTCCCTCAAGGGTCTTCTTTGGCCCGGTAGTGCCGGGACCGTTTTTACGGCGCAAGCTCGCACAAATGCGTAAGACGTTTGTCGCCCGGGTCCGCAACCACATGCTGCGAACTGGTACTTTGGTATCGGGCTCGGCCGATTGCTTCGCCCTGCCGCCCTCGGCTAGGTTCGCGCTCCAATTCGACCGGAATCCCGGCGCGAACACAAGCTTTCGGGCGAGAGGGGGACACGATGGCCGGCATCTACGACCAGGATCTCGAACGGAACGCAGCCAATTTCCAGCCGCTGACACCTCTCGGCTTTCTGGAGCGGGCGGCGAGCGTGTTCCCGGACCACACCGCCATCCTGCACGGGAAGTTGAAGCGCAACTACCGCGAATTCTATGCCCGCAGCCGGCGGCTTGCCTCGGCGCTGGCCAAGGTGGGCGTGGGGGTGGGCGACACCGTTGCGGTGATGCTGCCCAATGCACCGGCCATGCTGGAAGCCCACTACGGCGTGCCCATGGTGGGCGCGGTGCTCAATTCGCTGAACACCCGGCTCGATGCCGCCATCCTCGCCTTCACCCTCGACCACGGCGAGGCGAAGGTGCTCATCACCGACCGGGAATTCTCTCCCGTCATCAAGGCGGCCCTCGCCCTCGCCGTCCGCAAGCCGCTGGTCATCGACTATGACGACCCCGAGTTCACCGGCGCCGGCGAGCGTATCGGGGTGATGGAATATGAGGATTTTCTCGCCACCGGCGACGAGGACTTCGCATGGAAGACGCCGGCGGATGAATGGGACGCCATCGCCCTCAACTATACCTCCGGCACCACGGGCGATCCGAAGGGCGTCGTCTATCACCACCGCGGCGCGCATCTGCTGGCGGTCGGCAACGTGGTGACGTGCGGGCTGGGCAAGCATCCGGTCTATCTGTGGACGCTGCCCATGTTCCACTGCAACGGCTGGTGCTTCCCCTGGTCTATCACGCTGGTGGCCGGCACCCATGTGTGCCTGCGCCAGGTCCGGGCGAAGGCCATGTTCGACGCCATCGCCGACCACAAGGTGACGCACATGTGCGGCGCGCCCATCGTGATGTCCACGCTGCTCAACGCGGCGGAAGCGGACAAGCGCCCCTTGCCCAGCCGGGTGGAATTCATCACCGCCGCCGCCCCGCCGCCGGAGGCCGTGCTCGCCGCCATGCAGGACGCCGGCTTCAACGTGGTACATGTGTACGGCCTCACCGAGGTCTACGGCCCGGCGGTCGTCAACGACTGGCACGCGGAGTGGGATGCGCTCGACGCCAAGCAGCGGGCCTTCCTCAAGTCCAGGCAGGGCGTGCGCTACAGCGCGCTGGAAGCCCTCGACGTGATGGACCCTGAGACCATGGTTCCCGTCCCCGCCGACGGCGAGACCCTGGGCGAGGTCATGTTCCGCGGCAACGTGGTGATGAAGGGCTATCTGAAGAACCCCTCGGCCACCGAGAAGTCCTTCGCGGGCGGCTGGTTCCACTCCGGTGACCTCGGGGTGAAGCATCCCGACGGCTATATCCAGCTCAAGGACCGCTCCAAGGACATCATCATCTCCGGCGGCGAGAACATCTCCTCCATCGAGGTGGAGGATGCCCTCTACAAGCATCCGGCGATCGCCGCCGCCGCCGTGGTGGCCAAGCCCGACGAGAAGTGGGGCGAGACACCCGTTGCCTTTGTCGAGCTGCGCGACGGCATGAGCGCGACGGCCGAGGACATCATCGCCCATTGCCGCGCTCATCTTGCGGCGTACAAGTGCCCCCGCCACGTGGTTTTCGAGGAAATCCCCAAGACCTCCACCGGCAAGATCCAGAAGTTCCGCCTGCGCGAGCTGGCCAAGGAGGTTTGAGGAAAGATGTCCGATATCGAAGTCCGCGACGCCAATGGCGCCGTCCTGAAGGACGGCGACAATGTCACCCTCATCAAGGACCTGAAGGTGAAGGGCACCTCGGTGACCCTGAAGCGCGGGACGCTGGTCAAGGGCATCCGCCTCACCGGCGATCCCGAAGAGATCGACTGCAAGGTCGAGAAGGTGAAGGGCCTCGTGCTGCGCACGGAGTTCGTGAAGAAGGCCTGAGCGCGTCACTTGGACAATGCGCCAAGTCCAGTGCGGCCCATTTCGGGAGGACTGGTCAGGCTCCGCTTACGTGATTGCCCGATGACCCGGGGTTACAGACACGATTTGCAATCCTGTCTGTAACCCCGCCTCCCCCTGCCCCACCGGCACCTTTCCAATCCTTCATCCTGCGGCCATGGTTCAGCCATGCGCGGAGGTTCAATGCTTGCCGCGAAGCCCCTTCCGGAGAGCCCGGCCTTGCGCCCCCTTCTATCCCTACTCGGCGACATCCGCCGCCTCGCCGTGCCGTATTTCAAGAGCGAGGAACGCTGGATCGCCATCGGCCTCCTCGCCGCGGTGATCGCTCTGGAGCTCGCCTGGGTATTCGCCACGGTGATGCTGAACGAGTGGAATGTCGCGTTCTACAACGCCATACAGGAGAAGGACTTCGCCGCGTTCAAGACGCAGATCCTGATCTTCTGCGCCATCGCCGCAGGCGCCATCGTGGTGGCAGTCTACCAGATCTACCTGAAGCAATGGCTGGAGGTCCGCTGGCGGCGCTGGCTCACCCGGCGCTATCTCGCCGCGTGGCTGGGTGACGACGTGCACTACCGGCTGCGGCTCGGCGGCGATGAGGCTGACAATCCCGACCAGCGCATCGCCGAGGATGTGCAATCCTTCATCAGCCGGACCATCTCCGTGGGCGTCGGCCTGCTTGGCACCGTGGTGTCCCTCGTCTCCTTCTCCGTCATCTTGTGGAATCTGTCCGGCTCACTGCCGCTGAACCTGTTCGGGCGGGAGCTGAACGTGCCGGGCTACCTGTTCTGGGCGGCGCTGATCTATGCCGCGGGCGGAACGCTCCTCGCCCATTTCATCGGCCGCCCACTGGTGAAGCTCAATTTCGAGCAGCAGCGCTATGAGGCGAACTTCCGCGTCGATCTCGTGCGGGTGCGCGAGAATGGCGAGCAGATCGCCCTCCTGGATGGCGCGCAGGCCGAAGAGCGCAAGCTCGAGGGGCGGTTCTCCCACATCTTCGGCAATTTCGTCGAGCTGATGAAGGCGCAGAAGCGCCTCACCTGGTTCACCGCCGGCTACAACCAGATCTCAACCATCTTCCCCTACGTGGTGGTGGCGCCGGCCTATTTCTCCGGCCAGATCCAGCTCGGCCAGCTGATGCAGACGGCGAGCGCCTTCTCCTCGGTACAGGGCTCGTTCTCCTTCTTCATCTCCAGCTATGTGACGCTGGCGGAATGGACTTCGATCGTGCAGCGGCTTACCGGGTTCGAGAAGGCCATTGCGGCGGCGCAGGCGAGCCGTCCCACCGAGAGCCTCGCCTCCCTTCCCGCCACCAAGGCCCTGGCGCTGCGCGGGCTTGATGTGCGCCTGCCGGGCGGCGCGCCGCTCATCGCCACCGACGAACTCCATATCGCGCACGGGGAATGCGTGCTCATCACCGGCCCTTCCGGCGCCGGCAAGACCACGCTGCTGCGCGCCATCGCGGGTATCTGGCCCTATTCGACGGGCTCCGTGCATCGGCACGCGGAGCATCGCCTCATGGTGCTGCCGCAGAAGCCCTATGTCCCGGCCGGGCGGCTGGATGTCGCCCTCGCCTATCCCCGCCCCGTCGCCGATGTGCCGCGGGACCAGATCGCCGAAGCCTTGACCGCCGTCGGGCTCTCAGACCTCGCCGGGCGGTTGGATGCGGAAGCCCTGTGGCCGCACGAGCTCTCGCTGGGTGAGCAGCAGCGCATCTCCATCGCCCGCGCGCTGCTGGAAGCGCCCGAGGTGCTGCTGCTGGACGAGGCCACCTCCGCCGTCGACGAGGCGACCGAAGCGGCGCTCTACCGCCTGCTGCGGGAGCGTCTGCCGGAGAGCACCTTCATCTCCATCGGCCACCGCAACACCCTCGTCGACCTGCATGACCGGGTGCTGCATCTCCATGGCGAGGAGACGCCGCGAATGCTGGGGCCGGCCGCGCCGCCGGCGCTCAAGGCGGTGTGAGGGCAGGCGGGCGCGGGACGGGGCGAGACGGTCGGTCCTTGCCCCTCACCGCGCGCGTCAGCTAAGTCTGGTGTTGCAGTGCATCAGGCTGCCCAGCTGCCCCGCCCCGAGGTCCCGCGTGACATCCGCCGAGCCCGCCCAGAAGCCCCGTGACATCGTCTATTACGCCCTCGCCGCGCTGGTGGGCTTCATCGGGGGCGGCGTCGGCGCCGGCTTCCACTGGGCGACGGTCAAGGCCGGCGAGTGGCCGCTGCTGCTGCGTGAGCATTTCCAGGGTCCGGAGCTCTATGCCGCGCTCTCGGTCGGCGCCGCGCTGATGGTGGCGCTTGCGGTCTTTCTGGTGCGGCGCTTCGCGCCCGAGGCGGCGGGCTCCGGCGTGCAGGAGATCGAGGGCGCACTGGAGGGCCTGCGCGAGGTGCGCTGGAAGCGGGTGCTGCCGGTGAAGTTCGTCGGCGGCGTGCTGGCCCTCGGATCGGGGCTGGTGGCGGGCCGGGAAGGCCCGACGATCCACATGGGCGCCTCCATCGCCAAGGCCATTTCCGATGCCGCCGGCCTGAGCACCCGCGACAGTCGGGGCCTGCTGGCGGCTGGTGCCGCGGCGGGTCTGGCGGCGGCGTTCAACGCGCCGCTGGCGGCCATCCTGTTCGTCATCGAGGAGACGCGGCGGCAGTTTCCCTATGGGCTGCGGACCTATAGCGCAGTCATCATCTGCTCGGCGGCGAGCGCCATCGTGGCCCAGGTCATCGGCGGCACCGAGCCGGACATGCAGATGGATGTGGCCGCCGTTCCCCTGCACTTCTTGCCAGCATTCATCGGGCTCGGAGGGGTGCTCGGGGTGGTCGGGATCGCCTTCAACGCGGCGCTGGTCTTCTCGCTGGATGCCGCACGGGGACTGGCTTTGAAGGTCTCGCCCTATGTCCTGCCGGTGGTGGTCGGCGCGGCGGTGGGGCCGCTTCTGGTGCTGCGGCCGGAGGCGACGTTCGGGGGGGAGATGCTGGCGGTGTCGCTGCCGGGCATGGGATTGCCGGCGCTCACTTTGGCGGGGATCGTCCTGATCCGGTTCGCCATGACCATGGCGAGCTATTCCACGGGGATTCCCGGCGGTATCTTCGCGCCCATCCTGGCGCTGGCGACGGCTGTGGGCGTCTTGTTCGCGACCTTGCTCGGGAGCCTTTTTTCCCTTCCGCCCCAGATGCTTGCGGCTTGCGGGATCGCGGCGATGGGCGGGCTGTTCTCGGCCACGGTGCGGGCGCCGCTGGTGGGCATGGTGCTGGTGGCGGAGCTGACCGGGGCCTACGATCTCCTGCTGCCGACCATCCTCACCTGCGTCACCGCAAACCTTGTGGCAGAAGGACTCGGCGGCAAGCCGATCTACGAGGTGCTGCTCGACCGCACCCTGCGCCTCGCCGGAATGCCCCGCCCGCCGGAGCCGGAACAGGATGTCATCGGCGGCTGGGACGAGCGGGAGCGGCGGCCGCAATAGAGGCCGATATCGGCAGGTTCAGGTGGGGGTAGCACCGGGGGTATCGGCGGGACTCGGCACCGGTTCAGGTCGTGCCCAGTCCAAAATCGACACCCTCACGCCGCCCCCACCGAACGGTATCAAATTACATCCCTAGGCTCGCCTCTGGTCCCCGCTCCACATCGGGGCGGGAGGCATCGGGATGCGACACGGAGGACGCCCATGGCGGTGCGGCAGATCGTGAAGTTCCCCGACCAGCGGCTGCGGCAGCCGGCGGCGCCGGTGACGGCGTTCGACGCGGCGCTCGCGACGCTCGCCGCCGACCTCCTCGACACCATGCGCGCCGCGCCGGGCATCGGCATCACGGCGCCCCATGTGGGGGTGCTCGCGCGGGTGGTGGTGCTGGAGCTTTCCCCAGAGGAAGGGCCGCGCACCTACATCAATCCCGAGATCGTGTGGTCCTCCCCCGAGACGATCCGCCATGCCGAGGGCAGCGTCTCCATGCCCGGCGCCATCGAGGAGGTGGAGCGTCAGGCGCGCGTGCGGATGCGCTACCAGGATCTTGCCGGCGCCTTTCAGGAGGAGGAGGCCGAGGGACTGCGCGCCATCTGCCATCAGCACGAGTGCGACCAGCTCGACGGCATCTTCTGGCTGCAACGCCTGTCACGGCTGAAGCGGGAGCGGGTCATCCGCAAATACGAGAAGGCGCAACGTTCCGACGCGGGCTGATGACTCCGGCCATGCGGAAAGCGGCCTCCTCGGCCAAGCTTGTGCTTGCACATCCCCCGCCCATGCGCTCACTCTCACAGGAATATCCCTCCCCGGCGTTGCGGTTCGGGGCGGGCGGCTGGCCTGAAGGCGGGGCCGGAAGATGCGGGCGCGACGCGGGCGAAAGGCGGTTCACGGGCGAATCGGGACGCCGCAGGCATGCCTGCGGCAGCTCTTGCCCGCCCTCGCTTTGCTCCTCACGGCACTGTGCCTGACCTCTCCCGCACGCGCCAAGGATGAGCCCATCCGGCTGCAGGTGGTGGGCGGGCTCGGCGGCGTCACCCAGTTCACCCGGCTGGAACAGCCGTTCTGGGAACGCGAGATCACCGAGCGCACCGGCGGGAGGGTGGTCGCCACCATCATCCCCAACGACAGCGGCGGCTTGCGCGGGCAGGAGATGCTGCAGCTGATGCAGCTGGGCGTGGTGCCGTTCGGCACCGGCCTCCTCTCCGTGGTCTCGGCGGAGGAGCCGGAGCTCAACGCCGTCGACCTGCCCATCCTCAACCCGGACATGGCGACCCTGAAGAAGACGGTCACCGCCTTCCGCGTGCATCTCATCAACATCCTGCGCGACCGGTGGGATATCGAGCTGCTGGCCATCTATGCCTATCCGGCGCAGGTGCTCTTCTGTCGCTCCGCCTTCCGCGGCCTCGATGACATCGCCGGCCGCCGGGTCCGCACCTCCTCGGTGGCCCAGTCCGACCTCATGAAGGCGCTGGGGGCCATTCCCGTCGTGGTGCCGTTCGCGGATGTGGTGGATGCCGTGCGGCAGGGCGTGGTGGATTGCGCCATCACCGGCACCCTCAGCGGCTATGAGATCGGCCTCGGCGACGTCACCACCCATGTCCACAGCATGGCGATCAGCTGGGGGCTCTCCTTCTTCGGCGCCAACGTCAATGCCTGGCAGGCCCTGCCGACGGACGTGCGGGAGCAGATCCGAAGCAGCCTCGGCGATCTGGAAAGCCGCATCTGGCAGCAGGCCCAGGCGGACACCGCCCGGGGGCTCGACTGCAACACCGGCGCCATCGCCTGCGGCCGGCAGATGACCCATCGGCTGGCGGTGGTGCCACAATCCGAGGCCGACGCCGCCCGCCGCCTCAACCTTATCTCCGGGACCATCCTGCCGCGCTGGATCCAGCGGTGTGGCGCGGCTTGCGCCGATGCATGGAATGCCTATCTTGCGAAGCTGCATGATGCGACTGCAAAGGCCGAGTGATCGCAGTCGGCCGCTCAGTTCGGATGGAAGGGTATCCATCAGGACTACCCGCGGCGCCCTCGAGCCTGGCGAATGACGCCGACGATGATCTGGCACCGCCTCAAGCTCTCCGTCATTGCCGGGACCATCGTGATCTTGGGCCTTCTGGCTGTCGGGACCCTGCTGCTCGCCCATCGCAGCCTTGTCACGACGCGGCACGCCGCCGAGGCGGAACTCCAGCGCTCCGCCCAGGGCGTGGAAAACGCGCTGAACCGTCAGCTGCTGCAGATCCACGGTGCCCTCGCCGCCATCCGGCCGATGTTCGCCGCCGCCGGGGTCACGGCCTCCTCGCCCGCCGCCAACGAGCTGCTGCGCGGATTCAACCTGCAGACCATCGCCTATCGCGACATGATGCTGGTCGCCCCGGACGGCGCCATCCTCGCGTCGGCCCGGCCGCGTGGCGCGCTGCGCACGCTGCCCGTGGCCACCCAGCCCACCAGCATCCAGCCCGCCTCCATGGTCGGGCCGGTGGAGAGCCCGGTGAACGGCGACTGGTCGCTCTATGCCGTGCGGGCCGTCCCCGGCTGGGGCGGTGTGGTCGCCGTCGCCGACGTGCCGGTCCTGTCCCTCATGAAGATCCTGGCGGAGACCGGCCTCGCCCCGGGAACGCGCATCCGCATCGAACGGCCAACCGGCCAGTTGGTGGCCTCACTGCCCCATGACGAGCTGGCCATCGGCGAGTGGCGGCACGGTGCGCTGGGAACCCGGCCGCCCGACGGCAAGGCCTTCGTCGCCGCCAACGACAAAGGCGAGCCGGAACTCGCCGTGGTCCGGTCCTCCTTGCCCGGCGACCTGCGCGTGATCTTGACCACCGATCTGGCCGATGCCCTCGCGCCGTGGCGGCGCTTCCGCGATCGCCTGGCCGCAGCTGCCGCTCTGGGCGGCACGCTCGTGGCCGCCTTCGCCGGCGCCCTGCTCATCGCCCTGCGCCAGCGCGAGAAGGTGGATTCCGAGCGGGCCCGCGCCACGGCCGTGCTCGCCAATGCGGTAGAGGCCATGTCCGATGGCTTCGCCCTGTGGGACGGCGACGACCGGCTCGTCGCCTGCAACCAGCGCTATCGCGAGATGTTCGCCATCACCGCGCCTTTTCTCATCCCGGGTGCGCGCTTCCAGGACATCATGCGGGCGAGCACCCATGCGCAACAACTTCCGTTGCCCGGCCCGGTGACTGAAGAGGCCGTCGCGGAACGGGAGCGCTGGCATCGTCCCGAAAACAGTCCCGTCGAGCGACAAATGTCCACCGGGCGCTGGGTGCTGATGACCGACCGGCGCACCGCGGACGGCGGCGTGGTCGCGATCCGCACCGACATCACCGCGCTCAAGGCGGTGCAGGCGGAGCTGGCCGAGGCCAACCTGCGGGCCACCGAGGCCGCCGCCGAGGCGCAGCGCCAGAACATGGTGCTGATCGAGCGCGAGGGGCGCATCCGCTTCCTCGCCCACCACGACGACCTCACCGGCCTGCCCAACCGGGTGGTGTTCCGCGAGCGCATCGGCAAGTCGCTCCACCAGGCCGCCGAGCTGGGCGAGAAAATGGCCCTGCTCTATCTCGACCTCGATCGCTTCAAGGACGTCAACGACACCCTCGGCCATCCCGTCGGCGACGCCCTGCTGCGGACGGTGGCCGCCCGCCTCACCAATTGCGTCCAGGCCCCCGGCGCGGTGGCGCGCCTCAGCGGCGACGAGTTCGCCATCATCAGCATCGGGCCGCAGCAGCCGGAGGCGGCCACCGAGCTGGCCGGGCGCATCATCGCCCTGCTCGGGGAGCCCTATTCGGCCCTCGGCCACACCATCTCCGTCAGCGTCAGCGTCGGCATCGCCGTGGCCGAGGCGGCGTGGACCGACGCCGACACCCTGCTGAAGCAGGCCGACCTCGCCCTCTACCGCGCCAAGGCGTGGGGCCGCGGCACCCTGTGCGTGTTCGAGCCGGAGATGGACGTCCATCTGCGCGCCCGGCTGGAGATGGAGCAGGACCTCCGGCAGGCGCTGGCGCAGGACCAGTTCGAGCTGGCCTACCAGCCGATCTTCTCGGTGGTGACGGGCGCGATCACCGGGTTCGAGGCGCTGCTGCGCTGGAACCACCCGCGCCGCGGCCTCGTCGACCCCTCCATCTTCGTGCCGCTGACCGAGGATTCCCGCAGCATCGTGGAGATCGGTGCCTTCGCCATGCGGCAGGCTGTGGCCGACATCGCCGCGCTCCCCGGCGATCTGAAGGTGGCGGTGAATCTCTCGCCGGTGCAGCTCGCCTTCGGCGACATCATCGGCACGGTGGAGGCGGCTCTGCGCGACAGCGGCCTGCCGCCCGCGCGGCTCGAATGCGAGATCACCGAGACCGCCCTGTTCGAGAGCGAGCAGACCAGCCTCGCCGTGCTCCAGCGCCTGCGGGACTTGGGAGTGAGGATCGTCCTCGACGATTTCGGCACCGGCTATTCCAGCCTCAGCCGGCTGCGCCTGCTGCCCATCGACAAGATCAAGATCGACCGCTCCTTCGTGCTGGACGCCACCGAGGGCTCCGCCAGCGCCGCCATCATCGAGGCCGTCACCGTGCTCACCGGCCGGCTCGGCATCGCCACCGTCGCCGAGGGCATCGAGACCGAGGAACAGTGGGCGCTGCTCGCCCGCACCTCCTGCGCCGAGGCGCAGGGCTTCCTGCTCGGCCGGCCCCTCCCCATCGCCGAGGCCGCGGCGCTCGCCCGCGCCGGTGCCGGCGTGCCGGTGGCACTGGCGCAGCGCTTTTCCCCGCTGGCCTGACAGCGCGCCCCTACCCCGCCTTCCGATACAGAGTGGTGAGGATCACCATGGGGGAGAGCAGCGGCTGCGGCGCCGCGCGCATGCGCCGGCCCAGCGCCTCCATCAGCCGCACGGTGAACGCCTCGCGGAAGCCGGCATCGCGCCCGGGATCGAGCGCCGCCAGCAGCGAGGGCAGGAACGGCGCGCGGAAGAAGCCGAGATGCTTGTCCGCCAGCGCCGCCGCATCGCCATCCAACCCATAGGCCGGCCAGAACGGGTCCGGCATCTCCCGCGCCTCCTCGGCCACCAGCGTCAGCCCCGCGAAGGTGCCGTCGGCGAACGGGATGCGGGCGTCGGCGGCGGTGCGCTCGAACACGAGGATGGTCATGCGCCCGCGCTCGTCGGGCGTGAGGATGCCGCCGAGCGACAGTGCGTCCAGCTCCGCCTCCACCCAGGCCATCAGCACGGGGAAGGTGGTGGGCTCCGCCTCCGGCAGGCTCGGCTGCACCACCACGAGGGCGCCGCCCGGCTTCAGCTCCCGCCCACGGGCGGCGAGGAAAGCCCGCCAGTCCGCCGCCGCCTGCGCGGCGAAGGCGGCCCGCACCTCCGGTGCCGTCTGCCGCGGCCACACATGGCCGGCCGGCATCACCGGCGCATGGCTCATCCAGTGGGCGGCGAACGAGCACCAGCCGAAATCCACGCTGGCATCCGGCAGCACCTGCTCATGGAAGGTGCGCCCCACGGCGGACGCGAAGGCCCGGCCGTCGCGGCGGAGATAGCTTTCGGGATCGTCCCGCAGCAGCTGGAACAGGCCGGAGAAATCATTGCCCGGCTGGTCGGTGTGGACGACGCTCACCGGCACGTCCGGCCCCAGCTGGCGGCGCACATGGCCGAGCGCGAGCCCCATGGGCGCCAGCGAATTGCGCCCGGTGGCGCTGCCATAGTCGGCCAGCGTGACGGGGCCGTGCAGCCCCATCCCCTCGAACGCCCGGTCGATCAGCGGCAGCCCATGGGCGCCGCCCTTCGCCTGATGCTGGGCATGGTCATTGTAGAACCCGCCCCCCTGCATGGGCGCCGGGCCCGCAGCCCGCTCGTCATCCCCGGCCATCCTGGATCTCCCCTCCGGCGGAGGATGGCACATCCGAGGGCGACGCGGTAAGCATTGACCCATCGGAAGGCAGGCCGCGGCGACACGGGCCACGGCCATCCCGGGGCGGAGGAAGCAAGGTCCCGTGCGCATCCTGCTCATCAACGTGCCGCACCCCTCCATCGGCAGCCGCATCCCCGACGATCATCTGCCGCCGCTGGGCCTCCTCGCCATCGGCGGGCCGCTCATCGATGACGGGCACGCGGTGCGTCTCGTGGACGGCGAGCTGAAGCCCATGACGGTGGCCGAACTCGTCGCGGCGGCGGCGGCCTTCCAGCCGGATGCGGTGCTGTTCGGCCATTCCGGCTCCACCTCCGGCCATCCAGTGATCGCGGCTGCGGCGGCCGGCATCGCGCAGGCGCTGCCCGAAGCCTTCATCGTCTATGGCGGGGTGTTCCCCACCTATCACTGGCGCGACATCCTCGCCACCGAACCCCATGTGACGGCCATCGTCCGGGGCGAAGGCGAGGAGACCGCCCGGCGCCTCATGACGGCCCTGGCATCCGGCACGCCGCTCGCCAACATCCCCGGCATCGCCTTTCACGACGCCACCGGCCCGCACGCCACCCCGCCCGCGCCGATGATCCCGAATCTCGATGCCTACCGCGTCGGCTGGGAGCTGATCGATCACGCCCGCTATTCCTACTGGGGCGGCCTCCGGGCCGTGGTGGTGCAGTTCTCGCGCGGCTGCCCACATCCCTGCACCTATTGCGGCCAGCGCGGCTTCTGGAGCCGTTGGCGCCACCGCGATCCCGTGCTGTTCGCCAAGGAACTGGCGCGGCTCCACCGCGAGCAGGGCGTCCGGGTCATCAACTTCGCCGACGAGAACCCCACCTCGTCGCGCAAGGCCTGGCGCACGTTTCTGGAGGCGCTGATCGCGGAGGATGTGGACCTCATCCTCGTCGGCTCCACCCGCGCCGACGACATCGTGCGTGATGCGGATATCCTTCACCTCTACCGCAAGGCCGGCTGGGTGCGCTTCCTGCTCGGGCTGGAGAATACGGATGCGGCCACACTCGCCCTCATCCGCAAGGGCGGCGGCGTCGATACCGACCGGGAGGCGATCCGCCTGCTGCGCCGCCATTCCATCCTCTCGATGGCCACCTGGGTGGTGGGCTTCGAGGAGGAGACCGACCGCGACCACTGGCGCGGCCTCCGGCGCCTTCTCGCCCACGATCCGGACCAGATCCAGATGCTGTACGTGACGCCGCATCGTTGGACGCCCTACTACCAGCTCGCCGCCAGCCGGCGGGTGATCGAGGCCGATCGCCAGCGCTGGGACTACAAGCACCAGGTGCTCGCCACGCGCCACATGCCGGCGTGGCGCACGCTCGCCTGGGTCAAGTTCACCGAGGCGGTGCTGCAGCTGCGGCCGAAGGCGCTCCGGCGCACCTATCTGGAGCGCGACGCGCGCCTGCGCCATGCCATGCGCTGGTATGCGCAGATCGGACGGCGGGTGTGGCCGCACGAAATCCTCGGCTTCCTGCGCCGTCCCCCGCGCGACACCGGAGCGACGGTCGCGGATATGTGGGGGCCGCCGCAGGACCGGGAGGAATATGCGATGGCGCCTTTGCCCCGCAGGCCGGCGGAAGCGCACGAGCCCGCCTGAGGCCCCGCCTTCAACGCCCCTGCACGCCCACCAGCGCGCGGAAGAAGGCGGCGATGCGGGTGCCGAGGGGGAGGGCGTCGGAGACCTCGCGCTCGAAGGCGGTGAAGGCGGCATCGAGGCGGGATTGCTGGCGGGCCTTTTCCGGCGGCGACAGGAAGGCCTTTTCGATGGCGGTGTGCGCGAAACCCTTCAGCCGGCGATAGCCGAGGCCGTGGTCCTGCGCGGCGCGCACATATTCGTTGGTGAGGTCGATGCGCGAGACGCCCGCATCGTCGGTGGCGAGCGTCACCGGCACGCCGGCGGAAAGATAGGTGCGGATGGGGTGGCGGCGGTCGCGCACGCCGAGGATCACGTCGGACGAGGTGAGCGCGATCTCGATGGCGACGCCGCGCGCCTTCAGCTCCGCCAGCAGCCCGTCCATGTCGCGCTCGAAGCCGATGGCGGTGCCGTGGCCGATGCGGCGCGCGCCCGCCGTCTCCACCGCATCGCGGATGTGGAAGTCGAGATCGGACGGCGGCACCAGCCCGAGCCACAATTCGCCCGCATGGAGCGCCACCGGCACGTCCTTGCCGGCGAGGAAGCCGATCCACTGCATGTGGGTGCGGTAATCCTGCCGGGCCGTGCGGTAATCCTCCGGGCCGACATAGTTGAAGCCGGCCACGATGTCCGGCATCGCCCGCACCAGCGCCGCCGAAACCGCCGTCTGGGCGAACACCTCGGCCGGCGCGCCGTTGCGGTTCACCTGCGCGATATAGCGGAAATCCACCCCGCAGCCGGGTCGGGTGGCGTCCGCCGCGCAGCCGCGCAGCGCCTCCACCCGGGCGACGAGGGCCTTGATGTCCTCCACCCGGCGGCGGACCACCTCGGCCATGCCGGCCGCCTCCAGCGCCGCCAGCATGGCCTTGGGATCGCGCTCGGTGCCGATGGCCTGGCCGAGGCGGCGGCGGTCCTCGCCCTCGAGCAGCGTCACCATCAGCTCGGCATATTGCACGTTGTCCGCGCGGTACTGGCGCAGCTGGTCCACCGTCATCTCGGCGGTGCGCTCCATGGTGCGCGTCCAGTCCGGGCCGCCGGCGGCGGGGTTGAACTTGGAGAAGGAGGCGAAGAACTGGTCGTGGCCCGAGGGCACCGCCGGGGTGGGCAGGAACCAGCGCAAGGAGAGGGCGTCCACCAAGAGGTCGAAGGTGGTCTGGCCGCGCCAGCCGGCCACCGCGTCGGCGATGGGGACGATCTTCGGATCGGCACTGCACGGCTTCTCCGCGCTCGCATCGGCGGGCGGGGAGAGGATGTTCATGGCCACGGGATCGAGGCACAGGCCATCCTTGATGGCCCAGGCGATCAGCCGCTCGGCATAGACAGCGCCGGAAAGGTGGGTGTGCAGGTCACCGCCCTTGGGCATGCGGTGCAGGAAGGCGCGCTGGCGGTTGGGCTCCGGCCGCAGCGCCTCGAAATGCGCGGCGGTGAGCGCCTCGGGCAGATGGCTGGCGACGACGGCGGCCCGGATGGCGACAAAAGCCGCGATCAGGACGAACGCGGCGATCAGGATACGGCGACGCAACTGGGCCTCCGGGGCGCGGGTCTCAACTCGAGCGGGAGGGTAGAGGGTTTCTCCGATTCACGGAATCCGGGAAACGGACCGGGAACGGTCATCGACCGCCTCGGGCGCGCCTCACACGAACCGACGCCGTCATCGCCGCCGTGAGTGGGCGATCCCCCCCTCCGCCAGACGGGTGTCGAGCCCGAGGTCGCGGACGCGCGGCGTGGTGGATCCCCCGGACGCGCCGGGGGATGACGCGGGTGCGGATGCGCGCGGAATGCGGGGGCGGCAGGAGCCCGGCCGAACCTCAGCTCTTGGCCAGCCCGGCCAGCACCTTGTCCACGCCGGTGACGCCCACCTTCACGTTCACCTGCCGGCCGTCCTGCAGGCGGAAGGCGATGGTGGCCTCCTTGGCCGCGGACAGCTCCTTCGCGAGCGCCGCGTCGTAGGCAATGCTCGCCTCGCACTCGGTGCCGTTGCACCACTGGTAGGCGAGCTTGCGGGTGTTCTGGCCGAGCACGAGGTCCACGCCGTCGCGCACCAGCACACCGGTGGGGGTGGTGATGGCGATGGTCGGCACGTCCTTGCCGTCGCGGCCGATCTTCCACACCACGACCACGCGCTTCGACTGATTGTCGGTGATGCGCAGGACGCCGAAGCAGGTCTTCTTGCCAGTCTTGGCGCCGGCCGCCGGCGGCAGCTCCTGGCAGGTGAGCACCCAATTGTCGAACGACTGGGTCTCCGTCTTCACCGGGCCGGCGGGCGCGGCGGGCGCGGCCGGCTGGCTCTGGGCGGTGCGGTTCTGGGCGGGCGCCTGCTGGGTCTGCGCCACGGTGACGGCGCCCGTATCCTCGGAGAACAGCACGGCGAACGGCGTCGCCGCGAGTAGCGCGGCGATGGCCAGGAACGGGCTGGCGCGGAAGGAGGTGGAGCGGAACGGACGGGGAAGGATCACGAGACGCCTCCGTGGACAAGGACCCGGGGACAGAAGGGCGGTGACGAAAGGGCCGTATCAGATGACGCGAATGAAGAAACCCGAGGAAAGACCGGACAAAGGCGGCCGGACCGGCTGCGGTGCGGTCCCGGACACGCGGACTGCGGCACCCCTGGCAGGGCCCCGCACCCGGCGGGCGAGGATGGGACGGCACGGCGCGAAAGCCAAGCTCCGTCGCGATCTTGTCCCCGGAGAAGGAACGGGCGGCGCACCTTCAAGGCACGCCGCCCGCTGGACTGATCGAGGATCAGGCGCCGCTCACCACTGGTAGCGGACACCGCCCTTGGCGCTGCCGGCCGTGTAGTTGTCGCCGAACTTCACGTCGGCATTCACGAAGCTGTTCCAGCCCGAGTCCTTGGCGAAGACGTTGAACCCGACGCCGACTTCACCGAACAGGCCGTCGAAGTTGTCGACGGTGCCGAAGGGCACGCCCGGATTGAAGATCGTGACGGCGTTGTCACCCAGGAACTCGTACCAGAGGCGGCCGGTCACGCTCGCCTGCACCTTGTAGGTGGCGGCGTCGTAGATCTGGCCACCGACGCGGGCGCCGAGGCTGCCGCGCAGGCTGTCATTGTTGCCGAAGTCCACGAAGGTGTTTCCGGCAATGGCGAGGTTGGAGATGTTGGTGTTCACGTAGGACAGGGTGGCGAGGCCGTCGACGAACCCGCCATTGGCCCAGGTGTAGAGCCGGTAGCCGGTATCGAGCGCGAAGCCGACGTTCCGGGCGTCCGTGGACTTTCCGAAGTAGCCGATGCCCGCGAGCGTCGGCGCGTTGTAGTCCATGGAGAGGAAGTCGGCCTTGATGAGGGCGTCGAAGTACCAGTTGCCGGTGATGTAGGTGGCATAGGCACCGACCGTCCCGCCCGAGTAATCCGCCGAGGTGGGCGAATTGCTGAAGTTCAGGTTGGACCCGACATAGCCGCCGAGGACACCGAACACCACCGCGTCATTGGTGGCGAACACGCTCTCCTTGCCGAAGTCGGCACCGGCCATGAAGCCGTAGATGCTCTGGTTGTAGCCGGTGTCGAACCCGTAGAGGCCGCCGCCGGCCGCGAAGGTGTTGGAGGCGTCGCGAGAGCCCCAACTGCCGACCACCTTGCCCCAGATGCCGGGGGTGACGGAGGCCGGAGCCCCGTCGATGGTCTTCACGCCTTCCTTGGTGACGAGCTGCTTGGGCGTGCCCTGCAGGTAGGTGCGCAGGTCGGCCTGGCGGTCGAGCCACACGCCGGTGGTCTCGTGCCAGATGGCCTGGGCGCCGGTGACGAGCTTCGGCAGCTCGAACACTTCCTGGTCCGGCAGGCCGATCAGGTACTGGTCGTTGCCGATGACCGTGAGGTCATAGAAGAACAGGCCCTTGTCGATCACGCCGCCGAACTTCGGCGCGTAGTTGGTGGAGCTGGGATCGATGTAGAAGCTCGCCGGGTTCGTGGTGCCGGCCACGCTCTGCACGTCCACCACGCGGATGCCGGTGAGGTTGAAGGCGCCGGGGCCGGGGTTGACGTCGTGGATGACGAGGCCGGTCGTTCCGGTGGTGACGAGGCCGGCGATCTCCACGCCGTTCACGTCGAGCCCGCCAACCGCAAGCTGGTCCGAGGTGGAGCCGGCCGCGCCGAGGAAGCTGTCGAGGCCCACCCGGCTGTTGCCGACGCCGTTCCAGGTGCCGCTCACGTAGGTCACGTCACGGGCGCCGTTGAAGGCGATCTGCCCGGGCACCTCGTCGATCATGGTCAGCAGGCCGCTCTGCAGGAAGAGCGGGTCGCCGTTGTTGAAGGTCTCAAGGCTGAAGAAGTTGGTGTTCTCGGCCACCGCGCCCTGCAGCGCCGTGACGATGCGGCCGGTGTTGTTCAGGGTGTCGGTGCCGCCCCCGAAGTAGTTGTTGCCGACCGTGATCCAGGTGTTCGACGACAGGTTGTTGAACGTGTCGTCGTTGTTGGTGAGGCCGATGCGGCCGACGATGGTGCCGTTGTTGGTGATGGTGGTGGCGCCGCCATCGGTGTCGATGACGATGTCGCTCGCCGCCACGATCAGGCCGGGCAGGTTGTTGCCGCCCAGGTAGCTCCAGGAGCTGACCAGCGTGCCGGCGCCCACGTTGATGATGGTGCCGTCGTCGCTGTTGACCGAGATCACCGCCTCGCCCCAGCTCTTGCCGGAGCCGATCACCGCATTGTTGGTGCCGATGTTCACCGTGGCGAAGTCGGCCTCGAAGATGCGGATGGCGTTGCCCACCCCGCTCTGATCCGCGTCGCCGCGGATGAGGCTGAGGTCGGAGGTGGTGATGTTGACATTGTCCCAGCCGCCGGCGCGGATGCCCTTGTCGTTGGCGACGACCGAGGAGTTGAGGCCGGTGGTGACGAAGATGTCGTTGCCGGCACCGAAGGCGAAGTTGGTGGCGGTGAGGCCGTCATCGCCCGCGGCCACCGTGCTGGAGGAGCCGGTGGTGAGGAAGATGTCGCCGGAGCCGGCGAACTTGTTGGCCACGATGCCGTCATTGCCCGCGGTAATGCCGCTGGCGAGACCGGTGGTGACGGTGACGTTGCCGTCGGCGCCGATGGACTGGGCATTGATGCCGTTGCCGGAGGTGGTGATGCCGCTGGCGATGCCAGTGGAGACCACCACATTGCCCGTGCCGCCGAACCGGCCGGCGAAGATGCCGCCCGCAGTGGCGTTGATGGCCGAGAGCGTACCCGTGGTGACCGTCACGTCGCCCGTGCCCAGGGTCTTCGAGGCGATGATGCCGAAGTCCTGCGCGGTGATCGTGGTGAGCCCCGCCTGCGCCACCGTCACGTTGCCGGTGCCGAGGACGGCGTTCGCCTCGATGCCGTTGGCGGTGGTGGAGGTGATGTTGGCGTTGGCGTTCACCACCACGGCGCCGTCGCCGCCCTTCAGGATGAAGATGCCGTTGTCGGTGGCGGTGATGCCGGCGTTGTTGGTCACCGTCACGTCGCCGGTGGTCAGCGCCGCCGAGAGCACCTGGATGCCCTCGTCGCCGGCGGTGATCGCCGCATTGGTGGTGATGGTGATGTTGCCGCCGCCGATGTGGCCCACCGAGATGCCGTCGTCACCGGCAGTGATGGTGCCGTTGGCGGTGGTGTTGATGGTCACCGGGCTTTCGCCGAAGGCGAGGGCGAAGATGCCGTCGCCGCCGGTGGCCGCGCCGCTGAGGCCGCCGACCGCCGCATCCACGTCGATGTTGGTCGGGCCGTCGCCGAGCTTGAAGGTCAGGATGCCGATGCCGTCGGACTTGATGGTGCCGCCCGCATTGACGTTCACGTCGATGGCACCGTTGCCGATGTTGGCGCCGACGATGCCGATGGTGGTGGCCTGGACCTCGGCATTGACGTTCACCGTGGCGGTGCCCGAGCCGATGGTGAGCGCGCCGCCGCCGATGGCGGGCGGATCGATCACGCCGTTGATGGTCAGGGTGGCGTTGCCGGTGCCGCCGGAGATGGCGGCCGCGCCAATGAAGCCGCCGGGGGCGACCGACACCTTCTGGTTCACCGTCACGTCGGTGTCGCCGCCGGTGTTGAAGCCGACCACGCCCGCGATGGCGGCGTTGACGGTGCCGTCAGTGACCACGGTCACCTTCTGGCCCGCGCCGATGTTGCCGCCGAGGACACCGATGCCGTTGGCCGAGGTCACGGCCGCCAGCGTGTGCACGTCCACCGTGCCGCCGTCGCCGATGGAGAGGGCGCCGACGCCGAGCAGGTCACCGCTCACGGTGCTCTCGGTGAGCACCTTCACGGTGTTGTTGTTGCCGAAGGCGAGGCCGGCGACACCGAAGCCGTCCGTGGAGGTCACGGCCGCCTTGGTGTTGATGTCCAGCGAGCCGCCGGTGGCGCCGAGGATGCCGCCGACGCCGAGGAGGCGGCCATCGACCGTCTGGTCGGTGGTGACCTTCACGGTGTTGGCGCCGCCGCCGATGGCGCCGCCGAACACCCCGAAGCCATCAGCGGACTTCACGGTGTCCTTGGTGTGGACAGTGACGGTGTTCTGGTCACCCAGCGCCAAGGCGCCGACGCCGAGATAGCGGCCGGTGACCGCCTTGTCGGTGGTCACGTCGATGGTGTTGGAGCCGAAGCCGAGGGCCGCCACGCCGAAGCCGTTGGCGCTGTCCACCGTGTCCTTGGTCTCGATGGTGAGGCTGCCGCCCGTACCGCCGATGACGCCGCCGACGCCGAGCAGGTCGCCCGCGACCGCCTTGTCGGTGGTGACGGAGACGACGTTCGGGCCCGCGCCGATGGCGCCGCCGAGGACGCCGAAGCCATCCGAGGAGGTCACGGTGTCCTTGGTGTGGACAGTGACGGTGTTCTGGTCACCCAGCGCCAGGGCGCCGACGCCGAGATAGCGGCCGGTGACCGCCTTGTCGGTGGTCACGTCGATGGTGTTGGAGCCGAGGCCGAGGGCCGCCACGCCGAAGCCGTTGGCGCTGTCCACCGTGTCCTTGGTCTCGATGGTGAGGCTGCCGCCCGTGCCGCCGATGATGCCGCCCACGCCGAGCAGGTCGCCGGAGACCTGCTTCTGGGTGAGGACGGTGACGGTGTTGGCGCCGGTGCCGATGGAGCCGCCGAGCACGCCGAAGCCGGAGGCCGAAGTGACCTTGGCCTGGGTCTCGACATTCACGGTGGTGCCGCCGCCGCCGAGGTTCAGCGCGCCGACGCCGAGCAGGTCGCCGGAGACTTCCTGCTGGGTGGTCACGTTGATGGTCTGGCCGGTGCCGAGGCCGAGGGCCGCGACGCCGAAGCCGTCGGAGGAGGTCACCTTGTCCTCGGTAACGATGGTGAGCTGCGAGCCCGCGCCGCCGATGAGGCCGCCGACGCCGAGGAAGGTGCCGTCCACCTGCTCGCCGGTGGTGACCTTCACCACCGAGTTGTCGCCGATGCCGGCGCCAACCACGCCAGCGCCGCCGGAGGTGACGGCCGCGGTGGTCTTCACGTCCACATTGCCGCTGGCGCCGATGGAGAAGCCGCCCACGCCGAGCAGGCCCGAGTCGATGGCGCCGGAGGTGGAGACCTTCACCACCTGGTTGTCGCCGATGCCGCCGCCCAGCACGCCGATGCCGTCATTGGTGACGGCCGCGGAGTTCTTCACCTCCACGGTGGTGGCGATGCCGGTGGTGTTGTCGCCGATGACGATGCCGCCGACACCGAGCAGGCCGCCGTTGATGGCGCCGGTGTTGGTGACCTTCACCTGGCCTTCATCGCCCACCACGAGGCCGGCGACGGCCGCGCCCTGGGTGGAGATGGCGCCGGAGTTGGTGACGTCGAGCTTGCCGTTGTCGCCGCCCACCACGCCGATCACGCCGCCGAGGTCAGCGGTGATCGCGCCCTGATTGTTGAGGGTGACGGTGTGGTTGTCGCCGAATGCGCCGGCGAGCACGCCGATCCCGGAATTGTCCGAGATGGCGCCGGAATTGACCACCTTCACCGTGGTGCCGGAGCCCTCGCCCACCGCGATGCCCGCGACGCCGAGGAAGCCGCCGGTGACGGTACCGGAGTTGTTGACGTCGACATTGGTGCCGGCGCCGGTGCCGTTGAGATCGAGGGCCGCGCCCAGCACGCCGATGCCGCCGGTCTCGATGGCGCCGGAGTTGCGCACCTTGACCGTCTCGACGCCGGTGCCTTCACCCACGACGATGCCGCCGACGGCGAGGAAGCCGGCATCGACCACGCCCTTGTTGTTCACAGAGACGTCGTTGCCGTTGCCGACCGCGAGGCCGAGCACACCCACCGCATAGTCGGTGACGACGCCGTTGTTCTGGACGTCAACGTCGAGGCCGGCATTGTTGTTGCCGACCTTGATGCCGCCGACGCCGAGCAGCGGGTTGGCACCCACGCTGGACTGGACCGAGGCGTTGTTGTCCACCACCGCGCGGCCATTGCCCACGTTCAGGGCGACCACGCCGATCAGGTCGGCATCGATGGTGCCGGCGGTGTTGGCAGTGGCGGTGCCGTTGCCGATGGCGATCGCGCCGACACCGATCAGCGGCGGGTCGATCACGCCCGAGAAGTTGACCGTGGCATTACCGTTGTTGGCGATGGCGCCGACGCCGATCAGGCCGCCCGAGGCCACTTCCACCGTACCGGTGGTGTGCACGTTGACGTTGCCGTCGGTGTTGAAGCCGAGCACGCCGCCCTGGGTGCCGGAGACGTTCTTCGTGGTGACATCCACCGTGCCGCCGGTGCCGATGGAGCCGGCGATGACGCCGAAGCCGCCGGTGGCGTCGACATTGTCGCGGGCGTCGACGGTCACTTCATTGCCGGTGCCGATGCCCACCGCGAGGATGCCGGTGCCGTTGCCGGCGGTGACATTGTCCTTGGTGGTGACGTCGACGGTGGCCTTGCCGGTGCCGACCGCCGAGTTCCAGGTGGAGGGATCGTTCGGGTCGAAGCCGGAGAAAGAGCCGACGCTGGCGCCGAGGGCGAAGACACCGTTGCCGCTGGTGCCTTCCACGTCGCCGGAGACGTTCACCGTGGTGTTGGCGTTGCCGTTGAGGCTGCCGGCCAGGGCGAAGATGCCGTTGGAGCCGCCGGTGACGTCGGCGGAGCCCTGCACGGTGGTGGTGGCGGTGTTCGGGCCGCCCGAGACGGGCGCGGTGATGGCCGATGCGAAGATGCCGGCGCCTGTGCCGCCGGTCACCGACCCGCCATTCGCGGTCACGGTGGTGGTGGCGTCCACGCCGACGCCGGTGAGGCCGACAGAAGTGGCGGTGGCGTTGATGCCGTTGGTGCCGCCCTGAACGAAGGTGCCGCTGGTGCTGACGTCAGCCACCGCCGGGATCTGCGTCCCGCCGAGGGAGAAGCCCACCGCGGTGGCGTTGATGCCATCGCCCGAGGTGCCGATGGCGGTGCCGCCGACGAAATTGAGATCGAGGTTGGTGCCGAGGGCCGCGACGCCGTTGGTGCCGCCGGTGAAGAAGCTGTTGTTGGCCGTCAGGTCCACTTCGCTGGCGTTCAGGCTCGCACCGCTGCCGGTGGTGCCGGTGAAGAAGCCGCCGTTGGTGGTCGCGTTGACGGTGCCCAGGGCGTTGAGGGTCAGGCCGTTCGTGCCGCCGCTGACGAAGGCGGCGGGCGTGGACGAGAAGGTGATATTGCCGAGGGTGGCGGTGAGGTTGATGCCGTTGCTGCTCGCGTCGGTACCGGTGGCGGAGCCGCCGAAGCCGGTCATGGTGATGTTGCCGGTGGCCGCGAGGCCATAAATGCCGTTGTCGCCGCCGGTGGCCGTACCGGTGAAGCCGGTGGCCGAGATGCCGGCCCCCGAGAGGAGACGAATGCCATCCCCGGTCGTGCCGGTGGCAGTCCCAGAGAAATTGTTCATGGTGACGCCGGTGGTGCCATTCAGCACCAAGCCGTTCGTGCCACCGATGGCGGAGCCGGAGAAGTTGTTGGCGGTCACGGACCCGAGGGTCGCGGTGGCGCTGAAGCCGTTGCCGGAAGTGCCGGTAGCCGAGCCGTTGTAATTGACGATGGAGACGGAGCCCGTCGCGGCCAGCAGCGAAATGCCGTTGCTCGATCCGGTGACGCTGTTCAACCCCGACGAGTTGACCGTGATCGTCCCGCCCGCATTGCCCGAAAGGCCCGTGCCGCTGCCATTATTGACGTTGGCGCCGTTCAGCAGGTTGATCGTCAGGTTGCCCAAGGCGTTGCCAGAGACACCGCTGTTCTTAGTGGTGTCGCAGTTCAGCGTCGCGTTGCCGACCGGATTAAACGCGTCGTTGCACGCCGCATTCGCCGTTCCCGGCTGAATGACGCCCGCAAGCACCGTCGCCAGTGCGGAGCTGAGGAGAAGCGCCCGTGCCCGGCCGCGGGTTACGGATGCCCCCTTCGCGGAAGACCGAACATTCGCGCCAGACAGGATGGTGCCGCCCGTATTGACCATCTTCACCCCCAACATGCAGCGACAGGAGGAACCCTCCGCCGGCTGAACCTGTTTTGACCGCCACAATCTGCGACCGTCGGTTGTGGAGCGATTTTCACACTCCTCGAACTGAGGCGAACTTACCCAGCGTCTGCAATCACCTCTCCGCAGGGCGCGAATCATCACTGCTCAAAAAGCGAACTTCTTCATATTCGCGTGAGGTGTTGCACTTCTGCCATAGTTTGATTTGTGTCGTTATTTCAATGCATTAACCATAAATCCGGCGTTTGGCGGTTGCCTGCAACCACCCTACAGCTCAGTCAAAGACAGAATAGTTGACGGTAATTTAGTAGCGTGGATTGCGTTTAGACTCTGTTTGCCGTGTTGTAGCGCCGATCAAGGGAGGCGTGGCGGCCAGTCATGGAGGGATTTCAAAAGATTTCGCAGACGCAATATTTGAGTATTCATGATTGCTCTGCATCAGACTCACAGTCTCATCGTGCGCTGTTACAAGGTAGCGATGCACCCGTCCCCAAGGTCACAGCGGTTAACAAGCGGTTAACCGTGCGTCAGACGCTGTTACCGAATGTGGCCATTATTTGTGCGGAGGCGCCACAATTGGGCGCCCTGCGCATGAGCGCACTGGAGCTGCCGTTAACTCTGGCGGGGCGGGCCAGCGAATCCTCTACCATCGCGCTTGATCAGGGGCCGGCACAACCAATCCCCGCCAACGTGCCTTTTCTAGCAACGGTGCGCCGCGGCGCGGATATCCGCTTCCCCGCGGGGTCGGTGATTCTGGTGGCGGCCCCGGACCGCACGCCGGGCGCCGGAGCGGCGGGCGCGGGCGGCAGCGCGCTGTCCACGACGCCGGATGCGTCGGTGGAACTGCTCATCACGCAGGCACAGTACATCGTCGGGCGCGAGCTGCCGCCGGCTTTGGCGCGGGCCTGCGAGGCCGGTCTGCTCGCGCTCATCTCGGTTGCACGCGAGGACGAGCTCGGCAGCACGCCCGCCGGCGACCATCTCTTCCGCGACATCCTCGCCGACATCGCCGCCAATTGCCGCCAACAGGATTACGGCGTGGCCCAGGTGGCGCAGCGCTACAAGCTCAACGTGCGCACGCTCCAGAAGATGTTCCAGAAGCACGGCACCACGCTGCGGGAACACATCACCGCCGCGCGCCTGAAATATGCGGGCGCCGCTTTGCTCGATCCCGCCAATACTGCGAAGAAGGTGTCGGACATTGCGTTCGAGGCCGGCTTCAACGACATCGCCACCTTCAACCGGCTGTTCCGGCGCACCTTCGGCCGCGCCCCCTCGGCGTTCCGCACCGAGGCCAACCAGGCTGCCGCCGGAGTCGCCCGCGCCGAGGAAGCGGACGTCAGCCAGACGGGCTGATCCCTCCCGCGATCACGCCTCTTGCGATCACCCCTGCCGCGCTCACCCCTGCCGCGCTCACCCTTGCCGGTCGAGCGCCTCCCGGCGCCGCTGCACCGCCGCCGCGAGCGTGTCGAGGGCGCAATCGCGCACGCCGTGCTCCGCCAGCCCCTCGCAGGTGGCGAACAGATAGTCGGCGGCCGAGCCGATGGCGCCCCGGGCGGTGGCGAGGCGGTCCACCACCTCTTCCTCGCTCAGGCCGCCGGCATACTGCACGCTGGTGCGGTCCATGGTGAAGGCGATGGCCGAGCCGATCCGCCCGCCGTCGAGGTCGATGACATCCAGCCATCGCGGCACATAGGCCCCCGAGAGCATCTCGCGCCGCCACAGCAGGGAAAGCTCGTGCTCCAGCCCCTCCTCCGGCAGGCGGAAGGCGACGCCGGTGCAGTCGCCGCCCTCATCGAGGGCGAGGGTGAGGCCGGGATAGGCGGGCGAGCCGCGCCCCACCACCGTCTCCAGGCAGAAGGCGCGATGCCAGCCGTCGATGCGGCCGACGCGGCAGGTCTCCACCCGCACGGTGGGGTTCCAGATCAGCGAGCCGTAGGCGAACAGCCAGGCCGGCCCCTCCGGCCGTTCGGCCAGCGTCGCCTGCAGCGAGGCGGCGCGCTCGGCCTCGGTCAGCACGGCCAGATCCGGCGCATCGCGCGCCACCAGCGCGTCAATACCGCCGGCCTCGATCAGTTCACGGGTCAGAGCATGCATCTTCATGGCTGCCCCTATTTAAGCAGGAACCGCGCCAATTCCCATGCCTGCGTCCCATCGGCGACGCACCCTCCCGGGGTACCGCATTCCCATGGGGCATAAGGCTGGGCATTTGGCTTGGCAGCAAAAGCCGTGCGATGAAGGGGAAATGAACCGCGACCACCACCGTCCGCCACGGCGGCGGCGGGCGCGGACGTCGGGGGCTCGCCGGGGGGCGCGGCCGGCTCCGATCATCGGCGGCGCGGGGTTTCCTGCGACGAGAGAGGACGAGCGCGAACTGCCCCCATGAAAGACGCTTCCGTCAGCAGCACCGCGCCCCGCACCACGCCGGATCTCGGCGCCTGCGATCGCGAACCCATCCACATTCCGGGCTCCATCCAGCCGCACGGCCTTCTGCTCGTGGCCGACTCGCGCACCCGCACGGTGGTGGGCGGCGCCGGCGACATCGAAGGCCGCCTGGCCGAAGACTGGCTCGGCGCCACGCTCGACACCCTGCTCGGACAGGACCTGTCGGCGCAGCTGCGCGAGGCGCCGCAGAGCGGCGTCACCCGCGTCGGCCTCGTGCCCGGGCGCGCCGAGACCTTCGAGGTGCTGCTGCACCGCGCCCCGCAGGGCCTGCTGGTGGAGCTGGAGCCGGCACCCGATGTGCGGCTCGGCGCGGCCGAGGTGCTGGCCGGGCTCGACGCCGCGGCGGTGAGCTTCGAGCGCGCGCCGGATCTGCGCAATCTGTGTGCAGAAGCCGCCTCCGTGTTCCGCCGCATCACCGGCTTCGACCGGGTGATGATCTACCAGTTCCTCGACGACGAGGCGGGGACGGTGCTCGGCGAGGCGAAGGCGAAGGAGATGGGCTCCTTCCTCAACCATCATTTCCCCGGCAGCGACATCCCCCGGCAGGCGCGCGCGCTCTATGTCCGCAACCGCGTGCGGGTGATCCCGGACGTGGCCTACGAGCCCGCGCCGCTGCGTCCGGCCGAGGCGGGGCTCGCCCAGCTCGATCTGTCCGATGTGATGCTGCGCTCGGTCTCGCCCATCCACATCCAGTATCTGCAGAACATGGGGGTGGGCGCCTCGGCCTCCGTCTCCATCGTCAAGGACGGAGTGCTGTGGGGGCTCGTCGCCTGCCATCACCGCACGCCCCGGCGCCTGCCTTACGAACTGCGGATGGCCTGCCAGTCGCTCGCCGCCAACCTCGCCCGCCAGATCCGCACCCGCGAGGAGGCGATGCAGTATCGCGACCGCATCCGGCTGCGCGGCGCCGAGGATTCCCTCGCCGACTATCTCGCCGCCGACGCCCCGGTGGAGGACGTGCTGGCCCGCCACGGAGACGACCTGCGCCGGGCGCTGGGCGCCGACGGCTTCGCCGTGGTCGAGGCCGACCGCGTGCGCACCTGCGGCCACTGCCCGGACGAGACGGCGCTCCGGCGCATCGCGCGCTGGGTGGAGGGCAAGGCGCAGACGCGGGCCTTCAGCACCCGCGCCCTGCCCAGCCTGCTGCCGGCCGCCGCCGACGTCGCGCCCCTGGCCAGCGGCGTCGCGGCGGTGAACATTCCCGGCGACGCGCCGCTGGTGCTGCTGTGGCTGCGGGCCGAGCAGGTGGAGGTGGTCAACTGGGCCGGCAATCCGCATCGCGATGACCCGGCCGATCCCAATGCCCAGCTCACCCCGCGCGCCTCGTTCGAGGCGTGGAGCGAGACCGTGCGCGGCAAGGCGCGGGCCTGGTCTCTGGCGGAGGTGGAGACCATCAACCGCCTCGGCCACGCCGTGCTGCAGGCGCGCCAGAACCGGCGCGTGCGCGACCTCAACCGCCGTCTCTCCGCCACCGTGGTGGAGAACGAGCAGCTGCTGCAGCACAAGGACTTCCTGATGCGGGAGGTGAACCACCGCGTGCAGAACAGCCTGCAGCTGGTGTCCTCCTTCCTGCGCCTGCAATCGCGCCGCCTCGGCGAGAGCGAGGCGGCCTCGGCCCTGGCGGAGGCCGAGCGCCGGGTGGCGGCGGTGGGCCTCGTGCATCGCCAGCTCTATGCCGGCGAGCAGGTGGAGGCGGTGGACCTCTCGCGCTATCTCATCGACCTCACCAACGAGGTCACGAGCGCCCTCGGCAAGGAGTGGGAAGCCCACATCATGCTCGATGTGGCGCCGGTGCTGATGGCGGCCGACCGCGCGGTGCGGCTGGGGCTGATCCTCACCGAGCTGGTGCTCAACACCGCCAAATACGCCTATGGCGGCGCCCCCGGCCCGCTACGCGTGGCGCTGGAGCAGCACCGCGACCGCTTCCGCCTCATCGTCGCCGACCACGGCAGCGGCAAGGTGGGCGAGCGCCAGGGCTTCGGCACGCTCATGATCAAGGCCATGGTGCAGGGCCTCGACGGCGTGATCGCCGACGAGGAGAACGCCCCCGGCCTGCGCACCATCGTCACCGCCCCCCTCTGCCCGTCGGGGGCCTGACGCTCACAGCGCGAAGGCGACGGGCCGCCCCGGCTCCGGCGCCGCCAGCCTGTGCCCGACGCCGAGGCTGGCGAAGGCCGCGGCGAGGCGCTCCGCGCTCTCCTTGAAGTGCACCCAGCCGTCCGTATGGGCGGCAAACAGCGTCGCGCCGGGGAAGGCGCGCGCTGTCTCCAGCGCGTCGTTGGCATCCATGGTCATGTGGAACGCGCCGCGCGGCTGGGCCGAGCCGGCGAACACCACCACCACCTTCGGCGAAAACCGCCGCGCCACCTCGGCCACGCCCTCATACCAGACCGTATCGCCGGTGACGTAGACCGCGTCGCCCGGCGCCTCCACGCCGATCAGCAGACCGACCACATCGCCGGAGATGGGCTCGATGCCGGGCGGGCCGTGGCGGGCCGGCGCGCCGGTGACGAGCAGGCGTCCCTTGCCCGGCACCTCGATTTCCCGCGTCTCGAACAGCGCCAGCCCCACCGCATTGCCACCGAGCCGGGCGGCGGCCACGGGGGTGGTGAAGACGGCGCGCGCCTGAGGCAGCAGGGCGCGACCCGAGGCATCGAGATTGTCGAGATGCTGGTCGTGGCTGAGCAGCACGGCATCGAGCGGCAGCACCTGCTCCACCGCCAGCGCGGGGCCGGCGGTCTTCTCGAAGCGCACTGGCTCGGTGCGGTAGAGGCCGGGCGGATCGAAGGTGGGATCGGTGAGGAGGCGGAAGCCGCCGATCTCGATCAGCACGGTCGGGCCACCGATGAGGGTGAGGGTGACGGAAGCGGACGTCATGGGGCTTTCCTTCGATTTGTCCTGTCGCCGCCAGTATCCAGACTTCTTCCCTGAGCGAAAATTCCCTATTCTTTCTCAATGATCGATCGTTTTCGCACAGCCCTCGACTGGGAGGACGCCCGCGTGTTCGTGGCGCTAGCCCGCCACGGCAGCCTCTCGGCCACGGCGCGGGCGCTGGGCGTGAACCATGCCACCGTCGCCCGGCGCATCACGGCGCTGGAGACGACGCTCGGCGCGCGCCTGTTCGATCGGCGCAGTGACGGCTACGGCCTGACGGCGGCGGGCATGGACGCTTTGGAGTCGGCGGAGGCCATGGAGAAGGCGGCCGCCCGCCTCGCCCGCGCCCCGCGCGAGCCGTCGCTCTCCGGCCTGGTGCGCATCAGCGCGACGCCCAGCCTCGCCGACGGCTTCCTCGTGCCACGGCTCGGCACCCTCGCGGCGCGCTATTCGGCCATCGACGTGGAGATCATCTCCGAGCGCCGCTTGGCAAGCCTCTCCCGGCGCGAGGCAGACATCGCGCTGCGCTTAGGCATGCCCGGCGATGGCGCCGTGGTGGCGCGGCGGCTCGCCACCATCGGCTTCGGCTATTATGCGGCGCCCGCCCATGCCGCGACGCTGGCGGAAGGCGCTGCCCCGGTGTTCGTCGGCTTCGACGCCGCCAATGCGCACCTGCCGGAAGCGGCTTTCCTCGCCCGCCACTTCCCGCGCGCCCGGCTCGCCTTTCGCGCCAACAGCCAGTTCACCCAGGCGCAGGCCGCCGCTGCCGGGCTGGGGGTGGCGCTGCTGCCGCATTTCATCGGCGCCACGCTGCCGGGCCTCGTCCCTGTGGCGCTGGCGCCGGCCTGCCCGGCGCGGCCGCTTGTGGCCCTGACGCGGCCACTTCAGCCGGAAGATGGCGCGGTGCGGGCGGTGCGCGATGCGCTGGCGGCGTTGTTCGCGGCCGAGGCCGGCCTTTTCGCGCCGGACGGGGCCTGAGCCGCCCCTTCCGCTTCGCCCCCGCGCTCCCTATCTCACGGCCATATGTCGTTCGGGGGCGGACGAGGCAGTTGATGGCCCAGCTTTCCATTCTTGATCTCGTCCGGGTGCGGGAGGGGTTCGGCCCCCGCCAGGCCCTGGACAATGCCCGCGACCTCGCCGCCCATGCGGAAGACTGGGGCTATCGCCGCTTCTGGGTGGCCGAGCATCACAACATGCAGGGCATCGCCAGCGCCGCCACGGCGGTGGTGATCGCCCATATCGCGGCGGGCACCAAGCGCATCCGGGTGGGCGCGGGCGGCATCATGCTGCCGAACCATGCGCCCCTCGTCATCGCCGAGCAGTTCGGCACGCTGGAGCATCTCTTCCCCGGCCGCATCGACCTCGGCCTCGGCCGCGCACCGGGCACCGACCAGATGACCATGCGGGCGCTGCGCCGCTCGCTCACCAATTCCGACAATTTCCCCCAGGACGTGCAGGAGCTGGAGGCCTATCTCGGCCCCGCCCAGCCCGGACAGACCCTGTTTGCCGTGCCGGCGACGGGGACGCAGGTGCCGCTCTGGATCCTCGGCTCCAGCACCTATGGCGCGCAGCTCGCGGCGGCGCTGGGACTGCCCTACGCCTTCGCCTCCCACTTCGCCCCGGCCGACCTTCTGCCGGCGCTAGACATCTACCGCGCGCGCTTCAAGCCCTCGGACGTGCTTCAGAAGCCCTATTCCATGGCCGCCCTGAACGTCATTGCCGCCGAGACGGACGCCGAGGCGCGCCGCCTCGCCACCACCCAGCAGATGTCCGTGGCCGACATCTTCCGCGGCGCGCGCGGGCTCTCCAAGCCGCCCATCGACAACATCGAGGACTACTGGACCCCCATGGAGAAGGCGCAGGCCCAGCGCTTCCTCGCGCGTTCGGTGGTGGGCGGCCCGGAGCGCGTGCGCGAGGGCGTCGCCGCCTTCGTGCGCGAGACCGGAGTGGACGAGGTGATGATCGTCTCCGACGTGTTCGACCACGACAAGCGCCTCGCCTCCTACCGCACGATCGCGGAGGTGGCGGGCGAAAGGGCGGAGGCGGAGGCGGACGCGGCGGCGGTGGTGTGAGCTCATTAGGCCGATACGCCTGACGCGTGTCATCGCCCGGCGCGTCCGGGCGATCCACCCGTCCGCCTGCGCGATGCCCGAAGACCGACCCAGCCCAACCGTGGATCGCCCGGACGCGCCGGGCGATGACGGCTCAATCTATTGGCATCACCCCGCCAGCTTGGCGTCCAGCGTGATGTTGGCGCGGATCACCTTGGAGAGCGGGCAATTGGCCTTGGCCTTGCCGGCCAGCTCGGCGAACTGCTCCGGCGTCGCGCCGGGCACGGTCCCCACGAGGGTGAGATCCACCTGGGTGATGGCATAGCCGGCGTCCTGCTTCTCCAGCGACACCTTCGCCGTGGTCTCCAGCTGCGTGGCGGTGAGGCCCGCCTCGCCGAGGATGAGGGAGAGCGCCATGGTGAAGCAGGCGGCATGGGCCGCGCCGAGCAGTTCCTCGGGATTGCTGCCGCGCTGGCCCTCGAAACGGCTGGCGAAGCCGTAGGGGAAGCCGGCCAACGCCCCGCTCTCGGTAGAGATCTTGCCCCGCCCGTCCTTGATGCCGCCGCTCCATTCCGCCGAACCGCTGCGCACGATCGCCATGGTCGTCTCCTCGCTCTGATGGCCCGCGCAGGGGTGCGCTTGGGCTTTGCAGTGCCTGCGGAGGGTGGAACGTCCGAAGGGGCCAAAACGTTCATTTCGCCATCGTGCGAAACGGAAACATTCGTTCACACCCGTGACATCAAAAGTCGCAGCGCGGTCCAACTTGCGACATCTCGGCCGTGACAATGGGGGGTGTTCCGAGGGGCTCCGCTTTGCGACGGCGCGGCACGGGACACAGGCGGATTTGTTTGGACCAGAGGGGCGGCACCCGGCGCGGCGACCGGACACCAAACGGTGTTTCGGGCGTTGCCTTCCAGATGAAAGGTGAAGCCCCATGAGCTTTTGTCCCGGCCAGCAGGATGCTGGCAGCCGGCCTTTGCCCGCCCGCAGCCGTTTCGCTCTCGCTCTTGCGCCCACCCTCTCGGCCCGCCAACGGGCGCGCCTCAGGCCCTGGCTCGTGGCCCTCGCGGTGGCAGGCCTTGCGGCCGCGCTCGTGGCGCTGGCCCTGCACCAGATTCCCCTGCGCGCCCGCATCGCCCTGGAGGCGGATGTGCGCGCCCGCTTGAGCAGTGCCCCGGTGCTCGCCATCGGCGACAGCATCACCTATCAGGCCGCCCCGCGCAGCCTGTGCGGGGAAGAGGTGCTGAACGCCGCCGTGCCCGGCGACAAGATCGACGATCTCGTCTCCCGCGCCGGATCGCTGGAAAGCCACCTGCAGCCCGCCCGCGTGGTGATCGCCATCGGCGCCAACGATGCCGTGAAGCCGAAGCATTCCATCGCCGAGTGGCGGACGCTCTATCGCGAGATCATCTCCCGCTTTCCCGGCAGCCAGCTGGTGCTGGTGGAGGTGAACCCGGTGGAGCACGGCCGCTCGCCTTATGCGGACATGCTGGACCAAACCTATGTGGCGCAGCAGAACGCCGCCATCCGCGCCATCGGCGCCGAGACGGGCGCGGTGGTGGTGCCGGCGCCGCAATCGGTCTCGACCACGGACGGCATCCATCCCAGCCGCGCCGGCGCCCTGCTGTGGCGCGCCCGCCTGTTCTCGGCCGCGTGCCGCTGATCCGGCTCAGGCGTCGAGGGGGAAGCGCCGGGGCACGATGGCGTAGCGGGCCCGCAGGGCGTCGATGTTCTCCGACACCACCGCGAAGAAGTCCCAGCCCGGCTTGAAGAGGTCGGTATTCATGCCCGCCCCGCGCTCCCACGCCTCGAAGAAGGCACCGGGCTTGAGCGCGCCGGTGGCCGAGGCGGCGACATCATTCAGCTTGATGCCGAGATGCCAGCTCACGATCACCGGCAGCACGTGGGCCGCCATGGAATTCTTCGGGTGCATGGCGGCGGTGAAGGTGGAGACCAGGATCTCCCCGGGCGGGGTCGTGTCGTAGCCAGCGAGCACGTGGCAGGAATCGTGCGGCACGCAGAACACGGCGGACAGGCCGTTCGGCTCGCCGGGGAAGGCGTATCCATTGTCGCGGAAGTGGTGGAAGAAGTGGTTGCCGAAGCTCTCCGGCGGCAGATGCTCCAGCGCGTGAAAGCGGGCGGCGAGCGCCGGGTCCGGCTTGGCGGTGTAGGGCAGGAGATAGGCGGCCACGTCGCTCGTGACGTTGCCGCTCCAGGGGCGACCGGTGACGCTCTCCATGTTCGCCCGGATCATGCATCCGAGCGCCGCATGGAGATGGCCGTGGGCTGCCTCGGCGAGATCGCGCACATAGTCTGCGCCGCCGAGCCCGGTGGCCTGCGCACACGCGACGAGCCGGTCGATGCGGGCGGCATCGATGCTGCCATCCACCAGCGCAACCACGGTGATGAGCCGCATGGCCTCGGCCGCAGCGGGGCCCGGGAGCCGCGCCGCGAGTTCGGTCGGATCGACAGGGCCCGGCAAGGTCCCACCGGGCGGTCGGCCGAACACCACCTCGGCGGCGGCGGCGATGGTGTGGCGGTCGGCCGGCGTCACCGCCGCCGCGCCCTTCGCCTGCGATACCCAGAGCATGGCACCAAGCGCCGCGTCCTGCTGGTCCGCATCCAGGTTGATGCGCATGACCGCCCCTCCCCTGCCTTTCGATGGCGTTGGGGAAGGTGGCACAGGCACAAGCGCGACGGAAGCGCCTGAAGTTGCGGGGATTATCCCTCCACACCGCGCACGGCGAGCACCGCCTTCATGCGCGTTACCGCAAGGTCGGGATCGGTGAGGAGGCCGGCCGCGTCAGCGAGGCGGAACAGCTCGGCGAGGTGCTGGGTGGAGCGGGTGCTCTCCTGCCCGCCCACCATGGTGAAGTGGTCCTGGTGGCCGTTCAGGTAGGCCATGAAGACCACGCCCGTCTTGTAGAAGCGCGTCGGCGCCTTGAAGATGTGCCGCGACAGCGGCACGGTCGGCCCGAGAATGTCGTGGAAGCGCGCGGTGTCCCCCGCCGCCAGCGCGGTGAGCGCGGCGGAGGCGGCCGGGGCGATGGCGTCGAAGATGCCGAGCAAAGCGTGGGAATACCCCCGCGCGTCGCCCGCGATCAGCTCCGCATAGTTGAAATCGTCGCCCGTATACATGCGCACGGCCGGGTCCAGCCGGCGGCGCATGACGATCTCCTTGTCCTTGTCGAGGAGGGAGATCTTCACCCCGTCGATCTTCGCGGTATTGGCGTTGATGACGGAGACGGCCGTGTCCATGGCCGCGTCGAGATCGCGCGTGCCCCAGTAGCCGGCGAGCGCGGGATCGAACATGTCGCCGAGCCAGTGGATGATGACCGGCGCGGACACCTGCGACAGCACGCGGGCATAGACCTTCTCATAGTCGTCGGGCGACTTGGCCACGCGGGCCAGCGCGCGCGAGGCCATGAGGATGATGCGCCCGCCCACCTTCTCCACCGCCGCGATCTGCTCCTCATAGGCGCGGATCACGTCGTCCAGCGAGGTCGCCGCCTCGGGGGCGAGATGGTCGGTGCCGGCGCCGGAGAAGACCAGCGCCTCCGGCCCGTGCGCCTTCGCCGCCTCCACCGAACGGCGGATCAATTCCAGCGAGGTCGGCCAGTCCAGCCCCATGCCGCGCTGGGCGGTGTCCATGGCTTCGGCGACGCCGAGGCCGAGGTCCCACAGGCGGGCGCGGTAGGCGATGGTGCGGTCCCAGTCGATGGCCGCGTCGAGCCACGGGTCGCAGTCTTTCAGAGGGTCCGCCACCACATGGGCCGCGGAGAAGGCGATGCGGTTCATGGGGCCGGAGGCGCGGGAGGGAAAATCGCGCGGGGCGGACAGGCGGAAGGTCTCAAGGCTCCCGCTTGCCACGGGCAGGCGGATCGAGAGGGCGGTGGCGCGGGCGTGCTCGTTCATGGTGTCGATCCTGAAAAGGCGGCGCGGGCGCTCAGGCGAGCGTCCCGTGCGGGATGGGTTCGGGCACCGCGGCCGGCGCGATGGGGGTGAGGCTGGCCCAGTCCGGTTCGGCGGCGCGGCCAAAGCCCGGCGTCTCCAGAAGGCTGCGTGTGGGCAGGAGCCCGCGCGAAACATCGAGGCCCAGCCGCCCGCCGCGCTGGGTGTAGAGGTCAGGATGGGCGTCGAAGAAGGCGCGCGCCTCGCGCTCCGGCGCCGGGCCGAAGCCCTCCACATAATGGTGGCCGTTGCGCTCGCCATGGGCGAGGCCCAGAGCGGCGACGAGGGCGGTGTCCTGCTCGATGCCGAGGCCCGGCTGGCAGGTGAGATCCTCCGCCGAGATGAGGAAGGGCGCGCGCGCCCCGCCCGCATTCCACGCCTTCACCCGCGCCGCGTTGAGGATGGCCTTGTAGAGCCCCTTGCAGCTCTTGGAGGAAACGCCGCGATACCCCAGCGCCGCCGCGCGCGGGAAGGCGTCCGGCGCATCATCCGCCTCGTCGATGATGACCGGCAGTCCATCCAGCGGCGGCAGGGGCGCGGCGAAGGTCTGCGCCCGGTCGAACGGCTGCTCCACATAGAGGAGCCGCGCGCGGAAGGCGGCAAGGCGCGGGCCGTCGAGCGCCTCGGCGAGGGCCATGAGGCGGTCGGGGTCGTATTGCTCGTTGGCGTCCAGCGTCGCCACATAGCCCGGCGCCGCGGCGGCGAGGATGGCGGCGATCTCCTCCAGCCGGGCGATGTCGGCGGCAAGATCCCCACCGATCTTGATCTTGAAGAAGGCGAGGCGCGCCGCCGCGATCTCGGCGGCGAGGCCGTGCGGGCCGTCGAGCGGGTCCATGAGCCCGACCGTGTGGCGCAGCGCCACCGCCGGGGCCGGCGTGAGCGCGGCGAGGAAGCCGCCGATCTGCCCGGCGGAAAGGTCCGGCGAGAGGCGCCCGTCGAGCCCCATCACATTGGCCTTGAGGCCGGCCACGAGGCCGAGGCCCATGGCGCGCAGCAGCGCGTCCAGCACCGCCTTGTCGAGCAGCGCCGGGCCGAATCCGGCGGCGAGCGGCGGCACGCCTTCGCGCTTGCCCCACACGAGCTGCGGCGCCCGCGCCGCCACCGACAGGCCGAAGGCGCTCGAAGGCAGCGCATTGGCATAGACCCGCGCCGCCTGGGCGAGGCCCCGGCGCAGGTCGTCCACGGTGTCGAGGGGGCTTTTGTGCGGCGCCTTGTCGAACCAGCGCGGCATCATCATCTCGGCGGCCATGCCCGTGGCGGGGCCGAAGCCCTCCACCTCCGCCGCGACCTTCACGAAGGCCTGCGGCGCCGTCTCCACCACCGAGGAGCCGAAGCGGAACGGGCGGACGAAGGGCATCAGCCGCTCGCCGATCTCCACCTCGCGGATGGTGATGCGCGGAAAGGGCATGTTCGTCCTCTCAGTCCTGCGGGCCTCAGGCCCGCGCGGCGATTGAGCGAGGTCCGCCGGTACCGGTGCGACCGGCGCCGGCGGCACCTCAATCGAGATGGCCGCGGGCGTAGAAATGTCCGCGGATGGTCTTGGCGAGTTCGGCGAAGATGGGGCTCGCCATCATGTCGAGCGCGCGCGGGCGGGGCAGCGGCACGTCATAGATGGCGGCCACCGAGCCCGGACGATCGGTCATCACCACCACCCGGTCGGCGAGGAAGATCGCTTCCGGGATGGAGTGGGTGATGAGCAGAATGGTCTTGCCCGTCTCGTACTGGATGCGCTGGAGCTCCAGGTTCATCTTCTCGCGCGTCATGGCGTCGAGCGCGCCGAAGGGCTCGTCCATGAGCACGATCTTCGGGTCGTGCACCAGCGCCCGGCAGATGGCGGCGCGCTGCTGCATGCCGCCGGAGAGCTGCCAGGGATACTTGTTCTCGAAGCCGTTGAGCCCCGCCGTGTTGAGCAGCTGGCGCGCCCGCTCGAGATGGCTCGCGCGGTCCAGCCGGCGCACCTCCACCGGCAGCATCACATTGCGCAGCACGGTGCGCCAGGCGAGCAGCACCGGGCTCTGGAACACGATGCCCACATCGTCCGGCGGCTCGGTCACCGCCTTGCCGTCGATGAGGATTTCCCCCGCCGAGGCCGGGATGAGGCCGGCCACCAGCTTCAGCAGGGTGGACTTGCCGCAGCCGGAGGGGCCAACCACGCAGATGAACTCGCCCTCGGAGATGTCGAGGTCCATGGGCTTCAGCGAGGGCACCTCGCCGTCGCGGGTCTGGTAGGTCTTGGCGAGGCCGCGGATGTCGATGAGACGGCGACGGGTCGAAGGACCCTCGTTGCGGGAGATCACGCGCAGGGTGTTGGGTCTGGCCATGGCGCCCTCCTCAGACGGTGACGAAGACGTCATGGCGCTGGCTCGCATGCCACGGGACCACCAGGCGCTCCACCAGGTCGATCACCCAGAACAGCACCACGCCGATGAGCGCGAGCAGGATGAGGGCGGCGAACATGGTGGGCAGCTCGAAATTGCCGATGGAGCGCTGGAGCACGAAGCCGAGGCCGGAATTCGAGCCCACGAACTCGCCCACCACCGCGCCCACCACCGCCAGCGTCACCGACACCTTCAGGCCGGCGAAGATGGCCGGCATGGCGTGGGGCAGGCTCACCATGGCGAAGGTCTGCAGCCGCGAGGCCTTCATGGAGCGGGCGAGGTCGCGCATGTCCGCCTCCACCGACTTGAAGCCCTGCACCCCGGCCACCACCACCGGGAACACCCCGAGCAGGAAGGCGGAAATGACCTTCGGCACGATGCCGAAGCCGAACCACACCACGAACAAAGGCGCGATGGCGACCTTGGGGATGGACTGGGAGAACACCAGCAGCGGGTAGAGATAGGCCTCGATGGTGCGCGATCCGGCGATCAGCATGGCGAGCGGAATGCCGATGGCCGCCGAGAGCGCGAAGCCGGCCAGCGTCGCGATGGTGGTGGGCACCGCCTCGCGCGCCAGCATGGCGCCATCGTTGCGGAAGGCGATCATCACGTCCCACGGGGTGGGAATGAGATAGGCCGGGATCTGGAAGATGCGGACCGAGATGTCCCAGATCGCGATGAGGATCACGAGCAGCCCCACCGGCCGCGCCCACGGCGCGTCGATGACGGCGAGCACGGGATTCCTGTGGCGCGGCGACGCCATGCTGGCTTCCTCCCTTTAGCGTTTTGTCCCGGCCGGGACTCTGTGGTCCCGTTTTAACTAACTAGTGAATTACATTTCCCGGCGCGTCCGTTGTCAAGCCCATGCCGGCCAAGTCGAGGCGGCACCGCAGTAACGCGGGGGCCGCTTTTTCCGCTTCTTTTCTTGCCGCACTGCAGCGTGAGCCTTGAGCCGCCAGCCCTTTCCCGCTTATCTCGGTAGGGGAGGCTTCCACGATGCCGCGTCGCTGTCCAGACACACGGACGATACCGCCCCGGAACGGGGACGCCTGAGCCGTGCGCCTCGTCTGCCTGCCCCATGCCGGCGGCTCCGCCGTGCTCTATCGCAGTTGGAAGGCCGCGCTCGCGGGCCTTGCCACCGTGGACAGCCCCGAGCTTCCCGGCCGCGGTTCCCGCCACGGCGCGCCGGTGCCAGCGAGCCTTTCGGCGCTGGCCGAGGACATCGCCGCCCCTCTCGCCCATCGCCATGTGCCGGTGGCGCTCTACGGCCATTCCATGGGCGCGCTGCTCGCCTTCGAGATGGCGCGTGCGCTCGCCCGCCACGGCGTCACCGTAGCCGGGCTGGTGCTCTCCGGCCGCGCGGCGCCGCATCTGCCGTTTCCCCGGCTCGACCGGCATCTGATGAGCGATGCCGCGCTCATCGAGGAGCTGAAGCGCTTCGGCGGCACGCCCGAGGTGCTGTTCCGCCGCCCCGACATCCTCGCCATGACGCTGCCGGCGCTGAAGGCGGACTTCCGCATGGTGGACACCTATGCCTTCACCCCCGGCCCGGCACTGGCCTGTCCGGCGGTGATCCTCGGCGGCGCCGATGATCCCGCCACCCCCGCCGCCAGCCTCGAAGCCTGGCGCGAGCACATCGCCGGCCCGGTGGCGGTGGAGGTCTGGCCCGGCGGGCACTTCTTCACGCGCTCCGACGAGGAGCGCCTTCTCACTTTGCTGAAGCGCACCCTCTCCGTCTGGCGCGCCGCCCGTGCCTGATCCGTCCTCGCCGGTGGACGCCGCGCGCCTCGCACCGGCCGCGAGCCTCCTCGCCATCGCGCGGGTCGCCGATGCGCCTGTGAATCCCGACCTTTCCATCGCGCTGCCGGCGGGGGAGGCCGCGCGCATCGCCCGCCACGTGAAGGCGGACGACCGCGCCGCCCGCACCGCCGCCTGGAGCCTTGCGCGCACCCTTCTGGGCGCCGCCCTCGGCCTTCCCCCCGCCGACGTGCCGGTGGTGCGCGGCGCGAACGGGCGGCCGGGGCTGGGCATCGCGTCGGATCTCGACTTCAACCTCACCCATTCCGGAAGCTGGGTGGCGGTGGGGCTCGCCCGTGGCGGCACCATCGGAGTCGATGTAGAGAAGGCGCGCGGGCTCGATTTGTGGACCCGCCTCGCCCCCGATTTCATGCATGATGACGACCGCGCCCGCTGGTCGGCCCTCCCCGAGGGCGACCGCGCCGCAGCGGCCCTGCGCCAGTGGTGCGGCAAGGAGGCGGTGCTGAAGGCGACGGGCGAGGGCCTCGCCGGCGACGCCCGCGGCGTGCGCCTGCCCGAAGGTGGCGGCCTCGTGGTGCGCGCCGGCCGCGCCTTCCTCGCCGGCAGCGGCGCTTTGCCCGCCGCCGCCTACGCTTTCGCCGTGGAGGTGGAGGCGCCGATGCTGTTCCTCTCCGCCGGGGCGGGGTGGGAGCGGATGTAGGGGGCGCTTCGACCCCTTCCCACCAACACCGTCATGCCCCGGCTCGTCCGGGGCATCCACCCGTCCGTTCGCCCGGTGAATGGCCGCGAACACCCCGCCCGGCCAAGCTGTGGATCGCCCGGAAAGCCCTAGAGCTGGCGCGTCAGGTTTTCGGCGAAGGAGAGGATGTGGGCGCGGGTGGCCTGTTCGGCGGCATCGGCGTCGCGGGCGGCCAGCGTGTCGACGATGGCGGCGTGCTCGTCCACCACGCGGCGATGGTGGGCGACGTCGCGGAGCGAAACGAACCACACGCGCTGCGCCCGCTCGTGCAGGTTCCGCAGGATCTCGCCCAACACCGGATTGCGCGCGCCGCCGGAAATGGTGAGGTGGAATTCGCGGTCGAGGGCCATCAGTTCCACGATGTCCCCGGACCCCGCGGCGGCGGAGCCCCGACGCACATTCTCCTTCAAAGCGGCGATGACGGCCGCGTCCGCCCGCTCGGCGGCGAGGCGGGCGCAGAAGCTCTCATTGAGCAGGCGCACCTCCACCATGTCGCGCACCTCGTCCTGCGAGATGGGCCGCACGATGATACCCTTGCGCGGCAGCACCTCCACGAGGCCGTCGCGCATCAGCCGGTCGAAGGCCTGGCGCACCGGCGTGCGGCCGAGGCCGAGGGAGGCCGCCACCTGCGCCTCGCTCAGCGCCTCGCCGGGGCGGAAGGCGCACATGATGATGCGCTGCTTGATGACGTCATAGGCCGTGTCGCGGAGGGAGCGGACCTGCGGCGGACCGACATCCTCGGCGATCTCCTGACCCACGTCGCGCGCATCGAGCTGCATGGCGCCTCTCCCCTGACCGGTGCCGGTCGTTCTGCCTTGGCCCCGCCCCTCGCTCAGCCGGCGACGGGAAGGACGGTCACATCATACCCATGACGGATGATCCGGCCCAGCACCGGGTCCTCGATCTCGAACTCGAACCGCTCGGCCGGGCGGATGCCGCCAATGGCCGCGAGCGTGCCGCAGAACATGGCAGTGCCGTCCGCAAAGCCCGGCTCGTAGCCGGCGATGATCTCCTCGGGCGGCAGCATGGCGGCCACCGAGCCCTGCTGGTAGAGCACGCGCGCGCCGTCGATGACCGCATAGGAGCGGATGAGCAGCCTGTCCCAGTGCGGCAGCACCTCGTCCAGCGCCCAGAGGGTGGCGGCGACGGGCTTGTCGCACATCTGCTTGGACACGGTGATGCCGTAGGTCTCGACCTTGCGGTCGGTATGGTCGGAGCCGACGCCGAGCCAGCGCCGGCCATCGGCCTGAAGGATCATGAACTCCACCTCGCCGGACGACTCCGCGCCGGTGGATTCAATCTCGCTGGCGGTGGTGAAGCGGGCGGCGGCGACGCGGTAATAGATGGGCGTCGAGGCCGGGCGCGCGACGCCCAGCTCCTCCAGCTCCACGATGTGCTTTTCCAGCGCGACCTTGTCGCGGCCGGTCCAGCCCGCGATCACCGCGTGGCGGATGGCGAGCGTCTCCGTGCGGCTCTCGCCGCCGGCATGGAGGGTGAAGGTGAGCTCGGTGCCCATCGGGATCTCTCGTTCAGGAAAAGGAGAAGAGACCGGCGCCTCCGAAAGGGGGAGGGAAAGGAGGCGCCGGCCGCACGCTTCGGCCGAGGTCAGTTCGGCGTGCGCGTGTCGAGAAGGGTCCATTTTCCGCCCTTCACCTCGAGGATGTAGACGGGCTTCACGGCGTCGCCGTCGGTGAAGGAGATGGCGCCTTCGAGGGCCTGGTAGTCCTTCAGCTTGGCGAGCTGGTCGCGGATGGCGGCGCGCTCCTCGGCGAGCTTCGCCTTGTCGCCGGTCACGTTGGCCCGCTTCATCGCCTCCGAATAGAGGTAGACGATGTCATAGACCGAGGCGTCCATCTGGTTCGGGTCGGTGCGGTTGAGGCCAGCGGCCTTGGTGCGCTTGCCGAACTCGGCGGTGAAGGCCTTGGTCTTGTCGTTCACCTCGGGGAAGAAGGTGGTGCCGATGGTGAGGTTGTCGCCGGCGCCGTCCATGCGCTTGGGCAGCTCGGGATCGGCGATGGTGGTGCCGCCGATGATGCGGGTGGAGACGCCCTGGCGCTTCAGCTCCTTGGCGAGGTTCACCGCGCCCTCGGGCGGCGAGCCGAGGCCGACGATATCCGGCGCCATCTGCTTCAGCTGCGCCACCTGGGGCGACAGGTCGAAGGCTGCGAGCTGGAAGTCCACCGAGCCCTTGGAGGGGATCGCATACTTCTCGAACATCTTCGGAACGACCACCGTGCCGATGGACTTGGACACCACGTCGTCGGTGGCATAGGCCGCCGCGCCCGAGGCCATGGGCAGCTTCTTGTCTTTGATGGCGGCGAGCACCTGGTCGATGACCTTGCCCTCGTCCGTGGTGTTGCGGAAGCCGTAGGTGAAGCCCTTGGTGAGGCCCGGGGCCGAGGAGGCCATGGACATCTGCGCGAGGCCCTCGCGCTCGCCCACCGGGAAGGTGGTGCGCACTTCCGAGGACGAGAACGGGCCGATGACGGCGAGCGCGCCGGCATCCTGCGCGAAGGAGCGCAGCGCGGTGGTCGCCTGCTTGGGATCGCCGGCGGTGTCGAACTTCACCACCTTGATCTTCTTGCCGTTGATGCCGCCCTTGGCGTTGATCTCCTCCACCGCCATGTCGACGGCCACCTCATTGGTGTTGGCGAGGCTCACATAGGGGCCGCTCTTGGCCATCATGTAGCCGAGGACCAGCTCGCCCTCGGCCCGCGCGGCGCCGGAGGCGACCAGCGCCGCCAGAAGGCCGGCACCGAACAGCACGCTCTTCTTCATGTCCCGTTCTCCTCTGTGGCTCTTGTTTTCCGCACGCTCAATCGCCGCGCGGGCTTCACCCGAGGGCCCATGGGCCCTCGGACCCTGGTTCAATGGGCGGCCGACCCGCCGCCGAGATACGCGTCCTGCAAACGGGGATCGGCCGCGAGCACGTCGGGCGCGCCGGCCATGGCCACGCGGCCGAGTTCCAGCACGGTGGCGGAATGCGCCGCCTTCAGCGCCTTGCCGGTGTTCTGCTCCACCAGCAGCACGGAGAGGCCCTCGATGTTCAATTCGCGGATGAGATCGAACAGCTTGGAGACGAACAGCGGCGAGAGGCCCAGAGAGGGTTCGTCCAGCATCATCAGGCGGGGCTTCGCCATCATGGCGCGGCCGATGGCCAGCATCTGCTGCTCGCCGCCAGAGAGGCAGGAGGCGGCCATGTGGCGGCGCTCGGCGAGGTTGGGGAAGCGGTCGTAGATGGCCGCCATCTCCCGCTCCACTGCCGCCGTGTCGCGCCGCATGTGGGCGCCGAGCCGCAGATTCTCTTCCACGGTCAGGGTGATGAGGATGCGCCGGCCTTCCGGCACCAGCACCAGCCCCGCCCCCATGCGTCGGTGCGGCGGCAGGCGGGTGACGTCGGTTTCCGCAAAGGCGATGCCCCCCGCCTTGGCCGGCACGGCTCCGAGGATGGCCTTGAGCAGGGTGGACTTGCCCGCGCCATTGGCGCCGAGCACGGTGACCACCTCGCCCTCGTTCACGGTCAGCGACACGTCCGAGAGCGCCGCGACGCGGCCGTAGGAGACGGAGAGGCCGGAGACTTCGAGCAGCGCCATGGCTCAGGCCTCCTCGTCCGTGCCGATATAGGCCTCGCGCACCAGCTTCTCCTGCCGCACGCGGGAGAGCGGGCCCTCGGCGATTTTCTCGCCGAAGTTCAGCACCACCACGTTCTCGCAGATCGAATCCACGAAGTGCATGTCGTGCTCCACCACGAGGAGGGTGACGCCCTTCGCCATCAGCGCTTTCAGATGATCGCGCAGCGCGTTGGTCTCGCTGGGATTGAGGCCGGCGGCGGGCTCGTCCAGCATCAGCAGGCTGGCGCCGGCCAGCGTCGCGCGCACGAGGTCGATGCGCTTCCTCACCCCATAGGGCAGCGCGGAGACCATCTCGTCCGCCCAGCGGCCGAGGCCGCTCTCCTCCAGCGCCGCCCGCGCCTCGCGCTTCCAGCGATGATTGGGGAAGAGGCGGTAGGGGGTGAGCAGCGCACCAAGCGAGGAGGCGCGCACGTGCTGGCCCACCAGCAGGTTTTCCAGCACCGAGAGGTGCGGCATCAGCCGGATGTTCTGGAACGAGCGGGCGACGCCGGTGGAGATGCGCTTGCGCGACGGCATGTGCGTCACGTCCTGCCCGTTCACCTCGATGCGCCCGGCATCGACGCCATAGACGCCGCTGACGAGATTGAACACCGTGGTCTTGCCCGCCCCGTTGGGGCCGATGAGGGCGGTGGTGACGCCCTTCGGCACGGTGAAGGAGAGATCGCGGATGGCGCGCACGCCGGCGAAGGATTTCGACAGGCCGGAGATGGCGAGAGCAGCGGACATCACGCGGCCTCCGCCTTGCGCCGGAACAGGCGGAACAGGGAGGACGTCACCAGCCCCTGCGGCCGCACCGCCATGAACAGGATGATGAAGACGGCGAAGAGGGCGTAGCGCCACTGGTCGGATGCGCGCAGCAGCTCCGGCACCAAAGTGAAGAAGGCAGCGCCCACCAGCGGTCCCCACACCGTCTGCGTGCCGCCGAACAGCACGTAGAGCACGGTGAAGACCGAGAGCAGCACGTTGAAGTGCTGGGCTTCTACGAAGCTGTAATGGTGGGCGTAGAGCCCGCCGCCGAAGCCGGCCACCGCCGCGCCCAGCGCGAAGGCCGCGACCTTCATGCCGCGCACGGAGACGCCGAGCAGGTCCGCCACCGTCGCGTCGCTCTTCACCGCCGTGAGGCAGAGCGCGAAGCGGGTGCGCGACACGAGCAGCATCAGCACCACCACGCCCGCCGCCGCCGCATAGACCACATAAGGCCCGGCATAATCGGTGACGGGATAGCCCGCGGCGCCGCCCACCACTTCCAGATTGAGGAAGACGGCGGAGATCACCTGCCCGAGGGCGAAGGTGGCCATGGCGAGATAGATGCCGTGGGTGCGCAGCACCGGCACGCCGATGAGGAGGCCCACCAGCCCCGCAAGCCCAGCGCCGAGCGGGATCGCCGCCCACATGGGCCACATATATTCGTTGGTGAGGAAGGCCGAGGCATAGGCGCCGATGGCCATGAAGCCGGCGATGCCGAGGTTCAATTGCCCCGCCGCGAGCGGCAGATAGACCGCATAGGCGGCGATGACATTGAAGGCGAGGACGACGAGGACGCCCGTCAGATAGCCGCTCATCACAGCTTCTCCCGGCTGGCGGCGCGGCCCATGAGGCCCTGCGGACGCACGATGAGGATGAGGAGCAAGAGGCCGTAGACGGAGATGTTCACCACGTCCGCGCCGATGAAGGAGATGGACAGCACCTCCGCGAGGCCGATGACCAGCCCGCCCAGCACCGCGCCCCAGATGGAGCCCATGCCGCCGACGATCATGGCCGCGACGCCCTTGAAGCCGACGCCCTCGCCCATGAAGGGCGACACCTGCTGGTAGTTCACCGCGAACAGGATGCCGGCCAGCGCCGCCAGCAGCGCCGAGGCGATGAAGAGCTGCGGCACGAGGCGGGAGATGTCGATGCCCATGAGCAGCGCCGTCTCGCGGTTCTCCGCCACTGTGCGGATGCGCCGGCCGCCGGCGGTGGAGGACAGATACCAGGACAGGAACGTCACAAGGCCGAGGGAGAGCGCCAGCGAGATGAGCTGCGCGATGCCGATGACGAGGCCGCCGAGGCGGATGTTGAGGTCCGGCAGCAGGGCCGGGAATGCCTGCTGGTCCGAGCCGTACTGGATCAGCATCAAATTCTCGAGCAGCACCAGGAAGCCGAGGGAGGAGACCAGCGGCACCTCGGGATCGCCCCCCTGCATGGGCCGGTAGGCGAAGCGCTCCACCAGCAGCGAGACGAACGCCGCCGCCGCCAGCGCGCCGGCCGCGGCGATGAGGAAGGGCCAGCCCGCCTTCATCAGCCCGAAGGCGAGCATGCCGCCCACCATGAACAGGCCGGGCAGCGAGAAGTTCAGGAAGTTGAGCACGCCGATGGCGAGGGTGAAGGCCACCGCCACAAGCATGTAGATGGCCCCGAGCATGAGGCCGTTGACGATCTGCTGCGCGAGCATGGGCCGGGGCAACCTTCCTCTCGAACGCCGGACGCAGGCACTGCCCCTCCCCTTCCGCCTGAGGCGTCGCCCTCCGACGATTGCGGACGGCACGGAAGCGGGGCAGCGATTAGTTTTGATACAAAGCTATTTTTGACGTGGCTTCAAGCTGAAATTTCAGGCGGATTTCACTGCATTGCAGCATAAGGGACCTACCCCTTCCAGCCTGTGCTGGCAATCTTTTGCGGGGATTTCCGCGCGCCGGGACCAGGCCGGACTGCCCGTCGGGGAGGCGACGTATTGCCCATCGGGGCGGCAGGCGGGCGCCGGAAAAAGGCCCAGCCCGGCTCCGGCCCCGATCTTGCTATCGCCCTTTCATCCCCGTTCGCGATGCCAGGGCGTGTCACAGGTCGACCAAATTGTCGAAGCCCCGACATCGTTCGAGACATGAGGCTGCCCCATGAAACTCATCGTCGAACGCCTGGTGGTCGAAAGCCTGGTGGACGCCTTCCCGGACCAGGCGCACCTGCTCGCCCAGCCGCGTCTTTCGAGCCGCATGGAGCTGGGCCTCGATGCGCTGAAGCCCGACGAGCTGGCCCACCTGCACGAGCTGGTGCTGAGGACGGGCGGCACCACCATTCGCGGGCAGGAGGAGCAGCTCGCCAACCTCGTCGGCGTGTTCCGCGACGAAGGCAAGCGCTTCGGCGCGGACGAACTGGAGGATCTGGCGGGCGCCATCGCGCTTTATTTCGTCAAGCACTGCATCCGCGGCTGGCTGTTCCGCATGAACCCCTCGGGCAAGCCCGAGCCCTATCTCATCACCCGCCTCGACTACACGCCCCCCGGCGAGGAGGAGGCCGGCCGGCTGATCGTGGAACTGAAGGCCAACAACCGCGGCAAGACCCATGTGGAGAATTTGCTGATCCGCTCCAAGGACCTGCGCGGCCTCACCATCCCCGGCACGCTCGCCGCCAAGGGCTGGCTGATGGAGGACGAGGGCCTGCTCAAGTCCTTCGACGACCAGATGGTGCGCTATTTCGAGTGGCGCGGCCGCTATGGCGAGCAGTTCTCCGGCCGCGGCACGGGCCTGTTCGCCGAGGACCCCACCGCCAACCGGCGCGACACCGACTGGGCGCGCAAGTCCACCGTGGTCCTCTCCTCCTCCGGCAGCGAGGCGCGGCTCGTCAATGACGAGGAACTGCTGGGCGAGCGCACGCTCGGGACGGAGACCTCCGGCTTCTTCCTCGACAAGATCGTGAAGAAGGCGGACAAGCAGAACCTCTTCCACATGGCCGTGGACGAGGCCTTGCGCGCGGCGAAGGACAGCATCCCCAAGGGTGCCTTCACCGACATGCCGGTCCACCCGCTGATCCTGATGTTCCATCTGGAGCTGCACCACCATGTGTGGGTGCATGTGGACGACATCCGGCCTTACGAATACCACCCGGAGCTGAAGCAGAAGCTGGTTCTGCCGCCGGAGCAGACCGACCTCATCGACATTCTCACCGCCGAGATGAACACGTTGATGGACGACGTGGTGGCCGGCAAATCCGGCGGCACCACCGTGCTCTGCGCCGGCCCGCCCGGCGTCGGCAAGACGCTCACCGCCGAAGTCTATTCCGAGATCATCCAGCGCCCGCTCTACCGGGTGCATTCCGGCCAGCTCGGCCTCGACGTGGCCCACATGGAGCAGGCCTTGAAAGATGCGTTGACGCGCGCCCAGCGCTGGGGCGCGGTGATGCTGATCGACGAGGCGGACGTCTACATCAAGCGCCGGCAGGACAACCTCACCATGAATGCGGTGGTGGGCGTGTTCCTGCGCGTGCTCGAATACTTCAACGGCCTGTTGTTCCTCACCACCAACCGGGTGGACGACATCGACGAGGCCATCGTCTCGCGCTGCATCGCCCTTATCAAATATCACTCCCCCGGCCCGGACGACCGGCGGAAGATCTGGCGCGTCATGTGCGACCAGTTCGGCCTCATCCTCTCCAACGAGCTCATCGATACGCTGGTGGAGATGTTCCCGGAGACCTCCGGCCGCGACATCAAGGGCCTCGCCAAGCTGGTGGCGAAATACTGCTCGCAGAAGGGCGAACCGCCCTCCATCGACGCCTTCCGCCGCTGCGCCATCTTCCGCGCGCTGGACGTGCCGCCGCTCGCCTGAGCGGCCTCCCATAGGGCACCCCCATTGCCCTTGACTTACCCGCCCGGTCCCTCGGGCGGGTCTTTTTTGTCTCTCACGCCGTTGAAATGACGAGAGGGCGTCACGCCCCGTTGAAATGCACCCGGCCGAAGCCGGAGACGTCGTAGCCGCCCAGCTCCGCCGCCCGCGCGTGGAAGGCGGGTTCGCGGCAGAAGGCGACGAGCTTCTGGAACGACGGCTCGAAATAGGCCCGGCGCCAGACCATGAGGTCGAAGCGCTCCTCCACCAGCGGCACGAAATCGAGATTGTGCAGGCGCGCGGCGGCGGCGATGCCGAGGCCCACATCGGCCCGCCCGGCGGCCACCGCGAGGGCCAGGTCGGTTTCCGATCGCTCCACCGTGCCGGCGCAGGTGAGGTCGGCGCGCCCCATCCCTTCCGCCGCGAGCAGGCGGTCGAGCACCAGTTCGCTCGCCGCCTCCTTCTGGCGCATCTGGAATCGGAAGCCCCTGACCTCCGCGAGGCAGGTGGGCGGACGGGGAAGGCCCGGCCGGCAGATCAGCCCGCGCACGCGCCGCGCCCACTCCACCAGCACCCAAGGCGCCCGGCCGAAGCGCTGCTCCACCACGGAAGCGTTCCAGTCGTCGCCCTCCGGCACATGCAGGCCGACGGCGATGCACTCGCCCCGGTCCGCCCGGTCGAGGCCGTCGAGCGCGCCGTCCATGAGGCAGGCGATGCCGGAGCGCGATTCGCGCAGCGCCCATTCGAGCAGCGGATCATGCCCGCCCGTCATCACCGGCGGCGGGGCGTGATGGTCCGAAGGCGCTGAATGGTGGGCGCCATCCGGCGCGGCGGCGTGGGCCGGGGCGCTTTCCGCCGAGCCGGCGATCCAGTCCTGGATTTCCCGGCGCGGGAACAGCAGCTTGCCGGTGACCCGCCGGACCGGAAGGCTGCCGGTGGCGACGAGGTCATAGACCTTGCGTTCGCGCACCCTCAGCAGCGCCGCGAGTTCGCGGGTGGTGAGATATTCCGACATCCGGCCCGGCCCGATTGGCCCCCGCGACGCAGGGCGCGCCGGAGGAAACGACACTTTTCTCTTATGTTCACATGAATACGGCATGGCCGCCGCGTCGCAAGCCCAAATTGTACCCTGCGACGGGGCACCGCTGGTGCGGCGCTTGCTTTAGGATGCTTGGCACGCCAGCACAGGCGGAATGCTTTCCAGCCGGATTTGCCACATGACCCCCGCCCGCATCGGCATCGTCACCATCTCGGACCGCGCCAGCTCCGGCACCTATGAGGATCTGAGCGGCCCGGCCATCGAGGCCTGGCTACGCCGCGCCATCACCAGCCCGTGGGTCGCCGACTATCGGGTGATCCCGGACGGGTTCGAGAGCGTGCGCGACACCCTCATCACCCTCGCGGATGCGGAGCACATGGACCTCATCTGCACCACGGGCGGCACCGGCCCCTCCCCGCGCGACCTGACGCCCGAGGCCATGGCGGCGGTGATCGAGAAGCCGCTGGCCGGCTTCGGCGAGCAGATGCGGCGCATCAGCCTCAATGAGGTGCCCACCGCCATCCTGTCACGGCAGGAGGCGGGGGTGCGCGGCAAGACGCTGATCGTGAACCTGCCCGGCAAGCCGGCGTCCATCGCCGTGTGCCTCGCGGCCGTGTTCCCGGCCATCCCCTATTGCCTGGACCTGATCGGCGCCGGGCGCATCGAGACCGATCCGGAGGTCTGCGCCGCGTTCCGGCCCAAAGGCGCCTGACAGGACTTAGACGACCACCACGCCGCGGTGCTTGGCCTCGCCCTCGGGCTCCACATGGATGGTGATGATCGCATCATCCATGTCGCGCTCGAAGGCGTTCTCGATGCGGTCGCAGATGTCGTGGGCGGCGGCCACCGTCATGTCGCCGGGCACCACCAGATGGAATTCCACGAAGGTGATGCGCCCGGCATGGCGGGTGCGCAGATCGTGCGCCTCGATGGCGCCGGCGGCATGGAGCGAGACCAGCTCGCGGATGCGCGCCACCACGTCCGGCGGCGGCGCGGCGTCCATCAGGCCGCCCACGGATTCCTTCATCAGGCTCCAGCCGGTCCACAGCACGTTGAGCGCCACGAGGCCGGCGATCAGCGGATCGAGCACCGGCCAGCCGGTGACAGGCACCAGCACGAAGCCGATCAGCACGCCCGCCGAGGTGACCACATCGGTCAGCACATGCTTGCCGTCGGCGACGAGGGCCGGTGAGCGCATGCTCTTGCCCACCCGCAGCAGCACCAGGCACCAGATGGCGTTGATGACCGTCGCCGCGCCGTTGATGAGCATGCCGGTGAAGGGCTGGTCGGGCAGATGCGGGTCGAGGAAGCCGTAATAGGCCTCCCGCATGATGGTGACGGCCGCCACCACCACGAGCACGCCTTCCAGAACGGCGGAAAGATATTCCGCCTTGTGGTGGCCGAACTGGTGGTTGTCGTCGGCGGGACGCGCGGACACCGTGATGGCGAACAGCGCGGCGGCTGAGGCGGCGACGTTGATGATGCTTTCCAGCGCATCCGACAGCAGCGCCACCGAGCCGGTGACCCACCAGGCCAGCGTCTTCAGGCCGAGCACGATGGCACCGACGAGCACGCTCGCCGCCGCGATCCAGAGCACCTTGCGGCTCATGTCGGCCTCCATTCTGCAAACCGTCGGGGGCGGTCCCGCGGGTCCGTCCCCGGCGGTCGGCAGGACGTACCGAACCGCGCGCCCCGGCGCAACCGCGCCAGGGTCGCACTCCCGGACAAGCTGGAGGTTACACCCGCCTTACACCGCCCCTTAGGGAAGCTTCATGTGCTCCAGCGAGCGCTGGATGGCTTCCGGCCCCACCATGATGACGCCGTCGAACGGGGAGCTCATCTCCAGGATCAGGAAGATGGCGCCGGCCAGCGACAGCGAGCACAGGGGAAAGACGATGAGAGAGACCAGGTTCACCGGCGAGAACAGCCCGAAGCTGGCGAAGATCAGCGTCAGCCAGACGATCAGCACCACGATGAACACCGGCGGGATCTCGGTGACCGCCTCGGCGATCAGCGTCCAGCGCAACGCGTTGAGCGACTTGAACCGGTCGAGCGCCTCCGCCTTGAGATCGGTCTGCTCGGGGCCGGAGGGCTCGAGGATGCGGATCTCGTGGCCGACCCGCTCCAGCTTCTGCTCCGAATCGAAGCTGGCGACCATCACCGGCGCGCTGCCGGCGGCGGGCCAGGTCTCGTTCATGGCGTGCACCGTGTAGACCCGCAACGCATCGCGCGCCGGCCTGGCGGCGGGTCCGTAATGCTGGAGCGTGGCATCGAGGATGGTGAGGAGCGTCGCATATTGCTGCACGTCCTTGCCGGTGGTGTCGAAATTGCCCTTCACCGAGGCCGTCATCAGGCCCAGGATCAGCGACGCCATGGCCGCGACCATGCCGACACCCAGCTTCACCGCCTCCTGCGTGTCCTTGGAGAGGTGATGGGCCTTCAGCCAGCGCTGCGAGCCCATGCCGAACAGCGCGCCGCACTCGAGCGCCAAGAAGACCAGTATCGCGACCTGCCACGCCTCCATGGCTTCCCCCCAGCCTGCACTCCCGTCCGAATATTGCTGGATTATCGACGCAGGCGACCGAATGTTCGCCCGATACGACGCCGGCTTTGCAGCGTAAAGGGAGAAAATCGCGCGCCGGCGCCCTGCCGCTGCGAAACCGCGCGGCGATCAGCGGGCGGCGGCGATCAGCGTTCGCTTGCGGGCCAGGTCGGCATAGCCGGAGACGACGTCCGCCCCGATCACATAGGCCGGCGTATCGAGCACCCGGAGCGCGGCCGCGAGCGCCACCCCCTTGGTGAGGATGTCGGTGATATCCGGCTGGTTGGCGGCGCGAAACACCTTGTAGTGGTCGAGCCCCTCGCTGCGCACCACGTTGAGCGCCTTCACCCCGTCGATGTCGCCGCTGGTCGCCGCAAGCGCGAGGTAGAAGTCGCCGAACTTGGCCGGCTGCATGGCGAGCACGGCCAGCGCCACCCGCGCCGCCTCGATGGAGCCCACGTCCACGCGCGGCGTCTGCACGATGGCATAAGCGAGCTTGGCATCGCCGGCGAGCAGCTCGCGCATGTCGAAGGCGGAGCGGCGCCAGTCCGGGGCGTTGAAATCCACCAGCTCGGTGACGAGGGGCTTGGTCTTCTGCGCGCCCAGCACGGCCTTGCCGGGCATGGCGTCGAGCAGCTTGCGCGCCTCGGGCGTGACGGGATCCGCGAGGGCGGGGGATGCCGCCGCGGCAAGGAGGCCGGCACCGGCGGCCAGAAGCCCCCGGCGGGTCAGCTGACGATCCGGGGCGCCCATCCCGCCGGGCCCTATTCGGCCGCTTTGGTCGGCACCTCGGAGGCGGCCTGCGCCTCCGCATCTTCCTGCGCCTTCAGCACGTCGGGGTGCGGCATGGAGATGATGTTGTAGCCGGAATCGACAAAATGCACCTCGCCGGTGACGCCCGCGGAGAGGTCCGAGAGGAGATAGAGGGCCGAGCCGCCCACCTCCTCGATGCTGACCGTGCGGCGCAGGGGGGCGTGGCGCTTCTGGTAGTTGAACATCACCCGCGCGTCGGCGATGCCGGCGCCCGCCAGCGTGCGCACCGGGCCGGCGGAGATGGCGTTGACGCGGATGCCCACGGGGCCGAAATCCGCCGCCAGATAGCGCACGGAGGCCTCAAGCGCCGCCTTGGCCACGCCCATCACGTTGTAATTGGGCATGACGCGGGTGGAGCCGCCATAGGTGAGGGTGATCAGCGAGCCGCCCTCGGTCATCAGCGCGGCGGCGCGCTTGGCGATCTCGGTGAAGGAGAAGCAGGAGATCACCATGGTGCGGGAGAAGTTCTCCCGGCTGGTGTCGGCATAGCGGCCCTTCAGCTCGGACTTGTCGGAGAAGGCGACGGCGTGGACCAGGAAGTCCAGGCTGCCCCAGCTCTCCTTCAGCGCGGCGAACACCGCGTCCACGCTGGCGAGGTCTTCCACGTCGCACGGCAGCAGGAGGGAGGAACCGACGCTCTGCGCCAGCGGCTTCACGCGCTTGGCCACCTGCTCGCCCTGGTAGGTGAAGGCGAGTTCCGCGCCCTGACCCGCCAGCGCCTTGGCAATGCCCCAGGCGATGGAATGATCGTTGGCGACACCCATCACCAGGCCGCGCTTGCCCTTCATCAGGTCCTGCATAACCTACCCTCTCGCGCCTGAGACGCCGATAGCAGACGGCGCCCGGCCACGCCATCGCGTTTCGGCCGGCGCCGGCTCACCATTGATGACCAATCCTGAACGCCGCCCTATCGGAGCAGCAGGCGTCCATCCGCTTCAGGCGTCGACGTGCTTGATGACGAGGCTGGCATTGGTGCCGCCGAAGCCGAAGCCGTTCGACAGCACATGGCCGAGCGTCACGTTGTCCACCCGCTTGCGCACGATGGGCATGTCGGCGAAGGCCGGGTCGATCTCCTCGATGTTGGCGCTCTCGGCGATGAAGCCGTTCTGCATCATGAGGATGGAATAGATCGCCTCGTGCACGCCGGTGGCGCCCTGCGAGTGTCCGGTGAGCGACTTGGTGGCCGAGATGGGCGGGCACTTGTCGCCGAACACCGCGCGGATCGCCTCGATCTCCTTGAGATCGCCGATGGGCGTCGAGGTGGCATGGGGGTTGATGTAGTCGATGGGCGCCTTGATGCCGGAGATGGCGAGCTTCATGGCGCGCTCCGCGCCCTCGCCCGAGGGGGCCACCATGTCCACGCCGTCGGAGGTCGCGCCATAGCCGGCGATTTCGCCATAGATGCGGGCGCCGCGGGCCTTGGCGTGCTCCAGCTCTTCCAGCACGAGGACGCCGGCGCCGCCGGAGATGACGAAGCCGTCGCGGTTCTTGTCATAGGCGCGGGAGGCCACAGCCGGACGGTCGTTGAAGTTGGAGGACATGGCGCCCATGCCGTCGAACAGCACGGAGAGGGTCCAGTGCAGATCCTCGCAGCCGCCGGCGAAGATGATGTCCTGCTTGCCGTACTGGATCAGCTCGTAGGCGTTGCCGATGCAGATGTTGGTGGTCGCGCAGGCGGCCGAGATGGAATAGCTCAGGCCCTTGATCTTGAACCAGGTGGAGAGCGTCGCCGAGGCGGTGGAGCCCATGGCCTTGGGCACCGCGAACGGGCCGACGCGCTTCGGCCCCTTCTCGCGGGTGATGTCGGCCGAATCCACGATGGTCTTGGTGGAGGAGCCGCCGGAGCCCATCACCAGGCCGGTGCGGATGTTGGAGACTTCGTTCGGCTCAAGGCCCGAATCGCGGATGGCCTGCTCCATGGCCACGTGATTCCACGCGGTGCCGCCGCCGTGGAAACGCATGGCGCGCCGGTCAACGACCTCTTCCGCATTCAGGGTCGGCGCGCCGTGCACCTGAGAGCGGAATCCGAGCCGGGAATAGTCCTCGGCGAAGGAAATACCGCTCTTGGCTTCGCGCAGGCTGGCAAGAACCTCCTGCGTGTTGTTGCCGATGGACGAGACAATGCCCATCCCGGTGACGACGACGCGCCGCATGTCAAATCCCCATTGGAGTGCACCCAGTGTCGCCGCAGATCGTGGCGAGGCCTTGTCAGGCGCTCGCGGCGCCTGCGGGCTGGGGTGCCGTCTCGGCCTGGAACAGGCCCACCTTCAGATCCTTGGCGCGGTAAATCACCTCGCCATCCGCCGCCAGCCAGCCGTCGGCGATCCCGAGCACGAGCTTGGAGCGCATGACGCGCTTGAACTCGATGCCGTAGACCACCTTCTTCACGCCGGGCAGAACCTGGCCGGAAAATTTCAGTTCGCCGAGGCCCAGCGCCCGGCCGCGGCCGGACGAGCCGAGCCAGCCGAGATGGAAGCCCACGAGCTGCCACATGGCGTCAAGGCCGAGGCAGCCGGGCATCACGGGATCGCCCTTGAAGTGGCAGGCGAAGAACCAGAGGTCGGGGTTCACGTCCAGCTCGGCGCGCACCATGCCCTTGCCGAACTCGCCGCCCGTCTCCGAGATTTCGGTGATCCGGTCGAACATCAGCATGGGCGGCAGCGGCAATTGCGCGTTTCCGGCCCCGAACAGCTCGCCACGTCCGCACGCGAGGAGATCCTCATAATCGAAGCTGGTCTGCCGGTCCGCCATTCTTGCCAGTGTCGCCATTTGCCGCCTCTGCACCGCCCGCAAGGGCAGCCGAGGGTTGCTGTTGATGAGCCCGCAAGGGCCGCCCCCGCCATCGGTGGCGGGCACTCCCTAACATAGGCAAGGGCGCGCTCAAAGTCATGAAAGCGTCACGGGTGGCACGATGCGCGCGATATCCGGCCGCGCCCGGCGAACCGGATTGGCAACTCGGGCGTTGCCCTTGGGGCGCTGGGCTATGGTATCGCCAAAGGGTGGGGCGCATCGGCGCCCCGGTCGCGACATCGGGCGGGAGTACGCAATGCCGATTCTCAAGGAGTTCAAGGAGTTCGCGGTCCGCGGCAACGTGGTGGACCTGGCGGTGGGCGTCATCATCGGCGCCGCCTTCGGCAATATCGTCACCTCGCTGGTGGGCGACGTGTTCATGCCGATCATCGGTGCCGTCACCGGCGGGCTCGACTTCTCGAACTATTTCGTTCCGCTCTCCAAGTCGGTCACCGCCGCCAACCTCGCGGACGCGAAGAAGCAGGGTGCGGTACTGGCGTATGGATCATTCATCACCATCGCCATCAATTTCATCATCGTGGCGGGCGTTCTCTTCCTCGTGGTGCGCGGCATCAACGCCTTGCGCCGGGCCGAGGCCGGCAAGCCGCCGGCCGCGCCCACCAAGACGGAGGTGCTGCTGATGGAGATTCGCGACCTGCTCGCCTCCGAACGGCCCGCCGCCCGCCCGCCGGTGACGCCCGCGCCCCCCGCCCCGCCCACGGCCTGAACCGGCCTCAGGGCTTCACGGGTTTCAGGGCTTGACGGGCTGGGACGCCGGCGCATCCTTCTGCGCCAAGGCATCCTGTCGCCGCAGAAAGCCGCGGACGACCGCCACCGACTCGTCGGGGCGGTCGTTGAAAATGCCGTGGGCGGCGCCGGGGATCACCGCGAACTCGGCGCTCGGCACCTGCTCGGCAAAGGCCGCGACGGTCGCGATCCGCGTCTCGTCATACTGGCCGATGACAAACAGCGTGCGCGCGCCGTCGAGCCGCGCCAGCAGCGGTTCCCCATCGTAATCCTTGAGGGTGCCGGTCTGGGTGAACTCGCCAGCGCCGTTCATGGCCACATAGAGCTTTTCGTTGAGCTTGAGGTTCTGCGCCGCCTCATAGGCCTTGCGCATGGCCGGCAGCGGCTCGCGCCGGTTGAAGGCGGCGTAGAAGGCGCCGGCGGCGGCATCGCAGGTAGCCTGCGGCGGCGGGGCGCTGCCTTCGCAGGCGTCGATCACCGCCTGCACGTCAGGCGGCAGCGCCGCGCGGCGGGCGGCCACATCCGCGATCCAGCTCTTGCCGGAGACGAAGGGGCTCGCCAGCACCAGCCCGGCCAGCGTCGCGGGGCGCCGCGCCGCCCATTCCAGCGCGATGGTGGCGCCCCAGCTGTGCCCCAGCACATGGAAGCGCCCGAGGCCCAAAGCGGCGGCGATGGCGTCGATCTCGTCGGCGAAGCGGGGGACGGTCCAGTTGGCGGGATCGTCGGGATGGTCGGAGCGGCCGCTGTCGAGCTGGTCGTAGAGCACCACCATGCGCTCGTCGGCGAGTTCCAGGGGGTCGTGGAAGGTGGAATGCATCCCGCCCGGCCCGCCATGGAGGAGCAGCACCGGCAGCCTGCCGTTCGCGCTCACCCCGTTGGTGCGCACATAGAGGCGCCCGCCCTTCACCGGAACCATCAGCTCCCGGTCCGCCGGGGGGAACACCACCGGCCGCGCCAGCGCGGGCGTTGCGGCTGGGACTAGCGCCGCCGCGCCGAGGAGAGAGAGGAAGGCGCGTCGATCCAGCCCGGCCATGATGCCCTACCGTGAGGAGGAAGGAGCATCAGGGGTAACAGAGTAGCCGCCGCGGTCAAGCGCGGCGCGCCGCCGGACGGCGATCAGCGGACGTCCGCGCCCACCGCTTCCGACACATGGGCGAAGCCGTCGGCCTTGAGGCGGGCGGCGAGGTCCGTCTTGATGCGGCCGACGAGGCCGGGGCCGTGGAACACCAGCGCCGAATAGAGCTGCACGAGGCTCGCCCCGGCCCGGATCTTGGCATAGGCGTCCGCGCCCGAGCTGATGCCGCCGGAGCCGACCAGCGGCAGGCGACCACCCACCAGGCGGTAGAGCGCCCCGAGCCGCTCGGTGGAGAGCGTCATCAGCGGCTTGCCGGAGAGGCCGCCGGCCTCACCCTTGTGCGCGCTGTGCAGGCTCGCCGGGCGCGACAGGGTGGTGTTGCCCATGATGATGCCGTCGATCCCGGTCTCCAGCGCCACCTCGGCCACGTCCGCGAGGCCGGCGTCGTCCAGGTCGGGCGCCACCTTCACCAGCAGCGGCGGGCGTTCCGCAGGGTCAGGCACCGAGGCGTTGCGCACGCCGACGAGATGGGCGAGCAGCGCCTCCATCTCCGCCCGCGCCTGCAGGGCGCGCAGGCCCGGCGTGTTGGGGGAGGAGATGTTGCACACGATATAATCGGCGAGCCGGCAGGTGGCGGAAACGCCGGCGGCGTAGTCCTCCAGCGTGTCCTCGCTCTCCTTGTTCTTCCCCACATTGGCGCCGAGGATGCCCTTGCCGCCCGCCGAGCGGCGTTTGGCCAGCCGGTAGACGAAGGGGGCAAGGCCCTCGCTGTTGAAGCCGAAGCGGTTGATGACCGCCTCGTCCTCCTCCAGCCGGAACAGGCGCGGCTGCGGGTTGCCGGGCTGGGGGCGCGGCGTGACCGTGCCCATCTCGGCGAAGCCGAAGCCCATCTTCAACAGGCCGTCCGCCACCTCGCAATGCTTGTCGAAGCCGGCGGCGAGGCCCACGGGATTGGGGAAATCGAGGCCCCAGACGCGGGTCGCGAGCACCGGGTCGTCATGGCCGGAGAGGTCCGGCATCAGCCCCTTCGCAAGGGCGCGGACGGCATAGCCGTGCGCCCGCTCGGGGGTCACCAGCCCGAGGAAGGGCCGAACGAGGGCGTAGAGGTCCATTTAGGGCGTCACTCGCCGGTGGTGGCGGTGCCGCCGTGGGCCTTGGACCAGCTGTGCGGGTCGTTGAGGAACGATTCGATCTCGGCCACCTGCTTCGATTCGAAGCGGTTCATCTTCTTCACCTGCGCCAGCACGTCCCACCAGGTGGCGAGGCGGTGGAGGCTGAGGCCGGCGCTGTCCAGGATGCCCGCCGCCTCGGAGAAGATGTCGTAATAGAAAAATACGAAGCAGTGCTGGCACTCCGCCCCGGCCTCACGCAAGGCATTGACGAAATTGACCTTGCTCTTGCCGTCGGTGGTCAGGTCCTCGACCAGGAGCACCCGCTCGCCGGGGGCGAGGTGGCCCTCGATCTGGGCATTGCGGCCGAAGCCCTTGGGCTTCTTGCGCACATACTGCATGGGCAGCATCATTCGGTCGGCGACCCAGGCGGCAAAGGGAATGCCCGCCGTCTCGCCGCCCGCCACCGTGTCGAACTGCTCGTAGCCGATCTCGCGGTAAATGGTGGAGATGCCGAAATCCACCAGCGTCTGGCGCACCCGCGGGAAGGAGATGAGGCGGCGGCAGTCGATATAGACCGGGCTCGCCCAGCCCGAGGTGAAGATGAAGGGCTCGCCGGAGGAAAAGCGCACCGCCTCGACCTCGAGCAGCATCCGCGCCGTCTGCTCGGCGATGGTAGCCTTGTCCGGGAAAGCAGTGACATTCGCCATGGGGAAAGCCTTCGTCGCGGTTTCGTCGCTTGTGTGTGACGCGCATATATCAGAGCGGAGCGGCATTGCGACAGGCCCGGCGACGCGCGACGACAAAAAGCGCCGCACCCCGCCCGCAGGCCCCCGGCCCGGCCCCGGTCAGGCGGACGGAGCACCTGCCTGCGCCAGCAGCGCATCCACATAGGCCTCCGCGCTGGTCGCCTGCGCGAACCGGTCGGCGAGACCTGCGGCGCGCGCATGGCTGTCCTCCAGCCGGCCGGCCAGCCTGAGGATGGCGGCCGCGAAAGCGGCGGCGTCGTAGGGGGCGAACACCTCTCCCTCCGCATCGCCGCCGGCGATGGACGCCGCGGCGTAGGTCCCGGCCGAGGCTACCACCGGCCGGCCGGCGGCGGCAGACTGGGTGAAGATGCCCGAGCCGCGCATGCCGAACACCTGCGGGTCATAGGGCAGCAGCATGGCATCCACCTTGCGGGTTTCGGCGGCGAAGTCCTCGTCCGTCAGAACCCGGTCGATGAGGCGCACATAAGGGAGCGCGCGCAGCGCCTGTTCGGCCACCGCCGTTTCAGCCTCGTGCCCGTCCCGCTGCACCTGAACCACGAAATCCCCCGCGAGCCCCTGCTCCCGGCACTGCCGGATGGCGTCGGGCAGGAGATGAAACCCCTTGTCGTTCTTGGAAACGCCCAAGAAACCGAACACCGGTCGCTCCGGCACCGGCCGCGCCCGCTCCACGTTGCCGAACGGAACCGGCAGGCGGATGGGCTCGATGCCGTAGCCGTCGCGATAGAGAGCGGCGATGGCAGCATTTTCCGTTCCGAAGACGAGGCAGCGGCCGATCAAAGGGCGCGCTAGCGCGAACGCCTGCGCGTAAATGCCCGGTCCCAGCTGGCCGGACCGTCGCCAGGGAATCCAGTCGGGCGCGAACATCAATTGGCAGACGACGCGGGGGCGCCCGGCCTCCGGCAGCGCGCTCAGCGCCTGGACGACACCCATGATCTGGTTCTGCATCACGTTGGGGAGGACGACGAGGGTTCCCCGCGCCAGCACCCCGGCAGGCAGGGCCTCCAGATCGGCGCGGAAGCCGGCATTGAGCCGTTCCGCGCTGATCCGCTCCCGCAGAAGGTGGGAGCGGGCGCGTTGCAGGCGCAGCGCACCCCCGAAGCGGTGCCTGGCCAGTTCCAACGGCGTCGGCTGGACGCTGTCATAAAGCGATGCGCTGAAATGGGGGACGGCACCCAGTTCGTCCGCGATCTCCCGATCCATGGTCCGCATGCCGAAGATCCGCACGCGATGGCCGCGCGCCGCGACCGCGGCCCCCACCTTCTTGACCAGGCTGTAGCTATGCCCGCCGCGGGCATTCAGACCACCGTCCAGAAATACAACGTCCACCGCTCCCCCTTGATGCTGACGCACGGCATGCTCATCGAAGACGAACGCCGTACCGCCAAGTCCGGGCCGAAAAGGGGCAGCCGCGTTGGACCGCATTCCGGGATGCGGCTCCCGCAGGTCGCCGCCTGGGCAGATGGTCGCCCCTCACGCCGCCCGGGCGAGACTCCGGGCGTGGTCCAGCGCCATTTCCAGCCGGTCGTTGCCCCAGAACAGCTCGCCGTCCGCCGTGAAGAAGGTGGGGGCGCCGAACACGCCGCGGGCCTGCGCCTCCTCGGTCTGGGCGCGCAGGCGCGCCTTGTTCACCTCGGATTCGGCGTCGGAGATCACCTCGTCCCAGAAATGGCCGAGGCCGGCGAGCACCTGGCGGATGGTCTCCCGGTCCGAAATGTCGCGGCCCTGCGCGAATTCGGCGGAGAACAGAGCGCGGGTGAAGGAGGGCCGGCAGGCATCGTTGAGGTGGATCGCCACCCGCGCGGCCAGAAGGCCGTTGGCCGGAAAGGTCGCGGGCTTGGTGATGGGCGGCAGGCGCTGGGCGGCGGCAAGGCGGTCGAGATCCCGCCACATATGCGCGCCCTTCAGGGGATAGACGTTGAACGGCGAGCTTGTGTAGCCCTGCGCGGCGAAGATGGGGCCGAGCAGGAACGGCTTCCAGTTCACCCGCACGTCCGCAAGCTCGGCCAAAGCGGCAATGCGGCAGGCGGCGAGATATGAATAGGGCGAGGCGAACTCGTAATAGAAATCGAGGGTGCCGCTGGCCATGGGCTCCTCCGGCCTGTACATCGCGGCGGAAGAGTGCGGCGGGGGAAGCCCCGCGTGCAAGGGTCTGGATCAACAGGCTGGATCAATCCCGGATCGGAGCTGGCGACGCGGTGAAGTGGGTGCTGTTCTTCGCGCTGGTGATCGGGGCCGCGGTGGCGATCCTGTTCGCGGTGTTCCCCGAGTGGGACATGGCCATCTCCAGCCTGTTCTGGAACGCCAGCCGGCGCAATTTCGGCGTCGCCGGCCTCGGCTGGGCGGCCAATATCCGCACCCTCGCCAACTGGCTGCCCTGGGTCTTCGCCGGCCCGGCCTTCGCCGCCATCATCCTCAAGTTCATTTTTCCCCGGGGAAAAATGTTCATGCCGGCGCGGGCGGCGGTGCTGCTCGCCGTCACCATGGCGCTGGGGCCGGGCCTTCTGGTCAACGGTATCCTCAAGGAGCATTGGGGCCGGCCGCGTCCGGTGCATGTGGATACCTTCGGCGGCAAGGACACCTTCCGCCCCTGGTACGCCACCGACGGCACCTGCCCCACCAATTGCTCCTTCGTCTCCGGCGAAGGCTCCCTCGGCTTCTGGCTGGTGGCGCCGGCGAGCCTCGTGTCCGGCCCGGCGGGGGCGGTGGCGATGGTGGCGGCGGTCTCCTTCGGCGCGCTGGCCGGCGGGCTGCGCATCGCCTTCGGCGGGCACTTCTTCACCGATGTGGTGTTTTCCGGCGTGCTGGTCATCCTGCTCATCGTCGGCATGCGGCTCTGGCTCTACGACCGGGCGCGCAGCCCCACCGATGCCTCTGTGGAAGACGCCATCGGCAATGCCGGCCTCGCCCTGAAGGCGGGCATCCACCGGCTTGCCGGCAGGGCCTGAGCCGATCCTTGACCGAGACGGCTTGCCACGCCGCCCCGCGCGCCTATAGTCCGCGCCGATTTTCCCCAAACAGCCGAGAGACGTGATGGCGCGTGACGTGAAGAAGGTGGTGCTGGCCTATTCCGGCGGGCTCGACACCTCGGTCATCCTGAAGTGGCTCCAGACCACCTATAATTGCGAGGTCATCACCTTCACCGCCGACCTCGGCCAGGGCGAGGAGCTGGAGCCGGCGCGCAAGAAGGCGGAGCTGCTCGGCATCAAGCCCGAGAACATCTTCATCGAGGACGTGCGCGAGGAATTCGTGCGGGACTACGTGTTCCCCATGTTCCGCGCCAACGCGGTCTATGAGGGCCTGTACCTGCTCGGCACCTCCATCGCCCGCCCGCTGATCGCCAAGAAGCAGATCGAGATCGCCCGCAAGATGGGCGCCGATGCGGTCGCCCACGGCGCTACCGGCAAGGGCAACGACCAGGTGCGCTTCGAGCTGGGCTATTACGCCCTCGAGCCGGACATCACCGTCATCGCCCCCTGGCGCGAGTGGGACCTGACCTCCCGCACCCGCCTGCTGGAGTTCGCCGAGGCGCACCAGATCCCGATCGCCAAGGACAAGCGCGGCGAGGCGCCCTTCTCGGTGGACGCGAACCTCCTGCACTCCTCCTCCGAGGGCAAGGTGCTGGAAGACCCCGCCGACGACGCGCCGGAATATGTCTACCAGCGCACCATCTCGCCGGAGGAAGCCCCGGACGAGGCGACCCTCATCACCATCGCCTTCGACAAGGGCGACGCGGTGGCCATCAACGGCGAGGCGCTCTCCCCCGCGACCCTGCTCACCAAGCTCAACGAGCTGGGCAAGGCCAACGGCATCGGCCGCCTCGACCTCGTGGAGAACCGCTTCGTCGGCATGAAGAGCCGCGGCATCTACGAGACCCCCGGCGGCACCATCCTGCTGGCCGCCCACCGCGGCATCGAGAGCATCACGCTCGATCGCGGCGCGGCGCACCTCAAGGACGAGTTGATGCCCCGCTATGCGGAGCTGATCTATAACGGCTTCTGGTTCTCCCCCGAGCGCGAGATGCTGCAGGCGGCCATCGACCACTCGCAGGCCTATGTGACCGGCGAGGTGACGGTGAAGCTCTACAAGGGCAACGCCACCGTGGTCGGCCGCAAGAGCCCCTACTCGCTCTACAACCAGGAGCTGGTCACGTTCGAGGAAGGCGCCGTCGCCTACGACCACCGCGACGCCGCCGGCTTCATCAAGCTCAACGCGCTGCGCCTGCGCACGCTGGGCAGCCGCGCCCGCAAGATCTCGGAATAGGGATCGCCTAAAGGGCTGAAATACATCTGGCGCGAGGCGCATTTTGCGCTTTGCGCCAGACTTTCAAACGGACACACTCCGTCCCGCTTTGGGGGCGGAATCATGGATCGTCGGGACCTTCTGAAAGGCGCTGCGGGCTCCACGCTGCTCGCCGCCACCTCCGGCCTTGCGGCGGCCGATGATGCCCCCGCCCCGGTGCTGCGCATCCATCCCGCCATCGGCATCGCGCGCGTCGGCAACAGCCCGGACTATTACCTCGCCCCCGAGACCGCGGCCGGCGAGCTGCCCGCCTCCGGCGCGGGGCTGTGGGGCGGGCTCCCCCTCGACGCCGCGACCGGCCAGCCCATCACCGCAGACGGCTTCCGCGACGGCCAGGGCCGGCTCAAGCGGCAGGCCGCGCGCTTCCGCATCTATGCCTATACCCGCACGGGCTGGCCCACCGGCGAGAGCACCGAGGTCACGCTCGGCGCGGTCATCGGCGGCAAGCGCGTGGCCGACATCGTCTGGCAGGCGCACCTCGCCAACAAGAAGCTGAACTGCTTCTCCATGGAGGACACGCCGGGCCACTTCCCCGCCCTCGCCGGCTTCGCCGATGGCCGGCTGATGCCCATCCGCCGCCCGCATGACGGCCCCCTCGACAGCCCCGAGCGCCTGAGGCGCCTCGTCATCGATCCCGGCCCGCGCGCCCTTTCCGCCCGCGCCGATCAGGGCCGTATCTCCATCTTCGACCGCGCGACGCCCGCGAGCTGCCTCGGCGAGGGCGCGACGCCGGTGCGGACGCTGCCCGATTATCCCGTGAGTTTCCCCGGGGACCATTTCACCCTGCACGTGCCGGCCGATCCCCTCACCCGGCTGGGCGACATGCGGGTGGAGGCGGGCACGGGCCGCCTCATCCTCGCCGGCGGCTTCGGCGCGACGGTGGGTATCTCCACCCCCAAGGGTCCGCCAAACGTCAACGAGCGCAGCGGGGCGGAGAACACCAGCTGGTTCGACGATATCGGCGACGGGCCGGTCTCGGCGCGCCTCATCTTCGAGGACGGCTCCGCGCTCATGGCCGCCCCGGCCTGGGTGATGTGCGGCGATCCGGGCTTCGCGCCGCAGACGCGCAATGTCGTCACCGCCTGGGACGAGGTCTACGACACCTTCGTCCGCCAGCTGGCGCTGGAGCCGGAGCTTTACGCCGGAGGCGTGTTCAGCCCGCGCTTTGCCGCCTCCTTCGCGGACGATGCCCGCCCGCTGTTCCATGCGGTGATGCTCCAGCGCTGGAACACCAATCTGCCGGCGCCCGCCATCGCCGCCCACAACCGCATCGGCGCCATCACCCCGGCGGACCGGCCCACCGACAAGATCCCCGACTTCGACGGCCTCATCCGCAATCCGGACAATCCCAAGAGCCTCGCCGCGGGCACGCCCATGATGCCGCTGGCGCTGGGCGACACGGACCGGCCGTTCCTCACCCTCACGCCCACGCAGCATTACCTACTGCGCCAGTGGCACAAAGGCGTGTTCACCCCCGAGCGGCGCCTGAAGCTGGGCGACGGCGAGGAGATGGACCGAGTGGCGCTGGCCAATTGCCTCGGCGGACGCTTCAGCCCGGGCATCGAGGTGTCCTATCCGGTGCGCGACCGCAACCTGTTCATCCAGGACTGGGCGAGCACGCCGGGCGGCCCGTTCCGCATCAACGCCGCCCCGCTCGACTATACGAAGGCCCGTGCCGACCGGGCGTTCCTCACGGTGGGCTACATCCCCCTGCGCCCCATCCCGCTGGAGCCGGGCGACTTCTCCAAGTTCATGGCCGCGCCCTGGCACACGGACTACAACCACTGCGCCTCCCACCCGCCGGAGAGCCCCTCCAATACTGACCAGACGCTCTACTGGTCGTGGCCCGCCGAGCGGCCGGTGGTGGTGTATCCGCAGGGGCTGGCGCGCTTCGATCCCGCCACCGGCTGGGTGCCGGGGCGCCAGCTCTTCGCCGTGCGCGGGGCGGGGACGACCACGATCTATCCGGCCAATGCCGGGCGCTTCCAGCGGGCGGCGGATTTCCTCGTCAACTGGCAGAAGGTCGGCTTCGTGGTGCAGGCGAGCCGGATCAACCCGGACGCCCGCCCCGCCGCGCCTGAGGATCCCTTCCTCGAAGTCGCCTGCTTCTTCGAGAATGACACGAGCCAGATGGTCGCCCCCTGGCCCACCTTCAACAGCCCGCCGGCACCGTGAGCGGCCCGACATCAAGTCGTGTGGGCGTCGCCATCGTCGGCGCGGGGCCGGCCGGCTGCGCCACGGCGATCGCGCTGGCGCGGCACGGCATCGGCGATGTCACGCTGTTCGAGGCCGGCGCGGGGGATGGCCCGCGCATCGGCGAGACCATTCCCGGCGCCGCCCTGCCGCTGCTCTCCCGCCTCGGCCTCATGGACCGCTTCGTCGCGCGCGGCCACCTGCCGGCGCTGGGATCGACCGCCGTGTGGGGCAAGGCGGAGCCCCACCACAGTGACGGCTTCGCCAATCCGTTCGGCGGCGGCTGGCATCTCGACCGCGCCGGCTTCGATGCCGATTTGAGGGCCGAGGCGCAGGCTGCGGGCGTGCCGCTCCACTCCGGCCGCCTGCGGATGATGGCGCCGGAGGGGGCGGGCCACCGCCTCCGCTTCGAGGGCGCGGATGGTCCCTTCGAGGTCACCGCCGGGCTGGTGGTGGACGCCAGCGGCGTGCGCGCGGCGGCGCTCCGCAGCCTCAAGGTGGCGCGCAACAGCGTGGATGCCATCGTCTTCCACTGGACCCTTCTCGCTCTCACAGAGCCCGAGGCCGTCCCCGCCCGCACCTTCCTGGAAGCCGCGCCGGACGGCTGGTGGTATGCGAGCCGCATTCCCGGCAGTCGGGCGGTGGTGGGCCTCGCCACAGATCCGGATGCCGGCGGTCGCTTCGCCGACGCTGCTGCCTTCCGCGCCGCCCTCGCTGGCACGCGCCTCATCGGTCCCGAAATCTTGCGCGGCCGCCCTGAGGGCGCGGATGCGCCGCCGCGCATCGCCATCGCACCCACCGCCATCCTCAGCGCCGTCGCGGGACCCGGATGGCTCGCCGTGGGCGATGCCGCCGCCTGCCTCGATCCCCTGCTGTCGCAGGGCCTGACCCGCGCGCTGGAGGACGGCATCGCCGCCGCCGACGCCATCGCCGGGGCGCGGGCGGGGGAGGACGGCGCGCTGCGCGCCTATCAGGACCGCGTATTCGCCCGCTTCACCGCCGGCGTGCGGCTGCGCGCGGCCTTCTATGCAACGGAGGCGCGCTGGCCCGACGCCCGGTTCTGGCGCCGACGGCAGGTTCAGGCCGCCGCATAGGGCTCAGTCCGCGCCCTCCCCCGGCCCCGGAATGAGCACGCGCAGAGCGTTGAGGATGACCACCACGTCGATGGCCTCCTGCAGCAGCGCGCCCTGCACCGGCTGGAGATAGCCGAAGGCCGCCGCCACCATGCCCACGAGCGACAGGCCGATGCCCCAGCGCACGCTCTGCCGCGCGATGGCGAGCGACCGGCGGGCGATGGCCATGGCCTCGGCGAGGCGGTCGAGCCGGTCCACCAGCAGCACCGCATCCGCCACCTCGGCGGAGGCCGCCGCGCCCCGCGCGCCCAGCGCGACGCCGATGTCGGCGGCGGCGAGGGCGGGAGCATCGTTCACGCCGTCGCCCACCATCATCACGCCGCCGCCGTTGACCGTCTCCCGCGCCAAGGCGATGTGCTCGATCTTGCCCTGCGGCGTCAGCTCTCCCGTCCAGGCGTCGAGGCCGAGGGCCAGCCCGACCGCATCCACCGCCTCCGACCGATCGCCCGAGGCCAGCGCCACATAGGTGACGCCGCCCCGGCGCAGCGCGGCAATCATCTCCGGGGCATCGTCGCGCACCGGATCGGCGAACAGCAGCAGCCCCGCCGGCCGGCCATCCACGGCCACCGCAACCACTGCGCTCGCGGAGGGAAGCTGCGCCCTGAGTTCGCTCCAGTCGCCGGACGAACGCGCGGCCACATAGGCCGTGCCGCCCACCGCGACCGCCCGGCCCTCGACCCATCCCTCGAGCCCCGCGCCGCCATCCTCCTTCACCCCGAGGGGCGGCGAGAGCGCAAGGCCACTGCCCTGCGCGGCGCCGACCAGCGCCTGCGCCACCACATGGCTCGAGGCCTGATCGAGGGAGGCAGCAAGGCGCAGCACGTCGTCCGGCTCGAACTCCGGCGCGGTGCGCACCTCCTCCAGCTCGGCCCGCCCGTGGGTGAGGGTGCCGGTCTTGTCCACCACCAGGGCACGGACGCGGGCGAGCTTCTCCAGCGCGCCGCCGCTCTTCACCAGCACGCCGCGCTTGGCCGCCCGCGACAGGCCGGCCATGAGCGCCACCGGCACGGCGAGGATGAGCGGACAGGGCGTCGCCACCACCAGCACCGCCAGCGCCCGGCGCGGATCGTGCGCCAGCACCGCGGCACCGATGGCGAGGGCCAAAGAGACGAGAAGGAAGGCGAGCGCGTAGCGGTCGGCGAGGCGCACCATGGGCGCGCGGCTGGATGCAGCCTCCTCCACGAGGCGCACGATGCCCGCATAGGTGCTTTCCGCCGCCGGCCTGACGATGGCGAGATCGAAGGCATCGCCAGCATTCACCGCGCCGGAGGGGGCCTCCTCGCCATCCTCCAGCCGGGCCGGCCGCGTCTCGCCGGTCAGGGAGGAGAGGTCGAGCACCGCCGGGCCGCCAATGACCGCGCCGTCGGCGGGCACGGTATCGCCGGAGCGCACCAGCACACGGTCGCCGGCCACCAGATCCACCGCCGCGACGACCACCAGCCCGCCATCGAGATGCAGCACCGCATCGCGCGGGGCGCGGGCGGCAAGGGCGGTCATCTCCCGTCGGGCACGGCCTTCCGCGAACCGCTCCAACTGCTGGCCGCCCGCATACATGAGCGCGACCACGTTGCCCGCCAGAGGCTCGCCGAAGGCCAGAGCCGCGGCCATGGAGAGCGCGGCCAGCACATCGAGGCCGAACCGGCCCGCGCGCAGGGACCGGGCGATGTCGATAAGCAGCACCGCCAGAACCGGCACGGTGCCCACGGCGAAGGCGGCCGAGGCGGCCCCCTTCATCCCCATCAGCTGGAGCAGCAGCCCCACGACGAGGGGCAGCACGGCGGCGGCGAGCAGAAGGTACCGGTTCCGCCCGGCGGCGGCCTCGCTCTGGATATGGCCCGGCTCCGACATCTCTCCCCCGGTGCGGCGCTTTGGTCGCACTGCCGTCGCTGTTGTCGCGCGCACACCAGATTGTTAGAAGAGTTCTAAACAGGAGTCACCCGGCATGTTGTCGTTCCTTTCCGGCCGCCGCCGATTTGCAGACCTTTCGGAACGGGAAGTGCTCGCCCTCGCCGTCTCCTCCGAGGAAGACGACGCGCGCATCTACATGGAATATGCCGAAGCGCTGCGCGGCGAGTATCCCGACACGGCCAAGGTGTTCGAGAGCATGGCGGCGCAGGAGCGCGGCCATCAGACCAGCCTCACCCGCGAATATGAACGGCGCTACGGCGGCACCGTGCCGCTGATCCGCCGCGAGAGCATCGCCGGCTATTACGGCCGCCGGCCGGTCTGGGCGGTGGTGAACCTCGGCATCGAGCGCATCCGCGCCGAGGTGGGGCGGATGGAGGACGAGGCCGCCAACTTCTATCTGAATGCGCAGCAGAAGACGTCCGATCCCGGCACGCGCAAGCTGCTGGAAAGCCTCTACCAGACCGAGCTGCAGCACGAGGAGATCGCCGGCAACCTCGCCGACCGCTATTTGCCCGCCGACAAGAAGAAGGAAGAGGACGAGAAGGCCCGCCGGCAGTTCCTGCTCACCTTCGTGCAGCCGGGCCTCGCGGGCCTGATGGACGGCTCGGTCTCGACGCTGGCGCCCATCTTCGCCACCGCCTTCGCCACGCAGAATTCCCACACCACCCTGCTCGTCGGCCTGGCGGCGGCGGTGGGCGCCGGCATCTCCATGGGCTTCACCGAGGCGCTGCACGATGACGGCGTCATCTCCGGCCGCGGCTCGCCGCTGAAGCGCGGCCTCTCCTCCGGCATCATGACCGCGGTGGGCGGCCTCGGCCACGCTCTGCCCTACATCATCCCCGAATTCTGGACCGCGACGGCCATCGCCATCATCGTGGTCTTCATCGAATTGTGGGCCATCGCCTTCATCCAGAACCGCTACATGGAGACGCCCTTCTGGCGCTCGGTCTTCCAGATCGTGCTCGGCGGCGCGCTGGTGCTGGCGGCGGGCATCTTCATCGGCGGCAGCTGAGCCGCCTGCCGTTGCGGGAGATCATGGCTCCCGCGCCCGCCGCATGAGAGGGTGCCTGCCTGCGATATCGCGAGGCCCCTCATGCGCGCCATGGTCCTGAAAGAGGTCGGCGGTCCCCTTGTCGCCGAGGAGCGGCCCGATCCCGTGCCGGGGCCGGGGGACGTGCTCATCAAGGTCGGCGCCTGCGGCGTCTGCCGCACCGATCTGCATGTGGTGGACGGCGAGCTGCCGCAGACGCGGCTGCCCATCATCCCCGGCCATGAGATCGTCGGGCGCGTCGCGGCACTGGGCGCGGGGGTTTCCCATCTCAACATCGGCGAGCGGGTGGGCGTCGGCTGGCTCGGCCGCGCCTGCGGCTGCTGCTCTTATTGTGAAGAGGGCGCGGAAAACCTGTGCGATGCGCCGGTCTTCACCGGCTGCACCCGCGACGGCGGCTTCGCCAGCCATACGGTCGCCGATGCACGCTTCGTCTATCCCCTCGGCGAGGCGGGCGAGGACATCGCGCTGGCGCCCTTGCTCTGCGCCGGGCTCATCGGCTGGCGCACGCTGAAAATGGCAGGCGAGGGCAAGCGCATCGGCCTCTACGGCTTCGGCGCCGCCGCCCACATCATCGCCCAGGTGGCGCGCTGGCAGGGGCGGGATATCTATGCCTTCACCCGGCCCGGCGACCGGCGGGCGCAGGATTTCGCCCGAACGCTCGGTGCCGTCTATGCCGGCAGCTCGGATGCCCCGCCGCCGGAGCCGCTGGATGCCGCCCTCATCTTCGCCCCGGCGGGCGAGCTGGTGCCGCAGGCGCTCAAAGCCGTCCGCAAGGGCGGGCGCGTGGTGTGCGGCGGCATCCACATGAGCGACATCCCCGCCTTCCCCTATCGCTGGCTGTGGGAGGAGCGGAAGATTCTCTCCGTCGCCAACCTCACCCGCGCCGACGCCCACGAATTCCTCGCGCTAGCGCCCAAGGCCGGCGTCTCCACCCACGTCACGCCCTATCCCCTCTCCGAGGCCAACCGCGCGCTGGACGATTTGCGCGGCGGGCGGCTGGAAGGGGCGGCCGTGCTGGTGCCGTAACAAAGCATTTTCAAGCGAAGTGGAGTCCGGTTCGCGTGAAGAAAATGCGTCTCGTGAAATTCGCTAGCGCTGCATCACATAGGTTCCCGGCGCCGGGCAGAGCACCGGATAGCCGGGCGCACCCAAGGGCGGCAGGGCGCGGCCGGGGGTGGAGCGGGCGGACAGGAAGGCCTCCCACGCCGGCCACCACGAGCCCTCCTCAATCGGCGTCGCCTCCACCCACTGGTCGGGGCCGAGATGGTGGTCGCCGTGGCGGGTCTCGTGCAGGCGGAAATGCCGGTGCTTGTGCCCCGGCTCGCTGACGATACCGGCATTGTGCCCGCCGGAGGTCAGCACGAAGGTCACGTCCGTGTCGGTCAGCTGGTGGATCTTGTAGACCGAGCGCCACGGCGCCACGTGGTCCCGCTCGGTCCCCACCACGAATAGCGGCACGTCGATGTCCTGCAGCGAGATGGGGCGCCCCTCCACCTTGTAGCGGCCGGCGGCGAGGTCGTTGTCGAGGAAGAGCTGGCGCAGATACTGGGAATGCATGCGGTAGGGCATGCGGGTGGCATCGGCGTTCCAGGCCATCAGGTCGTTCATGGGCGTGCGCTCGCCCATCAGATATTCATGGACGAGGCGCGACCAGACGAGATCGTTGGAGCGCAGCATCTCGAACGCCCCGGCCATCTGCCCGGACGAGAGCACGCCCTGGTCCCACATCATGCTTTCGAGCGTGTAGAGCTCGCCGGGGTCCACGAACAATTGCAGCTCGCCCGCCTCGGAGAAATCGGTCTGCGCCGCGAACAGCGTCACGGAGGCGAGCCGGTCGTCGTCATCGCGCGCCATGGCCCCGGCGGTGATGGAGAGCAGCGTGCCGCCGAGGCAATAGCCCACCGCATGCACCTTCTCGCCCGGCACCACCGCATTGATGGCCTCCAGCGCCGCCATCACGCCCTCGCTGCGATAGTCGTCGAAGCCGAGGTCGCGGTCCTCCGCCGTCACGTTGCGCCAGGAGAGGCAGAACACCGTGTGGCCCTTGGACACGAGGTAGCGGATCAGCGAGTTCTCGGGCGAGAGATCGAGGATGTAATATTTCATGATCCAGGCCGGCACGATCAGCACCGGCTCGGCGGCGACCGTGGCGGTGGTTGCGCGATACTGGATCAGCTCCACGAGGTGATTGCGGAAGATCACCTCGCCCGGCGTTACCGCCACGTTGCGGCCCGGCTCAAACGCCTCCGCGCCCATCGGCGGCTGGCCGGAGGCCTTGCGGGCCGCATCCTCCAGAAGGTTGCGCGCGCCCTGCACGAAATTGAGCCCGCCCGTCTCCCGCGCCCGGCGCAGCACCTCGGGATTGGTGAAGGGCGAATTGGAGGGGGAGAAGACGTCGAGCAACTGGCGGGCGGTGAAGGCCACCACCGCCTCATTGTGGGGCGCAACGCCCGGCACGCCGTGGGTGGCGTTGTGCCACCATTGCTGGTTCAGCAGGAAGGCCTGGTACCAGAAGCGGAACGGCCAGTCCTGCCACGCCGGGGCGCTGAACCGCTCATCCCCCGGCAGCGGCTGGATGCAGTTGGGAAAGTTCCGGTCGAAGCTGGAGGCGACCATGTAGGCGCCGAGCCGCGCCGACTTGCGCCACGCCTTCAGCGCCAGCTCCGCCTGCTTGCCGGGGGCGGCGGCCAGATGCATCCACCAGTCCATCAGCGACAGGGAGAGCGCGGTGGGCGAGAGACCCGAAGTGGCGCGGGCGGAAAGCGCGGCGGCGGCGCGGTCCACCGCGCGCAGGGCTTCCGGCCCGGGGCCGCGCTCGAAATCCTCCTCGTCATGGAAGGCCATGCGCGCCCACGCCTGGGCAAACAGCCGCCCGGCCTCGGGCAGCTTGGAGAAATCCATGGCGGCGCGGGCGAGATCGGCACCGGACGCCGGCACCTCCTGCGCGGTCACGGCGGGCGCGGGGGCCGGCTCCGGCGCGGCGGCGGGCGCTCCGCCCACGGTCTGGGGCTGGATACGGGGCGAATTGGCGGGCAGGTTGACCATCGGCCGATCTCTTCAGGGCGCGGAACGCGCCCGGGACTTGAAACGGATGCCGGAGCCTCGCCCGGCCTCGTGCCGGACGCTCGAGCTTTGCTGACTTAGCTTTTGCCGCTTCTCACGGCGCTTTGATGACGATGAGGCCGCCCCGCGCCGCGACCGGCAATGATACGCGTCAATTGGACGCCGCGCCGACGCGCTCCCGGCAGCTGTCGCGAAAGGCCTTGGCGCTGCGCCGGAACAAGGCCGCGTGCTGCCGGAGCGCGCGCTTGCGCAGCCGCTTCTGCGCCCGGTCCATGGCGAGGCCGAGCCGCTCGCGCGTGCCTTCCGCCAGCGCGTCACCGGCCGCATCCAGCATGGGGCGCAGGGTCTCGATGTCCTGATAGGCGCCGAGCAGGTCGCGCAGCCGCTGCGCGGCGCGGGCGCGCTTCGCCCCGTGGCCGAAGGCTTCGGCGAGGAAACTCATCTGGTAGCGGTGGGTGACGACGCGCTTGCGCGCCTCGTGCATGTCCTCTGGCGTATCGAAGGGGGCACGGCGGGCCTGCCTGTAGGCCTTCACCAGCCCCTTCGTCACATCCGCCTCCCTCGCCTGCGCCGCCAGCGTGTCGGCCAGGGCCGCGCGGGCGGAGACGAGGAAGCCCCCGAGCGTGGCGCGATGCTCGCCGCGGTCATCGGCCGCGTCCTCGCCCAGCACCCCCTCGGCGTCGGTCTGATCGCAGGCGAGGAGGAAACCGCCCTTGGCCATCACGTCCAGCGCATCGCGGGCCGCCACCTGGTCACGGGCGCCGGAAAGCTGGCGTGCCACCTCCGCCGTGCGCCGCCGCTCGGCCTTGGCATCCTCGCCGGGAATGAGGCGGAGCAAGGCCCGATACTGCTTCATGGCCTTGCGGGCGTCGTGCACCATCTCCACCGGATCGGGATCGGCCACCGCGGCGGCCACGGTCTCGATGGTCGCCGCGAGAGCGTCCGCCAGCGCATCTCCCGCCGCGCGGGGCGGCGGCAAGGGCGGGGTCACGCGTTCGGCATCGGGGGTCGCGACATCCAGCATGGGCATTTTGCTCCGGAACCCGGGCTCAACGGTCGCACGCCGGGCCGGTTCCGTCCCGGTCCAGCATCAAGGCGGTGGCGATGCCACCGGCACCGGCGATGGCACACAGCGCGCGGCCTGTCTCCATCGCTCTCAACCGATGATACGCCCGTACCGCCAGGATTGCACCCGACGCGCCGATGGGATGGCCCCGCGCCAATGCGCCGCCCCCCGCATTCACCCGCGACGGATCGAGCCCCAGCCAGCGAATGGCGACCAAAGCCTGCGCCGCATAGGCCTCCATCAGCTCCACAAGGTCGATGGCGCCCGGTGCGATGCCGAGGCGGGCGCACAGGGCCTCCACCGCCGCGATGGGCGCAAGCGCAGGCACGAGCGGGTCTCCTCCACGCGCCAGGCCCCCGGCAATCGTCACGTCCCCGGCCCGCGCGGGCCCCAGCAGCACGAGGCCGGCCGCATCCGCCTCCACCGCGATGGTCGCGGCGGTGACGCCATGGGCGGCGTCGCCCGCCAGCACCGGCAGGCGCGCCATCAGGGCCGGCGAGAGGCGCCGCGCGAAGGCATCGGCGGCAAGGCCGGCCACCGGTACGATCTCGCCATCCGCAGGCGGCACCGCCAGCGCCCGGCGGTGGCTCTCGGCGGCGAACGCCTCCTGCTCGGCGCGGGAGAGGCCTTCCGCCTCAGCCATGCCGGCGGCCGAGGCATCGAGGGCGATCTCATGTTCCGGCCAGGGGGTGAAAGCCGGCTGGCGATAGAAATCCGGCGCCCCGTCCTTCTCCCGCGGACGGTGGGCGCGCAGCGGCGCGGTGCTGAAGCTCTCCGCTCCGCCCGCCAGCACATAGCGCGCCTCCCCCGCCGCGATGCGCGCCGCGCCCAAGCGGATGGCATCGAGGCCGGAGCAGCATTGGGTGTCGAGGGTGAGCGCCGGCACGCTTTCCGGCAGTCCCGCCGCCAGCGCGGCGACGCGGGCCATGTTGCCGCCGCCGGAGAGGGCATTGCCGAGGATCACCTCGTCCACCGCGTCCGGCGCCACGCCAGCCGCCTCCAGCACCGGGCCGATCAGCGCCGCAGCCAGCTTGTGGGCCGGCACATCGCGAAAGGCGCCGCCGCGCGGGGCCACCGCCGTGCGCATGGCGGCGAGGAGCGCGACCCTCATGGCAGAAGCTCGCAGCGGTCGGGCCACAGGCGGGCGATGGCGGGGAAATCCGTCTTCCCCGTGGGCGTCAGCGGCCAGTCGGCTACCTGTGCATAGAGGCGCGGCACCTTGAACAAAGGCAGGCGGGATTTGAGGAAGCCGATGAGGTCCGCGCGGGTGGGCGCCTCACCTTCGGCAAGCGAAAGGAACGCCACCAGCCGCTCGCCCCGCTTGCCGTCCGCCATCCCCAGCACGGCAGCCGCGGCGATGGCGGGGTGGGTCTCCAGCACGCGCTCCACCTCCTCGGGAAAGAGGTTCTTGCCCGAGGTGACGATCATCCGCCGCGAGCGGCCGACGAGGTGGAGGAAGCCGGCATCGTCGAGGAAGCCCATGTCGCCGACGCTCACTTCGTCGCCGCTCACATAAAGGTCCGGGCTGTCGCCGGTGGCGTAGTTCATGAACAGGAAGGGGCTCGCCACGAACACCCGCCCCGTGCGCCCCACCGGCAGCCGCCGCCCGGCCGCATCGCGGATGGAGAGGCGCACGCCCGCAAAGGCGCGGCCCACCGAGCCGGCCGGCACCTTTTCCGCCTCCTTCGCCACGGTGACGAAGGAGAGTTCGGAGGCGCCGTAGAATTCCGCGAAGGCGGCATTGGGCATGCGGTGCGCCAGCATCTGCCGCCGCCCCGGCGGCCATTTCGCGCCGGAGCAGAGCACGAGGCGCAGGCCCGGCAGGGTCTCGCCCTCGGCGGCGAGATGGTCCAGCAGCAGCGCGATCTGCGTGGGCACGCCATAGAGCACGGTGGCGCCATGAGCGCGGGCGAGCTCTGCGGCGATGCGGGGGCGGAAGCTCGGGGAGAGCAGCACATGGGCCCCGGCATCGATGCCGCGCGCCAGCGCATAGAGGAAGAGCGAGTGGGTGAGCGCGCCGGGGGCGAGGATCACGTCCCCGCGGCCGATGCCGAATTCCACTGTGTCCGCATCGAAGCTCGCGGTCCACGAATGGTGCGCCCGGCGATAGCCCTTGGGCAGGCCCGTGGAGCCGGAGGTGAAGCCCACATAGAAGGGCAGGTCCGGATCGGGCTCCGTGATCGCCTCCACGGGGCCGGCGCCGATCGCCTCGGCGAGCCCCGCCGCACCCTGCCCCGGATCAAGGCGGATGTCGCCCGCTTGCGCGCTCACGAGGAGGCCGGGCTTAACCCGTTCCAGCACCTGCCGGCGCTGTTCCTCCGGCCAGCCGGGATCGAGGATCTGCGCCTCCCGCCCCGCACGGGCCGCCGCGAGGAACAGGATGGCGAGGGCCGCGCCATTGGGCAGATCGAGCCCGATACCGCCCGCCGGCGCTGCCGCGAACCGCGTCGCGCAGCGCGCCACCAGCGCGTCAAGCGCGGCATAGGTGAGCGTTTCGCCGCCGCAGGTAAGGGCCGGCGCCTCCGGCCGCACCAGAGCGTGGCGGGCGAGGTGGCGCGTGATGCTCACGGCCGGTGCGGGGCCGCGACCGACCAGTTGCGCAGCACCGTGGTGGCGAGCACGGCGGCGCCCACCGCCTTGATGAGATCGCCCGGCACGAAGACGGTCGCACCGATGAAGGCCTTGGCGAGGCTGATATGGGCCATCATCGCCAGCCCGGGAATGCCGAACGCATAGACGGTGAGGATGCCGCCGGTGATGGCCGCGATCAGCGCCGTCGCCAGCGCCGGCAGGTTGCGGGCGGCGAGGCGCTCGGCAACGAGGCCGGTGACATAGCCGCCGGCGACGTAGCCAATGAGGAAGCCGGCGGTCGGGCTTGCCAGCACGCCGAGGCCGCCGCGCCCGCCGGAGAGCAGCGGCGCGCCGAGCAGCACCACGAAGACGAACAGCCCCACCGCCGCCGCCCCGGCACGGGAGCCGAGTAGCAGGCCGGCGAGCATGACGCCGAGGCTCTGGGCGGTGATGGGCACGCCGGCCGCGAGGGGCAGATAGAGGGGCGGCACGAAGCCGAGCGCGGCAATGAGCGCGGCGATCAAAGCGATGCGCACGAGGGTGCGCGTTTCAAATGTCGGGTTTTCCATGGGCCTGTCCCCTTTCAAATCTTGGGCTTGCGGGCGGCGCGCGGACGCCGCGGGGCACCGAAGCCGCGGGCGTCGAGGGCTTCCGCCACCTGATCGGACATGGCGAGCGCGCCGGAGAAGAAGGCGCCGATGAGGGGCAGCCCCGGCCGGCGTGAGCTGCGCGCCCGCCAGGCTTCCTCGCGCCCCCGCCAGGTGTCGAGCAGCACCGGGACGAAGCGCAGCACCAGCGCCACCGCCAGCGCGATGCGCTCCGGATCAAGCCCGAAGCGCTTGAGCGGGCGCATGGGCAGCGCCAGCGCGTCCATCATGTCCTGCAGGCGGGTGGAGAGGGTGACGAGATCGGCGAGCAGCACCATCACGGCGATGCGCAGCACGCTCGCCAGCGCCACCTCGACGGATGCCGCCCACACCTGCAGCGCGAAGATGACCACGAGCAGCGGCGCAAGGCTGCGCCACTGGGCCAGCCGGCGGAGCCCCGGCCGGCCGAAGCTGGAATAGACGATGAGCACGGCGGCGAGTGCCATGGCCAGCAGCACCGGGCTGTCCAGCGGCACGATCAGCACGGAGAGCACCGCGAGCGCGATCAGCTTCGCCCCGGCGGGCAGACGATGCAGCAGGCTGCGGCCGGAGAGATAGCCGGCGATCACGGCAGCGCCCTCCCGGACGAGCGGGCTACGGCGATCTCGGCGCGGGCCCGCGCATCGGCCTCGTAGAGCGGCACGATCTCGTCCGGCGCGCCGTCCGCCGCCACCTCCCCGCCCTTCAGCCAGATGACGCGATCGAAGCCCGCGAACAGGTCCACGTCGTGGCTCGCCATCACCAGGGTCACGTCCAGCGCCCCGAGGCGCGAGGCGAGGGTGAGGCGGGTGGTGAGGTCGAGGCTGGAGAAGGGCTCGTCCAGCAGCAGCACCGAGGGGCCGGCGGCCAGCGCCGAGAGGATGCAGACCAGCTGCTTCTGCCCCTCGGACAGATCCGACACCGCCCGATCGCCCCAGCCGGCGCAGCCGTGGCGGGCGAGCAGCCGGTCGGCCGCCGCATTGGCCTCGGACTTGGGCGTGCCCTGCTGGATGGGACCAAAGGCGATCTCCTCCCGAACCGACGGGAAGATGATCTGATGGTCCACATTCTGGAACACGAAGCCCACCGTCGCCGGCAGCTTGCGGCGGTGACGGCGGGTGTCGAGGCCCTCCACCGTCACCGTGCCGGCGTCCGGCAGGATCAGCCCGTTGAGCAGCCGCAGCAAAGTGGACTTGCCGGAGCCGTTGTCGCCGACGAGGCCGATGCGCCGCTCGGTGAGGGTGAGGCTGAGATTGGAGAAGACCGTGCGCGCGCCACGCGTCACCTCGACGCCAGCGAGCCGCGCGAAGGGCGCGGTGGCGGGGCGCATGTCGGCGGCGGCGGGCATCTCGCTCATGACCTCTCCTCGATCGCGTTCCTCCGATAAACGGTTCGCGCATTGAGGCAAGAGCGCCATCGGTATGGGAGGCGCCCGAAGGGTGCATTGCACACTGCGCGAGCGGCATTCGCGGATTGATTTCCGCGCCGGCCGGGCGCATAAATCCCGCCGATCAAATCGATTAAAATCCGGCGCACCCGAACGCTGGAGCAGTGGAGAAAGCCATGTCCGGTCCTGCCGACCAGGGAAAAAAGGGAACGATCGAGCACAAGGGCGACCAGCCCGAAAAGCACGGCCTGAAGCTCAGGTCGCAGCTGTGGTTCGACAATCCGGACAATCCCGGCATGACCGCGCTCTATCTGGAGCGGTATCTCAATTTCGGCCTCACCCGCGAGGAATTGCAGTCCGGCAAGCCCATCATCGGTATCGCCCAGACCGGCTCGGACCTCTCCCCGTGCAATCGCCACCATCTGGACCTCGCCCACCGCGTGCGCGCGGGCATCGAGGCCATGGGCGGCGTGCCGTTCGAGTTTCCGGTCCATCCCATCCAGGAGACCGGCAAGCGCCCCACCGCCGCGCTGGACCGCAACCTTGCCTATCTCGGCCTCGTGGAAATCCTCTACGGCTACCCGCTTGACGGCGTGGTGCTGACCACCGGCTGCGACAAGACCACCCCGGCCTGCATCATGGCCGCCGCCACCGTGAACATCCCGGCCATCGTGCTCTCGGGCGGGCCGATGCTGAACGGCTGGTGGAAGGGCGAGCGCACCGGCTCCGGCACCGTGGTGTGGAAGAACCGCGAGCGCTTCGCCGCCGGCGAGATCGACTATGATGAGTTCATGAATGTGGTGGCCTCCTCCGCTCCGTCGGTGGGCCACTGCAACACCATGGGCACCGCCTCCACCATGAACGCGCTGGCGGAAGCCCTCGGCATGTCCCTGCCCGGCTGCGCCGCCATCCCCGCGCCCTATCGCGAGCGCGGGCAGATCGCCTACGAGACCGGCAAGCGCATCGTGGACATGGTGTGGGAGGACCTCAAGCCCTCCGACATCCTCACCCGCGAGGCGTTCGAGAACGCCATCCGCGTGAACAGCGCCATCGGCGGCTCCACCAACGCCCCCATCCACCTCAACGCCATCGCCCGCCATGTGGGCGTGCCGCTCTCGGTGGATGACTGGCAGAGCGTCGGCCACAAGATCCCGCTGCTGGTGAACCTCCAGCCCGCCGGCGAATATCTCGGCGAGGAATTCCACCGCGCGGGCGGCGTGCCGGCAGTGGTGGCGGAGCTGATCGAGAAGGGCAAGATCCACGAAGGCGCGCTCACCGTGAACGGGCGCACCATGGGCGAGAACTGCAAGGGCAAGCTCTCCTGGGACCGCGAGGTCATCAAGGCCTATGACGCGCCGCTCAAGGAGGATGCCGGCTTCATCGTGTTGCACGGCAACCTGTTCGACAACGCGGTGATGAAGACCTCGGTGATCTCCGAGGAGTTCCGCGCGCGCTTCCTCTCCAACCCCAACGACCCGGAGGCTTTCGAGGGCCGCGCCGTGGTGTTCGACGGGCCGGAGGACTACCACCACCGCATCGACGATCCCTCCCTCGGGATCGACGAATACACCCTGCTGTTCATCCGCGGCACCGGCCCGCTGGGCTATCCCGGCGGCGCGGAGGTGGTGAACATGCAGCCGCCGGCCGCCCTCATCAAGAAGGGCATCCATGCCCTGCCCTGCATCGGCGACGGCCGCCAGTCCGGCACCTCGGGCTCGCCCTCCATCCTCAACGCCTCGCCGGAAGCGGCGGCGGGCGGCGGCCTTGCGCTGCTCCGGACCGGCGACCGGGTGCGCATCGACCTCAACACCTGCACCGCCGATATCCTGATCTCGCCGGAAGAGCTCGCCCAGCGCCGCGCCGACCTTCAGGGCCATGGCGGCTACAAGGCGCCGGAGAGCCAGACCCCGTGGCAGGAGATCCAGCGCTCCATGGTGGCCCAGTTCGACGAGGGCATGGTGCTGAAGCCGGCCGTGAAATACCAGCACATCGCCCAGACCATGGGCGTGCCGCGCGACAACCACTGATCGCGATGCGGACGGGTGGACGGGTCTTTCCCGTCCGCCCGCCCCGGTCCTAATCTCCCACCCCGCCGCCACGCCCCGGCGGCGCACGGGAATGACATCATGACCTCGCCCGCCGAAAAGCGCCGCGCCTTCCGCACGCTCCACGAGAGCGGCTGCTTCGTGCTGCCCAACCCCTGGGACGTGGGCACGACGCGCTATCTCGAAGCCGCCGGCTTTAAGGCGCTCGCCACCACCAGCGCGGGCTACGCCTTCTCCACCGGCCGCCCGGACGGCGCCGTGGGGCGGGACGAGATGCTGGCCCACATCGCCGATCTGGTCGCGGCCACCTCCCTGCCCATGAATGCGGACTTCGAGGCGGGCTATGCGCCCGATCCGGCCGGCGTCGCCGAGAGCGTCACCCTGTGCGTCGAAACCGGCGTGTCCGGCCTCTCCATCGAGGACGCGACGGGGGATGCCGCGCACCCGCTTTACGATCTCGACACCGCGGTGGCGCGGGTGCGCGCGGCGCGCAAGGCCATCGACGCCACCGGCGCGGATGTGATCCTCACCGCCCGCGCCGAATGCTTCCTGGTGGGCCGGACCGACCTGAACGAGGTCATCACCCGCCTGAAGGCCTATGCGGCGGCGGGGGCGGACTGCCTCTATGCGCCGGGCATCAGGACACGGGACGACATCTCCGCCGTGGTGGAAGCGGTGGCGCCGCTGCCGGTGAACGTGCTGATGCCGGGCGCGACGGGCCTCTCCGTCGCCGACCTTGCCGGGCTCGGCGCGCGCCGCATCAGCGTCGGCAGCACCTTGAGCCGCGTGGCCTGGGGCGCCTTCATCGCCTCAGTGGAGGAGATCCGCGACGCCGGCACTTTCCAGAAATTCGCGGACGCGGTGCCCTTCGCCGAGATCAACGGCTTCTTCCGCGCCGGGGGCGACAAGTGATGTCCGGCGATCCGTCCATCCCCCTCGGCGCGCCCGTGGACACCGCCCCCGCCCGCCGGCCCGAGCCGACGACACTGGAGGGCCGCCACGTCCGCCTCGTGCCATTCGACGCGCCCCGGCATGCGGCCTCGCTCTTCGCTCTGTCCCACGGGCCGGACAAGGAGGCGCTCTGGGCCTATCTTTCCCCCGCGCCCTTTCCCAACGAAGCCGCCTTCACCGCCTTCTATGGCGAGGCCGCGAAGAAAGCGGACCCGCTGCTCTTCGCCATCGAGGAAGCCGAGGGCGGCCGGGCGGTGGGCCATGCCACCTACATGCGCATCGAGTCGGCACAGCGCGTGATCGAGGTGGGCAACATCCTCTACACCCCCGCGCTGCAGCGCACGCGGGGGGCGACGGAAGCCATGTATCTCATGGCCCGCCACGCCTTCGAGGCGCTCGGCTACCGCCGCTACGAATGGAAGTGCAACGCGCTCAATGCCCCCTCCCGGCAGGCGGCGGCGCGGCTCGGCTTCACCTTCGAGGGGCTGTTTCGCCAGCACATGATCGTCAAGGGCCGCAACCGGGACACCGCCTGGTTCTCGCTGCTCGACCACGAATGGCCGCGCGCCAAGGCGGCCTTCGAGGCGTGGCTCGCGCCGGAGAATTTCAATGAGGATGGCCGCCAGGTCCGGCGGCTGGAGGACATTCGCGCGGCTCTGTGACCCCGCGCGACAATGAAAGAGGACATGACATGGGTGGACGACTTCAGGGCAAGACCGCGCTGGTGACGGCGGCGGGACAGGGCATCGGCCGCGCCATCGCGGAGACCTTCGTGCGCGAGGGCGCGAGCGTCATCGCCACCGACCTCGACGTCGGCAAGCTCGCCGGCCTCGCGGGCACGCAGACGCGGGGGCTGGACGTTCTCTCCACCGACGCGGTGACGGCGCTCGCCAAGGAAATCGGCCCCGTGGACGTGCTGGTCAACGCCGCCGGCTACGTGCACCAGGGCACCATCTTCGACACCAGCGAGAAGGACTGGGACTTCTCCTTCGACCTCAATGTGAAGTCCATGCACCGCACCATCTCCGCCTTCCTGCCGGGCATGCTGGAGAAGGGGAAGGGCTCCATCGTCAACATCGCCTCGGCGGCCTCCTCCATCCGCGGCGTGCCGAACCGCTACGCCTACGGCACCACCAAGGCGGCGGTGATCGGCCTCACCAAGGCGGTGGCTGCGGATTTCATCCTGAAGGGCGTGCGCGCCAACGCCATCTGCCCCGGCACCATCCAGTCGCCCTCGCTGGACGAGCGCATCGCCGCCGTCTCGACCCAGACCGGCCGCTCGCTGGAGCAGGTGCGCGCCGATTTCGTCGGCCGCCAGCCCATGGGGCGCCTCGGCACGCCGGAGGAGATCGCCGCGCTCGCCCTCTATCTCGCCTCCGATGAAAGCGCCTTCACCACGGGGCAGATCCACATCATCGACGGCGGCTGGGCGCTCTGAGCGCGAGGGGATTTTCCAAGATGCACATTCTGGTCATCGGCGGCGCCGGCATGGTCGGCCGCAAGCTCATCGAGCGTCTCGCCCGCGACGGCCGCCTCGGCGGCACGCCCATCACCCGCATCACCGCCCACGACGTGGTGACGCCGAAGCCGCCCGAGGCGCCCTTTCCCATCGACACCCGCGTCTCCGACCTCTCCGTGCCCGGCGAGGCGGCGGCTTTGGTGGCGGACCGGCCGGACGTGATCCTGCATCTCGCCGCCATCGTCTCCGGCGAGGCTGAAGCGGATTTCGAGAAGGGCTACCGCATCAATCTCGACGGCACGCGCCATCTGTTCGACGCGGTGCGGGTGATCGAGGGCTATACGCCCCGCCTCGTCTTCACCTCGTCCATCGCGGTGTTCGGCGCGCCCTTCCCTGAGGCGATCCCGGACGAATATTTCCACACGCCGCTCACCTCCTACGGCACGCAAAAGGCCATGGGCGAGCTGCTGCTGGCGGACTACACCCGGCGCGGCTTCTTCGACGGCATCGGCATCCGCCTGCCCACCATCTGCGTGCGGCCGGGCCTGCCGAACAAGGCGGCCTCCGGCTTCTTCTCCGGCATCATCCGGGAGCCGCTTGCGGGACAGGAGGCCATCCTGCCCGTGTCGGAAGAGGTGATGCACTGGCACGCCTCGCCGCGCTCGGCGGTGGGCTTCCTCATCCACGCCGCCACCCTCGACGGCGCCAGCGTGGGCACCCGCCGCAACCTCACCATGCCCGGCCTCGCCGTGACGGTGGGCGAGCAGATCGAGGCGTTGCGCAAGGTCGCCGGCGACAAGGCGGTGGGGCGCATCAAGAAGGTGCCGGACCCGGTGATCGAGACCATCGTCTCCGGCTGGCCGCGCAAGTTCGACGCCGCCCGCGCGACGGCGCTGGGCTTCAAGGCGGAAAGCTCCTTCGAGGAGATCATCCGCATCCATATCGAGGACGAGCTGGGCGGCAAGATCGCCGACTGAGGCCGGCGTTTCGCGCGGGCAATCCCAGCCCGCGCGGCGCTTGAGCGGAGGCAACGCCAAAAGCCCGCGCGGCGCCTGAGCGAAAGCAATGCAAGGCGCTACGCGGCGACCCCGGAGAGGCGGAGCGCGATGCGCTCCTCCAGCCGCGCGATGGCGGCGCCGATTTCCGGCAGGAGACGGCGATAGGCACTGCGGCGGGCTGGCGCCGGCAGGCTGCGGACCACTTCCGCGAGGCCCCAGGTCTCCAGCCGCAACAGGCCGAGGAAGGGCTGGCGGCGGATGGCCCGCCGGCTCGCCTCGCCCAGCGCCACCACCACATCGAGGCGCGGCGCGCCGGAGAGCAGAAACACCCCGGCCGGCTTGGCGGAGAGGCCATCGGCCGGAACGTCCTCGTCCTCCAGCGCGGCGACGAGAGCGTGATCGACACTGCCCGGTGTCGTCGCGGCGGCGCTGAAGGGGCGCAGGTCGGGATGGCGATGGAGCGCCACCGCCTCGGCCATCAGGCTGAGGGCCCCATTATCGGGGCACAGGAAGAGCACGGTCGGACGGCCGGGCATGTCAACCCCTTCATCTATAACGGGAAACGGAGAGCATCGCGCCCCCGCGCCCGCTGCTGATTCGGCACCCTAGACCGATGGTGGGACGAGGGTGTGACACCCTCCCCGGCGCCGCCGGAGGGCGTGCGCCCCCGCGCGGGAACGCACTGATAAGACTGGCGTTAACCATTCCGAAAATTTTCCGGGGGATGGATCACATGCTGGCGAATGTCGTGATTCGACAAGGAATTCGCGCCGGCGCGTAGAATTTCGGAGAAGAGTCATGGCCAAGAAGCCGGAAGTCACCAGTGACGAAGTGAGCAGCCTCGCCGCGAAGGCCCTTCGCGATCCGGGCAGCCTCACCCACGCGGAGATCAAGTCGCTCGCGGCTTCCGCTCTGACCCAGTCCCCCGACAAGCCCAAGCCTGCTGCGAAGACCGCTGCCGCGAAGACCGCCGCTGCCAAGACCGCCACTGCGAAGCCTGCCGCCCCGAAGGCGCCGGCCAAGACGCCCGCGGTGAAGGCTGCGGCCCCGAAGGCGGCCGCCAAGGTTGCTGCGCCCAAGGCTGCTGCTCCCAAGACCGCCGCGCCGAAGACCGCCGCTCCCAAGGCGACCGCGGTGAAGGCTGCGGCTCCGAAGGCTGCCGCCCCCGCCAAGGCGCCCAAGGCCGCGGCTCCCAAGGCGGCGCCGAAGGCTGCTGCGAAGGCCGCCGAGCCCAAGGTCACCGAGACGAAGGCTGCGGCCCCCAAGGTCGCCAAGGCGCCCAAGACCGCTGCCGCCAAGGCCCCTGCCGCCCCGAAGACTGCCGCTCCCAAGGCCGCTGCTCCGAAGGCCGCGCCCGCCCCCAAGGCCCCCGCTCCCAAGGCTCCCGCTCCGAAGGCGGCCCGCGCCAAGGCTGCGGCCGTGAAGACGGCGCCCGCCCCCGTCGCCAAGGCTCCGGCCAAGGCCGCGTCGAAGGCTGCCAAGCCGGCCCGCGCCAAGAAGGCGTGAGACCCGACCTGAGACGGGCCGGCATTTCGGCCCTCTCGAGGTCTCTGGAAACAGGAACGCCGCCGTCGGGGATGCCCGGCGGCGGCGTTCTTTTGTTGAAGATGCGGCAGGATCAGGGAGTGAGGACGCCCGTGCTGCCCAGGTTGAAGATCTGCACACGCCGGTTGATGGCGGCTTGTGGATGCTTCACGTCCTGCAGGTTTTCCTCGCCGAGGCCCACGGCCTGGAGCCGGCGCGGGTCCACGCGGAAGGTGGTGGCGAGCGCCTGCATCACCGCGTCGGCGCGTTCCTGGCTGAGCTTGAGATTGATCTCGCGGGTGCCGGTGGTGTCGGTGTTGCCTACCACGAGGAACTTGTAGCCGAGCAGGATCGGATTGTGCATGGCATCGGCGATGGAGCCAAGCGTCCGGTAGGACGAGGGCTTGATCATCGCGGAATTGAGATCGAACTCGATCTCCACGTTGATCTGCGCCAGTTGGTCCAGTTGGATGGCCAGCGGCGGGCGGCTCTCGGGCGGGCCGGTATACTTCATGTGCGCGACGGCGAGGCCGCGCAGCGCCTCGGCCGAGACGTTCGGCACGTCGGCGACGCTGGCCTGAAGGCCCTGCACGATCTGGGCGTTGGAGGTGACGGCCTGGGCGGACGCCGGCGCGGCGAGCGCCACGGGGGCCATGAGGGCCGCCGAGAGCAGCAGGACGGAACGCATCTGGATCTTCATGTGTCCCTCCCCCTCACTGCTGATTGTAGCCGGCGTTGATGAGGGCGCTCGTGCAGGCCTGGCTCACCACCTTGGAGGCTTCGAGCAGGCACGAGACGATGTTGCCGTCGCCGGGCACGAGGCCGGGGCAATACTGGGCGCGGTCGCGGTCGCACACCTTGTGGACCTCGAGCTGGGCAGCGGCGCGCGCCTCGGTCATCTGGCGGATGCCCTCATGGTTGGCGGCACATGCGGGCGAGAGGCGGCTCACATTCTGGCTCAGGCAATTGTAGATGGCGCCATTGCCCAGGTTCTGGCCACGGCAGACCTTCATGATGTCTTCGCCGCAATGCTGCGCCAGAAGTCCAGCGGCCTGCGCGTAACTCATGGTCTGAGCCTGGGCGCTGCCGGCGGCGCCTGCCGCGCCGAGCGCGATCAGGGCCGCCAAGGCCAATCCTCGAAGTTTCATATGTCCCCCCATAGCCCGGATTCGCGAGCCGAGGGGGAATTGACCACTCCACCTCCCGCTTGGTCAACCAACCGGGGGCGCGGGCGTGGCGTGTTCAGGATGCCCGACGGTAAGTGCCTGCCTCGATCTCGTCGCCGGACGCCCCGACGAGGCCGAGCGGATCGGCGGCGAGCTCCAGATCGGGGGCGAGGTCACGGGCGGGCTCGACCTCCAGCGGCGCGGCCTCGCGGCGCGGCGCGAGCACGAGGTGGATGGTGAGCGCCATCACCGCCATGGCGGGCACGAGGATGGTCATGGCCAGCAGCGGCGAGGGCAGCAGCGCCGAGATGGACGTGCCGATGAAGCCGCTGCCGATCTGCAGGAAGCCGGTGAGCGCGGAGGCGGCGCCGGCGATGGAGCCGAAGCGGGCCAGCGCATTGGTGGTGCAGCCGGGCAGCAGCAGCGCGCAGCCGCAGGCCCAGAAGGAGATGGGCAGCATCACGCTCAGGGTCGAGAGCGCCACCACATGCGGGCCCACCGCCATGGCGATGGCCCCGGTGAGCACCAGCAGCAGTCCGGGCAGGATGAGCTGCTGCGCCTTGAAGCGGTTGAGCAGCGGGCGGGCGATGAGGGTGCCGAACATGAAGGCGCCGGTCTGCATCATCATGGCGACGCCGAATTGCGTGGGCGAGAGCCCCACCCGATCGATGAGCACGAAGGGCAGCGCCGCCGCCAGCGTGTAGATGCCGCCCAGCGCGGAGCCGGCAGTGAGCGCGGCGCGCATGAAGCCGCGGTCGCTGAGGAGGCGACGATAGCTCGCCGCCACCGCGCGCGGGGCGGCAAGGCGCGGGTCGGGTGTGCGGTTGGTCTCCGGCACGCGCAGCAGCAGCAGCGTCATCAAGGCGAGGCCGAAACAGGTCATGGCCACGAACACCGAATGCCAGCCGAAGGCGCCGAGCAGGAAGCCGCCAATGGTGGGCGAGATGGCCGGACCGATGGCGAGGATGGTGCCGATGAGGTTCATCACCCGCGCCGAGGCCTGCCCCGTATATTGGTCGCGCACCAGCGCGCGGGACAGAGCGATGCCCGCCGCCGCGCCGATGCCCTGCAGGATGCGCCCGGCCACCAGCCAGCCGATGGTGGGGGCCAGCATGGCAACCACCGCCCCCGACAGGTAGATGCCGAAGAAGCCGAGCGCCACCGGCCGCCGGCCATAGGCATCGGAAAGCGGCCCGCAGATCAGCTGCGACACGGCGAAGCCGAAGAAGAAGACGGTGAGGGTGAGCTTCACCGTCGCGATGGACGTGCCGAACACCTCCACCAAAGTCGGCAAAGCCGGCGTGTAGAGCGAGAGGCTGACCGGGCCGAGCATGACCATCATGCCGCCGATGATGGACACCTCGCGCTCGGTCATGAGCGGCGCGGGCGGCGTCGGGGCCTCTGCGGAATGGGTCGCCGTCACCGACGCGCCTCCTTCGTGCGGGTCTCGCGCGATGCGCCCTCGCGGCTCATGCATTCGCGGGCGAGGTTGCCGCGGATGCGGTCGAGGAAGTCGCGGAGCTGGGCGCGCTCTTCGTCGGAAAAGCCGCGCGTGGCATCCGCGCGGACCTTGCTGGCCGCCAGCTCGACGCCTTCGAGATAGGGCTGCGCGGCCGGCGTCAGCACGACGATCTTGGCCCGCCGGTCGGTGGGATCGCTCTCGCGGACCACCAGGCCGAGGCCTTCCAGCCGGTCGAGGAAGCCGACGAGCGTCATCGGCTCCACGCTCATCTTCTCCGCCAGGGCCGTCTGGCGCAGGCCGCGATGGATATTGACGTAGGCCAGCGCCCGCGCCTCCCCGGGGGTCAGGCCGAGGCCGGCATGCTCGAAGGCGCCGTCCATGCGGGCCCGGTAGAGGCGACCGGCGTCCACGAGCATGAAGCCGAGCTGCGGGGTCGGGACGGGAAGAGGGTGATCCATAAGGTCACAATATAATAAGCTTACCTTATCAACAAGAGGTGCAATCCTCCCTGCAGCGACAATTCCGCGAGCCCTGGCACCCGTCATTGCGCGGCCGGCCCGAGGCGCTATGTGTGGAGCGACATCCCTCAGGGAGACTTCGAATGCCCTGGTCCCTGACCATCGGCCGCCTCGGCGAGACCGCCATCCGCATCCACGTGACCTTCCTCCTGTTCCTGGTGTGGATCTGGGCGGCCTATTACCGGTCCGGCGGGTCGCAGGCGGCGTGGGAGGGCGTGCTGTTCGTGGCGCTGCTGTTCTTCTGCGTGCTGCTGCACGAGCTGGGGCACGTCTTCGCCGCCCGCCGCTACGGGGTGAAGACGCCGGACATCACGCTCTGGCCGTTCGGTGGCATCGCCAATCTGGAGCGCATCCCGGAGAAGCCCTCGCAGGAGCTGGTGGTGGCCATCGCCGGGCCGGCGGTGAACGTGGTGATCGCCGTCGTGCTGCTGGCGGTGCTGAGCCTCACCCTCACGGGCGGCGACCTGAAGGCGGAGGATCTGGCGAAGGTCGAGGACCCCGGCACGTCCATGCTGGTCAAGCTCGCGGGCGCCAACATCTTCCTCGTGCTGTTCAACCTCATCCCTGCCTTCCCCATGGACGGCGGGCGGGTGTTGCGCGCGCTCCTCGCCATGAGGATGGGTTTTGCCCGCGCCACCGCCCTCGCCGCCTCCATCGGCCAGGGCCTCGCCATCGGCCTCGGGCTGCTGGGCATCTTCACCAATCCGATGCTGATGATCATCGGTGTCTTCGTCTTCCTCGCCGCTTCCGGCGAGGCCGGGCAGGTGCAGCTGAGGGAGGCCTCGCGCGGGCATATCGTGGCCGACGCCATGATCACCCATTTCGAGACGCTGGGGCCGCAATCCACCGTGGACGATGCGGCGGAGGCGCTCATCCGCTCCACCCAGAAGGAATTCCCGGTGGTGGACGGCGCCGGCCACCTGCGCGGCGTGCTCACCCGCGACGCCATGATCCGGGCTCTGAAGGAGCAGGGGCCGACCACGCCCGTCATCGAGGTGATGCAGCACGACATCCCCACCGTCGAGGCGCGCTCGAAACTCGATGTGGCGCTGAAGCTCATCACCAGTGCCCAGGTCCCCGCCGTCGGCGTGCTCGACGCCCCCGGCGGCCGGCTCGTGGGCCTGCTCACGCCGGAAAATGTCGGCGAGCTGATGATGGTGCATGTGGCACGGGACGCGCGGGCCGAGAGGACGAAGGGCACAAGTATCTGATTTAGAATATCACGGCTTCACGTAGTCATCGCAGAATGCAATTCGAATGGTACACGTCACGCCCTTGGCTTCGCAACTGTTTGCGGCCGCTGTTTCCGCATCGCCCCGAAGGAACTTCTTGGACCAGTAGCCGACAGCCTTGCCCTTGTCGGGAACGGCAAGGGCGACACACTGCTTGTTGCCGGTGACGATCAGCCGGCATTCACGCGTGCCGCCCTTCTGGCACAGGTCCATGGCGATCTTTTTCGCCTCCGCTGCTGTTTTTTTGTTTTTTGCCCATCCATGCCAAAACTGGCTGTCTCTCTGACCCCAGGCGATGGCGAATTCGGCATGTGCGGGCGCTGCTCCCAAAGGCAGGGCGCAAGTCAATAATGACAGACTGAGAAGGTAGACCACATTCTTCACGGGAAACACTCCTGCGGTCAACCAACTTAACCTTTGCCACAAGATATCGCCATGGGGACGCGCAAGGCGCGTGAGAGGCCCGGCTTCGAAGGCCGGCCCCATCGCTCACCCCTACCCCAAGCCAAATGCGCCCCGCTCACACCGAGCGCATCAGGCCGCCGTCCACCTTCAAATTCTGGCCGGTGATGTAGCCGGCGCCTTCGGAGGCGAGGAAGGCCACCGTAGCGGCGATTTCGGCGCTGGTGCCATAGCGGCCCATGGGCACGCCGGCCCGGCGCTCGTCGGTCTGCGGCAGGCTGTCGATCCAGCCGGGCAGCACGTTGTTCATGCGCACATTGTCGGCGGCATAGGTGTCGGCGAAGATCTTGGTGTAGGCAGCAAGCCCGGCGCGGAACACGGCCGAGGTGGGGAACATGGCCGCCGGCTCGAACGCCCAGGCGGTGGAGATGTTGACGATCGCCCCGCTCTTCTGCGCCACCATGACGGGGGTGACGAGCCGCACCGAGCGGATCACATTCATGAGATAGACGTCGAGGCCCTGGTGCCACTGCTCGTCGGTGATGGCGGTGATGGTGTCGCGCGGGCCGTGGCCGGCGCTGTTCACCAGCACGTCGATGCGGCCGTAGCGGGCCATCACCTGATCCACGAACCGCGCGATGTCCTCGCTGTTCTGGTTGGAGCCGGTGACGCCGAGGCCGCCCAGTTCCGCCGCCAGCGCTTCGCCCTTGCCGGACGAGGACAGGATGGCAACCGCATAGCCGTCCGCCGCGAGACGCCGCGCGCACGCCGCGCCCATGCCCGAACCGCCCGCGGTGACGACGGCGACCTTGACCTCTGCCATGTGGAGTTTCTCCTTTTGGCGCATATCGCGCCTATCGATCACGGGAATGGCAGAAACGTCGACGTATAGGAAGGCGCTTTCAGTTAACTCGCTGGTCTAATGCGCAAGTCTCCTCTATAGCCACGCTAGTTGCACTGCGAAGAGGAGCTGCTCGTGCGCGACCATCGGGTAAATCGCGGGCAGGATGCTGGCGTGGTCAAAGGTAAGCACATGCTGCTGGGCGTGCTCGGCGCGTGCTTCTTCCTTTCGGCCTGCGGCGAGGCGCAGAAGCCGCAAGCGCAAGAGCCGCGGCCGGTGCGCACGGTCGTGGCCACCAACCGCGCGGCCAGCGACGCCGTGAGCCTCACCGGCGTGGTGGAGGCGCAGAACGAGGCCACCTACGGCTTCCGCATCTCCGGCCGCGTCATCGACCGCCTCGTGAACGTGGGCGATCGCGTCGCCCCCGGCCAGGTGCTCGCCCGCCTCGATCCCCAGGACGAGCAGAATGCCCTGCGCTCGGCCCAGGCGGCGCTCGGCGCGGCCAATGCCAACCTCACCCAGACCCGCAACCAGTATGAGCGCCAGCGCCAGCTCCTCGCCCGCGGCTTCACCCCGCGCGCCCAGTATGAGCAGGCCGAGCAGGCCTTCCTGAACGCCCGCGCGCAGGTGGACGACGCGGAAGCGCGCCTGCAGATGGCCGAGGACCGCCTCGGCTTCACGGAATTGAAGGCCGACAGCGCCGGCGTCGTCACCCAGCGCCGGGCCGAGCCCGGCGAAGTGGTGCAGGCCGGCCAGCCGGTGATCGAGGTGGCGCGCCAGGACGGCCGCGACGCGGTGTTCGACGTGCCCGCCGCCATGCTCTCCGGCCTGCCGGGCGATCCCGAGGTGACGGTGGCGCTCGCCACCGATCCCGCCGTCACCGCCACCGGCCGCGTGCGCGAGGTGGCGCCGCAGGCCGATCCGGTGACACGCACCTTCCGGGTCCGCGTCGGCCTCACCAATCCGCCGGAGGCGCTGCGCCTCGGCACCACGGTGGTCGGCCGGGTGATGGTGGATCGCGGGCCGGTGGTGGAAATCCCGGCGAGCGCCCTCACCCGCCTCAATGACAAGCCCGCCGTGTGGGTGGTCGATCCCAAGACCCAGACGGTGGCGCTGCGCACCATCGAGGTGCTGCGCTTCGGCCCGGCCTCCGTCAGCGTCGGCGAGGGGCTGAAGCCCTCCGAGATCGTGGTGACGGCGGGCGTGCAGGCCCTGCATCCCGGCCAGAAGGTGCGCCTGCTCGCGGCGCCCGCGGGAGCCAGCCTGTGAGCGGCGGCTTCAACCTTTCAGCCTGGGCGCTGAAACACCGCTCCGTCATCATCTACCTCATGGCCATCTCCGTGGTGGCCGGCGTGATGGCGTTCCGCAACCTCGGCCGGGCGGAAGACCCGACCTTCGTCATCAAGACCATGGTGGTGCAGGCCAACTGGCCGGGCGCCACGCTGGAAGAGACCTTCCGGCAGGTGACGGAACGGCTGGAGCGCAAGCTCCAGGAAACGCCGCAGCTGAACTTCCTGGAAAGCTACACCAAGCCCGGCGTCACCACGGTGTTCGTGCATCTGAAGGGCTCGGCCACCGCCGCCGAGGTGCCGGACATCTGGTACCACGTGAGGAAAAGCATCGCCGATATCCGCCACACCCTGCCGCAGGGCATCGTGGGGCCGTTCTTCAACGACGAGTTCGGCGACACCTTCGGCATCATCTACGGCTTCACGGCGGACGGCTTCTCCCATCGCGAGCTGCGCGACTATGTGGAGGAGGCGCGCTCCGAGCTGCTGCACGTGCCGGACGTGTCGAAGATCGAGATCCTCGGCGCGCAGGACGAGCGCATCTTCATCGAATTCTCCATGCAGGAGCTGGCGAGCCTCGGCATCGACCGGCAGGCGGTGCTCTCGGCGCTGGCGGCGCAGAACATCGTGCGCCCCTCCGGCGAGATCCAGACCGGCAAGGAGAACATCTCCGTCCGCGTTTCCGGCGCCTTCGCCTCGGAAGCCGACATCGCCAATGTGAACCTCGCGGTGAACGGGCGGCTCATCCGCCTCGCCGACATCGCCACCATCCGCCGCGGCTTCGCCGATCCGCCCCAGCCCATGTTCCGGGTGAACGGCAAGGATGCCATCGGCCTCGCCATCGCCATGCGCGACGGCGGCGACATCCTCGCCATGGGCGCCAACATCGACCGCGCCATGACGCGCATCCTCGCCAACATGCCCGTGGGCATCGACGCGACGCTGGTGGCCGACCAGGCGGTGACGGTGAAGAGCGCCATCTCCGAGTTCATGGAGAGCCTGTGGCAGGCGGTGGGCATCATCCTCGTGGTGTCGTTCATCGCGCTCGGGGTGAGGGCCGGCGCCATCGTGGCGCTCGCCATCCCGCTCACCCTCGCCATCGTGTTCGCGCTGATGCAGATCGCGCACATCGACATGCAGCGCATTTCGCTGGGCGCCCTCATCATCGCGCTGGCGCTGATGGTGGACGACGCCATGACCACCACGGACGCGACGCTGACGCGCCTCGCGGCCGGCGACGACCCGCCCACCGCCGCCTCCTACGCCTTCAAGGCCTATGCGGCGGCGATGCTCGCGGGCACGCTGGTGACGGTGGCGGGCTTCGTGCCGGTGGGCTTCGCCGCCTCCTCGGCGGGCGAATACACCTTCACCTTGTTCGCGGTGGTGGCCATCGCGCTCCTCGTCTCGTGGATCGTGGCGGTGCTGTTCGCGCCGCTGCTTCAGGTGCTCATCCTGCGCGCGCCGGCGAAGGACAAGATCCCCGATCCCGACGCCCCGCCAAAGGGCGTGATGGGGATGTACCGCGCCTTCCTCATCCTCTGCCTGCGCCTGCGCTGGGTGACGCTCGCCGTCACCGCCGGCCTGTTCGTGCTGTCGGTGCTGGCGCTGCCTCTGATCCCGCGGCAGTTCTTCCCCTCCTCCGACCGGCCCGAGCTGCTGGTGGACCTCGCCTCGCCGCAGAACGCCTCCATCTACGCCTCGCAGAGCGTCGCCGAGGCGTTCGACAAGGTGCTGGCCAATGATCCGGACGTGGCCCGCTGGTCCACCTATGTGGGCCGCGGCGCCATCCGCTTCTATCTGCCCCTCGACGTGCAGTTGCCCAACGACTTCTTCGCCCAGAGCGTGATCGTGGCGCAGGACGTGGCCGCCCGCGAGCGGCTGCGCGTCAAGCTGGAGAAGGTGCTCGCCACCGACTTCCCGCAGCTCGTGGCGCGCATCTCGCCGCTGGAGCTGGGGCCGCCCGTGGGCTGGCCGGTGCAGTATCGCGTCTCAGGCCCGGAGATCGAGAAGGTGCGCGCCATCGCCTTCGACCTCGCGAAGGTGATGGCCGAAAACCCGCAGGTGGAGACGGTCAACTACAACTGGATCGAGCCCGCGCGGCAGGTCTCCATCCGCGTCGACCAGGACGAGGCGCGGCTGCTGGGCCTCTCCACGGCGCAGCTCGCCGGCGTGCTCAACACCGTGCTCTCCGGCCAGCCGGTGACGCAGGTGCGCGACGACATCTACCTCGTCAACGTGGTGGCCCGCGCCACCGACGAGGAGCGTGTTTCGCTTTCCTCCCTCGCCACCCTGCAGGTGCCACTGCCGGGCGGGCGCACCGTGCCCCTCTCGCAGATCGCCACCTTCGAATACGGGCAGGATTATCCCGCCATCTGGCGCCGCGACCGGGTGCCGACGCTGACCGTCCAGTCGGACGTGAAGCGCGGCGTGCTGCCCGAGAGCGTGGTGGAGAAGCTCGACCCGAAGATCGAGGCCCTGCGCCGCACGCTGCCCGCCGGCTACGCCATCACCACCGGCGGCACGGTGGAGGAGAGCGCGTCGTCCCTCGCCTCCGTCGTCGCCGTGGTGCCGGTGATGCTGCTGCTCATGTTCACCGTGCTGATGTTCGAGTTGAAGAGCTTCCAGCGGCTCGTCATCGTACTGTCGGTGGCGCCGCTCGGCCTCATCGGCGTGGTGGCGGCGCTGCTCGCCTCCGGCCGGCCGCTGGGCTTCGTCGCCATCCTCGGCGTGCTGGCGCTCATCGGCATGATCACCAAGAACGCGGTCATCCTCATCGGCCAGATCGAGGCGGACCGGGCGGCGGGCAAGACCGTGTGGGATGCGGTGGTTTCCGCCTCCTCCATGCGCTTCCGGCCCATCATGCTCACCGCGGTCTCCACCGTGCTGGGCATGATCCCCATCGCGCCCACCGTGTTCTGGGGGCCCATGGCCTTCGCCATCATGGGCGGGCTCTTGGTGGGCACGCTGCTAACCCTCATCTTCCTGCCGGCGCTCTATGTGGCGTGGTTCGGCCCCGACACCGGGCCGGAGCGCGTCGCGGGCGCGGGAAAGACGCAACCGGCCAACGCCCAGCCGGCGTGACCGGCCTGCGGACGGCGGGCCCTCCCGCCGCCGCCAACGATAACAGCCGACCCGAGGATCGCCCGCCCCGCCAAACGGCGACAGGCCCGCATCAGATGCGGCCTGCTTGTGAATGAGGTCTCAGATGGAACGGGAACCGGTACTCGTCGATCTCGCCCTGCAGGGCGGCGGCTCCCACGGGGCCTTCACCTGGGGGGTGCTCGACCGGCTCCTCGACGAACGCTGGCTCGAGATCGAGGGCGTCTCCGGCACCTCGGCCGGCGCCATGAACGCCGCCGTGCTGGCGGATGGCTTCGCCGCCGGCGGCCGCGAGGGCGCCAAGCTCGCCCTTGAGAGCTACTGGACCCACGTCTCCGAGGCGGCCCGCTTCAGCCCGTTCAAGCGCTCGCCCTTCGACAAGATGCTCGGCCGCTGGTCCATGGACACCGCGCCGGGCTTCCTGATGATGGATTTCATGACGCGCATGTTCTCGCCCTACCAGTACAATCCCCTGGGCGGGAATGCGCTTGCGCCGATCCTCGAAAAGCAGATCGACTTCGAGCGGCTGCGCTCCTCCCCCATCAAGGTCTTCATCACCGCCACCAACGTGCGCACCGGCCGCCCGCGCGTGTTCCGCAACGCCGAGATCACCCCGGACGTGCTGATGGCCTCCGCCTGCCTGCCCACGCTGTTCCAGGCGGTGGAGATCGACGGCGAGGCCTATTGGGACGGCGGCTATTCCGGCAACCCGACGCTGGCGCCGCTGGTGAGCGAGCTGAAGTCCGACGACACCATCCTCGTGCCCATCAACCCGCTGGAGCGCCCCGGCACGCCCAAGACCCCGGCGGAGATCCTCAACCGCCTCAACGAGGTGTCGTTCAATTCGGTGGCGATCAAGGAGCTGTACATGATGGCGCTGCTCCAGCGCCACGTGAACGAGCTTTCCGGCGACAGCGAGGCCTGCAACTGGGCGCGGATGCGCGTCCATGTGGTGCGCAACCCGGTGATGAACGAGCTGGGCTTCTCCTCCAAGCTGAATGCCGAGTGGGACTTCCTCACCTGGCTGAGGGACGAGGGGCGCAAGGCCGCCGACCTCTTCCTCACCGAGCACGCCCACGACATCGGCAAGGCCTCCACCGTCAATTTCGACCAGCTGATGGCGGAGCTTTGATCCATGGGTCTCATCGGCATTCTGGTCGGCCTCGCGGTCCTCATCTTCCTGGCCTTCCGCGGCTCCTCCATCCTCATCCTCGCGCCCATCGCGGGCCTCATCGCGGCCGCCTTCTCCGGCGAGCCGCTGCTGGCCAGCTGGACGCAGACCTTCATGCGCAACGCGGCGGATTTCGTCGCGCAATTCTTCCCACTGTTCCTGCTGGGAGCGGTGTTCGGCAAGCTGATGGAGGATTCCGGCTCGGTCACCTCCATCGCCAACTACATGACGGAAAAGCTCGGCCCCAGCCGCGCCATCCTCGCCGTGGTGCTGGCCGGCGCCATCGTCACCTATGGCGGCGTGTCGCTGTTCGTCGCCTTCTTCGTGCTTGCGCCCATGGGCGTCGCTTTGTTCCGCGCGGCCGGCGTGCCGCGGCGGCTGATGCCGGCGGCCATCGCGCTTGGTACCTCCACCTTCACCATGTCGGCCATGCCCGGCACGCCCTCCATCCAGAACGCCATCCCCATGCCGTTCTTCGGCACCACGCCGTTCGCGGCGCCGGGGCTCGGCATCATCGCCTCGCTCATCATGCTGGGCTTCGGCATGTGGTGGCTGAAGCGGCGGGAGACTGCGGCGCGTGCCGCCGGCGAGGGCTTCGGCTCGCTCATCGCCGCCCCGGACGAGAGCGCGGACCTCGCGGCGGACGATCCCATCGTGCGCGAACGCGCCTCGACAGCCGGCCCGTTCGATCCCTCCGAGATCCATTCCAGCGATGAATCCCCCCGCGCGCCGCCCATCCTTTTGGCGGCGCTGCCCATCGTGGTGGTGATCGTCGTCAACCTCCTCATGTCCTTCGTGGTGCTACCGCGCATGGACGTGAGCTTCCTCGCCGATCCCCAGTGGGGCGGCGTGACGCTCTCGGCGGTGGGTGGCGTGTGGTCGGTGATCGTGGCGCTGGCGGCGGCCATCGTCACCTGCATCATCATCAACTTCACCAGCGTGCCGGAACTGCGCGCCACCATGACGGCGGGCGCCAATGCCTCGGTGCTGCCGATCCTGTCGGTGGCGAGCCTCGTCGGCTTCGGCGCCATCGTCGCGGCGCTGCCGGCCTTCACCGACGTGCGCAACTTCGTGCTGGGCATCGAGGGCGGGCCGCTGGTGTCGCTGGCGGTGGCCACCAACATCCTCGCCGCCCTCACCGGCTCGGCCTCCGGCGGCCTCACCATCGCCCTCGACGCGCTGGGGCCGACCTACATGAAGATCGCCCACGAGATCGGCATGGATCCGTCCCTCATGCACCGCGTCGCCGTCATCGGCTCCGGCACGCTGGACAGCCTGCCCCACAACGGCGCAGTGGTGACGCTGCTCTCCGTGTGCGGCGTGACCCACAAGGAAGGCTACCTCGACATCGTGATGGCCGCCGTGGTGGGCGCCCTCATCGCGCTGGCCGTGGTGATCGGGCTCGGCACGCTGGTCGGCAGCTTCTGAGCGGGAGGGGACAAAGCGATGCGCAAGGCGATCGTACGGCTGGTGACGCTGAGCCGCTGGGCCATGGTGCCGCTGTTCGCGGGGCTCTCGGTGGCGCTCGCCTTGCTCGTCGTCGCCTTCCTTCTGGAACTCGTGCGCTTCGCCATCGCCCTGCCGAGCATGAACGAGACGCACGTCATCATGGGCATCCTCACCCTCATCGACCTTGCCCTGGTGGGCGGGCTGCTGGTGGTGGTGATCTCCTCGGGCTACGAGAACTTCGTCGAGAAGATCGACCGCGCCGACACCCCCTCCTCGCCGGTCTGGATGACGCGCATCTCCTTCTCGGGGCTGAAGCTGAAGCTGTTCGCCTCGCTCATGGCCATCACCGGCATCACGCTCCTGAAGGCGCTGATGCGGCTGGAGACGGACGTGAGCGAAGCGCAGGTGAGATGGCTGGTGGTCGCCAACATCATCTTCGTCGCCGCCTACGCCGTGCTGGCGCTGACCGACCGCTTCCACCCCTCCTCACGCGAGGATTGAGGGGGCGATCCCGCCTCACGGAGCGGCCCCTCCCCTGCCCTGTCGTCAAGCCCCAGCCGCGGCAAAGGCGCGCGATGTCTGGACTGGCGCGGCAAAATCGCTAATTTCGCGCCGCCGCCGGGCCGCATCCGCCACCCGGCAACCACCATTTCAAGCCGAACCTCATTTGCGGCAGCTCATTTCCGCGCGGGTTCGCCTGTTGATCGCCGAAGGACGTCGCGCCCCGTGACCCAAAACGCCCCCCACCTGTCCCTGTCCCGCGACAAGATCAAGGTGCTGCTCCTCGAAGGCGTCAACGACAGCGCCGTCGAGATGATGCTCGCTGCCGGCTACACCAACCTGACCCGCCTGCCCAAGGCGCTGGACGGCGAGGCGCTGAAGGAGGCGCTGAAGGGCGTCTACCTGCTCGGCATCCGCTCGCGCACCCAGATCACCGCCGACGTGCTGGAGGCGGCCGACCGTCTCATCGCCATCGGCTGCTTCAGCGTCGGCACCAACCAGGTGGACATCGACGCCACCCGCATCGCCGGCATCCCGGTGTTCAACGCCCCCTTCTCCAATACCCGCAGCGTGGCGGAGCTGGTGATCGGCGAGATCGTGATGCTGCTGCGCCGCATCCCCAACCGCTCCGCCGCCGCCCATGAGGGCCTGTGGGACAAGTCGGCCACCGACAGCCACGAGGTGCGCGGCAAGACGCTGGGCATCATCGGCTACGGCAATATCGGCTCGCAGCTCTCCAACCTCGCCGAGGCGATGGGCATGCGGGTGATCTATTACGATCACACCGACAAGCTCCGCCACGGCAACACCGAGCCGGTGGCGACCATGGCCGAGGTGCTCTCCCAGAGCGACGTGGTGAGCCTGCACGTGCCCGAGACCCCCGCCACCCACGGGCTGATCGGCCGCGCCGAGATCGCCGCCATGAAGAAGGGCGCGTATCTCATCAACAACAGCCGCGGCACGGTGGTGGACCTCGACGCCCTTGCCGACGCGCTGAAGGCAGGGCACCTGCGCGGCGCGGCGGTGGACGTGTTCCCCGTGGAGCCCAGCGCCAACGGCCAGAAGTTCGTCTCCCCGCTGCAGGGCCTCGCCAACGTGATCCTCACGCCGCATATCGGCGGCTCCACCGAGGAGGCGCAGGAGCGCATCGGCGCCGAGGTGGCCCGCAAGCTGCTCGACTACAGCGACACCGGCTCCACCATGGGCGCGGTGAACTTCCCGCAGGTGCAGCTGCCCGCGCGCCCCACCGGCACCCGCTTCATCCAGGTGCAGCGCAACCTGCCGGGCATGCTCGGCCGCCTCAACGAGGTGCTGGCCCGCCACGCGGTCAACATCGCCGCGCAGTATTACGAGACCAATGCCGACATCGGCTATGTGGTGCTCGACGCGGACGCCTCCGCCGTGGACAGCCAGGCCATCCTCTCCGAGATCCGCGCCCTGGAAGGCACCATCCGCGCCCGCCTGCTCTACGAATACAAGGCCTGAGCGGCAGCCTCTGCCGATCCGGCGGAGAGACGCGGAACAGACGGCGTGGTGGGGCTCCGCCACGCCCGGCCATGAGGCCGAAGATCCCCATTCCCGATTTCAGGCATGGGAATACATGCGCCGGCCCGGCACCGGCAGATCGGCGCAGAGGATGGTGCCGGTCTTCGATTCCGTGATGAAGAGCGTCCGGTTGTCCGGCCCGCCAAAGGCGCAATTGGTGGTCAGATGGCCCTCCGGCGACCTAATGCGCAGCATGGGCTCGCCAAGCGCGCTGAACAGCCAGACCGAGCCGAGGCCCATGTGGCAGATGACGAGGTTGTCCTCCTCGTCGATGGCGAGACCGTCCGGCCCCCCGCCCCCTGAGAGCTGGATGAAGGTGCCCACCTTGCTCGCCGTGCCGTCGCGCATCAGCGGCACGCGCCATATGGCGTTGGCCCGCGTCACCGCGAGGAAGAGCACCGTCTCGGCCTTGTTGAGCACGAGGCCGTTGGGGCTCGGGATGCCCTTCAGCACGCAGTCGAGCCGCCCGTCCGTCCGCAGGCGATAGAGGCAACCGGACGGGTCGTGCAGGCCGGTCTGGCCCTGGTCGGTGAAATAGAGGTCGCCGTTGGCGGCGAAGATCAGGTCGTTCACGCCCTTGAAGCGCTGGAGCATGGCCCGTTCGAGATAGGGTTCCACCCGCCCGGTGGCGGGATCGAAGACCATGATGCCGTGCCGGTGGTCGGCGATGAAGCCGCGCCCGTCCTTGTGGAACTTCAGGCCGTTGGGCTCGCCGTCATATTCCGCCTCGACGCTGACCTTCCCCTGCGGCGTCACCTTGATGAGCCGCCCCCACGGAATGTCCACGACCCACAGATTGCCCGCGCGATCGAAGGAGGGGCCTTCGAGGAAAGTGGTCAGCGGCACGCCGCCGAACTGGACCTCGCTCCACTCGGAGCGGCGCCCCTCGATCCGGAGGGCGTCGGGCATCACCACGAACGGGCGGGCGACGACGGCGGGCGGGGCTGCGAACATGCATTTCCTCCTCGCGCGTCCGGCTTGGCCACACCGGCAGCCTCTCGCCTCTGCGGGCGGTCGCGCGCTTGAGCTTTGCCTTTGGTTCTACACGCCCGGAGGGCCGGCGTGTAGCCGGATGAGCGGCCGCAGCCGCGCCGCATCCGTGTTGCCCGGGCACGCCAGCGCCGCCGCCCGCACCGCCGAATGCCCCTTGCCAGCGGGCCGGTTTGCCTGCGTTCATGCGGCCACGCTTGGCCGGATCAACGGCGTGGCGACAGGGGGATCGTTCATGGACTTCAGACCCGCGCAATCAGCCTTCACCCATCCCCTTGCGAGGATCGCCCTTGGCGTTGCGGCGGCCCTCGCTCTATCGGCGCCCGTCCGTGCCGCGGAAAACCTCGACAGCTATCTGGAAGGCGTGCGCGCCAAATACGGCCTGCCGGCGTTGGCCGCCGCCGTCACCCGCTCGGGCGAGATCGTCGCATCGGGGGCCGTGGGCAAGCGCGCGCTCGGCCTCGACGTGCCAGTAACGGTGGAGGACCGCTTCCATCTCGGCTCCGACACCAAGGCCTTCACCGCCACCGTCGCTGGCACGCTGGTGGATGAAGGCAAGATCAAGTGGACCAGCACGCTCGGCGAGGTGCTGGGCGGCAAGGTGAAGGACATGGACCCGAAGCTGGCGGCGGTGACACTGGAGCAGCTTCTCTCCCACACCAGCGGCATCCCTTCCGACACGCCGGAGATCGTCGGCATCTACTTCAATGCGGTCGGCTTCGAGATGACCCCCACCCAGCTGCGCCTCGACGCGCTGGAGCGGTGGAAGAAGCACGCCCCGGAGGTGCCCAAGACCGGCTCGCCGTTCCAGTATTCCAACCTCGGCTACACCTTCGCCGGCGCCATGCTGGAAGAAGTTTCCGGCAAGCCGTGGGAGCGCCTGGTGGAAGAGCGCATCTATGCGCCGCTCGGCCTGAAGAGCGCCGGCTTCGGCCCACAGGCCACCTTCGGCAAGTATGACGCCCCCATCGGCCACATGCTCGACGACAAGGGCAACGCCACGCCCATGGCCTGGGGGCCCTCGGCGGATATTCCACCCGTGGTCGGCCCGGCCGGCATCGGCCACATGTCGGTGCTGGACTTCGCCCGCTGGGGCGACTGGAACGCCGGCCAGGGCAAGCGCGGCCCGCACATTGTCTCGCCGGAGACGCTGGCCGTCATCCACAAGCCCCACGTCACCACCCCGCCGTTCAAGGACCCGCCCCCCGGCACCCCCTCCACCGGCGATTACGCCTTCGGCTGGGGCGTGGTGAAGCTCGACTGGACGAAGACGCCGGTGCTCACCCACAACGGCTCCAACAGCATGAACTTCGCCAAGATCCTGGTGGAGCCGGTGAGCGACATGTCGGTGGAGGCGGTCACCAACTATCCCGGCCAGAAGGCCGAGGCCGCCACCACCGAAGTGCTGAAGCACCTCTACGGGCAATTCGCCCCGAAGTGAGGGCATGGGGCGCCCCGTTCCCCGGACAAGCGACGGCGCAGCCGGAGCGCTGATCCGGGGTCCAGAGCAGGGCTCCCACGCAGCGTCACCGCCCGGCTTGTCCAGGCGATCCACGGTTGGGCCGTGTCGATCTTTCGGTCATTGCTCGTGCGGCTCGGTGGATCGCCCGGCTCATCCGGGCGATGACAAGCGGATGGGATTGTGCCGGACCCGCTGACGCTGCACGCGGCCGGGACGGGAGAACCCCGCCCCCTACCTCCCCTTCCCCTTGATCTCGATCAACGCTCTTCAGCCGGCTAAGGCCCATGTTTTCACGCGGTTTTTCAGCCGCGGATGGCGCGCGCCTCGGCGCCGAAGGAGCACAGCATGGCCAGCACCGACGACCTCCCGCACGCGGCCGGCACCGACGCCATTCCCGCCGAGATGGAGCGCTCGCTGGCCGAGGAGCGCCAGCTGGCGGCGCAGGAGGCGGAACTGTCCGCCGTCACCGCCTTGTCGGCTTCCCTGGAAGCGGCCCAGCCCACCACGGCGGCGGGCGTGGACGACGTGAAGGCCGGCATCGCCGCCATCCTCGCCGGCGCCTCGCCCGACGACGCCGTGCGGCTGCGCAAGTCGCTCGGCATGCCCAAGCCCACCGGCCAGCCGCGCGTGACCAGCGACGAGCTTTCCGACGACTGGCGCACCGGCGGCTATCCCTTCAAGTACAAGATGCTGCGGCGGGACTACGAGCAGCAGAAGTTCATCCTCCAGACCGAGCTTCTCAAGCTGCAGTCCTGGGTGAAGGATTCCCGCCAACGCGTCATCATCCTGTTCGAGGGGCGCGACGCCGCCGGCAAGGGCGGCGCCATCAAGCGCTTCATGGAGCACCTCAACCCTCGCGGCGCGCGGGTGGTGGCGCTGGAGAAGCCGAGCGAGGTGGAGCGCGGCCAGTGGTATTTCCAGCGCTATGTGGAGCACCTGCCCACCACCGGCGAGATCGTGATGTTCGACCGCTCCTGGTACAACCGGGCGGGCGTCGAGCGGGTGATGGGCTTCTGCACGGAGGACGAATATCGCGAGTTCCTGCGCCAGGCGCCGGAATTCGAGCGCAACCTCGTGCGCAGCGGCATCCACCTCATCAAGTTCTGGTTCTCGGTGAGCCAAGACGAACAACGCCGCCGCTTCAAGGAGCGCAAGGTGCATCCGCTGAAGCAGTGGAAGCTCTCGCCCGTCGATCTCGCCTCCCTCGACAAGTGGGACGACTACACCCGCGCCAAGGAAGCCATGTTCTTCCACACCGACACGGCGGATTCGCCCTGGACGGTCATCAAGTCCGACGACAAGAAGCGCGCCCGCATCAATGCCATGCGCTACGTGCTGCATTCCCTGCCCTACAAGGACAAGGACCAGAAGCGCATCGGCCCGGTGGAGGCCCTGCTGGTGGGCCGGGCCAACACCGTGCACGAGCGCGGCGAATATGTGATGGGCGGGCGGTAGGCCGCCGCAACGTCACCCCGGCGTGCTGCGAAGCGCGGCCGCGCGGGTCGCGCCACGGCATGTCCCCGGTGGTGTCGGAATGACTTGTCTCGCCGGCGCCATCGACGTTATGTCCTGTTGAGGCGAAGTATTTTTCGCGCCACGACAGGGGCGTCAGCCTGAGGCATGGATAACACCGCGCGTTCCGAACGCACGAAGGCCGCCGTCATCCAGGCGGCCCTCGCCATCATCGCCCGCGACGGCGCCGGCCGCCTCACCCTCGATGCCATCGCCAAGGAGAGCGGCGTCAGCAAGGGCGGGCTGCTGCACCAGTTCACCAACAAGCGCGCGGTACTCGCGGCCCTGCTGGAGTATCAGGCGGACTATTACACCAGGTTCGCCGAGGCCTTCGTGGAGGCGCAGGGCGCCGACTATGCGGAGCCGGCCCTCGCCGCGCAGATCGCCGTGTTTCGCGAGGTGGTCAAGGGCTCGAACTCCATCGCCTTCGCCATCCTCGCGGTGGCCGCGCAGGAGCCGACCTTCATGAGCCCGGTGCGCGTGCGCGACGAGGAGACCGTCGCGCTCATCCTCAAGCAGGCGAGAAACCCGGCGCGCTCCCTCAGTCGCCTGTTCTCCGCGCGCGGCCTCGCCTTGTCGGCCATGCTGGGCACCTGCCCGCTGGGCGACGCCGAGCGCGAACAGATGTTCGACTACCTGCTCGACGACCGAAACTGGCCAGCCGACCCCGCCGCGCCCGCGCCCGCCGCAAAGCCCCGGCGCTCCCGTCGCCCCCCCTCCTGATCTCGCGCAGGCGGCATCCCCACACCGGCGCCAGCCGCGACGCCATCCTCGAGCACCGCCGCTATAGATCCCGATACCGGGCCGAAAATATTTGCGATTAAAACCGTCCAGACGGTTTGTTATCGGGCCAATCTGAGCTAGACTGGAAGGGTGATTGCAGCCCGCTCGCCGGGGCCGCTGACCGGCATCGGACCCTGAATCGATGCGGTGGCCTCCCTGAGCAGCAAAGCTGCCCCTCCTCCGCCGGCGTGGCCGCAAACTTGGCCGGTGGGGACATGAGCTGCGGGCGGTATTGCCGCCCCCTTGCGCCGCCCGCAGCTCTCCCTCTCCCCTCCCATCGTGCGCGCCGCTGCTCGCCTTCCTTCGACCTGTACACAGAACACGCCGCCGCCCCGCACCCGGGCGCGCGGCGCACTCTGGTTTCAGGTATCGGCTGTCGACCGGGACCACGCGCCTTCCCGCGCAGGCGGCTCGCGTTTTGTCGAAATGTGGAGTAGAAATAAGATATCCACATCTCACAGATGCGGAATAGGACGGTGTCCCTGCGCCGTCCGTTGCGTCGCGTTGGGACCGAAGAGCGAAGACAAGATGAGCCTGACCCATCTCCAGCGCCTCGAGGCGGAGAGCATCCACATCATGCGCGAGGTCGTCGCCGAGGCCGAGCGCCCGGTGATGCTCTATTCGGTGGGCAAGGATTCAGCGGTGATGCTGCATCTCGCCAAGAAGGCCTTCTTTCCCTCCCCGCCGCCCTTCCCGCTGCTCCATGTGGACACCACCTGGAAGTTCCGCGCCATGTACGAGCTGCGCGATCAGGCCGCGCGCGACGCCGGCATGGACCTTCTCGTCCACCAGAACCCAGACGCGCTGGAAAAGGGCATCAACCCGTTCGACCACGGCCCGCTCCACACCGACATGTGGAAGACGGAAGGCCTGAAGCAGGCGCTGGACAAGTGGGGCTTCGACGCGGCCTTCGGCGGCGCCCGCCGCGACGAGGAGAAGAGCCGCGCCAAGGAGCGCGTCTTTTCCTTCCGCTCGGCCAACCACCGTTGGGACCCCAAGAACCAGCGGCCGGAGCTCTGGCACCTCTACAACGCTCGCAAGAACAAGGGGGAGAGCATGCGCGTCTTCCCCATCTCCAACTGGACCGAGCTGGACATCTGGCAATACATCCACCTCGAAGGCATCCGCATCGTGCCGCTCTATTTCGCCGCCCCGCGCCCCACCGTGGAGCGCGACGGCCTGATCCTGATGGTGGATGACGACCGCTTCCCGCTGCGCCCCGGCGAACAGCCGCAGATGCGCTCCGTGCGCTTCCGCACGCTGGGCTGCTACCCGCTCACCGGCGCGGTGGAGAGCACGGCCGACACCCTGCCCCAGGTGATCCAGGAAATGCTGCTCACCACCACCTCCGAGCGACAGGGCCGCGCGATTGACAAAGATGCCGGCGGCGCCGGCATGGAGAAGAAGAAGCAGGAGGGGTATTTCTGATGAGCGCGCCCCTCGATCCCGTCTACAAGACCGACGCCCTCATCGCCGATGACATCGACAAGTATCTCGACGTGCACCAGCACAAGACCATGCTGCGCTTCATCACCTGCGGCAGCGTGGACGACGGCAAGTCCACCCTCATCGGGCGGCTGCTTTATGATTCCAAGATGATCTTCGAGGATCAGCTCGCCGCGCTGGAGGCCGATTCCAAGAAGGTCGGCACCCAGGGGCAGGAGCTGGACTTCGCGCTGCTGGTGGACGGCCTCGCCGCCGAGCGCGAGCAGGGCATCACCATCGATGTGGCCTACCGCTTCTTCGCCACCGAGAAGCGGAAATTCATCGTCGCCGACACCCCCGGCCACGAGCAATACACGCGCAACATGGTGACGGGCGCCTCCACCGCCGACCTCGCGGTGATCCTGGTGGACGCGCGCAAGGGCGTGCTCACCCAGACGCGGCGGCATTCCTACCTCGCCCACCTCATCGGCATCCGCAACATCGTGCTGGCCGTGAACAAGATGGACCTCGTGGGCTACAACCGCGAGGTGTTTGAGAAAATCGTGGCGGACTACCGAGCGTTCGCCACCTCCATCGGCATCACCGATTTCGTCGCCTTGCCCATCTCCGGCTTCAAGGGCGACAACATCACCACCCTCTCCCCCAACACGCCGTGGCATGCCGGCCCGACGCTGATGGAGCATCTGGAGACGGTGGAGATCGACGCCGCCCATGATGCGGCAAAGCCCTTCCGCATGGCCGTGCAGTGGGTGAACCGGCCCAATCTCGATTTCCGCGGCTTCGCCGGCCTCATCTCCACCGGCACGGTGAAGCCGGGCGATGCCATCCGCGTGCTGCCCTCGGGCAAGACCAGCACCGTCGCGCGCATCGTGACGCTGGACGGCGACCTCAAGGAGGCCGTGGCCGGCCAGTCCGTTACCCTGTGCCTCGCGGACGAGATCGACTGCTCGCGCGGCGACGTGATCGCGGCGGCGGAGGCCCCCGTGCAGGCGGCCGACCAGTTCGAGGCGGTGATCGTGTGGATGGACGAGCAGCCCATGCTGCCCGGCCGCCCCTACTGGCTGAAGCTCGGCACCCAGACGGTGTCCGCCACCGTGACCGAGCCCAAGTACCAGGTGAACGTCAACAACATGGACCACCTGGCGGCGAAGACGCTGGAGCTGAACGCCATCGGTTCCTGCAACATCGCCACCGACCGGCGCATCCCGTTCGAGCCCTATGGGGAGAACCGCGAGCTGGGCGGCTTCATCCTCATCGACAAGATGACGAATGCCACCGTCGGCGCGGGCATGATCCACTTCGCGCTCAGGCGGTCGGACAACGTCCACTGGCAGGCCACCGACATCTCCCGCGAGCACCATGCGGCGCTGAAGAACCAGAAGCCGGCGGTGGTCTGGCTCACGGGTCTCTCGGGTGCGGGCAAGTCCACCATCGCCAATCTGGTGGAGAAGAAGCTCGCCCGGATGAACCGGCACACCTTCCTGCTGGACGGCGACAATGTGCGCCACGGCCTCAACAAGGACCTCGGCTTCACCGCCGCCGACCGGGTGGAGAACATCCGCCGCGTGGGCGAGGTGGCGAAGCTGATGACCGATGCCGGCCTCATCGTCATCACCGCCTTCATCAGCCCGTTCCGCGCCGAGCGGGACATGGTGCGCGGCATGATGCAGCCGGGCGAGTTCTTCGAGGTGTTCATCGACACGCCGCTGGCCGAGGCCGAGCGGCGCGACGTGAAGGGCCTCTACAAGAAGGCCCGCGCCGGCCAGCTCAAGAACTTCACCGGCATCGACAGCCCCTACGAGGCCCCCGCCGCCCCCGAGCTGCGCGTGGACACCACCGCCATGGATGCGGAGGACGCCGCCGAGGCCATCGTGCGGATGCTGGTGCCCTGAGGGGGGCTCCCCTCTCCCGCACCGCGCGTCATCCCCCGGCTCGTCCGGGGGATCCACCCATCCGCTCGCGCGATGGTCAGGAGTCCCGTGCCAGACCAACCGTGGATCGCCCGGACGAGCCGGGCGATGACATCGGAGGTAGAGTGCGATCCACCTTCTCCCGCGAGGGGAGAAGGGACGAGCGACGCTCGCCTGTCCGCATGACCGCATGGCCGGCTTGAGCCCCCGCCCCTTTCGCACCGCAGCAGGATGGATTAAGCCCCCCGGGAAAGCGCGCGACCTTGCGCGCAACCTCTCCAACGCCCCGGGTGCCCCTGTCCCATGATCCGCCTCGACAACATCAGCAAGCAGAACGGCCGGCAGCTCGTCTTCATCGAGGCGTCGGCGGCGCTGCTGAAGGGGGAGAAGGTGGGTCTCGTCGGCCCCAACGGCGCCGGCAAGACCACGTTGTTCCGCATGATGACCGGGCAGGAGACGCCGGATGAGGGCCAGGTCTCCGCCGATCGCGGCATCACCATCGGCTATTTCAGCCAGGACGTGGGCGAGATGTCTGGCCGCTCCGCCCTCGCCGAGGTGATGGACGGCGCCGGCCCGGTCAGCGTCGTCGCGGCCGAGCTGAAGGAGATCGAGGCGGCGCTGGGCGATCCCGACCGCATGGACGAGATGGATGCGCTGGTGGAGCGCTACGGTGAGGTGCAGGGCCGCTTCGAGGAACTGGGCGGCTACGCGCTGGAGGGCCGCGCGGCGGAGGTTCTCGCCGGCCTCGGCTTCACCCAGGAGATGATGGACGGCGACGTGGGCAAGCTCTCCGGCGGCTGGAAGATGCGCGTGGCCCTCGCCCGCATCCTCCTCATGCGCCCGGACGTGATGCTGCTGGACGAACCCTCCAACCATCTCGACATCGAGAGCCTGATCTGGCTGGAGAGCTTCCTGAAGGGCTTCGACGGCGCGCTGATGATGACGTCGCACGACCGCGCCTTCATGAACCGCATCGTCAACAAGATCGTCGAGATCGACGCCGGCAGCCTCAACACCTATTCCGGCGACTACGAGTTCTACGCCGGCCAGCGGGCGATGAACGAGAAGCAGCAGCAGGCGCAGTACGAGCGCCAGCAGGCCATGCTGGCCAAGGAGATTGCTTTCATCGAGCGCTTCAAGGCCCGCGCCTCCCACGCCGCGCAGGTGCAGAGCCGGGTGAAGAAGCTGGAGAAGATCGACCGGGTGGAGCCGCCCCGCCGGCGCGAGGCAGTGGCCTTCGAGTTCGCCCCCGCCCCCCGCTCCGGCGAGGACGTGGCGAGCCTCAAGGGCGTCCACAAGCGCTATGGCAGCAAGGTCATCTATGAGGGGCTGGATTTCCACATCCGCCGCCGCGAGCGCTGGTGCGTCATGGGCGTCAACGGCGCCGGCAAGTCCACTTTGCTCAAGCTCATCGCCGGTGCCGCCACGCCGGACGACGGCACGGTGAATGTCGGCGGCAGCGTGAAGATGGGCTATTTCGCCCAGCACGCCATGGACCTCCTGGAGGGCGAGCGCACCGTATTCGAGACGCTGGAGGACGCCTTCCCGCAGGCCGGACAGGGCGCCCTGCGCACGCTCGCCGGCTGCTTCGGCTTCTCCGGCGACGACGCGGAAAAGCGCTGCCGCGTGCTCTCGGGCGGCGAGAAGGCGCGGCTCGTGATGGCCAAGATGCTGTTCGACCCGCCGAACTTCCTCGTGCTCGACGAGCCCACCAACCATCTCGACATGACCACCAAGGAGATGCTGGTGGAGGCGCTGGCGAACTACGAGGGAACGATGCTGTTCGTCTCGCATGACCGCCACTTCCTGGCCGCCCTCTCCAACCGGGTGCTGGAGCTGACGGAAGACGGCATCCACCAGTACAATGGCGGCTACACGGAATATGTCGCCCGCACGGGGCAGGAAGCGCCGGGCCTGCGCAACTGAGCGCTGGCACCCGCTTAGCGCGCGGCCCTGGCGGGCCGTGGCACGCTCACAGCGCCCGCTCGCCCGCCTCCATGGCCTCGATCAGCGCGGGCACCACGGTGGCGCGCATGCGGCGGCCGTAGAACAGGCCGAAATGGCCGGCGCCCGCCACGCTGACATGACGGCGAAGGGCGTCCGGGACGGCGCGGCACAGATCGTGGGCGGCTTGCGTCTGGCCGGGGGCGGAAATGTCGTCGTCGGTGCCCTCGATGGTGAGCAGCGCGCTGCGAAAGGCCTCCGCCCGCACCGCGTGGCCGCCGATCTCCAGCCTGCCATGGGCGAGGGCGTTGTCGCGGAAGATGGTGGAGACGTTCTCCATGAAGAATTCCGCCGGCACGTCCATCATGGTCCAGCACAGCCGGGAAAGCGGGAAGCGCAGCGGGTCGTCGCCGTCGTCGAACAAGAGGCGCATGGGCAGCTCGCCGCCGGTGATGGACTGCCGCCAGAGGTAGAGGGCGAAGGTGTCGATCTGCCGCCAGGCCGGGAACACGCGGCGCCCGGCGCCGGGCAGGCCCTGCGGCACCTCCTCCATCACCTGCGCCTCGAGCGATTCCAGAGAGCGCTCCTGCAGCATCTTCCACAGGCGGGTGGGATTGCGGGCGGGGTCCATGGGGCCGCCCACGAGGCTCAGGCTCGCCACCGGCAGGCCCTCGTCCGCCAAGAGGCAGGCGGCGGCAAAGGCAGGCAGCGCCCCCTGGCACACGCCCACCACATGCACGGGTCCCGCTACCGCCAGCGCGCGGGCCATCTGCGCCGCCTCCAGGCAGTTCTCGGCGAAGCCGAAGCGTCCGGCATCGAGCGGCAGATAGCGCGCATTGGGCCATTCGGTGATGCCGACCCGGCCGGCGCCCGGCAGCAGCGCGGCGAGAAGATCGCGCATGAGGAAGGGATAGCCGCCGGCGATGGGCGCCACCACCAGCACGCTGCGGGCGGGCGAATCCGGGCGCGAGAACAGCCGCAGCCGGCCGAAGGGAAGGCTGGCCGGAACCTCGTCGCGCACCGTGCCGCTCGCCAGCCCGAACGCGCGATAGGCGTCCTCGGTCGCGCAGGGGAGCGTGTCGGCCGCTGCGGGACGGAAGGGACGCAGATCGTCAAGCCACATGGGGCGCGGTCCGTCCTTTGCGGTCCGGGTGGGGGCGACGGCCCATCATAGCCGAACGCCCCCGGCGCACCATGCCCGCGCGGGCGGAATCTTAAGCCGGCTTCAGAGCGACGCGGCGGCGCGCGCGGCCTGGTCGTAATGGCCGGAAAGGGTGCGCAACAGCGCCGCCATCTCGGAGAGCCGGGCCGGATCGATGCCGGTGGCGGCGACAGCATCGGCCAGCAGCGCCTCGCGCACCTCGCGATAGCGCGCGCAGACGGCGCGGCCGGTCTCGCTGGCGGAGAGCGTCTTCTCCTTGCCGCGGCGGCCGCCTTCCACGAGGCCGAGGCCCTGCAGCTTCTTGGCCGCATAGGTCACGAGGTGGGTGTCCTCCACGTCGAGCACGAGGCAGAGGTCGGCGATGGTCTTCGGACGGTCGCGATGGACCACGTGGTGCAGGATCAGCACGTCGAGGGCCGAAAGGTCCGGCACGCCAGCCGCCGCCATGCAGCGCACCATCCAGCGGCCATAGGCGTGGGTGAGCATGTTGAGCCCGAACTCGAACTCGGACAGCGCCGGCAGCGCCCCGTCCGCGAGATGGGCGGAGGAGACGATGGAGGGGCCGGCCTTGCGGCGGGCGCCCTCGAGCGCCTTCGGGGGGGTGTCCTTGGTCACGGGATCGATCCTGTGGGGCGGCCGGGGAGAGACACCCTCCCCGGCCGCGGGGTCACGTCGGGCTCACTTCTTGTAGGCAGCGATGATCTCCTGGCCCGCCGGGCCGGCCTTGGCGAGCCACGCCTCGGTGAGGGTGCCGCCGATCTTCTCGAAGCCGGCCTTCAGCTCGGGCGAGGGCGGGGCCACCGTCATGCCCTTGGAGGCGAGGATGTCCATGTAGGCCTTGGTCTTCTCCTCGGAGAGCTTCCAGCCGCGGGCCTCGGCGTCGGCGGCGGCCTTCAGCACCGCTTCCTGGGTGGGCTTGTCGAGGGCGTCGAACGCCGCCTGATTCACGAAGATGACGTTCTTCGGCAGCCAGGCCTGGATGTCGTAGAAATAGGGAATGCTCTCCCAGATCTTCACGTCATTGCCGGTGGCGCTGGAGGTGATGAGGGCGTTGACAACGCCGGTGGCGAGCGCCTGCGCCAGCTCGGCCTGCTGCACGGTGACGGACTGGGCGCCTACCGCCTCGCCGATGCGCGAGGTGCCGGCATTGTAGGCCCGCCACTTGGCGCCCTTCAGGTCTTCCACCTTGGCGACGGCATTCTTGGAGAACAGGCCCTGCGGCGGCCACGGCACCGCATAAAGCAGCTTGATGCCCTGGGCGGCGAGCTTCTTCTCCACCGCCGGGCGGGAGGCATCCCACAGCTTCTTGGAGGCGCCGTAGGAGGTGGCGAGGAAGGGCACCACGTCCACGCCGAAGATCGGGTCCTCGTTCTCATGGATGGAGATGAGCACCTCGCCCGCCTGCACCTGCCCGGTGGCGACGGCGCGCTTGATCTCGGGCGCCTTGAACAGGACGGCGTTGGGCTGGAGCGTCACGGCGAGCTTGCCGCCGCTGGCCGCCTCCACGTCCTTGGCGAACTGGGCGAGGTTCTCGGTGTGGAAATTGTCCGCCGGATAGGCCGAGGCGAGGTTCCACTTGGTCTGCGCGGCGGCAGGCGCGGTGCTCGCCAAAGCGGCGATGCCGGCGGCGAGGAGCGCGGGAGCAAGCGTGCGGAAAGGCGCCATGTCTTGATCTCTCTCTGGTTCGTGGGAAGGTCTCGAACGCGTCTCTCAGCCGCCCGGAAACACCCAGCGCGGCAGCACGAGGGCAATCTCCGGAAACGTCGTGATGATGATGACCGCGATGTTGAGAAGAATGAAGAAGGGAAACGCCGCCTTCGCCACCGAGAAGGTATCGCGCCCGCTCATGTTCTGCAGCACGAACAGGTTGAAGCCCACCGGCGGGGTGATCTGCGCCATCTCCACGTGGATCACGAGATAGACGCCGAACCACACCAAGTCGAAGCCCGCCTGCTTCACCATGGGCAGCACGATGACCGCGGTGAGCACGATCATGGAGATGCCGTCCACGAGGCAGCCGAGGATGATGTACATCACGGTCAGCGCCAGGGCGAGCTTGCCGGGGGTGAGGTTCAGCCCCTGCACCCACTCCGCCAGAGCGACGGGAATGCCCGTATAGGCCATGGCCGCGGTGGTGAAGGCGGCGCCGGCGATGATGAGCATGATCATGCAGCTGAGCCGCGTGGCGCTCATCACGCTTTCAATCAGCGTCTTCCATGTGAGCGTGCCGCTCCACCACGCCAGTGCCAGCGCGCCGGTGACGCCCCATGCGGCGCATTCAGTGGCGGTGGCGATGCCGAGCACCAGCGACAGGAACACCGCCGCGATGAGCAGGAGGCAGGGCACCAGTTTGGCCGACTGCCGGAGCTTCTCGGCGAACGGCATGTGCGGGTCGCGCGGCGGCGTGCGGCCGGGATTGAGCAGCGACCACAGCATGATGTAGCCCGAATAGAGCCCCATCACGAGAAGGCCCGGCAGGAAACCCGCCAGAAAGACCTGCAGCACGGAGACGTTGGCCGTCACCGCGTAGACCACCATGGGGATCGACGGCGGGATGAGCAGGCCAAGCGTGCCGGAGCCCGCCAGCGAGCCGAGGCTCATGCCCTTGTCGTAGCCGCGCTTGTCCAACTCCGGCAAGGCGATCTTGCCGATGGTGGCGCAAGTGGCGGCCGAGGAGCCGGACACCGCCGCGAAGATGCCGCAGCCGATCACGTTCACATGCAGCAGCCGGCCCGGGAGCCATTGCAGCCATGGGGCGAGGCCCCGGAACATCTCCTCCGACAATCGGGTTCGGAACAGGATTTCGCCCATCCAGATGAAGAGCGGAAGGGCGGCGAGGGTCCACGAGGCGCTGGCGCTCCACACCGTGGTGGCGAGCACCTGGCCGATGGGCACCGGCGTGGTCAGCACCATGGCCAGCAGCCCGACGAGGCCGAGGCCGAGGGCGATCCACACGCCGGAGGCGAGGATCGCGATGAGGAACACGAGGAGGACCAGCGAGAGCTGGATGAGATCGAGGTGGGGCATGCTCAGACGCCTCCCCCCGACGCGATGCGGTCGACCAGCTCATCGGGCGAGGAGACCGGCTCCTTCTCGTAGCGGGGGCGGTTGCCGCACGCCACGTTCACGAGTTCGTCCGTCATGGCGATGAGCAGGATGGCGAGGCCGCCGGCATAGCCCAGCTGGGGGAACCACAGCGGAACGGCGACGACGCCCTGCGACATGTCATTGAAGCGCCAGGAATCAAAGGCGAGGCGACCGGCATTCCAGGTGAAATAGGCGAGGAAGGCGACGCCCACCGTGAGCGAGAACAGTTCCAGCGCCTGCCGCCGCCGCCCGGTGAGCCGCTCCAGCACGAGGCCCACGCGGATCATCTCGCCATAGCGGAAGGTGTGGGCGAGGCCGAGAAAGGCCATGGCGGCCATGGACCATGCGGCGAAGTCGTCGCCGGAGGGAATGTTGATGCCGAACTGCCGGCCCACCGACAGACCCATCATCAACGCGAAGATGAGCACCAGAAAACCGGCCGCAGCGACGCCGGACGCGAAATAAAGGCCATCGAGCAGCTTGCGGATCATCGCGACACCCCCGGGGTGTGCGCCGGGGCCAGGGCGCAGGTCCGCGCGGCCCCCGTTCGGTGACGGAATTCTTCGCTGGTCATCGGAACCCCTCTGGAGACCGGCACCCTTGTTCTGCCGGCCAAGAAGAACCGGTCTATCGGGCGCTCTTGGAAGGATGTTCTCCTGCCTTCTATATTTCGTCAACAAATTGTTGACGTTTTATCGCCCCCGTGACTTCCTTATTCGCAGGCGGGGCGAGAGTGCTTCGCGGGCGCGCCCTTGCTGCGCCCGAACTGGGGAGCAGGAAGCCTGCCAACCCCGCCAGCCACCATCCAGACGGGAAACGGGGCCGATGTCGAGCGACGATGTGAAGACGAGCGCAGCCGCTGAAACCGACGCCGCGGCGCCCCCCTCTCCGTCCGCCGCCACACCCTCGCCCGCCCCTTGGGAATTCTGGATCGACCGGGGCGGCACCTTCACCGATATCGTCGGCCGCAAGCCGGATGGCAGCCTCGTCGCCCACAAGGTGCTGTCGGAAAATCCGGAGGCCTATCGCGACGCCGCGGTGCACGGCATCCGCGAACTGCTCGGCCTCCCCGCCGGCGCCGCGATCCCGCCGGGGCTCGTTTCTGCCGTGAAGATGGGCACCACGGTCGCCACCAATGCCCTTCTGGAGCGCAAGGGCGACCGCACCCTGCTCGTCACCACCCGTGGCTTCAAGGATGCGCTCAGGATCGGCTATCAGGCCCGGCCGAAGATCTTCGCCAAGAAGATCGTGCTGCCGGACATGCTGTTCGAGAGCGTGCTGGAAGTGGACGAGCGGGTGCGCGCCGACGGCACCGTGGAGGCCGCCCCCGACCTTGCCACCGTGCGTGCCGCTCTGGAGCAGGCGAAGGCGGACGGCATCGCCGCCGTCGCCATCGTCTTCATGCACGGCTATCGCTTCCCCGAGCATGAGCAGCAGGTGGCGACGTTGGCGCGGGAGATCGGCTTCCCGCAGGTCTCCGTCTCCCACGAGGTCTCGCCCCTCATCAAGCTGGTGGGGCGCGGCGACACCACGGTGGCCGACGCCTATCTCTCCCCCATCCTGCGCCGCTATGTGCGGCAGGTGGCGGAGGAACTGTCCGGCGGGCGCGAGGGCGAGGGCCAAGCTGCGAGCGAAGCCATCCGCCTGATGTTCATGATGTCCTCGGGCGGCCTCACCGCCGCCGACCTGTTCCAGGGCAAGGACGCCCTGCTTTCGGGACCTGCCGGCGGCGTGGTGGGCGCGGCGGAGACCGGGGCGCTGGCGGGCTTCGACCGCATCATCGGCTTCGACATGGGCGGCACCTCCACCGATGTCTGCCACTATGACGGGGAGCTGGAGACCGCCTTCGACACGGAGGTGGCGGGCGTGCGCATCCGCGCGCCCATGATGCGCATCCACACGGTGGCGGCGGGCGGCGGCTCCATCCTGCATTATGACGGCGCGCGCTTCCGCGTCGGCCCGGATTCTGCCGGCGCCAATCCCGGCCCCGCCTGCTATCGCCGCGGCGGGCCGCTGGCCGTCACCGACGCCAACGTGATGCTGGGCAAGCTGATCCCCGACTACTTCCCGAAGATCTTCGGCCCCGCCCAGGACCAGCCGCTGGACGCCGAGGTGGTGCGCCGGAAGTTCTCGGCGCTGGCCGAGGAGATCGGCGGCGGCCGCTCCCCCGAGGAGGTGGCGGACGGCTTCGTCACCATCGCGGTGGAGAACATGGCCAATGCCATCAAGAAGATCTCGGTGGAGCGCGGCTATGACGTGACCCGCTACGCCCTGAACTGCTTCGGCGGCGCCGGCGGCCAGCACGCCTGCCTCGTCGCCGACGCGCTGGGCATGACCAAGGTGCTGCTGCACCCCTTCTCCGGCCTCCTCTCCGCCTATGGCATGGGCCTCGCCTCGGTCCGTGCCCAGCGCACCCGCGCGGTGGGCGAGGAGATGACCACAACCCTCATTCCCGGTCTGGTTGAACTCAAGGCCGAACTGGCAGCGGCCACCCAGGCCGAGCTGGCCACGCAGGGCATCCGGACTGACTCGATCCTGACAGAGGCGAAAGCCCACCTGAGATATGGTGGAACCGATACTGCACTGCCGGTTCAACTCACCGACATCGCGGCGATGACCGCCGAGTTCGAGACCAAGCACCGGGCCCAGTTCGGCTTCGTCTCGCCGGAAAAAACCATTGTAGTGGAAGCGCTTGAAGTGATTTCGGCGGGCGGCGGCGCCGGCATCGCCGAGCCGGACCTTCCACTGAATGCCGGTACCCCTTTTAATACCTCCCAAACCCGCTTTTTCGCCCGCGGCGCATGGCATGACGCGCCCGTGGTGAAGCGGGAAAACTTCAAGCCCGGCATGGGCTTGCAAGGCCCGGCCATCGTCATCGAACCGAACCAGACGGTGGTGGTGGAGAAGGGCTGGCGGGCGGAAGTCTCGCCCAAGAACCACCTGATCCTCACCCGGACGGAAAAACTTCAACGCTCAGAAGCAGTTGGCACCCATGCCGACCCGGTGATGCTGGAGGTCTTCAACAACCTCTTCATGTCCATCGCCGAGCAGATGGGGGTCACCCTCCAGAACACCGCCTACTCGGTCAACATCAAGGAAAGACTGGACTTTTCCTGCGCAGTCTTCTCCGCGGAGGGCGATCTCGTCGCCAACGCGCCGCACATGCCGGTCCATCTCGGCTCCATGGACCGCTCGGTGGAAACCGTCATCCGCGAAAACGCCGGCGACATCCACCCCGGCGATGTATTCGCCCTCAACGCGCCCTACAATGGCGGGACGCATCTGCCTGATATTACAGTGGTAACGCCTGTTTTCGACGACGCCGGAAAGGCCATCCTGTTCTGGGTCGCCTCCCGCGGACACCATGCGGACGTGGGCGGCGTCGCCCCCGGTTCCATGAGCCCGCTGGCCACCCATATCGAGGAAGAAGGCGTCTATATCGACAACTTCAAGCTGGTCTCGGAAGGCACCTTCCGTGAGGCGGAGCTGCGCCATCTCCTGACCTCCGCGCGCTATCCGGCCCGCAATCCCGTGCAGAATATCGCGGACCTCAAGGCGCAGATCGCCGCCAACGAGAAGGGCGTGCGCGAACTTCTGAAGATGATCGACACGTTCGGCCTCGATGTGGTGCAGGCCTATATGGGTCATGTGCAGGACAATGCGGCCGAAAGTGTCCGCCGTGTTCTGGGTCGTCTTGACGACTGCTCCTTCCATTATGAGATGGACCAGGGCACCGTCATCAAGGTCAAGATCTCGGTGGACAAGGAGAAACGTGAGGCGACGGTGGATTTCACCGGCACCTCGCCCCAGCAGCCCACCAATTTCAACGCCCCGGCCCCCGTGACCCGCGCCGCGGTGCTCTATGTGTTCCGCGTGATGGTGGAGGACGAGATCCCCATGAATGCGGGCTGCCTGCGCCCCATCCGCATCGTGGTGCCGGAAGGGTGCATGCTGTCGCCGGTCTATCCGGCTGCGGTCGTGGCAGGAAATGTCGAGACTTCGCAGGCGGTTACCAACTGCCTGTTCGGCGCGCTGAAGGCCATGTCCGCCTCTCAGGGCACCATGAACAACCTCACCTTCGGCAACGACATCTACCAGTATTACGAGACCATCTGCTCCGGCTCCCCCGCCGGCCCCGGCTTTGACGGGACGGATGGCGTGCATGTGCACATGACCAATTCCCGCCTCACCGATCCGGAGGTGCTGGAGACGCGCTTTCCCGTGCTGCTGGAAGATTTCCACATCCGTCCCGGCTCCGGCGGGCGGGGGCGTTGGCATGCGGGATCAGGGACTTACCGGCGCATCCGCTTCCTTGAGACGATGGACTGCGCCCTCCTCTCCTCCCACCGCCGCATCCATCCCTTCGGCGTGGACGGTGGCGAGAAAGGCCAGTTGGGAGAAGGGTTTGTGCGCCGCCTGGATGGCTCCATCGAGGTCCTTCAGGGCTGCGACCAGAAGGTATTGGAGGCGGGTGAGGCGGTCATAATCGTCACCCCGACGGGGGGCGGATATGGCGACGCGAAGCTGAGAAAACGGTAACCAGGCCCTCCCGCAGCCAACAAAAAAGGCGCCCGACGGGCGCCTTTCTGCTGCGGTGCGGCAAAATGTCAGTAGGCGAGCGCGCCCACCTTTTCCACCTGGATGGCGTCGCCGACGCGGACGATGCGCAGCGAGGTGCCGTCGCGGCCGACCGGGCCGGGGAGGGAGACGATCTGCTCGTCGCCGGGCTGCTGGAGCACGGTGGACACGCGAACCACGGCCGGCGCGGCACCGGGCTCGCCGGCGGCGTCGAGGGTGGTCACCACCTGGTAGCCCTTGGTATTGCGAACAAAATAGGTGACGGCGGAAGCCTTGCCACCCAGATTGGTCACGATGGCCTGACGCTCGGCGGGGAGAGTCTCACCGGCGAAGGCAGGGGCGGCCGCGATCACAGAGGTCGCGGAAAGGAGGCCGGCAACGCCGGCGAGGAGGATGTTCTTCATGTCAGCCTCGCTGCGCTCCGTGCGGCCCGCGGCCAAGATCTCGGTGCGCTTTAGCTGTGGTGCACCATAGCGGACTTGCTGCGATGCAGCACGCATATTTTCCGCATTCCAGAAATGCATTCCACGCAAATCTCCACCTACCTTGATACCCACTCAACCCGGCGGGCCGAACAAGAGGCGGAGGCGGGCTCTGACTCCCCTGCTGACACCCCACTGCCGGTACATGTCCACCCAGGTATTCGAGACGATTCGGATGGGGTTCAGGCTCGATTCCACACCGGCCACGCCGAACACCAGCGGCTCGCCCCTCGGCGCCTCGGCGAAAGTGCCGAACATCCGGTCGAAGATGATCAGTACGCCGCCGAAATTGCGGTCGAGCACCGCGCTGTTGGCCGCATGGTGCACCTGATGATGGCGGGGCGTGTTCAGCACCCATTCCAGCGGCCCGAGATGGGGCGGTGCGGCGAGGTGGAGGAAGAACTGGTAGACGAGGCTCGCCCCCAGCATGCCGAACACCGCGAGCGGCGGGAAGCCGATCAGCACCAGCGGCAGGTAGAACACGAACCCGCCGGTGAGATGCCCGCCCCAGCCGAGCCGTACCGCCGCCGAGAGGTTGAGGCGGGTGGCAGAGTGATGGACGGCATGAGTCGCCCACAGCCAGCGCACCTTGTGCATGGCGAAGTGGTGGACATAGTAGCTCAGCTCCACCCCGAGGAAGAGGGCGATCCAGGCTAGGGCACCGCTCATGGGGATGTCGAACAGCCGGTGGCCGGAGACGAAGATGACGGGCGCCGCGACGATCCCCACGGTGAACGCTTCAATCACCCTGTGGCCGACGGCGATGGCGAGGGAGGCGGCGGTCTCCCTGGGATCGTAGCTGTCGTGATGGTTGAGCCTGTGAAACAGGTATTCCACCAGCATCAGGGCCAGCGCGATCAGCGCGAAGGCGAGCGGATGGGGCACGGCGGTGCCGCTGGCGAGAATGCCGAACATAGCGATGGTCCCGTGTGGAGCCCCCCGCCCCGCTACCTGAACGATGAAAGAAATCAGCCGGGCCGCGGCTAGGGGCGGCTTGCCGCGACCCGGCTTTCCGGGCCTTGCGGCCCGGAACCGAGACCTGGGGTCAGTAGCGGCTCACCGTGCCCGAACGGCTCACGCTGTTGCCGGCCGGGCCGGTGCTGGAGCCCTGGTAGGAATAGGTGCCGGGAGAGGTGCGGGTAACGCTGCCGGTATGGGAAGCCGCGCCGCCGGCGGGGCCGGTGACGGTGGAGGCGCGGCTGCAGGTGCCGCCCGCGCAGCCGCCGGCACCCGAACTGTTGTAGGTGCCGCGCGGCGTGGTGGTGCTGCCGGTCCGTGTCCAGGCGGCCGCTTCGCAGATGCCCGAGAGCATCGTGAAGCCGGCGACGGTGATGATGGCGGCGGAACGGGAGAAGGGGATCAGGCTGGGCATCTCGGGTCTCACTCAGGCGCCATCCCGGAGGGCATGGCCGGTTGCGATGGTGAGAGCTTCACGGATGCCCGTTGCATCGCGTTTGCCTGCCGGTGAGGTGCTGTAACGTTTTGTATCCTCGACACGGCCGCGCATTGATGGCGTGCTCCCGTCCGGCGAAACTCGCCCCGTCCCGGCCGAGACCCTCGCCACCCCCTGGAGACCCGCTTTTGGCCCCGCGCACGCTGCTCATCGTCGAGGACGACCGCGAGATCCGCGCTTTGCTCGCGGACTTCCTCGGCCGCGAGGGCTATGGCGTGCTGGCGGCGGAGGATGGCGTCGCCATGGACCGCATCCTCGCCAGCGCGCGACCCGACATGGTGATCCTCGACCTCATGCTGCCGGGCGAGGACGGGCTTTCCATCTGCCGCCGCCTCCGGGCGCGGGGCGGGATGCCCATCCTCATGCTCACCGCCAAGGGCGACGACGTGGACCGCATCGTCGGGCTGGAGATGGGCGCCGACGATTATCTGCCGAAGCCGTTCAACCCGCGCGAGCTGCTCGCCCGCATCCGGGCGGTGCTGCGCCGGGCGGACGGGACGCTGGCGGAGCCCACGCCGCGCAACCGCCGCGTCGCCTTCGCCGGCTTCGTGGCCGATCTCGACGCCCGCAGCGTCGCCGAGGCCGATGGCCCTCTCCTCGATCTCACCTCGGCGGAATTCGAGCTGCTCGCATGCTTCCTGGAGCGGCCGAAGCGCGTGCTCTCCCGCGACCAGCTTCTGGACTGGACCCGCGGGCGCTCGGCGGACCCGTTCGACCGCACCATCGACGTCTCGGTCAGTCGCTTGCGGCGCAAGCTCTCCGCCGTCTCCGAAGAAGCCGCCCTGCTCATCAAGACCGTCCGCAATGGCGGCTATCTGCTCACCGCCGATGTCCGCCCGCTCTGATCCGGCGGCGGCGCGCCCCCATCGCCGGTTCGGGCTCGGCACGCGGCTGGCGCTGATCATCGTCGCCGGCCTCTTGGCGGTGCAACTGCTGATGCTCGCCGCCTACGTGCTGGAGCGCCAGCGGTCCTCCTCGCCTGTCGCCGTCCTGGTGGTGATGCAGCGGATCGCCGCGCTGGCGCAGCTGCTGGATCGGCTGCCCCCAGCCGAGCGCGATCTGGCCGTGCGCGCGACCGCCGGGCCGGGCTTCCTCGTCGCCATCCGGGCCGAGAAACCGGACATAGAGACGCCGCGCCTGCTCGGCTTTGCCGAGCGCCGGCTCCGGCTGCTCACGGGACTGCCGCCGGACCGCTTCATCGCGCTGTCGCTCGCGGGAGACGATCACCCCCACGGCCTCGTCGAGCGCCTGCGCGACCTGCGCGGCGCAAGGCTCACCGTGGCCTTTGCGCTGGCCGACGGCAGCTATCTGGAGATCGTGGCCGGAGGCGACGTGACGGTGCGCTTCCTCGGCCTGCCGGTGGGGTTCCTCGGCGGCATCCTCGGCTTCCTCGTGGCCCTCGCCGCCCTTCTCGCGGTACGGCGCGAGACCCGCCCCCTCTCCGATCTCGCGGCGGCGGTGGAGCGGTTCGGCGCCCAGCTCCAGCCCTCGCATGTGACGGAGCGCGGCGCCGCCGACATGCGGCTGGTGATCCGGACGGTGAACGCCATGCAAGCCCGCATCTCGGAGCTGGTGCGCATGCGCACCCTCGTGCTCGGCGCCATCAGCCACGATCTGCGCACCTATCTCACGCGCCTGCGGCTGCGGCTGGAACTGATGCCGCCCGGCGACCAGGTGGAGAAGGCCCGCGCCGACCTCGACGGGATGCAGGCGCTGGTGGACGACGCCCTCGCCTTCGCCCGTGCCTCCTTCGCCCCCGCCTCCGGGGAGACCGTGGATCTCGCCGCGCTGGCGCGGACCGAGTGCGAGGCGCGCCGGGCGCAGGGCGCGGCCGTCACGCTCCATGGCGCCGACGCGGAGCTGGTGGTCGCCGGCAATCGCGGCGCGCTCGCCCGCGTGCTCGCCAATCTCGTAGGGAACGCCATCGCCTATGGCACGTGCGCGGACATCACGCTTCAGGATCGCGGCGACGCGGTGGACCTCGTGGTGGAGGATCGCGGACCGGGCATTCCTGCGGGCGAACGGGAGACGGTGTTCGAGCCCTTCTACCGGCTGGAGCCCTCGCGCAACCGCGACAGCGGCGGCGCCGGGCTCGGCCTCACCATCGTCAGGCAGATCGCCGAGGGGCATGGCGGCCGCGTCACCATCCAAGACCGCCCCGGCGGCGGCGCCCGCCTCACGGTGCGGCTGCCGAAGCCGGCGCCAAACGGGCGCGTGTCCTGAGGGACGCCCTCAGTTTTTCAGCGCCGCCTCGACCCCGGCGGCCACGGCGAAGAGGGCGGCATCCGTCCCCGGTGCGCCGGCCAGCATGAGGCCGGCGGGCAGCCCGCCTTCGCCGGTGAGGGGCAGGGAGATGGCGCAGCCGTCGATCATGTTGATGAGGGTGGGGTTGCGCAGGGCCATCAGATTGGCGCGGCCATAGGCGTCGTCGTCCGTCAGAAGGTCGGCGATGCGCGGCGGGGCGATGGCGACGGTGGGCAGCGCCAGCGCGTCGAAGCCGGCGAGCCGCGCGGCGGCGCGGGCGACGAGGCCGGCGCGGGCAGCGACCAGCTCCACATAATCCGCCGCCGACTGCTCGGAGCCACGGCGCACGCGGACGGAGACGCGCGGGTCGTAGCCCTCGCCCTTCTCGGCCAGCAGGCGGCGGTGGACCGCGTAGCTTTCCGCCGCGGCGAACCCTCCCTTGGCATTGAGGGTGGCGATCTCGCCGAACTCGGGGAAGGGCGCGGAGACGATGTGCGCGCCGGCCTTGGCGAGACGCTCGAGCGCAGCCTCGAAGGCGGCGGCCACCGGCGCATCCAGCCCGTCGAGGGCGACGGTGGTGGGCACGAGAAGGCGCAGGCCCGCGACCGGGCGGGCCGGAAGCGGCGCGTCACCGCCCGAGAGGATGGCATCGAGCGTCGCGCAGCAGGCCACCGAGCGGGCGATGGGGCCGATGGAATCGAGCGTCGTTGACAGCGGGAAGGCGCCCTCGCGCGGCACGCGGCGCGCGGTGGGCTTGAAGCCGACGAGGCCGCAGAAGGCCGCCGGGATGCGGCAGGAGCCGCCCGTGTCGGTACCGAGCGCCGCATGGGCCATGCCATCCGCCACCGCTACCGCACCGCCGGAAGACGAGCCGCCGGAGACGCGCGGCGTCGTCGCCCGCTCGAAGGGGGCGGCGGGGTTGCCGGTGTGGGGGTTCATGCCGAGGCCGGAATAGGCGAACTCGGTCATGGTGTTGCGGCCGACGAGCACGAAGCCGGCCCGGCGCAGGCGCGCCACGGCGGGGGCATCAGCTTTCGCCGGAGGAGAATCGCGCAGCACCTTCGAGCCTGCCGCCGTCACCTCGCCGGCGACGTCGAACAGATCTTTCACCCCGATGGGGATGCCGGCGAAGGGCGAGGGCGCGGCCCCCGCCTTGCGCAGCAGGTCCTGCGCATCGGCGGCCGCGCGGGCCGCCTCCCGGTTCACGCGCACGAAAGCGCGCCCGCCCTCCCCGTCCGGATCATCGATACGGGCGATGCACGCCTCCACCAGCGCCCGCGCCGTGGTGCGGCCGGAGGCGAGATCATCGGCGAGGTCGGCGAGGGTGGGCAGCATGGGGGCGTCCGAAAGAAGAGAAATCAGGCCGGATCGAAATAATGGATTTCGAACAGGATGCAGCCCTTATCCGACTTGAACGGCCCGTGCACGGCGCCCGGGGGACGCACAGCATAGGTGAAGGGGGGAAAGCTCTCGCCACCCTCGCCCTTCTCGTCATTGCCCACGGTGAGGTCGCCGGAGACGAGGAACACCTCTTCCCAGTATTCGTGCACGAAGGGCTTCGTGGTGAACACGCCGGGCTCGAACCTCAGGAGGCGCGAGCGCGAGCCGGCGCGGTTCTCTTCATCGAGGCCGCCGGAGAGGATCTTCTGCTGGATGCCCGAGGGATAGCCGGGGGGCACTTCCCAGCCGGTCGTCAGGTCCAGGGTATGGAACTCGTCGTGGATCTTGTTGATGGCCATGGCTGTGTCTTCCGGTGGATCTCAGGTCACTCGGCGGCGCGGGCGACGCGCGGCGTCACCTCGTCGGCGAGGTCGTAGGAGGAGAGCATGGAGGCGAGCAGCTTCTCCGCCCCCGCCCAGTCATAGGTGCGGAAGGAATGGCCCTTCACCACGAAGGAGGCGCCCGCATAGAACATCTCGTACTGGGTGTGGCGCGAGGCGAATTCCGAGCCCACCGCATCCCAGGCGAGCTTGTAGAACTTCACCTTCTCCTCGGCGCTGGCGGCGGGAGACTGCTGGGTCTTGCCGATGAGGCGGACCAGCTCGGCATTCTCGTAATCATGCACCGAGGAGGGCAGCATGATCATGCCGCCGCCCGCCAGCTCGCGCAGGGTGGTGATGAACTTGCCGTAGAGCTGCTGGGCCAGCGTCTGCGCGGCGTAGAGGGTGTGGCGGTCGGGCACGAAATAGGGGCCGTAATGGCTGCCCTTGGCCTCCATGGCGGCCACGAAGGCATCCACCATGCCGGCCTCGGCGGCGAGCTGGCCGAGCGTCTCGCGCACCTGCGGGAAGTTGGTGGTGCCGTTCACCTCGGTGATGCGGCGGGCGATGCCGAGCAGGAACTTCAGCTTCACCGAGAGGCGGATCTGCGCCTGGTAGTTCTGGTAGACGTGCGCCGGCGTCGCATGGAACTGCTTGTTCGTCATGGCGATGTCGCGGGCGATGAAGATGCGGTCCCACGGCACCTTCACGTCGTCGAAGTAGAGCACCGCGTCATTCTCGTCGAAGCGGCTCGACAGCGGGTTGTCGAACACGCTGGGCGCGCCCGCCTCATAGGACTTGCGGGAGAGGATCTTCAGGCCCTTCGCATTCATCGGGATGCAGAAGGAGAGCGCATAGGGCTCCTCACCCTTCTGCAGGGGCTGGATGCAGGTGACGAACACCTCATTGGCCATGATGCCGCCGGTGGCCAGCATCTTGGCGCCACGCACGGTGATGCCCGAAGTGTCCTCGTCCACGATGGCCGCGGAGAGGAAGGGGTCGGCCTGCTCGGCCGCATTCTTGGAGCGGTCGGCCTGCGGGTTGATGATGACGTAGGTGAGATAGAGATCGTTGTCGCGGGCGTAGCGGTAATAGTCCGCCAGAGCGCGGGCGCGGGCCGGGTCGTAGAGCTCGAACTGGTCGAGGCCCATATACATGCCGGAGATGCAGGAGGCGACGTGATCCGGCGCGCGGCCGAGGAAGCCGCCATGCAGCTCGGTCCAGGCCTCGAGGCCCCGGCGGCGGGTCTTCAGATCCTCATAGCTGGTCGGAAGCTGCCAGATGCGGTTGGCGCGGGTGCCGGTGTCGGTCTCGAAGGTCATCAGCTCCCGGTTTTCCGGGGCGCTGTGAAAGTCGAACATCTTCCCGACCGATGCGATGGACCGGCGGAAGGCGTGATGGGTGGTGGCATCACCCACGCGCTGGCCTTCGATGAAGATTTCCCGGCCGTCCTTCAGGCTCTCGATGTGCTCGGCACCGGTCTTGATCATGGCATGGTCCTCAAGTTCGGTTCAGCCGGCGACAGCCGCAAGCGTGCGGTAGCGTCCGGCATGGAAGATAAGCGGCTCGGCCACGGCCGAGCGATGGGCGACGACGCGGGCGATGAAAACTTCGTGATCGCCGCCGCCATGGATGGCGTGGGGCACGCACTCCAGATGCGCTGCCGCACCGGCAAGCAGCGGCGCGCCGCCATGGCCGCGCAGATGGTCCACACCGGTCCACTTCTCGCCGTGAGCACGGGCGAAGCGGCCGGACAGGTCCTGCTGGTCGTGGGCGAGAACGGAGATGCCGTAGGCCGCAGCCGACCGCAGAGCCGGCAGCGAAAGCGCCGTGCGGGCAACGGAAAACAGCACCAGCGGCGGGTCGAGCGACACCGAATTGAAGGAGCTCATGGTCATGCCGATGAGCGTGCCGTCGGCCGCCTCGGCCGCCACCACGGCGACGCCGGTCGCGAACGCCCCCAGCGTCTGGCGGAAGGCGCGCGGGTCAAACTCGGTCGCGCCGGAAGAGCGGGGCGAAGACATGGGGCAATGTCCACGGAGCTAGATAGCTTTGTAATAAAGCTATTATCAAATGGGTGATGGACGTCAAGCCCCCTCCCCGGCTAAAAACATTTCCGCACGCCGCCCCTCTGCAGGGAGAGGGCCCACGGCGCGCGGGAGCACGCGTTCATGCCGAAGACGACGAACGGGCGTGGCCGGAGGCCGTTGCCTTTGACAGCGTCACGCGCCGCCTTGCTTATCGACGGTTCGGACACCGAATTCCGTGAGTTGGTGCATGACATGCTGGCGTTCGCGGCCGCCATCCAGGAGGTGCGCAATCGCCTCGGCGGCCTCATCGGCCTGTCGGGCACCCAGTACACGATCCTGATGTCCATCGCCCGACTGACCGGCAAGGTGCCCGAGCTGGGCGTCGCCACCCTCGCCGAGCACCTGCATCTCTCCGGCGCCTTCGTCACCATCGAGGTGAACAAGCTGGTTGCGGCCGGGCTCGTCAGCAAGGCCGTCAATCCGGGCGACCGCCGCCGGGTGCTCCTCGCTGTCACGCCCGAGGCGGAGCAGCGCCTCGCCGAGCTGACGCGGGTCCAGGCGCCGGCCAACGACACGTTGTTCGGACCACTCTCGGCGAGCGAGTTCCGCGCCATGCGCACCATCATCTCGAAGCTCGCGGGCACCGGCGACCGCACCCTCAAGCTGATCGACTACCTCGCCCCCGACGGGAAGATCGAGACCGCCCGCGAACAGGTCTCGCCGCTGGTGTGAGGGTCCGGGGTTGGTGGGGCCTAGAGATGCCCCGCCACGCCTCCGGCACGCTCTGACACCATGCGGCCGTCGCTCATCTCCACGATGCGGTCGAAGATGTCAGACCAGCGCGGATCGTGGGTGACCACCCCCACCGCCACCCGCCGCTCGTCGGCCAGGGCGCGGAACACCTCCATCACCTGCCGGCCGCGCGTGCCGTCCAGCGCCGCCGTGGGTTCGTCCGCCAGCAGCAGCACCGGATCGTTGGCCAGCGCGCGGGCGATGGAGACACGCTGCTGCTCGCCGCCGGAAAGCTGGGTGGGGTAATTGTCCTCCCGATGGCCAAGGCCGAACTGGGCCAGCAGCTCCCGCGCCCGCTCCCGCGCCAGCTTCGGCCTGACATCGTTGATCTCCAGCGCGATCTGCACGTTCTCCACCGCCGTCAGGAAGGGGATGAGGTTCGCCTTCTGGAAGATGAAGCCTACATGGGTGCGGCGGAAGTCGCGCAGGCTGTTGAGCTTCGTCTGCGGATCGGCGATGGGCCGGCCACGGAAGTGGACGACGCCGGTGGAGGGCGGCTCCAGCAGTCCGGCGATCATCAGGAAGGTGGTCTTGCCCGAGCCGGAGGGGCCGACGATGCCGGTCAGCTCGCCGGCATTCAGCGCCAGCGTCATGTCCGAGAGCGCGGCCACCGCATTGGGGCCGGAGAGATAGATCTTGCTGGCGCCGCGCACCTCCATCACCACCTCCGGCGACGGCGCGGCGGGACGGGGGGCGGATGCGGCATCCGGCCCGGCGAGGGCGCTCATGCCAGCACCTCCTGCGCCCGCACTCGCATGGCGCGGCGGATGGCGAACCAGCTGGCGAACAGGCTGATGAGAAGCAGGGAAAAGGCGATCCAGGCGAGGTCATCAGGCAGCAGCAGCACGGTGCGCGGGAAGTTCGGATAGAGGGTGAAGGAGATGGCCAGCGCCACCCCATAGCCCAGCACGCCGATCCACAGCGCCTGCTGCACGATGAGGCCGATGATGACCCGGTCCCGCGCCCCGATGAGCTTCAAGAGGGCGATCTGGTTGATCTTCTCCAGCGTCAGCATGTAGATCGTCAGCGCGATGATGGAGCCCGCCACCAGCAGCGTCATGGCGGTGAAGGCGAGGATCTGCACCCTGAGGCGCCACAGGCGGCCGTTCAGCAGCATGTCGCGCTCTTCGTCCTGGGTCAGCACCTCCACGTCGCCCCACGCCTTGATGCGGCGCTGCACCTCCTTCACGTCCGCATTGGGCTTTAGCTCCACCATCACCGCGGCGACGGAGCCGCCATCGCCCATGCCCATGCGCGAGCGACCCTTGGCGAGGCGGTTGAGCAGCACGGCCTCGGAAGGCAGCACGCGGTTGATGGATTGTGCATCGGGAATGGTGACGAAGAACATCCCATCACCGCCCATGTCCACCTGGCCCTTGGTGAGGCCCACCACCGTGTAGTCGTCATGGCCGAGGCGGATCACGTCGCTCACCAGGAGGCCGGTGGACTGGTCGGCGATGGCCTCGTAGCGGGTGGAACGGAAGGCGCGCCCGTCAATGAGCGGGATCCAGGCGGCGGAATCCTTGGGATAGTCCACGCCGGTCACGGCGAGGCGCACCGGCTTGCCGTCGATCGTGTATTGCTGATTGTACTGGATGAAGCGGCGGGTCCCACTGACCCCCGGCACGCCCTCCACCCGCCGGTCGAGATTGGCCGGCACGGCCGAGGTCTCTGCGAAGGGGCCGGAGCGCCCGCCCTCCACCACCCAGAGATCGGCGCCGATGTCGTTGATGATGAGCAGCGCCTCGTGGACGATGCCCCGATAGAGGCCGATCATCCCCATGGTGGCGCCCAGAAGCATGCCGATGCCCACCGCCGTCAGCGCGAAACGCAGGGCGGAAAAGCGCATGTCTCTCAGGGCGATGTTCATGATGCGCTTTTCATGGCACCGCCTCAGGGCAGCCGGGTGCCGAGGCTGACCGGCTGGAAGGCGTAGCGCCCGGCCGGGGCCAGCACCACGTCGCCCTCCTTCAGGCCGCGCGTCACCACCACGTTGGAACCGCTGATGTAGCCCAGCGTCACCGGCGTCCAGCTGGCGCGGCCGCGCTGGGCCAGCCACACCCCGGCCCGTCCGTCGCGGCGCATCACCAGCGATTCCGGGATGCCGATGACCTGCTCGGGCGATTGCGCCTCCACCGCCACATTGGCGCGCTGGCCCATGGCCCAGCTGTCGGGCAGGGAATCGAGGGTGATGTCGGCGGTGAACTCGCGCGTTTCCTGGTCCACCTGCCGCGACAGGCGCAGCACGCGCCCGTTCCACACCCGCCCCGGATCGGCGGCGAAGGTGACGCGCGCCGGCTGGCCGGCCTTGATGGTGGCGCGGGCGGATTCGTCGAAGCGGGCGGAAATGATGATGGAGGAGAGCTCCACCACCTGCATCAAATTGGCGCCGGGCAGCAGCAGGTCGCCGGGATTGCGCTCGCGGGAGATCACCACGCCGTCCAGCGGCGCGCTGATGGTGGCCTCGCCGAGGCGCGCCTCCAGCACCTTCACATTGGCCTCCTGGGAGAGGACCTGCGCCCGCGCCCGCTCGATGCCGGCCTCCGAACGGGCCATGTCCGCCTCGGCCTGCTTGAAGGCGGCTTCCGTGGTGGTCAGCTCCGCCTGCGAGGCGGCGTTGAGGCGCACGAGGGTCACGCGGCGCTCATATTCGATCTTGGTCTTGTCCAGCACCGCCTGCGCGCGGGCGCGGTCGGCCTGCGCCTCCGTAACCATGCGCCCGGCGGCGCTCGCTTCCGCCTGGGCGGCGGCGAGCTGGTTCTGCAGGTCGACGGATTCGAGGCGGGCCAGCACCTGCCCGCGCTTCACGCTGTCGTTGCGGTCGGCCTCGATGGCCTTGAGGAAGCCCTGGATGCGGCTCGTCACCACCACGCGGTTGATGGCGTCGAGGAGGCCTGGGCCGTTGATCTCGAGGCTCATCATCCGCAGCCGCACCTCGTGGTACGCCACCGGGGTCGGCAGCACGTACCACCAGAAGCCGGCGCCGCCGGCAGCGAGGGCCAGCAGCATCACCACGGCGAAGCGCCGCCACCCGGCCGAATGGTCGGGCTTGAGATGAACGGGCTGGACGCGCTCCGGCTTCACGGGCGTCCCCCGCGACGCACGCCGGTGGGGGACGCTAAGTCTTCGCTGACGCTCACGCGGGCTGCTCCTCGTCCGCATCGACGATGGCGGTGCAGCCCTCGCCGCCGAGTTCCATCCGGTCCAGCACCTCCTCCAAGAGGCCGCGCCCTTCGGCGGGAGTCAAGGCGGTGAGGTCGAAGCCGAGGCGGTAGGCGAGCCCGTCCGTGCTCTGGAAGGAGCGCAGGTCGAACTCGTTGATGGCGTAGCGCATGAGCCGCGAGCTGACGGGCGCGACCTTGATGTGGCCGAGGTCCAGCACCTCGCTCTTGCCCTGCCGTTGCAGCGTCGATGTGGTGGCGCCGCGGGCGAAGCGGTCGGGCGCCTGCATGCCGGTCTGGTACAAAGCGAGGTAGGAGCCGGCGGCGATCACCTCGTCATGCACCGCGCCGTCCAGCGCCGCATATTCGAACGGCACATAGGGCATGGCCCGGTTGAGCTGGTCGGCGAGGCTCGCGGCCAGCGTCTCCAGCTGCGGCAGCGCGCGGGCCGGCGCCCGGAGCAAAGCCGAGCCGGCGACCCAGCTGATGAAGCCGTTGAGCCGGCGGTCCGTGCGCATGGCGGCGGGCACGTTCAGCATCACGTCGTCCACCCCGCCACGCGCCGCCACCGTCTGCGCGACGGCGGCGATGAGCAGCGCCGTCTCGGTGACGCCGGAGGCCCGGGCGCGGGCTTGCAGCCGTTGCTGGCCGTCGGCGCTGAGGAAGGCGAACATCTCGCCGGACGGCCCGCCCTGGGTGAGGTCGAAGTTCGGCGCAAGGCCCTTGGCCCGGCGGCCGAAGTGCGGCACCGGCGGCGGGTCCACCGCATAGAGGCTGCGCAGATAGGCGTCGCGCTCGGCCATGAAGACCGGGTCCGTCGCCCGCTCGAACGTGTTGACGTAGGTCGCGACATCCATCTCCGGCGGTGGCAGCGGGATGCCGAGGAAGGCCTGGAACAGCTCTTCCACGAACAGGCCGAGGGACCAGCCGTCGAACACCGTGTGGTGCCCGTGCGCCACCACCACGTCGCCCTCCGGCCCGCAGCGCAGGACGGTGATGCGATAGGGCGGGTTGGTGAAGGGGTCCATCTCGTCGTCCATCAGGGCGGCGATGCGGGCGTCCACGGCCTCACCGGCCTCGGGCATGTCCTCCACCACCAGCGGCGGCTCGCCGGGGGGCAGGATGAACACGCGCGGGCGCCCGTCATCGCCGAGGACGAAGCGCGAGCGCAGCGCCTCCTGCCGCTCCTCCACCAGCCGCAGCGCGCGGCGCAGGCGTTCGAGGTCCATGCGCGGGGTGATGCGGAAGGCGCGGTTGACCGTCCAGGCCGAGCGGCAGGCATGGCCGGTCTCGGGCTTCAGGAAGGAGCGCAGCAGCAGGCCCTGCTTGAGCGAGAGGGGCACCTCCCGCTCGCCGCTCACATGCACCGGCGCGGACGCCGCCGCCACCGGCTCGGGCACTGCCGCGGCGGAGCGGCGCAGGGGCTCGGCGGGGGCGTGCCATGTGGCGTCGCAGACGCTTGCGGCACTGCCGCCGAGGGCTTCCAGCGTGGTGGCGAAGGCATCGATGAAGGCCTTCCCGCCCCCGGCGTCGAAGGCCGCCGTGTCGAGGGCGAGGACGAGCCGCACGCCGTCGCCCTCCGCCAGAGCATCGAGCCGCAGCTCGTTGAACGGATCGGCCAGCGCCGCCAGCGGATCGGCGATGCCGAGCGCGGCGAGAGCCGAGGCGGACGCGGCATCCAGATAGGAGAAGCCCAGTTGCCGGAGCGCCGCCCCGGCGGCATTGAGCTTGGCCCCGAGAATGGCTTCCAGCGCCGCCGTGTCGATGGCCCGATGATCGCGGGCCATGGCGAGGCGCTGGCGGGTGCGGCGCACCAGCCGGTCGGCTTCGCACAGCCGATCCAGCAGCAGTGGCACGGAGGTGGAGACCGGGCCGAGCAGCCCGTCGCGTCGCGCCGGGTCGTGGCACTCGATGGCGAGCGCAATCGCGCTGTGCCGTGTGGCGAGGGTGCGTGCGAAAGCGGAGAGCAGCAGCGCCTCCTGCTCGGTCGCCGGCAAGGCGGCGAAGCCGGGCATGGCGATGCGGGCGGAGATGCGCCCCACCGGACCACGATTGATGCCGAAGCCGGCCGGCGCCAGCGCCAGCGAGCGCACGCCGGTGGCGAGAGCGGGCGGCACCGCGCGCAGCACTTCCTTCCAGAAGGCGAGATGGCGCCCCTGCTCCGGCGAGCCATCGGCCGGCCGCCCCTCCGCCGCAAACGCAGTGACAGGCGCGCCGGGCGCGGGGGCCGTCTCCACGGCCGCGATCAAAGCAACGAGGGCGAGATGGGGCGAAAGCGCATCCGCCGCCGCGCGGTGGGCGCGGGCATGGAGCGTGAGCGTGCCATCCTCACCCTTGGAGACGCCGAACCGCCACAGCGGCCCCGGCTGCGTCACCGGCGCGAGGGCTTCGGCGGAGGTCACCCATTCAAGGTCCGGCGCGCCGTTCAGCACGATGGCGCCGGTCTCGGTGGCGGTGAGGCGCAAGGCATCCTGCGCCGCCGCGAGGTCCGCCAGCGCTCGCGCCAGCGGCTCGAAGGCAAGGCCAGTCGGGACGGGGCGTGACGCCGCCACCTCCAGCGCGCCGCGCACCGCCTGCGTGGTCATGGGACGGGTGGCGAGGGCAAGCATCGCCTCCTGCCGCACCAGCGGACGGAAGGCGAGCGGGCCGGCGCTTCCGGCCGCCCCTTCGCCGCCGGCCGCGAGGGCTTCCGCACTCGCCGCGCGGGCCTTCTGCGCCGCCTCGAAGGTGGCGGCCACCACGCCGGACAGGCCGGTGATGGTGGGCGTCTGCAGGAACTTGGCCACCGGGATGTTCACATCCACATGGGCCTCGATGCGGTTCTTCAGCTCGAAGGAGGAGAGGGAATCGAGCCCCAGCTCCGACAGGCGCCGGTCGGGCGGGATATCGGCGGCGGCCACCTTCAGCACCTTCGCCACCTCGCCGCGGATGAGATCGGCGAGCATGGCGTCCCACTGTTCGCGGGGGGCGGCGAGAAGATCCGCCTGGATGCGCGAGCGGCCGGCCGAGCGCTGCGCCAGGAGCGGCTTCACGCGGCCGGTGGCGGCGGTGCGCGCCAGCGCGCGGGCGATGGCGGACCAGTCGGCGCGGGCGAAGGCGGGGTTCTCCCCCTCCGCGCGCAGGAGCGTGCCCAGCGAAGCCGCCGCCTCGGTGTCCGGCACCGGCTTCATGCCGATGCTTTCGAGATAATTGCCCAGCGCCTCCGAACGGGAGACGAAGCCCGAGCCGGCGATGGAGCCCCACGCCACCGACGAGCCGGCGACGCCGCGCCCCTTGCGGAACGAGCCCAGCGCATTGAGAAAGGCGTTGGCCGCCGTGTAGTTGGCCTGCCCCGGGCTGCCGATGACCTGCGCCAGCGAGGAGAAGCTGACGAAGAAATCCAGCGCCACGCCGTGCTTGGCCACCGCGCGATGCAGGCTCCAGCCGCCGCCCACCTTGGGGCGGATGACACGGCTGATCTGCGCCGCGTCGAGCTGGGCGAGGAAGCCGTCCTCGATCACCGCCGCGCCGTGGACGATGCCCTTCAGCGGCTTGTCGGACGCGGCATGGGCCGCGATCACCGCCTCCACCGCTTCCGGGTCGGTGACATCGAGGGCGAGCGGCACCACCTGCGTGCCCCGCGCCGCGATGGCGGCGATGACCGGCGCCGCATCCTCATCCGGCGTGCCGTTGCGGCCCGCGAGCAGCAGGCGCCCGGCACCGGCCTTGCTCAGATAATCCGCCACCGCGACACCGAAGCCGCGCAGGCCGCCGGTGACGAGATAGCTCGCCTCCGCCGAAAGCTGCATCGGCTGGGCGAGGTCGATTTCCACCTCCACCTCCGGCTCGTCGAAGGTGAGCACCACCTTGCCGATGTGCTGCGCCTTGGCGAACAGCCGCATGGCATCCGCCGCCCGCGATACGGGGAAGCGCGTCGCCACAAGCGGCCGGTAGGCACCGCGCGCCACTTCCGCCTCCACCGCCCGCAGCAAAGAGGAGAGCCGCGCGGGGCGCTCGTCGGCGATGGTGGAAAGGTCGATGACGGAATAGGAATTGTTGTAATAGAGGGACTTGAGGCCGATGGGCTTGTCCTGCGCGAGGTCGCGCTTGCCGATCTCCACAAAGCGGCCGAACGGCGCGAGGCATTCCAGCCCCTTGTCGATGCCCGCGCCGGAGAGGGCGTTCAGCACCACATCCACGCCGCGCCCGCTCGTGGCCGCACGCACGTCCTCGGCAAACTCCAGGCTGCGTGAGTTCATCACGCAGGTGATGCCCAGAGCCCGCAGATGATCTCGCTTTGCGTCCGAGCCAGCGGAAGCGAGGATGCCGGCGCCGATATTGCGCGCCACCTGGATGGCCGCGAGACCCACGCCGCCGGTGGCGAGATGCACCAGCACCTGCTCCTCCGGCAGCAGGCGGCCGATGTCCACCAGCGCATAATGGGCGGTCATGAAGGCGGCCGGCAGGGTCGCCGCGTCCTTCAGGTCCACGTGATCCGGCACGTGCATGAGGAAACGGGCATCGGCGGCGGCGAAGCGGCGCAGGAAGCCCTTGCCCATGCCCATCACCCGGTCGCCGGGCGAAAAGCCGGTGACGCCTTCGCCCACCATCTGGATGGTGCCGGCGAATTCGAGGCCGAGATTGCGCCACCACGCCCCCGCCCCGTCCTGCTCGTCGGGCAGGATGGAGGTGGCGGCCATGATGTCGCGGAAGTTGAGGCCCACGGCCGCGACTTCCACCACCACCTCGCCCGCTTTGGGGGTGGGATAGGGGCAGGCGCGCAGCACCACATTGTCGATGACGCCGGGCTGGGTCATCGTCACCGTGAAGTTGGAGCGGTCGGTTGCCGCCGCGATCACCCGATGCTTCGGCGCCTGGGCGGAAAGCTCGCTCTGGCGCAGGCGCGGCACGAGGCGTCCGGCGCCGCGCAGCACGATCTCCGCCTCCGCGCTCTCCTCCGCCACCGCCTGGGCGAGGGTCGCCCCGGCCGCGAAGGCCGAAGAATCCGAGTCCACATGGCGGACGGCGAATTCGGGGCATTCATTGGCGATGGTGCGGGTGAGGCCGAGGAGCGGCGCGTCGGCGAGGCCGTCCGTGGTCATGGCGCCGTCGCCCGGCACCCGCCGCCCGGCGCGGCCGAGCACCACGAGGGTGGGCCGCAGGGGCGCGGTGCGCAGGCGATCCAGCGCCTTGCCCACCGTGACAAGGCCATTGGCGGCGGGCTCCACGGCTGCCAGCAGCGCCGGCGTGGACAGGGCATCCGCATCGGCGAGGTGGGCGCCAATGGTGGCGGCATAGAGGATGCCGGCGAGGCCTTCCGGCGATGCGAGCATCGCCTCCACCTGCGCGGTGAAGGCATCGGCTTCCATGGCGAACAGGGGCGCCGGGTCCATGGTCTCCACCGTGGAGCCCTGAGCCTCCAGCGCGGCGGCGAGCGGGGCGGTCTCGGCCGCATCGCCGGTCACCAGCAGCCAGCGGCCGGTGCGCAGCGGGGCCGGAGCCTTGTCGGCGTCGCTCTCATAGGTCTCGTCGATGACGACGGCGCCCTCGCTGGTCGACGCCTTCAGCGCGCCCAGCGTCTTCACCTGCAGGTTCTCCACCGCCAGCAGCGGGGTGCCGTCGGTGGCGTAGACGCGATAGATGCCGGTGTCGTCGCGCGGATCAGTGAAGAATTCGCAGATCACCTCGCTCGGCAGCGGCCCGGCCACCATCACCTTGCGGATGCCCACGGGGAGCATGAGGCGATATTTGCCGCCCACCTCGTCCATCTCCGGCAAGGGCTCGCCGGGGATCCAGAGGCCTGCCTCCACGTCGTCCACCACGAGGCCGGCCTGCAGCACGGAATCGAACAGGCCGGGGAAGGCGACAAAGCCGGTGCGCCGCGCCGCCTCGGCGCTGACGATGCGCGCCACCGCATGGCGCGGGCCGGGCAGCCACAGCGCCTCCACCGCCTGGAAGGAAGGGCCGTAATCGAGCCCGTGGCGGGCGGTGAGGCGATAGAAATCCTCCCGCGTGATGGCGGGGGTACCGGAGAGCACGGCCGGATCGAACGTCGCTTTGGGAAGCGTGAAGGCGTGCTGCCAGCCATAGGCCTCCACCCGCAGGCGCCAGTCCTCCTCGGTGTCGCGCTTCAAAGAGGAGATGCGCAGGCGGCTGGTGACGGGATCATAGGAGGTGCGCAGCAGCACCACGTCGTCGGAACCGATGGAGAGCGCCTCCATGATCTTGAAGTCGCGCAATTCCACCGGCGCCGCGCCGAACAGCTCGCGCAGCGCCGCCGCCATCATCTCCACATAGCCGACGGTGGGGAACAGGCAGTCGCCGCCGGGGCGATGGTCGGCGAGATACTTCAGGCTTTTCAGCGTGATCTCGTTGGTCCAGGCCGGCTCCGGCCCGCTCTCGCGCCAGCCCAAGAGCGGGTGGCGGTCGGTGTCGAACAGGAATTGCCGAGCCTCCAGCGGCAGTTGCACCAGCCGCTCGGTGACCCACGGGCGGCGCGGCAAGGCCAGATGCTCAGGGCGGGCGGGGGCATCGGCCTCCCCGTCCTTGGCCGCCTCGGTCCAGTCGAAGCCGACGCCGTTCACATAAAGGTTCGCCATGGAGCGGGCCATGACGAGCCGGTCGTCGCCGTTGCGCTCCAGCGAGGGCACAGCGACCACCGACGCATTGCGCTCCTGCGCGATGCCGTGGATGAGCGGCGTCACCGTGCGGTGCGGCCCCAGTTCCAGGAAGGCGTCGATGCCGAGATCGAGGCAGAAATCGATGGCCTTCTTGTAATTCACCGGCTGGCGCAGGTTCTGCCACCAGTATTCGCTGTCGAACCGCGTCTCCAGCATGGCGGTGACGGTGGAGACGATGGGGATGGATGGCGGCTTCCAGTCGATCTCGCCGAGGCCCTCGCGAAACTTCGCCTCGCAATCGTCGAGGTGGGGCGAGTGCCAGCCGAAATCCATGGTGAGGCGGCGGGCGGTGACATCCGGGAACAGCCGGCGCACCTCGGCGAGCACGGCATCCACCGGGGCTTCCATGCCGGAGATGGTCTGCGCGGTGGGGCCGTTATAGGCCGCCACCACCACGCTGCCGTCATCGGGCAAGAGCGGCGCGAGCTGGTCGAAGGTGACGCCCAGCGTCGCCATGGCGCCGCGCCGCGTACTGCCGTGGGGGATGAGGCCGCGGTGGTAGATGATCTTGGCGCAGGTTTCGAGATCGATACAGCCGGCGATATAGGTGGTCGCCACCTCGCCGAAGCTGTGGCCCACCAGCAGCTCGGGGGTCAGGCCGCGCTCGCGCCACATGCGGTAGAGGCCGACCTGCATGGTGAAGATGGAGGCCTGCGTCACGTCCGCATCATTGATGCGGGTCTTGTCCTCGGCCTTCAGCACCTCCTCCACCACGGACCAGCCGGTCCACGGCTTCAGCACGGCGTCGAACTCCTCCACGAAGGCGCGGTAGGTGGGCTCGGTGGTGAGCAGCTTGCGGCCCATGGCCCACCATTGCCCGCCCTGGCCCGAGAAGGTGAAGGCGAGCCGGCGCGGCCGGGCGCGGCCGGTGATGATGTAGGGGGCGACAGCCTCCGCCTCCTCGGCCGGCGCATCGGCGCCGAGCGCCAGCATGCGCAGCTTGTGGGGCAGATCCTGCGCCGCGCGGTCGGCGAGGAGGACAGCGCGCTCGCTGAGATGGTCGCGGCTGGTCTTCAGCACCTGCGAGAGGCTGTCATAGGACACGCCGGCGAGGGCGCCGCCCATGTCCACCGCCTCGGCCAGTTCCTCGGCCCAGAGGGCGAGCGCCGGCTTGCCGTTGGCGGACAGCGGAATGAAGGCGGGATCATCCGAGGGAACGGCCCGCGCGGGCGCGGCCTTCGCGGCGCGTCCGCCGCCGTGCCAGCTCTCCACCGCCACCGAGGCATTGGTGCCGCCGAATCCGAAGGAGTTCACCACGCTGAGGCGCACCCCGTCCTCGGCATCGTAGGGCGTCGGCTCCACCGGGACTTTCAGGCCGAGGGCGTCGAACGGGATGTTGGGGTTCGGCCGCTCGAAATTCAGGTTGGGCGGGACCACGCCATGGTGGGCCGAAAGCACGATCTTGATGAGGCCGGCGATACCGGAGGCGGATTCCAGATGCCCGAGATTGGGCTTGAAGGAGCCCACCAGCACCGGCCGGTCCACCCGCCCCGCGCCGAACACGCGGCCGATGGCGCTGGCCTCGATGGGGTCGCCCACCGGCGTGCCGGTCCCGTGGGCTTCCACATAGCCGACGTCCTCCGGATCGATGCCGGTCTGTTCCAGCAGGCTGTTGAGCATGGCCGTCTGGGCCACGTCGCTGGGGGCGGTGAGGGTCGGCGTGCGGCCGTCCTGGTTCACGGTGGAGCCGCGCAGCACGCCATAGATGCGGTCGCCGTCCGCCACCGCGCGGGCGAGCGGCTTCAGCAGAACGAGGCCGCAGCCCTCGCCGCGCACGAAGCCGTCGGCGCGGGCATCGAAGGTGTAGATGGCACCCGTCGCGGACAGCATGTTGGCACTGGAGAAGGCGACGAACGGGCCGGGGTCCAGCATCATGTTCACGCCGCCGGCGAGCGCCACGTCGCAGGTGCCCATGGAGAGATGGCGGATCGCCTGGTCCACCGCCACCAGCGCCGAGGAGCAGGCGGTGTCGAGGGCGATGCTCGGGCCGGTAAGGTCGAGCCGGTGGGAGATGCGGTTGGCGGCGATGGAATAGGCCGATCCCGTGCCCGCGAAGATGTCGGTGGCGACGCGCCGGTAGCGCTGGGAATAGCTGAAGTCGGACGTGGAAATCCCGACGAACACGCCGGTGCGCTTCTTCTGCAGCGTGCGCAGCGTGATGCCGGAATCCTCGACGGTCTCGAACGCCACCTGCAGCAGCAGCCGCTGCTGCGGGTCCATGGACATGACCTCCCGCGGGGCCATGTCGAAGAAGGCCGGATCAAAGCTGAAGACGTCGCCGGTGAGAAAACCGCCCCATTTGGAATAGGAGCGCCCCGCGCATTCGGGGTCCGGATCGTAATAGTTGCGGTAATTCCAGCGATCCGCCGGAATTTCCCGGATGCCGCATCTTTTGCCGACGAGGAAGGACCAGTAATCCGATCCGCTCGCGATGCCGCCGGGAAACCGGCAGCCGATGCCGACCACGGCGACCGCCAGAGTTTCGGTGGCCTGCGTTTCGGTGAGAGAGTGGGAGATGACGGCTTTCAACTCGCCGTCGAGCAGATCGACACTGTCCATCGGAAGCGCCCCCTTCCGTGTGATCCCGCACCGCAAAATAGGCTCATATCAAAAATATTGTCATCACCAATTCTTGAGCTTTTGCATAAATACTTTGAGACGGTACCATAATAGGAATAACGCTTACCAGATTACCGATCATTCTGCTTTATTTTCGGGCAGCGTGAACAAGATTAATGCGCCAATACTCAAGCTTGCCCGCACCGCACCTCCCTGCGGTTGTGCCGACGCGAAGAGGCCGCCGGCACCCAGCGCGCCGGCGGCCTTTTTCGGCCAGTCGCGATGACCCGTCTGGCTCAGCCGTCCTCTTCGGCGGCGAGCAGGACGAGGTCGCTCAGGGTGAAGCGGTCGAAGTCGCGCAGCTCGCCCGGCGCGAGGATGGAAGCATCCGAATGGCGGGCCAGCGTCCACAGGGCCTCGGCGACGATGCGGCTGCCCACCGGCCCGAGATGCTTCCCGGCCGGCCCGGCGGGATCGCCCGCCTCGGCGAGGATGTAGAACCAGAGCGGCGTCGCCTCGCAGAACGGCAAAGCGGCAACGCGCTGGGCTTCCGGCAGAGCGGCGAGCAGCGTGTCGTCCCGGAGCGGCTTCAGGCCGAGATGCTGCGCCACCGCCTGTCCGCTGGGCAGACCGAGGCGGTAGCCGCGCGACAGGTGCCGGAGCGCTGCCGCCTCCACCGTATCCGGCGCGCCGGCAAGGGTGGTGTCGAGCCGCCGCGCCCGCTGCGGCGCCTCCGCCTCCAGCGGCAGAAAGCCTTCCCAGGCGATGACGAGGTTCGCCGGCAGGCCGTCCGGGCCCGAGCCGGAGGGGCCGAGGGCGGCGCGGGTTGACAGGGCCGCGGCTTCCGTATCCCTCAGGTGGCGGTTGAAGTCGTAGCTCGGCCGGGCGAGGCTGGGGGCAATGGCGAAGGCCGCCGCCCAGAATTCCACGGGGATGAAGATGTCCCCCGGCCTGTCCTGCCGCCACAGAAGCGGCCCCTCGCTCATCACCGCCTCCACCACCGCCGGATCGGCGATCTTGGGCAGGAGGTCGAACAGCACCATCCATTGATAGCGCTGGCGCAGCGCCCGGCGCGCCGCCTCGAAGGAGCGGCCGGTGGCGACCAATGCGTTGTGCGCCTTGAGGAAGGCGACGTGGAGCTGGCTGAGCGGCAGGCTGCGGTCGTTGCGCGCGTCGCTCATGCGCGGCACGCGATCACGGGCCGGGTCGAGGGCGCGGGGGTGGCGCGGCAGGTCGTTGCGCGGGCTCTTCTTCGGCGGCAGCGCCGGCTCGCCCAGCGGATTGCGCCACACCTCCCCCAGCAGCATCCGCCGCACGGCGGCGGGATCGCGCGGCGCGTCATAGACCGATTCGAGGTCGAGGCAGCCGGAGCGGCGGTTGAACAAGGAAGAGAAGGTGCCGATGGGGGCACAGCCCGTCGCCCCGGCCTCTTCCACCGGCCGACGCTCCCACACGAGATCGTTGAGCACGAACTCCACGAGGAAGGCATAGGCGGCGGGAATGTCGGCATCGCCTTCGCCGCGGCGACGGGGCGGGCGCCCGTCCGGCGCCTCGGCGCAGGCTGCCATGGCGGTGGCGAGGCGGGCGAGGTCCTTCAGCGTCCGCGGTCCCTCGCCGATGCCGCGCGAGGGCGTCGCGAGGGCAGGAAACATGCGACCGAAGCCATGGTCGCTCGGCCGCGCACCCGCCTCGATGGCGAGGCTCCGGACGCGCGCGCTGATCGCCTCCCGGGTCGAGGGGCGCTGCTCGTCGCTTCCGGTGGTCATCTCAAGGGGCCTTTCGACACGCATTCTCAGGGCACGCTCCTCTGATGCCCCCGCCCCGGGGCTCCCCCTTACGTCAGCATTCCAACGGTTCGGGAAGCATCATCCGAATGGGGGATGACCGACCTTGGGACGTCTTGCAGCCTGAGGTGGTTGTGCAATGCTGCGCTCACGATCTCCGTGGGCCGCCCTTCGGCAGCGGCAGTCACCAAGGCACGCAGACACAGTCGCCGTCCGGTCCTCGCGGGGTGGGCCATGGCGGCCCATCGGATCATGGCGACGCGATCGCCGGCCCGGCCGGAGATATCGCCTCGCGAAAAATGGGACGGACATGGGCGAACTCGATCACTACTCCCGCCTCGTCGGGGACGTTTACGAGCTTTCCGGCGATCCCCGTCAGTGGGGCATCCTCCTGGAGGGCGTCACCCGCTTCATCGACGGGCGCGTCGGCCAGCTCGCGGTCTTCAGCCTCAAGCAGCAGACCAAGCCGACCTGGCGCGTGTGGGGCCACGACCACAACGATTACAAGACCTTCCTCTATCGCCATGCGACGGAAGACCCCCGCCTCTCTTACATCCTCTCCAATCCCGGCCGCGTCATCTGCGGCGAGGACGGGGTGGACCCCGACCAGTTCCGCGCCTCCGCCCTCTTCCGCGAGGTGGTGGAGCCCATGGACATCGAGCATTCGCTCGTCTCCTACTTCGCCCAGGAAGCCGACGTGATGGCCACCATCTGCGCCATGCGCGGACGGGCGCAGGGCCCGTTCGGGCAGACCGAGCGGCAGAAGCTCGGCCTCGTGGTGCCGCACCTGCGGCGTGCGTTCGAGCTTTACGCGCTGCTCGACGAGGCGAAGGCGAAGGTGGGCGACATCGCCGCCGCCCTCGACATCGTGGATGCCGGCATCTTCCTCGTGGATGCGGAGATGCACGTCGCCCACGTCAACCGCGCCGGCGAGACCATGGTGAAGTCCGGCGACATTGCCGTGCGGCAGGGGCGGCTCGCCTTCCGCGACGACCGCGCCTCGCGGCAGGTGGCCGCCGCCGTGGCGCTGGCGCTGGCCGCCGCGCGGGGCGAGGCGAACATCACCCATGCCGAGCACATGGAAGTGGCGCGCGCCGGCGAGGATGCCGGCCCCTTCCGGGTGTCGCTGCACCCGCTGCCCGCAGGCGAGGGCAGCCCGCGCCTCGCCACCCGCTCGCAGATCGCGGTGGTGGTGCGTCAGCCCGGGCGCGGCGGCGCCGATGTGGCGCGGCGCATCCAGACCACCTTCAAGCTCACGCCCTCCGAGGCGGCGCTGGCGGCGGCGCTGGCGGTGGGGGCCTCCCTCGCCGACTTCGCCCAGCAGCGCAACGTGGCGCTCTCCACCGCGCGCAGCCAGCTGAAGGCGCTCTACGAAAAGACCGGCACCAACCGGCAGGGCGAGCTCGTCGCACGGCTGCGCGAGAGCCTCGATCTGTCGCTGGTCTGACGCTTCATCGCGCGTTCATGTCGCGTGAACATCATACGGCCGCGCCCGAGATGGCGCGGCCGCTCACGCTTGAGGGGTTGCAACGGGCGTCCGCCGGCAGGGGCCGGGGATGCGGCAGGATGCGGGGGAAAGAATGTTGGGGCGCAAGGGTCTGATCCTCGGGGCGGGGGTCATCGTGTTTCTCGGGCTGGCCGCCCTCACCGACGTCATCATGTCGCGCAATGAGGCGCCGGCTGAGCCGGGCAAGGCGCAGGCGCTCGACCAGGGCTGGTCGAAAGAGCTGCGCGAGAAATTCTATTTCACCTCCCAGGGCTCACAGCTGATGCCCTACGCCATGCTGCGGGCGCTGGAGCAGCCGCTGTCCGACAAGCCGTTCCTCGATCCCGCCCACGTGGCGGAAATGGGCTTCCTGCCCGCGGACGGCCCCTCTGCGCTCAATCCGGATGGCCTGCCCATCGGCTTCGTGAAGGACCCGCGCCCCGCTACGGGCGCGCTCGGCCCCATGGTGGGGCTCACCTGCGCCGCCTGCCACACCGCCGACATCGAGGCGAAGAACGGCACGCTGATCCGCATCGACGGGGGCGCCTCGCAGGGCGACTACCAGCTTTTGATGGCGCGCCTCAGCAAGGCGCTCGACATCACCCTCGCCGATCCCGCCAAGTTCCAGCGCTTCGCGGCGCGGCTCGTGGCCATGGACCCCAAGACCGTGCGCCCGGCGCTGGAAGCCCTCGCCACCGAGATCCGGCGCCTTGAGGCCGCCTCCTGGACTCCGGTGCCCTATGGCCGCGGACGGCTCGATGCCTTCGGCCACATCCTGAACGCGGTCGCCGCGACCGCCATCAACGAGCCGGCCAACTACCGCATACCCGATGCGCCCGTAAGTTACCCCTTCCTGTGGACCACGCCCTGGCAGCGTTACGTGCAGTGGAACGGCGTCGCCGGCAATCCGCTCGGCCGCAATCTCGGCGAGGTGCTGGGCGTGTTCGGCCATGCGGACTTCGCCAACGGCAACCTCGCCGCCGCCAGCTCCACCGCGCTGGGTGAAAACCTCGTCGCGCTCGAAGCCTGGGTCTCCGGCCTGAAGCCGCCGCCGTGGCCGGAGAAGGTGCTGGGCAAGGTGGACGCCGCCAAGGCGAAGCGCGGCGCCGAACTGTTCAAGGCCAATTGCGCCGGCTGCCACGGCGGCCCGGACTATCGCCTCACCCCCGCCGCCGAGACCGAGGGCGGGCGGCAGTGGCTGGCCGTCTCCATGGTGGACGTCAACACCGTGAAGACCGACCCGAAGATGGCGATGAACTTCATCACCCGCTACGCCAAGCCCGGCGCTCTTGCCCCGCTCCTGGGCACGGCGCCGCATTCCCCGGATGGCCAGCAGGTGCTCGCCGGCTCCCTGCTGCTGGCGGCGGTGAGCACCATCACCGAGAACGACCTGCGCGCCCGCGGCATCACCGGCGATGCGCGCAAGGCCGCCTATGGCTGGCGCTTCGCCCCCGGCAGCACCACGCCGCAATCCGGCTGGCTGCTGCCGCCGAGCTACAAGGCCGGCCCGCTCGCCGGCGTGTGGGCCACGGGGCCGTTCCTGCACAACGGCTCGGTGCCTACCATCTATGACCTGCTCTCCCCCGAGGAGGAGCGCCCGGCAGTGTTCTATGTGGGCTCGAAGCGTTTCGACGCGGAGAAGCTGGGCTTCGTCTCGTCCTACGATTCGATCCCCGAGGCCGAGCGCCCGCGCCTGTCGCGCTTCGACACCAGCCTGCCCGGCAATTCCAACCGCGGCCACGCCTTCCCCACCGGGGCGAAGCTCTCCCCCGAGGATCGCTATGCCATCATCGAATATCTCAAGGTCCTGGAGGGGCCCGATGTCCGCCACTGAGGCCGCGGCGCGCGTGCGCCCCTACACGCCCTATCTCGACAAGCTCGCCGCCGTCCGTCCCGCCGAGCGCTGGCCGCTGGCGCGGGGCTGGATTTCCAGCGAGCCGCGCCCCTTCTTCGCCGAGCTGCGCGCCCACGCGCCGGTCTACGAGACCAGCGAGGTGACGCTCGTCGCCAAGCGAGCGGACGTGATCGAGATCCTGTCGGTGCCGAAGGTGTTCACCGTCGATCTCTACAAGCCCAAGATGGGCGACTTCATGCTCGCCATGGACGAGACGGTGGTGAACTACCGCGACAAGTCCGTGATGCGCGCCATCCTCGCCTGGGACGACCTGCCGAAGATCCGCGCCGCCGTGGCGGAAATCGCGGATGAGGCGCTGAACGCGGCGGGCGGCGAGATCGAGGCGGTGCAGAAGCTGGCGCGGCTCGTGCCCCTGCGCATCGTGCAGCGCTTCTTCGGCATCAAGGGGCCGGACCAGGACATGCTCGACTGGTCCTATGCCAACCAGATGGACCAGTTCAACAACCTGCCCTACGACGACCGCCCGGACGCCGATGCCATCCACCAGGCGGCGGAGGACAGCCGGGTGAAGCTGCGGGCCCTGTTCGCCGCCCTCATCCCGGCGCGCATCGCCGAGATCAAGGCCGGCACCGCGCCGGACGACAGCCTCACCCGCATCCTCAGCCTCAATCTGCCGGCGGCGGACCATTTCGGCATGGACCGGGTGGTCATCAATATCGGCGGCCTGCTCATCGGCGCCATCGAGACCACGGCGGAAGCCGTCATCAACGCCCTCGCCGAACTGTTCGCCCGCCCCGAGGCGCTGGCCGGCGCGCGGGCGGCGGCGGCCGCGGGGGACGATGCGCTGTTCGACGGCTATGTGTGGGAGGCGCTGCGCTTCTCGCCCATCGTCGCCTTCATGTTCCGCGAGGCGGCGGCGACCTACACCCTCGCCAAAGGCACGGCGCGGGAGAAGGTGCTGGGCAAGGGCACGGTGGTGCTCCCCTTGAGCCTCTCCGCCATGTTCGACCCGGACTTCGTGCCGGAGCCGGACGCCTTCAAGCCGGACCGGCCGTTCCACACCTACCTGCATTTCGGCTACGGGCACCACGAATGCCTCGGCCGCTATGTGGGCGGCACCATGATCCCGGAGATCGTGAAGCGCGTGCTGCTGCGCCCCGCCGCCCGCCCGCTGGCGCCGGTGGACATGGCCGGCACGCCGTTTCCCCAGGCCTATCGCATCGGCCTGACCTGACGGAGTAGAGTTGCGGGATGGCTCCCGTTCCCGACGTCCCTCCCGCCATCTGCCAGCCCGCGCCGGTCGCGAAACCTGCCGCGAAGCCTGCTGCCAAACCCGCCCCGGCCCCTTCGGGCAAGGCGGAGGAGGCGCGGCGGGCGGCGGTGGCGAAGTATGGCGAGACGCTGTTTTTCCGCGCCGGGGACGACCTCTTCGCCTTTCCGGTGCGCTATGCCCTCGCCCCGCCGGAGCTGGGCCTGCTCGGCTGCGTCATCCGCAGCCGGGAGACCGCCTTCGCCTTCCCCCTCTCGGACATGGCCGCCGCCATGGCGGCCCATGCCGCGACGCCCGGCGTCGCGCCCCCGCGCAAAGAAGGCGACCCGGCGCCGGATGACCCGGCCATCCGGGTCACCGCCTTCTACCTCGGCCCCCATCCCGATTTCGCCGGCATGACCAAAACCATCGCCAGCGTCCGGCGGGAGGACAAGAGGCAGGGCTTCCTCAACGATCTGGAGCGGTTTCCGGCGGCGGGGGGCGATTATCTGGTGCGCATCTCCGAGGATCGCGGCGTGCTTGCCCGCCTGCCGGCGAGCCCCGATGCCGCCGACGCCCGCGCGCAGCTCTGGTTCCAGACCCCCGTCTGGTCGGCCGCCGTGGAGGTGCCGGCGAGCGCCCTGCCCCGCTGGGACACCATCCATGCCGCCATCGACGCCTTCGTCGCCCAGCATCTGGCGAAGGGCTATTTCAAGCGCTAGAGCGCCTTGTTACCGGCGAGCCGCGCAACAAAGTTTTGATTCCCGCGCCCGTTCCCGGTAAGCCTCGCCGGCTGGAGGGCGTGCCGGAAGCCTGCAACGCAGGCGGATCGGGTCCCGCGGTCTCCGTCCCCGAGTTGGAGGGGCGTTTCATCCGGCGGACGGACTTCATCCGCCTGGGCGTGCGCTCCGGACGCGCGAACGCCATGACCCAGAGCGCCATGACCCAGAACGCGACACAGAACGACGCTCCCCTCTCCCTCGCCGACCTGCGCTCCGAGATCGACCGCATCGATGCGGCCATGCACCAGCTGCTCATGGAGCGCAGCGAGATCATCGATCGCCTCGTGCAGGTGAAGCACACGCAGGGCACCGAGGGCGGCTCCGCCTTCCGCCCCGCCCGCGAGGCGGACATGATGCGCCGGCTGGTGGAGCGCCACCGCGGCCTGCTCCCCCTCGACACGGTGGAGAGCATCTGGCGCGTCATCATCGCCACCTTCACCTATGTGCAGGCGCCCTATTCCGTGCACGCCGACCTCTCCGGCGGCGAGGCGCCCATGCGCGACAGCGCGCGCTTCCATTTCGGCTTCACCGTGCCGTTCCTGCCCCACATGGGCGCGCGGGGCGTGATCGATGCGGTGGCCGGCTCGCGCGGCGATCTCGGCCTGCTCGCCGCCGCCCCCTCTCCCTCGGCCGCCGATCCGTGGTGGACAGCGCTGGAGGCGGAAGGCGCGCCCAAGATCATCGCCCGCCTGCCCTTCGTGGAGCGCGACGACCACCCCGCCGGCCTGCCGGTGTTCGTGGTCTCCCACCCGATTGCGGACGCCGCCGTGCGCGAGGTCCGCGTCTATTCGCTGCGCGTGACGGGATGGAGCGCGGCCGCCGGCCGTGCCATACCCGCCTTCGCCGAGGTGGTGGTGGCGCCGGATGAAGCCCTCGACGGCGCCGCCTTGCTCGTGTCCCTGCCCCCCGGCCATGCCGTGGACGAGGTGACGGGCGCCCTCGCCGAGGCGGGCGCGGGCATCCGTGCCGTCGCCGAGGTGGGCAGCCACGCCGCCACCCACAAGGTGGTGCGCCCCGCCGCCCGGCCGTGAAGAAAGATTGTCTGGAGTTACCTGAGATGTCCGCCGTGCTGAACGACCCGACCCCCACCGGCCGGCCCGAGCCGAAGCCGGGCGTGCTCGCCATCGAGGCCTATGTGCCGGGCAAGAGCCACGCGCCGGGGGTGGAGAAGGTGTTCAAGCTCTCCTCCAACGAGACCCCCCTCGGCCCGAGCGAGAAGGCCCTCGCCGCCTTCGCCGAGGCCGGCCGCCGGCTGGAGGACTATCCCGACGGCTCTGCGAGCGCGCTGCGCCAGGCCATCGCCAAGGCCAACGGGCTTGATCCCGACCGCATCATCTGCGGCGCCGGCTCGGACGAGATCCTGAACCTCGTGACCCACACCTATGTGGCGGCGGGCGACGAGGTGATCTATTCGGAGCACGGCTTCCTCGTTTACAAGATCGCGACGCTGGCCGCCGGCGGTGTGCCGGTGGTGGCAAAGGAACGCGACCTCACCGCCGACGTGGACGCGATGCTCGCGCTGGTGACGCCGAAGACGCGCCTCGTCTTCCTCGCCAACCCGAACAACCCCACCGGCACCTACCTGCCGTTCGACGAGGTGAAGCGCCTGCACGCGGGCCTGCCCTCCAACGTGCTCCTCGTGCTGGACGCGGCCTATGCCGAATATGTCCGCCGCAACGATTACGAGACCGGGCTGGAGCTGGCGCTCTCCACCGAGAACGTGCTCATGACCCGCACCTTCTCCAAGATCCACGGCCTCGCCGCGCTGCGCATCGGCTGGGCGGTGGGTCCGGCCCATGTCATCGACGCCATGAACCGCATCCGCGGGCCGTTCAACATGAACACCCCGGCCCTGCTGGCGGGCGCCGCGGCCATCGCGGATGCGGCGCACGTGGAAAAGGCCGTGGCGCATAATGCGCAGTGGCTGCCGTGGCTCACCGGCAAGATCGAGGCGCTGGGGCTTCAGGTGACGCCGTCCGTCGCCAACTTCCTGCTCATCCACTTCCCGGAAGAGCCCGGCCGCACGGCGAAGGAGGCGGACGCCTTCCTCACGCGCCGGGGGCTGGTGCTGCGGCAGGTGTCGAGCTACGGCCTGCCCAATGCCCTCCGCATGACGGTGGGCACCGAGGAGGCCAACGAACTGGTGGTCGCCGCCCTCACCGAATTCATGGCCAGCGGAGCGGCGGGGACCACCAAGTGATCCAGCCCCTCGTGCCGCGCCTCGCCATCATCGGCGCGGGTCTCATCGGCTCCTCGCTGGCGCGCGCGGCGCGGGAGAAGCATCTCGCCGGCACCCTCGTCGTCGCCGATGCCGATCCCGCCGTGTGCGAGCGCGTGCGGCAACTCGGCTTCGCCGACGTGGTGACGGTGGATGCCGCAGAGGCCGCCGAAGGCTCCGACATCGTGGTCGTCGCCGTGCCGGTCGGCGCCTCCGGCAAGGTCGCCGAGGTGGTGGGACCGCGTCTGAAGCCGGGCGCCATCCTCTCGGACGTGGGATCGGTGAAGGGCTTCGTGGTGGAGGCCATGGCCCCCCATGTGCCCGCCCACGCCCATCTCATCCCCGCCCATCCGGTGGCCGGCACGGAATTCTCCGGCCCCGACGCGGGCTTCGCCACCTTGTTCGAGAACCGCTGGTGCATCGTCACCCCGCCCGAGGGCGCGGACCCCGAGGCGGTGGCGCGCATCGTCGCCTTGTGGCGGGCGGCCGGGGCGAACGTGGAGACCATGAGCGCCCAGCACCATGATCTGGTGCTCGCCATCACCAGCCATGTGCCCCACCTCATCGCCTACAACATCGTGGGCACGGCGGCGCATCTGGAGGAGACGCTGACCTCCGAGGTCATCAAGTTCTCCGCCGGCGGCTTCCGCGACTTCACCCGCATCGCCTCGTCCGACCCCACCATGTGGCGCGACGTGTTCCTGACCAACCGGGAAGCGGTGCTGGAGATGCTCGGCCGCTTCACCGAGGATCTGACCGCCCTGCAGCGGGCCATCCGCTACGGCGACGGGGACGTGCTGTTCGAGCACTTCGCCCGCACCCGCGCCATCCGCCGCTCCATCATCGAGCAGGGCCAGGAGACCGCCGCCCCCGACTTCGGCCGCCGCGCGGCGGAAAAGCCGAAGCACGAGGACAGCTGACCCTCGGGAAGAGCGCGCCGGCCAATGTGACGCACGGAATATGACGCTCGGGCAGGCCCTGTCACACCCGCGTGTCATATCCGCGTGTCATGAGGCCTGTAGGGACCGGCGTCACCATTCCGCCGAAGTCTCGCGCGACCTGAGAGGGGTTCGCCCCGACACAAGGAAGTAGATTCGGATGCTGGCGCGCCTGCTGCCCGTCGTCATGCTGCTCGCCGCGGCGCTCCTGCCCAGGGCGGCCGAGGCGCATCCCCATGTCTGGGTGACCATGAAGACCGAAGTCGTCTACGGCGCCGACGGCAAGCTCACCGCCCTCAAGCAGGCCTGGACCTTCGACGACGCCTTCACCGCCTTCGCCTTGCAGGGGCTGGAGAAGCAGAAGGACGGCTCCTATGGCGACGACGTGCTGAAGCCGCTCGCCGAGGTGAATGTCACGTCCTTGAAAGAATATGACTATTTCGTGCGAGGAAAGACCGCCACCGGCAAGCTGGCCTTCAAGGACCCGGTGGATTATTACCTCACCTACGAGAACGATCTGCTGACCCTGCACTTCACCCTGCCGCTGGCGAAGCCCATCGCGGTGAAGGGGGCGGCCACCATCGAGATCTACGACCCCACCGTCTTCGTCTCCTTCTCCTTCGCCGACAACGACCCGGTGAAGATGGTCGCGGCGCCGGCCGGCTGCACGCAGGAAGTCACCTCGCCGGAGCCGCCGCCCAGCTCGACCCTCAACGAGTCCTTCTTCGCCGGCCTCACCTCGGGCAGCACCTATGGCGCCCAGTTCGCGGACAAGATCACGGTGAAGTGCCCGTGAGTGCACCCACCGCGGCCGTCACCGGCCGGATGCGCCGGGCGGGCCTGATCGCCCTCGGCCTTGGCGCGGCGCTGCTGTTCGGGCTGCTCGTGGCGCTGGTGCTCTATCCTGATCTCGCCTTCGCGCAGGGCTTCGGCCCGCCCGGTGGCGGCGGACCGAAGGCGACGCCCTTCGGCCTCGGCGGCGGCGGCGCGCCGCCCTCGGGCATCACCGGCTTCATCCTCGCCAAGCAGTCGGAATTCTACCGCTCGCTGGTGCAGGCGGTGCGTGCTGCCAAGCAGGACGGCCACGCCACCTTCCTCCTCGCCGGCCTGTCCTTCGCCTACGGCGTCTTCCATGCCGCAGGTCCGGGGCACGGCAAGGCGGTGATCTCCTCCTATCTCCTCGCCGATGGCGGCACGCTGCGCCGGGGCGCCGTGCTGTCGCTGGCCGCCGGCATGGTGCAGGCGGTGGCGGCCATCCTCTTCGTCGGCATTCTCGCGCTGGTGCTGGGCGCCACCGCCGTCTCCATGGCGCAGGCCATGACGGTGGTGGAGGTCGCGGCCTATGGCGGCATCGGCCTGTTCGGGCTTTATCTCGCGATCGTGAAGGGCCGCGCCCTCGTTGCTGCGGCGCGGGGCGACGCGGCGCACGTCCACGCCGCCGACTGCGATTGCGGCGATAGCCACGCGCCCGATCCCATGCTGCTGGTGGGACAGGGCGGATGGAAGCGCGCCGCCGTCGCCGTGGTCTCGGCCGGGGCGCGGCCGTGCTCGGGCGCCATCCTCGTTTTGACCTTCGCTTTATCGCAGGGCGTGTTCATGAGCGGTGTCGCCGCCGCTTTCGCCATGGGCCTCGGCACCGCCGCCACCGTGACGGCCATCGCCGCCATCGCCGTCTACGGCAAGCGGCTCGCCGTGCGCATCGCCGGCCGCGACACCAAGTGGTCGGTCATGGCCCGGCTGGGGGTGGAGCTTGGCGCCGCCCTGCTGGTGATGCTGTTCGGTTTCGGCCTGCTCACCGGCTATCTGGAAAGCGAGCGCCTGCTGCCGGGCTGAATGCCGCAACGCAGCCAATTTCAGGTGCAATGCACCAAAATTCGTCACGCCCAGCTTTTCAGCAATTTCGTTGCGCCTTGAATTGGAACAACGAAATTGCCGGGTGCGACACTCCGTGCCAGCCTAAAGGCGAACGGTGCGCGTGATTTCCACGCGACGCCGTCCCCTGCCCGGCCCCGCTGGAGGCGTCGCGATGGCTCTGAAGCCTGTTTCGCTCGACGACAAATATGACCTGTCCCAGGAGCGCGTGTTCGTATCGGGCACGCAGGCTCTGGTCCGCCTCGCCTTGATGCAGAAGGAACGCGACCGGCGCGCCGGCCTCAACACGGCCGGCTACGTCACCGGCTATCGCGGCTCCCCGCTCGGCGGCCTCGACCAGCAGTTCCTGCGCGCCGAAAAGGTGCTCAAGGCCAACGACATCAAGTTCATGTCCGGCCTCAACGAGGACCTCGCCGCCACCGCGCTCTGGGGCTCCCAGCAGGCGGAGCTGCGTGGCGAGGGCAAGTATGACGGCGTGTTCGGCCTCTGGTACGGCAAGGGGCCGGGCGTCGACCGTTCCGGCGACGTGTTCCGCCACGCCAACAATGCCGGCACCTCCCGCCACGGCGGCGTGCTCGCCCTGATGGGCGACGACCACACCTGCGAAAGCTCCACCACCGCCCACCAGAGCGAATTCCACTTCGTCGACGTGATGATCCCGGTGCTGAACCCCGCCGGCGTGCAGGAGATCATCGATTACGGCCTCTATGGCTGGGCGCTGTCGCGCTTCGCCGGCACCTGGGTCGGCCTCAAGGCGGTGAAAGACACCATCGAGAGTACCGGCATCGTGGACGGGCGGCTGGACCGCGTGCGCATCGAGCCGGCGCTCGGCTTCGCCATGCCGCCCGGCGGCCTCAACATCCGCCTCGGCGACACGCCGATCGCGCAGGAGGAGCGGCTTCAGGAGTTCAAGCGCGACGCCGTGCTGCACTTCCTGCGGGCCAATCGCCTCAACCGCTTCATCACCTCCGGCGGCGCCCGTCCGCGCATCGGCATCGCCACCGTGGGCAAGTCCTACCTCGACGTGCGCCTCGCGCTGGACGAACTCGGCATCGACGAAGTGCGCGCCAACGATCTCGGCCTGCGCATCTGGAAGGTGGCCTGCCCCTGGCCGCTGGAGACGCAGGGCCTCTACGAGTTCGCCAAGGGCCTCGACCTCATCATGGTGGTGGAGGAGAAGCGCTCCCTCATCGAGGTGCAGGTGCGCGAGGAGCTGTACGGCACCGCCAACCAGCCCGTCTGCATCGGCAAGAAGGACGAGCAGGGCCGCTGGATGTTCCCGGTGAAGGGCGCGCTCGACCCCAACGACATCGCCATCCAGCTCGGCCGCCGGCTCCTCGCCTATGGCGACATTCCGGACATCGCCGCCCGCGTCGCGGAGCTGGAGGATGCCCAGCGGGTGCTCGCCGCCACCTCGGACGTGGCGACCCGCATCCCCTATTTCTGCTCCGGCTGCCCGCACAATTCGTCCACCAAGGTGCCCGAGGGCATGCGCGCCTATGCCGGCATCGGCTGCCACTACATGGTGCAGTGGATGGACCGGGAGACCACCGGCTTCACCCAGATGGGCGGCGAGGGCGCCAACTGGATCGGCGAAGCCTCCTTCTCCAAGCGCAACCACGTGTTCCAGAATCTCGGCGACGGCACCTACAACCATTCGGGCTACCTCGCCCTTCGCGCCGCCTGCGCCGCCAAGGTGAACGTCACCTACAAGATCCTCTTCAACGATGCGGTCGCCATGACCGGCGGCCAGAAGCATGACGGCGACCTCACCGTCCCCGTCATCGCCCGGCAGGTGGCGGCGGAAGGGGTGGAGCGCGTCGTCGTCGTCACCGACGAGCCGGACAAGTACGCGGCCAACACCCTCTGGCCGGCCGGCCTCACCATCCACCACCGCGACGAGCTGGATGCGGTGCAGCGCGAGCTGGCGGCGGTGCCCGGCGTCACCGTGCTGATCTACGACCAGACCTGCGCCTCCGAGAAGCGCCGGCGCAGGAAGCGCGGCCAGTTCCCCGATCCGGACAAGCGGGTGCTCATCAATGAGCGCGTCTGCGAGGGCTGCGGCGATTGCGGGGTGAAGTCCAACTGCGTCTCCGTGCAGCCGCTGGAGACCGAATGGGGCCGCAAGCGCGAGATCGATCAGTCGTCCTGCAACAAGGACTTCTCCTGCGTGAACGGCTTTTGCCCCTCCTTCGTCACGGTGAAGGGCGCCAAGCCGAAGAAGAGCGCCGGCGCGGCGGCCGGCGCCGACAGCTGGCCCGAATTGCCGGAGCCGGCGCATCCTGAAATCCACGGCACCTATGGCGTCATCGCCACGGGCGTCGGTGGCACCGGCGTCGTCACCATCGGCGCCATCCTCGGCATGGCCGCGCATCTGGAAGGCAAGGCCTGCGGCATGATCGACATGGCCGGCCTCGCCCAGAAGGGCGGCGCCGTCTACAGCCATATCCGCCTCGCCAACGATCCCGCCGACATCACCGCCATCCGCGTGCCGGCGCGCGGGGCCGACGTGGTGCTGGGCGGTGACCTGGTGGTGGCCGGCACCAAGAAGGTGCTGGCGGCGGTGAAGCCGGGCAAGACCATCTGTGTGGTCAACACCCACGAGGTGCTGCCCGGCGACTTCACCCGCAATGCCGACTATTCCCTGCCCACCGAGCGCATCAAGCGCACCATCCGCGAGGCGGTGGGCGAGCCGCAGACCCACTTCATCGAGGCGAGCCGCCTCGCCCAGGCGCTGTTCGGCAATGCGCTGGCGCAGAACATCTTCATGGTGGGCTATGCCTACCAGTTCGGCGCTTTGCCCCTCTCGGCCGCCGCCATCGAGCGGGCCATCGAACTGAACGGGGAAGCGGTGGCCATGAACAAGGCCGCCTTCCTGTGGGGCCGCCGCGCCGCCCATGATCCGGCCGCCGTGGAGGCCATCGCCACGCCGAAGGGCACCGTCTCCAGCGATGCCCGCCGCCTCTCCCAGAGCCTCGACGAGGTGATTGCCCGCCGCGTCGCCGACCTCACGCTCTACCAGAACGCCGCTTATGCGGCCCGCTACAAGGCTCTGTTGGACAAGGTGCGCGCGGCGGAAGGCGCGAAGGCGCCCGGCCGTGGCGGTCTCGCCGAGGCGGTGGCGAAGAATCTCTACAAGCTCATGGCCTACAAGGACGAGTACGAGGTCGCCCGGCTCTATGCCGACGGCGCCTTCCGCGCCCAGGCGGACGCGGCCTTCGACGGCGATCTGAGGTTCGAATTTCACCTCGCCCCGCCGCTCCTCGCCCGCCGCAACGAGACGACGGGGGAGCCGCGCAAGATCACCCTCGGGCCGTGGATGATGAAGGGTTTTGGCTTGCTGGCGAAGCTCAAGGGCCTGCGCGGCACCGCCTTCGACGTCTTCGGCTACACGGACGAGCGCAAGACCGAGCGGGCGCTGATCGCGGACTATGAGCGCACGGTGGGTGAACTGCTGGCGAAGCTCGATCCCGCCAACCACGCCATCGCGGTGGCCATCGCCTCGATCCCGGAGAAGATCCGCGGCTTCGGCCACGTGAAGCTGCGGCACCTGGAAGCCGCCAAGGCCGAGGAGAAGGACCTCCTCGCCCGCTTCCGCAACCCGCCGGCTCCCACCGCCGTGGCGGCGGAGTAGGTCTCGGAGAAATCCCTTCTCCCCTCGCGGGAGAAGGTGGATCGCGGCGCAAGCCGCGAGACGGATGAGGGGGCCGCTCCGCTTGCCCCCGACGCCGGCGAGTTCGCTTGCCCCCGACGCCGGCGAGGCGGAGACTACGCTCCCCCTTACCCCCGACCCCTCTCCCGCCCGAACTCGGCAGCAGCCGAGTTCGGTTCGTGGAGATCGAAGTCGGCAAAAGCCGACTTCGAGGGGAGAGGGAGGAGAACTCTCAGTTCCCGCCCAGGATGGCCTTCAGCTCAGCGCGGAACTCACCCTCGATGTCGGGGCGGGACAGCGCGTAGGCGACGTTGGCCATGAGGAAGCCGATCTTCGAGCCGCAGTCATAGACGTGGCCGTCGAACTGCACCGAATAGAACGCCTCGGTTTCCTTCAGCTTCAGCATGGAATCGGTGAGCTGGATCTCGTTGCCGGCGCCGCGCTCCTGCTTGGCCAGCAGGTCGAAGATGCCCGGCTGGAGGATGTAGCGGCCGGAAATGGCGAGGTTGCTCGGCGCCGTGCCGGCCTTGGGCTTCTCGACCATCTGGGTGATGGCCTTGGCGCCCTTGCCCGCCTCGGCGCCGGTGCCGACGATGCCGTATTGGTGGGTCTGGTCGTCCGGCACCTCGTACACCGAAACCACGTTGCCGCCGGTCTCGTTGTAGGCCTCGACCATGGAGGCGAGGCAGCCGTGGCCATTTTTCGGCATGTGGAGCATGTCGGGCAGCAGCAGCGCGAACGGCTCGTCGCCGATGATGTCGCGCGCGCACCACACCGCGTGGCCGAGGCCGAGGGGCAGCTGCTGGCGGGTGAAGGAGGTGGTGCCGGCCTTGGGCGTGTCGCGGTCGAGCTGCTCCAGCTCCTTGACCTTGCCACGCTCCTGCAGGGTGCGCTCCAACTCGAACTGGCGGTCGAAATGGTCCTCGATCACCGCCTTGTTGCGGCCGGTGACGAAGACGATGTGCTCGATGCCGGCGGCGCGGGCTTCGTCCACCACGTGCTGCACGACGGGCCGGTCCACCACCGTCAGCATCTCCTTCGGCACCGCCTTGGTCGCCGGCAGGAAGCGCGTGCCGAGGCCCGCGACGGGTAGGATCGCCTTGCGAATGGGTCTACGCATCTTGAGTAATGCCCCTCCTGAATACCCACGCCCGTCGTCTAGCACAGCTTGGCGCGGACGGCGCCCTTCGCGGCACGCCGCCGCCTAGAAACCTTTCCTGCCCCTATGGCAGCCGAGTGGCAACGGCAGAGATCGCGGCCGTGTTCCCCAACTTCGGTTAATGCCGCCCCAACGGCATACCGGCCGTTGAAACTTGCCATCCATTAACCGCGACGCAACCATATTGCCGCCCAGTAGGAGCCTCAGACGATCATCCCGGCGCCCTCGCGGCAGGCCGGAAAGGGAAGGCTTTCAAGATGGCATCGACGACGCGCGAAAGGACCACATTCGGAAGCGGCGTGGCCGTGACGCTCGCGCTGTTCGCCGGCCTCGTCAGTCCCGCCGCCGGACAGGCCCAGACCACCGGCTCCATCTTCGGCTTCCCGCCGGCCCAGCAGACCCCTCCGGCCGGCGCCGGCCATCCGCTGATGACGCCGCAGGCCCTCGCCCAGGCCGAGGCGAACTTTCCCCAGTGCATCGCCAATCTGTGGCCGCTGGCGCAGGCCAAGGGCGTCTCAAGGCGCACGTTCGACAAGTACACGGCTTCGCTGCAACCGCAGATGAAGATCATGGACTTCATGGACAGCCAGCCGGAATTTTCCAAGCCCATCGGCGCCTATGTGAACATGCTCGTCACCGAGTGGCGGGTGAAGAAGGGCCGGGAGGTGCTGGAGCGCTACAAGCCCATCTTCGACCGCGCGGAGAAGGCCTACGGGGTCGACCGCTACGCCGTGACCGCCATCTGGGGCATCGAATCCACCTATGGCGACCCGAACGGCATCGGCTCGCGCAACGTGCTGGAATCCACGGCCACCCTCGCCTGCATCGGCCGGCGGCAGGACTATTTCCGCGACGAATTCATCGCCACCCTGCAGATCCTGGAAAAGGGCGACGTGCCCTACGACCACCTGAAGGGGTCGTGGGCGGGCGCGTTCGGCCCCACCCAGTTCATGCCGACCTCGTTCCAGCGCTTTGCCGTGGACTTCGACGGCGACGGCAAGCGCAACGTGGTGGATTCCATCCCCGACATCATCGCCTCCACCGCCAACAACCTGAAGCTCGATGGCTGGGAGTTCGGCAAGGCGTGGGGCTATGAGGTGGCGCTGCCGCAGGGCTTCGACTACCGCCTCGCCAGCCGCAGCACCAAGAAGACGCTGGGGGAATGGAACGCGCTCGGCGTGCGCCGGGCCAACGGCGTCGCCTTCCCGCGGCCCACGGACACCGCCTATCTGCTGCTGCCGGGCGGCGCCAACGGCCCCGCCTTCCTGATGATGAAGAATTTCGACGCCATCCTGAAGTACAACCCGGCGGACGCCTACGCCCTCGCCATCGGCCATCTCGCCGACCGGCTGCGTGGCGGCGGTGCCTTCGTCCAGTCCTGGCCGAAGGAAGAGCGCGGCCTCTCCAAGGCCGAGCGGCAGGAAATCCAGGGCCGCCTCGCCCAGATGGGCTACGACATCGGCAACGTGGACGGCATCCTCGGCCAGAAGAGCCGCGTCGCCATCCAGGACTTCCAAGTCCGCGCCGGCCTGCTGCCGGACGGCTATCCCGACCTCGCCCTGCTCCAGCAGATGCGCCGCTGAGGGGCGGGCGCGCCCCTCGCGCCCCGGACGCATGCGGCGACAGCGGAATGCGAGCCGGGGCCCAGCGCAAGAGTTGGCCGAAGGCGCTTCCGAACCCTACAGCCTTCAGGCTGCCCGCTGCGCGGGAGCCTCGCGCTGGCCCCCGGATCAGCGCTCCGGCTGCGCCGTCGCTTGCCGTCGCTTGTCCCGGGAACGGTCTCACACCAGCCCTTCCACCGCCTCCGTCAGCCGCTCCAGATCCTCCGGGCGGGACAGGCGGTGGTCGCCGTCCTTGATGAGGGAGAACACCACGTCGTCCTCGGCAAGGCAGCTCACGAGGCGCATGGCGTGCTCCCACGGCACGTCCTCGTCCCGCGCGCCCTGAAGGATGCGCACCGGGCAGCCCACCGCGAACGGCGTGCCGAGCAGCAGATGGCGGCGCCCGTCCTCGATCAGCTCGCGGGTGATGACATAGGGATCCTCGCCATAGAGCGTCGGCTTGAGGAAGCGGCCGGAGGTCTCGATCAGCTCACGCACCGGGGGCGGGAACTTGTCCCACATCAGGGCCTCGGTGAAGTCCGGCGCCGGCGCCACCAGCACCAGCCCCTTCAGCCGCTTCTCCCCCCGCGCCGCGAGGGCGCGGGCGAGCAGCAGCGCGATCCAGCCCCCCATGGACGAGCCGATCACCACCTGCGGGCCGGAGGTGGCTTGGTCGAATACCGCCAGCGCCTCGCCGAGCCAGCGCGAGATCGTGCTCTCCTCGAACGCCCCGCCGGATGCGCCATGGCCGGAATAGTCGAACCGCACGTTCGCCTGCCCCCGCCCCTGCGCCCAGCGGGCGAGGTGCTCGGCCTTGGTGCCGGTCATGTCCGACTTGAAGCCGCCGAGCCAGAACAGGCCGGGCGCCGCGCCGGGAATGGCGCGGATGGCGATGGCGCGGCCGTCCACGTCGAGGGTGGAGGCGGTTTCGCCGGGGATGGTCTCGGTCATGGCGTCAGCTCAGGCGAAGGTGGCGAAATAGCGCGCGATGATGCGGGAATAGATGCGCGTCAGCACTTCGAGGTCGGCGATGGGCGTCGCCTCGTCCACTTTGTGCATGGTCTGGCCGACGAGGCCGAACTCCACCACCGGGCAGATGTCCTTGATGAAGCGCGCGTCCGAGGTGCCACCCGAGGTGGAGGCCTCCGGCCGCCGCCCGGTCTCGGCCTCCACCGCATCGGCCACCAGCTCCACGAACGGGCCGGGCGCGGTGAGGAAGCTCTGGCTGGCCCCGGGCTGGAATTCGAGATCATAGGTGAGGCCGGCACCGTCGATCCGGCGGATGATCTCGGACTTCAGCGTCTCCAGCGAATAGAGGTCGTTGAAGCGCACGTTGAAGCGAGCGGTGGCCTCGGCCGGGATCAGGTTGAACACCGGATTGCCCACGTCGATGGAGACCACCTCCAGGTTCGACGGCGGGAAGAAATCCGAGCCGTGGTCGAGGGGGGCGGACGTCAGCTCGCCCACCAGCTTCAGCAGGCGGGGAATGGGATTGTCGGCGAGGTGCGGATAGGCCACGTGCCCCTGCACGCCCTTCACCGTGAGGATGCCGGACAGGCTGCCACGCCGGCCCACCTTGAAGGCATCGCCCATGGCCTGCGGGTTGGTGGGCTCGCCGAGGACGCAGTGGTCGATGACCTCGCCCTTCTCCTTCAGCCACTCCACCACCTTCACGGTGCCATCGAGGGCCGGGCCTTCCTCGTCGCCGGTGATGAGGAAGGAGAGGCTACCCGTCTCCGGCCGCCCATGGGCCAGCGCAGCGGCGAGGAAGGCGGCCACCGCGCCCTTCATGTCCACCGCGCCGCGGCCGAAGAGCTTGCCGTCCTCCACGGTGCCGGCGAAGGGGCCGTGCAGCCAGTGGGCGGGATCGCCCTCGGGCACCACGTCCACATGGCCGGCGAAGCACAGATTGGGGGCGCCGGTGCCGATGCGGGCGTAGATGTTGGGAATGGGGATGCCGCCGCTGTCGAAGGTCAGGCGCTCGACATGGTATCCGAAGGCCTCCAGACGGCGGGCGACGATTTCCAGCGCGCCGCCCGAATCGGGGGTCACGGACGGCGCCCGGATCAGTTCGGTCGCCAGCGTCAGCGCATCGGGGACATTTGCCCGAAGCTCGGGCTTGACGGAAGCATCGGCGGTCATCAGGAAAGCCCTTCGCTACCGGGGGATGTCGAGATAGCGGCAAAGGCGCTGGTCTTTCCAGCGGTTTTGTCGTGGTTTGGGGCGACTTGTCCGCCTTTATCCCCCATCCGCCACGAGGCTGCCGCCTTCAGGCGACAGGAACGCCGCCGCGGAGGTTCAATATGAAGGTGAAGACGTCCGCGGCCTTTCTGGTCGCGCTCGCCCTGTCGGTTTTCCCCCTGGCCCAGGCCGGCGCCCAGCAGGCTGCCAGCCCGCCGGCGCAGGGACAACAGCAGGGACAGGGCCAGACACAGGGCCACGGACAGGCTGCGCCCGCCGCTGCCACGCCCAATGCCGCAGCCTCGCCCCCCGCCGCGCCGGCGGCCGCACCTGCCGGCGCCCCGGCCGCCGGCGAGGCCACACCGGTGCAGCCGGTGGCCAAGCCCGCGCCGGTGCCGCCCGATCCGACCATCGTCGCTGCGCGGGAGAAGATGGAGGCGGCCCGTTCCGCCCTCGATTCCATCGACGCCGCCCTCGCGGTGGAGGGTCTGCGCCCCGGCGACCTTGATGAACTGCGCCAGCGCCTCGACCCGGCCCGCAAGGACCTTGCCGCCGTCTCCGACCAGATCGCCCCCCGCGTCGCGGACGCGGAGAGCCGGCTCAACGGCCTCGGCCCCAAGCCCGCCGAAGGCGCCACCGAAGAACCCACCATCGCCGCCGACCGCGAGCGCCTCACCAAGATCTCCGCCGATCTCGGCGCCGTGCTGAAGCAGAACCGCGCGCTGGTGCTGCGCGGCGACCAGATTTCCGACCGCATCAGCTCGCGCCGCCGCGCTTTGTTCACCGGGCAGCTGTTCGAGCGGGTGGATTCCATCATCGACCCGGACCTGTGGACCAACGCCTTTAACGCGCTCTCCTCCGAATTCCGCGCCCTGAGCTATTTCGGAAACGACCTGCGCGCCTATTCGGTGCGGCGCCTGTCGCCGCTGGCGGTGATCGGCATCCTCCTCGGCGGCCTCGGCATCATGGGCGCCGTGGTGGCGGGCGGACGCCTGCTGCGCAAGCGCCTGCGCACCCCGCCGCCCGGCGAGGGCGAGAGCTTCACCCGCCTGCGCTCGGCGCGCGAGGCGATGAAGGTGCTGTTCCTCAACGCCACCGTCGCGCCAGCCGCGGCCATGGCGGCCATCGCCTTCATCGGCGCCTTCGAGATCATCCCGCCCCGCGCCGAGGAACTGGTGCAGGGCATCATCATCGCCATCTTCATCAAGGCCATCGGCAATGCCGTGGGCCGCGCCTTCCTGGCGCCGAACGAACCGTGGCGCCGCCTTCCGCAGCTCTCGGACACGGCCGCCGCCCTCGCCTTCCGCTACTACTCCTTCACCGTGTGGACGCTGGCCATCGCCGCCGCGCTCAACGCCCTGCACCGGGTGCTGTTCGCGCCGGTGGGGCTGACGGTGGTGACGAGCGCGATCATGTCGCTGCTCATCGCCGGCTTCATCTCGCGCTTCCTCGTCGGCGCCGCCCGCGCCGAGGCCAATGCGGATACGGCAAAGGAAACCACCGACCCCTCGGCCATCGCTGCCACCGGCCCCTCGCAGGCGCCGCCGCGCTACATCCGCCTGTTCGTGTGGGTGGCGGTGTTCGCGCTCATCGGCGCGCTGGTGGCCGGCTACATCAGCTTCGCCGCCTTCGTGGCCGCGCGCATGGTCATCGCGGCCGCCGTGCTCGGCGTGCTCTATCTGCTCTATGCCCTCATCGACGCCTTCTTCGGCGAGGGGCTTTCGGCCGAGACCCATCGCGCGCGGATGATCTCCAGCATGCTCGGCCTGAAGCCGGAGCGGGTGGAGCTGATCGGCGTCCTGGCGTCGGGCTTGCTCAAGCTGCAGCTGTTCGTGGTCGCCGCCTTTCTCATCGTCGGCAGTTGGGGCACCTCCACCGCCGACATGATGGAGACGGTGGAGCGCGTGTCCTTCGGCGTGCGCATCGGCAACGCCACGATCACGTTGTGGAGCGTGGTCTATGCCGTGCTGCTGCTGCTCGTCAGCCTGGCGGCGGCGCGCGGGCTGCAGAAATGGGTGTCGAGCGCGCTCCTGCCCCGCACCGGGCTAGAGCCCTCGCTGCAATCCTCCATCGCCACCATCGTCGGCTATGTGGGCACCATCGTCGCCGTCATGGTGGCCATGGGCCAGTTGGGGCTGAACCTCGAGAACATCGCGCTGGTCGCCGGTGCCCTCTCCGTCGGTATCGGTTTCGGCCTGCAGTCGATCGTTTCGAACTTCGTCTCCGGCCTGATCCTGCTCGCCGAGCGGCCGATCCGGGTGGGCGACACCATCAACGTGAAGGGCGAGGAAGGCTATGTGCGGCGCATCTCGGTGCGCTCCACCGAGATCGAGACCTTCGAGCGCGCCACGGTGATCGTGCCCAATGCCGACCTCATCACCGGCATGGTGAAGAACTGGACGCACTCCAACACCACCGGCCGCATCATCGTCGCCGTCACCGTCTCCTATGACAGCGACCCGGAGGAGGTGCGCGACATCCTCGTCGGCTGCGCCTGCGACCATCCGCAGGTGCTCCAGACGCCGCCGCCGCGGGTGTTCCTGATGAAGTTCGCCGATTCGGGCATCGTGTTCGAGCTGCGCTGCGTGGTGGCCAACGTGGACTATGCGCTGACCGTGAAGAGCGACCTGCACTTCCAGGTGCTCTCGCGCTTCCGCAAGGCGCATGTGGGCATGGTGGCCCAGCCCTGGGCCGCCCTCGCCCGCGCCCCCCGCGACATGGTGCCCCCGCCGCCGGCCCCGCCTGATCCGCTGCAATAGGCCGGTGCCGGGAGGGCGGCGCGCGCTAACGCTTCCTCAACCCTCCCGGCGCACAAGACAGGGGGACCGCCGGGGGCCGCCCCCGAAAGCCCGCCCGAAAAGGCCAGCCGGAAGCCGAGACATGCGCGAACAGATCCTCCGCCGCTCACTCCTCGCCGGTGCCGGCCTTGCGCTTCTCGCCGCCATCGCCGGCTGCGCCACCACCGAGCAGATCGACACCCAGCCGGCCTTCTACATCAACCTCGCCAAGACCGGTAAGCCGGTGGACGCCGCCGCCGCGGCCTCGCTCCTCTCCGACTACCGCACCGCGCGCGGCCTGCCGGCGGTGACCATTGACGACACGCTGAGCCGCCTCGCCCAGGACCAGGCCAATGCCATGGCCAAGGCGGACAACCTCTCCCACGAGGTGGGCGGGCGCAATTTCATCACCCGCATCAAGGCGTCGGGCTATGACGCGAAGCGGGCGGTGGAGAATGTGGGCGCCGGCTACCACACCCTGGCCGAAGCCTTCTCCGGCTGGCGGGACTCTCCCTCGCACAACAAGAACATGCTGGAGCCGGGCGTGACCCGCATGGGCATCGCCACGGCCAATGCCCCCAATTCCAAGTACAAGGTCTATTGGGCGCTTATCCTCGCCCAGCCGGACGCGCCCGCGCGCTGAGAAACCATCCGCGCACGGTCTGCGCTATGGCCAAGCCGCGCGGGTTCGTGATCGCGCGGTACGGGCGGAGGGCTTTCCCGCCGCGCCCTTCTCTGGCCTAATCATCGGGTCCAACCCCGTGACAGGCAGGAGAGGAAGATGAAGCGGATCGCTTTCGTCGTGTGCGCCCTGAGCATCCTCGCCGGCCCGGCGCTCGCATGCCCGGGCATGACCAACGCCTCCATCGGCGACACCACCACCACCGCCAGCAATCCGGTGACCCAGAAGGGCGGCTGATTTCGGCGCACGTCGCGCCTCGGCTTCCTCCCGGACGGAACCTCCGTTCCCCGGCCCTCGGGCCGGGGCTTTTTTATGCGCGAAACGCAAACGGCCGGCGGGATGCCCGCCGGCCGCTCACGCTCAAACCATTGGCAGCGCCGAGGCGCCGCGCCCTCACATGTGGATGGCGCGCTTCTCCACGGCCATGGCCGCCTCCTTCACCGCTTCAGAGCGGGTGGGGTGGGCGTGGCAGGTGCGGGCGAGGTCTTCCGACGAGCCGCCGAACTCCATGAGCACCGCGCATTCGTGGATCATCTCGCCGGCCTCGGGGCCGATGATGTGGGCGCCGAGCACCTTGTCGGTGGCGGCGTCGGCGATGATCTTCACGAAGCCGTCCGTGGTGTTGTTCACCTTGGTGCGGCCGTTGGCGGTGAAGGGGAACTTGCCGACCTTATAGGCGACGCCCGCGGCCTTCAGCTCGTCCTCGGTCTTGCCGACGGAGGCGACCTCCGGGAAGGTGTAGACCACGCCGGGGATCACGTCATAGTTCACATGGCCAGCCTTGCCGGCCAGCTGCTCCGCCAGCGCCACGCCCTCGTCCTCGGCCTTGTGGGCGAGCATGGGGCCGACGATCACGTCGCCGATGGCATAGATGCCGGGAACGTTGGTGGCGAAGTGGTGGTCGGTGACCACGCGGCCGCGCGCATCCTTGGCGACGCCCGCCTCCTCCAGCCCAAGGCCGGCGGTGTAGGGGATGCGGCCGATGGCGACCAGCACCACGTCGGCCTCCAGCACCTCGGCGGCGCCGCCCGCGGCGGGCTCCACCGAGACCTTCAGGGTCTTGCCCTTGGTGTCCACGCCGGTGACCTTGGTGCCGAGCTTGAAGGTGAAGCCCTGCTTGTCGAGGATGCGCTGGAAGGACTTGGCCACGTCCGAATCCATGCCGGGCAGGATGCGGTCGAGGAATTCCACCACGGTGACCTGCGCACCGAGGCGCCGCCACACCGAGCCGAGCTCGAGGCCGATGACGCCCGCGCCCACCACGACGAGCTTGCCGGGCACCTTGGGCAGCTTCAGCGCGCCGGTGGAGGAGACGATGCGCTCCTCGTCGATGGTGACGCCCGGAAGCGGAGCGACGTCCGAACCGGTGGCGATGACGATGTTCTTCGTCTCCAGCACCTCGACCTTGCCGTCGGCATTGAGGGTGACTTCCACCTTGCCGGGGCCGAGGATCTTGCCGGCGCCCATATAGACGTCGACCTTGTTCTTCTTCAGCAGGAACTCGACGCCCTTCACATTGCCGTCCACGCCGCGGTCCTTGAAGGCCAGCATGGCGGGCAGGTCGAGCTTGGGGGCGGGGACGCCGATGCCCATCTCGCCGAACTTGTGGCCGGCTTCCTCGAACAGCTCGGAGGCATAGAGCAGCGCCTTGGAGGGGATGCAGCCCACGTTCAGGCAGGTGCCGCCATGGGTGCCGCGCTTTTCCACCACCGCGACCTTGAGGCCGAGCTGGGCCGCGCGGATGGCGCACACATAGCCGCCGGGGCCGGTGCCGATGACGATGAGATCGTAGGACATTGCTTTAATCTCCAGCCCTCAAGTAAAGCCGTTGTCCATCTTTTCGGACAGCTTCAGCGACAATGCCGACTGATCGACTCCAGTCGAGGTGGTTTACACTTACGTCCAGTCCGAGTTGTCTGGAAAGTTCCGCTTTCCAGCGATCTGCATTTTCGATCCAGAAGGCCAGTCGAACACCTTCCCCAGAAGCGGAAATGACGATCGCAAGATCCACGTCGGAGCCCGGGCGAGAGACGCCCTTCGCTCTACTTCCGAAAAGCCAGACTTCAGACACAAGGGGTTGGGAAGCCGCCCAGAACCGGACGGCTTCCCTTATTTTATCAATCACAGATCCAGCACGAGGCGCGCGGGATCTTCCAGGGTCTCCTTCACACGCACCAGGAAGGTCACGGCCTCGCGGCCGTCGACGATGCGGTGGTCGTAGGAGAGAGCGAGGTACATCATCGGGCGGATCACGATCTGCCCCTTGATCACCACCGGGCGCTCCTCGATGCGGTGCATGCCGAGGATGCCCGACTGCGGCGCGTTGAGGATGGGGGTGGACATCAGCGAGCCGTAGATGCCGCCGTTGGTGATGGTGAAGGTGCCACCCTGCATCTCCTCGATGCCGAGCTTGCCGTCACGCGCCTTGCGGCCGTAGCCGGCAATGGCCTTCTCGATCTCGGCGACGGAGAGCAGGTCCGCATCGCGCACCACCGGAACCACGAGGCCCTTCTCGGTGCCCACCGCGATACCGATGTTGTAGTAGTTCTTGTAGACGAGATCCTGGCCGTCGATCTCGGCGTTCACCGCCGGGATGTCCTTCAAGGCCGCGATCACCGCCTTGGTGAAGAAGCCCATGAAGCCGAGCTTGGTGCCGTGCTTCTTCTCGAAGGCATCCTTGAACTGGCTGCGCAGGCTCATCACCGCGGTCATGTCCACGTCGTTGAACGTGGTGAGCATGGCGGCAGTGTTCTGCGCATCCTTCAGGCGCCGCGCGATGGTCTGGCGCAGCTTGGTCATCTTCACCCGCTCCTCGCGGGCGGCGTCGGTGGGCGCCGAGGGGGCACGCACCGCCACAGGGGCGGCGGCGGGAGCCGCCGAAACGCCCGAAGCGATGGCGGCCAGCATGTCACCCTTGGTGACGCGGCCATCCTTGCCGGAGCCGGACACGTCCGCCGGGTTCACGCCGGTCTCGGCGGCGATGCGGCCGACGGCCGGGCCGTTGCTGCCGGCCGCAACAGCGGCGGCGGGAGCGGCGGCCGGCGCCGGAGCGGGCGCAGCGGCGGGAGCCGGAGCTGCGGCAGGGGCAGCGGCAGGCGCCGCCTCGGCACCCGAGCCGGCACCGATATTGCCGAGCAGCGCGCCGACGCCGACGGTCTCGCCGTCCTTGGCGACGATCTCGGAGAGGACGCCGGAGGCCGGAGCCGGCACCTCGACGGTCACCTTGTCGGTCTCGAGCTCCACCAGCGGCTCATCAGCCTTGACGGCATCGCCGGGCTTCTTGAACCACTTGCCGATGGTCGCCTCGGTAACGGACTCGCCCAGGGTGGGCACGCGGATCTCGGTCATTGTGTTCGCCCCTTGAGGGGGCCTCCCTCAGACTTCGGCTTGGGCCGGGCGTGGCGCCCGGCGCTCGATGAGCGACAGAATGGGCATCACCGCATAGGTGAAGCCCAGGTCCGCCTTGATGACGGGATCCCGAAGCGAGAGGCCGGTCGCGGCGGCCTCGTCGGGTACTTCGATGACGGCCATCCCCCAGATGCCCGCCGGGTCCGCCACCGGACCGACGGCGAGGGCCGTACCGGCCTCCGCCTCGGCCTGCCAGAAGGCGAAGTGCGCGCCCATGGCGTCCATCTCGGCCGCGCTCGCGTCCGAGGGAAAGCTCGGGCGCGGTGGGGAGAGGCGGAGCAGGAAGTGCGGCACGGCGCGTCCTCTTTCGGGGCGGGTCTTGTGACCGTTACTGGGGTCGGATCAGCCCAAGGCTTCTTCGAGGAAGGCCTTGAGCTGCGCCATGTGCTTGGACATCAGGCCCGTGGCGGTGGCGGCGGACGCCGGACGCCCGGCATAGCGCGGACGCTTGGCGGCGCCGCCAGCCTGCTCCAGCACCCACTCCAGGTAGGGCTGCACGAAGGCCCAGGACCCCTGGTTCTTCGGCTCTTCCTGGCACCACACCACCTCGGCGTTCTTGAAGCGGCCGAGTTCCTGCACCAGCGTCTTGAGCGGGAACGGATAGAGCTGCTCCACGCGCATCAGGTAGACGTCGTCCACGCCCCGCTTCTCGCGCTCCTCCAGCAGGTCGTAATAGACCTTGCCCGAGGACAGCACGACACGGCGGATCTTGTCGTCCGGCTGGAGCTTGATGGCGCTCTCGTCCGGGTGCGACTGGGCGTCGTCCCACAGCACGCGGTGGAAGGTGGTGCCGGTCACCATCTCCGACAGGTTGGACACCGCCCGCTTGTGGCGCAGCAGCGACTTGGGCGTCATCAGGATCAGCGGCTTGCGGAACTCCCGCTTCATCTGCCGGCGCAGGATGTGGAAGTAGTTGGCCGGGGTGGTGACGTTGGCCACCTGCATGTTGTCCTCGGCGCACAGCTGCAGATAGCGCTCGAGGCGGGCGGAGGAGTGCTCCGGACCCTGGCCCTCATAGCCGTGCGGCAGCAGGCAGACGAGGCCGGACATGCGCAGCCACTTGCGCTCGCCCGAGGAGATGAACTGGTCGAACACCACCTGCGCGCCGTTGGCGAAGTCGCCGAACTGCGCCTCCCAGAGCACCAAAGTGTTGGGCTCGGACAGCGTGTAGCCATACTCGAAGCCGAGCACCGCCTCTTCCGAGAGCATCGAGTTGATGACCTCGTACTTGGCCTGGGTTTCGGAGAGGTGGTTGAAGGGCTTGTAGCGGGCCTCGGTCTCCTGGTCGAGCAGCACCGAATGGCGCTGGGAGAAGGTGCCGCGCTCCACGTCCTGGCCCGACAGGCGGACCGGGTGGCCCTCCAGCAGCAGGGAGGAGAAGGCGAGCGCCTCGCCGGTCGCCCAGTCGATGCCCTTGCCGTCCTCGATGGCCTTCTTCCGGTTGTCGAGGAAGCGCTGGATCGTGCGGTGGACCTGGAAGCCCTCCGGCACGGTGGTGATCTTGGCGCCGATGGCCTTCAGCTCGTCTTCCGGCAGGCCGGTATTGCCGCGGCGCGGATCGTCATCCTCGTGGGTGGGCTTGAAGCCGGCCCAGCGGCCGTCGAGCCAGTCGGCCTTGTTGGGCTTGTAGGCCTGGCCGGCCTCGTGCTCGGCCTCGAGGCGGTCGCGCCACGCATTGCGCATGGTGTCCACCTCGCCGGCGGTCACCACGCCCTCGCTCTCCAGCTTCTTGGTGTAGAGCTCGAGCACGCTCGGGTGCTGGCGGATCACCTTGTACATCTTCGGCTGGGTGAACGCGGGCTCGTCGCCCTCGTTGTGGCCGAAGCGGCGGTAGCAGAACATGTCCACCACCACCGGCTTGTGGAAGCGCTGGCGGAACTCGGTGGCCACCTTGGCGCAGAACACCACGGATTCCGGGTCGTCGCCGTTGCAGTGGAAGATCGGCGCCTCGATCATCTTCGCCACATCCGACGGATAGGGCGAGGACCGCGAGTAGCGCGGATTGGTGGTGAAGCCGATCTGGTTATTGATGATGAAGTGGATCGAGCCGCCGGTGCGGTGACCCTTCAGGCCGGAGAGGCCGAGGCACTCGGCCACCACGCCCTGGCCGGCGAAGGCGGCGTCGCCGTGCAGCAGCAGCGGCAGCACCTTGGTGCGCTCGGTGTCGCCCAGCTGGTCCTGCTTGGCGCGCGCCTTGCCCAGCACCACGGGATCGACGATCTCCAGGTGCGAGGGGTTGGCGGTCAGCGACAGGTGGACCTTGTTGTTGTCGAACTCGCGGTCGGACGAGGCACCGAGGTGGTACTTCACGTCGCCCGAGCCTTCCACGTCGTCGGGGGCCCAGGAGCCGCCCTTGAACTCGTGGAACAGCGCGCGGTGCGGCTTGCCCATCACCTGGGTCAGCACGTTCAGGCGGCCACGATGGGCCATGCCGAACACGATCTCCTTGAGGCCGAGATTGCCGCCGCGCTTGATGATCTGCTCCAGCGCCGGGATCAGGCTCTCGCCGCCGTCGAGGCCGAAGCGCTTGGTGCCGGTGAACTTCACGTCGAGGAACTTCTCGAAGCCCTCGGCCTCAACCAGCTTGTTGAGGATGGCGCGCTTGCCCTCGCGGGTGAAGGTGACTTCCTTGTCCGGCCCTTCGATGCGCTCCTGGATCCACGCCTTCTCCTCGGGCGAGGAGATGTGCATGAACTCGACGCCCACGGACGCGCAATAGGTGCGGCGCAGGATGGCGACCATCTCGCGGACGGTCGCGAATTCAAGGCCCAGCACGTGGTCGATGAAGATCTTGCGGTCGAGGTCGGCCTCGTAGAAGCCGTAGGAGGCCGGGTCGAGCTCGGGCGCCTCGCGCGGCGGGGTCAGGCCCAGCGGGTCGAGATTGGCGTGCAGGTGGCCGCGCATGCGGTAGGCGCGGATCATCATCAGCGCCTTGACGGAATCGCGGGTGGCCTGCTGCACCTCGGTGGCGGAGAACTCGACGCCGGACTTCTGCGCCTTGGCCTTCACCTTGTCGGCGATGGCCTTCTCCACCTCGATCCACTGGCCGTCCATGGCCGAGACCAGCTCGCCATTGGCGTGCACCGGCCAGTTGGGCTTCTTCCAGGAGGCGCCGCGGGCGTTCTCGATCACCTGGTTGGGATCGTCCTTCAACGCCGCGAAGAAGGCCTGCCACTCAGCGCTGACCGAATTGGGATCGGTCTCATAGCGGGCGTAGAGATCCTCGATCCAGGCGGCATTGGCGCCATAGAGGAAGGAGGTGTTCAGGAAAACGTCGTTCTGTTCCGCGCGCGACATGGGCTTGTTCCCGGAAGACCGTGGGCGCCTCACTCTCCTTGAGCGCATTTCGCTCGGAAAATGAAGCCCCAAGGCCGCTCGTCTGCCACAAATCCGGCGCCCGGCCCTTGCCGGACGCCCCGTCACCCCTGCGAGGCTCGTGGCGGCCTTCGACAGCGGTGCTCGACAACCTTTATATGGGCAGGGCTGCCACCAGCCGAAAGGCCGGTTCCGCGCCCCACCCGAACCGCGCTCGCCAGTCGCCGAACTTCATGGCGATTGCGCGGCGGATGCCCTTGCGGGAGCGGAATTCCAAGGCTTTGGCCTCATCGGCTTTCGCCCGGCGTCCCCGCTCCCGGTCCATCCGTGTGGCGATCCCCCGGCCCGGCCGGGGGATCAGCCTCAGCCCTTCAGCACCTCGACGAGGGTCTTGCCGAGGCGCGCGGGGGACGGAGACACGCGGATGCCCGCCGCCTCCATGGCCGCGATCTTGTCCTCGGCGCCGCCCTTGCCACCGGAGATGATGGCGCCGGCATGGCCCATGCGACGGCCGGGAGGGGCAGTGCGGCCGGCGATGAAGCCGACCATCGGCTTCTTGCGGCCCTTCTTCGCCTCGTCGGCGATGAACTGCGCGGCCTCTTCCTCGGCCGAGCCGCCGATCTCGCCGATCATGATGATCGACTCGGTCTTGGGATCAGCCAGGAACATCTCCAGAACGTCGATGAACTCGGTGCCCTTCACCGGGTCGCCACCGATGCCCACCGCCGAGGTCTGGCCGAGGCCCACCTGCGAGGTCTGGAACACGGCTTCGTAGGTCAGCGTGCCAGAGCGCGAGACCACGCCCACCGAGCCGGTCTTGAAGATGTTGGCCGGCATGATGCCGATCTTCGACTGGCCGGCGGTGACGATGCCGGGGCAGTTGGGGCCGATGAGGCGGCTCTTTGAGCCCGAGAGGGCGCGCTTCACCTTCACCATGTCGAGGACCGGGATGCCCTCGGTGATGCAGACGATGAGCGGGATTTCCGCGTCGATCGCCTCAAGGATGGCGTCGGCGGCGCCCGGAGGCGGCACGTAGATCACCGAGGCGTCGGCGCCGGTGGCTTCCTTGGCTTCCAGCACGGTGTCGAACACCGGCAGGTTGAGGTGGGTGGTGCCACCCTTGCCCGGCGAGGTGCCGCCGACCATCTTCGTCCCGTAGGCGATGGCCTGCTGGGCGTGGAAGGTGCCGTTCTTACCGGTGAAGCCCTGGGTGATGACCTTGGTGTTGGCGTCGATCAGCACGGACATCACGCAGCATCCTTCTTCACGGCAGCGACGATCTTCTGCGCCGCGTCATCGAGATCATCGGCAGGGATCACATTGAGCCCGCTCTCACGGATGATCTGCTTGCCTTCTTCCACATTGGTGCCTTCGAGGCGCACCACGAGGGGCACCTGCAGGCCCACCGCCTTCACCGCCGCGATCACGCCGTTGGCGATCACGTCGCACTTCATGATGCCGCCGAAGATGTTGACGAGGATGCCCTTCACGTTCGGGTCGGCGGTGATGATCTTGAACGCCGCCGTCACCTTCTCCTCGTTGGCGCCGCCGCCCACGTCGAGGAAGTTCGCCGGGCTTTCGCCGTAGAGCTGGATGATGTCGAGGGTCGCCATGGCGAGGCCCGCGCCATTGACCATGCAGCCGATGGTGCCGTCGAGGGCGATGTAGGCGAGGTCGTACTTGGACGCCTCGATCTCCTTCTCGTCCTCTTCCGTCAGGTCGCGCAGCTCGGTGAGCTTGGGATGGCGGAACAGGGAGTTGGAATCGAAGGACACCTTGGCGTCGAGCACGCGCAGGTTGCCGTCCTTGGTGACGATGAGCGGGTTGATCTCCAGCATCGCCATGTCGGTCTCGACGAAGGCGGTGTAGAGCACCTCGGCGAGCTTGCCGGCCTGCTTGGCGAGTTCACCGGAGAGGCCGAGGGCCTTGGCGATCTTGCGGCCGTGGAAGCCCTGCACGCCGGTCACCGGGTCCACCGAGAAGGTCACGATCTTCTCAGGGGTGGAGTGGGCGACTTCCTCGATGTCCATGCCCCCTTCGGTGGAGACCACGAAGGCCACGCGCGAGGTGACGCGGTCCACGAGCAGGGAGATGTAGAACTCCTTCTCGATGTCCGAGCCTTCCTCGATGTAGAGGCGGTTCACCTGCTTGCCGGCCGGGCCGGTCTGGATGGTGACGAGGGTGCGGCCGAGCATCTGGCCGACGAACTCCTTCACCTCTTCCACGGACTTGGCGAGGCGCACGCCGCCCTTCTCGCCGGCCTCGGGCTCCTTGAACTTGCCCTTGCCGCGGCCGCCGGCGTGGATCTGCGACTTCACAACCCAGAGCGGGCCACCCAGCTCCTTGGCGGCGGCTTCCGCCTCCTCGACCTTCAGCACGGGAATGCCGCGCGAGACCGGGGCGCCGAAGCTCTTCAGCAGCGCCTTGGCCTGATACTCGTGAATATTCATCTTCCGTGTCCCTCAGGGTTGCGATGTGTCCCTTTCCCCGCCCCGGCCCGTCCCGGATCCCGCGCAATTGCGGGACCACCCTGTCCGAACCGCCTCCACCGCAGAAGGGGGACCCGCGCCACCACCCCGGCCCGAAGGACTGGGGCGAAGATGCGGTCTCCCCCGAGGAGGGGAACACTCGTCTCCTTCACCACGCCGGTTGTACCCCGGCACGAAAACGGCGCGCCTTCCGGCACGCCGTCATGAGCGAGATCACTTCCCGAGGCCGGGTGCGATCTTCAGGCAGGCCTCCACCAGTCCTTCGACTGCGGCGACCGATCTTTCGAACATGGCGCGTTCGGATCGGTCGAGCTCGACCTCCACGATACGCTCCACCCCCCGCGCGCCGATGACAGCCGGCACGCCGAGATAGATGTCCCTGAGCCCGTATTCCCCATCGAGCCTTGCGGCGACCGGGAGCACGCGCTTCTTGTCCTTCAGGTAGCTCTCCGCCATGGCGATGGCAGCGGCGGCCGGCGCATAGAAGGCCGAGCCGGTCTTGAGCAGGTTGACGATCTCCGCCCCGCCGTCGCGGACGCGCTGGACGATGGCGGCGATGCGCTCCTCGCTGGTCCAGCCCATGCGGATGAGGTCCGGCACCGGGATGCCGCCCACGGCGGAATAGCGCACCAGCGGCACCATGGTATCGCCGTGCCCGCCCATGACGAACGCGGTCACATCCTCCACCGAGACGCCGAACTCCTCGGAGAGGAAGAAGCGGAAGCGGGCGGAATCCAGCACGCCGGCCATGCCCACCACCTTCTCCGGCGGCAGGCCACTGGTGCGCTGGAGCGCCCAGACCATGGCATCGAGCGGATTGGTGATGCAGATGACGAAAGCGTCAGGCGCATATTTGCGCAGGCCCGCGCCCACCTGCTCCATCACCTTGAGGTTGATGGCGAGGAGATCGTCCCGGCTCATGCCCGGCTTGCGCGGCACGCCGGCGGTGACGATCACCACGTCGGCGCCGGCGATGGCATCATAGCTGGAGGCGCCCCAGATGCCCGCATCGAACCCCTCCACAGGGGTGAGCTGGGCGAGGTCCAGGGCCTTGCCGTCGGGAACGCCGTCCGCGACGTCGAACAGCACGATGTCGCCCAGTTCCTTCAGTCCAGCCAGAAGGGCGAGCGTGCCGCCGATCTGGCCGGCCCCGATGAGGGCGATCTTGTTGCGGGCCATCACAAGTCCCCGGAAAACGCTGCGAGCCGGCACATGAGACGAGCCGCCGCAGGAACGCGGCGCTTGACTACTCCCATCCGTCCGGGCGTTCAAGCCGGCCGCACTGCACAAATAGTGGCATGGAGCGGGATTTTGCCGCAAAAACGGGTCGTTTCACCCCGATTTTCCGCTCTTTTGCACCATGCGGAAAACCATCCCGCAGAGCGGTGCAGCGGCCTACCGCCGGAGGCACCCGGAACGCTCACGCTTGCCACAGCCCAGGCGAGCATCACAGGGCCGAGCCGGTCCGGTGCAGCACCGTGCGATTTTGAAAAAGGCGCGAAGGTCCGGCCGTTTGCAGACGGGACCGCGCGATATCTGCCGTGGAATGTGGAATTTGGGGCGCCACTGGCGCGAAGCGCGCGCTCTGTCCGCACGCGCACGGATGGCTGGCTAAAGAGCCGGGAGCAGCCCGGCGGCCATCGGCACCAGGGCGCGCGCAGCGCGGTCATAGCCGCGCTTTCATCGGCGCAATGAGGCGCCGGAACCCAGGAAAATCTGCCCTCTCCCCGCACACGGCCGAGCGACCAGCCGGATGAAAAAAATAAAACAACGTCAATATCAACGAACAATCAGCAGGGAGAGGGCAGCCGGCCGGAGCACTTCGGGGCGCTCCGGCGGAAGGTTGGCCCCGCCGCCGGGCACGAAAGCCGGCGGGCGGGACGAAGGAGGCCGTCTCAGCTTCCGGTCTTGAGCGAGCCGAGCTGGACGAAAGCGGGCTTGGCGGCGGGGGCCGCGGGGCGGTTCGGATCGTGCTCCTTCAGCACCTTGAACACCCGTTCCGCCATGGGGTTGGAGGCGATGAAGTCGGCATAGGCCTGCCCCAGCATGGTCTGGGCGGCGGAATAGATCTCTTCCTCGCTCATGCCGTCGAATTCGGCAGAGACGAGGTACTGGCCCATGCGCCTGAGGATGTGGAGGCGCAGCACCTGCAACACTTCCGGCTGGTATTCCACCTGCAGCACCTCGAAGAATTCTTCGGCGCTGTGGAGAGACTTCAGCTTGTCGATGATGGACATGTCGCTCTTTCTCCTGTCGATCAGCTCAAGTCCGGGATGTCACGCCGCCTCGTCCGCGCTCGCCGGCCGGCCGCGCTGGCGCTCGCCCTGGAGGTGCGAGAGGCGCGCCTCAAGGAACTCGATCCGGTCGAGCAGGGAGACGATGGCCTCGCCCACCGGATCGGGCATGAGGTGGTGCTCGAGGTCGATGCGGCCGTCGCCGAGCTTGCGGCGGTCGGAGGTGGGCTTCACCACCCGGCCGGGAATGCCCACTACCGTCATGGCGGGGGGAACGTCCTCGATCACCACGGAATTGGCGCCCACGCGGCAGCCCGCCCCGACCGTGATCGGCCCGAGGATCTTGGCCCCGGCCCCGACGAGAACGCCGTTACGCAAAGTGGGATGGCGCTTGCCCGACGTCCAGGACGTCCCGCCGAGGGTTACGCCATGGTACAGGGTTACGTCATCTCCGATCTCGGCGGTCTCGCCGATCACCACGCAGGCGCCGTGATCGATGAAGAAGCGCCGGCCGATGGTGGCGCCGGGGTGGATGTCCACATTGGTCAGGAAGCGGCCCAGCCACGACAGGAAGCGGGCCGGGAACTTCACCCCCCGCCGCCACAGCCGGCTGGCGAGCCGATGCCAGATGATGGCGTGGACGCCGGGATAGGTGAGCACGATCTCGAACGTGTGACGCGCCGCCGGGTCCCGCGCCTTCACGCAGTTCACATCCTCGCGGATGAGCTGCCAGACCGAGAAGGACGCCGCGGGCGCATCCGACGCGACGGCTGCGGCGAGGGGCACTTCGCTACCATGCCACTTCGGACTTCCCATGATCATGGGTCAGGCTCCCATCACGGCTGCGTGGCGGCGCTTCAGCGCTTCTTCGGTGAAGCTGTCCTCGTAGAAGCGGCGAAGCACCTGGGGCGTCACCGTCTCCTTGGTGCGCACCGAGAAGTCGCGCACCCGGGCGAGGATGGCCCGGCCGCGCGCCTCGTCCACCGCCAGCCCCTCATCGGCGAGCGCCTTGGAGATGGCGGCCAGGCCCGAATGCTTGCCCAGCACCACGCGGTGGGAGCGGCCGAGCAGCTCCGGGTTCAGCGCCTCGTAGGTGCCTCGATCCTTCAGCAGGCCGGAAACATGGATGCCGCTCTCGTGGGTGAACACGTCCTCGCCCACGATGGCCTTGGTGCGCGGCATGGCGCGGCCGGCGGCGGCCATGACCTTCTCGGCCAGCGGGCGCAGAGCGCGCGGGTCGATGCCGCTTTCGGCGCGGGCGGTCTGGCGCAGGGCGATGGCCACTTCCTCCAGCGCCGCATTGCCGGCCCGCTCGCCGAGCCCGACCACGGTCACGCTGGCATGGCGGGCGCCACCGGTGACGGCGGCGAGCGTGTTGGCGGTGGCGAGGCCGAGATCGTCGTGGGCGTGGAACTCGATCTCGAGGTCCGTCGCATTGGCGACGCGCCGCACCAGCGCATAGGTGGAGAAGGGATCGAGCACGCCCAGCGTGTCGGCGAGGCGCAGGCGGAAGGCGCCCGCCTCCCGCGCCGCCTCGGCCACGCGGCACAGGAAGTCCGGATCGGCGCGGGACGCGTCTTCACATCCGATGGCGACGGTGAAGCCGAGCTTGGTCGCGAGGGTCGCCACATGCTTGAGCGCCGCAAGCGCCCACTCGCGATCCCGGTTCAGTTTGCCCTGAAGCTGGCGATCGGAGGTGGGAATGGAAAGATTGACGTAATTGACCCCGGCCGAGACCGCCGCGAACAGGTCCTCCTCGCTCATCCGGCACCAGGCCGCGACGCGCAGGGGCAGCTTGAGCGAGACGATGGAGCGAAGGGTCTCGATCTCCTCGTCGCCCATGGCCGGCGTGCCGGCCTCGATCTCGGGCACGCCGGCGGCGGCGAGCGCCTCGGCGATCTCGATCTTCTCCTTGCGGGTGAAGGCGACGCCGGGCGCCTGCTCCCCGTCGCGGAGCGTGGTGTCGTTCAGGAAGACCGTGCGGGTGGCCGCAGCCCCCTTCGCCGAACCGCCGGCCTCCGCCGAAGCCCGGCCTGAGCGCCCAGATGTCACCGATGGAGACTTCGCGAGCATGGTGTCTTCCTCAAGTCCCGTGACCCTAAGTCCCTTGGCCCTGAACGCCTGTGGTGAGCCGGAGCATCGAAACCGCCCACTTGAGCCAGCAGCGCCTGACAGGGATCACGCAAACCGCGTGCCATTGCCGCAAGCCATTCTGGAATCGATGAAAATCGGGGACTGCGAAACTGTCGCAAAGCCGACAGCCGGCAAGCTTGTCCGAGGTTCGACAGGATCACGACAGACGAGACACGTGCGACACACCGTCTTGTCGGTATCGAACATACGTATAACTACGTAGCCGCATGTTCCCGTCCGATCATTTCTTGCCGGAGCCGGACGAATTCACAGGTGAGAGCAGATCATCCGGCGCGAGGGTCGGCGGCAGGCGCCGCTCAGGCCGGGCCGATCACCACCTTCACGTCGGCAGGCTTCGCCCAATAGGGCGCGGACGTCACCAGCACATGGGCGCCGGCCGCGGCATAGGCGGCGGCGTTGGAGAGATTGACGCCGCCAGCCGCCGCGACCTTCGTGCCGGGGGAGCGTTGCGCGGTGATGGCGACCACCTGTCGGATGTCGTCCGGTGTCATCTTCTCGCACTGGAGCACGTCCGGCCGCGCGGGGAGAACGGCCTCCGCCTCCTCCGGCGTCTTCACCTCCACCACCACCTTCTTCTCCGGCGCCTGCTTGCGCAGCCGCGCGATGCCCTCGCCGAGATCGGCGAGGAAGGCGGCATGTTCGGGGAAGAGCAGCAGCGTCTCGGAGAGGCCGAGCCGGTGCGGGAAGGCGCCGCCGGCGCGGATGGCGGCGATCATCTGCGCCTTGGCACCGGGCAGGGTCTTGCGCGTGGTCACCACCGCCACCTCGGGCGACACCGCACGGGCAGCGGCCACGATGTCGGCGGTAAGGGTGGCGATGCCGGAGAGATATTCCACCAGCGTCTGCGCCACTTTCCAGGCACGGAAGATGGGGCCGGCCGCGCCCTCGGCGAGAAGGAAGGTGTCGCCCTGCGGCACCCGCGCCCCGCTCGCCGCCAGCAGGTTGGCCCTGGCGCCGGCGGCGATGAACAGCTCGCGCGCGAGTTCAACACCGCACAGGGTGGTGTCAGCGCGCACGGCCATGGAAAGGCGCGCGTCGCGCCCGGCGAGGCCGAGGCTCTCGGTCGTGAGGTCGCCATAGGGCGCATCCTCGGCGAGGAGGGCATCCACCATGGCCTGCGTCCACCAGCGGTAGGTCATGCGCCGTATCCTCGCTCAGTCCCGATACAGCAGGAGGCATAAAACATTTTCGAGCGACGTGGATACCGGTTCGCGTGAAGAAAATGCCCGCCGCTCGCGCAAGCGGGCCGCAGGGTTCACGGGGCAAGGCGCAAGGCGACAATCGGGCATCAGGCCGGGGTGGCGACCCTGGCCTCTTTGGTCGCGCGCCGCAGCAGCGTGAGGCATTCGATGGTGGAGGCGAGATCGAGCGCGGAGAAGCCGTCCAGCGTCTCCGGCCTTGGATCGGCCCCGCGGGCGAGCAGCCTCTCTACCACGGCGGCCTTGCCGGCGGAGGCCGCATACATCAGGGCCGTGGCACCATTGTCGTTGGCGCTGTCGATGGCGATGCCCGCATCCACCAGCGCGTCGATGATGTCGAGATGATCGCCCACGCAGGCGATCCACAGCGCCGTGTTGCCGTCCGCATTGCGGATGTCGAGGGCGGCACCGGCGGCGATGAGGGCGGCGACGGTCTCGGGGAGTCCTTCGGCACAGGCCTTCATCAGCGGCGTCATGCCGTTCTCGGCGGTGGCGTTCAGCCCGTCCGGCGGAAAGCCGCGACTGGCGATCCAAGCCGAGAGCGCGGCGGCGGGCGTTTGCGCCTGCGTGTGGTTGAACCAGGCCTCATAGCCGCCATCCACACTCGTCACGTCGGAGAAGCCGAAATCCGACAAGGCCTGCGCATACTCCTGGCTGGCATTGCCGTGATAGCAATAGATGACCACCGGCTGCGCCTTCGGCGTGGTGCCGATAATGTCGCCGAGATTGCCGAACGCCATGTTCCGCGCGCCCTCCACATGGCCGGCGGCGTAGGAATTGGCGTCGCGCACATCGAGCAGCAGGGCCTTGCCCGTGCCGACGATGGCCACCGCCTCCGCGACGCCGATGCGGCGGAAGGGCGTGCGCTGTCTCATGATCGTCTCTCCCGTCCCGCTCAGAGCGCGATCCGATCAAGTTGAAACAACTTGATCGGTGAATCGCCCTCCAACTCTAAGAAAGAGAACGCGTTATCCGATCTGATTGCCTCGCAATCAGATCGACGCGTGCTCAAGCGCCCCGGCCGGGATAGGCCGGCTCGGTGGTGATGCGGTCGTCGACGGCGGCGCGCCCGACGGTGAAGTGGTAGATGGACTGGAAGGCCCCGCCTTCGAGCCCCAGGAGCTGGTGCAGGTCGTCGTCGAAGAAGCAGCCGATGCCGGTACCGCGGAAGCCCGCCGCCTCCGCTTCCAGATAGAGCGACTGGCCGACCATGCCCGCCTCCCAATGGAGCTGCCGGTAGCGCCACGCCTCAGCCGTCACCAGCGGCTCGAACTCCGCCAGCATGGAAAGCGCAAAGGAACTGTCGCTGGCGATGGCCTGATGGCAGCTCACGGTGCGGGCGATGCCCCGGCAGTCGGTTTCCACCAGCCGATAGAGCGGCAGGTGCGCCGGCACGCCCTCCGGCTTTTCCCAGGTAAAGTCGGGGCGCAGCGCGGCCTTGAGGCCCGCCATCACGCCGTCCCGGCGCGGCAGGGCATAAAGGCCGGGGGCGAGCCCCTCCACCCGGTGGACGAACAGCAGCGGGTGGACGCGGGCTTCGAAGGGGGCGGCATCGAACGGCGCCGCGGCGCGCGGCAGCAGCGCATCCATGAGGCCGAGGAACACGTCGCGGGGCATGAGGCTGCCCTTGGCCGTGAAGCGCTGCGCGCTGCGCCGGCCGAGGATGACCGACGCCGCCCGCGCCTCGCCGGAGACATCACGCGCGGGGAGGGCCGGAGCCGTAAGCACCTCCCCCGCATCGACACCGGCGCGATGGGTGGCAAGGCTCACCTGATCGATCACCGGCCAGCGATAGAGCGGATGCCGGTCCAGCACATTCGCGCGCCCCATCCAGCGCCCGCCAAACGGCACCGCCGGAAGGGCCGGCAGATCTCCGCCGGCAGGAGCCAGCGCGATCAAAATGTCGGGATCCTCGCGCTCGGCTCCCGCGAAGTCCGCCGCGCGGTCGAGGCCGATGCGGCGGGCGATGTCGGCGCTAGGGATGGTCTCCACCAGTCGCGCGGTCCAGCCGAGGCAGGAGGCGGCATAGCGCACGGCGGCCAGCGCGTGGCCGAGGTCCAGCTGGCAATAGCGGAAGGCCCGCTCGCCATATTTCCACGCCTCGCGCCAATGGATGGACGACAAGGCCAGGAACAGAGACGGCGCCCCGCCCGACGGGCCGAACCTCTGCTCCATGGCGAAGCCGGAGGCGCTCGCCACCGCCACCACGTCCGGCCCCGGCGGTGCGAAACGATGCTCCAGCACATGGTCGCGGCTGACATAATGGTGCACGCCATCGTCGAGACCGGCGATGCGCCCGGCGATCACATAGGCCTCGGTGGGGTGCAGATTGCCGCTAGAGGGATTGCAGCGCAGCGCCCAGCGATCGGGGCCGAGCTGCTTCCAGGCGGCGAGGCCGAAGGAAAGTTCGAGCAGCAAGGCGACGCCGGCAAGGTCCAGCGACGCGGGCGCCACCGTTCCCGACACCATCTCGGCAAAGGAGACGCCGAGCTCTTCCGCCGCCAGCGGCAAAGCAGTGCGCGGCGCCCCCTCATACTCCCGGAACGGATTGGGCTGCATGTCCCAGTCCAGCGTCTCGGGGCCGGCGGCATAGGCCTTCAGGCTGTGCTTGGTGCGGGCATGGTAGGCCAGCGCAGCCTCGAAGGGACGCGCGGGGGGCAGCAGCGCGTTCATGTTCAGGATGCCTTCCGTTCGCCGGGGGCCGGACAGGGATGGGCCTCGCCGGGATGGGAGCAGCCTTCCAGGGGCCTCGCCCCCGGCGCGGCCGGCCCCAGCAGGGAGGTGACGGGCTCGCGGTCGAAGCCGGCGCAGCGGGCGCCCTCCACCTCCACCAAGGGGCGGCGGATCAGCAATGGCTCCGCCAGCATCAGCGCAATGGCGGCCTCGGCCTCCACCGCCTCGGGCTTGACCTCGCCCGACTTCACCTTCGGCGCCGCCGGATTGAACCAGGAGGCGACCGGCGTCGCGCCGAAGAAATCCTTCAGGCGCTCGGCCGTCCACGGCTCGGTCAGGAGGCTGCGGACATCCAGCGTGTGGCCGGCATTGGCAAGGGCGAGCTTCTGCCGGGCATTGGTGCCGCAGCCCGGCTTCTCCCAGAAGGTGACGTGGGCCACGGCCGGCCTACTTCATCACGGACAGCTGGACGAGTTGCGCGCCGCCGTCGCGGCCGAGCACCGTATCCACCTTCTTGCGCACGCTCTCCAGCGTCAGCGGCTTCACCACCGCGCCATGAGCGCCGGCCTTGAGCCCGCTCACTGCCACCGCCTCTTCCGACTTGTCGGTGACGATCAGGATGCGCACGCCGGGAAACTTCGCCTTCATCTCCGCGATCAGCGCATCGCCGCGGGCCTTCAGCAGCCCGACGCCGAGCAGGATCACGTGCGGCATCAGCCAGCCCTGGCCCTTCTCATAGGCCTCTTCGGGGGTGGCGAGCTCGTGGGTCTCGATCTCGTCGTGCAGCATGAACTGGAGCGCCGCGCGGGTGATCTCGTCTTCGTCCACCACGAAGACACGCCGCTGGTCCACCGCCTTGGACGTCTCAACGCCGATCTGCATCTGTCGCCTCGCTCATTACTTGCGTTTATCGCGCGCCGATCCCCGTCGTCGGCACGGCCCGCCAGCTGCAGCGGACCGGGTTCATGGCCACGGCCATCCGCGCGCGAGCGGGCTGATTGACCGTCAAGCAAGTTCCGTTCCTCCCCGGCAACGACAGGTTTGGAGGGGATTGCTCCGGCCACGGCGCACGGGGCGCACGGGATGTGTCCAAATCCCGACACACAAGACCCACCTGTCGGGTTCGACACACCATCCGAAAGGCCAAGGAAAGCCCCCTCACACCCCGGGAATTTGATTGAGATCAAAGGCCTGCGGGAAATGGAGGCGACTGGCACGCTGGTTGCTCCTGCCATGGCGCAACAGCGAGTGAGGGCTGAGTGCACGCCTAGGCCGGCTGCCAGCGATGCGCTCCTTCCCGTAACCCGCGGGGCGTTTCCGATCGATATTGCTGACGAGAGAAACGGCCTCGCGCCAATTCGCGCGGTGGTCTTCCAAAGTAGGTTCGAAGGAGAGCAAGATGGCTTCGCTGCGACAGATCGCGTTTTACGGCAAGGGTGGCATCGGCAAGTCCACCACATCCCAGAACACGCTTGCGGCCCTGACCGAGCTTGGTCAGCGCATCCTCATCGTGGGCTGCGACCCGAAGGCGGACTCGACCCGCCTGATCCTGCA
>NZ_JABBHL010000009.1:0-268073 GCF_012932745.1 Xanthobacter sp. SG618 | reverse complement strand
TCACGAGCGACGGCCCGCCCATCGCGGCGGCCTGGTGCACCATAGCGACCGCGGTTCGCAATATGTGAGCATTCGCTACACCGAACGGCTGGCTGTCCGCCCTCACTCGCCCGTGGAATGCTTTCCACATCGATCGCGTCGGCAACGCGCGGATCGGCTTCCCGGCGAGGTGGACGATGCTTCTCTATACCTACGTGGCACTTGGCGGCGCGCTCGGGTCCATCCTGCGCTTCGGATTGAACCGCTGGTTCACCATCCTGTTCGGCAGCGCGCTGCCGTGGGGGACCGTTCTCATCAACATCTCCGGCTCATTCCTCATCGGCGCGCTCGCGGCGGCGTTCCAGGGCGCCGGCTCGTCCACGCCGAACGAGGTCCGCCAGTTCCTCCTGGCGGGGCTGTGCGGCGGCTTCACCACCTTCTCGTCCTTCAGCCTCCAGACGCTCGACCTGCTGCAGGCCGGCGAGCCCGCGCGCGCGGCGCTCAATGTGGGCCTGTCGGTGGCGCTGGGCCTGACCGCGGTGGCACTGGGCTTCATGCTCCCGGGCGCCGTCGCCACGGTCTCGCGCAGCGTCGGCGCGTGAAGATCCCGGCGGGGGGCGCCCATACCAGAATATGCCCCTGCCATACCAAGTCCGCGCCGCACCTTCCCCACGTCTTATGGCGAACTCAGCGCATCAGACGGCAGTTTACAGCGGCATTTGACGGCGCGCTTCGAGATGCAAAGCAACGCCCCGCGTTTTCTCTCCGGCAGATCATAAAGGAGCAGTCATGACCACGTCCGGCAACCCGCCCACCGGGTTCTACAGCGCCATCGCTCAGGAAACCGCCGCGGCCGAGCGCGATGTCTCGGCGACGAACCCCGGGCCGAAGAACCGCGCGCTGATGGCGCTCAACCCCAATGCCGATTGCCCGCCGCCCACGGATCACGGCGTGGTCGAGCCCTTCTGGTATTCCTTCGATCTCACCCATCGCCGCATCCAGGACGGCGGCTGGACCCATCAGGTCACGTCCCGCGAGCTTCCGGTCTCCAAGGATATCGCCGGGGTCAACATGCGTCTGACCCGCGGCAGCTTCCGCGAGCTCCATTGGCATCTGGCGGATGAGTGGGCGATCATGCTTTCCGGCCGGGCGCGGGTGACGGTCTTCACGCCGGACGGCGCCCTGTTCGTCGACGACGTGGGCGAAGGCGACCTCTGGCTCTTCCCGGCCGGCGCGCCCCATTCCATCCAGGCCCTCGGCGAGGACGGCTGCGAGTTCCTCCTCGTCTTCAACCAGGGCGACTTCTCGGAAGAGAGCACGCTACTCCTCTCCGACTGGCTGAAGCACACGCCGCCGGACATACTGGAAAAGAACTTCGGCCTCGATGCCGAGGCCATCGCCCGCCTGCCCAAGGGCGAGCCGCTCTACATCTTCCCCGCCGCCGAGCCTTCCAATACGCTCGATGAGGACATCGCCGAGGTGGCACGCCATGCCGCGCCGCCAAAGGTGTCCTACACCTTCAAGGCGAGCACCATGAAGCCCACGCGGGAGAGCGCCTCGGGCAGCGTGAAGGTCATCGATTCCCGCAACTTCCCGGCATCGCAGAAGATCGCGTCCGCCATCGTCACCGTGAAGCCGGGCTGCATTCGCGAGCTCCACTGGCACCCCAACGGCAGCGAATGGCAGTACTGGATCAAGGGGCGCGGCCGCATGACGGTGTTCCCCGGGCAGGAAGCCGCCCGCACCATGGATTTCAATTCTAACGACGTCGGCTTCGTGCCGAACATGGCCGGCCATTACATCGAGAATACAGGGGATGAAGACCTCGTTTTCCTGGAACTGTTCGTCGCCGCGGAGTTTCACGACATCTCGCTGAACCGCTGGATGCGCGCACTTCCCGAACAGGTGGTGATGGCCCACACCCATCTCACGGCCGAGGAAATCCGTCAGATTCCCATCGGCCACCACCCCCTGCTTCCGTGACCCGAGCGGACGATCGACGGCGCCAAGGCCGGCGGTCGTCCCCTTCCGCTCGGAGCTGTTCGGTTCGAGGGCGGCGATCGCCTGATGGGACCGATCTTCGGCCGACCCTCCCTATCACACCCAGCGAGGACGCAATGACGCTTCTTGCTCATCCGCCATCCCCGCCGGTCGAGTCCATCCCGGCACCGCCGGGCCGGCCGGCCGCCCAAGTCGCGCTTGCCGTCTCGGCGCCGCTCGATATGGCACATCCTGCCGCCTTCGGTATACTGCTCACCACTGTCGCCGGCTTTCTCGATGTGGCTGCGTATGTGACATTCAGTCATCTCTACGTTTCCTTCATGAGCGGAAACAGCATCCATCTTGGAATGTCCCTCGCGACACTAGGCACTGCCGATATCCTCACGATTTTCGGCGTTGTCATTGCCTTCGTCTTTGGTGCGTCAGCCGGAACGCTGCTGCAGGACCATGCCAGCGTGCGGCTCCTGCCCCTCACGCTGGCCATCGAAGCCGGGCTTCTTCTACTCGCGGCCGCCGCCTCCAGCGTCACGCTGTCCACCATCAGCCTTCTGCCCGTCGCGATCGCTATGGGCCTTCAGAATGTGCTGCACCAGATGTCCGGAACGACCTCGGTCGGAAAGGGCTTCGTCAGCGGCGCCCTCGTGCGCCTCGGCCAGTCGATTGCCCGGCTGCGCTCACCCAAAGCGGACCCGGCCGGTACGGCGACCCTTCTTGGGGGCTGGACCGCCTTCGTCGCTGGTGCGGCGGCCGGGGCGCTCGCCATCGCGCGGCTCGGCTTCATCCCCTGCCTGCTGCTCGCAGCAGCCGCGCTCATGGCGCTGGTGATCGTCGATTTATCACGCGCCTGACGGCACTTGGCCCGCCCGGCCCGACGCGGGCGGCGGGCGGGCCGATGGCTAGATCCGGGGCCGCCCTTCACATCCCGCTGCGAAGCGCCTTGACGCAGATCACCTCCCATGCAAATAGTGATCGAACGATAAATAAAAATCGACCGGGAGGAAATCATGATCTCTAGGAGAGGATTCCTGGGAGCGACGGCGGCTGCCGTCTCCTATGGCGCGCTGCCCGCCATGGCCCAGCAACAGCCCATTCGCATCGGCATGCTGACCATCAAGTCGGGCGCCCTTTCGGCCGGCGGCCGGCAGATGGAAGATGGCTTCCGCCTCTTCCTGCGGGAGCGCGCGGAGCGCATCGCGGGCCGGCCGGTGGAATTCATCGTGGCCGATACGGGCGGCCAGCCGGCGCTCGCCAAGACGCGGGCGCAGGAGCTGGTCCAGCGCTCCGGCGTGCAGGTGGTCGTGGGACCTGTGGCAGCGTTCGAGGCCTTGGCCATCAACGATTATCTGCAGGAAGCGGAGGTTCCCTTCCTGTGCTGCTCGGCAGCCGCGGAAGACCTGACCCAGCGCCGCCAGAACCCCTGGTTCGTGCGCACCTCGTCCACCTCCGCCCAGCCGTGCCATCCGCTCGGTGACTACGTGGCGCGCGAACTCAAATACAAGAAGATCGTCGCCATCGCCGATGATTTCGCTTTCGGTCAGGAGCAGACCTCCGGCTTCCAGAGAACATTCGAGGCCGCAGGCGGTACGCTCGTCAAGAAACTGTGGGCGCCCCTGAATGTCGCGGACTATGGCTCCTACATTTCCCAAATCGGCGAGCCCGATGCCGTCTTCGCAGCCTTCGCCGGGGCGAACGGTCTGCGCTTCCTGCGCCAATATTCGGAATATGGCCTGAAGGGGAAGATCCCGCTGGTCGGCTCCATGACCACGGTGGATGAGGGCGTGTTGCACAGCATGGGTGATGAGGCCATCGGCATCATCTCCGCTGGCTGGTATTCGGCCGCCCTTCCCGGCGCCGCCAACGAACGTTTCGTCGCGGCGCTGCGCAAGCAGACCGGCGTCGATCCCGGCTTCTATTCCGAGGGCGCCTATTCGGCCGGGCTCGCCTTGGAGCACGCGCTGAAGGCGGTGGACGGCAAGATCGAGGACAAGCAGGCGTTCATGAACGCCCTGCGCAAGGTCGACATCAAGGACGATCCGCGCGGGCCGTGGCGGCTCGACAACTACGGCAACCCCATCGAGAACATCTACATCCGCAAGACGGAACGTCACGACGGACGGCTGATGAATACGGTGATCAAGACCTACGAGAACGTCTCGCAGTTCTGGACCTACAAGCCGGAAGCATTCCTCGCCGCCCCGGTCTACTCGCGCAACGAGCCCACCAAGCTCTGAGCCCAAGGCCGAGGGACGAGCTGCGCCGCACGCGACAGTCCGGCACCGCCCCGGCCGCGCCCCTGCCCCACACCTTTGCGAGCACGGTTCCATGATCGTCGACGCCCATAACCACGTCATGCCGGAGGCCATCATCCGGCACCTCGAAAGCCGCGAAGATCTGTACGGCGTCCGGGTCGACCGGGCGGAGGGCGCAACGCGCCTCGCCCACCGCGAAGGCTTCGCCTATCCCTTGTTCGAGGAGTTTCTCACCCCCGAACGCAAGGTCGAGGCGCTGGACCGTCGCGGCCTCGATGCCGCGATCATCTCCCCCTCGCCCACTTTGTTCTTCTACCGCGTTCCGCCCCAGGCGGAGGCGGAGTTTGTGCGGCGTCTCAACGACGAGATCGCGACCTTCGCCGCGGCGGCACCTGAGCGGCTGCGGCCCATGGGCACCCTGCCCATGCAGTCGCCCGACGCCGCGGTCGCCGAGATCGAGCACATCGTGTCCGACCTCCACATGCGCGCGGTGACGATCGGCTGCCACATCGACGGCGCCGCGCTCTCCGAGCCGAAGTTCCGGCCGGTGCTGCGGCGCGCGGCGGAACTGGGCGTGCTCATCCTCACCCACCCCTATTACTTCGGAACCAAGGCCGGTTTCGAAAAATACTATCTGACGAACCTTGCAGGAAATCCGCTCGACACCGCCATCATGGCGGCGGACCTGATTTTCGGCGGGGTGATGGAGGAGCTGCCCGACCTGAAGATCGCGCTCTCCCATGGCGGCGGTTTCCTGCCCTACCAGATCGGCCGGCTCGTCCACGGCTGGAAGGTGCGGCGCGAGGCGCAGACCATCGCGACCTCGCCCAAGGAACTGTTCCGGCGCTTCTATTTCGACACCATCACCCATGATGCCGGCGCGCTCGCCTATCTCATCGATCTCGTGGGGCCGGACCACGTGCTCCTGGGCACGGACATCCCCTTCGACATGGCCGACGAGACAGCGCTCCACACGCTCGATGCCGTCCCCGGCCTCTCCGCCGATGCGCGCGCCCGCATCGCCGGCCGCAATGCCTGGGACCTGACCGGCGGCTGACCGCCCCGTATCCCGACCGAACGGAGACACACATGGCACACAATCTGGAACCGGCTTCGGCCGGAACGCCCCGTCACGACCTCGTCCGGGGCCTGTTCATCGACGGCCGCATGGTCGATCCCGGCCCGCGCGCCCTCATGAACATCACCGCGCCGCGCGACGGCACCACCATCGCGCAGGTGATCGAGGCGAGCGCGGAGGACGTGGACCGCGCCGTCGCCAGCGCCGACGCGGCGTTCCGCTCGAAGGAGTGGCGCTCCATGTCGGTGCGCACCCGCGCCCGCCTCGTCAACAAGCTCGCCGACGTGATGGAGGCCCATCTCGACGAACTGTTCGAGCTGGAGACGCTGAACAACGGCCGGCCCGTGCGCGAGACGCGCGCCCAGCTCGCCCGCGTGCCGGACCTGTTCCGCTACAACGCCGGCCTCGCCATGGCGCGGCGCGACGACGTGATCCCGGTCGAGGGCGACTATCTCACCTATGCCCGCCGCCTGCCGGTGGGTGTGGTGGCCAATGTGACGCCCTTCAACCACCCGCTGCTCATCGCCTGCCGCAACCTCGCCCCCACCTTCGCCTCCGGCTGCACCACGGTGGTTAAGCCCTCCGAATACACGCCGCTGACGACGCTGCGCCTCGCCGAGATCTTCTCCTCTGCCGGCCTGCCCCCGGGCGTGTTCAATGTGGTGACCGGCCCCGGCGCCGTCACCGGCCGGGCGCTCTCGGAGCATCCAGGCATCCGCAAGCTGGTGCTCACCGGCGGCACGGAAGCCGGACGCCGGGCGGGCGCCGCCGCCGCCGGCAATTTCGCCCGCCAGACGCTGGAGTTGGGCGGCAAGACGCCGGTGGTGGTGTTCGACGATTACGACCTCGACCAGGCGGTGAACTATGCCGCGTTCGGGGCCTTTGTCGGCGCCGGGCAGACCTGCGTGTGCGCCGCCCGGCACATCGTCCAGCGCTCCATCTACGACGCCTTCGTGGAGAAACTCGCGGCCAAGGCGAAGGCCATCGCCGTCGGCGACCCCTTCGACGCCGCCACCCAGATGGGGCCCCTCATCTCAGCGCGGCAGCGCGAGCGGGTGCTGGATTTCGCGCGCATCGGCCTTGAAGAGGGCGCGCGGCTGGTGGCGGGGGGACAGGTGCCTCCGGCCCTCGCCAACAGCCACGGCTTCTATGTGGAGCCCACCGTCTTCGCCGATGTGGACCCACGCATGCGCATCTTCCAAGAGGAGGTGTTCGGCCCGTTCACGGTGGTGACCCCGTTCGACACAGAGGACGATGCGGTGCGCATCGCCAATGACAGCCCCTATGGCCTTGCCGCAGCCATCCGCACCCGCGACATCGCCCGCGCCCACCGCGTCGCCGACCGAATCGAGGCCGGCATCGTCTGGATCAACGATCACCACCGGGTGGATGCGGCCTCGCCCTGGGGCGGGTTCAAGCTGTCCGGCATCGGCCGCGAGTTCGGGAAGGAGGCGTTCGACGCCTATTTCGACGTGAAGGCCGTGATGGTGAACGTCGGCGACCAGCCATTCGACTGGTTCGACATGAGCGCCCCCGCCCAAAGACTGAACTGAAACCGTCCGCCCCCGCGGCGGCCCCTGGAGATGGCCTCCATGTTCTGGATCAACGGTCTACTGAACAGTTTCGCATTCGGGGCGATCCTGTTCCTGCTGGCGGTCGGGTTCTCCCTGATCTTCGGCCTCATGCGGGTCGCGAACCTCGCCCACGGCGCCCTGTTCATGCTGGGCGGCTACATCGCCACCTCGGCGGTGGGGCTCGGGTTCGCGGGGGCGGTGCTGGCGGCCGGGGCGGCGTGCGCCGTCTTCGGCGGCCTCATCGAGCGCACGCTCATCCGCCGTCTGGCGGGGCGCGAGCTGGCACAGGTGCTGGGCACGCTCGGCCTGGCCTTCATCATCGCCGATCAGTGCCTGCTCGTGTGGTCGGGCGATCCCATCGCCCAGCCGGCGCCGGAGGCGCTGCGCGGCGCGGTCGGGTTCGGCGGCATCGTCTTCCCCGCCTATCGCCTGGCCCTGGTGGCGCTGGCGCTGGTGGCCTTCCTCGGCATCTGGGCGCTGGTGGAGCGCACCACCCTCGGCGCCCGCATCCGCGCCGCGGTGGATGACCGGGAGATGGCGCGGGCCATGGGCATTCCCGTGTCCCGCCTGTTCACCACCGTGTTCTGCCTCGGCGCCGGGCTCGCCGGCATCGGCGGCGCGCTCGCGGCGCCGATCATGTCGGTCTATCCGGGCCTGGATTCCGAGATGCTGCCGCTGGCGCTGCTCGTGGTCATCCTCGGCGGCATCGGCTCGCTCACGGGGGCGTTGGCGGGCAGCCTCGTCATCGGCCTCGTCTACACCTTCGGGCAGATGCTGCTGCCGGACCTCGCCTACGTGATCTTGTTCCTGCCCATGGTGGTGGTGCTCGCCGTGCGGCCCCAGGGCTTCTTCGGGAGGCAGGCAGCATGAAAACCTCCGGCATGAAGACCCTCGGCATCCTCATCCTCGCCGCGGCGGCGGTTCCCCTCCTGCTGCCCGGGCCGTTCTATCTGTCCATCGCCACACAGGTTCTCGTATACGGCCTGTTCGCGGTGAGCGTGAACCTCATCGCCGGCTATTGCGGCATGGTCTCGCTGGGCCATGCGGCCTTCCTCGGCATCGCCGGCTACGCCTTCGCCCTGCTGACGACGAGCACGGGCTGGCCGCTCTGGGCGGCCATTCCGGCGGCGGTTGCCCTGTCGGTGGCGGCAGGCGCGCTGTTCGGCCTCGTGGCGCTGCGCACCTCGGGCCTGAGCTTCCTGATGATCACCCTCGCTCTGGGGCAGATCGTCTGGGGCGTGGCCTTCCGCTACGTGGATCTCACCAATGGCGAGAACGGCATCTCCATGCCCCGCTTCCAGGGGCTGCTGGCCAGCGGCACGGGGCTTTACTACCTGTGCCTTGCGGTGACGGCGGGTTGCCTCGCGCTCGTCACCATCCTCGCCGGCTCGCCGCTCGGCGCCTCCATGCAGGGCGTGCGCGACCAGCCCCGGCGCATGAGCACGCTGGGCTATGACGTGTGGCGCATCCGCTATGCGGCCTATGTGCTCTCGGCGGGCATCGCCGGCATCGCGGGCGTGCTCTACATGCTGCTGTTCCGCTTCATCAGCCCGCACACGCTCTCGCTCACGGTCTCCTCGGAGGCGGTGCTGATGGTGATCGCCGGCGGGCTCGGCACCACCTTCGGCCCCATCGTCGGCGCGGCGCTGGTGGTGCTGCTGAAGAATGTCGCCAGCGCCTATACCGACCGCTGGCCGACGCTGCTCGGCCTCATCTTCCTCTTCATCATCGTGGTGGTTCCCGAAGGGCTCCTGCCCGGCGTCCGCCGGCTGATGCGGACCCTCGGCACGCGGCTCGCCGCGCGGCGCGGCCCGACGCCGATCCCTGCCACGCCCGTCAAGGAGGCCCGCCCATGACCTCGCCAAATGCCGCGCTCCAGATCGACGACCTGCACAAGAGCTTCGGCGGGCTCCATGTCATCCAGGGCGTGAACTTCACCGTCGCGCCGGGCGAACGGCGCCTCCTGCTCGGCCCGAATGGCGCGGGAAAGACCACCCTGTTCAACCTGATCGCCGGTGACCTCAAGCCCACCGCCGGGCAGATCCGCCTCGCCGACGAGGACGTGTCCGATCTGCCCACCTTCCGCCGCGCGGCGCGCGGCATCGGCCGCACGTTCCAGATCCTCACCCTGTTCTCGCGCGAGAGCGTGATCGGCAACGTCATCATGGCCCTGCTGGGCGGGCGCTCGCAGCGCTGGAAGCCCTATGGCGCGGTGGCGAAGGACCCGGCCCTGCGCCGCGAGGCGCTCGATGTTCTGGCACGGGTGCGGCTGGACACGCTCGCGGACCGGCCGGTGGCGGAGACCTCCTATGGCGAGAAGCGCCGGCTGGAGATCGCCATGGCGCTGGCGCAGGCGCCGCGCATCCTCCTGCTGGACGAGCCCCTGGCCGGCCTGTCGAAGGAGGAGCGCGGGACGGTGAGCGCCCTTCTCGCCGAGCTTCCGCGCGACCTCACCATCCTCATGATCGAGCACGACATGGATGTCGCGCTCGCCTTCGCCGAGAAGATCGCCCTCCTGCACTATGGCCGCCTGATCGTGGACGGCACCCGCGAGGAGGTGATCGCCGACCCCAGGACACGGGAGGCCTATCTTGCCCAGTGAAGCCGCGCTTTCGCTCTCGGCCCTCAACGCCTTCTATGGCGACAGCCACATCCTGCACGATGTCTCGCTGGAGGTGGCGCCGGGGCGCATCCTCGCCCTGCTCGGACGCAACGGCGCGGGCAAGACCACCTGCATGAACGCCCTCGCCGGCCTGCTCACCTCCCGCACCGGGCGGATCCTGCTCAATGGACGGGACATCTCCGGCTTCTCGCCCGAGGCCATCTGCCGGGCGGGCCTCGCGCTGGTGCCGCAGGGGCGGCGCATCTTCCGCAGCCTCAGCGTGGAGGAGAACCTCGCAGTCGCCCGCTGCCCGTCACCGCCGGATGGCCGGGTGGCGTGGACGGACGAGGACATTTACGGCCTCTTTCCCCGGCTGAGGGAGCGGCGGCGGCACCCGGCAGGCCTCATGTCCGGCGGCGAGCAGCAGATGCTGGCGATCGGCCGGGCGCTGGTGACCGCGCCCCGCGTACTGCTGATGGACGAACCCACGGAGGGCCTCGCACCGCAGATCGTCGCCGAGGTGGGTGGCATCGTCGGCCGCCTGCGCGCCGCCGGTCTGTCGGTGATCCTGGTGGAACAGCACATGGCCTTCGCCCTGAAGCTGGCTGACGAGGTGGTGGTGATCAGCACCGGGCGGGTGGTGGACAGGGCCCCCGCATCGGCCTTCCAGGCCGATCCGGCCCGGCTGGAGGAGCATCTCGGCGTCCACTGACGGGCCCACCCAGGGCGCCGGGGAAGGACGGATAATTGACCTTACGGCAGGTCGTCGCAGGATGATGAATCGCGCGCAAGCCGTGCTAGGATTGATCATCTGATAAAGACCGGATGCCCGCGTTGCCTGCCTCAAAAGCCCCCTCGCCCCAGCGCCGTCGCCTTTCTCCCGCGGACCGGGAGCGGGACATCGTTGCGGGCGCCGTGGCCTTCTTCGCCGAATTCGGCTTCGACGGGGCAACGCGCGATCTCGCGCAGCGGCTCGGCATCACCCAGCCGCTGCTCTATCGCTACTTTCCCGGCAAGGATGCGCTGCTCGATCGGGTCTACCAGGAGGTTTACCAGAGCCGCTGGCAGAGCGAGTGGGAAACCGCCATCGCCGACCGCTCGATCCCCATCGAGGAGCGCCTGAAGCGCTTCTACCGGGCGTATGCCGCCGTCATCCAGACCTATGAATGGGTGCGGCTGTTCATGTTCGCCGGGCTCAAGGGCCTCGACTTCAACAGCCGCTATCTCGCCTTCCTGCGCGCCCGGTTGTTCGAGCGCATGGTCATCGAGATCCGTGCCGCCAACGGCCTCGACGAGGCCGCCCCGGTGAGCGAGGAGGAGATCGAGCTCATCTGGTCGCTGCACGCGGGAATCTTCTACATCGGCGTGCGCAAGTTCATCTACGGCATGCCTATTCCCGCCGATCCCGAAGCCGACATCGACGTGAAGGTGAACGCCTTCCTCAATGGCGCCCCGGCGGCCTTCGCCTCGGTGATCGACCGGGCCAAGCCGGCCCGCCGGAAGGTCGCGGCACGGAAATAATCATTTGATAAATTAATTTGACGCCGGTCAAATTCCGCGTCACTATCTATCATCCGATAAATAATCGGATGGCGTCGCCCAGCCCGGCACAGACCGGCCAACGGCGATCCGACGCGACCACACGCAGGCTCGCGCAGGCCGGCCCCCGCACAGGCGAGCGGCCTGCCGCCTTCAGGAGCCGAGGGAGGACACCATGCCAACGAACATCCCCGCCGCAGGTCCGGCGGAGCGCCCCGCCATGCGCCCGGCGAAGCCCAAGCGCGCCGTCATCATCGGCGGCTCCATCTGCGGCCTCTTCGCCGCGCTCCTGCTGCGCAAGGCCGGCTGGGACGTGGCCGTCTTCGAGCGCATCGGCAGCGAACTCGCCGGCCGTGGCGCCGGCATCGTCACCCATCCCGAGCTGTTCGACGTCATCGGCAAGACCGGCCTGGACGTCACCGAGGCGCGCGTCGGCGTGGGTGTCAGCGGCCGGCGGGTGTTCGGGCCGGACGGGCGGATCACCGGCCAGCTCGCCCTGCCGCAGGTTCTCACCTCCTGGGGCCACCTCTACCGCCTGCTGCGCTCCGCTCTGCCGGACGAGAGCTATCACCACGGCCGCAACCTCGTGAGTGTCGAGGACGGGGCAGAGCGCGTGCGCGCCCACTTCGCCGACGGCGCCGTGGAGGAGGCCGACCTGCTGGTGGGCACGGATGGCCTGTTCTCCACCGTGCGCGCCGCCTTCCTGCCGGAGGCCAAGCCCACCTATGCGGGCTACGTGGCCTGGCGCGGACTGGTGGATGAGAGCACGCTTTCGCCGGAAACCCGCGCCGCCCTGTGCGGCCACTTCTCCTTCAGCCTGCCCCCGGGCGAGCAGATGCTCGGCTATCCGGTGGCGGGCTCGGACGAGCAGTTGGACGAAGGCCACCGCCGCTACAATTTCGTCTGGTACCGGCCCGCCGCTAGCGACGGCCAGCTCGCCGAACTGCTCACCGATGTGAACGGCACCCGGCACCCCCTCTCCATTCCCCCGCACCTCATCCGGCCTGAGGTGGTGGCGGGCATGCGCGCGGATGCCCACCGCCTGCTCGCGCCGCAGTTCGCCGAAGTGGTGGAGCGTACGCAGCAGCCGTTCCTGCAGGCGATCCAGGATCTGGAAAGCCCGCGCCTGCGCCTGTCGCCCCATGTGGTGATTCTGGGCGATGCCGCCTTCGTCGCCCGCCCCCACGTGGGCATGGGCGTGACCAAGGCAGCCGCGGATGCCGCCGCCCTCGCCTCGGCCCTCGCCGACAGCACGGACGTCGAAGCGGCGCTGGCCGCCTTCGAGGCCCAGCGCCTCGCCTTCGGCCGCGCCGTGGTGCAGCGGGCACGGCACCTCGGGGCCTACATGCAGGCGCAGATCCTCGACGAGGAGCAGCGCGCCCGCGCCGAACGGCACCGGCACCCCGACGCCGTGATGAGCGAAACCGCCGTCGCCACGGGGCTTGCCGCATGAAACCCGACGGCGCCTTCCCCCCCAAGCCGCACGCGCGGCCCCTCGATGCGGCCGCCCGCATCGAGGCGATCCGGCAGAACCCCAACTTCCGCCGCCTCGCCTCCATCCGCGCCCGGCTTGGCCTATCAATGGCCGCGCTGATGGCGACGCTCTACTTCGCCTACATCCTCACCGTGGCGCTCAAGCCCAGCGCCCTCGGGACGCCGGTTCTGCCGGATGCGGTCTCCACCTGGGGGATCGTCGCCGGTGTCAGCCTGCTCGGCCTCGGCTTCGTGCTGACGGCCATCTATGTCGCCGTCGCCAACCGCACCTTCGACCGCCTCACCCAAAACCTCAGGGAGGACGTGCAATGAGATGGACTCCGCTCGTCCGCGCGGCCCCCGCCGCCCTCATCTTCGCGCTCGCCTGCGCCCCCGGCTCGGCCTCGGCGGCCGGCGCCATCGAAGGCGGCACCCGTCAGCCCATCAATCCCGTGGCTATCAGCCTCTTCCTGCTGTTCGTGGCGGTTAGCCTTGGCGTGACCTGGTGGGCGGCCCGCAAGGGCACCGGCGGCGCCCAGGACTATTACGCCGCCGGCGGTGGCCTAAGCGGCTTCAAGAACGGCCTCGCCATCGCCGGCGACTACACCTCCGCCGCGACCTTCCTCGGCGTGACGGCGCTGGTCTACACCTCCGGCTATGACGGCATGATCTACGCCATCGGGTTCCTCGTGGGCTTCCCGATGATCCTGTTCCTCATCGCCGAGCCGCTGCGCAATCTCGGGCGCTTCACCTTCGCCGATGTGGCGGCCTACCGGCTCTCGGAAGTGCCGGTGCGGGTGGTCGCGGCCACAAACACGCTGGTGATCGTGCTGCTCTACCTCATCGCCCAGATGGTGGGGGCCGGAAAGCTCATCGAGCTCCTGTTCGGCCTGCCCTATTGGGTGGCGGTGGGCCTCGTCGGCCTGCTGATGATGGCCTATGTCACCTTCGGCGGCATGCTGGCCACCACCTGGGTGCAGATCATCAAGGCAGTGCTGCTGCTCACCGGCTCGGTGGTGATGTCCGCCCTCATCCTCGGCCACTTCGGCTTCAGCCTGGAGGCGCTGTTCGCCCATGCCGCGGCGCTCCATCCCAAGGGCGCGGCCATCATGGCGCCGGGCGGGCTGGTGAAGGATCCCATCTCGGCCATCTCGCTGGGCGTCGCCCTGGTGTTCGGCACCGCCGGCCTACCCCACATCCTGATGCGCTTTTTCACCGTGGCGGATGCACGGCAGGCGCGCACCTCCGTGCTGGTAGCGACCGGCTTCATCAGCGTCTTCTACACGCTGCTGTTCGTGCTGGGCTTCGGCGCCATCGCCTTCGTCATGTCCGATCCGAGCTTCAAGGACGCCACCGGCGCTGTGTTGGGCGGCACCAATATGGTGGCCCTCCACCTCGCCAACGCGCTCGGCGGCTCGGTGCTGCTCGGCTTCATCTCGGCCGTGGCCTTCGCCACCATCCTCGCGGTGGTGTCGGGCCTCACCATCGCCGGGGCGTCGGCGGCCAGCCACGATCTCTATGCCCGCGTCATCCGGCGCGGCAACGCGTCGGAACAGGAAGAGGTGCGGGTCTCCAAGGCGGCGGCGGTCGTCATCAGCCTCCTCGCCATGGGCCTCGGACTGCTGTTCGAGAACCAGAACATCGCCTTCATGGTGGGCCTCGTCTTCGCAATCGCCGCGAGCGCGAACTTCCCCGTCATCGTGCTGTCGGTGTCCTGGCCCGGCCTCACCACACGCGGCGCCGTCACTGGCTCGGTCACCGGCCTCGTGGTCGCCCTCGTGCTCGTGGCCCTCAGCCCCAGCGTGTGGACCACGACGCTGAAGCTCGGCCCCGCGCCCTTCCCCTATGACAATCCCGCGCTGTTCTCGGTGCCGCTCGCCTTCCTGGTCTCGATCCTCGTCTCGCTGGCGGATCGCAGCACGGCGGCCCAGCGCGTCCGTGCGGCCTTCGCCGCCCAGCACGTGCGGGCGCAGACCGGGTTCGCGGTGGACTGAAACGCCAGACAACCAGGGAGAAACCCAATGAATATCAGCACCAACCCTACCTACGCCAACATCGAAGCACCGCTTGCATGGCCCGAGCCCATGCGGGCTGACCTCCACGCCAGCCGCGGCAACGGACGCGTCGGCAGCCGCCTCGTCTCGCAGAGCGAGCGGGTGCGCGTGTGGCACCTCGCCCTCAAGCCCGGCGAGCGCATCGGATTCCATACCCATGTGCTCGATTATTTCTGGACGGCCGTGACCGGCGGCCGCGCCCGGTCGCATTATGCCGACGGGCGGGTGGCCGAAGTGACCTACGAGGCCGGCGACACCAAGCACCACCATTTCGGCCCGGGCGAGTTCATGATGCATGACCTCACCAACATCGGGGACACCGAACTGGTGTTCACCACCGTCGAGTTCCTGGACAGCGACAACCCGCCGCTGAAGGTCGACTGAAACGCCGGCCGGTCGCTGACCGCAGCGGGACAGACCCGGACAATAGAAAAGGGGCCGCCAAAGCGGCCCCTTTTTTTCGCGTCGCGGACGGCTCGCGTCAGTTGTCGTCGGCGTCGTGGGCCGGGCCCGACTGGGCGTTGCCGTTCGCGAACGGGCGCTCGGAAACATAATAGGGGCCGGGGGTGCCGAAGGCGCTGGGACGCTCGAGCCGGCTCTCCTCGCGGGCCACGGCCGCCGGGGAGGTGGGGGTCAGGCTCCCCTGCGCGGAGACCGCATACTGCTCCACATTCTCCTTCTGGACGGTCGGGTCGGCGAAGGCCGAACCCATGGACGAGACGAGCGCCACGGCGACACCGGCGGCGAGGACAGTAGACTTGATGGACATGGCAAGCACTCCGTTGTTGATGAAATGAATTTAGAAGATGCTGCCAATGACGCATATTATCCCGTGATTTATTCTTATCATATGCTTCGATATGTCCGTATACGTGGGTATAACCTGCGATCTCAAGAAAGAATGCTGCACGGACCACCCTGCCGCCGGGGGGCTAACGGCGTGAGGCCGGCGCGTTGCCGCACCGGCCTCTGGTCATTCGGATCGAAAGGAGAAGGGCGCGTGTCGCGCCGACGCGCAGCGCTAGGCCTGATGGGCCGAGCCAAGCGCGCGGGGGACCGCAGCGCCACCGCGTGGCGTGCGGGCCATCTGTTCCGACCTCCAGCGATGCGGGGTCGTTGCGGCGAAACGCCGGAAGACGGTGGTAAAATGGGCCTGGGTCTGGAAGCCGACGCTGAAGGCCACCTGCGCCAGCGGCTCATCGCTCTCCATCATCAGCTTCTGGGCGCGCTCCACGCGCAGCCGCAGCAGATATTCGTGCGGCTTGGCGCCCGTCGAGATGCGGAACTGCGCGGCGAAATGCATCCGGCTGAGGCCGGCCGCGCGAGCCATCTCGGCGAGCGTGACGGGCTCCCAATAATGCTCCTCCATGAAGGACAGCACGCGCTTGAGGCGCCACGCCACCAATCCGGACCGGGCGCGCGCCGGCTTCGGTGCCGGCCTGGTCTGGTCATCGGACGCGGGACGCGGGGTGAGCAGACCGAGGCGCCGGACCTCGGCATTGAGTTCCGCATGGGCCTGCGCCGGCATTGCGGCGGCTGCGGCGGATGGCGCGGCATGGAACGACATGCTGGAGACCCCCGAAGGCTGAAGGGCGGTTCGGCGCAGATCCTCCGTGCAGCCCGGACCGGCACCGGCGCGCGAGCTGCGGCGCCGAACCGTTCCGGCAGAAAGACTTGCGCTTCGCCGATTGGAAACCCAGCATCCGCGACCAGCGTTTTTTGCTCCATTCTACTTGGGGTTCGGCGCTCATATGATCGGGTGCGCGCGGGCATACCTTGGTATAGGCGGCTAGACTTTGCGTTTAGCGGGCTTGAGCCGACCGCCCGTTTTTGCTGCACTACTGCCTCGCGAGCCGGCAAATGCGCCGTTCAAACTGGCAAGATCGAGGTATATGTCGGTGATACCGAAGCACGATGCCGGGCAGCTGGCAGCCGCACAACAGGCATCCGTCCGCTGCGTTCCGGCACATCGCCGGGCGCAAACCACACTCTTGAGGGCATGATGTCGGGTCTGGCAGGTCCCTTGTCCAGCAACAGTGCGGATGCCCCCGCCCGGGCGCGAACCGGCTGGGTCCTTGTCGCGCTGCTGTGTCTCTCGATCTTCCTGGTGGATACGCTCTCGCCGCTCGACATGGCCATTGCCGTGCTCTACGTGGTCGTGGTGCTTCTGAGCGCGGGCCTGTTCGGGCGCACGGGGCTGCTGGTCGTCGCCGGGGCCTGCGTCATGATGACGATGCTGAGCTTCGTCATCATGCACGCCACCGACTACAACATCTCCTCCACCATGCGGTGCTTCGTCAGCGTCGCGGCCATCACCGTCACCACCGTTCTCTCGCTGCGCAACCAGCAGGCCACGGGCGCGCTGCGGGAACAGGCCGCGCTGCTCGATCTCTCCCACGATGCCATCTTCGTGCGGAACCTCGCCGACACGATCGTCTACTGGAACCACGGTGCCGAGCGGCTTTACGGCTGGACCCGGGCCGAGGCCCTGGGGCAGCAGGCCGGCGCACTGCTGAAGACCGACTTTCCGTCCCCCCGCGCGGACATCATGGGCATCCTGCTCAAGACCGGGCAATGGGAGGGCGAGATCGTTCAGACCACCCGCGACGGGCGGAAGCTGGTCTGTACGAGCCGCTGGTCGCTTCAGCGCGATGCGCGCGGGCGGCCCATGGGCACCATGGAGACCAACCACGACATCACTGAGCGGCAGAAGGCTGAGCAGGAACTGAACCAGGTCCGCAGCGACCTTGCCCATGTCACCCGCGTCAGCACCATGGGCGAACTCACCGCCTCCATCGCCCACGAGGTCAACCAGCCGCTCGCGGCAGTGGTGACGAATGGCGAGGCCTGCCTGCGCTGGCTGCGCCGCCCGGTGGCCGACCTCGGCGAGGCGGAGGCCTCCGTCACCCGCATGATCGCCAACGCCCGCCGCGCGAGCGAGGTGGTGGAGCGGCTGCGCGCCTTCGCCCGGCGCGGAGAGCCGCTGCGCGACGCGCTCGACAGCGCCGAGCTGGTGGAGGATTGCGTGCTGCTGCTGGAACGCGAACTGTCGAACCATCGCGTCCGGCTCGAACTCGCCCTCGCCCCCGATCTGCCGCGCATCGAAGGCGACCGCATCCAATTGCAGCAGGTGCTCATCAATCTGGTCCTCAACGCCATCCAGGCCATGGACGAGGTGCCCGAGGGGCAGCGTGTCCTCACTGTCCGCAACGCGCTCGAAACACCGACGTGGTCGATGGATGGCACGGCGGAGCTGACGATTTCCGTGCGCGATACCGGACCGGGGATCGCCCCGGATGTGTTCGCCTCCCTGTTCTCGCCCTTCGTTTCCACGAAGCAGGACGGGATGGGCCTCGGCCTCTCCGTCTCCCGATCGATCGCGCAGGCCCATGGCGGCCGGATCGACGCCACGCCTCACCCCGAGGGGGGAATGTGCTTCACCCTCACAATGCCGCTTGCGAGCACCCCCCCCTCTTCCAGCACCAGGGACACCCGCCCGTGACCAGTCGACCGCTGCCCCGCCCGGCGCCGCCCCCGAGCGCCCCCGTCGTGATCGTCGTGGACGATGACGCCAGCCTGCGCGACGCGCTGTCCAGCCTGTTCCGCTCCATCGGGCTCGAGGTGGCGCTCTTCGCCTCCGCCGCCGAGCTTCTGGCCGCCAAGCTGCCCGATGCGCCGCGCTGTCTGGTGCTGGACATCCGCCTGCCGGGCGTGAGCGGGCTCGATTTCCAGGCGCAGCTGGCGCGCTCAGACATGGAGCTACCCATCATCTTCATGACCGGGCATGGCGACATCCCCATGAGCGTGCGCGCCATGAAGGCGGGCGCGGTGGACTTCCTGACCAAGCCGTTCCGCGACCAAGACATGCTGGACGCGGTCTCCGCCGCCATCGAGATCGACCGGGGCCGCCGCGCCGAGCGCGCCTCCTCCTCGAAGTTGCGCGCGCTTTACGACACGCTGACCGAGCGCGAGCGGCAGATCATGGCCCTCGTGACCTCCGGCCTCATGAACAAGCAGGTCGCCGCCGAGGTAGGGCTGAGCGAAATTACCGTGAAAATTCATCGCGGTAACGTCATGCGGAAGATGGAGGCCCACTCCCTTGCCGATCTGGTCCGGATGGCGGAGGCCCTGGGGCTCAGTGCAAAAAGCTAAAGTTGCAAACGTCTGTATGATTACGGGTTGGGCAGGCGGCAGGCTATATAGGGTCAGACCGGCGCGTCATCGCGTGCCGAATGATTGCACGTCGAGGTGCCCCGAGTGTCACGCGCTCCAACCATAACGATTATCGATGACGACGAATCCGTTCGCGTCGCTACGGAAAGTCTCGTCCGCTCCCTTGGGTTCGGCGCGCGATCCTTCGCGTCCGCCGAGGACTTCCTCGGTTCCACGGAGCGCAGCCGGACCGCGTGCGTCATCACCGATGTCCAGATGCCGGGCATGAGCGGCGTCGAGCTTCAGAGCCGGCTGCGCGCCGAAGGCGACCCGGTGCCGCTGATCTTCATCACCGCCTTTCCCGAGGATCGCATCCGCCGGCAGGTCGACGCGGCCGGCGCCTTCGGCTTCCTGGCGAAGCCGTTCGACGGGAACGAAATGATCGATTGCATCGATCGCGCGCTGCAGGCTTCCCCGCGCCGCTGACGCGCCCACGCGCTCGCCGCCTTTCGCGCCCTGCCACCTCTGCCCCCTAAATCTGCGCTGCGGCGCCCCTCACGGGTTCGCGCGCACGCGCCTGCGCGCCTTCGAAGCCTGAGCGCCGGCACCGCCGCTGCCCCATACCCTCGTATGATCCAGGCAAACGAGCGCCCAATTCTTTCGTCCGCGCCCCGGTCCTATGGTGACCACCGTGACATTCACAGAGCGGTCGCCGCGGCATCTCAGCCACCACCCAACCGCTCCCCTACAGCTTTTCCATAAGGACGACACCCATGGACAAGACCATTGCGAAACTGCGCCAGCAAGCACCGCTCCGGACCCCCACCGATCTCGGCGAAGATGCCACGCGCGACATTGCCGGCGCCCTCACCGTTCTTCTGGCCGATATGTTCGCGCTTTATCTGAAGACCAAGAATTTTCACTGGCACATGTCCGGCCCGCACTTCCGCGACTACCATCTTCTGCTGGACGAGCACGGCGACCAGATCTTCGCCACCACCGATGCCATCGCCGAGCGAGCGCGCAAGGTGGGCGGCACCACGCTGCGGTCGGTGGGCCACATCGCGCGCCTCCAGCGTCTCCCCGACAATGACGCGGACTACGTGACCGCCGAGGACATGCTGGCCGAGCTGGGCGAGGACAACAAGCGCCTCATCACCTTCCTGCGGGAAGCACATGTGGTCTGCGAGAACTACAACGACGTCGCCACCACCAGCCTCATCGAGGTCTGGATCGACGAGGCTGAACGCCGCGTGTGGTTCCTCTTCGAAGCCACCCGCTCGCACTGACCTTTCCCTCCCCTTCCTCCCCGACTGAGCCCGCCGGCCAAGCCCGGCGGGCCTTTTTTGTTCGCACCGCCCCGGACGGATTGCAGGGCGGGCCTTCCAGCACATCCGCCCGCACAAAGCGAGAAGGCCGGCGTCCTCAGGGGACGCCGGCCTTTTCGTTGCAGCGCATGTCGGGTGGCTCAAGCCCCGGGCGAAGTGGCATCCTGGGCCGGACCCCAGTGGGCGTCGGGCTGGGCCGGCTGGCCGATGAACGGACGGGCGGAGTTCATGGCCCGCAGCTTCGCGGCGGAGGGCATCTGGAAGATGTTGAGCGGCTGGACCACGGCGCCCGACTGGGCATCGAAGAAGGAGGTCTCGCCGCGCGCTTCGGTGGGGAAGCTGGTGTCCGCGTGGGCGGTGCCCGCCACGCCGGCCACCACGAAGGCAAGAGCGCCGAACGCCATGATGAACTTAGAATTCGCAGTCATGAGAACCTCCTGTGTTTTCGATGATTTAGTTTTACATTCCGCAGCCTTCGCCGATATCGAACTCAAATTCATTCCATGAATATCGATGTTTCGCCGAACTATACGTCGGTTTACCTTTTGTCATTCTACCCTCTCAGCCCTCGCCCATGCCGGGCGCGACGGGCAGGGCGACCTCCTCGGCATCGGTCTCCCGCAACAGCTTGTGCGCCAGATCGATGGGGATGCGCCGGCGCTGGACGAGGCCGACGATGGATCGGCGCTCGGCCTGGATGGCGAGGAGATGCATCCGCCGCTCTTCCGGCCAAGCGGCCCTTCCGCCATCGACGCCCTCGGCCTGGAGCTGGTCGAGTCGGTGCCTGTAATGGTCGGCAACGATGGCGGCGACGGTCGGTGCGTCGGCATCGGCCTTCTGCGCCTCAGCCGCTTCCGCGAGCGCGTCCAGGGCGGCCTGCAGCGCCTCGGCGCGGGCCTCGCGCTCCTGCGCCGCATCGGCCACGTCGGGCGACACATCGATGCCCCGCAAGAGGATGGGCAGCGCCACGTTGGCGAGTGCCAGAGACACGAGAATGACCGCGGCCGCGATGAACACGGCAAGATCCCGCGCAGGAAAAGGCATGCCACCCGTCAAGACCAAAGGCAGGCTGAGCGCCGCGGCGAGCGTGACCGCGCCGCGCACCCCGCCGAACGCCATCACCGCCACCAGGCGCCACCGGGGAAAGGGGGGCGGCGCACCGCTTTGCCCCTGGCCAGCGGGCCAGCAGCAGAGTGCGGCGAGTACCCATGCGAAGCGCAAGGCCGCGAGGGCGAGAACGGTGGCCGCCACATAGAGCCCCAGCCACGCCACAGCGTGGTGTCCGCCCTCGGCGATGCTGCGCGCCGCGCCACTCAGGATGCCCGGCATCTGTTCGCCCAGAAGCAGGAACATGACGCCGTTGAGGGTGAACTGAAGCGTCTCCCACACCGCGCCGCGCCTCAGGCGCGTCAAGGGAAGCGCGCGGCCCGACACCTCGATGCGGCTCATCATCATGCCCGCGGCCACGGCCGCGAGCACGGCGGAGCTGCCGGCCACTTCGGCCAGCAGATAGGCACCGTAGGGAATGAGCAGGCTGATGAGGATCTGGCCGGAAGTGTCCTCGCCCACCCGGCGCACCATGAAAGCCTTGGCCGTGGCCACCATCCAGCTGAAGGCGATGCCGATGGCGATGCCGCCTCCGGCCGCCCAGACGAAGGCAGCGAGGGAATCGAGCACCGGCACCGTCCCCGTCACCACCGCCGCGATGGCGAGGCGCAGGCAGATCAGCGCGGCGGCATCGTTGAAGAGGGCTTCGCCCTCCAGCAGGCGCAGCACGCCGCGCGGAATGGGAATGTGCCGCGCCACCGCGCCGGCCGCCACCACATCGGTGGGCGACAGGACCGCCGCGAGCGCGAAGCACACGGCCAGCGGCATCGCCGGGATGAGCCAATGGAGCATCAGCCCCACGCAGCCGACCGTGACCACCACCAGCCCCAGCGCCATGGACAGGATGAGCGGCGCATTCGCCGCAAGATCCGTCTTGGACACGCGCCACCCGTCAAAGAACAGGAGCGGCGGCAGGAAAATGAGGAAGAACTGATCCGGCTTCAGCGGCGCGCCGAGGCTGGTGACCGAGCCGATGGCGGCGCCCACCGCAACCTGAATGAGGGGCAGCGCCACGCGGTCCCCCAGCACGCGGCCCATCCAGTTGGTGAGGACGACGCCGGCAAGCAGCACGAGGATGTAGCGAATGTCGGTCATGCGCACCACCGGCCTGTCTCGGCGCCGTGCGCACGCGGCGCGTGCGTTGGCGCGCTCACGTTCCAGATCTCGTCGAAAGTCTTGTCCGCCCACGAGAGCGGACGACAGCGCCGGTGCGGGACGTCCGCAACCGGCGCTGTGCGTCAGCCCGTCAGGCCTTCACGAAGGCAAGCAGATCGGGATTGATGACGTCGGCGTGGACGGTCAGCATGCCGTGGGGATAGCCGGCATAGACCTTCAGCGTGCCGTTCTTCAGCAGCTTCACGCTCAGCCGGGCGGCATCATCGATGGGCACCACCTGGTCGGCATCGCCGTGCATGACCAGGGTCGGCACGGTGATGAGCTTAAGATCCTCGGTTTGGTCGGTCTCGGAGAAGGCCTTGATGCCGTCATAGTGCGCCTTCGCGCCGCCGGTCATGCCCTGGCGCCACCAATTCTGGATCACGCCCGGCACCGGCGTCGTGCCGGGCAGGTTGAAGCCGTAGAAGGGGCCGGACGCCACATCCATGAAGAACTGGGAGCGATTGGCCGCGAGCGCGGAGCGGAAGCCGTCGAACACCTCGAGGGGCGTTCCGCCGGGATTGGCCGCGGTCTTCACCATCAGCGGAGGCACGGCGCTGACCAGCACCGCCTTCGCCACGCGCCCCTGCGGCTGGCCGTGCCGCGCCACATAGCGGGCCACCTCGCCGCCGCCGGTGGAATGGCCGATATGCACGGCGTTGCGCAGGTCGAGATGCTCCATCACCGCGGCGGCGTCAGCGGCGTAATGGTCCATGTCGTGGCCCTCGCTCACCTGCGCCGAGCGGCCATGCCCGCGGCGGTCGTGCGCGACCACCCGGAAGCCGTGCTGCAGGAAGAACAGGATCTGCGCATCCCAGTCATCGGAGGAGAGAGGCCAGCCGTGATGGAAGACGATGGGCTGCGCGTCCTTCGGACCCCAATCCTTGTAGAAGATGTCGACGCCGTCTTTGGTGGTGACGTAAGCCATGATCCTGTTCCTCTCGCTGTGTTCCAGGATGAAACTGTCCGTGACGGCATGCAGGACACAGCCTGAGATCCAGTATCGACACAAGATCACTCTAGAATAGGGAGAGGAAAAATGAGCTTATACGCGGGTATATTGGATCGCACATCAATATAGGGGGCGGACTTTTTATACATCCCCTATCCCGGCCGCCTCAGCGGCCGGCCCGCAAGCAGCCGTCCGGCACGGGGGCGCCCGAAAGCCGCGCGAGAAGCCAGGACACGGCCATGGGCGCCACGGCCTTGACCACCCCACCATGGGACGCCCACGGCACTTCCACATAGGTGACGGACGTCCCCGCCCGGCACAGGCGCCCCACATAGTCCCGCGTGGTGGCCGGCTCCACGAGGGCATCAAGGCTCCCCTGCGCGAAGAAGACGGGCACGCCATTCGGATCCGGATTGGAATTGCGCGCGATCAGCTGATCCCAGCCGGGCCGCCGGTCGGCGGCGCTGCGCAGGAAGCCCGTCTGGGCATAGCCCAGCGCGGAGAGGCCGAGCGCCACATCGCCCACGGGGTCGAGGCTGCAATCAGCGGCGATCCCGTCCACCGTCCCGATCGCCTGCGGGCGGACGATGCCGTCGAGCGGCAATCCGTAGGCCTGCCCCCAGGACCAGGCGGCGAAGGACGCCACGACCTGCCCCGGCAGCGTGCCGATATCGTCGCGCAGCAGGCGCCGCAGCTCCGTCGGCGCGGCCGCCGCGGCGACACCCGCGAGGTGCATCTCCGGCGCGTAGGCGCGGGCGGTGGCGGCGGTGAACAGTGCGGCATGCCCGCCCTGCGAGAAGCCCCAGGCCGCGTAGCGCTCGCCCGCATCGGCCCCCGGAAGGCGTCGCGCCGCGCGCACGGCATCGATCATGGCATGCGCCTCACTCGTGCCGAGCAGATAGGAATGCTGGCCCGCCTCGCCCAGACCGCCATAATCGGTCGCCGCTACGATGACGCCCCGCGCCAGCAGATCGGCGAGGCCGCCGATGCGGGCGAAGGCCTGCGGTGGATTGCGGGAGGGCGCGCACCGCGTCGCCACCCCGCTCGTGCCGTGCCCCCACGCCACCAGAGGCCGCCCGCCCGCGGTGCGGCCGGCCGGCGGCAGTGCGACAAGGCCGGAAATCGCCACCGGGCGACCGCCGTGATTGCGCGAGCGATAGATGATGCGGTAGGCGGCGCCCGCGCCCGGCGGCGGCGCCACGGGCTCCGCCTTCAGAAGCGTGCCGGGTGGCCCCGGCCTCGCGCCATCAGGAATGGCGTAGAAGCTGTCGGCGCAAAGGGCGCGCGCCGGCCACAGGGCGACGGCCAGAAGAAGGGCAAAACAGCGTCCCGTGCGCATGGCGGAGCCTCCTTGACCCTTCTTCCGGCCGGTGCCGTTCAGTGCGCCGGATCGGCCCGGCGACTGCGGGCGGCCAGCAGCTGGAGTCCGACCGCGAAGGCGGCGAACGCCGTCCCCAGCAGCGTGACGAGGAACCAGCCGCCGGCCCCCCAGGCGAGCGTCGCCGTGGCCGAGCCGATGGAGCCGCCGAGGAACATGGCGCTCATGAGCACCGTGTTGATCCGCGCCCGCGCCTCCGGCCGCAGGGCAAAGACGATGTGCTGGTTGGAGACGAGGGCGCTCTGCATGCCGAAATCCAGCAGCATCACGCCGACGATCAGCCCGACGAGCGAGCCCCACGCACCGAACACGACCCATGCGACAAGCGTGACGATGGAGCCCACCATCACCGCCAGCCTCGGGCCGCGCTTGTCCGCGAACCGGCCGGCCAGCGGCGCGGCGAGGATGCCGACGGCGCCCACCAGGCCGAACAATCCCGCCACCTCGGCACCGAGGCCGAAGCGCGGCTCGGCGAGCCGGAAAGCGAGGATGGTCCAGAACACGGTGAAGGCCGCAAACAGCGCCGCCTGCGTGATCGCCGCGAGCCGCAGCGCGGGAAAATCCAGCCACTGCTGCCACACGGAATGGAGCAGCCGGTGATAGCTCAGGCGCGAGTCCGGCTTGCTGCTGGGCAGCGTCACCGCCATCAGCACCGCACCGGCGAGCGCCATGGGCGCCGCGAGCCACAGCATCTCGCGCCAGCCGCCGTGCGAGGCGACGAAGCCGGCGACGGTGCGGCTGAGGAGGATGCCCGTCAACAGCCCGGCCATTACAGTTCCCACCGTCGCGCCCCTTTTCTCGGGCGCCGCGAAATGGGCGGCAAGGGGCACGATCTGCTGGGCGACCGTGGAGGCGAGCCCCACCGCCAGCGAGGCCGCCACGAGCAGCAGCGCCGTGGGCGCCACCGCAGCCAGCACCAGCGCCGCCGCCAGCAGCACGAACTGCACCACGATCAGGCGCCGGCGTTCCACGAGGTCGCCCAGCGGCACGAGCAGCACGAGGCCGATGGCGTAGCCGAGCTGGGTGGCGGTGGGAATGGCCCCCGTGAGGGCGCCCGGCAGATCCTGCTCGATCAGCGCGAGCATGGGCTGGTTGTAATAGATGTTCGCCACCGCGAGGCCGGCCGCCGTGGCCATGGCGAGCGTGGCGCCGAACCCCAGCGTGCCGGGCTCAGGCGCGGCGTCGGCGAGCGCGGGCGCACCGGGACGCACGGTTGAAGTCTGCTTGAAGATCATGGTTGCCTCCTCGGGCGGGCGCATCCCGGCTCAGGCCGGAACGTCGATCGCGGCGGCGGCAGCGGCGCGATCGAGCACCTCGATCAGGCTCTGCCGGTCCCTCGGCCCGTCGTAGCGGACACCGTTGATGAAGAGGCACGGCGTGCCGTTCACGCCGGCACGCGCGCCGCCGACGAAATCCTGCTGGATGATGGCGTCGTACTGGCCCTGGAAGGCCGCCTGCAGCACCCGGCGTTCAATGCCGAGCTGCGCGCCATAGGACGTGAGGCTCGCCACATCGAGCGCGTCCTGGTGCTCGTAGAGCATGTCATGGGCGGCCCAGAACACCCCGGACGCGGCGGCGGCCTCGGCGAACTGAGCGGCGCGCAGGGCATGGGCGTGCATCTCGGTCAGCGGGAAATTGCGGAACACAAAGCGCAGCCGCGCGCCCATCGCCTCCTGCACGGCCTTGAGCACCGGATAGGCCTCGCCGCAATAGGGGCATTCGTAATCGCCGTACTCGATCAGGGTCACCGGCGCATCAGCCGGCCCGGCCACCTTGTCGGTGGCGCTCACGGGAGGAAGACGGCGCGTCATGCCTGCGCTCCATAAGTGTTCGAGGTGGGAGTGTTCGAGGTGGGGGTCTTTGGGATGGGAACGAGCGCGTCGAGCGCATCGAGAATGCCGTCCGCGCCGGGGTTCAGGCCGAGAGGCGAAAGGTAGCTCCAGCGGATGACACCCTCGGCATCGATCACGAACAGCGCCCGCTCGGCCACGCCATCCTGCGCGCGGTAGGCGCCATAGCGCCGGGCGATCTCGCCCTTGGGCTCGAAATCGGCGAGCAAAGGGAAATGCAGCTTGCGCGCCTCCGCGAAGGCCGCGTGGCACCACACGCCGTCCGTGGAGATCCCCACGAGCTGGGCGCCGGAGTGGTGAAACTCCGGCAGCATCTCGTTGTAGAGGCCCATCTGGTCACCGCACACCGGGCTCCAATCGGCCGGATAGAAGGCGAGGATGACGGGCGCGCCCCTCAGGTCGGAGAGGGACAGCTTCTGGTCGGGCGTCGCCGGCAGGGTGAAGTCGGGCGCGGCCTGGCCCGGCTGCAGCAAGGCATGTGTGGAAGCGTCGTGCGGATCGGCCATGTGCATGCCTCGTCCCTCTCTGCGTCGCAGGTGTCCAATGTCGGCTGCGAGAGTGTCGGGGGGACGGGCCGGGGGAAATCGGCCATTGGCGTGGCCTGCTCATACTTGGGTTTGGCGGGTGCCCCTTTAGTGCGTTTCGGAAAGATGAGGGCGCCGGGCCGCCGCATGGTGCGCCCCCAGAAAGGGTGCGGATGATGATAAAGCGCGTGTTGCTGCTAACCCTCGTTGCCGCCGTCTGCGGCGCGCTCGCCGCGCTGGCCTATGCCTGGCATGGGGAGATAGCGCCCATTTCGCCCCCGCCCGCCGCCGTTTTCGACCACGCGCACATCGAGCGGGGCGCGTCGCTCGCCCTAATCGGGGATTGCCGCACCTGCCACACCGCGCCGGGCGGGACGACCTTCGCCGGCGGGCTCGCCATGCCGACACCCTTCGGCACGATCTATTCCACCAACATCACCCCCGATCCGGAAACCGGCATCGGGCGCTGGCCGCTTGCGGCCTTCGTGCGGGCCATGCGCGAGGGCGTGGACCGCGAAGGACGGCACCTCTACCCGGCCTTTCCCTACGACCATTTCAGCCTGACCACCGACGCGGACCTCGCATCGCTCTACGCTTTCCTGATGACCCGCGCGCCGGTGGTCACCACGGCGCCGGCGAACCAGCTGCCCTTCCCCATCAACATCCGTCTCGTGCTCGCCGGCTGGAAGCTCCTGTTCTTCCATCCCGAGCCCTTCGTGAACTATCCCTCACGCGATGCCGCGTGGAACCGGGGGCGCTATCTGGTGGAGGGGCTCGCCCATTGCGGCGCCTGCCACACGCCGCGCAACCTCATGGGTGCGGAAATCCGCTCACGCGCCTTCGCCGGCGGCGAGGCCGAGGGCTGGACCGCCTATCCCCTGAGCGCGCAGTCGCCCGCCCGCGTGCCGTGGACGAAGGCAGCCCTCGCCCAGTATCTGCGCGAGGGCTGGCAGGCGGACCATGGCGTCGCGCTCGGCCCCATGGGGCCGGTGACGGAGAACCTCGCCGAGGCGCCCGCGCAGGATATCGAGGCGATGGCGGACTATCTCGTCTCGCTCGGCACGTCCGCCAGCAAGACTGCGACGCCGAAGGCGCCCGCGCTCGATGCCTCCGGCCAGCGTCCGCAATCGGCGGGTTGGCAGGCGGCCCCCATTGCCCTGCCCGCGGATGCGAGCGCGGGCCGTCGCGTCTTCGCCGCCGCCTGTGCCGCCTGCCACCAGGCGGGCCGGCCGCTGCCGCTCGGCGGCTTGGACCTCGCCCTCTCCACGGCCCTTGCGGCCGAGACGCCCCAGAACCTGCTCAACCTCATCCTGCGCGGGGTTCCGGCGGCGGACGGCGTGGCGGCGCCCGTCATGCCGCCCTTCGCCGCCATGGACGACACGGCGCTGACGGCGCTTCTCGATTACCTGCGCCGCGACATCGCCGGGCGGCCGGCCTGGCCGGACCTCGCCGCCGCCATCACAGCGGCCCGCCGCGCCGCCGCTCCCAAGACCACCGCGAACCCCGCGAAAGGCGCCCCATGACCACCCTCACCGTCAACGGCACGCGCCGCACCATCGCCGCCGCGCCGGACACGCCCCTGCTCTACGTGCTGCGCGGCGAACTCGAATTGAACGGCGCGAAATTCGGCTGCGGCCTCGGCCAGTGCGGCGCCTGCACGGTGCTGGTGGACGGGGAGCCCGTCTTCTCCTGCATCACGCCGGTGATGCTGCTGGACGGGCGGACAGTGCGCACCATCGAGGGGCTCGGCAGCGCCGATGCGCCGGGGCCGGTGCAGGCCGCCTTCATCGCCGAGCAGGCGGCGCAGTGCGGCTATTGCATCGCCGGCATGGTCATGCGCGCGCAGGCGCTGCTGGAGCGCGATGGCGATCCGGACGACGACGCCATCCTCGCCGCCCTCGAACCCAGCCTGTGCCGGTGTGGAACCCATGTGCGCATCGTCCGCGCCGTGAAGCGCGCCGCCCGCACCATGGCCGGCAAGACGACGGCTGGCAAGGTGGGAGCCGTGCGATGACAAAGCCGACGATACACGCCCTCTCCCGCCGCGCCGTGCTGCGCGGCACCGGCGCCCTCATCCTCGCCTTCAGCCTGTCGGGCCGGGCCTTCGCCCAGACCGAAACCGGGGCGAGCGCGACACCCCTGCGGGGCCTGCCCGGCAGCCTTGATGCCACGCCCCGGCTCGACGCCTGGATCCGCATCGCGCCGGACGGCAACGCCACCGTCTTCACCGGCAAGGCGGAGCTGGGACAGGGCATCCGCACCGCTCTGCTTCAGGTGGCGGCGGAAGAGCTGAAGCTGCCCCTCTCGCGGCTCGACCTCATCACCGCCGACACCGGCCGCACCCCCAACGAGGGCTACACCGCCGCCAGCCATTCCGTGCAGGATTCCGGCACCGCCATCCGCAATGCGGCGGCGCAGGTGCGCGAGATCCTCATCGGCGAGGCCGCGCGCCGGGCTGGCGTCGCCCGCGCGGACCTGACCGCCCGCGATGGCTTCATCACGGGCCCCGCCGGCCTCAGCCTCGGCTATGGCGAGCTGGTTTCCGACACCTTGCTGCACGTGGATGCCGCGCCCACCTCGATCCTCACCAATCCGCGCGATTTCACGGTGATGGATCGCCCCGTGCCCCGCGTCGACATTCCGGCGAAGGTCACGGGCGGGGCGGCCTATGTGCAGGACATGCGCCTGCCCGGCATGGTCCACGGCCGCATCGTGCGCCCGCCGAGCTACGGCGCCCGGCTGGTCGCGCTCGACGCGGGGTCGGTGGAGGCCATGCCCGGCGTGCTCAAGGTGGTGCGCGACGGCGCCTTCCTCGGAGTGATCGCCGAGCAGGAATGGACGGCGATCCAGGCCATGCGCCGGCTCGCCACCCTCGCCCGCTGGGAGGAGACGGCGCAGCTTCCCGACGAGGCGCGCCTGCCCGAGGCGCTGATGGCCCTGCGCACGCAGGACACCACCATTCTCGAGGTGGGGCAGCCGGATGCGCCGTCCTTCACCCTCGATACCCTGTTCAGCCGCCCCTATCTCGCCCATGGCTCCATCGGCCCCTCCTGCGCCATCGCTTATCTGGAGGGCGACGCCATGACGGAGTGGACCCACACCCAGGGCGTCTATCCCCTGCGCGATGCCCTCGCCGGTCTCCTCGCCATGCCCCGGGAGAAGGTGCGCTGCATCCATGCGGAGGGGGCCGGCTGCTATGGCCAGAACGGGGCGGACGATGCCGGCGCCGACGCGGCGATGCTCGCCCGCGCCCTCCCCGGCCGTCCGGTGCGCGTGCAGTGGATGCGCGAGCAGGAGCATGCCTGGGAGCCGTTCGGGCCGGGCATGGTGGCCCGCGTGCGCGCGGCGCTGGGGCCGGACGGCGGGATCTCCGCATGGCAGCACGACGTGTGGAGCCAATCGCACATGATGCGCCCAGGCCCGCCCGGCACCCTCCTCGCCGCGCGCGACAAGGCCGAGCCGTTCCCCCCGGCGCCGCCGGTGGACCTGCCCATGCCTGAAGGCGGCGGCGACCGCAACGCCGTGCCGCTCTACGTGCTGCCGAACGCGCGGGCGGTGAACCACTTCCTGCCTGACATGCCCCTGCGCGGCTCCTCCATGCGCTCGCTGGGCGGCTACCTCAACGTCTTCGCCATCGAGAACACCATGGACGAGCTCGCCCGCCGGGCGGGGCAGGACCCGGTGGACTTCCGCCTGCGCCATCTTCAGGACGAGCGGGCGAAGGCGGTCATCACCACCGCCGCCGAGCGCTTCGGCTGGAAAAATCGCCCGAAGCCCTCCGCCGGGGGCGGCTACGGCTTCGCCTTCGCGCGCTACAAGAACCTTGAGGCCTATTGCGCCATCGCCCTGGAGATCGCCATCGATGCGGACACCGGCCGCCTCCTCATCACGCGCGTGGTGGCGGCGGTGGATACCGGGCAGGTGGTGAATCCGGACGGGGTGCGCAACCAGATCGAGGGCGGCATCGTGCAGGCGACGAGCTGGACGCTGTTCGAAGGCGTGCGCTTCGATCGTCGGCGCATCACCTCGGTGGATTGGACGGCCTATCCCATCCTGCGCTTCTCCCGCATGCCCCGCGACGTGGAGGTCCACATCGTCCCCCGGCCGGGCCTGCCCTTCCTTGGCGCGGGGGAGGCGGCGCAAGGGCCCACGGGCGCTGCGCTGGGCAACGCCATCCGCGACGCCAGCGGCCGGCGCCTCGCCACCCTGCCTCTCGATGCAAGCCGCATCCGCCATGCCATGATGGATCCACCGCCGCTCCGCTGACCGGAGCCCGATCCCGCGCCGGGCGCGGCATCGGCACACCCACAGGAGACAGCCATGAAGATCGATCTCTCGGGCAAGACCTCCCTCGTCACCGGGTCGAGCGAAGGCATCGGCTTCGCCATCGCCAAGGGGCTTTCGCAGGCCGGCGCGAGCGTCGTCGTCAACGGGCGCTCGGAGGCGAAGGTGGCCGAGGCCGTGGCGCGCATCGGCGGCACGGCGCGCGGGCAGGCCATCGACCTCGGCACGGCGGAAGGCGCCGCCGCGCTGGTGGCCGCCGAGCCGGCGTTCGATATCGTCGTGAACAATCTCGGCATCTTCCAGCCGTCCGACTTCTTCCAGACCGACGACGCGGTGTGGGACCGGCACTGGGCCATCAACGTCATGTCCGGCGTTCGCCTCGCCCGCGCCTACCTGCCGGGCATGGCAGAGCGCGGCTGGGGGCGCATGCTGTTCCTCGGCTCGGAATCCGCCTTCAACATCCCGGCGGACATGATCCACTACGGCGTCAGCAAGACGGCCGACGTCTCCCTCGCCCGGGGCCTTGCCAAGCGCATGGCGGGCACGGGCGTGACCGTGAATTCCATCCTGCCCGGCCCCACCCTCTCGGAAGGCGTCGCGGCCATGCTGAAGGACGCGGTGGCGGCCGGGAAGACGCTGGAGGAGGCCGGCGCCGACTTCGTCAAGGCCCACCGGCCGAGTTCCATCATCCAGCGGCCGGCGAGCGTGGAGGAGGTCGCCAACATGGCGGTCTACATCGCCTCGCCGCTCTCTTCCGCCACCACCGGCGCCGCCCTGCGGGTCGATGGCGGCGTCATCGATTTCATCGTCTAGCGTCCACCCGGAGAGACTGGCCATGCCCCCTCGCATTCTCATCGTCGGCGGCTCCATCGGCGGGCTGTTCGCCGCCGTGCTGCTGCACCGTGCCGGTTTCGACGTGCGCGTGACGGAACGCTCGGTGCATGGGCTGGAGGGGCGGGGCGCCGGCCTCGTCGCCCAGCGCGAGGTGTTCGACATCCTGCGCGAGGTGGGCGTCGAGCACCTTGCCCACGTGGGGGTGACGGCCCACGAGCGCATCTATTTCGACCAGGCCGGGGCCATCATTCATCGCCAGCGCACGCCCCAGACCCAGCTCTCCTGGGACGTGCTGTTCCGCACCTTCCGCCACCTGCTGCCTGATGATCGCTACCACATCGACCGGCAGGCCGTTTCCGTGGCGCAGGAACGGAGCGGCGCCCGCGTAACCTATGCGGACGGCACCGAGGAGCGAGCGGATCTCGTCATCGGCGCCGACGGCGTGGGCTCGGCGCTGCGCAGCGCGGTTGCGGGCCCAAAGTCCCGGCCCACTTATGTGGGCTACGCCACCTGGCGCGGCCTTGTCCCTGAGGCCGAGGTGCCGGCGGTGGCCGCGGGACAGCTCCTCGACCGCTTCGCCTTCTACGAGATGCCCGGTTCGCACATTCTCGGCTATCTCGTGCCCGGCCCGGACGGCTCCACCACCGCCGGTCGGCGCCGCTACAACTGGGTCTGGTACCGGCGCTACACGCCGGACGAACTCGATGGCGTCCTCACCGATGTGGACGGCGTGCGCCGCGCCTTCTCCCTCGCGCCCGGCCGCGTGCGCCCCGATGTTGCCGCCGCGATGAAATCCGATGCCGCGCGGCTGCTGCCCTCGGCCTTCGCCGCGGTGGTGGCGGCAGAGTCGCGCCCCTTCCTGCATGCCATCTTCGACTACGCACCCCCGCAGATGGTTTCCGGCCGCGTCGCGCTCATGGGCGATGCGGCGTTCGTCGCCCGGCCGCACACCGCCATGGGCGTGGCGAAGGCGGCGGGCGATGCCTTCGCACTCCGCGATGCGCTCACCCACACCCCGGACATGGACGCCGCCCTCGCCGCCTATGCCGCCGAACGCGCGCCGGTGGGGGCGGCGATCGTCGCCTACGGCCAGAGCCTCGGCGGTTCGCTCGGCTAGCCCGGCACTATAGTTAAACCAAGGTAGGACCTCACTACCTAGTGTATAATTGGCCGTTGCCCCGCAGGATCTATGCTCACCAGAGCCACGATGGGTTCAGCAAGGCACGGCATCCATGAGTTCCACTGCACAAGGCACTCTCGACAGTCGCCCGGAGACAAATTCCGGGGCCCTGCGCGCGCGTCTTCGCTCCTTGGGTCCTCGCGCCTTGTTCGGCGTCCGGCTTGCGGCGTCGGTTTGTCTGGCGCTCTACATCACCTATGCGCTCGAGCTTCAGAATTCCTTCTGGGCGGCGACGACGGCGGCCATCGTCTGCCAGCCGAACCTCGGCGCATCCCTGCAGAAGGGGCGATGGCGGATCATCGGAACGGTGGCGGGCGCGCTGGCCATGGTGACGGTGCTCGGGCTCTTCGCCCAGAGCCGATACACCCTCGCCTTCTGCCTCGCCGCGTGGTGCGGCCTGTGCGGCGTCGCCGTCGTGGTGCTCCGGAACTTCGCATCCTACGCCGCGGCACTGGCCGGCTTTACCGCAGCCGTTATCTTCGCCGACACCATCACCGATCCGACGTCGGCCTTCTTTTTCTCCATCGTCCGTGTCAGCGAAATCTGCATTGGCATCGGATCGACCCTCTTCGTCATCCTCCTCACCGACTTCGGCGCCGCGCGCAGGACCTTCGCCGGCCTTCTGGAAGATATGGCCCTCCAATTGGTCCGCGGCTTCCGTTCGACGCTCTCCGCGACCCAAGACGCGCGCGAGGAACGCTTCAGCCCCAGGGACGTCCTGCGGAAGCTGAGCCTGTTTCAGGCCGCAGCCGATGCGGCCATGGCGGATTCCCCGTATCTGCGCTCGCGCAGCGGGCATCTGCGCGATGCCGGGGCACGTCTCATGGAGGCGGCGCTCGGCTGGCAGAGGATTGCCCTGGAGCAGGAGGCTTCCGGCCAACCGGGTGAGGACGTTCGCAAATGTCTGGACACCCTGCTCTCCCGCCTCGACCCGGCCGATCTGGGCCGAGACCCGGAGCGGCTCCGCAGCGCCTGCGCGCGAGCTTTGCAGACCCTTGAGGCGCTTCCGCGCGATGACGCCCGCGCCTCAATTCTAGCCGACGCGACCCGCGACCTCCTCCTTTGCCTGCGCGAAACAGCCGGAAGTATCGCCTTGCTCATGGGTGCGAGAGCGGAACGTCGGGCTGCACCGTGGACCATCGTCGTCGGCGATCCGCTTCTGCCCCTGCTGAGCGGCTTCCGTGTCTTCTCGGCGGTCGCCGCGGCGGCAGCCTTCACCATCGCCACCGAATGGCCGAACGGCCCCCTCGCCATTGCCTTCGTTGCCATCGCCGCCCTGATCTTCGCTCCGGCGGGCGATCAGGCCCGCGCGCTCGTCACCGATTTCACCATCGGCTCCATCCTCGTGACGGTGATCGGTTGCGGGCTCTATTTCGGCGTCATGCCGTCCATCTCCACCTTCCCGCAGCTCGCTGTGGTGCTGGCGCTCGTCCTGGTGCCGATCGGCCTGATGCAGGCGGGCAGCTGGCACACGCCGCTTTTCCTGGCGATGTCCATCAATCTCCTGCCTCTGCTCGGGGTCGGAAACCCGATTTCCTATGACGCGTCCACTTTCTTCAACATCGCGCTGACGATCATCCTGGGCAACATCATCGGAACGCTGTTCTTCATCATCATCCCAGGACTGTCGCCCGACGTGCGGACGCGGCGTCTTCTCGCCCTCTCGGTCCGCGACCTGCGACGGCTCGCGGCGCGGTCACAGGCCCGGGACGGGGCGCGCTGGACGGCGGTGATGACACGCCGTGTCGAGGACCTGCCACCGCAAGCGACGGACGCGCAGGCGAGTTCCCTCATGACGCTCTTCATCCTCGGCCGCGCCCTGATCCTCCTGCGCGAAGCATCGGCGAACGAGGTGGAGCGCCGGCGGATTTCGGACGCCAGTGCCGCGCTTGCGGAGGGACGGGTCGCGCTCGCGCGCATCGCCTTCGGCGACATGGAGCGCGTGCTCTCGGAGCGGCCGGCCGCCCAGCCCTCCGAGACGCCGGCAGGCCAGCCGTCGTTCGTGCAGATCAAGATCATCACGGACGCACTCGATGCCTGTTCAGATCTCCTGAAGGCGACGGACGGTCAGCGCGCACACATCGGCTAGATCAGGAAAGACGAGATCCACCCATGTTCTCGGAACTCAATCTCCTCGGCGTCCTGTTCTCGCCCTTCGCGGCGATGATGCTGGCGGCATGGCTGATGACCATCCCGCTCATCATGCTCGGCAACCGCACCGGCCTGTCGCGCGTGGTGTGGCACCCGGCCCTGTTCAACCTCGCGATCTACGTGATCGTGCTGTCCCTCACCGTCCTGATCATAGGAGCAGGTTCATGACCGCCATCGACATCCCCGCCGAAAAGGGGACCTCCGTTTCGCGTCGCGTGATGGGCGTGCTCCTAACCCTCGCCGTCGTCGGCGTCGCCGGCATCCTCGGATCGCGCATGTGGGAGACCTACATGACCACGCCCTGGACCCGCGACGGCACCGTGCGGGCCTATGTGGTCACCGTCGCGCCGCAGATTTCGGGGCGAATCGTCGAGCTTTCCGTGAAGGCCGACCAGTTCGTCCACAAGGGCGACCTCCTGATGGTGATCGAGCCGTCCGACTACCAGATCGCGCTTGCCAACGCCGAGGCCGCCGTGGCCCGCGCCAAGGCCGACCTCGAGAACAAGAAGGCAGAGGCGGAACGGCGGACGAAGCTGAGCGCCATCGCCGCATCGGACGAAGAAAAGCAGAGCTTCGCGGCCTCGGCGGACATGGCGGTGGCGGCCTATCAGCAGGCCCTCGCCGATCGCGATCAGGCGAAGCTCAACCTCAGCCGCACGCGCATCGTTTCCCCGGTGAACGGCTATGTCACGAACCTCCTCACCCAGGTGGGCGACTACGGCACCAGCGGCCAGCGCGCGCTCTCCGTGGTGGACAGCGACAGTTTCTGGGTGGACGGCTATTTCGAGGAAACCGTCCTTGCCGGCATCCACGTTGGCGACAGGGCGAAGGTCGCGCTGATGGCCTATCCCACGCCGCTCACCGGCCTCGTCACCGGCATCGGCCGGGGGATCGCCATCCCCAATGTGGCGCCGGATGTCTCCGGCCTCGCCTCGGTCAACCCCGTCTTCACCTGGGTCCGCCTCGCCCAGCGCGTGCCGGTGCGCATCGCGCTGGATCCCGTGCCGCCCTCGGTCACCCTGTCCGCCGGCCTCACCGCGACGGTGTCGATCTCCGGAAAGTAACGCCCGACCCGAGCCGACTGACGGCCCGCCCCGAAACGGGGCGGGCCGTATGCGTTCGCGCCCCTCAGCGCCCTGCCCCGCCTTCATCCTGCGCAAAGACTGTCCCGCGCCATACCAAGGTATGCGCCGGACATATGTGAAGCCCATTTATTCGGGCTGTTCCTGCGGCAATCATACCCTCGTCTTCCGGTTACTTTCACGTCCGGCGACTTGTGCAGTCGAGACGAGCCCCCTCGCTTGACGGCCTCACCCCCCTCATTGCTGCGGGAGCCGCCCATGGGCATCGCGAAAACCATTCGTCCCTATCACGAGCCCGCGGGCGGTTGGGGCGCCCTGAAGGCCATGGGCAGCGCGCTGGTGGAGCAGCACGTCGCCGTGTCCGGCATGGCCACCCTGTCGCGCATGAACCAGCCCGGCGGCTTCGATTGTCCCGGCTGCGGATGGGCGGACCCCAAGCACACCTCGCCTTTCGAATATTGCGAGAACGGCGGCAAGGCGGTGGCCTGGGAGGCGACGACGAAGCGCTGCACGCCCGAATTCTTCGCCGCCCACACCGTGACGGAGCTTGCCGCCCTCGGCGATTACGAGCTGGAGATGGAGGGCCGCCTCACCCATCCCATGCGCTACGACGCGGGGAGCGACCGCTACCTGCCGGTGAGCTGGGAGGAGGCCTTCGCTCTCGTCGGGCGGCATCTCAATGCCCTGCCCGACCCCAACATGGTGGATTTCTACACCTCGGGCCGCGCCTCCAACGAGGCGGCCTTCCTCTATCAGCTGTTCGCCCGCGAATACGGCACCAACAACTTTCCCGACTGCTCCAACATGTGCCACGAGGCCACCAGCGTCGGGCTTCCCCAGTCCATCGGCGTCGGCAAGGGCACCGTGCTGCTGGAGGATTTCGCGCGCGCCGACTGCATCTTCATCTTCGGCCAGAACCCGGGCACCAACTCGCCGCGCATGATGAGCGACCTGCGCAATGCATCGCGCCGGGGCGCCACCATCATGTCGTTCAACCCGTTCCGCGAGCGGGCGCTGGAGCGCTTCCAGGCGCCGCAGAACCCTGTGGAGATGGCGACGCTGACCTCCACGCCCATCTCCTCGCGCATCTTCCAGGTGCGGGTCGGCGGCGACGTGGCCCTCATCAAGGGCATGATGAAGCATCTCGTCGCGGCGGATGAAGCGGCCCGCGCGCGCAATGCGGCCCCGGTGCTCGACTGGGACTTCATCCGCGGCCACACCGCCGGCATCGACGCCCTCATCGCCGACCTCGCGACGACCTCCTGGGAGGACATCGAGCGCAAGAGCGGCATCGCCCGGGCCGACATCGAGACGGCCGCCGAGGCCTACATGCAGGCGGAGCGGGCGATCCTCGTCTACGGCATGGGAATCACCCAGCACCGCCACGGCACGAAGAACGTGCAGCAGATCGCCAATCTCGCGCTGCTGCGCGGGAATGTGGGGCGTGAGGGCGCCGGCATCTGCCCGGTGCGCGGCCATTCCAACGTGCAGGGCGACCGCACGGTCGGCATCACCGAAGTGCCGTCCGATGCGCTGCTCGATGCCATCGAGGCGCGCTTCGGCTTCGCCCCGCCGCGTGCCTTCGGCCACAACGTGGTCACCGCGCTGGAGGCCATGCTGCGCGGCGAGACGAAGGTGTTCATCGGCCTCGGCGGCAATTTCGCCGCCGCCATTCCGGACTGGCAGCAGACCCAGGACGCCATGCGCCGGCTGGACCTCACCGTCCACATCGCCACCAAGCTCAACCGCAGCCACCTGGTCCACGGACGAGACGCGCTGATCCTGCCCTGTCTCGGCCGGACCGAGATCGACATGCAGGCGAGCGGGCCGCAATCGGTCACGGTGGAGGATTCCATGTCCATGGTCCACGCCTCCACCGGCCACAATCCGCCGGCCTCCGCGCATCTGAAGAGCGAGTCGGCGATCATCGCCGGCATGGCACGGGCGACCCTCGGCAGCCGGTCCACGGTGAACTGGGAGGCGCTGACGGCGGATTACGCGCGGATCCGCGAGGACATCGAAGCGGTGTTCCCCATCTTCCAGGGCTACAACGCCCGCATCCAGGAGCCGGGCGGGTTCCACCTCACCTCCACCGCCCGCGAGCGCATCTGGGCGACCGCCTCGGGCAAGGCGAACTTCATCGTCTGCGAGGGGCTGTGCGAGGACCCCGGCGTCAGCGGCCATCCGCTCTGGCTCACCACCGTGCGCAGCCACGACCAGTACAACACCACGCTCTATTCCCTCTCCGACCGCTATCGCGGCGTCCATGGCGCGCGCGACGTGATCTTCCTCGGCGAGAAGGAGATGGAAAAGCGCGGGCTGAAGCCGGACGACCGGGTCGACATCGTGACCCTCTCCACCGACGGCATCGAGCGCGCGGTGCGCGGCTTCCGCGTGGTGCTCCATCCGTTCCCGGAGGCGAGCTGCGCGGCCTACTACCCGGAGACCAACCCCCTCGTGCCGCTCTACGCGCACGACCCGCAGAGCTTCACCCCGGCCTCCAAGGGCGTGCCCGTGCGCCTCGTGAAATCCGCCCCCGCCACCGGAGCGAAATGACCATGGACGCCCTCGCGCTGTCGCGCCTGCAATTCGCCTTCACCGTCGGCTTCCACATCCTGTGGCCGACACTCACCATCGGCACCGCCTGGTTCGTCACCCTGCTCAGCTTCCTGTGGTGGCGGACGGGCAAGACGGTCTACCGCGACCTCATGCGCTTCTGGATGCGCCTGTTCGCCCTGGTCTTCGGCATGGGGGTCGTGAGCGGGATCGTGCTGAGCTACGAGATCGGCACCAACTGGGCCGGTTTCTCCCGCTCCGTCGCCAACGTGCTCGGCCCGCTCCTCGCCTACGAGACCATGACCGCCTTCTTCCTGGAGGCCGGCTTCATCGGGATCATGCTGTTCGGCGAAGCCCGCGTGTCGAAGGCGACGCATTTCTTCGCCTGCCTGATGGTGGCGGGCGGCGCGCTCATCAGCACCACCTGGATCATCGCTTCCAACAGCTGGATGCAGACCCCGGCGGGAGCCGTCGCGGATGCCAGCGGCATCTATCATGTGGTGGACTGGTGGCAGGTGATCTTCACCGCCTCCTTCCCCTATCGCCTCGCCCACATGGTGTGCGCGAGCTTCCTCACCTGCGCCTTCGTGATCGCCGGCGTCTCCGCCTTCCACATGTGGCGCGGCCAGCACGTCGCCGCCTCGCGCACCGCCTTCTCCATGGCGCTGTGGCTGGCGCTGGTGCTCGCCCCGCTCCAGATCTTCATCGGCGACCTGCACGGCCGCAATACGCTCGTCCACCAGCCGACCAAGCTCGCGGCCATGGAAGGCCTGTGGGACACCACCCGCGGCCCGGCTATGACGGTCATCGCCTGGCCGGACATGGCGGCGCAGAAGAACCTCTATGCGGTGGAAATCCCCCACCTCGCCAGCCTCTATCTCACCCACAGCTGGAACGGCGAGGTCGAGGGCCTGAAGGCGGTGCCGCCCGCCGACCAGCCCAACGTGCCCATCGTCTTCTTCGCCTTCCGCATCATGGCCGGCATCGGCATGCTGCTGCTGGTGACGGCGGTGACGGGGCTGGTGCTGCGGATGCGCGGTCGGCTCTACGACACCCGCTGGTTTCAATACCTCGCCATGGCCACCCCCCCCCTCGGCCTCGTCGCGGTGCTCGCCGGATGGACGGTGACGGAGGCCGGCCGGCAGCCCTGGATCATCTACGGCGTGCTGCGCACCGCCGATGCCGTCGCGCCGGTGACGGCCGGCGCGGTGACCACCAGCCTCATCATCTTCTTCGCCGTCTACAATTTACTGCTGCTCGCCTTCCTCTGGTTCGCCGGACGGGTGGCGTTCAACGGCCCGACCGACACCACGCCCCAGGTCGCCGAGCGTCCCGGAATGGAGCGCGCCAGCGTCGGCCTCCTCACCGGCTCCCCCACCTCCCCGTCGCCCGCTTACGGCGCCGGACAAGCGAAGGCCTGACCATGACCGAGCTGATGCAGGCGGACCATGTGCCGCTCCTCTTCGCCGCCGCCGCCCTCTTCTGCGTCACGGTCTACGTGCTCGCCGACGGGCTGGACCTCGGCGTCGGCATCCTCTTCCTCGCCGCCCCGCGCGACGCGGACCGCGATGTGATGATGGCCTCCATCGAACCCGTCTGGGACGGCAACGAGACGTGGCTGGTGATGGGCGGCACGCTGCTGTTCGCCGCCTTCCCCGCCGGCTACTACATCCTCCTGCCGGCCTTCTATCTGCCCATCATGTTCATGCTGTTCGCCCTCATCTTCCGGGGCGTCGCCTTCGGCTTCCGCCTGCAGGCGACGCGGTTCCGGCCGGTGTGGGATGCCGCCTTCTTCGCCGGCTCCCTCCTCGCCACCTTTTGCCAGGGCCTCATCCTCGGCGGGCTGATCGACGGCGTGCCGGTGGAGAACGGCATGTTCGCCGGCGGCGCCTTCAGCTTCCTCAGCGTGCTCGGCGTCATGTGCGGCATCGGCCTCGTGGGCGGATACGCGCTCATCGGCGCCGGCTGGCTGATCTGGAAGGCGCAGGGACCGACCCAGGTGTTCGGCCGGGAGATCGCCCGCGCGGCGCTGATCCTGACCAGCGCGATGATGCTGCTGGTGAGCCTGTGGAGCGCCTGGAGCGTGCCCGAGGTGGCGGCCCGCTGGTTCGCTCTTCCCAACCTCCTGTGGCTCGCGCCCGTCCCCCTCCTCACCCTTGCGGTGATCGTGGGGATCTGGTGGGCCATCTGGAATGGCCGAGAGGCGCAGACGTTCGTCCTGTCCCTCGTGCTGTTCGCCCTCGGCCTGTTCGGCCTCGTGGTGAGCATGTGGCCCTATGTGGTGCCGCGTCAGGTCACGGTGTGGGACGGGCTGTCGGATCCCCGATCCCTCGCCTTCCTCGGGGTGGGCGTCATGGTCATCATTCCGGTGGTGCTGACCTATCAGGCCCACGCCTACTGGATCTTCCGGGGGAAGGTGCAGCACGAAGCGGGGCACGGCGGCTACGGCTGACGACCCCCGCCCGGTTCGCGATCGCTCGTCCCGAAGCCACATGGCACGGGGCGAGCGATTGCCGTTTTTGTTCCGGGCGACGCCCGTGATCTCTTGCCCTGAGGACGCGAGGCAGAAGCACCGCCGCCGTCATCGTCTTCCCAAAATCGTGCAAAGCGACCGGCATATTCGACAAGAGACCGCTCCCGAACACCGGCAAAATGGCAACGATTTTCCGGGACGCATCGGATGCGAGGATCGATGACCATGAGCCAGGCGCCTGCTCGTCGCCGCGGCGGCAATGTGAGACTGGCTTCGCGGCAGCGTGTCCGCTCGCTTTCGACTAGCCCGCAGGCGCGGGGCGCGCGGGCGATGCCCGACATGTGATCGCCGCGCCCCTCGCCGCCACGCCGATGCCGACGGTAGACACCTTGACGCGGGCGACCATCCCGGAATATTTGATCGAACGATAAATAGTCGGTTTTTCGCGTCCCTCCGGCGCGTCGACCGCCAGCCGCGAGCGCCAACGGCGTGCTGGACGCACTTGCAATAACGCAATACACATAATCTACAACATCGATCTTGTGCACATATATGCAATGAACGGATGAAAGATCGCCAGTGGACAGCGTGCGAGACATCGACGGCAACAGCCTTCCGCTCCGCAGCGGGATGGATGCCGCATCCTTCGACCGCCTCGCGCTGACGTCCGAGGGCGCCGTTGACGGCATCGAATCCTGTCTCGCCCAGGACGAGCTGACGGGCGAGCGCTGGCGGGTGAAATCCGCTTTGCGCGGCAGTCCGGCGGCGGCGATTCTCGATCGCGAGGCGGCCCTGGCGCAAGGGCTCCCCATCGACCTCGCCGACCCGCCCCATCGGCTGGAGCATCGCAACCGGGTGATCCTCCTCTACCCGGATCGCCCCACGTCGACCCTCGGCGACCTCACCCCCGGCACGCTCGCCCCAGAAGCGCTCCTCGATCTCGGCACGGCCATCGCCGCCGCGCTCTCCCGGCTGCACGCGCTCGGCACCATCCATGGCGGCCTCAGGCCGCCGAGCGTGCTTCTGGAAGAGCGGGGACGGGTCCGCTTCCGCCATCTCGTCGGCCCCATCGGCACCGGCGCCCCGCAAGCGGCCGAGTTCATGGCGGCCGACGCCATCGCCTACGCCGCGCCGGAGCAGGCGCGGCTTCATCGGCCGGCCAGCGACGCGCGCAGCGACCTCTATTCGCTGGGCGTCCTGCTCTATGCGCTGCTCGTCGGGCGACTGCCGCTCCAGGCCACCAGCATGGCGGAGTGGCTGCACGCCCATGTGGCGGTCGAACCCGTGCGGCCCGGCGCTGTACGCGGCGACGTCCCGCCTATGCTCGACGCCATTCTCATGAAGCTCATCGATAAGGATCCGGAGCAGCGCTACCAGAGCGCCGAAGCGCTCCAGATCGACCTGCGCCTCGCCCGCACCGCGCTGGCGGCCGGCGACGGCGCGGCGACCTTCGCTCTCGGCCGCGGCGAGTTCGCCCGAAAGGGGATCGAGGCGCGCGGGCTGTTCGGCCGGGCGCTGGAGCTGTCGCAGCTCGTGGAGGCCTTCGGGCGCGTGTCCCACACGGGCCGGAGCGAGCTGATCCTGCTGCGCGGCGAAGCGGGCGCGGGCAAATCCGCCCTCGTCGAGCAATTGTCGAAGGCCTGGCTGCCGGCGGAGGCCCAGTTCGCGGCCGGCAAGAGCGTCCTGCTGCAGGAGGGCATGCCCTACGCCCCCTTCGCCCAGGCACTGCGCACCCTTGTGATGCGGGCGCTAGGCGAGAGCGCGGACGTGCTGGACGGCATCCGCGAGCGCCTTGCCGCGCAGTTGTCGGGCTACAGCAGCCTGCTGATCGACCTTGTGCCAGAGGCCGAATTCATTCTCTCGGACGGTGGCGCGCTGCCCGAGGTCGCCGCGAGCATGGCGCAGGCGCGCGTGGTTCGGATCATGCTCCAGACCCTCAAGGCCTTCGCGACGCCATCCCGGCCCCTCGTCCTGTTCCTCGACGACCTGCAATGGATGGATGCGGCGAGCCTCGGTGCCCTTCAGGCGCTGTGGCGCGAAGCGCCGCCGCATGTGCTGCTCATCGGCAGCTATCGCGAGGAAGAGGTCGCCCGCCATCCCGAGCTGGTCAGCCTGCTGGCAGAGGCGCGCACCGGCTTGCTGCCGACCACGGAGATCCGCGTCGGCCCGCTCTCGAGCACGGAGACCCTCGAATTCGTCGCGAGCGCGCTGAACGGCGCACCGGCCGAACTCGGCGAGCTCGCGGACAGCATCCATCGCAAGACCGGGGGCAATGCCTTCTTTGTCCGTCAGCTCCTGCAGAAGCTTTTCGATGACAGGGTGATCGCCTTCGATCCGGAGGCGCAACGCTGGCGCTGGGATCCGCTGCGCTTCGGCGCGTACAATTCGGTTTCGGACTTCATGCTGCAGCGGCTCGATGCGCTACCGCCGAGCCAGCGCGGCGTCCTGCAGCGGCTCGCGAGCGTCGGCGGGCGGGTTTCAGGCGAGACCTTTGCGCACCTCGTCGGCCAGTCCGAGGCCGAAGCGGAGCTCGTCGCGGTCGGCCTCGTGGAAGCCGGCCTGCTCCTTCGGCGGGATGCGGACTACGTGATCGCCCATGACCGCGTTCTCGAAGCCGCCTACGCCTCCATTCCCGAGCCGGACCGCCCGGCCGAGCATCTGGCCATCGCCCGGCGCATGATCGCAGTCGAGCGCGACGGCGACGCCGACTGGGCCTTCGCCATGGCCGCGCAGATCGAGCGCGCAGATCGCACCACACTGGATGAGGCGGAGCGCCTGAGCTTCGTGAGGGCCTTGCGCACCGCGGCCCGCCGCGCCCGCAATTCCGGCGCCGTTCACGTGGCTGCCGGCCATATCGAGATGGCCCGCAGCCTCATGCCCGACGTCTGGCAGGTGAGCCATCGCGCCTTGTTCGCGGAGGTGAAATGGCTCCATTGCGAAATCCTCATCGCCCTCGGGCGTATCGATGAGGCCCTACCGGCCATCGAACGATCGCTCGCCATCGCCGCCACCCCGGTGGAGCAGGCCGACCTCTACCGCCTGAAGGCCATCGCGCGGACCATCCGGTCGGACTACGAAGGTGCGATCGACGAGGCTCTGGCGGGGCTAGCCCTCCTCGGTGTCGAACTCGAGCGGTTCGTGACGGACGAACAGCTCGCGCAGGCCTATCAGGCGTGCAGCGCCCGCCTCAACGCCCTCGACGTGTCCCACCTGCGCGACCTGCCGGAAATCACCGATCCCGCCATGCGGTCGGCGCTCGCCCTGCTCTCTGCCCTGAGCGCGGCCTTCTTCGTGCGCGGCGGCCTGCGCGTGCTGCATCTCATCAAGATCGTCGAACTCACCCTCGACCACGGCATGACGCCGGAGGCGGCCTACGGGTTTGCGTGGTTCGGCGTGTTCTGCGCGGATCTCTACGGCGCCTACGAGGATGGCGAGACCTACGCCATGATGGCGCAGGATATCGTCCAGCGGGACGGCTACGAGGCCCAGCAGACGGCGGTTCTGCTGGCCCTCGACCAGGTGGGCGCGTGGACGCGGCCGCTGCGCTTCGCCCTCGATCGTGCGCGCGAAGCCGCGCAGATCGGCCTGACGGCGGGCGATCTCGGCTGGGCCTGCTATGCCCGCAACCACATCGCGTCCAACATGCTCATGCTGGGCGCGCCCCTCTCCGCCGTCAGGGACGACATCGATGAAGGATTGGCGTGGACGCGCCAGTTCAAGTATCGCGACATCGAGCTCATCCTGGCGGCGCAGTTCAGCTTCGTGGATACGCTCGCATCCGGCGATTACGACGGCGCACAGGGCGTTCCGGAAGCGGAAATCACCTCGTTGGCGACCCTCTTCTGGGTCCGCCATTACGCAGGCATGACCGCCTTCCTGTTCGGCGATTTCGAGCGCGCCGTCCTCCAGCTGGAACAGGCGGCGGCGCTGAGCTGGGCGGCGCCGGCGCATATCGACACCGCCTCATGCGCGCTCTTCCTCGCCCTCGCGCTGGCCCGCACCAGCGCAGGCGCGCCCGCCCGGAAGGTGGCGCTGGGGAGGATCGACGAACTGCGGCGACGCTTTGCCGATCGCGCACGGCTCAACCCGTCCACCTTCGAGTGCAAGCACCTGCTTCTGGAAGCCGAGGCAGCGCGGCTGTCCGGCATCCCTGCGGACGCGCAGCGCCTGTACGAGCAGGCCGCGGACGCGGCGGCGGCCAGCGGTTTCGTCCATGAGCAGGCGCTGGCTTACGAGCTGGCGGCGTATTGCTGCCGGGAGGCCGGGCTCGGCATTCCCACCTCCGGATACGTCCAGGCGGCGATCAGCCACTATCGCCACTGGGGCGCAGAGGGGAAGGCGGACCAGCTGCTGCGCAGCTTCCCCCTTCTGCTCGACGGCGGCGCCGGCGCGCGCCCCCACCGGGCCGGCGACGGGGCGACCGACGCAACGGGCATTTCGGCGGGACAGGGCGGCCTCAACCTTGAGGTGATGACCAAGGCCGCGCAGACGCTGGCCGAGACTGTCGGGCTCGATCAGGTCATCCGCACGTTGATGCGAGAGATGATCGTCCATGCCGGCGCCCAATACGGCCTCCTGATCCTCATGCGCGGCGGCGACCCGGTGATCGAGGCCTCGGCGCGCGTGGAGAACCAGCAGGTGGAAGTGGACGTCCACTCCGCCGTTCCCACCGCACGGGACCTGCCGCTGGCCATGCTCAACACGGTCATGCGCACGCGCAGGACGGCGGTCTTCGCCGATGCCGCCAGCGAGGAGCCGGGCCTGCGCGCCGCCGGCCATGGCGGCACGCCCGCGCGCTCGCTCCTGTTCATGCCGCTGATCAAGCGCGGCACGCTCGTCGGCATTCTCTACCTCGAGAACAACCTCGCGGCGGACGTCTTCACGCCGAACCGCACGGCACTGCTGGAACTGCTGGCGACGCAGGCGGCCATCTCGCTGGATGCCGCCCGCCTCTACAACGACCTCGTGGACGAGAACACGCGGCGGGCGAGCGCGGAATTTGACCTCAGGGAGACGCGGGCGGAACTCGGTCGCGCGTCCCGCATGATGGCCATGGGCAATTATGCCGCCTCCATCGCGCACGAGATCAACCAGCCCCTGACCAGCATCGTCGCGAGTGCCGATGCGGCCATGCGCTGGCTGCGGCGCGCGGAGCCGGACGTGGATGAAGCCTTGCAGGGCGTCGAGCAGATCCGGGCCTCGGGCATGCGCGCGGCGGGCATCGTCAAGTCCCTGCGCGCGCTCGCCAAGCGCACTTCCCCCGTGCTGGAGCCGATCCGCCTCGAAGATCTCACCGAGGACGTGATGCGGCTGGTGGTCAAGGATCTCCAGTCGAACGGTGTCGAGCTGGTCGACCTGCTGGCGGTGGACCGGCGCCACGTGGAGGCCGATCCTGTCCAGTTGCAGCAGGTCGTCTTCAACCTCATCACCAACGCCATTCACGCCATGGAAGCGGTCGATCCCGGCCGGCGGCGCCTGACCATCGAGACATCTCGGGACGCGGGCATGGTTCGCCTGAGCATCGCCGACACCGGTTGCGGCATGAGCGAGGATGTCCTCTCCCGCATCTTCGAACCCTTCTTCACCACCAAGCACGCCGGCATGGGCATCGGGCTGTCCATCTGCCGCTCGATCATCGAGGCGCACGGCGGGGTGCTCCGGGCGCGCTCGACCGTGGGAGAGGGAAGCGTCTTCTATTTCAGCCTGAAGACGCTGGATGACGCCGCCCGGACGGAACAAGATGCGCAAGCCTGAGTGGAGGCGCGGATCGTGCCTTAACGAACGCTGGGCTTTCGCGTCGTAGGAATGTCGGGCCTGCCCCGTCCCCGCCATTCCACCGGCCTGCCCCGCGTCAGTCGTCCGTGACCTCGCCGGAATCGGGAAGGGTGGCTTGGAGCCGTTCCGCCGCTTCCTTCAGGTTGGGCACCAGGGCCCTGGCCTTCTCCAGCGAGAAGCGCGGCAAGGGGCCGTGGCAGGCTACCGCGGCCACCACCGTGCCGCGTCGGTCCTTCACCGGCACGGCGATGGCGACGAGCCCTTCCAGAAACTCCTGATCGTCCGTGCTGTAGCCATTCTTCGCGATGCGCTCCAGCTCGGCGTCCAGTTCCTCGACGGTGGTGATGGTGTTGGGCGTCTGCGCCTTCAGGTGCAGCGTCTCCAGAATGCGCCGGCGCTGGACGGGGCGCATGGCGGAGAGGAAGAGCTTGCCGGAGGCCGTGCAATGCATCGGCACCCGTGAGCCCACCTCCAGATGCAGGCGCAGCGGCCAGGCTGCTTCCACGCGGTCGAGATAGATCGCCTCGGAGCCCACGCGAGTGACGAAATTGCAGGTCTCGCCCGCCACGTCCACCAGCGCCTCCAGGATGCCGCGCCGCTCGGTGCTCACCGAATTGCGCAGCATGTCGAACCCCATGCGCAGGAAGCGCGGACCCACCGCGAAGCGCCGTCCATCCGGCTCGCGCAGCAGATAGGATTCGGCCTCCAGCTTCTGGCACAGGCGATGGACGGTGGGCTTGGGTAAAGAGAGCCGCACGCAGAGCTCGGGCACGCCGAGGGGCGTTTCGGACCGAGCAATCTCGCCCAGCAGATCGAGCGCCCGCAGCATGGCCGAGGCGTTGTCCCGCTCCTCGGGCTTCTCCGGCTTCTCCACGCTCTCCAGCTGCTGCTTTGCCTTGGCCATCTGAATCGCCAGCCTCTCGCTACGTGCAGCCTTAGCGGCTGGCAGCGGGGTGTCAAACGGAACGCAGGTGCACACGACGGCCTTCGCATTGCACAACATAAATCTCACTGAATGAGACGTTTCAGTTCAAAAAATGGATTGACTCGTCTCATCCCTTCGTCGCATCGTCAGTTCCGCAGAGAGGAAACTGCCATGCAAGGCGAGGAAAACTTCGACTTCGTCGTCATCGGCGCCGGGTCGTCGGGGTGTGTTCTGGCCAATCGGCTGAGCGAAGACGGCAAGAGCCGCGTCGCCCTGCTGGAAGCCGGACCAAAGGACACGAACCCCTGGATTCACGTGCCGATCGGCTACGGGAAGACCATGTGGAATGATCGCCTGAACTGGCGCTTCCACACCGAGCCGGAACCCACCATGGGCGACCGGCGCATCTATTGGCCGCGCGGCCGCGTTCTTGGCGGGTGCTCCTCCATCAACGGCCTCATCGTCATCCGCGGACAGCAGGAGGATTACGACGGCTGGGCGGCGCAGGGCGCCACCGGCTGGGGCTTCGAGGATGTGCTGCCCTATTTCCGCAAGCTGGAGGACAACCCCGCCTTCGCCGACGATCCGCTCCATGGCACCGATGGCCCCGTACGCGTCAGCTCCATCCCGCGCAAGCACGAGCTGATCGAGGTCATCAAGGAGGCCGGCCGCAAGCTCGGCGTGCCGGAGACGGCGGACTTCAACGGCGCCCGGCAGGAGGGTGTCGGCTACTACCAGCTGACCACCCGCAACGGCTTCCGCATGAGCGCGGCCAAGGCCTATCTTTCTCCCGCCAAGGGCCGCGCCAATCTCTCCATCCTCACCGACACACAGGCGCGCCGCGTGCTGTTCGAGAACGGCCGCGCCGTGGGCGTGGAGGTGAGCGTAGGCGGGCGGGTAAAGGTCATCCGGGCGCGCCGGGGCGTAGTGCTGTCGGCGGGCGCGGTGCAGTCCCCCCATCTGCTCATGCTCTCGGGAATCGGGCCGGCGGAGCACCTCAAGGCCAACGGCATCGGCGTCCATGTGGACAGCCCCGGCGTCGGCGGCAACCTGCAGGACCATCTCCAGCTGCGCCTGCTCTATCGCTGCACCAAGCCCATCACCACCAACGATGCGCTGAACTCCCTGTTCGGGCGCCTCAAGATGGGGCTGGAATATCTCCTGTTCCGGGGCGGACCGCTGGCCATCGGCATCAACCAGGGCGGCCTGTTCACCCGCGTGCTGCCGGAATCGAAGACCCCCGACATCCAGTTCCACATCGGCACCCTTTCGGCGGACATGGCCGGCGGCAAGGTGCATGACTATTCCGGCTTCACCCTCTCGGTGTGCCAGCTCAGGCCGGAGAGCAAGGGCTGGGTGCGACTCGGTTCTGGGGATCCGCTCGCGCCGCCGAAGATCACCGCCAATTACCTGGCCGCCGACACGGACCGGCGCTGCGCCGTCGCCGCCATGAAGTTCGCCCGCAAGCTCGCCGCCACCGAGCCGCTGAAGAGCTATGTGGCGGAGGAGAAGCTGCCGGGACCGGGCGTCACCGACGACGAGGGCCTCCTCGCCTTCGCCCGCGAATATGGCGCCACCATCTTCCACCCCGCCGGCACCTGCCGGATGGGCCCCGACGACGACCGCGATGCGGTGGTGGACCCGCGCCTACGGGTCCGTGGCGTCGATGGCCTGTGGGTGGTGGATTGCTCCGTGATGCCGAGCCTTGTGTCCGGCAACACCAACATCCCCGCGATCATGATCGGAGAAAAAGCCGCCGACATGATCCGCGAGGACGCGATGAACAACAGGAATGGGCGAGACAACGCCCCAAATCAAATCAATGACGGGAGGACACAACAATGGCTGGGCAAGCGGGAGCTTCAAGTCGCGAGCTGAGGCGCGTGGTCGGCGCCAGCGTCATCGGCGCGACCATCGAATGGTATGACTTCTTCCTGTACGGCATCGTCGCCGGCATCGTCTTCAATAAGCTGTATTTCCCGGCCGACGATCCGGTCATCTCCATCCTGCTCGCCTACACCACCTTCGCGGTGGGCTTCGTGGCGCGGCCGGTGGGCGGGCTCATCTTCGGCCATTTCGGCGACAAGCTGGGCCGCAAGAGCATGCTCATCATCACGCTGATGATCATGGGCGTGGCGACGGTGGCCATCGGCCTCCTGCCCACCTATGCGCAGATCGGCATCGCCGCGCCCATCCTGCTGCTGCTGCTGCGCGTGGCGCAGGGCATCGGCATCGGCGGCGAATGGGGCGGCGCGGTGCTGATGGCCTATGAATACGCGCCGGAAGACAAGCGCGGCTTCTTCGCCTCCATCCCGCAGATCGGCCTCGCGCTCGGCCTGTGCCTCGCCTCGGGCGTCACCGCCATCGTCTCCATGCTGCCGGACGAGCAGTTCATGAGCTGGGGCTGGCGCGTGGGCTTCATCGGCTCCATCGTGCTCATCATCGTGGGCATGTATATCCGCCTGAAGGTGCACGAGACGCCCGAGTTCGAGCAGGTGAAGGCCGCCAACAAGGCGGAGGCCATCCCCTTCGTCACCATGCTCAGGGAATATCCGCGCAACGTGCTGCTGGGCATGGGCGTGCGCTACATCGACGGCGTGTTCTTCAACGTCTTCGCGGTGTTCTCCATCGTCTATCTGGCGAACTACGTGAAGGTGCCCCGCACGACGGCGCTGTGGCTGGTTACGCTCGCCGCCTTCGTGATGATCTTCACCATCCCCATGTTCGGCAAGCTCTCCGACAAATGGGGCCGCCCGCGCACCTATGCGATCGGCTCCGCGCTGCTGGCTCTGGTGGTGTTCCCGGCCTTCTGGCTGTTCTCCACCGGGTCCCTGCCGCTGATCGCGCTCGGCATCGTGTTCCCGTTCGGCGTGCTCTACGCCATGTGCTACGGGCCTGAAGCCGCGCTGTTCTCGGACCTGTTCGACGCCCGGGTGCGCTACACCGGCATCTCGTTCGTCTACCAGTTCTCCGGCATCGTCGCGAGCGGCATCACCCCCATCATCGCCACCTATCTGCTCGCCCGCGGCGACGGACAGCCCTGGCAGGTGTGCGCCTACGTGGTGTTCGCGGCGCTCGTCTCGATGGTCTCGGCCTTGGCGATCCGGGTGCCGGTCACCCGCGCCCAGTTATCCGACGCCCGGCGCACCACCCCTGAAGCGGCCCGGCAGCCCGCGCGCTGATCCCCCGCCGATCCGGAGGCGGCGCGCGGCCGCCGCCTCCCTCTCCCCAAAGACTTCCAAGGTTCCAAGAGGATTTTTCCGTCATGAAGATGACCACCGAAGAGGCGTTCATCAAAGTCCTGCAGGCGCACGGCATCAACGAGGCCTTCGGCATCATCGGCTCGGCCATGATGCCGGTCTCCGACCTCTTCCCCAAGGCCGGCATCCGCTTCTGGGATTGCGCCCACGAGACAAATGCGGGCCTGATCTGCGACGGCTACACCCGCGCCACCGGCCGCATGGCCATGGCCATCGCCCAGAACGGACCGGGCGTGACGGGCTTCGTCACCGCCATGAAGACCGCCTACTGGAACCACACCCCCATGCTGCTGGTGACGCCCCAGGCGGCCAACAAGACCATCGGACAGGGCGGGTTCCAGGAAGTCTCGCAGATGGCCATGTTCCAGGACATGGTCTGCTACCAGGAGGAGGTGCGCGACCCCTCCCGCGTCGCCGAAGTGCTCAACCGGGTCATCGAGAAGGCCTGGCGCGCCTGCGCCCCGGCGCAGATCAACGTGCCCCGCGATTTCTGGACCCAGGTGGTCGACATCGAGCTGCCGCAGATCGTGCGCCTCGAGCGTCCCGCCGGCGGCCGCAACGCCATCGCCGAGGCGGCGCAGATCCTCTCCGAGGCGAAGTTCCCGGTGATCCTCAACGGCGCAGGCGTCGTCATCGGCAACGCCATCGGCGAGGCCATGGCGCTGGCCGAGCGGCTCGATGCGCCCGTCTGCTCCGGCTACCAGCACAATGACGCCGCCCCCGGCAGCCATCCGCTCGCCGTCGGTCCGCTGGGCTACAACGGCTCCAAGGCCGCCATGGAGCTGATCGCGCAAGCCGACGTGGTGCTGGCGCTGGGCACCCGGCTCAACCCCTTCTCCACTTTGCCTGGCTACGGCATCGACTACTGGCCGCGCCAGGCGAAGATCATCCAGGTGGACATCAACCCGGACCGCATCGGCCTCACCAAGAAGATCACCGTGGGCATCTGCGGCGACGCCAAGGAAGTGGCCGGCCAATTGCTCGACCAGCTCGCGCCCGGTGCCGGCGATGCCGGACGGGCGGAGCGCCGCGCGCTGATCCACCAGACGCGCTCGCGCTGGCTCCAGCAGCTCGCCTCCATGGACCATGAGGACGACGACCCCGGCACCCGCTGGAACGAGGACGCCCGCGCCCGCGACAAGGGCCGCATGTCGCCCCGTCAGGCGTGGCGGGCGATCCAGTCCGCGCTGCCGAAGGACGTCATCATGTCCACGGACATCGGCAACAACTGCGCCATCGGCAATGCCTATCCGAGCTTCGAGATCGGACGGAAATATCTCGCACCGGGCATGTTCGGGCCCTGCGGCTATGCCTTCCCGGCCATCATCGGCGCCAAGATCGGCTGCCCCGACGTGCCCGTGTTCGGCTTTGCCGGCGACGGCGCGTTCGGCATCTCCATCAACGAGATGACTTCCATCGGCCGCGAGGAATGGCCGCCGGTGACCATGGTGGTGTTCCGCAATTTCCAGTGGGGCGCCGAGAAGCGCAACACGACGCTCTGGTACGACAACAACTTCGTCGGCACCGAGCTCGACCCCAAGCTCTCCTACGCGAAGATCGCCGAGGGCTGCGGCTTCAAGGGGGTGCGCGTGGACACGCCGGAGAGCCTCAAGGAGGCCATCCACACCGCCGCCGAGGAGCAGAAGAAGGGCATCACCACCTTCATCGAGGTGGTGCTGAACCAGGAGCTCGGCGAGCCGTTCCGCCGGGATGCCATGAAGAAGCCCGTTCCAGTGGCCGGCATCGCGCGCTCCGACATGCGTGAGCAGATCGCACGCTGACTGAGACCCGGGCGGGGTCGCTCCTCCACACGCTCCGCCCGGCCTTTTCTGCCCCAGAGCGCGATCCGAGCGGATTGGATCAATCCGCTCGGTGAATCGCCCTCTAACCTTAAGAAAGAGAACGCGTTATCCGACGTGATTGCGATGCAATCAGGTCGGCGCGTGCTCTAGTCCCGAGAGGAAGGCCATGCTCGCCCTCGACCGGATCATCGACGCCGCGCGTGCCGCCCCCCGCAGCATCGTTCTGCCGGAAGGCAGCGACCCGCGCATTGCCGCCGGCGCCCGTCGCGCCGCGCGGGAAGGGATTGCCCGGCCGATCCTCCTCGGTGCCCGCGAGGAGGTCATGGCGGCCCTCGATGGTGATGCGCGGGGCATTGCCATCGAGGATCCCGCCACCTCGCCGCGCCTTCAGGCCTATGCCGAGGCCCTGCACCTGTTGCGCCACGCCAAGGGCATGGACCTCGCCACCGCCTGGCGCCGCGTGCGCGAGCCGCTCGCTTACGCCGCCATGATGGTGCGGCAGGGCGATGCCGACGGCACGGTCGGCGGCGCGGTGGCGACCACGGCCGAGACGGTGCGCGCCGCGCTCCAGATCATCGGCCTCGCGCCGGGCGCGAAGATCGTCTCCAGCTTCTTCCTCATGATCCTGTGCGAGGACTATCACGAGCAGAAGGGGGCCTATGTGTTCTCCGACTGCGGGCTTGTGATCGACCCCGACGCGGCCGAGCTGGCCGACATCGCCCGCGCGGCGGCGCACTCCTACACCGCCATGACCGGCGAGGCCCCCCGCGTGGCCATGCTCTCCTTCTCCACCAACGGCAGCGCGCGCCACCAGCGGGTGGACAAAGTGGTGGAGGCGGTGCGGCTGGTGCGGGAGGCGGAGCCGGATCTGGTGATCGAGGGGGAATTGCAGTTCGACGCCGCCTTCGTCGCCACGGTGGGCGCGGCCAAGACGGCGCCCGGATCGAGGATCCGGGGCGATGCCAACGTCTTCGTCTTCCCCAATCTGGATGCCGCGAACATCGGCTACAAGATCGCCCAGCGGATGGGCGGGGCGAAGGCCATCGGGCCGGTGCTTCAGGGGCTTGCAAAACCCGCCAACGATCTCTCCCGCGGCTGCTCGCAGGACGACGTGTTCCACATGATCGCGCTCACCTGCGCCCAGGCCGGCCGCACGCTTCCGGTCGCGATGTCTGGAAAGATCGACAGCGTCTGGCAAAACTCACGGCCTGCCGCAGCCAGCCTCGGTGAGACGCGGGCCGGCTGAAGGGACGGATCAGTTGCCCATCTGGAGCATGGACTCCGAGGCCGCATAGGCCTCACCCCACTGTGCGAGCGTCTTCGAGACGGCCGACAGCGAGATCGGCTGCCCGGCCGCGCGAGGAGCCGCGGCCGCGAACAGCGCTGCCACCAGCACGAGCGGCAGGAAAACCTTTCGCAGTTCGTCTTGCGTGTTCATCTGGGGTCACGAGCGTCGTTTCAAGCGCCCATTATATCCCCAGCCGCATCCGCCGCCAAATGCGGCGCAACATCGCGCTCTGCTGCGTCGCACAATGGCCGGAAAAACAAGGCGGCGCCGACCTCTACGATGGCGCCGCCCCTTCGTATTGAAGCTACGTCAGCTTCCCGGCTTGCCGTGGACGTTGGGCAGGAAGAGGTCCTTCCAGCTCTGCGCCGTGGCGGTGATCATGCCGGTGCGGGTCATGAAGTCCGCATATTTCTGGATGGCCTGCGGGGTGGTGGTGAAGGTCACCTGCGGGTCGTTCAGGATGCCCTCGATCAGCGCCACTTCGCTGCCGTCTCCGGCAAGGCGGACATAGTCCCGGGCGGCGGCTGACTTGTCGCGGTTGATGATGGCGATGGCCTCTTCGAGCGCCGCGAAGAAGGCGGCATAGATTTTCGGATTGTCGTTGGCGAAGCGCGTCGTGGTCCACACCACGTTGAAGGTGGACGGCTGGCCCAGCACGTCAAAGGTGTTGAGCACGGTGTGCACGCCGGGCTTCCTGAGCTCCAGCTCCTGGATGGGCGCGGCAGTGAAATGGGCGGTCACCTCGTTGCCGGCCAGCAGCGCCGCCATGCCGTCCGGATGGGAGAGCGTCACGGTCAGTTTGTCGAGGTCGTTGCGGCGATCCGGGCCCAGCTCCTTCTCTGCGGCCATCTGCAGGAACATGGCCTGCACCGAGACCTTCACCGCCGGTAGGGCAATCTTGTCCTTCGCCGTGAAGTCCTTCAGCGAGCGCACATTGGGGTTGGACGTATTGAGCAGGAGCGGCATGGAGTTCATGGCCGCCGCCGCCTTAACGGGATTGGAACCGTCCTTGGTCTTGGCCCACAGCAGCACCAGAGGCGGAACACCGCCGGCCGCGAACTGGATGGCGCCGGACAGCAAAGCATCATTCATCGCCGCACCACCGGCGAGCTTGATGTAGCGGGTCTTCAGGTTCGATACGCCGCGGGCTGCCGCTTCCTTCTCCAGCAGGCCGCGATCTTCCATGATCATCAGCGGCAGATGACCGAGGCTCGGCTGGCGGGCGATGGTCACGTTGTCCACCTCCGCCGCAGCGACCGACGTCATCGCGGCGAGCAGCACGAGCGCGGCAGCCGTTTTCCATTTCAGTGCCATCATCCTTGAGCCCTCCGTCTGCGTTTCCTCGCCCGTCGCGCGGGCGTCGCCGGGTCTGATGCCCGGATCGGGTCTAGGTCGGCCTGAGGCTCAGCCGCGCCGGATCACCGGAGCGGGGAAGCCCTCGATCATCACGTTGATCGCTGCGGGAAGCCCGCTCGCGTGGGCCTCGGCGAGAGCCTCCGGCAGGTCGGCGGCATCGGTGACGAGGGCGCCATATCCACCCAACGCCCGCACCACCTCGTCGTAGCGGGTGGGGAGCAGATCGCAGTAGCGGGTGCGCTCGGCGCCATAGGTGCGCAGCTGGATCTGGTGCTCGGCGTTCCAGCGGGCGTCGTTGCCGATGACCGCGATGAAAGGCGCACCGACCCGCACCGCCGTGTCGAATTCCGCCATGTGGAAGCCGAAGGTGCCGTCGCCCATCACCGCCACCACCGGCGCCTCCGGCCGCGCGAGCCGGGCGGCGATGGCGAAGGGAATGGAGGCGCCGATGGTGCCGGAAACGCCGTTGATGATGCGGTTCTGCGTCTTGACGATGGCTTGCGGCCACTGGCCGATCTCGCCGCCGTCGCAGACGAGCGTCCCATCGGGATGGCGGGCGAGGAAGTCGCGCACCGCAGCGCACAGCTCTACCGGGTGGATACGGCCCGAGGCCGCCCGCGCGCTCGCCCAGGCCGCCGGCACGAAGGCCAGCGCCTCTTTCGCCTGCGCCAGCCAGGATGCACGAGCCGCAGCCGCGGCCGGCGGGGATGCGGCGAGGGCGGCGAGCACACGGCCAGCCTCCGCTTCCACGCGCTCCACAAGGAGCGCACCTTTCGCCTTCACCGCACGCGCCAGAAGGTGTGGGTCCGCATCCACCACCGCGAAGCGGCAGGACGCCGCCACCGTAGGCGGCGCGCCGAACTTCAGCGTGAAATCTAGCGCCTTGCCGAGCAGAACAACGAGGTCCGCCCCGGCCAGAAGTTCCGCAAAGGCGCCAAGGCCGGGATCGTTCACCCCGCGCGGGCTCTCCATGCCGATCACCGGCACGCCCGTGGCGGCTTCCAGCCGCGCCATGGCTTGTCGTCCTGACGGCGTGCAGAGCGCGGGGCCGCACAACATGAGGGGGCGGTCCGCGCTCTCAAGCAGCGCCGCGAGACGTGCTGCGATGGCTTCCTCCTCCGGCGAGGTGCGTGCCTCCTCGATCGTCACGGTCGGCTGCGATGCAGCCAGCCGCTTCTCCAGAAGATCCACCGGCAGCGCGAGATGAACGGGGCCGGGCCGCCCCTCCCGCGCGATGCGGATGGCTCGCGCGATGTCGGCGCCGAGCGCTTCGGCGCTCTCCACCATCCACGAGGCCTTGGCCATGGGCCGTGCGACCGCCGCCTGATCCATCTCCTGAAAGGCGCCGCGGCCCAATTCGCCGATGCCGGCCTGGCCGGACAGCAGGAGCACCGGGGATTCCGCCCCGAGCGCCGTGAACAAAGCGGCGGCGCCGTTGGACAGGCCCTGCCCGCCGGTGACGAGCGCAACCCCGACCTCACCGGTCAGGCGCGCATGGGCATCCGCCATATGCACCGCCGCCGCTTCCTGACGCACATGGACAAGGGCGATATCCGTCTCCAGCAGCGCGTCATAGACCGGCATGATGTGGTTGCCGGACAGGGAAAAGATGCGCTTCACCCCATGCGCCTCAAGCGCGCGGACAACGAGGTCCGCACCACGCGGAGCGAGGTCCTGCCCCGCGGCGGGGCGAGGGGCGGCGGCAGTGGGGGCGGGTGCGGGGCTCATGCGACGTCCTTCAGCAGGCTCTGGCCGGGCGCGACGCGGGTGAAGGCCACCGCGGCCGTGGAAATGTCGAGGTGGCCCGCCTCCTGCCGCACCAGCGTGTAGCGCGAGGTATCAAGGTCCGAGGTCTCGGGGAAGTCCTCGCGGAAATGGGCGCCTCGGCTATCCTCGCGGGCGAGCGCCGCCGCGGTGATGGCCTGGCTGACAAGCACCAGATTCTCAAGGTTCAGCCGGTCCATCCAGGTGAGGTTGTAGCGGCGATCCCCATCCGGCGCGCCGGCGCGGGAGATGGCATCGCCGAGGCTGCCCAGCGTCGCCTGCGCGCGCTTCAGCCCCTGCGCCGTGCGCAGGATGCCCACGTCATCCCACATGGCCTCGTAGAGCGCCTCGCGGATGGCGGGCAGGTCCCGCGCATCGCGGCCCAGCGGAGAGAAGGCGCGCTCCAACGCGTGTTCCATGGCCGCCGGATCGGGATCGGCAAGGGCACGCCCGCGCTCCACCTCCCGCGCCATGGCATCGCCCGCGATGCCGCCGAACACGGTGGAGTTGGCGACGCCGTTGCCGCCCAGGCGGTTGGCGCCGTGCACGCCGCCCGTATCCTCCCCGGCCGCGTAGAGACGGGGCATGGCGGTGCCGCAATTGCCGCCGAACACCACGCCGCCCATCATGTAGTGGGCGGTCGGGATCACCTCCACCCGCCCTCCGGCCAGGTCGAAGCCGCAATCGGCACAGCGCTCCACCATGCCCTTGAAGGTCTTGCGCACACGGTCCGGGCCGAGATGCCCCATCTCGATGTGCACGCCCCCATGGGCGGTGGCGTAGCCGTCGCGGATGCGGCGCATGATGGAGCGGCTGACGATGTCACGAGTGGCCCGCTCGCCGCGCGGGTCATAGAGGTGCATGAAGCGCGCGCCGGTGCGGTCGGTGAGCCAGCCGCCGGCGCCGCGCAGGCCCTCCTCCAGCACGGTGCCCGTCATGCGCGTGCCGGGGCCGGCGAGGAGGCCGGTGGGGTGGAACTGCACCATCTCCATGTCGCGCAGCGCGAGGCCAGCGCGCAGGGCCATGGCGAGCCCGTCGCAGGACTTGTCGCCGGACGGGGTGTGATACTTGTACATGGTCGGCCCGCCGCCGGTGGCGAGCAGCACCGCGCGCGCCTTCACCAGCACCGGAACGCCGGTACGCATGTCCAGCATGAGCACTCCGGCGAGGCCCGAGCCATCCGCGGCGGGGATGAGGTCGAGGGCGCGGTGGTCCTCCATACGGTTCACGTCGCGCCGCCACACCTGTTCCATGAGGCGGTTGATAATCTCGATGCCTGTGAGGTCGCCCTTGTGCACCGTGCGGTCGAAGGTCTGGCCGGCGAAGGCCTTCTGGTGGACGCTGCCATCCGGATTGCGGTCGAAGAAGCAGCCAAGCTCGGTCTCCAGTTCGCGGATGCGCACCTGCGCCTCGGTCACCAGCGTCCAGGCGAGGTCCTGGTCGTTGAGCCACTTGCCGCCTTCGACCGTGTCCATGAAATGGCGCTCGACGCTGTCGCCGGGCGCCAGGGCCACGTTGTAGCCGCCCTGCACCATGCGGGTGCAGCCGCATTTGCCGATGAGGCCCTTCACCGCCACCGTCACGTCGAGGTCGGGCGCGGCCTTCTTGGTGTGAAGCGCGGCGAACAGGCCAGCTCCGCCCGAGCCGAGGATGAGGACGTCCGTCTCCCGGATCGCGACGGCGGGGGTCATTCGGAGGCTCCGATGCCGGCCAGCACCGCGTCGCGGCGGGCGGCGACATCCGCCTGCACCCGTTCGAACAGCGAGCCGCCATGGGCATCCATGCCCACCAGCAGCGGCCCGAAATCGCGGATGCGGAATTTCCAGAGGCTCTCGGGATGGAGATCGTCCATGTCCACGTCCTCGATCTCCTCGATCCACGTGGTCTCCAGCGCCGCCGCCCCGCCGACGATGGCGAGATAGGCGCCGCCGAGGTCGCGGAAGGCTTCCTGCGTCGCCGGCCCCATGCCGCCCTTTCCGACGATGAGGCGTACCCCTTCCCGCTCCATCAGCGGGCGGGTGAAGCGCTCCATGCGCATGGAGGTGGTGGTGCCGATGCAGAAGGGCGTGTAGCCGGCGGGCGCGGCGGGGGACTTCGCCACGCGGTGCACGTTGGGCGCGGTGTGGATCACCGCATGCCCCTTGAGATCGAGGCGGGTGGTGCGGCCGCGGTCGAACATGTGGATCTGCGTCGCGTCGCGGATGCCGAACAGGGTGCGCTGGAGCGTCACCGTATCGCCGACCTTCAGGGCGCGGACCTGATCGGCATCAACCGGCATTTCAAGGACATGGTGGGCCATCGGGGCGCTCCGGATCAGCTGAAGGCGATGCCGCCGGGGGTGAGGGTGGCCCGCGCGCGGCGGGCGGAATGGCACTGGATGTTCACCGCCACCGGGTTCTGGGTGATGTGGGTGGCGGCCACCTCCACATGGACGGCGAAGGACGTGGATCGCCCGCCGAGGCCCTGCGGCCCGATGCCCAGTTCGTTCACCGCACGGGAGAGCTCGGCCTCGATCTTCGCGCCTTCGGCATCCTCGCACACCGTGCGCAAAGGCCGCGTGGCGGCGATCTTCGCGAGGTGCATGCACAGGTCCGAGGTGCCGCCGATGCCGACGCCGACGATGGTGGGCGGGCACACCCGGCCGCCCAGCTCGATCACCCTGTCCACCACGAAGCGCTTCACGGCGGTGATGCCGTCCGAGGGCAGCAGCATCTTGAGGAACGAACCGTTTTCCGAGCCCGAGCCCTTGGGGATCATCTCAATGGAGACGGTCTCCTCCCGGTCGTCGAAGTCGATATGGATCACCGGCACGCGGATGCCGCAGGAATTCTGGTCGTTCTTGCGGGTGATGGGATGCACCACCGACGAGCGCAGGGAGTTTTCCCTGGTCGATCGCGCCGCGCCGCGGCGCACCGCCTCCTTCAGCCCTGCCCCGTCGAAGGTCACGTTGCGGCCGATGGTGATGTTGTAGATGGGGATGCCGGTGTCCTGGCACAGGATGTTCCGGGTGCGCTCGGCGACCTTGATGTTCTCCACCATGGTGCCGAGGATGGCCTGGCCGGTCGCGTCCGTCTCCGTGCGCTGGAGTTCCGAGAAGCCCGCCTTGATGTCCGGCGGCAGCAACTGAAGCGCGCGCAGATAGAGGTCGGCGCAGATCTTTTCGACTTCGTCGAGGTTGAGGTCCATGGGGTGCTCCTAGAAGACCAGCGCCAGACCCGAGAGCAGGATCATCAGCGACAGCATCTGCTTGAATGCCTTCTCGTTCAGACGGCCGTAGATCTGGAGGCCGAGCACGGCGCCGATGGCGAGCGGCGGCAGGGCCAGGACGATGAGCAGCCAGGAGCGCCCATCGATGCCCACCACGCCGACTGCTGCCAGCGTCACCACGTGCGCGAACAGGATGAAGGGCTGGTACACCCCGCGCGCCACCTCCTTCGGCCAGCCGCGCAGCTGGGTCCAGATGGTGGGGACGACCCCCGAATAGCCCCCGAGGCCGCCGAGGATGCCGCCCACGAAGCCGATGCCAGCATTGGCCCACCGGCCGCCGGCGACGATCACCGGAAGGCGCGGGGCCAGCAGCGCGTAGAGGGCATAGGCCGCCATGCCGAGGCCCAGAGCGAGCTTCAGCGGAGCGGGGTTCACCGCCGTAAGCACCAGGACGCCCAGCGGCACCCCCACCAAAGCGCCCACGAGGAAGGGCGCGAGGCGCACGCCGTCGATGGACCGGCGGATGGGCCAGACCAGCGTGAGGTGCAGGATGCTGCCGCAGGCGACGATCAGCGCGGTGGTCTGGATCGGGTCCAGCGCGTGCAGCCAGATGGCGGAGGCGGCGAGGGCGAAGGCAAAGCCGGCCCCGCCCGCGGCCACCGCGCCAAGAAAGGCGCCGGCCCAGAGCACGGACAGGGTGGCGAGCGGAATGCCGAGCATGCTCACCACCCGCTCAGCAGGAAGAGGAGCCCCACGGCAAGCCCTGCCGCGATGGCGCCCGCCACCACACCGGCGGTGTGGCCGCGGAACGAGAACCACTCGATGGCCAGCACCCGGAGGCCGAGGGCCATGTGCACGGCAAGGGCGCTCACGAGGCCCCATTCGGCGATCTTCACCAGCGGGCTGTGGGTGACCGCCAGGAAGCTGTCGAGCGCGTTAGCGCCGGAGAGGGCGGTGCCCAGCGCGATGAAGTGCATGGGCAGAAACACCGCCAGCGCCACGCCCGACAGGCGATGAAGCAGTGCCGCGATGAAGCCCGGCTTCAGGTGGGCGGCCTCGCGCAGGCCGGGGCGGGTCGTGGAGGAAAGGGCGGACGGCTTCACGGCACCAGTCCTCCCGGCTGGTAGACCGCGAGCGCCGCGCGCAGCCCCAGCACAAGGATGGCGGCGGCGAAGGCGAGCATGGCCATGTCGAGGGAGCGTGAGCGCCAGCCGGTCCATTCGCGGATCACGCTGCGCAGGCCGATGGGAGCGTGAATGGCGGCGGCGCAGACGAACACGCAATAGAAGGCGAGGAACCAGCCATTGCCCGCCGTGCGCGACAGGATTTCCGCCGCGCTGAGCCCGCCGCGCACGGCGTGCACCATGGTGGCGAGATGCACGGCCACCGCGACCGCCAGCACCGCGGCCGTGCCGCGCTGGGCCATGTAGAGAAGGGGATTCATGACTTCACCAGCAGCGCGAGGAGACGGCCGAGGGGCAAGGGCGCAGTGGCGCGCTTGAGGCCAGCGATGGCGTAGGTCGGTGCCAGATCCTTGGGGCAGAACTCGGTGCAGCTCATGTGGCTGTGGCAGGAGTGGCAGCCCACATCCCCGGACACCGCGGCGAGCCGCGCCGCATTGCCCCGGTCGCGCTCGTCATTCACCAGCGTCCAGGCGCGATTGAGGGCGGCCGGGCCGAGATAGTCCTTGTTCCAGGCCACCACGTCGCAGGCGGAATAGCACACGCCGCAATTGATGCACTCGACGCCGGCATCGGCGGCCTTACGCTTCGGGCTGTCGGGCCGCACCTGCGCGAAATCTGAGGGCGGGGCCTCGCCCGGCTCGAAGGCGCCGTGGGCATCGCGCCATTTCTCGAAGAAGGGGACCATGTCGACCGTCAGATCCTTCACGATCGGCAGGTTCCGCAGGGGCTCCAGCACGAGGATGTCGCCGTCCACCGCTTCGGAGACGCGGGTGCGGCAGGTCCAGCGCGGCCGGCCGTTCACCACCATCGCGCAGGAGCCGCACATCCCGACCCGGCAGGCGAAGCGGTAGGAGAGCGTCGGGTCCTGCGCACGCTGGATTTCCGTCACCACGTCGAGAACGGTCTGGCTGGCGCGGCGCGGCACCGCGAAGTCCTCGAAGGCGCCATCGGCCTGGCCGCGCCACACGCGGACGCGCAGGGTCTCCTCGGCCGGCGCTGCCGCCGACCGCCCGTTCTGGCTCGTGCTGGTCATGTCGTTCGTCCTGAAGGCTTCTTGAGACGCCGCAGGCTGCCGCCCGCGACGGGAGGGCACGCGATGGCCGCGCGCCGGCCTAGGAGATATTCAGCCCCCCGGCGCACCGTGGATGGCGGGGAAGAAGATGTCCTTCCAGTCCTTGGTGGTGGCACCGACGAGGCCGGCCCGGTGCATATAATCGAGATAGGACAGCACCTTCTTCGGGGTGGTGGTCCACTCGTTCTCCGGCGCTTTGATGATGGCCACCGCCTCGTCAACGCTCATCTTGGAGCCCTCGGCCTTGATCCACAGCGCGGCCATGGCGGCAGGATCCTTGCGGATCATGGCATTGGCCTCCTCCAGCGCGGCGAGGACGGCGGCGAGGGCCTTGGGGTTCTCGGTGGCGAACTTCTCGGTGGTCCAGATGACGTTGAAGGTGTGCGGCCCGCCAAGCACCTGATAGCTGTCCAGCACCTTGTGGGCGCGCGGATCCTTCAGCTCCAGTTCCTGGAAGGGGGAGGAGCCGAAATGCGCGGTCACCTCGGACTTGCCGCCCATCATGGTGAGCTGGGCGTCCGGGTGGCCCATGGAGACGGTCAGGGAATCCAGCTTGTTTTGCTGGCCCGCGCCGAAGGCCTGTTCGGCGGCCATCTGCAGCGTCACCGCCTGGATGGAGGTCTTCACCGCCGGCAGGGCGATCTTGTCGGCGACGGTGAAGTCCTTGATGGTCTTCACGTTCGGGTTCACCGAGACGAGGTAGAGCGGCATGGCGTTCAGCGCCGCGATGCCTTTCACCTTGAGATTGCCGCGGGTGCGGGCCCAGATGGTGAGCATCGGCCCGACGCCGCCGGCGGCGATATCGAGATTGCCGGAGATAAGGGCCTCGTTCATGCCCGAGCCGCCGGTGAAACGCAGCCATTCGGTCTTCAGAGCGAAGCCCTTGGCGCTCGCCTGCTTCTCGATGAGGTTCAGCTCCTCCATCACCGTCATCGGCAGATAGGAGATGCCGAACTGCTTGGCGAGGCGGACCGTTCCGGTTTCCGCGCGCGCCGTCCCTGCGGCGAGCGACAGCGGAACAAGGGCTAGCGCTGCGGCGGCGAACACGGCCGCGCGTTTGAAGAAGAGACCCATTGCGTTCTCCCTGGTGGCAGACTCCCTGGCGCCTCGCAGCCGGCATGCCGAGGGCTGCCATGGCCGCGCGCTGCGGGCGTGCGGTCTTGTTTTCGTTTCCGGGATCAAAGGCCGATGGACATGTCCGCTCGGGTTTTGATTCCGGCGCGCGACCATTTTCCGATTGAGTGTCGGCAGGGGCAGAGTACCCTCGGAAAGACAGGTGTCAATAGTCTTAGGTCATATATATGACATCGGAATCTATCACCCCCACGAACGCCCGGGCCGCCGCCATCGAGGCGCGGCCGCTCTACCAGCAGACGCGCGACCTGCTGCTGAAGCGCATCATCGACGGTGTCTGGAAGCCCGGCGGCTACCTGCCGAGCGAGCAGCAGCTCTGTGGCGAGCTGGGCGTGTCCATCGGCACCATCCGCAAGGCGACCGAGGAGTTGGTGATCCACGGGCTTCTGGAGCGCCAGCACGGACGCGGCACGCGAGTGGTGCCCCACTCTAGCGCCAAGTCGCGCTTCCGCTTCCTGCGCTTCGTGCACGGGGATGGGCGTCCGCTCGATCCGGTGGCGCATCTCCTCACCCAGACCGTTCGCGCGGCGAGCGCCGAAGAGCGCCGGCAGCTCGATCTCGATGCCAACGGCAAGGTGCTGGCCCTCACGCGCATCCGCAGCGAGAAGGACCAGCCGCTGGTCTATGAGCGCCTGGCGCTGCCGGCGCAGACCTTCGCCGCGCTGGGGCTGGAGACCGGCGAGGATATCGTGGAGGAGGTGTACGTCTTCTATCAGGAGCGCTGCGGCGTCACCATCATGCGCACCGTGGACGAGGTGGGCATGGCGACGGCGGACGCCCTCATGGCACAGCACCTGGGCATCGTGACGGGCGCCCCGGTTCTGGAGGTGCGGCGCGTCGCCTACGCCCTCGATGGGCGACGCGTGGAGTATCGCGAGAGCTTCACCGCCCACCTCAAATACAAGACCGCCCTCGAATGAGGGCGGTCCGCGCTTCGCACCGATTGGCGCCGCTCAGGCCTGCATGCCCCAGCGCTGGATGGTGTGGCGCTCGATGGTCTGGAAGATCAGGTTTTCCACCACGAGGCCGATGAGGATCACGGTCAGAAGGCCGGCGAACACGTTGGAAATGTCCAGCATGTTCTTGTTCTCGAAGATGAACCAGCCGAGGCCGCCAGAGCCGGACGACACGCCGAAGACCAGCTCTGCCGCGATCAGCGTGCGCCACGCAAACGCCCAGCCGATCTTCAGCCCGGTGAGGATGGAGGGAAATGCCGCCGGGATGAGGATGGTGGCGATGAAGCGCGGCCCCCTCAGCCCGTAGTTCCGGCCCACCATCTTCAGCGTCCGGCTCACCGAGAGAAAGCCCGAGTGGGTGTTGAGGGCGATGGCCCATGTCACCGAGTGCACTAGCACGAAGACGAGACTGGCGGTGCCGAGCCCGAACCAGATCAGCGCCAGCGGCAGGAGCGCGATGGCCGGCAGCGGATTGAACATGGAGGTCATGGTCTCCAGGAAGTCCGTGCCGATGCGCGAGGCGATGGCGAGCGCCGTCAGCACTGCCGCCAGCGTGATGCCGATGGCGTATCCCATCAGCAGCACCCGGAGCGACCCCCACGCGCGCTCCGGCAGCACGCCGTTCATCACGTTGGCGAAGAAGGCGGATACGGTGGCGCTGAAGGTGGGAAAGAGCAAATCGTTGTTGAGGACGCGCCCGTAGATCTCCCACGCCAATGCCAGCGCGGCGAGGATGATGAGCTTGCGGAAGAAGCTCCAGTTGTAGAGCAGCTCCCAGGTGGAAAGCGGCTTTTCCACCACCGTCATGGCGTCGGCCGGCGTGTCTTCGCGAAAGATTTCCGGACGCGCCTCGGTGGCGGGGATGACCTTCAGCGTGGCGATCTCAGGCATCGATGATCTCCTTCGCCTCGTCGGCGAACAGCATGTGCTGGATGCGCTGCTCGAGGAGCGCGGCGTCCTTGGGATCGGTGGTGCTGTTGAGCTCGGCCTTCACCCGGCCCGGATGGGGTGAGAGCAGGAGGATGCGGTTGCCGATCTTGATGGCCTCGGCGATGGAATGGGTGACGAACAGCACGGTGAAGCGCGTGTCCGACCACAATTGCAGAAGCTCGTCCTGCATCTTCCGGCGCGTCAGCGCATCGAGGGCGGCGAAGGGCTCGTCCATTAAGAGGATGTCCGGCTCCATAGCCATGCCGCGGGCGATGGCCACGCGCTGCTTCATGCCGCCGGAGAGCATGTGCGGATAGGTGTCCGAGAACTTGGTAAGGTTGACCTTCTCGATGTAGTGCATGGCCCGCTCGTCCGCCTCCTTGGCCTTCAGCTTGCGGGCGGCGGTGAGGGCAAAGGCCACGTTCTGGCGCACGGTCTTCCAGGGCAGGAGCTGGTCGAACTCCTGGAACACCATCATGCGGTCCGGCCCGGGGGCGCGGATCACCTGCCCCTTGAGGCGCATCTCGCCCTCGGTGGGCGTGATGTAGCCTCCGACGGCCTTCTGCAGGGTGGACTTCCCGCAGCCGGACGGCCCCAGCAGGATGAAGCGGTCGCCCTCGAGAACGTTGAAATCCACCCTGTAGGTGGCTGTGACGAGTAGATTCGGCGTCTTGTACTGCAGCGTTACGCCACTCACCTCCAGAAGAGGTTTCTGCGAACCCATGCATCCCTCCCTTGGGACCTGTCGCCGCGGCCTTTATTGGCCGTTCTGGCGAGGCGTCGTTTCTGCTCCCGGTCTTCATGGTGCCGGACCACCCTTGGCGGGGCGGCAGGCCTTGTCGTGTCTGTTGGGATCCCGCGGTCGGGGCGCGCGAAATGGCGCATCCGCCCCGCCGTTCTTCGGCTTTTCCTGCGGGCTGCGGACTCCTGTCGCGCCGCCTCAGGTGTGATGACGATAGACAAGGCTGGTAGGCCTGTAAAGGTCATCTACTATCATATATAAGACATAAGTTTTGTCGCACCACTCCGGCGGCCATCTCGCGCGGAAAGATGGATTTTTCTCAAAGGCTTACGAGAAATCAGGTCAGGTCGGAGAGATAGTGGAAACCGGCCGTGAGGCAGAAGCTGACGCGCCATTCCACCGGAGTTCCGTCGAGCGAATAGGCGAGACGGTCGATGAGCAGCACCGGCGCGCTGGGCTCCACATGCAGCATGGCCGCGGTGTCGGCATCCGCGCCGACGGCCTTCAGCTGCTCCCGCGCCCGCGCCACGGTGATGCCGTAGCGCTGCGCGTAGAGGCCATAGAGATTGTTCGGCACCGGCGCGTCGGCGAGGCCTGGGAACATCTGGTCGGGCAGGATCAGGCTCTCGATGATGAGCGGCGCGCCGTCGAACGTACGCAGGCGGCGAATGCGCAGGACGCGCCCGTTGCGCGGCATAGCGAGGGCGGCGCATTCGGCGGCGGTGCCCTTCGCCCGCTCGATGCCGAGCACCCGGCTTTCCGGGAAGTGGCGCTCGCCGTCATCCCCCACCAGCTTGAAGAACTGGAACAGGATGCGCTCCTCGTCGTGGCGGGCGACGAAAGTGCCCCGGCCCTGCCGGCGCACCACGATGTTCTCCGCCGCCATCTCGTCCAGCGCCTTGCGCACCGTGCCCTGGCTGACCCCGAGTTCGGCGGCGAGCTGGATCTCGCTGGGCAAGGGCTCTCCCGGGGCCCACACGCCGTCCACCATGCGGCGGATCAGGGTCTCGCGAACCTGGCGGTAGAGCGGCTTGGATTCGAGTCCTTCGCCCTCGCCGCGATGGGCGGCGCCGGCCGGGCTTCTCTCCTGCGCCCTGCGGGACTCGGCCCCGGCGGCGATGTTTGGCTTGCTCACGATCCTCTCGCCCCCTGGTCCGGCGCGTCTTTCTCCGACGCTTATAGGTGTGGCTGGCCCGGCTTGCATCTCCCCCGTAGAGCTTGCAACACCCGTCAGTCTCATATCTTATATATGATAATGGAATAGAAGCGCATGCAATGCCCTCGTTCCGCGCCCAGAACGACAATATCCGAAAACGACAACCGGAAACGCCCATGCCCGACATCGTCGTCACCGAGTTCATGGACGAGGCGGCGCTCGCCGCGCTGCGCGACCTTCACGAGGTCCATTACGATCCGGCGCTGGTGGACCAGCCCGATACCCTCAACGCCCTCCTCAAGGATGCGCGCGCCCTCATCGTCCGCAACCGGACGCAGGTGCGCGGAGCGCTGCTCGCGGCGGCGCCAGGGCTGGAAGTGGTGGGGCGGCTCGGGGTCGGCCTCGACAATATCGACGTGGAGGCCTGCCGCGCCCGCGGCATCGCCGTGCGCCCGGCCACCGGCGCCAACGACCTGGCGGTGGCCGAATATGTCATCTGCGGCGTGATGATGCTGCTGCGCGGCGCCTACCACGCCTCCGCCGAGGTGGCCGGCGGCGCCTGGCCGCGCACGCGCCTCATGGGGCGGGAAACGTCCGGCCGCGTCCTCGGCCTGGTCGGCTTCGGCGCCATCGCGCGGGAGACGGCGCGGCGCGCCGTGGCCCTGGGCATGGAAGTCATCGCCCATGATCCCTTCCTTGATGCCGGCAATTCCGCCTTCGCCGCCAACGGCGCGCGCCCGGCCTCGCTTGATGCGGTGCTGCGGAACGCCGACGCGGTGAGCCTCCATGTGCCGTTGACCGCCGAGACGCGCGGGCTCATCGGCGCCGACGCTCTCGCCTGCATGCGGCCGGATGCGGTGCTCATCAATGCCGCGCGCGGCGGCGTGGTGGACGAGGCGGCTTTGGCAGAGGCGTTGAAGGCGGGCCGGCTCGCCGGCGCCATGCTGGACGTGTTCGAGACGGAGCCCCTGCCTGGCGGCGGCCCGCTCGAGGGCGTGCCCAACCTCATCCTCACCCCGCACATTGCGGGTGTCACCGTGGAATCCAACGTGCGCGTCAGCGAGGCGGTGGCCATCGCGGTGGCGCAGGTGCTTCAGGAGAAGGCGGCATGAGCGAGCAACTCTCCCTCCACGCGGCCCGCGCCCTCGCCCGCTCGGTGCTGATCGCGGCCGGCGCCGGCCGCACGGCGGCCGATGCGACCGCCGAGGCCCTGGTGGCGGCGGACGCGGACGGCATCCCCAGCCATGGGCTCTCCCGCCTGCCGGCCTATGCGGACCAGATCCGCTCCGGCAAGGTGAAGGGACAGGCGGAACCGGCGCTCGAATGGACCTCCGTCTCCACCCTGCGGGTGGATGCGCGCGAGGGCCTCGCCTTTCCCGCCATCGCCGCCGGGCTCGATGCCGCCTCAGGCCGCATCGCCGAGAGCGGCATCGTCGCGGTTTCGGTCTTCGCCTCGCACCACGCGGGCGTCATGGGTCATCATGTGGCGCAGATGGCGGAGCGGGGGTTGGCGGCCCTCGCCTTCTCCAACTCGCCGCAGGCCATCGCTCCATGGGGCGGGCAGGCCGGGGTGTTCGGCACCAATCCCATCGCGTTTGCCACCCCGCGCAAGGATGCCGCGCCCCTCGTCATCGACGCCTCCCTGAGCAAGGTGGCGCGCGGCAAGATCATGGTAGCCGCCCAGCGCGGCAATCCCATTCCCGACGACTGGGCGCTGGATGCGCAGGGCAACCCCACCACCGATCCCAAGGCCGCTTTGTCCGGCACCATGCTGCCCATCGGCGATGCCAAGGGGGCGGCGCTGGTGCTGATGGTGGAGATCCTCGCCGCGGCGCTGACCGGCGGCCAGTTCGGCTTCGAGGCGGCGTCCTTCTTCACCGCCGAAGGCCCCTCCCCCGCCATCGGCCACCTGTTCCTGGTGATGGACCCGGTGCGTCTGGGCGGGCCGGACTATCTCGTGCGGCTGGAGCTGCTGCTCGGCGCCATCCTGGGGCAGGAGGGCACGCGCCTGCCCGGCGAGCGGCGGCTGAAGGCGCGGGCCGTGAGCGAGGCCGAGGGCATCACCATCCCCGCCGACCTGCTGGAAGACCTGCAGCGCCGCTCCGCCGCCTGAGATCCAAAAACAAAAGGGCCGCCGGCATATCCTGCCGGCGGCCCTTTTTCGTGCGGGGAGAAGGCGGTCGCTCCCGGCCGCCCTGCCCTCACGCGCTGCGGTAGAGCTTTGTCATCACGAACTCGCGGTGACCGAGGGATTCCGCCGCCGTGAGGCGCCCGTTGGCGGTGCGCACGATCATGTCGATGAGCGCGTCGCCGGCCTCCGGAATGGTCATCTCCCGGCGCAGCACGCCCGACACGTCCACGTCGATATGCTCGCCCATGGTGCGGATGGTGCGCGGGTTGCCCGAGATCTTGATGACCGGGACGATGGGGTTGCCGATCACGTTGCCCTGCCCGGTGGGGAAGGTGTGGATCACGTAGCCCGCCGCCGCCATCAGCGTCACGCATTCGGCCGCCGCGGAGGAGGTGTCCATGTAATAGAGGCCGGGGCCCTTGGCCGGAGCCTCGGCGGGCTCGAGGGCGTCGATGTAGCGGCACTCGCGGCCGATCTTCTCCAGATTGCCCAGCGCCTTCTCCTCGATGGTGGTGAGGCCGCCGGCAATGTTGCCCTTGGTGGGCTGGCTGTCGGAGAGATCGTCGGTCTTGTGGGCCTCGATCACGTCGTCCTGGTAGGACTTCCACATCTTGAACCACTTCTCGGCCACTTCCGGGGTGGCCGCGCGCTCCTTGCACAGGTGCTCGGCGCCGGTGATTTCCGAGGTTTCGCCGAACACGCCGTAGATGCCGTGCGGGATCAGCTTGTCGTACATGTTGCCCACGGTGGGGCAGGAGGACAGGCCCGTGGTGGTGTCGCTCTCACCACATTTGGTGGAGATCCACAGGTCGGAGAGGGGGCAGTCCTCCTGCGGCAGCTCGTTGGCCCACTGCACGAAGCGCTTGGCCTCGTAGGAGGCCTTGGCCACGGTGGCGATGTCGCCGTTGAGCTCGATGCCGAAGCCCACCACCGGCTTGCCGGTCTTGGCAATGCCCTCGACCACCCGGTTGGTCCACTGGTCCTCGATGCCGATCACCACCACCGCGGCGACGTTCGGGTTTGAGCCGATGCCGATGAGGGTGCGGAAGTGGATTTCCAGATCCTCGCCGAACTGCAGGCGACCATAGGCGTGGGGCAACGCCATGGTGCCCTTCACATGGGCGGCCACGGCCTCGCAGGCGGCGTTGGAGAGGTCGTCGAGGGGCAGGATGACGACGTGATTGCGCACGCCCACCCGGCCGTTCTCGCGGCGCCAGCCGCGGACGGTGGCATTGGCATAGTCGGCCGAGGCGAGCGCCGTGGGGGTCGCCTTGGTGATGAGCTGGTCGGGCGCGCCGCCGCGGAAGGGGTTGGGCGCGGTCTGGGCGTGGAACATGGCGATGTTGGACATTTCTTCCCTCACCAGCGCTTGGTCTTGGCATTGTGGACGTGGACATGCTCGCCCTTGGCGATGTCGGCCTTGGCGATGCCGATGTCCTGACCGTACTTCCAGATGGTGTCCCCGGCCTTGATGTCCGCGAGGGCGACCTTGTGGCCGATGGGCACGTCCATCTTGGAGGTGAGGTGGAACGCCGAATTGTCGTGCGTCACCACGCACAGCATGTCGGTGCCGGCCTTCAGGCCTTCCACCACGACGACACCCACGGTGTCCTTCTTCTCGTGAACCAACAGTTGCGGCGCACTCACGCTTGCCTCCTCCTTGCGTCTCGGCCGGCTCGTGCCGACCAAGTCTTATATAAGATATAGTACATAAAACTGCGAACAAAACCCTGTCAAGCGGCCCGTCGGGCGCCGGCATTCTTTCTGGTTTTTCGAATGAAAGGCGCGTCTGGCCGCGCGGAGCCGGCGCCTGCGCCGGAGCAGCAGGCGGGGACGGGAACCCAAGATGAGGAAAGCGCCCCGGCCCGGCGGGGGCGCGCCGGCGGTCAGAGCCGCAGGACGATCTTCGCCGCGCCGGTCCGGCCGGCGTCGATGTCGGCGAAGGCGGTGATGGCCTCCGAAAATCCGCGCTCCTCGATCCAGCCGAGGTCGCCGAGGCGGCCCGAGGCGAGCGCGTCCACCGTCGCCCGGAAGTCGGCGGGCGTGTAGCAGTAGGTGCCGGAGACGATGATCTCCTGAAGCGTGATGCGGCGGATGTCGAGCCCCTCGGTGCCGGGCAGAAGTCCAGCATGGACAATGACACCCCCCGGCCGCACGAGCCGGCAGGCCGCGGCGCGGGTCGCGACAGCGCCCACCGCATCAACAACGAGATCGATGCTGCCGTCCTTCGGCTCCCCACCCTCCCCCGGCGCGTAGCAGCGGAACGGGCCGGCGCGCTCGACCGTGGCCCGCCGGGCCGCATTGGGCTCGGCGACGAAGATCTCCGCCGCCCCCTGCATGGCCATCACCAGCGCCGCCGCAAGCCCGATGGCCCCGCCCCCGAGCACGAGGCAGCGGGCGGCGGGAAGGGGCATGCCCAGCAGGCGCGCCCCCTGGTTCACTGCGTGGTAGCTCACCGCCACCGGCTCGGCGAGCGCGGAATGGGCGATGGGGAAGTCGTCGGGGATGGGCACCAGATTGCGCTCTGGCACCCGCACCAGCTCGGCGAACGCACCGGGGCGCGGCGGCATGGAGAGGATCTGCCGGTCGGGACACAGATGCGCGCGCCCCGCCTCGCAGGCCGGGCAGGTGCCGCAGGTGACCAGCGGATTGACGGTGACGCGCTGTCCCGCCCGTGGCCCGGAGGCGACGCGCCCCGCAGCCTCGTGCCCCAGCACAAGCGGCGCCGGACGCCGCGCGTCATGGCCGTGATAGGCGTGCATGTCGGATCCGCAGATTCCCACCGCCTCTACCCGCACCAGCACCTCGTCGCTGGTGGGCAGAGGCTCAGGCTCGCTGCGGAACTCCAGCCGGTGGGGGCCGGTATAGACCAGAGCTTTCATGATCGGGCTTTCATCTCGGGGCGCTATTTGGCGGTGAAGCCGCCATCCACCGCCAGCACCTGGCCGGTGACGTAGGCCCCAGCGTCGGAGGCGAGGAAAACGGCGGGACCCACCAGATCCTCCAGCCGCCCGTTGCGGCCGATGGCGGTCTGAGCCGCATTGTGGGCGGCGCGCGCCTCGTCCTCGAACACCGCCTGCGTGAGCGCGGTGGGGAAGAAGCCCGGCGCGATGGCGTTGGCGGTAATGCCATGGCGTGACCATTCCTCCGCCATGGCCCGCGTGAGCTGGGCGACGGCGCCCTTCGCCGCGCCATAGGGCGCGGAATTGGGAAAGGCGCGGAAGGATTGTAGCGACGCGATGTTGAGAACGCGCCCCCACCCCCGCCCCGCCATGGCCGGCGCGAGCTTCTGTACCAGCATAAACGGCGCGCGCACGTGCACGGCCATGTGCAGGTCGAAGGCCTCCCGCGTCACCGCGCCGAACGGCTGGCGCAGGTTCATTCCGGCGGCATTGACGAGGATGTCGATGCCATCGCCGGCCGCTTCGGCCAGAAGCTCCGCCCCGTCGTCAGCCGCAAGGTCGGCGACGATGGCGCGGGCGGCGATGCCGTTGCGGGCGAGATCGGCGCAGGCGGCGTCCAGCTCCGCCGCGCGGCGGGCGGCGAGGACCACGCCGGCCCCCGCCTGCCCCAGCCCCGCGGCGATGGCGAGGCCGATGCCGGAGCTTCCGCCCGTCACCAAAGCGGTGCGGCCGGAAAGGTCGAACAGGGAAGACAGATTGAACATGGCTCAGGCGTCCACCGGCACGCCCATGTCGAAATTGTGCCCGGGGAAGTATTTGGCGAGACGGTAATCCCCGGTGCGCGCGTGCGCCTCCATGCCCTCCAGCCGCGAAATGCGGGCCGTGACCTGGGCGATGGTCTTGCAGGCGTCGCGGCTCATCTGCTGCCAGGTGAGCGGCTTGAGGAACTTGTGCACCGACAGCCCAGCCGAATAGCGGGCCGCGAACTTGGTGGGCAGGATGTGGTTGGGGCCGGATGTCTTGTCGCCGAACGCCACCGTGGTCTCCTCGCCGAGGAAGAGCGAGCCGTAATTGGTCAGGGCCTCGCGCCACCAGCCGAGGTCGGCGGCATGGACCTCCAGATGCTCGGAGGCGTAGCGGTCCGAGACCTCCACCAGTTCCTCGCGGGTGTCGCAGACGATCACCTCGCCATAGTCGCGCCAGGCGGCGGCCGCCGCATCGCGCGCGGTGGGCGGCAAATCGGCGATGAGGCCGGGCACGCTGCGCATCACCTCATCCGCCAGCGCGCGGGACGAGGTGAAGAGCCATGCGGGGCTCTCGTGGCCGTGCTCGGCCTGGCCTACGAGATCCACCGCCACCATCAGGGGATCGGCGGTCTCGTCGGCGATCACCGCCACCTCGGAAGGGCCGGCGAACACGTCGATGCCCACCTTGCCGAACAGCATGCGCTTGGCCTCGGCGACGAACTTGTTGCCGGGGCCGACGATGATGTCCGCCGGCTTGCCTGTGAACAGGCCGTAGGCCATGGCGGCGATGGCCTGCACCCCGCCGAGCGTCATCACCACATCCGCGCCGGCCACCATCATGGCATAGAGCACATAAGGATGGATGCCGCCGCCCCGGTAGGGCGTGGAGCAGGCGACCACGGTGCCGACGCCCGCCGCCTTCGCCGTGGCGACCGACATGTAGGCGGACGCGATGTGGGCATAGCGCCCGGTGGGCACGTAGCAGCCGGCGACATTGCAGGGCACCAGCTTCTGCCCCGCGGTGAGGCCGGGCAGAAGCTCCACCGAGAAGTCCTTCACGCTCTCGCGCTGGGCATCGGCGAAGCGGCGCACCTGATCGGCGGCGAAGGCGATGTCGCGGCGCACCTGATCGGGCACCTCGCGGGCGCGGCGCTCCATCTCCTCGCGGTTGACGAGGATGGGGCCATCCCACTTGTCCAGCTTCAGGGCATAGTCGCGGACCGCCTCCTCGCCCCGGCGCTCGATCTCGCCCAACATGGCGGTGACGACCTCGCGGGCCGTTCCCGTCTCGGTCTCGGGGGTCTTGCTCGCGCGCTTCAGGTATTCGATGGCCATTTCAGTGCTCCATGGCGCCGGGGAGGAGACGTCCTGCCGTCCGGGCTCTAGTTGGTCGTGTCGAATTCGGTGGCGAAGGCCTTGAGCTTCGGGTCGGCCGCGACCATCCGCATGAAGCTGTCGTCCACGTAGGACTTGGCCTCGGGCGCCGCGGGAATGGTGCCGACTTCCGCCATGAAGGCGCCGATCCGGCCGAGCCAGCCGTCGAGGGCGGACGGTCCCTTGGCGCGATCCATGAGGCGGAGCTGTTCGGTGAGCGCGAAGGTGGGCCGCAGGGCGAATTCCTGGTCGATGGCGGAATCCGAGGCCTCGACGCCGCCGACGGCATAGAAGGCCTTGGTCATGGCGTGCGCCTCCTGCGGATGTGCCTTGGCCCAGCCCCAGGCGCGCAGGTAGACGGCGGCCACCTTGGCCACGAGGTCCGGATGCTCCTTGGCGAAGGCGGGACGCACCACCAGCGCGCCGGGCACGATGGCGCCGGCATCCGCGCCCGAGCAAAGCACCTTGGCGCCGGCCTTTTCCTCCAGCGTGTAGGTGTAGGGCGCCCACACCCCGACGACGTCGGAATTGTTGGCCATGGCGGCGGAGATGATCTGCGCCTGGCCGAGATTGACGAACTGCATGTCGGAGGATTTCAGCCCCCATTTGGCGAGGCAGTTGCGCGCCGCATAGTCCGCCGTGGAATTGGTGGTGAGCAGCAGCTTCTGCCCCTTCAGGGCGGACGGATCCTTCTGCAGAGCGGCGACCTTGTCGGCGCGGGTCATCAGCGCGTTGGTCTTGGATTCGTCGTTGGTGATGCCCACCGTGACGAGCCCGAAGCGCGCGGCGCCCAGCACCGCCGGAACCGAGCCGGTGCCGCCCACGTCCCACGATCCCGCCTGCGCCGCAGCCACCTGCGGCGCGCCCGCCGGGAAGGTGACGAAGGTCGCGTCGAGCCCCACCTCCTTCCACCAGCCCTTCTCGGCGGCGATGTAGAAGGGCAGAGCCCAGTAGAGCGAGGGCTGGTAGGAGATGCTGATCTTGGTCAGCCCCTCGGCCCGTGCCGGTGCGGCCGGCGCGACCAGGGTTGCCGAGAAAGCGGCGAGCGCCGCCGCGAGGAAGGCGTGCCTGCGCGCGGGGCGTTTGAACGGCGTGTCCTTGACCTTGGTCATGCGTGTCTCTCCCTGGTGCTGCCGGTGGTCCGGCCTGTTCTGGAGCGCGCGCCGGGGCGCCCTGCTCCCTTTTTCGACGCCGTCAGTGCGCGGCGCCGGTCTTTTCCTCTCGGAGCGATCGCCAGATGTGGGTGCGCAGGTGGACGAAGGATTCGAGGTCCATCACGTCCTCGATGCGGCTGTAGCGCTCCCAGCCCTCGGCCTCGCGGATCGACTTCACGTCCACGATCTCCTTCAGGCGGCCGGGGCGACGGGTCATGATCGCAACCCGGTCGGCGAGATAGACCGCCTCTTCCACGCCGTGGGTGATGAACAGCACGGTGCGCGGATTGCGCCGGGCGAGGCGCACCAGCTCTTCCTGCATCACCACGCGGGTCTGGGCGTCGAGCGCGCCGAAGGGCTCGTCCATGAGAAGCACCTGGGGATCGAGCACATAGGCGCGGGCGATGGCCACGCGCTGCTGCATCCCGCCCGAGAGCTGGTGCGGATAGGCGCCCTCATAGCCATTGAGGCCGATCAGCTCGACCGCCTCCATGACACGGATGCGCCGCTCCTCGCGCGGCATGTTCCGGTTGCGCAGGCCCAGCTCGATATTCTCGACCACCGTCTTCCAGGGGAAGAGGGCGAACTGCTGGAACACTACCGCCCGGTCCGGCCCCGGCTCGCGCACCTCGGCATTGCCCACCAGCACCCGTCCGGAGGTGGGAAACTCGAAGCCCGCGGCGAGCCTCAGGCAGGTGGTCTTGCCGCAGCCGGAGGGGCCGACGATGGCCAGGAATTCCTTGTCGGCGATGGCAAGGTCCACGTCGTCCAGCGCCTTCACCTGGCCGGCGCCGAAACTCTTGCTCACGGCATCGAAGCGGATGGAGCTCATCTTGTCCTCTCAGGCTCGCTCGAGGCGGTTGTGGATGCGCGCCTCGAGGGCACGAAGGGCGATGTCGATGAGGACGCCGACGAGGCCGATGGCCGCCATGCCGACCATCACCGTTGCGGTGGCGACGCCGCTCTGGGCCTGCACCATCATGTAGCCGACGCCGGTGGAGGCCACGATCAGCTCGGCCCCAACCAGCGACTGCCAGCCGAGGCCGGCGCCGATCCTGAGGCCCGCCACGATGGAGGGGGTGGCGGCCGGCAGCAGCACTTCCAGGATCAGGCGGTGGGTCGGCGTGCCCAGCATCTCGGCGGCCTCAATGTAGCGCGGGTCCACCTGGCGGGCGCCGCGATAGGCGTTGAGCAGGCAGGGGGGAAAGGCGCCGGAGAAGATGATGAGGACGGGCCCGCCGAAGCCGGTGCCGAACCACAAGGCGGCGAACGGCACCCACGCGATGGGCGCGATGAAGCGCAGGGCGTCGAACAGCGGCGAGACGATGTCGTCGAGCAGCCGGAAGCGCCCCATGAGCAGGCCCAGCGGCACGCCCACCGCCGCCGCCAGCAGGTAGCCGGCGGAAAAGCGCTGGAGGCTGGAGGCGAGATGCTGTGGCAGCGTGCCCCCCGCGAACGAGGTGTGGAGCAACGTCACCAGCCGCTCGGCCACCTCCAGCGGGCCGGGAAGGAAGGCCTTGCCGACGAGCCCGCTCGCCGCGACCAGCGCCCACAGGCCGAAGAAGCCGACGAGACCGGCGAGGCCCAGCGCCATGCGCCGGGCAGGGTCCAGCGCGCCGGTCATGCCGTGTCTCCCTTGATGCGGACCCAGGTGAGGGTGCGGCGCTCGACCAGCCCCAGCAGAGCGGTGGTGAACGCGCCGAAGATGGCGACGCAGATCATGCCCACGAGGATCATGCCGGGATAAAGGTCCTGCTGGGCGAGGTTGAGCAGGTGCCCGAGCCCAGCGAGGGCGCCCACGAGTTCAGCCGCCACCAGCGTGGTCCAGCTCGCCTGCAGGGACAGGCGCAGGCCGGTGAAGATCATCGGCGCCGCGCCGGGCACCACCACCTCGCGGATGAAGCGGCCGTGCGGCGTGCCGAGCATGCGCGCCGCCTCGATGAGGGGGCGCTCGATGGTGCGCACGCCGGCCTGAGTGTTGATGACCGAAGGGACGAAGGCGGCGAAGAAGATGACCATGATCTTGGCCGTGTCCCCGAGCCCGAACCACAGGATGGCGAGCGGGATCCAGGCCAAAGGCGGAATGGGGCGCAGCAGCATGAACACCGGGTTGAGCACCGCCTCGGCCGTCGCGCTGGTGCCCATCAGCAGGCCGAGGGGCACCCCCACCGCCACCGACACCACGAAGCCCAGCGCCACCAGCTTCAGCGATTGCAACACATGCACCACAAGCGTCGCGTCGCCGTAGCCCCGCACCATGGCCTGGAGGCCGGCGGTCCACGTATCGGCCGGCGTCGGGAAACGTCCCGGTGAGATCAGCCCGTTGGCGCCGGTGGCCATGAACCACGCGAGCACCAGCAAGCCGAGCGTCGTCACGCCGATGGCGGACCTGCGCCCGAGCGGCATTCGTCTCCTCCCGTCATTGCGTGCTCCATCTGCGGGAGCATCGGCACGCTGCGTCTCCGCCTCGTGGGCGGCCAATGCAAGCGCTTACATAAAAGCTATCATCGAGCCTCAGAGTGTCAAGCGGCGATCGGCCCGAGATCTCTATTTTCACCGCTGCACTGCGGTAATTACCTTGCGGACACAAGGCTGCAAGCGCATTCATCCCTGTTCATTCCGGCCGGCTGCTGGCATGATGACGAGCATGAATCGCAAGGCGCGGGCGACGCTTCAGGATGTGGCTCAGCTGGCCGGGGTCTCCACGGCCACGGTCTCGCGCGCCCTCTCGCGCCCGGACCTGGTGCAGGAGGAAACCCTGGCGCGCGTGAGCGACGCCATCGCGCGGCTGAACTACGTGCCGGGCGGCGCGGCCCGGGCCCTCGCCTCGGGCAAGACGCTGACCATCGGCGCCGTGGTGCCCACCCTCGATCACGCCATCTTTGCCCGCGCCATCCAGGCCATGCAGACCGAGCTTGCGGGCAACGGCTATCAGCTCCTCGTCGCCGCCCACGATTATGCCCCGGCGCAGGAGGCAGCAGCGGTGCGGGCGATGCTGGCGCGCGGCGTCGACGCACTCATGGTGGTGGGCGCTGACCATCTGGAGGAAACCTGGGCGCTGCTCACCACCGCATCCGTTCCGGTGGTGCTGTCCTGGTCGTTCGACGCGCGCCTGCCGGCCATCGGCTTTGACAATGAGAAGGCGGGGTGGCTCATCGCCGATCACCTGCTCGATCTCGGCCACCGCCGGTTCGGGATGATCTCCGGCTTCACCCACGCCAACGACCGCGCCCGCTCCCGCGTCGCCGGGGTCCGCGCCGCCCTCGCCGCGCGCGGGCTCGAGCTGCCCTCGTCCTGCGTGGTGGAGGCCCCCTTCACCCTCGCCGGCGGCCGCGCTGGGCTCGCCGAGCTGATGGCGCGGGCGACGCCGCCGACGGCCGTGGTCTGCGGCAACGATCTTCTGGCCGCCGGCGCGTTGTTCGAGGCCCAGGCGAGCGGCATCGCCGTGCCCGGTGCGCTGTCGGTCGTGGGCATCGACAATCTGGAAATCGCCGCCCACCTTGCCCCGCCTTTGACCACGGTGCATCTGCCCACCACCGAGCTGGGACGCACGGTGGCGCGCCATCTCCTTGCCCGCCTTCGCGGCGAAGCGCAGCCGCACCGCGTGGAGCTGCCCATCGAGCTGGTGATCCGCCGTTCGGCCACGGCGCCGGCCGCAAGTCCGGCTCTCGCCCGGGAACCGTCATAGAGGCGGCCGGCGTTCCGCGCGCCTATCCGGCCGGTTCGGTCTGCCCCGGGACGCGGGACGAACACGCGGTCCGCAGCGCCGCGCGCAGCCATCGATGGGCGGGATCGGCATCGAAGCGGGGATGCCAGGCAAGGGACACGGCGAGCGCATCCGTCTTCACCGGCAGGTCGAAGCTGTGGAGGCCGGCACGCGCCGGCTCCGTCAGCCGGGCCGGCACGGCGGCGACATGGTCCGAGGTGCGCACGATGGCCAGCGCATCGTTGAAGTTGGCCACCGCGATGGCCACGAAGCGCTTCAGTCCCAAAGCTGCCAGCGCCACGTCGATGGGCCCTGAGAAACGCCCCCGGCGCGAGACGGAGACATGGGGAAAGGCCGCGAACCGCTCCGGCGTCACCTCCCCCGCGAGCGGATGGCCGGGGCGCACGACCCCCACGAAGCGATCGTGGAACAGCGCCTGCAAGCGGATCTCCGGCCCCATGGCGCCGATGACGCCCACATCGGCGTCGATCCGGCCCTCTCGCAGAGCCTCCACATCCTCCTTGTCCTGATGGGCGAAGCGCAGCCGGACCAGGGGGGCCTCCTGCGCGGCCAATGATGCCAGCGCCGCGCCGAAGGTGCCGACGAACCCGTCATTGGCGCGGATGACGAAGGTGCGCTCCAGCCGCAGCAGATCGATCTCGTCGCCGCGCACCAGCGCCTCGGCCTCGGCCACGAGGCCGCGCAGCCGTTCGCGCAGGGCCTCGGCCCGCGGGGTCGGCACGAGCCCGCGCCCCGCCCGCACCAGCACCGGATCGCCCAGGAGGTGACGGATGCGCGCGAGCTGGCGGCTCATGGCCGGCGCCGAGAGGTTCAGCCGCTGCGCCGCCCCCACGACACTGCCTTCCGAGAGGAGCGCGTCGAGCGTCACCAGCAGGTTCATGTCGAGCGGCGGCGCGTGGCGCGTCGGTTTGGCAGGCAAGGGAGCGCCTCCGCATCAGTGCATCTGATGCAATCATATAATAGCGACATTGCACTGTATGCAAACAAGATCGGCCCCTATCGAAAGACCAGTTCAACGCGCCTGCGCGCTGCTTTCGACAGGACCCCACATGACACGACAAACCTCTTCCCCCACCGCCCAGCCGCACGCTGCGGCCGCGCACCGGCCCATCCATTCCGGCATGGTGCTGACCGGGCTTTCCCTTGCCATCCTGCTGTCGCAGCTCGGCACCAACATCATCAACGTCGCCCTGCCCACCTTGGTCAAAAGCCTCGGCGTGGACTTCGGGGCCGTCCAATGGGTGGTGGTGAGCTATCTGCTCGTCGTCACCGCCCTCATCGTCGGCGTGGGCCGTTTCGGTGACCAGCTCGGCAAGAAGCGGCTCTATCTGTGGGGGCTCGCCGTCTTCATGGCGGCCTCAGTGCTGTGCGCCCTCTCCACCAGCCTGCCCCTGCTGATCGCCGGCCGCGCCGGCCAGGGGCTTGGCGGCGCCATCCTGATGGCGCTCTCCTTCGCCTTCGTCGGCGAGGTGTTTCCCAAGGAGCGCACCGGCTTCGCCATGGGCGTGCTCTCCACCATGGTGTCCTTCGGCATCGCGCTCGGGCCCTCGCTCGGCTCGCTGGCGCTGGCCGCCTTCGGCTGGCAGGCGGTGTTCTGGGTCAACCTGCCGTTCGGGCTTCTGGCCTTCCTTCTGGTCTCGCGCTATCTGCCCAATGCCGTCGATGCGCCGAAGCATCCCGTCCCCGCGGCGCGGTTCGACTGGCTCGGCACGATCCTTCTCGCCTTGACGCTCGGCGCCTATGCGCTGGCCATGACGTTCGCCGGCAAGCAGGGCTTCGATGCACCGCTCGTGCTGCAGCTCGGGCTCGGCGCGCTCGTCGGCCTTGCCCTGTTCCTCGCGGTGCAAGTGAAGGCGCGCGCGCCGCTGCTGAAGCTATCCATGTTCGGCAACGTGCTGCTCTCCACCAGCATGGTCATGAGCGTGCTGGTCTATGCGGTGATGATGGCGACCCTGGTGCTGGGGCCGTTCTTCCTCTCGAAGGCCCTCGGCCTCGACACCCGCATGGTCGGGCTGGTGATGACGGTCGGCCCCCTCGCCGCAGCCATCATGGGCGTGCCGGCCGGCACCCTCGCCGACCGCATCGGCGCGAGGCTCGCCATGGTCCTCGGGCTGGCGCTGTTCACCGTCGGGGCGTTCGCCATGTCCTGGGTGTCGCGTGATGGCGGCGTCGCCATCTACATCGTCGCCATCCTGTTCATCAGCGTCGGCCTCGCCTTCTTCCAGACGCCGAACAACACCGCCGTCATGACCGATGCGCGCCCCGAACAGCGCGGCCTCGTTTCCGGCCTGCTGGCCCTGGCCCGCAATCTCGGCCTCATCACCGGCGCCTCCCTCATGGGCGCGCTCTTCGCCAGCGTTGCCGGCGATACGGCCACCGCCACCCCGGACCTCGTGACGGAGGCCATGCGCTTCGCCTTCCGCATCGCAGCGTCCATGGCGGCTGCCGCGTTCCTCCTCTCCCTCACCACGCTGCGCCGGCGTCGCGCCTGACCCGGCGGCCAAGGACCCTTCCGATGAAACAGAACAACACCCCCCTCGCGGGCGCCGAACGCCCGGTTCCGCCCGAACGCCGCCTGAGGATCGCCGAGGTCCGCAAGGTCACCGAGGTGAGCCCGCACATGCGGCGCATCACCCTCGCCTCTACGGCGCTGATGGACTTTCCCGTCCGCCGCCCGGCCCAGTGGGTCAAGGTCTTCGTGCCCACGGTCGATGGCGGGAAGCCCGACGGGCGCGCCTACACCATCCGCCATTTCCGCGAGACGCTGTGCGAGATGGACATCGATTTCGTCCTGCACGGGGACGGCCCCTGCTCCACCTGGGCGCAGAATGCGGCGCCCGGCGATGTGGTCCAGATCGCCGGCCCGCGCGGCGGCTTCCGGCTGGATCCGGACGTCTCGCATCTGCTGATCGGTGGCGACGAGACGGCGCTTCCCGCCATTGGCGCGATCCTCGAAACCCTGCCGGCCGGGCTTTCCGTCGATGCCTTCGTGGAAATTCCCGAGGATCGGGATGCCCAAATCATCCACTCGAAGGCGGATGTGGAGATCACCTGGCTTCCGCGCGGCAACGACGATGCCGGCCCGTTTTCGACCCTCGCCGACCACGTGACGCGGGCGGAGGTGCCGCAGGCCTCGGGTGCGGTGTGGTTCGCCGCCGAAGCCTCGGTCGCGCGAAATGTGCGCCGCCACTTCCGGATCGACCGCGCCATCCCGCCCAGTCGGCTCGTCATGTCCGGATACTGGAAGAAGGGCGAGACCGACTTCAAGGACAGTGAGGGAGATCAGTGAGGGACGAGACCGGCGCGTTTTAGGCCGACCGGGGCGCCTGGCTGTCGATGCGCATGAAGAACTGGGTGCGCGGCACGAAGATGCGCTGGAACGAGCCGTAATTCGCCGGGCTCGCCGAGCTGAAGATTTCCACCACCATGCCGATGGTCTTGGCCTCCACTCCGATCTTCGAGCAGATGTCGCGCGGCAGCGGCTCGATGCGGATGTCATACGTCATGCGCTGGACCGTCAGGTTCAGCTCACGGCGCAGATTGACGCCTTCAAGGGCAGTCTGCTTGTCCTTGCGCACCTGGTCGTAGACCCGCGCATCGATGATGAACTGGCTGTAGACGAGGAATTCGTGGCCGATATCGACGATGCGGTCGATCTCGACCACCTCGTCCTCCACCCATTGCATGTGCATGCTCCAGGAACCGCGGTTCCTGTGCCGGTGAATGCGGTCCACCTGGGGGAAGACGGGGAAGAAGTTCTCGCGCCGCTCGTCGCTGAACAGGAAGTGCCAGACCGTGTCCACCTGGCGCGGCTCGCGATTGACGAAGCTGCCGGCCCGCCCCTGCTTGCGGTCCACCGCCCCGTCCTGCACCAGTTCGCGATAGGCCTTCTGGACCGTGCCGAGACTGAGCCCGGTGGCGAGCGCCAGATCCTTCTCCGGCGGCAGGCGGTCGCCAAGGCTCCAGTATCCCTCGCGAATTCCCGCCAGCACCGCATCCCGCAGCTGGAGGTATTTGGGGGACTGGCCGGGGTCCTTCGGCGCGAAGCGGCGCCAGAAGTCGTGGCCCGCCTGGGACGGCGGAGCCTTGGTCACGGCATCTGCCTTGTCGTGCGTCGCACGCGGAACCCGAGGCTTTGTCATGGGAGATTCCGAACGCAGGTGAGAGGGCGGTGGTACTGACATTCCCCCAAGGAGGCAAGGCGCCGGCACAATGGCGTGTCCGGTGCCCGCCACGATGGGTCAATCGCCGGGCAGATCATGGACGTTGCTGAAGAAGACGTCCTTCCAGGAGGTCGGCAGATTCTTCAGCAGGCCGGTCTTGTGCATGTATTCAGCGAAGACCATCACCTTCCGGGGCGTCGGCGAAAAGCTCATCATGTTCGGATCATTGAGGATCGCTACGATCTCGGCCTCCGACAGCTTCGACTTGTCGAACCGCTTGAACGCCTGCGCCGCCGCGGTCTTGTCGGCGGCGATGAGGCCCATCGCCTCGGTCAGCGCCGCATAGGTGGCGGCGTAGAGCCTGGGATTGGCCGCCCGCCACTTGTCATTGGCATAGGCGGTAATCAGCGTGTTGGCGCCGCCGGTGACGTCATAGGAACTGAGGATGGTGCGCACGTTCGGATTGGCGAGCTCCATCTGGATGAAGGGCACCGTCGTCACGTGCGTCCTGGCGACGGCCCCGCCCGAGAGCAGCGCGGCGACGCCGTCGGGATGGGACATGGTGATGGCCAGCGTGTCGAACTTGTTGCGCTGGTCGAAGCCGAAGGCCTGGGCGGTGGCCATCTCCAGGATCAGCGCGTGCTGCGTGCCCTTGCCGGCGGCCATGGCGATCCGGTCGGTGGGCTTGAAGTCCTTGATGGACGTGATCGCGGGATCGATGGTGTTGAAATAGATGGGTGAATCGCAGATCGCCATCATCCCCTTCACGGGGGCGAACTTCACCGTCTTGTCCCACAGATTGAGCATCACCGACGTGCCTGCCATGGCGATGTCGGCATTGCCGGAGATCAGCGCATCGGTGATGGCCGGGCCGCTGGTCAGCTGCGTGTAGATGACCTTGGCATCGGGCAGGCCGAGGGCCGCCGCATGCTTTTCGATCAGCTTGTTTTCCGCTGCGACGATCATGGGCAAATAGCACAGGCCGAGGCCGCTCACGACACGCACCTCGGCCGCAGCGGCGGGCCTGGCAAGGGGCGGGGCGATGGTGGCGGCAATAGCGACGGCCAATACGGCCAGCCGGGCAAGATGTTTCATCTGGATCCCCTCATGGTCTGGAAGGTTCCGCGCCAGTTCGGCGTCTCGTTTGGTGATCGGCGGAACGCGACGCCCGCAGGCGTCGCGTTCCCATTTTCAATGCCTCAGAGCAGGCGGTCGTTCTGTGGCCCCTTGAGCGGGATTTCCATGAGATCTTCGCCGAAGAAGATGTTGCCGCCATAGACCCGCGAGATGTCGGCGACCACCCGCTCCCTGAGGCCGGGCCGGTCGAATTGCTCGGTGATGTGGGTGAGGACGAGGTTCTTCACCCGGGCATCGCGCGCCAGTTCCGCAAGCTCCATGTGCCCCATGCAGCTGTGCGAGAAATCGGGGCTGTAATTGGTGCCCGAGAGGTAATGGCACATGTGCACGAGCACGTCGCAATCCCGCGCCAGCACATGCATGCTTTCCGCCGGTCCGCTGTCGCCGGAATAGACGAAGACGCCTTCGGGGGTCGTCAGGCGGAAGCCGAGGGTCACGAGGAAGGGCTGGAAGTGGTTCACCTGATCCGTCTCCAGCGTCCAGCCATCGCCCTTGATGACGTCGCCGGGCGACAGGGTGGTGACCTCCGGAACGGGACGCGGCCGGGGCAGCGTGCCGCCGCGGGCCTTGAACAGATCGAGGCTGGAACCGTGGGAGGTGCGCGCCACCAGATCCGCATTGTACACGCCGTCCAGCCCGAACAGGCGCTCGGTGATGTCGGCGATAGGCGCTGGGCCGAACACCTTCAGCTCGGGAATGCGGTCGGCGCCCTGGTCCCAGCGCGTCAGCAGCAGGCGGCCATAGTCGCCGCAATGGTCATAGTGCAGATGGGAGAAGAAGAGGTGGGTCACCCGGGTCGCGGGGATGCCCAGCTCGAGCAGGCGATGATGGGCGCCGAAGCCGTGGTCCATGACGATCACGTCGTTTCCGGTCTCGATCACATAGCCGGAGGACATGCGGCGCAGGGAAGGCGTGGGCGTGCCCGTGCCGAGAAGGCGAATACGCATGGGACTGCTCTTTTCTTGGAGGTGTAAGTGCAGGGTGAGGTCAGCCGCGGCTCATGCCCCAGCGGCGGATGGTGCGGGCCTCGATGGTGCGGAAGATCAGTCCTTCCACCAGCAGGCCGATGATGATGACGCAGGTAAGCCCGGCGAAGACCTGATCGGTCTCCAGCTGGTTGCGTTTCTCGAACAGGAACCACCCGAGCCCGCCCGAACGCGAGGACACGCCGAACACCAGTTCCGCCGCGATCAAGGTGCGCCAGGCAAAGGCCCAGCCGATCTTCAATCCGGAGAGGATCGAGGGGAAGGCGGCCGGGATCAGGATCAGCGCCACGTAGCGCACGCCGCGCAGGCCATAGTTCTGGCCGGCCAGCCTCTGGGTTTCAGAGACGCCTAGAAAGCCCGTCAGCGTGTTGAGGGCGACCGCCCAGAGCACCGAATGCACGATGACGAAGACGAGGCTGGGCACCCCGAGCCCGAACCACAGCAGCGCCAGCGGCAGGAGGGCGATGGCGGGGAGCGGATTGAACATGGCGGTGAGGGTGGCCAGAAGGTCGGCGCCCAGCCGCGAGGAGACGGCGAAGGTCGTCAGCATGGCCGCAAGGGCGATGCCGATGGCATAGCCCGTCATGAGCACCTGCAGCGTCGCGCCGATGCGCTGGAGGAGGACGCCGTGGACGAGGCCATCCCACAAGGCGCTCAGGGTGTCCGTCAGCGTGGGGAACATCAGCGGGTTGGACAGCCAGACGGCATAGACCTGCCAGGCCACCATCAGCGCCACGACGATGGCGCCGCGCCGCACCCCCTCCATGTTGGCGAGGTGCTCCCAGAGCGAGAGCGGACGCTCGATCTCGGCCGCATCGCTCACGGGGGGCGTGGTCCGCTCGAATTCCGGCCGGATAGGCGGAGACAGCCGGGCGACCGGCAAGGGGGTGATTTCAGCCATGGTGCCCCTCGGCGAAAAGCATGGTGTTGATCTTCTGGGACAGGGCCATGAAATCGCTGCCGCCCTGGTGGTCGTGCCCGTATTGGTGGGCGTTCAGCTCCGCCTTCACCTGCCCGGGATGGGGCGAGAGCACGAGGATGCGTGACCCGACCACGATCGCCTCCTCGATGGAGTGGGTGACGAAGAGGACGGTGAAGCGGGTGTCGTCCCACAGCTGCAGCAGCTCGTCCTGCATCTGGCGGCGGGTCAGGGCGTCGAGGGCGGCGAAGGGCTCGTCCATCAAGAGGATGGCGGGCTCCATGGCCATGGCACGGGCGATGGCCACGCGCTGCTTCATGCCGCCGGACAGCATGTGCGGATAGGCATCCGCGAACTTGCCGAGCTTGACCTTGGTGATGCTGGCCATAGCCCGCGCGCGGGCTTCGGCGCGGGGAAAGCGGCGGCTCACCAGGATGGGGAACATCACGTTCTCCAGCACGGTCTTCCAGGGCATCAGCTGGTCGAAGTCCTGGAACACCATCATGCGATCGGGGCCGGCGCCGTCGATCATCTGGCCGTTCAGCCGCATGAAGCCCGCCACCGGTTTCAGGAAGCCGGCGACGCCTTTCAGCAGGGTGGATTTGCCACAGCCGGAGGGGCCGAGCAGCACGAAGCGGTCCGCCGGATAGACTTCGAAGCTCACGTCGCGGGTGGCCGTGACGAGCAGATCGCGGGTCTTGTACTGGAGCGTGACCCCGGACACCTCCAGCAACGGGCTCGCATACGAAGGCGGATAGGTCTGGTCTTTCGGATGCATGGTGGCAGCGTTCATCGGCCCCCTCATTGTTCCGGCTCTGGCTTCGCCTTCGACAGAGTCCGAACGGGACGCCGGCGCGGCGAATTGCATTTATGAGATGTAGTGAAACATAAATGCTATATAGTTTACTGTCAACCGACAGAGGGCGCGTCGGAGCGTTGCGGACCGCCGTGGCGCACGCGGGGGGCGCCGTTGATCCGAAGCGTTGCAAGAAGCCGACCGGGGGCAGCGGCGGACAGGCGCGAAGGCGGCGCACGCGGCGGGACGCGCTCCGTCGCGGTCGGCCGCAGGAGAGCTACGGCCGATCAAGGCGCCGATGTCGCAAGACTTCGCGTTGAAGGTGGCAGGCGGGGCAGACTGGAAGCGCTGGCAGCAGACTTCGAATGATCGCCGAGTGGCTGGCGCCCCGCGCCTTTGCCTATTTCGCGTTCAGGGGGTGATGTCAGGCTGCCACGAGGCCAATGCGCTCCGCCCCAGTTCGGTCAGCACGTAGACGCCGCGCTCCGCACGCTGGAACCACCCATAGACATTGCGGTGGAGAATTTTCTGGGCATCGGGGCAGATGTGCTTCAGGTCGCGCGGACGCTGCGGCGCGGCTGTCATCGCGGCGGCGCAGGCCAGGGCCTGCTGCCGATACGCGGTCATGATCGGCTTGCGCGTGCCGCCGCCCGCAACGGGATCGCCCTGGCGGCGCCTGTGCTCCTCCATCAGCCGCGAGCGGCGGCGGGGATCCTTCCGCGGCATCGGCGAGATTGGTGAAACAAGGACATCGACGCGCCCGGTTGCCGAGACGCCCAGCAAGCCGAAGCCGAGGCGGCGGCAGAGATTGCGATAGCGCGGGTCGCTTTCCCGCCCCTTGCCGTTGGCGGACAGGCGGGCCGCCAGCCAGATCTCGTCGCCCATGGTCGCCCGGTCGACGCCCTGAAGAATGAGTTCGAGATTGAATGCCAGCTTCAATTCGCCGATCACCACCACCGCAGGATCATCGTCCCGGAGAGCGACGATGTCGCAATTCCTCACCTCGCCTTTCACGGTGTAGCCGAGCTGCTCGAGGAAGCGCTTCACGGGCTCATAAAGGGACGTTTCCACAGCGCGCCTCCGGTTGGACCGCGCCGAACATGTCCTGCCCGTGGTTTAGGAGCGGCAAACGACGGTGATGTTCCGGCGGATTGCTCGCCGCCCCCTAAGACCTCGCGCCCGAAACCAGCCGTGCACCATTGGCGAGAACGGTGTCGCGCACCTCGACCCCCAGGGGCTCCAAAGCCGCGAGGGACTTCCGGCCCTCCGCATCACCGACCTCGAACGGGAAGTCGGTGCCGAACACGACCCGCTCCGGGCCGACCAGCTTGAGCAGGAAGTCGAGCACGGTCAGGTGGGCGACCACCGTGTCGTAATAGAGATCGCGCAGATAGTGCGACGGCGGCTTGCCGATATGCGCGCGGCAGGCCGGATTGGCCTCATAGAGCGGCGCCTCATAGGCGAGATCGAGCCGGCCTGCGAGCATGGCCAGCGTGCCGCCGCCATGGGCCAGCACCATCTTGAGGCTGGCATGGCGCTCGATGACGCCGGCGAAGATCAGCCGCGCCACGCACAAGGCGGTTTCCGAGGGCCAGCCCACCAGTTGCAGCATGGTGAAGCTGCCGAAGGCCTGCCGCTCCACGCCCGTGGTCGGGTGCATGAAGACGATGCAGCCCTGCCGCGCGCATTCCGCCCACATGGGCTCGAAGGCGGGATCATCGAGCGGGCGCCCCGCCGCCGAGGTCGGCAGGGCGACGCCCACATGGCCCTCGTCCAGCCCGCGCCGGATTTCCGCGACGCATCGCTCCGGCTCGGCGATGGGCGGAACGAGGAGCCCGCCGAGGCGGCCGCCAGCGTCGCGCACCGCCGCGAGGGTCTGGTCATTGAGCCGCCGGGCGAAGGCCGCATCCGCCGCCCATCCCGCATGGGAGACGACGCGCGGCGGCGGCGACACCAGCTGGAGGCCGATCTCGCGCCGCGTCAGGCTTTCGAGCCGCCCGTCCATGTCGAACAGCAGCGGATCGAGGGGGCCGTAGCCGGCGAAGCGGAAGCCTTCCGGACACGTCTCGATGCCGAAGGCACCCTCCCGTGCGAGTTCGCTGAGGAAATCGCGCGAGAGGGCATGGGCGTGAACGTCGACGATCACGGGAAGGGCTTGCGCGGATAGACGACGGGGGCCGCCGCGATGGCCGCGGGATAGACCGGCACCGCCTTGCCGCCCTGCACCTGCGCGACCACGGCGGAGGCCTTCACGTCGACGCCGGCGTCGTTGTACTTCACCGGGCCGAAGAAGGTGTCGGTGTCGAGCTGGAGCATGGCCTCGCGCACCTTCACCGGGTCGATGCTGCCGGCCTTCTCGATGGCGAGCTGGAGCGACAGCGCGCCCGCCGTGCCGGCGGCGGTGATGTAGGTGGGCACCTCGCCGCCGAACTGCTTCTTGAAGGTCTCCACATATGTCGCGCTGTCGGCGACCACCGGGCCCTTATAGGTCAGCGCCGGATCCCAGATCTGCACGCCGAACAGGTCTTCCGCCGCCGGGCCGAGGGCGTTGAGGAAGTCCGGGATGCCCACCGCGAAGGCGAAGCCAATGAGCTTGGGGTTCACCTTCAGCGTCTGCAGCGTCTTGATGAGCAGGATGGAATCCTGGACGTAGCCGGTGAGGATCAGCACGTCCGGATTGCTCTCCTTCAGCGCCGTGGCGACGGAGGAGAGGTCGGCCGAGCCCTTCGGATACTTGGTGGAATAGACCACCTTCAGGCCCTCGGCCTCCGCCTTCTTCTGCGCGGCGCCGGCGAACACATTGGGGAAGAGGTCGTCGGGGCCGGCGATGGCGATGGTCTTGGGCGGGTCCTTCACCGTCTTCAGCAGCGCCAGCATGGGATCGAGCGTGGTCGAGGCCAGTGGCGCGGGACAGAAGATGTATTTGTAGCCGCGCTGGTAGAGGCTGTCGGCCGTCGCCATGGGCGTCATGGTGATGACCTTGTACTTCTCGCTGATCGCCGCCGTGGCGGTGGCGATGCCGGAGGAGTAGGGCCCGAGGATGAAGCCCACGCCGTCTTCGGTGATGAGTTTCTCGGTCAGGCGGGCGGAGGTCTGCGGCTTGCTCTCGTCGTCGTAATAGATGACCTCGACGGGCATCTTCTTTTCACCGACCTTGATGCCGCCGGCGTCATTCACCAGCTTTTCCCAATAGGCGTAGCCGTTCTTCAAGAGATGGCCTTCGCGGGCGAAGTTGCCGGTGAGGCTGACGGCGGCGCCGATCTTGATCTTGTCCTGCGCGGCGGCCGTGCCCGCGCCGAAAAGGGTGGCGAGGCCGAGGGCGGCCACGCTCTTCACCAGAGTTCGTCTGTGCATCATCTCGCTCGCTCCTGCTGGTCCCGGAAGGTTTGGTTTTCTTAGGTTTCTCAGGCGGATGCCGCGGTGCCGGGCACGAAGCGCCCGAAGCCCGGCGCGCCCACCAGCTTGCCGCCCTGCGCGACGATGGTGCCCCGCACGATGGTGTGGGTGGCCGCGCCCTTGGTGGCCATGCCCTCCCAGCTGGAGAAGCCGGTGCGCGAGAGCATGTCCTCGTTGCGGAAGACGCCTTCGCGGCTCATGTCGACGATGGTGAAGTCGGCATCCGCGCCGGGCTGGATCACGCCCTTTCGCGGGAAGATGCCAAAGCGCCGGGCGGGGGCCTCGGCGGCGAGGCGCGCCACGTCGTTGAGCGAGAGGCGCCCCTCATTCACCGCGTTCATGAGCAGGGGGATGTATTCCTGCGCGCCGGTGACGCCCAGCGGCACCGAGAACAGGTCCTTCCAGCCGGGGTCCACGTCCTCCTTGGAATGGGGGGCGTGCTCCAGCACGATCATATCAGCCGTGCCGTCCTTGATGGCGTCCCAGCCGGCCTCGGGGTCGTAGGCCCAATTGTAGGTGCGCGGCCCCACCTTCTCCATCTGCGCGCGGTTCATGAACATGGTGCCGAGCTCCAGCTCGCACGACACGTCCTGGCCCAGGTCGAACTTGGCGTGGTGGATCATCTCGTTGGCGCCCTTGGGCATGACGCCGAGATGCAGCACGTGCAGCTTCACCCCGCAGATGCGGGCGTAATAGAGCGAGGCCGCGAGGCCCGCGACCATGCCGTGGCCATACATGTAGCCCTTCGAGAAGCTCTCGTGATAGGCCATGGCATCGGTGCGGCCCTTGTCGATGTAATCGCGGAAGGTGAGCCGCTTGCACCATTCGGGATCGTCATGATGCACCGAGGCGACGAGCCCCATGTCCCGCGTCGCCTCATAGAGCTCGAACAGGATGCCGTGGTCGAGCACGCCGAGTTCCGAGATGTAGGGATAGACTTCCTTGATGTGGCGCGTGTTGAAGATCTTGATGCCGATGGCGCCCGCCTTGGCCAGCGCCTCCACCGTGCGCGGATAGAGCCCGCCGCCATAGAGCGCGTAGTCCACATGGGCCTTAGGCGCGACCAGCGCCTTCTTCATCTCGTAGTCTTCGAGCGTGGTCGGGTGCGGCGTATTGTTGGTCATGTCGATGCACATGGTCACGCCGCCGACCGCCGCCGCCGCGGAGCCGGTCTGAAAGTCTTCCTTGTAGGTGTGGCCCGGCTCGCGGAAATGGCAGTGGACGTGCCACATGCCCGGCAGCACGGCGAGGCCCTTGGCATCCACGCGCTTCGCCGCCTCGGTGAAGGGGCCGCCGATGGCGGAAATCTTGCCGTCGAGCACGGCGATGTCCGCCTTGAAGGAGGAGGACGGGGTGTGGATCGTGCCGTTTTCGATCACGAGGTCATAGGGTCGGGACACGTCACGCTCTCCAGAAGGATCGGTTGAGGCACGTCAGTTGAGGCCGAGATAGGCGGCGCGGATGTCCTCGCGCCGCAGAAGGTCGTCCGCCGGGCCGTCGATGGTGATGCGGCCGGTGTCGAGCACGTAGCCGCGGGTGGCGATCTCCAGCGCGAGGCCCACGTCCTGCTCCACCAGCAGCACGGTGATGCCGCGCTCGCGGTTGACCTGGCGCACCGCGTCCGCGATGCGGTCGACGATCACCGGGGCGAGGCCCAGCGACATCTCGTCGACGAGCAGCAGGCTCGGCCGCGCCATAAGCGCCCGGCCGATGGCGCACATCTGCTGCTCGCCGCCGGACATGAGGCCGGCGAGCCGGCCTTCCAGCCGCTTCAACTCGGGGAACAGCTGGAAGACGAAGGCAAGGTCGTCCTCCTCGCCGGCGCGGTCCGGGCGCGCTGTGGCGCCGAGCTTCAAATTCTGGCGCACGGTGAGGCCGGCGAACAGGCGCCGGCCCTCCGGCACCATGGCGATGCCACGCCGGGCGCGCTCATAGGGCTTCAGCGGGCCGAGGTCCGCGCCGGCGAAGCGCATCTTTCCGCCGCGCACCGGGACGAGGCCGGTGAGGGCCCGCAGGAGGGTGGTCTTGCCCGCGCCGTTCGCACCCACCAGCGCGACGATCTCGCCTTCCGCCATGTCGAAGCCCACGTCCCACAGGACGCGGCTGTCGCCATAGGCCACCGCGAGGCCTTCGACCGAGAGAAGGCTCATTGCACGCCTCCCGCCGCCGTGGCCACCTGGGCAGCCGAATGCGCCTTGGCGAAGCGCTGGCCGAGATAGGCCTCCACCACCTTGGGGTCGGACACCACGTCGTCCGGCACACCCTCGGCGAGCTTGGCGCCGAAGTTCAGCACCATGATGCGATCGCAGAGGGCCAGAACCGCCTTCATCACATGCTCGATGACGACCACGGTGAGGCCGGCCTGCTTGAGGCTCTTCACGAGGTCGATCATGCGTTCGATCTCCGTGTGGTTGAGGCCCGCCATCACCTCGTCGAAGAGGATGATGCGCGGCCCCATGGCGAGCGCGCGGGCCACCTCCAGGCGCTTTCTGTCGGCGAGGGTGAGCTGCGGCGGCATGAAGGCGGCCTTGGGCGCGAGGCCCGTGCGCTCCAGTGCGGCATCGGCGGCGGCGAGCCAGGCGTCGCGGGTGCGCAGCCGCGCGTGGCCGAACATGGCGCCGATGGCGACATTCTCCCGCACGCTCATGGCCTTGAAGGGCTGCACGATCTGGAAGGTGCGGGCGATGCCGAGGCGGGAGAGGCGATGCGGCGGCAGGCCGGTCACATCCTCCCCAGCGAAGCGGATGGAGCCGCCATTGAGCCGGTAGACGGCGGAGATGGCGTTCAGCAGCGTGGTCTTGCCGGCGCCGTTGGGGCCGATGACCCCGAACACCTCGCCCTCCTCCACGCGGAAGGAGACGCCGGCCAAGGCCTTCACGCCGCCGAAGCGGATTTCGAGGTCGTTCGCCTCAAGCAGCGCCATGGCGCGACCTCCACCGCTGGATCAGGGAGCGCCCCGCCACCAGCATCCCGTTGGGGGCGACGAGGCAGATGACGACGATGAGCACGCCGAACACGATCTGGTGCGCCTGCAGGAAGCCGCCCCACACCAGCGTGGAGAGGAATTCCAGCACGAAGGCGCCCAGCACCGGCCCGATCACCGTACCCATGCCGCCGAGGATGAGCATCATGTAAGCCTTCACGCCAATGGCGGGATCGAACGCGCTGGCCGGCTCGATGAAGGTGATCCAATAGGCCCACACGCCCCCCGCGAAGCCAGTGATGCCGGCGGAGAGCGCCCAGGCCGCGACCTTGGTGGCGGTGGTGTCGATGCCCATCACCCCCGCCGCGCGCTCGCCATCGCGGATGGCCCGCAGCGCGTAGCCGAAGGGGCGGGTGAGGATGAACGCCACCAGCAGGGTGGAGACGACCATGCCGGCCAGCATCACCAGATAGATGGCGCGATAGAGCGGCCCCGGCGGCAGGTCCGAGAGCGGCAGCGGCAGCCCCTCGGCGCCCCCCGTCACGCCGCCCACTTGGATGACCAGCTGGATGGCGGCGAGGTTCAGCGCGACGGTGGCGATGGCGAAGTAATGCCCCCGCAGCCGCAGGATGGGCCAGCCGACGATGCCCGCCACCAGCGCCGAGAAGGCGACCGCCGCGACGAGCGCCACGGGAAAGGGTGCCCCGAGCGTCATGGCCACGCCGCAGGCATAGGCGCCGAAACCGAAGAACACCGCATTGCCGAAGGCGTGATAGCCGGTGAGGCCGACGATGACGTTCAGCCCCTGCGTGACCGTGGCGTACATGAACACCGTGGTCAGCACCCGCAGCCAGTAATTGTTGAGGGCGAGGGGCGCGAGCGCGAGGACCACCGCGCCGGCGGCGAAGAAGGCCCAGAAGACAAGCGCGCGGCGCCGCGCGCCCGAGGGGGAAGAGGGGGAGATCATGCGTGCTCCCCGAAGAAGGCGCGGCCGAACAGACCCTGCGGCCGTAGGGCCAGCACCAGCAGGAACAGGCCGAAGCCGACGATCTCCTGATAATTGGCGCCGAGGAAGTAGCCCGCCCAGGCCTGCACGAGGCCGTAGATGAAGCCGGCCACGATGCACCCCTCCACCGAGCCGATGCCGCCCAAAACGGTGATGACGAACACCGCGCTCAGGAAGGTGACGCCCATGCCCGGCATCACCGGGAAAAGCATGGAGGCGAGCGAGCCGGTCGCCCCCGCCAGCGCCGCGCCGGCACCCGCCGTCAGCGCGTAAATCCGCTCGGGATTGATGCCCATGAGGGAGGAGACCTCCCGGTCGAGCGCGGTGGCGAGGATCATCTGACCGGCACGGGTGAAGCGCAGGAAGGCGAAGAAGGCGATGCCGAGGGTGACGGAGAAGCCCGCCGCGATGAGGCGCACCACCGGCACGAGGATGCCGAACACCTCGATGGAGCTCGCCGCATAGGAAGAGTTCACCGAGCGCACGTCGGAGGTGAAGGCGATGGAGACCGCATCCACCATCACCAGCTCGATGCCGAAGGTCACCACCAGCGACAGGAGCAGGCTGGTGCGGATGATGCGGTTCAGCACCAGCACCTGCAGCGCGTAGCCCAGCGCGAACATGGCGATCATGGAGACCGGAATGGACGCGATGGGGTCGAGCCCGGCGAACCGGAACAGGCCGTAGGTGATGTAGGCGCCCAGCATGATGAAGCCGGTGTGGGCCAGGTTGATGACCCCCATGACGCCCCAGACCATCGAAAAGCCGATGGTGGCGATGCCATAGAGGCCGCCGAGCAGCAGCCCGTTAGCGGTGGCTTGCCAAAGCACCGTTACCCCCCCAAATCGTTGATATCACGAAGTTATATGCTTGACGGAAGGCTTATTTATACATATCTTATGCAAAATAAATTGAGTCATGCAACAACGATGTCTGAACGAAACGCACAAAGAAGCCGCACCCGTGCCGCCGGACGCGGCAGCCTCGCGGTGCCCACCGCCCCCAAGGCGGGAATCTCGAAGGGGGGATCGAGCGAGTTCGCCTATCAGGTGATCCGCGCCGAGATCGTCTCGCTCGCCCTCGCGCCTGGCTCCGACCTCGACGAGGCGGCGCTGGTGAGCCGCCTCGGCCTCTCCCGCACGCCGCTGCGCGAGGCGCTGGTGCGCCTCGCCGGCGAGGGGCTGGTGCAGATCCTGCCCAATCGCGGCACGCGCGTCGCGCCCATGGGCTGGAACGACATTCGCGAGCATCTGGAGGCGTTCGACCTCTCCCAGCGCCTCGTCACCCGCTGGGCGGCGCTGCGGCGGACGGAGGCGCAGATCGCTGCCATCGACGCCCAGCGGGAGGCCTTCGAGGCCGCGACGGCGCAGCGCGATTCCGAGGCGATGCTGGAGATCAACTGGCGCTTCCATGCCGCCATCGCCGCCTGCTGCCGCAATGGCGTGGTCGAGCGCTTCTATCTCCAGCTGCTCACCACCAACCTGCGCATCTCCCGCCTCGCCATGACCTACGACTGTTTTTCCACCGAGGAGGCGTACGACGCGCACATCGGCAACATCATCCGCGAGCACCGCGAGATGGTGGAGGCGATCCGCGCCCGCGATGCCGACCGGGCGGACGCGCTCGGTAGCTCCCACGCGGGGCTGGCCCGCAAGCGCGTTTCCGAATGCCTCACCCAGAGCATGCTGTCCGACATGGAGCTGCCCCTCGGCGGCGCGCCCGACAGCCTCGCCTGACTGCGAGAAGGAGAAACCGCCATGTGCGAGGTCTGCGCGATCTTCGGCGCGGGAGAACACTGGAGCGACTTCGCTCGGCAGCGCGACGAGCGCTTCCCGTTCGAGGATATCCTGCACTATCGCGAGGAGCGCCGCCGGCGCGTCGCCATGCTGAATGCGCTGGTGCAGCCCCTCGGCCTCGTCTGCGAGGATTGGGACGGGGAGGCGCTGGCGCTGACCGACGCGCGCGGCCGCACCAAGATCGCCCCGACCCTCGGAGACGTCTGGCCGGTGGCCGAAAGCCTCTCCGGCCGGAGCATCGATCCGCTCACCGAGGATTTCATCGCCCCGGTCGCCATCGCGGAGACACCGGTCCATGGATGAACGCCTGCCCTTGATCGTCGTGACCGGCTTCCTCGGCTCGGGCAAGACGACGCTCATCCGCCGCTTCATCGAGACCCCGGAGGGCGGCGATTCCGGCCTCATGGTCAACGAATTCGGTGAGGCAGGCGTCGATCATCGCCTGCTGGTGCATGCCAGCGAGGCGGTGGAGCTGATCGACGGCGGCTGCCTGTGCTGCGCGCGCCGCGCCGATGTGGCCAAGGCGATGCACGATCTGGTGCGCATGGCAAAGACCGGTTCCAGAGCCGGCGGCGGCCTGCGCCGCGCCATCCTCGAAACATCAGGACTTACCGATCCCGCGCCCGTCATCGCGACCCTCGCGCGCGACCCCTGGCTGAAGGCGCACGTGCGCCTCGCTTCCGTCGTGGCGGTGGTGGATGCGGTGGCGGGCCTGCGCAATCTGGAACACCGGCCGGAGGCGCACCGTCAGGTGGCCATCGCCGATACGGTGGTGCTAACCAAAGGCGACATGCGCGCCGCCGTGCCGCCGGCACAACTCGCCGCGGCGGTGCGCGCCATCTCCCCCGATGCGCGCATCCTCGACGCGCAGGACGAGACGTTCCGCCTCGCGGACGTGCTGGCGGGCCGCGACAGCCTCCACGCCCCGCCCTCCCCTTTCCTCGCCGACGCGCCGGAGCATGACTCGGAGGTCTCCTCCTTCACCCTCTCTTTGGAGGGCGCGCTGGACTGGCCGGCCTTCACACTCTGGCTCTCTGCGCTGCTGCACGCGCATGGCGACCGCATCCTCAGGGTGAAGGGGCTTCTGCGGACCACATCGTCGGACCGGCCCCTCGCCATTCATGGGGTCCAGCACGTGATGCATCCGCCGACCCATCTGCCGGAGCGCGATGCCGGCCCCTCCTTCCTCGTCTTCATCGCCCGCGGCATCAGGAAGGCCGAAATCGAGCTCAGCCTCGCCCGCCTGCTGGAGCGCTGCGCGCCGTTCGCTGCACGCGAGGCGCGCACCGGGAGTCAGGACGGCAACCAGGCGCTGCTGCTACACCATTAGACCACGCGAGGCATCACCCTCGGGGTCTTCCCCGCCCGCCCTTCGGCGGCCGTTGCGACAGCTCAAAACAGCTGGCGCATCAAGGCCAAGACGGTCGCCGGACTGCCCCACGGGAAGCTCCATCGTGCCGGCGAGAGTTGTTGACCAATCGAGCGGCAGGGTGAAGTTTGGACCGCAATCGCCTGCGGTGTGCGGGCGGTTCGGCACCGGCCATCGGGCCGCTCGTCCGCCCTTCCGGCGGGACGGACAAGCCCGGAGAACGCCGGACAAAAGCAGATGCCGGAGCAACCGGGCTGCCGGGAAGGGAAACGCGGAATGATCACAAGGCGTCAGGCGTTGCGCTCGGTCGGAGGCATGGCCCTCGGGGCCGGGGCCGGGCTCATGGCGGGGTCCCGTTTCGCGGCACTGGCTGCGGACACGATCACGCTTCCCTTTGGCAATGGCGAGCGCCCGCTCGTGGTCTATCCCGGCAAGCGCGCCCTGATCGGCCTGACCGCGCGGCCCCCGCAGCTCGAAACCCCGTTTTCCGTGTTCAACGAAGGCATCCTGACGCCGAACGACGCCTTCTTCGTGCGCTATCACCTGGCCGACATTCCCCTCGACATCGACCCCACCGCCTTCCGCGTGGAGGTCAAGGGCAAGGTCGCGACGCCCCTTTCGCTGTCGCTGGACGATCTGAAGACCAAGTTCGACCCGGTGGAATTCGTCGCCGTGCATCAATGCTCGGGCAACAGCCGCGGCTTCCTGGAGCCACGCGTGGGCGGCGGACAGGCGGGCAACGGACTGATGGGCAATGCCCGCTGGAAGGGCGTGCCGCTGAAGGCCGTGCTGGAGAAGGCGGGCATCGCAAGCAGCGCCGTGGAAGTCGCCTTCAGCGGGCTCGACCGTCCCGCCATGCCGCAGACGCCGGGCTTCGCCAAATCCCTGAAGCTCGATCACGCGCTCGATGGCGAGGTCATCCTCGCCTACCAGATGAACGGCGCCGACCTACCCTGGCTGAACGGCTTCCCCCTACGCCTCGTCGTGCCCGGCTACTTCGGAACCTACTGGGTCAAGCACCTCAGCCAGATCACCGTGCTCGACAAGCCGCTCGACAATTTCTGGATGGCCACGGCCTATCGCATTCCCGACAATGAATGCGCCTGCGTGCCGCCCGGCACGAAGCCGGAAAAGACCGTGCCGATCGGCCGTTTCGTCGTGCGGTCCTTCCTCACCAACGTCCTCGACGGCGCCAAGGTTGCGGCGGGCAAGCCTCTGCCCTTGCGGGGCATTGCCTTCGATGGCGGCTCGGGCATCGCGCGCGTCGAAGTCTCCGCCGATGGCGGCAAGTCCTTCGCGCCGGCGACGCTGGGCGAGGATCTCGGCAAATACTCGTTCCGCGAATGGCGGACGAGCGTGACCGTGCCGGCGGGGGAGCATGCCATCCTGGTGCGCGCCACCAACGTGCTCGGCAAGACCCAGCCCATGGAGCCGACCTGGAATCCCTCCGGCTACATGCGCAACGTCGTCGAAACCACCCGTATCGTGGCCGCGTGAGGGACATTCCGATGACCAACCATCTAAAGGCCCTCTCCGCCGCCATCGCCGCTGTAACCATGGCCTGTGCCGGCACCTTCGCCGGCCTGGCGATGGCGCAGCCCATGTCCTATGTGCTTCCAGAGGAGACCGCCGTCTTCAAGCCGGGTCCGGGGGTCGAGGCCGCCGAGAACAATTGTGCGGCCTGCCATTCGGCCGACTACATCCTCACCCAGCCGCCCAAGATGGGGCGGCCGTTCTGGGATGCCGAGGTTCACAAGATGATCTCCGCCTACGGCGCCCCGATCGACGAGAAGGACGCCAAGGCCATCGTCGACTATCTGGCGGCGACCTACTAGGCGAAGCCGCCTCACGCACCCGCCCGACCTGGGGGCGGGTGCGTGATGAGCTGCCTCTCCCGACGGACTATTTCCCCGCCGGCGCGACACCCGGCGCCGGACGCTCGACGTCGCGGGTGGACGCCGCCTTCAACCACGCGTTCATCGACTCCAGCGAGACGGAGCCGTCGCCGAGATCGACGGCGATGGAGCCGATCTTGCCGGTGAACAGGGCCGGGACCTGATAGTCGGCATCATCAACCGGGGTGCCGGTGTCCTGGCCCACGTCGAAGGTCTCGTCCCAGGCGAAGGTGAAGGGCGTCGTGTGCGGCAGGGTCAGCTTCGCCGCTTCCGTCCCGTCCACGGTGAGAATGCCCGTCCCGCCATGTCCGAACGGGACCTCGCCCTGCTGGACCAGCGCGAAGTCGAACACCAGCGTGTGCCGGCCTGCGGCCAGCGCCTGCGCCGCCTGCCATTTCGGCCGCTTCAGGTTGAGCAGGTTCATGGTGAAGGTCGGCTTGCCGTCCTTCAGATAGAGCCCCCATCCGGCGAAGCGGCCGCCCTGCGTGACCAGAACGCCGCTGCCGCCATCGGCCGGCACGGTGATGTCGGCGGTGATGCGGAAGGAGCGGTTAAGAATGCTCGGCGCCGCATTCGCCTGGGTGCAGCAGGAGGGGCCGGTATAGACGAAGCGGCTGCGGCCGGCGGCAGGGCCGGGACGCGGCGCGATCATGGCGGCGATGGAATTGTTCAGCGGGAAGACCTGGTTCCTCTGGCCCTCCATGATGAACAGCTCCTGCATCGCCTTGAGCTTCGCGGGCTCGGCCTTGGCGAGGTCGTGCAGCTGCGTCGGGTCGTCGGCGAGCTTGTAGAGCTCCCAGGCATAGCCGTTCATCACATCAGACGGGCGGGCATCGGTGATCGTCGCCCACGGCGGCACCGGCGGGGTGGTGCTGGCGATCCAGCCGTCATTGTAGATGGCGCGGTTGCCGAGGATCTCGAAATACTGCGTCTTCCGCGTGGAGGGCAGCGCCTTGTTCTGCGCCGGCAGCGTATAGGCCATGGACACGCCGTCCATGGGCCGCTGCGCGATGCCGTTGACGAAGTTGGGCTGAGGCACGCCCACGAGTTCGAGGATCGTCGGGGCGATGTCGATCACGTGGTGGAACTGCCCGCGGATGCCCCCGTGGTCCTTGATCTTCGCCGGCCACGAGATGGCCATGCCGTTGCGGGTGCCGCCGAAGTGCGAGGCCACCTGCTTGGTCCAGCGATAGGGCGTGTCGAAGGCCCAGGTCCAGCCCACCGCCATGTGGTTGTAGGTCTGGTCGGTGCCCCAGGCGTCGTACCAGGGCATCTGCTCCTCGGCGTTCAGCGCGACGCCGTTGAAATACATCACCTCGTTGGGCGTGCCGTTGACCGAGCCTTCCCCGCTCGACCCGTTGTCGCCGCTGATATAGATGATGAGCGTGTTGTCGAGCTGGCCGAGCCGCTTCACCTCCTCGATGACACGCCCGATCTCATGATCGGTATATGCGAGGTAGGCGGCATAGACATTGGCCTGCCGGATGAAGAGCTTCTTCTCCACGTCGGTCAGATCGTTCCAGCGCTTCAGCATGTCGGCCGGCCAGGCCGGCAGTTCCGCATTGGCGGGGATGACGCCGAGCTTCTTCTGGTTGGCGAAGATGCGGTCGCGCAGAGCTTCCCAGCCCTCGTCGAACAGATGCATCTGCTCGATCTTCTCCACCCACGCCTTCGTCGGGTGGTGGGGCGCGTGGGTGCCACCGGGAGCGTAATGGATGAACCACGGCCGGGTGGGCGCGATCTCCACGTTCCGGCGGATATAGTCGATGGCGTCATCCGCCAGGGCCGTGGTCAGGTTCCAGCCGGGATGACCGTCATAGGGATGGATGGGCGTGGTATTGCGGAACAGGTTGCCCGGCTGCCACTGGCTCGTGTCGCCGCCGACGAAACCGTAGAAATAATCGAAGCCGAGGCCGCCCGGCCAGTTGGTGAACGGGCCGACGATGCTCGCCTCCCATGGCGGCACGTTGTGGTTCTTGCCGAACCAGGCCGTGGCATAGCCGTTCTGCCTGAGGATGGCGCCGAGGGTGGCGGTCTCCGGCGGGATGATGGCGTTATAGCCGGGATAGCCGCTGGAAAGCTCGCTGATGTCGCCGAAGCCGACCTGATGGTGGTTGCGGCCCGTCAGCAGCGCCGCACGGGTGGGCGAGCACAAGGCGGTGGTGTGGAAGGTGGTATAGCGCAGGCCCTCGTTCGCCACCTCTTCCAGCGTCGGTGTCGGGATGACGCCGCCGAAGGTGGAGGGGGCCGCAAAGCCCACGTCATCGGTGAGGATGAGCAGGACGTTCGGCGCCGCGGCGGGCGGCATCACCTGCGGCGGCCACGCCGGGGTGCTGTCCACGGTATCGGGGAGGATCCGGCCGACGAAAGGCGGGGACGGCGCCGGCAACTGAAGACCAGGCAAAGTCATCACCGCATCCGGCGCACCCGGCACACCGCGGATATCCTGAGCCCGGGAACCCGCTACCGGCACAATGGTGACCGCCACAGCAAGACATGGGAAAATGATCGAACGGAGCATCCGGCCCTCCCTTGCACGCTTTTTTTGATCTGCGTCGCGCGCGACTTTCGCGTGCAATATGCGCCTTCTTGAGAGCTTCCGCTTTGACTTTAGACAGTCCGGCGACGTCCATCCGTCTGGTTCAGGGGATCGGATGGTTATTTTGGCGCATGGGGGATCATCTGGTGGGTTCGCCACGCGCTGAGCCGCGCTGCGACAGGAGCCACCCGGACAGGCCTAACTCCATGATCGCCATCTGTCCAACAGTCAGGCGATAGGAGCGCAGGATGGGGGCGCAGGGCGTAGATGGCCTTCGCCACCGCCTCGCCCAGCGCAAAGGCCTCGTCCGGCCCTGCATCAGCGCGGAGGTGATGGACTGCGTCGCCGCGACGCCGAAATAGTCGCGCCGGCCCTCCTCGGTGGTCTCATCGTTGCAGATCAACGGGTGGCAGGGGTGCGAGACGAAGGAGATGAGGTCGCGCCGCTCCGGCAGATGGCCGGCGAAGGGCGCTGGGGCGTCCAGCAGCATCACCTTGGTGCCCACCTTCAGCTTCGGCGAAATGGCGACATTTGGCGCGGCGCCCCGGACGGAAGCGCGCGGCGGGAACTGAGCTAGCCCGTAGCCAGGGTCACCGGCATCTTGATTGCAAAGGTCGCGCCTGTCCCGGTCTTTGCGGTGATGGCACCCCCGAACTCGCCCAGCACCGCGCGGACCAGCCGCATGCCCAATCCTGTGCGGCCCTCCGGACCGAAGCCGGGGGGCAGGCCGGCGCCGTCATCGCTAACGACGAGGTTCACCCAGCGATCGTCGGCGGTGAGGACGACGCGAACGTCGCCACGCATACCGTCGGCATAGGCGTGCTTGAAGGCGTTCGTGACCAGTTCCGACAGGAGCAGACCGAGGTTCATCGCCTGACTCGATTCGAGCGTCAGCTTGTCTGCGTGGACCCGGAGCGCATCCACATTCGCCGGACGATTGGCCGCCAACGCAGCGCAAAGACCCTCCACGAAATCGCTGACCTCGACGAGGTCCGTACCCGAGCTTCTGTAGAGCTGCTCGTGCACAGCGGCGATACCGCCGATGCGCTGCTGCGCATCTTCAAGGGCTTTCGCCGCCGACGCGTCCGACAGCCGGCGCGCTTGCAGCCCCAGCATGGCGGCGACCAGCTGGAGCGAGTTCTTCACGCGGTGATCCGCTTCCCGCCTCAGGACGTCGTTGCGGGCCAGCAGGTCGTTTCGTTCCGACAGCAGCCGCGCGACCTCGGTCCGCGCCGCGCGCTCGGCATCGAGGCTCCGTCTCAAGCCCAGCTCGGTCGAAGCATGCCGCGCCAACGATTGCAGGGCCAGTCGCTGGACAGGCGCGAGATCGCGGGGGCTGTGTCCGACGACGCACAGGGTTCCGGTGCCCTGCCCCTCCAGCATTTCCAGCGGCACACCGGCGTAAAAGCGCAGGAAGGGCGCGCAGGTGACGCACGCGAGCGTGTTGAACCGCGGGTCCTGGGTCAGGTCCGGCACGATCAAGATGCCGCCCTGCTGGACGGCCTCGGCGAACAGAGCCATGTCGCTCGGCACCTCGTGCGGCGCGAAGCCAAAGCCGAGGCTTGTGCCCTGCGGATGATCGTCGTCGACGCGCGTGAGCACGGCCATCGGTGCCTCGCACAGCAGGGCCGCCAGTCCAACGATCCGATCCAGCGCCGCCTCGCCCGGCTCAGCCATCCGGCCGCGCGGGACCGGCGTGGCCAGGCCATCTTCGAGGGAACGGGGAACGGACTGGTTCATGCGTGACGTTCCTTGGTCCCCGTCGATCCGCTCCCAATGGTGGGGGCAACGGAAAGCATCGGCTTTCCTGCCGATCAAACTAGGCTTTGGGGGACCACTGCCATAGAGCCGGCTGCATCAGTGCGAACTGATGCGCCTGCGCCCCTTCACCGCCTGGGGCGTGTGGGCGGAGATGCCTTTTTGCCCGGCGTGCCGGTGAAACCGCGCTCGCGTGCCCAGACCACCGCTGCCGTGCGGCTGTGGACGTCGGCCTTGCTGTAGATGCGGGCGATGTGGTTGCGGACCGTGTTGCGCGTCAGGCCCAGCTTCTTGACGATATCCGCATCCGCCAGTCCCTCGCACATGAAGCCGAGGATTTCCTGCTCCCGGGCCGTCAGATCGGCAAGACCCACCCGCGGCTTGTCCGAGCGCCGGGGTCGGCGCAGTTCGGCAAGCTTTTCGATGACGGTTCGGCTGAACCACGAGGTATCCTGCATCACGGCCTCGATGGCGGCGATGAGCTCCACTTCCGAGCGCCTGCGCTCCGTGATGTCCTGGATGACCGTCAGCAGGCAGTCCTGCCCGTGGATGGTGACGGTTTCCCCGGATATCAGGCAATCGAGAATGTCCCCCGCCTTGGTGCGCAGTTGCACCTCGATGCTGCGGAAGCTTCCGCTCTCCGCGATCTTGCGCTCGATCTGTCGGCGGACGACCGCGCTCGTCCAGATCGGCAGTTCGGGACCGGACCGTCCCACGGCCTCTTCCTCGCTGTAGCCCAGCAGAGCGACGAACGCGGCGTTCACATCGAGCAGACGAAGGTTTTCGCGCGTGGAGAGGGCGGTCGGCAGGGGCGTCATCCGAAACGCGGAGGCAAAGCGCTCTTCACTCTGGCGGAGCGCATCTTCCGCCATCTTTCGCTCGGCCATGTCCATGAAGGTGAACAGCATGCAGCCTTCATCGCCAAGCTCGATGGGCTGCCCAGCGACAATGACGAAGCGGGAGCCGCCTTCGGCAACGCGAATGGTGGCCTCGGTCTGCGAAATGGTCCGTCCCTCTCGGAGGCAGGCGACGGCGGTCTCCTTGTTCGGCGCGCCCTCGAGAACGTCGAGCTCATAGACGGAGAGGCCGATCAGGTCCTCCCGCGCATAGCCGGTCATTTCCAGGAAGCCCTGGTTGACCTTCACATAGCGCAGATCGGACAGGCGGCAGATGATGGCGGGAGCCGGGTTGGCGTTGAACGTCCGCTCGAAGCGCTCCTCGGCCGTGAAGCGATCGGTCAGGTCCTCGATCACCAGAACATGGGATTCCGCTTCGCCCTTGGTGTTGGACAGGCTGCGGCCGCCAATCCGGCAGATGCGGCGCCAGCCATCGTCCGGGCTTTCGGCATGGGTGATTTCCACGACGAGGTTCTCGAACGGCTCTCCGGCGAGCAGCCGGTCGATAGGATACTGGCTGTCGGTCAGGATGTGATTGTTGCGATATTTGAGCAGGTAGGTCTTCCGGTAGCCGGCCGCCGTGGTGCCGAGGCCGGCAAGCTCCGCCACGTCATGCAGCGCAAGCGCACGCTCATTCGCCCACACGATGCCATCGACCGGATCGATCAGCACGATCCCTTCCGCGAGCCCGGCGATGATCTGCTGAAGCTGGCGTCGATCGACCCGCTGGCGCAGGGCTGCCTCGTTGGGAACATCGGTGTCCATGGCGCTTCCCTGTGTGGCGAACGAGGTCCCCGGGACCAGTTCGCCCGATCACAGCACGGAAAGCAAACGCGACGTGCGCGGATGCGCTGCATCCGGCCGCATGGCACGGCCGGACGCAGAGGGGCGGATCTGGTCAGATCATTCCGCCGGCAAGCCGGACAAGGCCTGCAGGGCCCGCGTCTCGCCGGATCACTTCAGGGCGTCGCGGGCGGCATCCTTGGCGCCACCCACCGCATTCTGGACCTTGCCGGCGGACTTTTCGGCCTTGCCTTCGGCTTCGGTCTTGACGTCGCCCGTCACCTTGCCGGCGGCTTCCTTGATGGTGCCCTTCACCTGCTTGGCGGCACCAGCGACACGATCCTTATCCATGGCAGCTCTCCTGTTATCGGCTCACCGCACGGCGACTGGACCTGATGCACAGATCGCCTCCGGATCTTCAAATACATAGGCCGCGAGAGCGAGATTAAAAGATGCAGACACGCCAATTGAGCTGACGCATCTGCATCAATGCTCGGCATACGATGCTCAAACTTGATCTCGGCCGCAATCTGTCCACCGATCTATTTCATATACCTGGACTATTTACGGGATTGGCACAGGAACAAAACTGGCATCCGGTTGCTTTATATTCTGCTTTTTTCGCGTTCGGGAAAGGCGATGCAATGCTGCACGACGAAGGACACACCCCATGATCCGCGAAAAAACGCTGGAAGATCTGTTCCACGACACGCTCAAGGACATCTATTACGCCGAGCGGAAGATCCTGAAGACGCTTCCCAAGATGGCGCGCGCCGCCTCTTCGCCGGAGCTGAAGGCAGCGTTCGAGAAGCACAAGGACGAGACCGAAGGCCAGGTCGAACGCCTGCAGCAGGTCTTCGAGCTCATCGGCAAGCGTGCGCAGGGCAAGACCTGCGATGCCATCGAGGGCATCGTCGCCGAAGGCGAAGAGATCATCGAGAACTTCAAGGGTTCGCCGGCCATCGACGCGGGCCTCATCTCCTCGGCCCAGGCGGTCGAGCATTACGAGATCACCCGCTACGGCACGCTCAAGCGCTGGGCCGAGGTGCTCGGGCTGACCGATGTCGCCGCCCTGCTCCAGCAGACGCTGGCCGAAGAGACCCAGACCGACAAGTCGCTGACCGCGCTCGCGGATAAGTCTGCCAACTCCATCGCCAAGGCCGCCTGATCCAGAGCGGCCACCGCGCTTATCGGCGGCCGCCTCGCTTTCCATCCACGTTCATTCAAGGAGACCACCCATGGGTCGAGGCATTCTACTGTGGCTGCTGGGGATTCCGATCCCGATCATCATCCTTCTCGCCCTTTTCATGCGATAGGGGGACCGCATGTCATCCACCTACGCACCACCGGCGCCCGCCATCGCGGCCGCCGTGGAGCCGTCCCCGTCGGCGGTCAGCTGGGGCGCGATTTTCGCCGGCGCCCTGGCTGCCGCCACCCTCACCTTGACCCTGATGCTCCTCGGCTCGGGCCTCGGGCTGACCATGGCCTCGCCCTGGGCCGGCGAGAGCGCCAGCATCACCACCTTCGCCGTCTCCACGGTCATCTGGCTGGTGATCGTCCAGTGGCTTTCGGCGGGTTTCGGCGGCTATCTCACCGGACGGCTGCGAACCAAGCGGGTTGGCGTCCATAGCGATGAGACGTTCTTCCGGGATACGGCCCATGGCTTCATGGCCTGGGCGGTCGCCACGCTGCTGGTTGCCGGCATGCTCGGTTCCGCCATGTCGTCAGCGGTGGGAACGGGCGTTCGTGCCGCGTCCAACGTCGCTTCCGGCGCGGCCATGGGCGCGTCCGCCGGTGCCGCTGCCAATGCGGGATCGGGCAGCGCAACCGACGCCGTCTCCTACTTCGTCGACACGCTGTTCCGCCCGGCCGATCCGGCCAGGCTGGCGGCTCCCGAAGGCGAAGGGGACGCGGCCGCGGCGGCACAGGCGTCGCGCATCCTGACAGCGAGCGCGGCGGCAGGCGAAGTCTCCGCGGCAGACCGGGCCTATCTCGGCCAGCTCGTGGCGGCGCGCACCGGCCTCTCCCCGGCCGAAGCGACCGAGCGGGTGAATGCCGTGCTGGCGCAGGCCGAGGCGGCGAAGGTGAAGGCGCAGAAGGCGGCCGACACGGCCCGCAAGGCCGGAGCCTTGTTCGCCCTTCTCGGCGCCCTCTCTCTCCTGGTCGGCGCGTTCGTCGCCGGTGTCGCCGCTGCCATGGGTGGGCGGCAGCGCGATGACGACGAGGCGCTGTATCTGGGCATGTCGCGCTGAGTGCCGGGCATCGGCGGGGCTTCCAGCTCCGCCGATGCCATTTTTTAGTTCTGGGCGTCAGAGCTTGACGCTTCCCTCCCGCGCCCACAGGCGCAGCTTCCGGCAGCTCTCGATGAAGCCGGAGATGGCGGAGGCGCCCTCCAGGGCAATCATTCCCTCATCCGCATCGGGCACAACGCTAGCCTTGGCGAGGAGCGGCACAGCACCGGCCGTGAAGCCGATGAACTTGCAGTGGGCAAATGCGTCCGCCACGAAATCGCGCGCCGCCGCTTCGCCGGTCAGCCGCTCGGCCCCCTCCTCCGACAGCAGCAGCACGACCGCATCGAACAGCACGGAAGGACCGCCATCGATCATGTGATGGGCGGGCAGCCGGCTGCCATCCGAGGCCTCGACGCCGCCCACCTTAGGCGCGACCAGCTCCATCGTTGCGCCCTCCTTTTCCACCGCAGCCCGAAGCTTCTTCAGCAGGCCCGCGTCGCAGCCGTTGCTGACGAGCACCCCCACCTTCCGGCCGGTGAAGCTCTCCGGGCCGTTCAGGATGATGCTGAGGGCCGGAGACGCCGGCAGGTCATCGCGGGGCGATACAGCCGCATCGGCGGGCTTGGGCATCGGATCCATGCCGAGCTTGTCGGCCACGGTGGCCCCCAGCGCCTCGTCGATCACCAGCAAATGCGCCACCATCCGCTCCCGGATGGGTACCGCCTCCACCTTGCTGAGCTCGAAGGTGAGCGCCATGGCGATGTGCTTCTGCTCGGGCACGGTCTGGCTGTTGAAGAACAGCCGGGCCTGGCTGTAGTGGTCGGCGAAGCTCTCGGCGCGCAGGCGCACCTTGGGTCCGTCGACCTCCTCGCGAAACGACCGGAAGCCTCGGACAGGGTCCTCGCGAGGCCCCTCGCCCCGCGAATTGGGTTCATAGTTCGTGCGCCCGGCGGGATTGCGCATCGCCATGTGTCCGTCCTGCTGAAAATGGGCGAACGGGCATTTGGGGGCGTTGATGGGGATGTGGGTGAAGTTCGGGCTGCCGAGGCGCTTCAGCTGGGTGTCCAGATAGGAGAAGTTCCGGCCCTGAAGCAGCGGATCGTTGGAAAAGTCGATGCCGGGCGGCACGTTCTGCGTCATGAAGGCGACCTGCTCGGTCTCGGCGAAGAAGTTCTCCGGCATCCGATCGAGCACCAGCCGGCCGATGGGGACCGGCTTGATGAGCTCCTCCGGAATGAGCTTGGTCGGATCGAGCACGTCGAAAGCGAAGCTGTCCGCGAAGTTCTGGTCGAACAGCTGCACGCACAGCTCCCACTCCGGAAAATTGCCGGACTGGATGGCCTCCCACAGATCGCGGCGATGGAAATCGGGATCGGCGCCGTTGATCTTCACCGCCTCGTTCCAGACGACGGACTGCAGGCCGAGCTTGGGCTTCCAGATGAACTTGACGAAGGTGGATTCGTCCTTGGCATTCAGCAGCCGGAAGGTGTGGACGCCGAAGCCCTCCATGAAGCGGAACGAGCGCGGAATGGCCCGGTCGGACATGACCCACATGATCATGTGCATGGATTCCGGGGTCAGCGAAATGAAGTCCCAGAAATTGTCGTGCGCCGACTGCGCCTGGGGAAAGCCGCGGTCAGGCTCGGGCTTCACGGCGTGAATGATGTCCGGAAACTTGATCGCGTCCTGGATGAAGAAGACCGGGATATTGTTGCCGACGAGATCCCAATTGCCTTCCTTGGTATAAATCTTGACCGCGAAGCCTCGCACGTCACGGGCGAGATCGAAGGAGCCCTTGGAGCCGGCGACGGTGGAGAAGCGCACGAAGGCCGGCGTTTTCTCGCCCGCGCGCTGGAAGAGGTCGGCGCGGGTGTAGTCCGCAAGCGACTCGTAGGTCTCGAAGAAGCCGTGGGCGCCGTAGCCGCGGGCATGGACGACCCGCTCGGGAATACGCTCGTGATCGAAGTGGAAGATCTTCTCGCGGAAGTGAAAGTCCTCGAGCAAGGCGGGACCGCGAGAGCCTATCTTGAGGGTGTTCTGATCATCAGCGACGGGACCGCCCTGGGCGGTGGTGAGCACGGGGATGTCGCCGCCCGCCAGCTGGTGAAGCTCGCCGCCCGCCCCACGCTGAAGCTTCTGGTCATGGACAGTCGCCGGCTTGCCAGAGGAAAAGCCCGATTTATTAGCCATTGGATTTCCTTCGCGAAAGTATTTCGCGCGCGAGCGCTCAATTCAATGCGAGGGATTTTGTTAAGTTCCCAAAATTCGGATTGTGCCTGTCCATAAATACAGGAACCGCGCGTGGCAGTGGGCGTTCGTTGAAAGCTGCTATATTTCTCGTTTGGCGGGTTATCGAGCATGCCATCACGGAGTGCTCATCATGTCGTCACGCCCCACCAACACCCAAATTTATCTAGCTGCCGGAGTGGCCGCCACGGTGGCCGCCGTTGTCGCCAACGCGCTGATCGCGCGCAAGACCGAGCGCAACAATCCGCCGAACGGCAAGTTCATCGAGGTGGACGGGGTGCGGCTTCATTATGTGGAGCGCGGGATTGGCCAACCGCTCGTGCTGCTGCACGGAAACGGGGTTTCGATCGACGACCTTGAGTCCAGCGGGCTCCTGGATCTGGCGGCGAACCACCACCGCGTGATCGCCTTCGATCGGCCCGGGTTCGGACACAGCTCCCGTCCGCGCGCCACCGTCTGGACCGCGGAAGCGCAGGCCGCGCTGTTCCACAAGGCCCTGCTACAGCTCGGCGTGCCGCGCTTTCTCCTGTTCGGCCACTCGTGGGGCGCTTGCGTCGCGGTCAGGCTCGCCGCGGACTACCCGCAGGCGGTTGCCGGCCTCGTCCTCGCGTCCGGCTATTACTACCCCGGCTTCCGGGCCGATACGCTTGCGATGGGGGCTCCTGCCGTGCCGGGCTTCGGCGATGTGTTGCGCTATACGGTGTCGCCGCTCCTCGGCTGGCTGATGTGGCCCAAAATGCTCCGCACCCTGTTCGGGCCGGCGACGGTTCCGGCCAAATTCGGGGCCTTTCCGCGCGACATGGCCCTGCGCCCGTCGCAGCTGCGGGCCTCGGCCGCGGAGGCGATGCTGATGATTCCGGCCGCCTACGGTGCCAGCGAGAAGTACAGCGATCTCAGAATGCCCGTAGCCATCGTGGCCGGTGAAGGCGACCGCATCGTGGATATCGACGACCAGTCGAGCCGGCTTCACGATGATATTCCCGGCAGCACATTCCGGCGGATCAAGGGCGGCGGGCACATGGTGCACCAGACCGCCACGGGCGAAGTCATGTCCGCCATCGATGATGTGGAGCGGGAAATCGCGACGCGGATGTGAAGCCTGCGTCGCCCCACCCGTTCATCCAACACCCCCGCAGCTCTCCGCGTCCCATTTGGGCGTGGAAGGCTGCGGGGTAAAGCTTATCGTCAGCGCCGAGGTATCTGCCCCGCTACACGCCCGCGCTCCGCGCGGCCGTGGCTGCTCTCCACAAAGAAGCGCAGCATCTCCCGGCTCGCGTCCGGCCCCTTCGGATCGGTGAAGGATCCCGCCGGGCTACCGCCGGACCAGGCATGGCCGGCGCCGTGGAGCACCCAGTTCTCCAGCACTACATGCCCTGCGGCATCGCTGTGGACTTCCCTTGTGTAGGCCACGCCGCCCGGCGACTGGCCGGATGTGACCGTCGTCCCGAGCTTCATTTCCCCCTGCGCCTGCGCGGCCGCCTGCGCCACCACCTGCATGCCGTTCACCGGATGCACTGTCCTGTCGCCGTCGCCATGAAAAACGATGGTGGGCACGACGGTGCCATCGCTCCGGCATGGCGCCGGACTTCCGCCCTGGCGCATCGCCGCGAAAGCGGACGGCATGTCGCGGGCGGCACCGCATGCCAGCCCCGAATGCACCCCGATGGCGCGAAAGAGATCGGGATAGGTGGCGCCCATGATCGCAGCCGTCGCGCCCCCGGCGGACAGGCCGGCGGCGAATACCCGGTCCGGATCGACCGGAAACTCATCCATGATCTGGCGTGTGATGCCTGCGATCAGAGAGGGCTCGCCACGGTCGCGCTTCTGGTCGCCTGCATTGAACCAGTTCCAGCAGCCGGAGGCGTTCGCGTCGGGGCTCTGTGCGGGATAGGCGACGATAAAGCCATGATCCTCCGCCAGCTCGTTCATACGCGTGCCGGCCGCGAAATCATCGGGGGACTGGGTGCAGCCGTGCAGCATGACCACCAGCGGCACGGCCTCGTCCGCCAGGCTCTGGGGCACGTAAAGCTTGTAGGATCGACGGCCGGCCTCATTGGCGAAACTACGCTCCTCGAAGCGCGCGCCTTCAGGCACCGGCGCCTGTGTACCAACGCGGGGTCCCCTCGCCTTGACGCGGGCGGAGGGGCCGGCGTCGAGGACCAGATCAAGCATTCCGTCCAGCCAGGAGGCGGGCCGGGCGGCGCCGCGCTCGACATGGCCGGGGGCAGCCGTCTTTTTGGCTTCGGGCGCAGTCCAGGCGCCGCCGGTTTCCGGCGAAGGGGGGACGAGATCGACGGTCTGTGAGCCCGCGTCCGCATCGGCAGGGCGATCGGCGTCAGGGGCGCCGGACAGGCCGTCACGCAGCACGCTCATGGCTTCTTCCAGCCGACCTTGACGAGTGAGGCGTGTGGCTTCCAGCACGTCGATCTTGAATTGTCTGGCCATTTCGTACGGCTCCGTAAGTTCATTCTGAGAAAGCGCAGGAGCCGGCCCTGCGGTGAAAGGCTTGAAACGGCCAGCATTGGCGGTTCAGGTCGTCAGCTGGTCCGATCGGCCAGTGCCGCCTTGACGCCCGCGCTGGCCTGGAGAGCCCCGAGAATCTGAAGAGAGGCGATGGTGGACCGCGCCAGCTCAGGCGAGACATCCTCCTCGATAACCGCCATGCCAAGCACGTGGATATGCAGCATCTCGCCGGAATTGTGTGCCGCCTCCAAGTCCTTACGACTATAACGCCGCAGACCGAGGTCCAGCTGATGCCGGCTCAGCGATTTTTTCAGAGCCTCATCATGTCGGTCGATCTGATTGCGAATGGCGGTGCGGATGAAATCGGTGCGGTTGGAGTAAAACCCTTCGCGCACCAGAAGGTCCACTTGACCCAGGTCCACATAGCCGAGGTTGATAGTGATCTTCTCGCTCTCCGCCTGCCGCGGCCTTAGCTCCTGCACCTTATGGGCCATTTTTCCATCCCTAAACCATCTGTGTGGATGGTAGATGGTTTTGCCGGACGCCCCGCACAAGGGGCTCCGGTGAAGGTTTTTGTCGCGTCAGGACCCGAGCCGGACGTGAACGGCACGCTCTCCCGGTTCATCCCGCAGCGGGATGAGGAGCGGACACGTGGACAATGCAACGCCGTCGAGGGTTGCCGAAGCAATGCCCCGGCTCACCCCCTTCGGATTGTCCACGGTGATGCGATAGCGCGCAGCGCCATGACGGATGGTGAGATCGAACCCGGGCCAGCCGCGCGGGATGCAGGGATCGAGGCGCAGCATGTCCCCTTCCTTGTGCAGCCCGAGGATGCTCTCGATGCCAGCCCGCTGCATCCAGCCGGCGGAGCCGGTGTACCAGGTCCAGCCGCCGCGGCCCGCGTGGGGCGGCTCGGAATAGATGTCGGCGGCGAGCACGTAGGGCTCGACCTTGTAGCGCACCACGTCGGAGCGGGTCCGCGCGTGACTGATGGGATTGAGCATGGAGAACAAGGCTCCGGCCTTGTCGCCTTCGCCCAAAGTTGCGAAGGCCATCACGGACCAGAGCGCCGCATGGGTGTATTGGCCGCCATTCTCGCGGATGCCCGGCGGATAGCCCTTGATGTAGCCGGGATCGAGCGGCGTCCTGTCGAAGGGCGGCGTGAACAGCAGCGCCAGTCCTTCCCCCGGCCGGATGAGGTCCCGCTCCACCGCCGCCATGGCGCGGACCGCCCGCGCGGGATCGCCCGCGCCGGAGAGCACCGCCCAGGACTGCGCGATGGAATCGATGCGGCATTCCTCGCTCATGGCCGAGCCCAGGGCCGTGCCATCGTCGAAGAAGGCGCGGCGATACCAGTCTCCGTCCCACGCCGTGCGCTCGAGGGCGGCCTGGAGTCCTTCCGCATGGGCGTGCCAGCGCGCGGCCCGACCATCCTCTCCCCTTGCTTCAGCGAGGGGGGCAAACGCGGTCAGTGCGGCATGCAGGAACCAGGCGAGCCAGACGCTCTCGCCTTCGCCGCCTTCTCCCACACGGTTCATGCCATCGTTCCAGTCCCCGGTGCCGATCAGCGGCAGGCCGTGGCCGCCCAGCGCGAGGCTCTCGTCCAGGGCGCGGGCGCAGTGCTCGAAAAGGGATGCAGACTGATCCGAGACCGAGGGCGGGAAGAAGGCCTCGTGCTCGCCGGGATGCAGCCTCTGACCTTCCAGGAAGGGCACCGCCTCATCGAGCACCGCCCGGTCGCCACTCACCTTCACATAGTGGGCGGTGGCATAAGCGAGCCAGGCCCGGTCATCGGAGATGCGGGTGCGCACGCCGCGGCCGGAATGGGGCAGCCACCAATGCTGCACATCGCCCTCCACGAACTGCCGCCCGGCAGCGCGCAGGAGATGGGCGCGCGTCATGTCGGGACGCAGCGGCACCAGGGCCATGCCGTCCTGCAGCTGATCGCGGAAGCCGTAGGCGCCGCTCGCCTGATAGAAGGCCGAGCGCGCCCACACGCGGCAGGCCAGCGACTGGTAGAGCAGCCAGCCATTCAGCATGATGTCCATGGCGCGATCGGGCGTGCGCACCTCGACGGCGCCGAGGATGGCGTCCCAGCTTTGGGTCACTTCGGCTAGAACCGCGTCGAGGTCGGCGGCGCGGAACCGGGCGATCAGTTCGCGGGCCTCGGCCGTATCGGCGCCCTGGCCGAGCAGGATGACAATTTCCGCGCTGGCATTGGGGCGCAGGTCAACGGTGGTGCGCATGGCGCCGCAAGGGTCCAGACCCGCCCCCACCAGCCCGGAGAACCGTCCGCCCCGCAGCATCGCCGCGGGCGAAGCGAGGGTGCCGTTTCGGCCGATGAACTCGCTGCGGTCGCCCGTCCAGTCGGTCTGGCGCCCGGCCATGTCGAGGAAGGCGACGCGGGCGCCGAAATCCCCGTTCCAGGGATTGCGGGCGAACAGCGCGCCGGTCTCGCCGTCGATGCCCGTGGTCGCGAACGGAGACGTTGCCGTCCGCGACGGACCAAGCACCCATTCCACATAGGCCGTGAGGGAGAGCCGGCGCGAGCGAGGTGTCAGGTTGCGCACCTTCAGGCGTGCGATCTTGATCGAACCTTCCACCGGCACGAACTGGATAAGCTCGCTGGCGATCCCATGGGCCGCATGGGTGAAGGCGCTGTAGCCGCGACCATGCCGGGCGACATAAGTCGCCGCCTCGTCGCGCATGGGCAAGGCGGTCGGGGTCCAGACGGCGCCGGTCTCGTCGTCACGCAGGTAGAAGGCTTCGCCGATCCGGTCGGTGACGGGATCGTTGGACCAGGGGGTGATCAGGTTTTCCCGGCTGTTCTCAGCCCAGGTGCAGCCGCTGCCCTCCGTCGCCACGTGGAAGCCGAACGCGGGGTTGGCGACGACATTGATCCACGGCGCCGGGGTGGACCGACCCGGGCCAAGCACGGTCACATATTCGCGCCCATTGTCGGCGAAGCCGCCAAGACCGTTGAAGAATTCCAGCTCCGGCACGACAGGCGGCGGCTCCGGCACCACCACGCGGCGCTTGGGCGCGGCGCTGGCGGTGAATTCGGCTTCGCTGATCCGATCGAGCTGCTCCACGAGACTGCCGCGCTGCGCCACGAGAACGATCCGGGCGATGGAGGACAGGAGCGATCGCGTTTCCCCCGGAATGAGATCGGCCCGCAGCACGAAGACCCGTCCCGTGGGTCCGTTCCGCTCCGCCTGCGGCTGCGAGCGGCTGGTGCGGACGAGGGCCTCGATGGCGATCTGCAGATCCTGCACGTAGGACGACTGGCGGTCATTGAGGATCACGAGATCCACCGCCAGCTGCTTCATGCGCCAGTAAGCGTGTGCCTTCAGCAGTTCGTGGGCGACATCGATGTCCTCGATATCGGAAATGCGCAGCAGCACGATAGGCAGGTCGCCGGAAATGCTCTGCGCCCAGAGGCCGGACTGCGGCCCCCCGCCACGCAGGATGGTGTCGGACGAAGGGCGCAGCGTCGGCGCGGCGTAGATCGCATAGCCGGCGAGCCGCTGGTATGTGGCCGCATCGCTCGCGGTGATGCCGAGGTGGTAGAGCTCGACCTGGGCCTGCGTCCAGGCGAGGGTTGCCGCGCGGCTGTAGGCGGCGGTGTCGCGATGTCTGTCGATGCCGTCCAGCAGCGCGCTGCGGGTGGGCGTGGCCATGGTCCAGAACGCCACCCGCGCCATGCCGCCCGGCTCGATCCGCACGCGCCGGCGCAAGGCGAAGATCGGGTCCAGCACCCTGCCGGTGGTGTTCGAGAGGGGGCGCCCATCGATGACCGCGATAGGGTCGCGCACGCCGTGGCCCCGACCGAGGAAGCGGGCCCGGTCGGTCTCGATCTCCGGCCCGCCCACGGCCTCGCCATCCAGCACGCTGAAATGGGCGGCCCAGATCTCCGGCTCGCCCGGCGCTCGCCGCCGGCGCGTCGCGAGGATCGCGCCGAGGTCGGAGAGATATTCCGTCTCGACGAAGAGCTTGGAAAAGGCCGGATGGGCGATGTCGGAGGATTGGGGCGCCAGCACCAACTCGGCGTAGGAGGTGATCTCCAGCTCCCGCCAGCGGGTGCCCGTGTTGGAGAGCGAGACGCGGCGCACCTCGGCATCGTCCTCTGCGGAGACGAGCACATCCAGCGAGGTTTCCAGCGTGCCGTCGCGGCGCACGAATTCCGCGCGGTCCTCGTGGAAGGTCACATGATAGGCGGCCGGCTCGACGCCGCTCGGCTGCGCTCCGCACGACCAGACCTCTCCGCTCTGTACGTCGCGGATGAAGACATAGGAGCCGTAGTCATCGCAGGTCGGATCCTCGCGCCAGCGGGTGACGGCGAAGTCGCCCCAGCGGCTGTAGCCGGAGCCGGCGGCCGTCAGCATGGCGCAATAGCGCCCGTTGGACAGCAGGTGAGTGGCAGGCGTCGCCTGCCGGGCCGAGCTGAAGGTGCGGCCGGCAGGTGGATCTAGATCGCGGGCGCGGGCCGTCGACCGCCCGTCCGCCGACCAGGGGCGCACCACCGCCACGTCCCGGGGCGTGCGCTCCTGCAGCAGCAGTTCCGTCGCCTGGATCAACGGTTCGACGTGGAAGCGCGCGCGCATGATGCCGCCCAGCAGCGTGTCGGCGATGGCGACGATGGTCATGCCCTGATGGTGCGCCATGAAGGCCTTCACCACGGCATGCCGCGCGCCCACCGGGACTCGGCTCGTGGTGTAGTCCAGCGCTTCGTAGAAGCCGTAGCGGCCGCGGCCGCCGGCCTCCCGGAGCCGGGCGAGATTGGCGCAGGCGGCGATGGGGTCGGCCATGGCGGCAAGAGCGGTCGCGTAGGGCGCGACCACCAGATTGTCGCCCAGCCCCCGCTTCAGCCCCAGGCCGGGAACGCCGAAATTGGAATATTGGTAGGTGAGCTCTAGGTTGCGGGCGTTGTAGGCAGATTCGGAAATCCCCCACGGCACCCGCAGGTCGGCCGCATAGTCGATCTGCCGACGCACCACGAGCCGGTTGGTCTGGTCGAGCAGGCTGCCGGCCGGTGCGCGCATGATCAGCGACGGCATCAGGTATTCGAACATGGAGCCCGACCACGAGATCAGCGCGCCGCCATGGGCGATGGGCGTCACCGAGCGCCCGAGGCGGAACCAGTGCTTGGCGGGAACATCCCCCTTGGCGATGGCGAAGAAGCTGGCGAGGCGGGCTTCCGAGGCCAGAAGATCGTAGCAGCTGGGGTCGAGCGTCCCCTCCGCCACCAGATAGCCGATGGACAAGAGATTGCGGTCGCGGGAGAGGAGGAAGCCGAACTCCATCTCAAGCGCCATGGTGCGGGCGTCATCCTCAAGCGCGGATAGCCGGGCGGCGAGCGCGGCGTCCTGCGTCTGGCTGTCCGCGATGTCCTGGCGATGGCTGGCGATGATGTCGAGACTGGCCCGCGCCCAGAACAGCATGTCCGCGCCGGCAGCGTCACCGCGCTCGGTGGCGAGGGCGAGGGCGATATCCATCATCGTGTCCGCACCGGCGGCGAGCTCGGCGAGCCGGAGGGCGGGGTCCTCGCCTTCTGCAGAGCCCCGGCGCGCGCCGGCGGAAAGGCCGGCGAGGGTCTCGTCCAGCTGCGGGAGGGTCACCGTCTGGGTGCGCCGTCCGTCCGCGAGCAGGCCAGCCTCCTCGCGGGTCAGGTCCAGCGCATCGGCGATGCCGGCCAGACGCTGGGCGATGGGCTGCGCGGACGTCTTCCACTCGTTGAGCGCGTTGGCCAACGCGATGAGGTGCCCGGCGAGGTTGCCGCTGTCGACCGTGGAGACGTATTTCGGGTCGAGCGGACGCAGGTCGCTGGTATCGTACCAATTGAAGAAATGGCCGCGGAAGCGCGGAAGCCGCGCCATGGTGGCAAGGCTCGCCTCCAGCCGCCCCAAGGCGGCGCCGGTGCCGAGCCATCCGAAATCGCGGGCGCTCGCGATGGAGAGCAGATAGAGGCCCATGTTTGTCGGCGACGTCCGGTGCGCCACCACGGGCGCAGGGTCTTCCTGGAAGTTGTCCGGCGGCAGGTGATGGTCGGACGCCGTCACGAACGTCTCGAAGAACCGCCAGGTGCGCCGCGCGGTCAGCCGCAGGGTCTGGGCCTGGGCGTCGGACATTTCCAGCTGGCCCGCCGGATGGGGCGCACGGCTGATGCGATACGCCACGGCGGGCGATGCCGCCCACGCGACGGCAAACACGGCCGCGAGCGGCCAGGCGCCCTCTCCCGCGACGGCGGCGACAGCCACCGCGACAGCAGCGACAACCAAGCCTCCGGCCATCCGGCGGTAGGAGCCCGCAAGGTCGAGCTGCCGGGCAAGGCTCGCCTGCGCGGCGGGCACCCATTCCAGCAGGTGGCTGCGGGTGACCAGCAGCCGCCACAGGGTGCGCACGATGGCATCGCCCATCAGCCAGGCCTCGTAGGCGAGGAACACCACATTGAGCGTGGATTGCAGCGTCGCCAGCCGCAGGTCGGCCAGCAGGGCCCGGAGATGGCTGACGGCTGCGATGCCGCGCTGGCGGGGCACGATGGCCGCGAGAACGGGAATGAAGTGCGGCAGCGCCAGGGTGACGAGCACGGCGGCGGTCCAGAACAGCGCGGCGGCGAATGGCAGCGTCCACCCGGCGATCAGGGCCGCAACGGCCAGCGGCGCCGAGAGCGATCGACGCAGATTGTCGAGCATCTTCCAGCGCCCCATAACGGGCATGGTGTCGATGCCGGGGGTGGCGCCGGGGAGCTTGGGGCCGCGTCCGAGGATCCAGGGCAGAAGCTGCCAGTCGCCCCGCGCCCAGCGATGCCGTCGCAGGGCGCTGACGTCGTAGCGGGCGGGAAACTCCTCCACCACTTCCACGTCGGAGGCGAGGCCTGCGCGCGCGAAGACGCCTTCAAACAGATCATGGCTGAGCAGGGTGGAATCCGGCACGCGCCCGTTCAGCGCGGCCTCGAAGGCGTCCACGTCGTAGATGCCCTTGCCGACATAGGAGCCCTCGCCCGACAGGTCCTGATAGACATCGGACACGGCCGAGCCGTAGGGGTCGATGCCGCTCATGGAGGAAAACGTGCGCTGGAACAGCGAACCTTCCTCACCCATGGGCAGAGAGGGCGTCACGCGCGGCTGGAGCACGCCATAGCCTTCCACCACGCGCCCCTCCGCCGCATCGAAGCGGGGTCGGTTGAGCGGATGGGCCATCTTGCCGATGAGCCGGCGGACCGTGTCGCGCGGCAGCCGGGTGTCCGCGTCCAGGGTCACCACATAGCGCACGTCATCCGGCAGGCTCGGCGGCGATCCGGCGATGTCCACGAAGGTCGTGTCGGCGGCACCGCGCAGCAGGCGGTTCAGCTCGTGCAGCTTGCCGCGCTTGCGCTCCCAGCCGATCCAGCGCGCCTCGCCCGCGTTCCACACCCGCCGCCGGTGCAGCAGGGCGAACCGGACACCGCCGGGCGCGGGTCCGTAACGTGCGTTGAGGGCGGCAATCCCGGCCGCGGCCTCGGCGAGCAGGGCGTCGTCGCCGTCCGCATGCTCCGTCTCGGAATCGGTCCAATCGGACAAGAGCGCGAAATGCAGGTCGCCTTCGGGGCTGGCGAGGTGGTGGATCTCCAGCCGCTCGACATTTTCCGCGATGGATGCGGGGCTCGTCAGCAGGGTGGGCACCGCCACCAGGGTGCGCAGATGCGAGGGAACGCCCTCGCGCAGCTCGAGCGCCGGCAGGGCCGTTGCCCCGAAGCCGAAGCTCATGGCGCGATTGACCAGCGCCACCGCGGCATCAATGGCCGGCACCGATCCGAGCAGGGTGAGAATAACGAGCTGTGCCGCACCGACGCCGGCCGCGCCGAGCGCGAGAAGCGGCAGGGCCAGAAGCGCTGCGGCCGCAATGGCGATGGCCGCCACATAGCCGCCGACGCCGAAAGCCCGATTCAGGTGGGTGGAGATGTTGCTGATGGGCAGGCGAAATCCGACGTGTCGCTCGAAGGCGCGCCGTCCGCTTCCAATCAGATAATAGCCGGGCTCACAATCACGCGGGAGCGGCCCCTGATCGGGATGCGCAGCGCAGGCTCGCTCGGTCGCGGCAATGGCCTCCCGGGCAATGTCGAGCTCGCTGCGGCGGGACCCGCGCGCCAGTTGCTCGATGGCATCCCGGTAGAGATTGCGTGTCGGGAAATCCATGGCGTCATAGGCGCTTCCGGCCGACAGCAAAGCGTGGACGAGGCTGGTGCGCTCGAAGAGGTCCGGCCAGTCCAGATCGGAGATCAGACGCAGGCTGGTGATGATGTTGCGGATGGTGACGTTCGCCGCGCCCTGGCTGCGGTGCACGTCGCGCACTACCGTGTCGGCGGTCGTGTGCCGCGCCGCCAGGCGCTGGTCGAGCCAGACCAGAGCCGGAGTGATCCGGGGGTCCTGATCGCGCAGCCGGTGCACCAGCTGGACGGCGAAGGCGTCGGCGATCTGGCCCTGCTCATATTTGCCGAGCACGCTTTCGACCGGCTCGCCCGGTGTCCCGCCGGCGCCCAGCAGCCGATCAGCCAGCGCATCGGCCTCGCGCCGGGCGATCCGGTCGTCAACGATCGCCTCGGCCAGGCGCCGCAGATTCTCGATCAGCACGATCCGCAAGGTGATGGAGACCGCCCACAGCTCGCCGATGGTGAGCGGTTGGATCTCCTGATAGGCCGTGAGATAGCGCGACAGCATCTCCGGATCGAAGCGGCTGTCGGTATGGGCCACGAATGCCCACGCCACGCCGAACACGCGCGGATATCCCGCGAACGGCCCGCCGGCGAGCTTGGGAAGCTGGCGGTAGTAGCCCGGCGGCAGATCGGAGCGGATCTCCCGAATCTGCTTTTCCACCAGATGATAATTGTCGATCAGCCATTCCGCCGAGGGGGTGATGGCACCGCCTTCCGCAACGGATGTGGCGATGGCGCGGTAGGCGGCCAGCAGAATGGCGCCATTATCGGCGAGGCGGGCGGAGAGCGCGTGTCCCCGGGCGAGCCGAGGCTCCACCATCTGGGCGGAGGCAAGGCTGCGTGCGTGCTCTTCAAGCCGTTCCGCACCGAACAGTTCCTCGCGGATGGGCTGCTGATCCCACGGCGAGGATGCGGGCGCGCGCCCGAAGGCACTGAGAAGATGGGAAAGCAAATGGACCTTTCTACCGCGTGGTGCGGCCGATGATCGGCCGTGCGGAAAGTGCTGCCGACGTGCGCAGCTTCGCGTGCGGTCTCATGACCGGCGGGACAGCGCGCTAATCCTGAATCGTGTCCGCGAAGGCGCGGGCGAAGCGGACGGCAAGGGCGCGGGCGTCGGCCTGGAGTTGCTCGGTGCTCTTGGGAGCGGCCGCGCTGTTGCGGACGGGAATCTCAAGCGTGAGGCTGCCGCCGCCGCTGTCCTGCTCGCGCCAGATGACCCGGGCGAGGACGTGCTCCGCATCGAGCGACTGGAAAACGATGTTGAGGCCCTTGTTCATGCGATCGAACGCCTTTCTTGCCGGAGGCACGGCGTGCGACGCGCGGCTCGCATACGATCGCGCGAAGGGGGCCGGGGCGCCCGCCGATGGTGGGCCCTAGAAGTCGGACGTGGACAGGCGGTGGAAGCTTTGCCGCCGCCGCGCATAGACGCCGCTCGCGGCGCGCTCGATGCGCTGCCGGTTGGTGTCGAAGGTGCGCAGGGACGCGGCCTCGTCATGGCCGCTCTGGGGACTGAAACGCGTCAGGACATCGGCGTCGAGATGGAACGCGACTTCGAAGGCGGAATCGTGCCCCCAGAAGGTCACGCAACGCCTGACGGGATCAAAGACGCGGCTGGCGTTGGGAAACTGAAGGGTCATGGAAGCCTCCTGATTGCGGCACGTCCGTCAAAGAAGGAGCGCGTCCGCCGAAGGGGCTTCGCGCGCCCTCGCGGATGTCTGCTGGTCCTTCAACAAGGCGGCATCGAGTTCGGCGGCATTCACCGACAAGCATTCGTTTCGACCGGGGGGCGCCGCGAGGGCGGGCGTGTGCAGCATCGTCGCCATGCGCCGGTAGGCCAGGAAGGAGACGCCGAGAAGCTGCTCCTCGTCGATGACGAGACGGTAGGTTCCCGCCGGAAGGTCGCCATCCGCCTCGCTGAGGTGGAAGGCGTGATCGAACGTGACCGTGGTTTCACGGGTGCGGACGTTCATGACATCACCTCAGCCTTTCTTCTTGGGCGGACCCAAGGAAACGGGAGACCCTTTCACGAACGACGCCGGCGGCTCGGGCACCTTGATCTTCTTCGGCTTCTTGGTTTCGCGGTTGCCGCGCATCTGTCCTTTGGCCATGGCCGTCTCCTCTCGGGCACGTGGGTAGATCCTGCCGGCGAGACGAAAAACGCCCTGCGACCTCAAGGGCCACAGGGCGTCGGACGCTCTGCAGGGCAAGAGATGGCTCATCGCCACCGGGACCGCCGGTACATCCGCGGTCAGCCTTCGGCAACAATGGGCAGGCCGGCATTCCCGAAAGGCTCGGGCCGCCGGCCATCAGCTCAGCTCAGATCCTTGAGCATGTCCGCGGCCATCTTGCCGCTCTTGCGATCAACGACGAGCTCAAAGCCCACCTTCTGGCCTTCGCGCAGATCGCCGAGGCCGGAGCGCTCGACAGCGCTGATATGGACGAACGCATCGCTGCCGCCCGCATCGGGGGCAATGAATCCAAAGCCCTTCTGGGCGTTGAACCACTTCACGGTTCCCTCAGTCATAGGAACCCTTTCTATTTTCAGTATTTAGCTGGCCGGCTCACAGCCGGGTGTCGAAATCGCATTTTCGGGCGAGAATTTTGGACGGGCGCAAGAGCAAAATCTGCGGAGATCCAAATGATCAGGCTTTGTATCGACTGGGGGAATATGCTCCCCGGCGCCTCGATTTGCAAGATTATTTTATAAACGCCTCTGCTTTGGCGCGGCGGTTGGTCCATTATATGCTACCGGCACGGGGCTCTGGCCGAGCTGCTCCGCGGCGCGTCTCACGATGCGAACGCAAAGCCTGGCCGGCCCCTTCAACCGCCGGAACCCGGGCCGAGTGACGTGCTGCCTTGCAGCCCCGTCAAAGACCTCGGGCGTGGTCGAGCCCCATGGAGCGCCCTTGATTCCTCTCCAGATCCGCCACACCACCACCTACCGCTTCCATCGGCCGGTGACCTTCGGACCGCATCGGCTGATGCTCCGCCCCCGGGAAAGCCGCGACCTGCGGGTGACATCGAACCAGCTGATCCTGACCCCGGCGGCGACGGTGAACTGGGCTCAGGATGTCTTCGGCAACGCGGTCGCCACGGCGAACTTCTCGACGTCCGGCGATCAACTGGTCATCGAGAGCACGACAGAGCTCCAGCTCGATGCCGTGCCGTGGCCGGTGTTCGCCATCGCGGGCACCGCCACGTCCTTTCCGTTCAGCTATTCCGCCGACGAATGGACCGATCTCGGCGCGCTGGGGGTCCCCCAGTTTCCCGATGCCAGCGGCCGGCTACGGAGCTGGGCCATGGGCTTCGTTCGGGGGAACTCCACCGACACCCTCTCGCTGCTCAAGGATCTGAGCGCCGGCGTATCCCGGCAGATCTCCTATCAGAGCCGCGACGAGGAGGGCACACAATCGCCGACGCACACGCTGGATCGCGGCTGGGGCTCATGCCGTGATTTCGCGGTGCTGTTCGTCGAGACGGTCCGCAGCCTCGGCTTCGGCGCGCGCATCGTGTCGGGCTATCTCTACAACCCCGCCGGAACATTCGTGGGGTCTCAGGGCATGGGCTCCACCCACGCATGGGCGGAGGTGTTCGTGCCCGGAGCAGGATGGATCCCGTTCGATCCCACCAATCGCAGCATGGGCGGGTTCAATCTCATCCCGGTCGCCGTGGTGCGCGACATACGCCAGGCCATCCCCGTGCAGGGCAGCTTCATCGGCGACAGCAACGCCTTCGGCGGCATGACGGTGGACGTCCACGTCACATCATGACGGGACGGGGCGCCGCGCCCCCGAGGAGGTCAGCAGGATCAGGGCCAGCAGCCCGCCGGCGGCCGAGACCACGGACGCGGCGAGGATGCCGAGCTTCGCCGAGGTGAGCAGTCCCCCCTCGAACGCCATCTCGGCGATGAACAAGGCCATCGTGAAGCCGATGCCCGTGAGCATGGCCCCCGCCGCCAGCACGCCCCAGGACAGCTCCGCCGGACGTTTGCCGAGCCGGAGCGCGACAGCGATCGCGCTGAACATCACGATGCCGACAGGCTTGCCCAGGACGAAGCCGGCGAAGACGGCCAATGCAAGCCCGCGGTGAAATTCGGCCGGCACGATGCTGACGCCGGCATTCGCCAGGGCAAAGAGCGGCATGACCGCAAACGCCACCCAGGGATGGAGCAGCATTTCCAGGCGCTCGATGGGCGAAAGGGATTCGCGCGCGGCGATCCTGGCCCGCTGCAGGTCCTGTCGCCCCTTGCTGTCTCCGGTCCAATGCTCATCAAGGGGATAGGCGATCACACGATCGAAGATCGCATGCAGGCGAATGCCGCTGACCCAGCTTCGGGCCGGCGTCATCAGGCCGAGGATCACGCCGGCGAGGGTCGGGTGAATGCCGCCCGCGTCCAGTGCCAGCCAGATGGCGCCACCGATGGCGAAATAGGCCGGGATGCTGCGAATTCCCAACCGCGAGATGACCGCCACCAGGCCGAATCCGGCGCCGGCAAGGGCGATGGGAATCCAGGAGATGGTGCCGCCATAGCCGATGGCGACCACGAGGATCGCGCCCATGTCGTCGAAGATCGCCAGCGACAGCAGGAACAACCTCAGGCTCAAGGGAACGCGGTTTCCCAGCACAGCGAGTGCGCCGATGACGAAGGCGGTATCCGTCGCCATCACCACCCCCCAGCCGTGCCAGCCCTCACCGCCACCTTGGAGCAGGAGGAACAGGGCCGCCGGCACCGCCATTCCCCCCAGCGCGGCCGCAAGGGAGAGTGTGATGGTTCGCAGGTCGCGCAGTTCTCCCAGGACGATTTCGCGCTTGAGCTCAAGGGCGACGACGAAAAAGAAGAGCGTCATCAGACCATCATTGATCCAATGCTGAAGCGAGCGGGAAAAGCTGATGTGGCCGATCTCCAAGCCCACGCGCGTGTCCCAGACCGCGAGAAACGTCTTTGACCAGGGAGAATTGGAGAGCCCGAGGGCCACGATGGTGGCGAGCAGCAGCGCCGCGCTGGCCATGCTCTCGATGCGCACGAAGCGCATGAACGGCTTGGTGAATCGGTCTGCGGGCTCCTGAGGAAGCCGGCCCAGGCCGTTCGCGATAGTCTTCGCAGATTGCATTATGGGTCGCCCTCGGATGCGCCGTGGGCGGAAGCGCATGCGGCATCGCAGTATTGCTGCTCGGATCGAGCTAGAACTTCACAGCCATACTGGCGGCAGAGTGTCTATGGTGCTGGATAAAGCGCGCCGAGCGCCTCCAGCCGTGCTGAGCTACGCGGCTCGGACCGTCGCCCTCGAAAGAGGGCGCGCTGAACTGAAGCTGGCGATGCGTTCCCTAGCTTGAAAACAGCCGCGCCCAAGCATTCGAGAATGCACCTCTCTGATCCAGTCAAGACGCTGTCGCACCTCAAGGGCGTCCCATCGATGCATAGGCGCACCGCCCTCCCCCTCCCAGCGCGCAATCGCGGCCGCCGTCTCTGTAAGATCGGAGGGCTTGTTTTGGTTGATGTCATTCATAGTGAACGCCTATCACAGGGCGACCAATTTTACAATTTTCGGACTGCTTTTGTTTTCTCCACATATTGGAATAACGGATATTTCGAGCTTATAGCCAATTCACATGGGATCTATTTTTAATTTTGACCTCCGACGATTGGAACAAGATCAGCATGACCGCGAAGATGGAGGCTGGCGCTCGCAAGGGGCGGCGCGATGATAAGCTGGGCCGCCTCGGCCGGGAGGCTCGATGCGACGAACGACGACTGATCCGCTATCCTGGTCAGGCAGCCCATTTTCCTCACCATTGGGCTGTAGATTAAGGGACCTGATGCCATTACTCCCCTCACAGGCGACCAGGCGCAGCATCGGTAACGTGGTTGCCCCCGCGCGCTTTATCGCGTTCGCGGTACTGCTCGTTCTTGTGGGCGGCGGATCGATCTGGTTCGCGGGCTGGCGCCTTGGCTTCATGATCGGGTTCGACGTCGCCTCGGCCACCTTCCTCCTGTCCTGCTACGAGCTGCTGGACGATGCGCCAAGCGACATGCGCGCGAACGCCAAGCGCAATGACGCCAATCGGCCAGCGCTGCTGGCGCTCACATTTGTCATGGGGCTGTTGATCCTCACGATTGTTGCCAGCGAGCTGATGGAAAAGGGGAACGCCGGACCCGGGACAATCGCCTTGATCGTGCTGACGCTGGTGTTGGCCTGGATCTTCAGCAACACTGTCTACACAATTCACTACGCACACTTGTATTATACGAATTCAAAAGAAGAGACAGATCTTGGTGGCCTGGCATTTCCCGAGACGCCGGAGCCAAAATATTGGGATTTCATATATTTTTCATTTTGCCTCGGCATGACATTCCAGACCTCCGACGTGGAGGTGACAAGCATGCATATGCGCCGCGCCGTGACATTCCACTGCCTGGCCGCCTTCATTTTCAACATCGGCATTCTCGCATTCAGCATCAACTCGCTGGGCGGCTGACTTCCGCTTACGCGCTAGTCGCATTCACAACGTTGGCGGCGCTGCCTTGGTGCTCCAGCCGATCGGGGACTGATGCGCCCGCGCACTCTCAGGACGGGCGGCAGAACGCAATAAAAAAGGCCGGCGCACACGGCGCCGGCCAGCTGGGAGGAGAGGAAGAGGCCGGCTCAGGTGGCGTAGGGCCGATGGAGCTGGACCTCGGGATTGAGCCGCACGCCGAAGCCGGGCTTGTCGAGAGCGGAGGCCTTCATGCGGCCGTTCACCGGCACCGGCTCGTCCAGCAGCAGCGGGCTGAAGGCGGGGCGCACCTCGTCCGCATTGGGCGCGCTCATGATGATCTCGGTGAACGGGCTGTTATGGCGCGTGATGACGAAATGGTAGCTGTAGACGCCCGAGCCGTGGGGCACCATGAGCTTGCCGTGGGCATCCGCGAGCGCCGAGATCTTGATCAGCTCGGTGATGCCGCCGCACCAGTTCACGTCGGGCTGGATGATGTCGCAGCAGTCCATCTCCAAAAGCATGCGGAAGCCCCAGCGGGTGGCCTCATGCTCGCCGGTCGTCACCAGCATGCCCTTCGGCACGTTGCGCTTGAGGTCCGCATAGCCCCAATAGTCATCGGGGGAGAGGCATTCCTCGATCCACTTCAGGCCGAATTCCTGCGCCTTCTGGGCGAGGCGGATGGAATAGTTGAGATCGAGGCTCATCCAGCAGTCGTACATGAGCCAGAAGTCGTCGCCGACCTTGGCGCGCATGTCGGCGAGCTTCTCGATGTTCTTCTTCAGGCCCTCGTCGCCCTCGGCGGGGCCGTGCAGCAAAGGCAGCTTGCCACCGATGAAGCCCATCTCCTTGGCAAGGTCGGGCCGCGCGCCGGTGGCGTAGAACTGCAGCTCATCGCGCACCGGGCCGCCGAGAAGCGCATGCACCGGCTCGCCGCGCAGCTTGCCGAGCAGGTCCCACAGGGCGATGTCCACGCCCGAGATGGTGTTCACCACCACGCCCTTGCGGCCGTAGAACTGGGTGGAAAAATACATCTGGTCCCAGATCTTCTCGATCTCCGTGACCTGCCGGCCGATGAGGAAGCGCGAGAGGTGCTTCTCCACGATGAAGGCGCCGATCTCGCCCGCCGTGGTCACGCCGAGGCCGATGGTGCCGTCGGAGGCCTCCACTTCCACCACCAGCGTGCCGAGCACGTTGATGCCGAAGGAGCGGCGGCTCTGCCGGTATTCCTCATAGCGCGCCATGGGGGTGGCGATGTGGTCGTCGATCCAGTGATAGCCCTGGGTGTCGTGATAGTCGGCACCGCCGCCGCGCACGGTGTAGGCGCGGACCGCCTTGATTGTCGGCATGGCCATGGTCTTGTCTCCTCTTCGCCCCGCGCCTGGCGCGGGGCGTCACATGGTCGAAATCAGGCGTCGAGGGTCACGCGCGGCGCGTGGCCGGAGCAACGGGAAGGGCCCGTGACTGGCCGATGGCGAGGATCAGCAGCGCGCCAAGAAGCGTGGTGCCGGCGAGCACATAGAGGCCCGCCGCCTGGGAGGCGAAGGCCGCCTCCGCCCAGGTCTTCACGTTGGGCGCCACGAAGCCGCCAAGTGCGCCGAGCGAGTTGATGAGGGCGATGCCGCCCGCCGCCGCCACGCCGCCGAGATAATCGGTGGGGAAGGTCCAGAAGATGGGCTGCACCGAGATGAAGCCCGCCGCGGCGAAGCAGAGCGCGATCAGCGCCAGCGCCGGGGAGGTTGTGGCGACGGAGGCCGCGATGCCGAGACCGGACACTGCGAGGATCGCCGCCGCATAGCCGCGCCGGTTGCCCGAGGCATCCGCCATGCGGGGCAGCACATAGGCGGCCACCAGCGCGCACACCCACGGGATGGCGGAGACGAAGCCAACCTGAAGCCCAACCTTGGTGCCGAGCAGGTTCGCCACCTGCGTCGGCAGGTAGAAGACCACGCCGTAGACGCTCATCTGGATGAGGAAATAGATGAGGGCGAAGTGCAGCACCTTCATGTTGCGCATGGCGGAGAGGAGATGCGCCGGGCCGTGGGTGGTCTTGTGGGTCTCCTCGGCGGCGAGCACGCGGGTCAGCTCGTCCTTCTCGGCGGCGGTCAGCCACTTGGCGTCGGCCGGCTTGTTGTCGAGGTAGAAATAGGCCCACACGCCCACCACGGTGGCGAGCAGCCCTTCCACCATGAACATCCACTGCCAGCCATGCAGTCCGCCGAGGCCATGCCAGTCCAGCAGCAGGCCGGACAGCGGAGAGCCGAAGATGAAGGCGAGCGGCGCACCGAAATAGAACAGGCCCATGGCCCGCCCGCGGGCGAAGGAGGGGAACCACAAGGTGAGATAGAAGATCACGCCCGGGAAAAAGCCGGCCTCGGCCGCGCCCAGCAGAACGCGCAGCACGTAGAAGGTGAATTCGTTGTGCGCGAACATCATCGCCGCGGAGATGAGGCCCCAGGTGACCATGATGCGCGCCATCCAGATGCGCGCGCCCACCTTGTGCATGATGATGTTGGAGGGCACTTCCAGCAGCGCGTAGCTGAGGAAGAAGATGGAGGCGCCGAGCGCGAAGGCCGCGTCCGAGATGCCGGTGTCGGCCTGGAACGCCTTCTTGGCAAAGCCCACGTTCGCCCGGTCGAGGAAGGCGAGCACGTACATGAGCAAAAGGAACGGCAGGAGCCGCTTGGTAACCTTGGAAATCGTCGCCTGAAGCGACGCGGACGGGGCGGGCATGAGCCTCTCCATGGGAAACGTTGCCTCCGGCCGTCTCGGGCTCATTCCCGGGCAGCTCTTGTCTTGGCGCGCCCCAAGGTGGCGAGGCGCGCGGGGAGACGGCGGCGTCACGCCGCCAGTAACTTTCGGGCTGCGGTCAATACACCGCGCGGCCGCCGGAGATGTCGAACACCGCGCCGGTGGAGAAGGCGCAGTCTTCCGACGACAGCCAGGTGATGAGCGCGGCCGCCTCGTCCACTTCCAGGAAGCGGCCCATGGGGATCTTCGACAGCATGAAGTCGATGTGCTCCTGCTTCATCTGGTTGAAGATTTCGGTGCGCGCGGCGGCGGGCGTGATGCAGTTCACCAGCACGTTCGACTGTGCCAGTTCCTTGCCGAGCGACTTGGTGAGGCCGATGAGGCCCGCCTTGGAGGCGGAGTAATGGGAGGCGTTGGGGTTGCCTTCCTTGCCGGCGATGGAGGCGACGTTGACGATGCGTCCCCAGCCGTTCGCCAGCAGGTGCGGCACCACCGCCTTGGAGGTGAGGAAGGGGCCGACCAGGTTCACGTCGATCACCCGCCGCCACACGTCGGTGGCGAGTTCCCACGTCTTGCCGTTGCCGCCGGTGATGCCGGCATTGTTGACAAGGATGTCGATCTTGCCGTGCTTCGCCACGACATTCGCGGCGGCGGCGGTGACGGACGTTTCGTCGGTCAGTTCCACCATCTCGGTGGAGACAGTCCCGGCCTTGGCGAGTTCTGCGGCGGCTTCCTCGAGGCGGGCGGCGTCGATGTCCCAGAGCGAGACTTCCGCACCCGAGGCGAGCATGCGCTGCGCCGTCGCATAACCGATGCCGCGCGCGCCACCGGTGATGATGGCCACACGGCCCTTGAGATCGATATTGGTCATGGCGCTGTTCCTCAGCCCTGCACGGTGGTCTGGCGCTGCTCGCCGAGGCCCTGGATGCCGAGGCGCATGGTCTGGCCCGGCGTGAGATAGAGCGGGGGCTTCTGCCCGAGGCCGACGCCCGGAGGCGTGCCGGTGGAGATGACGTCTCCCGGCTGCAGGCTCATGAACTGGCTGATGTAGCTCACGAGATGGGCCACGCCGAAGATCATGGTGCGGGTGGAGCCATCCTGGAAGCGCTTGCCGTCCACTTCCAGCCACATGTGGAGGTCCTGCGGGTCGGAAATCTCGTCGGAGGTGACGAGCCACGGGCCCATGGGGCCGAAGGTGTCGCAGCCCTTGCCCTTGTCCCACTGCCCGCCGCGCTCGATCTGGAATTCGCGCTCGGACACGTCGTTGATGACGCAATAACCGGCCACGTGGGAGAGGGCATCCTCTTCGCTCACATACTTGGCGGGCTTGCCGATGACGATGCCCAGTTCGACTTCCCAATCGGTCTTCTGCGAGCCGCGGGGGATCTCCACATCGTCATTCGGACCGACGATGGAGCTGGTGGCCTTCATGAACAGCACCGGCTCGGAGGGCACCGGAAGGCCGCTCTCGGCCGCGTGGTCGGAATAGTTGAGGCCGACGCAGACGAGCTTGCCCACGGAACCCACACAGGCGCCGATGCGGGGATTGCCTTCCACCAGCGGCAGGGTCGCCGGATCGATGGCCTTCAGGCGATCGAGGCTTTCGGGAAGGAGGGCGGTGCCGGCGATATCCGGGACAATGCCGCTGAGGTCGCGCAGGCGGCCTTCCGCATCGATCAGGCCGGGGCGCTCCTGCCCCGCCGCGCCATGGCGAACGAGCTTCATGTGTTTCCTCCCATCGGTCCGCCGTTCGTCCGTTATGGGCCGGACCGGTTCGAGCCAATTCGGGGGGACGCTAGCCGACTCAGCGATAACGGGATAATGAGAAGATCTGTTCAGCCTATTCCATCAGGTTATCGCAATGCGCGACCACGGCCCCACGGCGCTCCTCTCGCGCCTGCGCTTCAAGCAATTGCGCCTCGTGGACGTGCTGGGGCGCACCGGAAATCTCCGCCGCACGGCGGCTGAGTTGAACATGACGCAGCCGGCCGCCACGAAGATATTGCAGGATCTCGAGGAAACGCTGGGGGTGAAGCTGTTCGAGCGCACGCCGCGCGCCATGCTCGCCACCGAGATCGGCGCACATGTGGTGGACTATGCGCGCCGGGCGCTGACGGACGGGGAGCGTTTCGCCGGTGCCCTCGCCAATCTCAAGCGCGGTGGCTATGGCGCGCTGGCGTTGGGCGCCATCATGGCCACCGCTTCCGACCTCCTGCCCCGCGCCATTGCCGAGTTGAAGAGGCAGCGCCCGCTCATGACCATCCAGGTGCTCGCCACCACCTCGGACCAGCTGATCGCGGCGCTGGGGCGGGGCGAACTGGACCTCGTCATCGGCCGACTGCCCACCAGCGAGGACGGGGCGAAGTTCGATTTCGAGCCCTTGTCCAAGGAGGAGCTGTGGGCCTTCGCGGCCGCCTCCCACCCGCTCGCCGGACGGCACCATCTCGACCTTGCCGATATGGGGGACCTGCCATGGGTGCTCCAGCCGGCGCCGAGCCCCATGCGACGGCTCATCGATACCGCCTTCGCCGCTGCGGGCCTGAGGACGCTGGACAATCTGGTGGAGACCTCCTCCATCTTCGCCACGCTCAATCTGGTGCGGCATGCGGGCATGGTCTCCATGCTGCCGAGCACGATCGTGGCGCAGGAAGTGGCCGGCGGCGGCTTCGTCCGCCTGCCGCTGGAGGTGAAAGGCGAGCTGGAGCCCTACGGCATCGTCACGCGAAAGGGCGTGGTCACGACGCCCAACGCCGCGGAATTCCTCGCCATCCTCAAGGCCCTCGTCGCGCAGGAGGAGGGTGAGGGCATGAATCCAGGCGGCGCAGGTCGAAAGCCCCAGGCTCGGGCCGACGCCCTTCCCAGTCCGCGGAACCCGCGCCAGAAATGACGGCAGGCCAGGCCCGCGCCGACTGAAACGCGTCGGCACGAACGGGACGCAACCGTCATGCTCAGGCGGATTGAGAGCCGCAACAGCGACATTGCGCACACTTTCGGCCGGCGTCAGCAAACCCGCACGGCCATCGGCTTGCTGTCCGCGATGATGCTGCCGCTGGTCCTGAAGTTCCTGTGGGCGCCGTGGGTGGATCGCCTGCGACCCATCCCTGGCATGCATCGAGCGGGCTGGGTCCTGATCACCCAGAGCCTCACCGTCCTGGTGGTTGCCGCCTTTTCCCTCGTGGCGCCGACGGACATCTGGGCCTTCTTCGCCTTAGGCATGGCGCTGGCGCTTCTGGTCTCCACCCAGGATATCGCCGCCGACGGCTACGCCACGCGCCGACTCGCCCCGGCCGACCGGCCGTTCGGCAACGCCATTCAGGGCGGATCGGTGGCCTTGGGCGCTCCCTTCCGCCAGTCCCGCAGGGCGACGACCTCGGTAGCCCAGAGCCTGCGACTGCTGCGACGCGACCGTCGTCCTCAGGCGCCCGCCACGACTTTGCCGAGGCCGGACTTGAGCGCGTGCTCCAAGCGCTCGTCCGGGGGCGCGATCTCGGTCACGAGGTCGCGCAGGTGTGCTTTGTTGCCCAGCGGCTCCAGCACCATCTCGCGCGGCTCTAGGCGGGCCGTACAGGCATAATCCACCTTGCCGTCGACGATGATCATACACTCCTTGCAGGTGTTGGCGTTGATACAGGAATGGCGGACGGACAGCGTGGCATCGAGGTTGGTACGCACGAAGCGCAGCCCGTCCAGCACGGACTGACCGGGGGTATAGGGTACCTCGTAGGTCGAGGTGCGGGTATCGTCACCGGCATGGCCGCGGCGGACGATCAGGGTGGCTGTCTCACGCATCAGGCGACCTCGCAGAGGGTGCGGCCCTCGACCGGGGCTCGGCCGAGCACGATGTCGTCACCCGCCAGCTTCACCGTGTGGTGCAGCACGAAGGCGGGGTCCATGGCGGGGAAGTCGTCACGCTGGTGGGCGCCGCGGCTCTCCTTGCGAGCGAGTGCGGAGCGCGTCACCGCCTCGGCGACGAGGAGCATGGTGCGCAGGTCGAACCAGTCGAGGCGGGCCATGTTGTAAGGGCCGGGTGCGCCGGGCGGCAGCGCGCCGACTTGCGCCTTGAGGCCGGCGATGGCGGCGAGTGCCTTTTGGAGGCCCTGCTCGGTGCGGAAGGGCCCGACGTCCACGGCCATGATCTGCTGCAGGTCAGCGATGAGGCCGGCGTGGTTCTCAACGCCCTCGGGCATCGCCGCGCAGACGAGGTCGAGCGCGCCGGCTGGCACCGGGGTATCGGCATTGCCGGCGGTGCTGGCATGGAGCGCCGCGGTCCGGCCCGCGGTGCGGCCGAATACGAAGGCTTCGGTGATGGCATTGCCGGAGAGGCGGTTGGCGCCGTTGGAGCCGCCGTTGGCCTCGCCGCAGGAGAACAGGCCGGGCACGCTGGTGCGCATCTGGGCGTCCACCTTCACCCCGCCCATGTGGTAGTGGGCGATGGGCGCCACCTCGATGGGCATCCGGGTGAGGTCGATGCCGTTAGCGGCGAGCCGGTCGATTACCGGCCCGAAGGAGGCCCGCAGCGTCTCCGCCGGGATGTGCTGGAAGGACAGATAGGCGCCGCCCGCCGGCGAGCCGCGGCCCGCCTTCACCTCGGAGAGGATAGCGAAGGTGGCGCGGTCGCGCGTCACGTTGTAGGTGCCAGCCTCCTCATTGCCGTAGTCGTTCACGAACTCGCGCATGTCGGCGTTGAGCAGGCGCCCGCCGAGCTTGTAGCGGAAAGGGTCCCACATGATCGGGTCCATGCCCACGAGGCGAGGGGCAAGGTGGCCGATGGGGAAGAACTGCACGAACTCCATGTCGGTCAGCTCGGCGCCAGCGCGCAGCGCGAGGGCGTATCCGTCGCCGCTCATGTTGGCGGAGGCGCTGTTGCGCTGGTAAAGCCGGGTAAGGCCACCGGTGGCGATCACCACCGCCTTGGCCTTCAATACGACGGGCCGTCCGTCGGCCAGCGAGAAGCCCGTCGCACCGGTGGCGACGCCGCCGGTCACCAGAATGTCGGTGATGTAGAGGTCGCCGATGCGGGTGACCTCCTTCTGGCGCAGCACGCGGCCGCGCAGGGTCTTGGCCACCGCCGGGCCGGTGGAGAGGAAGTCCACGTAGACGCAACGCGGCCGGTCGTGCCCCGGCGCCAGCGCCTGGCGGATGGAGCCGTCGTCGTTGCGCGCCCAGCCCACCTTCCACTCGTCGAGCTGGAGGATGTCGCGGGGACCTTCCTCGCACACCAGCTGGGCGAGGGAGGCGTCGCACAGCTCGCGGCCGGCGGCGAGGGTATCGGCGAGGTGGTGCTCGCAGCCGTCTGGGGTCTGGGAGCCGAGCGCCACCGCCACGGTCATCTGCGCCATGATGGTAGCGCCGCTGCGCCCGATGAGGCTGCGGTCGGCGAGGATGACGCCCGCGCCTTCCTTGCCGGCCTCCAGCGCCGCCATCATGCCGGCGGCGCCGGAGCCGATCACCAGCACGTCGGTTTCGAGTTGGACCACATCGATTGCCACTGCCATGCCTTTCCCAAGATCGGCCCTGCATCAGACCGTGGCCGCCAAGTGTGCCGCCTGTCGCAATATCCGGAGACGGCGCGCAGCACCTCGCCGGGCTCGGAGAGGATCTCCTTAGAAGGTAGCCTGGAACGCGATTACAAGTTCTGCCTTTTTGCCCGAAAGGGAGAGAAATTTCCTCCCATCAAATATTGAACGGAAAAATCGGATCCAGGTCATGGGCCGGGCCTAGCTCATGCGCCAAGTCCTGATGATGGGCGACTACACGCCCACAGCTACGCTCAAGCTGCCCACGGCTAAACTCGCCCATGCGGCGTATGATCATTCCCCCAGCAGCGTGGCGCCGCAGACGCGAATGACACGCGCGGCCAGTCGCCACGATAGTGCGCCCAGGAGATCCGGAGGGGCGGCGTATCTTCCTGCGCTCCATGCCTGCGCAGGCACCATCGCCACCGGGCTCGCCACAGTGGAATAGTTACCGTGAATTTCCATGCGCATCCCTTGGCACAGATAGACGATGGCAACCCGCGTCGCGAGATACGCGGACGTTAGAATATTTCCAACATACAATCAGTTATGTATGTCATAGCGCATTTAGACGATTGCTTTTGACGCTTCCTTATCATTTCTCCAAATCATCGCGATTGCTCGCTTGCGGCGAAGCGGTTACCAATTCGGCTCTTCTTCACCGAATAGCCGCCTGCCCCGCCACGATGATTGCGAAAACTGACCCCAGCAGCGATCTGATGCTGGCCTACATGCGCCAATGGCGTGACCTACGGGCCCACCTCAGTCGCCGCGTCGGTTCACGGGACCTTGCCGAAGAGGCCCTTCAGGAGACGTGGCTGCGGCTTGCCGGCATGGGGCAGGCTCCGGTGGGGGTGCGTGACTGCCACGCCTTCCTCCTGCGCATCGCTGGCAACATCGCCATCGATCTGCTGCGGCGAGAACGCCGTCATGCCGCCCGGCAGATCAGCGACGAGGCAGTGCTCCGCGGGATTGCCGACGCCACGCCCTCTCCGGAAGCCTATGCTTTGCACCGCGACGAATTGCGGGTGCTGGTGCATGCCCTTGCCGAGTTGGAGCAGCGGCCCCGCGCCGCTTTGCTGCTGAGCCGGTGCGACGGGCTGACACATGCAGAAATCGGCGCGCGCTTGAAAGTCTCCGACAGCATGGTCGCGAAGTATCTGGTTCAAGCCCTACGGCACTGCCGCGACAGGCTGCGCGCATTGGACTAGCCTCGGCACCCTGCATCGGTATCCGCGCATGACGCCCACGCCCCGCTCCGTCTCGCCCGCGTTCGCCCGCGCCCCCATTGTGGCAAGCGATCGCGCCATCGAATGGCTCGTGCGCATCCATTCCGGGGCGCCGGGGGCGGAAGCGGAGGCACAGGCCTTCGCGCGCTGGCGCGCCGAGAGCCCCGAGCACGAGGCGGCGGCGCGTGAGGCCGAGGCGCTCTGGCACGGGCTCGGCGGCGCCGGAGCCGTCGCGCGGGATACGGCGCACAAGGCATCGCGCGGAAAGGTCACGCGCCGGGCGCTGATTGGCGGCGGGGCGTGCGCCGCGCTGGGCCTCGGCGCGCTCGCCGCCGGTGCCATCCGCGATCATCTCGCCGCCGATGTTGCTACCGGTGTCAACGAAGTGCGGGCGACGGACCTGCCGGACGGATCGCGCGTCCTTCTCAATGCCAGCACGGCGCTGGCGCTTGATTTCAGCGCAACCGAACGGGGCGTGAAGCTGCTCTCCGGACAGGCCCTGTTCACCGTCGCGCGCGATCCGGACCGCCCCTTTGTCGTCACTGCAGCGGACGGGCGGACCCGCGCCATCGGCACCGCCTTCGACGTGGACATGCAGCCCGACGGGGTGGTGGTGACAGTTGTGGAGGGCGTCGTCACCGTGGCGGCGGGCGAGGACGGCGTCACCCTGCGCGCCGACCAGAGTCTGCGCTATGACACCCGTGGGCGGGTGATCGGCCCGCGGACGGTGAATGCCGACTCCGTCACCGCCTGGCGGCGCGGCAAGCTCATCTTCGATCGCCGGCCGCTGGTGGAGGTGGTGGCCGAGCTCCAGCGCCACACCCACGCACGCATCATCATTGCCAGCGGCCGCCTCAAGGGGCTGGAGGTGACCGGCGTGTTCGAACTGGCCGATCCTGCATCAGTGCTGGAGACCATCGAGCAGACGCTGCCAGTGCGCGTTGTCCGCCTGCCGCTGATCAACGTCATCCTCTGAGCGCGAAAAAAATCGCAGGCGCCGCTGCAAGGTCGCCGGTGTCGCTTCGTCCTTGTCTTCGAAGGTCCTGAACGGCGGCGCGCTGGTGGGCCGGCCTGACGGAGAGAGAGAGACGATGGCGGCGGGATGGGAACGGCTCCGGCGGCGGGCGGACGGGACGGCGGGGCGGACGGCATGGCGCTCGGGAACCGCCGTCTGCGCCCTGCTGGCGATAGCATGCCCCGGCGCGGCGCACGCGCAGGAGGGGGCGCCGGGCATCGCCTTCAGCATTCCCGCGCAGGACCTCGGCAGCGCGCTGACGCGCTTCGCCGACACGGCCGGCCTGCGCCTGCTCTTCCCATCCGATCTGGTGGCCGGGCGCCGCACCTCGGGGCTGTCCGGCACCTATTCGCGCGATGCGGGCCTCGCCCGCCTGCTGGCAGGCACCGGCCTTGTCTATCGTTTCACCAGCGCCAACACCGTAACCATCACCTCGCCGCAGGCGCAGGGCGCGGCCGGCTCCGGCGCGGACTGGCTCGGCACCGTGGACGTGGAAGGCGATAACACCCAGCAGGTGGTGGCGCTCGAGACGTCGGCCGGGACCAAGACCGAGACGCCGCTCATCGACACCCCGCAATCCATCAGCGTGGTGACGCGGGCGGAAATGGACCAGCGCGGCGTGCAGGATTTCAATTCTGCCGTGGCTTACACCCCGGGCGTGCGGGCCGTGGACTATCCCGGCGGCCAAGGGATGCCGGACATCTACATTCGCGGCTTCCGCGCGATCGATCAGAATGCCAATTACCGCGACGGCCTGCGCAACGGCTTCAACAACTACGACAGCGATATCGAGGTCTATGGCCTCCAGCGCCTGGATGTGGTCAAGGGGCCGACTTCGGCTCTCTACGGCGCCGGCACCCCGGGTGGCATCATCGACGCAGTCACCAAGCGCCCGACGGCCACGCCGCTGCACGAGATCGAGATCCTCGGCGGCAACTACGACCGCATCCAGGGCGCCTTCGACATCGGCGGGCCTGCGACCGAAGATGGCACTTGGCTCTATCGCCTCACCGGCCTGTTTCGGGACAGCGGCACGCAGATCGACTATTCCCCGGACAATCGCATCTACATCGCTCCCGCCGTTACCTGGCAGCCCAACGCCAATACCTCGCTTACCCTCTTGGCGAACTACCAGAAGACGGAGAAGGGCGGCTCGGAGCAGAGCATCCCCATGGCCAACAGCCTGTTTCAGCTGGGGCCGAAGATATCGCCAAGCCTCTATCTCGGCGCGCCCGGACTGAGCAGCTGGAACGTCGAGAACACCTCGGTCGGCTACGAGTTCAAGCACAGGTTCGAGAACGACTGGCAGCTGGTCCAGAATGCGCGCTACACCCATTCCGACGTGGATTACGCCTCCGCCTGGGGCTGGGACTGGCCGATTGCGGTGGTCGACAACAAATATTTCAATGTCGGCGTGCAGTTGCGGCCGAAGGTCTCGGACAGCTTCCTGATCGACACACATCTCTCCCGCGATTTCCAGACCGGGCCGGTGGCACACAAGATCCTGCTCGGCGTCGACGGGGGATGGTACAATGCGAGCGAAGTTCGAACGAATTCCACCAATTACAACTCCATCAACATTTTCGCCCCGGACTACAATTTCATCTATACGTTCGGCCGCCCCTGGTCGGATACGGAGAGCACCATCTCCCAGATCGGAGTCTACGCACAGGATCAGATGACCCTCAACAACTGGCTGCTCACCTTGAGTGGACGCCAGGACTGGGCGCGCAACGAGGAAGCCAATTATTACTCGCGCACCATCCTCGCAGACTACGGCTTTACGGACGAAGTTGTGGCGGCCAATTATTCCGCTTTCACATGGCGTGCGGGCCTGGGATACAAGTTCGACAACGGCGTGATGCCCTATGCCAGCTACGCCACCTCCTTCCTGCCGGTGGCTGGGACGGACTTCCAGGGCCGGTCCTTCAAGCCAACGACCGGCGAGCAGTACGAGGCCGGCATCAAGTATGAGCCGCAGGGCTGGCGGGCCATGTTCACGGCTTCGGTGTTCCAGATCACCCAGCAGAACGTGCTCACCACGGATCCCGTCAACGTGGGCTATTCGGTGCAGGACGGCGAAGTGCGCTCGCGCGGCATCGAGCTCGAGGCCAAGGCGAACGTCACCGCCAACCTCGATATCATCGCCTCCTACACCTATCTCGACACGGTGGTCACGCAGGACAACGCCAACGATGCCGGCATCAGCAAAGTCGGCACCACCCCTTCCAGTGTGCCGCACAACAGCGCAGCCTTGTGGGCCTACTACACATTCCATGAGGGAACACTGGATGGGCTCGGCATCGGTGCCGGCCTGCGCTATGTCGGCAGTTCCTGGGCCGTCATGAACGATGCGAATGGCGGCCAGATCGCCATCCCCGGCTATACCCTGGTGGATGCTTCGCTTCGCTACGACCTTGGCAAGCTCGACCAGCGGCTACGCGGCGCCACCTTCTCGCTCTCGGGCACCAATATCTTCGACACGGAATACTACACAGCCGGCTTCTACTGGAACTCTGTGATCTACGGCACGCGACGCACCGTATACGCCTCTTTGAATTACCGTTGGTAGAAAACAGAGGATCGCCCACGGTGGAGCGTTCAATCTAATCTACGTCGAGCTGGAAAGTTTGCAGCTCGGGGAGACCGAGTTGCGCCGCCGAACCTACGCCGGCTGCGCGCAGGCCATCGGGCGCGGTTCACGAGGTGGGGATGGCCTGAAGGTCGCGATAGCCGCGCACCGACGCCTGCTACCGGCGACTCGCCTGCGATCCTACGCCGACGTGACGAGCTGGGGCCCCGCGCTGGCGGACCGGCCCGTTGTCGTGGTCTGCCAGAAAGGCCACAAGCTCAGCCAGGGCGTAGCCGCATGGCTGCGGCTCCGTGGGCTTCCGGTGAAAACGCTGGAAGGCGGCTTCGAGGCGTGGAGAGACAGTGGCGGCGTGCTTTTCTCTGAAGCAGCCCTGCCGCCGCGCGACGCGGCTGGGCGAACCGTGTGGGTCACGCGCGCCCGTCCGAAGGTGGACCGCATCGCCTGCCCCTGGCTGATCCGCCGCTTCATCGATCCCGATGCCGCCTTCCTCTTCATCGGCGCCTCCGAGGTAGAGGGCGTACCGGCCGCCTTCGGTGCCGCGCCCTTTGATATCGACAGCGCCTTCTTGAGCCACCGCGGCGAGGGCTGCACCTTCGACACCATGATCGGGGAATTCGGGCTCAGGTCCGCCGCCGCGCGCTGAAGAACCGCCTCATGGTGGTGATCGCCGGCCTCGCCTTCCTGGCCATCTACGTGCTGCACATCCCGTTCCCGCTGATCATTCTCGCCGCCGGCGCGCCATGTTCCGGTTCAAGCTCGGGATGCACCCCACGCTCGCGGTATGTGGCGTGGCGGGGATGGTGCTCGCAGCGCTGGGCTAGGTGAGCCGGCCTTCGGACCCGACGGCCCGACCTGCGTGGCGAGGCAGCTCTCGTAGCGCCGATCCCCAATCGGATGGAATGGCCAGCGCGCCACCGTCACGAGCTCGGTCCAGTGAAGCCCACCGTCCGCCTGCGCGCACGCTGTTTCTGGCGATGACCCAGCGGCACAACACGGCAAGCCCGCTACTGGACGGGCGCCAGATTATCGTTTGTTTTTCTGGATTTAAGGTGGCGCGCCGGGGAAGATTCGAACTCCCGACCCCCAGATTCGTAGTCTGGTGCTCTATCCAGCTGAGCTACCGGCGCCTATGCCCTGGACCGGCGAACCGGTCGGGAAAGCGGGGAGCTTTCCGGGGCGTTCGCGGCTTGGAATTCCGCGAGGCCCGTCTGCTACCCCTTTTTATCGGAGGGTGCAAGGCCCCTGTCCGGCATCACGCGCGAGGCGGGCCGGAAACAGCGCGCCTTGTGGAAAACTCGCACCCATTACGCACGGATGCGTTCGCGCCGGTGGTGCCGGCTTTCCGGCTGGTCGGGGATGGTGATGCGGAAGGCGGTGCCGATCTTGGTGTCGAGCAGGTGGATGTGGCCGCCATGCGCCCGCACCAGTTCGTCGGCGATGGGCAGGCCGAGCCCGGTGCCGCCGCGCCGCGCCGAGGAGACGAAGGCCTCGAACAGATGCTCCCGCCGCGCCGGGGGAATGCCGGGACCGGTATCGCTGAGATCGATCTCCACCACCGGCCCCTTACGGCGGGCGCGGACGCGGATCTGGTCGCGCTCGGGATCGAGCGGTGCGCGCGCCTCCAGCGCCTGGAGGGCGTTGCGGGTGATGTTGAGGATGACCCGGAACAGCTGGTCGGGATCGGCATCGGCGGTCAGGCCGCGCTCCACGTCCACGACCCAGCCCACCCCCGCGCTGCCGCCAGCCGAGAGGCCGAGGGTCTCGCGCACCTCCTCGAACAGGTGGGCAAGCTCCACATCCCGCCGCTCCGGCAAGGGCTCCTTGGCGCGACCGTAGGACAGGGTCTGCTCGCAATAATGGATGGCGCGATCGAGGGCGGCGAGCAGCTTCGGCGCAAAGCGCTGCACGGTCGGGTCCGGCACCGAGGCGAGGCGGTCCGAGAGCAGCTGCGCGGAGGACAACAGATTGCGCAGATCGTGGTTGATCTTGGACACGGCGAGGCCCAGCGCCGCGAGGTGGCTCTTCTGGTGCAGGGTGTGGGAGAGCGCGCGCTGCAATTCCTCAAGGGCCTCTTCGGCGGTGCCGATCTCGTCGGAACGGCCGGAGGGCACGATGATACGGGAGGCATCCTCCGGATCCTCGCGGAAGGCCGACATGCGCTCGGTGAGGCGGCGCATGGGGCGCACGAACAGCCAGTTGAGGCTCACATAGACCAGCACGCCCGCCGCCACCGCGACGGCAAGCGAGATCAGCAGCACCGTGGCCGCAAAGCGCAGCAGCGCGGCGCGCAGCGGGGTCTCGCTGAGCACGATCTCGATGAAGTCCGCCCCCCGCGGCGGCTCGCCGACGATGCGCAGGATGCGTCCGTTGTCGGCGATGAGCGTGTCGAAGGCGTCATGCACCGCGCTCCAGAGCGTGGTCTCGCGCATGTCGATATGCACGTCCGCTTCCGGGGGCATGTCGGAGGCGGCGAGCAGGCGCCGGGTGCCTTCCCGCTTCACCACGATCACCTTGGCGCCCACGCTGTCGAGAAGCTCGCGGGTCATATCGACAGTCACGCCGTCCTGCGGCGCGGCATCGAGCACCAGGGCGGCGGTGCGGGCGGCGGCGAGGCGGTCGGATAGCCAGGCAATGCGGTAGTTGGCGATGGTCGGCACCAGCACGGCGATCTCCGCCGTGGCCACCACCGCCACCGTCAAAGCGAGCAGCTTTGCCGACAAGCCGAGGCTCCACCGGGTGCGCTTGGGCGCCGGTGCCTCCTCGGGCTTATGGCTCCTCGGCTCGAACATCGTATCTGATACGGGGGGAAGGCCCGTCCCGGATCCCTCGGGCCCATTGCACGAAGGGATCAGCGTTAAGACATAGGCAACCATCGGGGAACCGGCCAGAGCAACCTCAATTTGAGGTAAACGGCCGAAACGGCAGCGCTTTCGCTTGCCTGCCCGTCACTGCACGGGCGCGGGGCTTGTGCCCTACTCTTCCTCGCCGAAACGGCCGCTGACGAGGGTGCCGAGGGCTTCGAGCACGTCGGACGCCTCCCGGCCGGTGGCGGTGACAGTGACGCAGGTGCCGGGCCCGGCGGCGAGCATCATCAGGCCCATGATGGAATTGCCGCCCACCGCCTCGCCGCTGCGGCACACCGTGACCATGGCGTCGAAGCGCTCCACGGTCTGCACGAATTTGGCGGAGGCCCGGGCGTGGAGGCCGCGCTTGTTGATGATGGGAAGGACGCGTACCAGCGCCTCTGGCGCGATAGGCCTGCCGCAGGCGATGGCCGGATCGTCGGAACAGCCGCCCGCCTCGCAACCGGCGTCGGCGAACAGCTCAGTTACCGGAGAGGACGCGGCTTGCGACATTGATGTATTTCCTACCGGCTTCCTGGGCGACGTCCACGGCCTGGGCCAGCGGCATCTCCCCACGCACCTTGGCGAGCTTGACCAGCATGGGCAGGTTGATGCCCGCTACCACCTCGACGTCGGGCGTATTCATCACCGAAATCGCGAGGTTCGAGGGCGTTCCGCCGAACATGTCGGTGAGGATCACCACCCCGTCGCCGGTGCGCACGCGGTCCACCGCCTCGATGATGTCCTGACGCCGCCGCTCCATATCGTCTTCTGGACCGATGGTGACAGCGGCGATCTGGGCCTGCGGGCCCATCACGTGCTCCAGAGCGGAGCAGAATTCGTCTGCCAGACGGCCGTGTGTGACGAGGACGAGACCGATCATGCTTCCTCCGCCCTCACCTCCCCCTGATGAAGGCCTCCCGCGCTGCGGGACGGCCATATTCAGAGCGGCTCAAAAATTACGCAAGGGGTGCAACGCACAAAAGCACATTTAGTTTTCGTAAGCTCGAGTTTTGAGAATGCAAGCGATTATGACAGGAGCCAAGGCCAAGGCAGAGATTGGAGTTCTCAGGATTTCAATGCCTTGAATTTGCTCCTGAAGCTCGGCCGTATCCGGCATGCGCGCCGTTTCCGGTGCCGATAGATCGACCACATGCCGCACTGCGACGTAAGCGCGATGGGGCATCCGCCGCACACCAATACCGCGCAACTCGATGAGCCCTGCAAGCAAAGGCGGCGGCCGAGCGATCAGGATACCATTCTCGGCCGTGAGAACCACCCGATCGTCCGCGACCAGCTCGGCCGGCGGGAGAGCGCGGGGCCCATCGAGGATGAGGCTCAGCGCCAGCGTGGATTTGCCGGAGCCCGACGGACCACGGATGAGGAGCCCCACGTCCCCCACGGCGACGCAGCTGGCATGGATGGTGGGCGGTGCGGCCCCGGTCACGATCAGCCGGTGGGCAGGCGCACGACGAAGCGGGCGCCGGTGACATGGGGGGTGCCGTCGGGATCGGTGGCGGTGCGGTTCTCGGCCCAGATGCGCCCGCCGTGGGCCTCGACGATCTGCCGCGAAATGGAGAGGCCGAGGCCGGAATTCTGGCCGAAGCCCTGGTGAGGGCGGTCCGTGTAGAAGCGCTCGAAGATGCGCGAGAGGGCATCAGGGCGGATGCCCGGCCCATCGTCGTCCACCATGATCTCCGCGCCATCCTTGAGGCGGCGGCAGGTGACCCGCACAGAGCCGCCCTGCGGCGAGAAGGAGCGGGCGTTGGACACGAGATTGTCCACCACCTGGCCGAGGCGCGAGGAATGGCCGGCGATGTTGTAGTCCTGCGGCGCTCCCGCGGCGCGATCGAAGGCGAGGGAGACGCTGACGCCATCGTCCTTGCGCACGTCCTGGGCGAGGCCCACCACCATCTCCAGCAGTTGCTTCAGGTCCACTGTCACGGCTTCCTGCCGCTGCAGCTCGGCGTCGAGGCGGCTGGCGTCGGAAATATCGGAGATCAGGCGGTCGAGCCGCTTCACGTCATGCTGGATCACCTCCAGCAGCCGCGAGCGTGAGGAATCGGTCTTGGCCAGCGGCAGCGTTTCCACCGCGCTGCGCAGAGAGGTGAGCGGGTTCTTCAATTCGTGCGCCACGTCCGCCGCGAAGCTCTCGATGGCCTCGATGCGGTTGTAGAGCGCGCTCGTCATGTCGCGCAGGGCGCCGGAGAGGTGGCCGATCTCGTCGGCGCGGGCGGTGAAATCGGGAATTTCCACGCGGGTCTTGATGCGCCGGCGCACCCGCTCCGCCGCAGCGGCGAGCTTGCGCACGGGATCGGCGATGGTGCCGGCGAGCAGCACGGAGAGCAGCACCATCACCGCCGCAGCCACGAGGAAGACGCGGACGATGACGAAGCGTTCGGCCTTCACCGCAGCATCGATCTCACCGCTCTGGGTGGAGAGCAGCAGCACGCCGAGAATGGCGCGGAAGCGCTGGATGGGCACGGCGACCGAGACCACCACCTGCCCGCGCTCGTCCACCCGCACTTCGCTGGCCTTGGTGCCGAGCGCCGCGGAGGCGACCTCCGGATAGTTCTTGCCGGCCTGCGGCCCCATCTCCCGGTAGAGCGGCAGGTCGCCACGGCCGAGCCAGAGCTGGACGCCGAGCCAGGCGCGCTCCAGGAAGCCGGGCTTGGGCTCATTGGGCGACGGCAGGTCGAAGCGCAGGATCTCGCCGCGGGAATAGAGCGAGCGGGAATCCAGCAGCAGCTGGCCTTCCCGGTCATAGATGCGGGCGCGGGTCCGGGTCGGGCCGACGAGGCGGCGCAGCACCGGCGCGACACGCTCGGGATTGATGGGGAATTCCAGCGGCGCGAAGCCGTCCTCGGGGCCGTAGCTCTCGCCCGCCTGCAATTCCAGCAGGCGATCGGGGTCGAGCGTGATGGCGTTGGTCTCGACCTGCGCCGAGGAGGCGATGGCGGCGGCGATGATCTCGCCCTGCACCAGAAGGCTCTGGATGCGCGCGTCAATGAGGCCGGAGCGGAATTCCGAGAGATAGAGGATGCCGGAGACCAGCGCGCACAGGCCGGCGAGGTTCAGGAGCACGATGCGCCGCGTGAGCGACGAGAAGCCCTTGAACGCCACGAAGCGGCGCACGCGCCGAACGGTGGCGAGAATGCCCGCCGGCTCGCTCGGGCGCTCCAGCGGCGCTTCGTTGGTCTCGACCGTCATTTGGTGCCGAACCTGCCGCGCGCGGCCCGGATCACTCCTTGAACCGGTAGCCGACGCCGTACAGGGTCTCGATCATCTCGAACGAATCGTCCACCGACTTGAACTTCTTGCGCAGCCGCTTGATGTGGCTGTCGATGGTGCGGTCGTCCACATAGACCTGATCGTCATAGGCCGCGTCCATCAGCGCATTGCGGCTCTTGACGACGCCCGGACGCTGGGCGAGCGCCTGGAGGATCAGGAACTCGGTGACGGTGAGCGTCACCGGCTCGGCCTTCCAGGTGCAGGTGTGGCGCTCGGGGTCCATGCGCAGGTTGCCGCGCTCGAGAACCTTGGCGCTGTCCACCTCGCGCGGAGCGGCGCCGTCCTTGGCACCGGCGCGGCGCAGGACCGCCTTCACCCGCTCCACCAGCAGGCGCTGGGAGAACGGCTTCTTGATGAAATCGTCGGCGCCCATCTTGAGGCCGAACAGCTCGTCGATCTCCTCATCCTTGGAGGTGAGGAAGATCACCGGCATGTCGGTCTTCTGGCGCAGGCGGCGGAGCAGCTCCATGCCGTCCATGCGGGGCATCTTGATGTCGAGGATGGCGAGGTCCGGCGGGTTGGTCTTGAACCCGTCCAGCGCCGAGGCGCCGTCGGTGTAGGTGTCGATGCGGTAGCCCTCCGCCTCCAGAGCGATGGAGACCGAGGTCAGGATGTTGCGGTCGTCGTCGACGAGGGCGATCGTGGGCATGACACCTCTTTAAAGCCGTCCGGAAAGCGGTCCGTTGAACACGGGCCTTCAAGCCGACCATCTGTTGCGGCCGCTCACTGCGGTGAACCGCGTTCGCGTGGCCGAAATGTGACACACAAGACTCGATCGATGCAAATTAGCGGGATTCTCCACCGACACCAAATGGCGGCTGCCGAATACCCTTAATCAAGCTTTTCCTTTCCCCAGCCGCCTTACGATGGGGCGTGTGTCCTCTTGCGCCCGCCCGCCGCGCCGGAGCATCGTGGCACCGCCCCTTGGGAGGAGACCATGACCAAGCCGTCCGCGACCGCAGTCCGCCATCTCGTGCGCGAGGCCCGCTTCGGCGCCCTTGCAACGCTGGAGGGTGACGGTGCGCCCTACGCCTCGCTCGTGGCCATCTCCACGGACCCCGAGGGCCGGCCGACACTGCTCATCTCCCGCCTCGCCCGCCACACCCGCAACATTGCGGGCGATGCCCGCGTCTCCCTCCTTGTTTCGGCGGCCGGTGCCGCAGACCCGCTGAACGCGCCGCGTGCCAGCCTCATCGGCCGCATCATTCCCGCCCCTGCCCCGGAGGTCCGTGCGCGCTACCTCGCCCGGCATCCCGCCGCGGCGGGATATGCGGATTTCACGGATTTCGCCTTCTACGCCATCGACATCACCGAGGCGCACCTGGTCGAGGGCTTCGGCCGCATCGTGGACGTGCCGGGGGAGAAGCTGCTGACCGGCTGGCAGGGGGCGGAAGCGCTCTCCGAGGGGGTCGCGGGCGTCATCGAGCACATGAATGCCGACCATGCCGACGCCGTGAAGCTTTATGCCACCGTGCTCCTCGGCGCGCCGGAGGGCGACTGGCGGATGCTTTCCCTCGACCCCGAGGGCTGCGAGCTGATCTGCGACGATCTCGTGCGGCGCCTCGACTTTACCAAGCGGGTGGAAGACCTTGCTGCGGTGCGGCAAGAACTTGTGAAGCTGGTCAATGACGCGCGGCGCGGAACTGCGGCCTGAACTTAAACGTTTAGCCTCCGTTTGTCGGAGTTTCCTTGGCGGCGAACTCCCTCTAGCTTGCTCGCCGCGGCTTCGAGGGATGCGCAAAGACATCCCCGGCCCGACACCTCCCGCATAACTCTACGAGAGCGGGAAGGCGGATGAATGCCGGCGTCACGCCGGCGGGAACTGTGGAGGATTTTCCGTGCTCGAAACCGGTCACCGGAACAGCGCCTGCGGCGCGGACACTTTCGGCCTCAAGCATCTTACGGCGGTCCACTGGAATCTTCTGGAGCCCGAGCTCTACGAGCACGCGCTGGCCCACAAGGAAGGGCACCTGTCCTCCGGCGGCGCGCTGATGGCCGAGACCGGCGCCCACACCGGCCGCAGCCCCAAGGACAAGTTCGTGGTGCGCGACGCCACCACCGAGGGCGAGGTCTGGTGGGACAATAACGGCGCCATCACGCCGGAGCAGTTCGAGACGCTGTATCAGGATTTCCTGAAGGAAGCCGAGGACAAGACCCTGTTCGCGCAGGACCTTTATGGCGGCGCCGATCCGGCCTCCCGCATCAAGGTGCGCGTCTACACCGAGTTCGCGTGGCACTCCCTGTTCATCCGCACCATGCTGCGCCGCCCCGAGCGGGCCGAGCTGGACGGCTTCGTGCCGGAGATGACCATCATCGACCTGCCGTCCTTCAAGGCCGACCCGGCGCGCCACGGGGTCCGCTCGGAAACGGTGATCGCGGTGGACTTCACCCGCGGCATCGTGCTCATCGGCAACTCGTCCTATGCGGGCGAGATGAAGAAGTCGGTGTTCACCGCGCTCAATTACATCCTGCCGAAAAAGGGCATCATGCCCATGCACTGCTCGGCGAATGTCGGGGACGCAGGCGACGTCTGCCTGTTCTTCGGCCTGTCGGGCACCGGCAAGACCACGCTTTCCGCCGATCCCAACCGCACCCTCATCGGCGACGACGAGCACGGCTGGAGCCAGGACGGCGTCTTCAACTTCGAGGGCGGCTGCTACGCCAAGACCATCCGCCTCTCGGCCGAGGCCGAGCCCGAGATCTTCGCCGCCTCCAACCGCTTCGGCACGGTGCTGGAGAATGTGGTGCTGGACAAGGTGACGCGGGTGCCGGACTTCGACGACGGCAGCCTCACCGAGAATACCCGCTCCTGCTATCCTCTCGCCTTCATCCCCAATGCCAGCCCCACCGGCCGCGCGGGGCAGCCGAAGAATGTGGTGATGCTCACCTGCGACGCCTTCGGCGTACTGCCGCCCATCGCGCGGCTGACTCCGGCGCAGGCCATGTATCACTTCCTCTCCGGCTACACGGCGAAGGTCGCGGGCACCGAGAAGGGCGTGAAGGACCCGGAAGCGACCTTCTCCACCTGCTTCGGCGCGCCCTTCATGCCGCGTCACCCCTCGGTCTACGGCAATTTGCTGCGTGACCTCATCGCGGAGCATGGCGTCGACTGCTGGCTGGTGAACACCGGCTGGACCGGCGGCAAGTTCGGCACCGGGCGGCGCATGCCCATCAAGGTCACCCGCACGCTGCTTACGGCGGTGCTGGACGGCTCGCTCAAGGGCGCCTCGTTCCGCACCGACCCCTATTTCGGCTTCGAGGTGCCGACCTCGGTGCCGGGCATCGAGCCGCACATCCTCTATCCGTCCAAGACCTGGGCGGACAAGGCGGACTTCGACGCCACCGCGCGGCGGCTGGTGAACATGTTCCGCGAGAACTTCGCCCGCTTCGAGACCCATGTGGACGCCGCCGTGCGCGATGCCCAGCCGCAGGTGCGCATCGCCGCCGAGTGAGCGGCCCGCGCCAAGCTTCAGAAGCGCAGGCTCAAAAGCAAAAGGCCCGGCGCGCTGCGCCGGGCCTTTCCATTTCCTAGAGAGGCGCTTCAGCCGCGGCGGCGCTGCTGGCCGAGACCCATCTGCTTGGCCAGCTCCGAGCGGGCGGCGGCATAGTTGGGCGCGACCATGGGGTAGTCGGCCGGCAGGCCCCACTTCTCGCGATACTGCTCGGGGGTCATGTCGTAGCGCGTGCGCAGGTGGCGCTTCAGCGACTTGAACTTCTTGCCGTCCTCAAGGCAGATGATGAAGTCCGGATGCACGGAACGCTTCACCGGCACCGCCGGCTTCAGCGGCTCGGCGTCCGCCGGCGCCTCGCCGGTGCCAAGGCGCGTGAGGGCGAGGAAGACGTCGTTGATGAGGGCCGGCAGCTCGGTGGCGGCAACCGTGTTGTTGCCGACATAAGCGGAGATGATATCCGTCGCGAGCTCGATGAAGGCCGTCTGTTCCGTGGTGTCGCTCATGGGACCTGCTTCGCGTTGAGATGGCTTGAGAAAAATGCGCCGTCGGTCAGGTTTCGCGCTTCCGAACGATCAGGACATGCAATCGACGGGCGGAGCGGGAGAAGTCGGCGGGTGCGAGCAAGGTGGAGCCCAGTGCTGACAAGGCGCCACCAAGACGCGACACGCCACCGGGACGCTTTAGCGGCGCCCCGCCGCGCTCGTCCGCAGAGACACAGTGTACGAACCCCGGACAGTGTACGTACCCTGAACAGTCGCCCGCGCACGGATGCTGCGAAGACGGCTATAAGACCGTGTTAGTTTCGCATTTTCGACTTTGCAACCGATATTTCGGCTATACGGCTCATCTTCGTCAGTTGTCGCGATATCGCAGTTCTGCATTGCCGACCCGCCGCGGCGCGGCGCAAAAGAGCGGCCGCGCCGCAGCACCCCTCCACTGCCCGCCCGCGGTCATGTGATCGGCGCAGCCTTGCCGTTGCCATATGGAATGCCTACCTCTGCGACAAATCAGACTGGGGTTCTTCCATGTCCACCTCTGCCCCTTCCGACGCGGACCACACCAAGGTCGTGAAGAGCGAAAGCGAATGGCGCTCCTGCCTCACGCCCGAGCAGTTCCGAATCACCCGTCAGGCCGGCACCGAGCGTGCCTTCACCGGCCCCTACTGGGACGAGAAGCGCGCCGGCCTCTATGAATGCGTCGCCTGCGGCGCGCCGCTGTTCCGCTCCGAGACCAAGTACAATTCGGGCACCGGCTGGCCCAGCTTCTTCCAGCCGGTCTCGCCGGAGGCGGTCGTGACCCATGAGGACGTCTCCCACGGCATGCGCCGCATCGAGGTGCGCTGCGCATCGTGCGACAGCCATCTCGGCCATGTCTTTCCCGATGGCCCGGCGCCGACCGGCTTGCGCTTCTGCATGAACGGCACCGCCCTCTCCCTGAAGACGGACGACGAGGCAGACCGTGGCGTCTGAGCCGCCGCGCGCCCCTCGCCGTCCGTCGACCCGCACCGTCCACGGCATTTCCCTCACCGACGACTACGCCTGGCTGCGCGCCGACAACTGGCGCGCCGTCATGCGCGACCCATCGGTGCTCGACGGCGACATCCGGACCTATCTGGAAGCCGAGAACGCCTATGCGGATGCCTGGTTCGCGCCGCTCGGCGATCTCAAGGCAAAGCTGGTCGCCGAGATGCGCGGGCGCATCAAGGAGGATGATTCCTCCGTGCCCGCGCCGGACGGCCCCTTCGCCTATTATTCCCGCCACCGGGAGGGGGGCCAGCACCCCCTCGCCTGCCGCAAGGCTCTGCCGGATGGCCCGGAGGTCATCCTCCTCGATGGCGACAAGGAGGCCGAGGGCAAGGCCTATTTCCATTTCGGCCACTGGCGGCACAGCAGCGACCATGGCCGCCTCGCCTATTCCGCCGACACGTCCGGCTCCGAGCTCTATTCGCTTCGCGTCCGCGACCTCGCGACCGGCACCGACCTCCCCGACGCCATCGAGGAGACCACGGGCGACCTCCTGTGGAGTGCCGACGGCAACGTGCTCTATTACATTCGCCGGGATGCCGAGCACCGCCCATCCCTCGTCTTCCGGCACGTCATCGGCACCGCTCCCGAGACGGACACTCTGATCTATGAGGAGCCGGACAAGGGTTTCTTCGTCTCGCTGGGCGAAACCCAGTCCCGCCGCTACGGGCTGATTGCCTGCGGCGATCACGAGACGTCGGAGGTCCACCTTCTGGACCTTGAAGACCCCGCCGCCACCCCGCGCTGCATCGCGCCCCGCACCGAGGGCGTGCGTTACGAGGTGGAGCACCATCCCGACCTTGGCGGCGTCTATGCCCTGATCTTCCTGACCAATGCGGACGGCGCCGAGGATTTCAAGATCACCACGGCCCCCGTCGCCACGCCGGGGCGGGAGCACTGGAGCGATCTCGTCCCGCATCGCCCGGGCTGCATGATCCTCAGCCACACGGTGTTCAGCGGCCACATGGCGCGCCTGGAACGCGAGGGCGGGTTGCCGCGCATCGTCATCCGGTCGCTCGCCGACGGCGCGGAACACGCCATCGCCTTCGACGAGGAGGCCTATGCGCTGGGCATGTCGGCGGGATACGCCTTCGACACGACGCAGCTGCGCTTCACCTATGCGTCCATGACCACGCCGTCCGAGGTGTGGGACTATGACATGGCGAGCCGCCGGCGCGAGATGCTGAAGCGGCAGGAGGTGCCCTCCGGCCACGACCCCGCGCATTACGTGACGCGCCGCCTGATGGCCCCGGCGCCGGACGGCGAAACCGTGCCGGTCTCGCTCATCTACCACAAGGACACTCCGCTCGACGGCTCCGCCCCGCTGCTGCTCTACGGCTACGGTGCCTATGGAATCACCATTCCCGCCGGCTTTGCCACCAACCGGCTGTCGCTGGTGGACCGTGGCTTCATCTATGCCATCGCCCATATACGGGGCGGCACGGACAAGGGCTGGCGCTGGTATGCCGACGGGAAGCTGGCGAAGAAGACCAACACCTTCACCGACTTCATCGCGGCCGCCGAGCATTTGATCGCGGAAGGCTTCACCAGGCCCGAGCGCATCGTCGCCCAGGGCGGCTCGGCGGGCGGGATGCTGATGGGGGCGGTCGCCAACCTCAGGCCCGATCTGTTCGCCGGCATCGTCGCCGAGGTGCCGTTCGTGGACGTGCTCACGACCATGCTGGACGACACCCTGCCCCTCACCCCGCCGGAATGGCCGGAGTGGGGCAATCCCATCGCCGATGAGCAGGCCTTCCAGCGAATCCGGGCCTATTCGCCGGTGGATAATGTGACGGCCCAGGCCTACCCCTCCATCTTCGCCCTGGCCGGACTCACCGATCCGCGCGTGACCTATTGGGAGCCGGCGAAGTGGGTGGCGCGGCTGCGGGCGGCCGATACCGGGAAACGGCCCATCCTGCTGCGGACCAACATGGACGCGGGCCATGGCGGCGCCGCCGGGCGGTTCGACCGGCTGGACGAGGTGGCGCTGGTCTACCTCTTCGCCCTGAGAACGGTTGGCCGCGCCGGCTGAGCCGCGCGGCCATTCACAGACGGAAGCCGGGCAGTTCCCCATCGGCATTTGCGCGGCGGACGGCTTCCGGCTATCCAGAGCGCGCTGTCGATCGACATGCGAGTGAGGGGGCGGCTCCGCGCATTGTAAGGCATGCTGTGATGGGCCGTCTGGATCGTTACATCTTCTCCACGGCGGCTGTCGCCTTCCTGGGGGTCGTGGTCGTGCTCGCCGGCATGATCTGGGCGACGCAGGCCCTGCGCCAGCTCGACTTGGTGACCAGCCAGGGCCAAACCATCCTCGCCTTCATCGCCATCACCAGCCTCACCATGCCCACGCTGGTGCTGGTGATCGCCCCGGCCGCCCTGTTCATCGCCACCGCCTACACCCTGCTGAAGCTCAACGGCGACAGCGAGATCGTGGTGATGGCGGCCGCCGGCATGGGGCCGTGGCGCCTGCTGCGCCCGCTCATCCTGCTGGCCATCCTTGTGTCCCTGTTCTGCTCCTCCCTCGCGGTCCATGTGGTGCCGGCCAGCCTCACCAGCTTCCGCGAGCAGGTGACCAAGGTGCGCGCGGACGTGGTGTCCTTCGTCGCCCAGCCCGGCCGCTTCGTGAACCTGACGCAGGGCCTCGTCTTCCACGTGCGCGAGCGCTCCGCCAATGGCGTGATGCGCGGCATCTTCATCAATGACGCCCGCGAGAAGGAGGTTTCCACATACCTCGCGGATCGCGGCCAGATCGTCGAGAGCAAGGCCGGCATCTTCCTGGTGCTGGAAAACGGCTCCATTCACCGGCGCGGCGGCGACCTGTGGAAGACCGAGGCGACGCCCCAGCCGACGCCCGAAGAGGCCCGCGCCGCCGCCCGTGCCAAGCTCGCCGCCCAGAACGCCGGTGGACAGGCCGCCAAGGCGTCCGAGCCGGCAGCGCCGCCCGCCGCGGCTCCCGCAGCTGGCGACCAGAAGCAGGGGCGCTCCGACAGCAAGGCCGCCAATTCCTCGGTGGTGGAGTTCCAGCGCTACGCCTTCGACCTCTCGTCGCTGGCACCGGACAACAAGGGCGTGGACATCAAGCCCATGGAACGGCCCCTCACCTATGTGATGAACCCGCCGCCCGAAGACATGTACGTGCGATTCTTCCCCGGCCGGTATCGGGAAGAGCTGCACAAGCGCCTGTCCGCGGGGCTCTATCCCATGGCCTTCTTCGCCATCGCCGCCGCGGCGCTCGCCCAGCCACGCACCACCCGCCAGAGCCGGGGCGCCGCGCTCACCGCCATCATCCCGGCCATGGGGCTGGTGCAGATCGGCAACTTCGCCATCGCCGGCCAGCTCAAGGCCAATGCCGCGGCGGTGCCGCTGATCTACGCGCTGCCCGTCGTCACCGTCATCATCTGCGCCATGGTGCTGCAAGGCTGGATCCGCCTCGCCCCGCCAGCGGCGCTGACCGCGTTCATCGATTCCATCCGGGCTCGGTTCTCGCGGCGGGCGGCCGCCTGACGATGATCGGACGCATCCTCGGCTTCTATTTTGCGCGCCGCTTTGCGCACGCAGTGGCGGTCATCTTCCTGTCCTGCGTCACGCTGATCGTGCTCGTGGACTTCCTGGAGATGGCGCGGCGCACGGCCGACCGCGATCAGGTGACGGTGAGCCTGCTGGCCCTGCTCACCCTCTACCGCGCCCCCGCCTTCACCGAGCAATTGCTGCCGTTCGCCGTTCTGTTCGGCGGCATGGTGACCTTCGTCATCCTGTCCCGCCGACTGGAACTGGTGGTGGCGCGGGCGGTGGGGCTTTCGGTCTGGCAGTTCATCACCCCGCCGGTGCTCGTGGCCTTCCTGGTGGGCGTTTTCGCCACCTGCGTGTTCAACCCGATCTCCGCCGACTTCAAGGAGCGGGCCAACCAGATCGAGGGCGACATCTTCGCCAGCGGCGGCGGCACGCCCGGGTTCACCCAGGGGAAGAAGGAATTCTGGATTCGACAGCAGAGCGTGGACGGCCAGTCCATCATCCAGGCGCAGTCCTCCCGCCAGGGGGGCCGCGTGCTTTCCGGCGTGGTGATTTTCGAGTTCGATCCGGCCGGGAACTTCATGGAGCGTGTGGAGGCGAAATCTGCAACCTTGGGAGATGGTGCATGGATTCTTACCGGCGCCAAGGTGCTCGTCCCGGGCCTCGATCTTGCTTCCTATGATACCTACATGATCGCCACGAAGCTGGACCCCAAGCAGGTCCAGGATTCGCTGATCGCCCCGGAAACCGTGTCGTTCTGGCAACTCCCGTCGGCTATTCGCAGTGCAGAACAATCCGGCTTCGGCGCGGAAAAATACCGCTTGCAGCTCCAGAGCCTTCTCGCGAAGCCGTTTCTGCTGGTGGCAATGGTCCTCATTGCCGCGGTCGTGGGCCTCCGCGTGTTCCGCTTCGGCGGGGTGGGCCAGACGATTCTCGGTGGCGTGCTTGCGGGCTTTCTGCTTTATGTTGGGACCAAGCTCGCCGAGGACCTCGGTGAGGCGGGAATCGTTCATCCCGTTGCTGCTGCGTGGTTTCCTGCAGTGACCGGGATTTTGTTGGGGGCGCTCATTCTGTTGCACCGGGAGGACGGATGACGGTCGGGCATCCCCCCGCCGTAGGGATGACTGCCAGGGGCCTTCGCGCAGCTGCGCGGGGAACGGGTGGTCGCGCGTCTCGACGCGCCTCCTCGGCTGCCGCCTTCAGCTTGATCTTTGCCGGCCTCGTCGCCCTCCTCGCGCCGATGGGGAGCGCCCGTGCGCAGACCCAGCCGGCCGCCAGCCAGAACACGACGCCGGGCAGCAATATCCTCACCGCGCGCCAGCTCGACCCGAACCAGAAGATGCTGGTGACGGCCGACCAGCTTGAATACGACTACCAGAAGGACACGGTCTCGGCGGTCGGCAACGTCCAGATCTATTATGACGGCTCCACCCTGGAGGCGCGCCGCGTGGTGCTGGACCGCAAGGCCAACACCCTGCGCGCGGAAGGCAATGCCCGCCTCAAGGACAAGGACGGCAAGATCGTCACTGCCGACACGCTGCAGCTGACCCAGGACTTCAAGCAGGGCTTCATCGATTCCCTGCGCCTCGACACGCCGGACAACACCCACTTCGCCGCCGTCCGCGCCGACCGGACCGACGGCAACATCACGGTGTTCCAGAACGGCATCTACACGGCCTGCGAGCCGTGCAAGGACGACCCCTCCAAGCCTCCGCTGTGGCAGATCAAGGCCAAGAAGATCATCCACAACGACGACGAGAAGATGGTCTATTACGAGGACGCCTGGGTCGAGTTCTTCGGCATGCCGGTGGCCTATTTCCCGTACATGTCGTCGCCCGACCCGACGGTGAAGCGCAAGACCGGCTTCCTGATGCCGGAGTTCTTCTCCTCGAGCCAGATCGGCTACGGCGTCGCCGTTCCCTTCTTCTGGAACATCGCCCCCGACCGTGACCTGACCCTCACTCCCGCCTTCCTGACCCAGCAGGGCGTGCTGATGCAGGGCGAGTGGCGCCAGCGCCTGATCAACGGCAGCTACACCATCCGCGCCGCCGGCATCGTGCAGCAGAACCCGCAGGACTTCATCACCACCTCGAACGGCATCACCGAGGTGCTGCCCGGCTATCGCCAGGACCGCGGCGCGGTGGAAAGCTCCGGCGCCTTCGCGCTGAACAAGTTCTGGACCTTCGGCTGGGATGCCACCGTCGCCTCGGACCGAACCTTCCTGCGCGACTACAACCTGATCCCGGACACCACCACCACCAAGACCTCCACCGTCTACCTGACGGGCCAGGGCGACCGGTCCTATTTCGATCTGCGCGGCCTCTACTTCCTCGGCCTTGGCGTGACGGATGACCAGGCGCGCCAGCCCGTCGTCGGCACGCTCAACTACGACAAGGTGTTCAACAACGCCCTGTGGGGTGGCGAGGCCGGGTTCAAGGTGAACCTCACCAGCCTGACCCGCCAGCAGGCCGACTTCATCGGCACCTCTGAACTCACCTCGGCCATCGGCAGCGTCGGCGTGCCCACCGGGGCGTGCACCCTGTGGAGCCCGAACGCCAAGGAATGCCTGCTGCGCGGCGCGCCGGGCGACTACACGCGCCTGTCCGGCGACGTGTACTGGAAGAAGACCATCACCGATCCCCTCGGCCAGCAGTGGACGCCGTTCGTCACGGCGCGGGTGGACGTGGCCTCGGTCAACACCTCCTATCTGCCCGCGAGCTACCAGTTCGGCCCCACCTTCCCCGGGCAGAACCCGCTCCAGTCCGGCAGCGACGACCTCATCCGCGCCATGCCTGCGGTGGGCCTCGACTACAAATATCCCTTCATCTCGGCGGAGAGCTGGGGCACCCAGACCATCGAGCCGCGGGCACAGGTCATCATCCGCCCGAACGAGAGCAACATCGGCAAGTTCCCGAACGAGGACGCCCAGAGCCTGGTGTTCGACGACACCAACCTGTTCGAGGTGAACAAGTATTCCGGCTACGACCGGGTCGAGGGCGGCAGCCGCCTGAACCTCGGCGTGACCTATACCGCCGCCATCAACGGTGCCGGCCTGTTCACCGCCGTGGTCGGCCAGTCCTACAACCTGTTCGGCAAGAACTCCTACGCCTACGGCGACATGGCCAATACCGGCCTTGAGTCGGGCCTTGAGACCTCGGCCTCGGACTACATTGCCAAATTCGGCTACTCGCCCACCAAGTATCTCGAGTTCGTGACCCGCTTCCGGTTCGACGAGCAGAACTTCTCCATGCAGCGGTTCGAGCTGCAGGCGCGGGCCGAGATCGACCGGTTCAACATCGCCGTCACCTACGGCCGCTACGAGGCGCAGCCGCTGCTCGGCTATTACGATCCGCGCGAGGGCATCTACACCAACGCGTCCTACAAGCTGAACGACAATTGGGCGGTCCGCGGCGCCATCCGCTACGACTTCGCCGCGGGCGAGGTGGACTACACCCTCGTCGGCCTCAGCTACATCGACGACTGCTTCACCCTCGCCCTGAACTACATCTCCGACTACACCCTCAACGGCCCCAACGCGCCGCCGGTGACGAAGGTGATGTTCCGCATCGGCCTGCGCACCCTCGGCGAAGGCGGCTTCTCCACCAGCTTCGGCTCCGAATCCTCGAATTGATGCCGGCTGCGGCCGCGAACGGTAAGGCCACGTTCGCGAAGCCGCATTGCCGCCACAGGATGAAGACAAAAGTCGCAGGCAGCCCCCCGGACAGGACCATGCCGCTCGTACGCCTTCTTCTCCTCGCCGCCGCCCTCCTCCTTCCCGTGCTTGCCTCGGGAACGCAGGCCCACGCGCAGCAGATCGTGGTCCTCGTCAACGGCGATCCGATCACGAGCTACGACGTCTCGCAGCGCCAACTCCTGCACAACCTCATCGAGCGCAAGCCCGTCAGCGCCAAGGACGCGCTGGAGGAGTTGATCGACGAGCGCCTGAAGATCCAGCAGGGCGCGCGTCTGAAGCTCGACGTGGACCAGAAGGACGTGGACCGCTTGTTCGCCTCGGTGGCCGAACGGTCCGGGCGCACGCCCGAGCAGCTCTCGTCCGGCTTCAAGCAGCAGGGCCTCGACGACCGCACCTTCAAGCAGAAGCTGCTCGCCGATTATGTCTGGGGCCAATATGTCCGCGCCCGCTCCGGCACCGTGAACATCCGCGACGCGGACGTGATCGCCGCCTTGCAGAAGCGCGGCGAGACCCAGATGGTCGCCACCGAATACACCCTCATGCCCATCGTCTTCGTGGTGCCGCGCAATGCCAGCACGCATCAGGCGCGACTGGCGGAAGCCAACGCCCTGCGCGGCCGATTTACAGATTGCGACGGCGGCGCCCAGATGGTGAAGTCCATGAAGGAGGTGGTGGTGCGCCCCAAGGTGACCCGCCTGTCCTCCGAGATCCCGGCGCAGCTCAAGCAGATTCTGGACAAGACCGAAATCGGCAGGCTGACCCCGCCCGAGGTCGCCCAGGCCGGTGTCGAGACCTTTGCCATGTGCGGCAAGCGCGAGGTGCGCGGCGAGAGCTCGCAGAAGCGCGAGATCAAGGACGAGCTGACCTCCAGCCAGTTCACCGCCGAATCAAAGAAGTTCCTCGCCGAGCTGCGCAAGCAGTCCCTCATCCAATACCGCCGCTGACCGGAACGGGCGTGCATTGCGCCCGTCGCTTGCGTGCTATGGTCGGCCGGCGCCCACGCCGGTCGCTGAACCCGTGCTGCTGACGAATCCCTGATGCCCGCCGCCTCTCCCCTCGTTCTCGCCCTTGGCGATCCGGCCGGCATCGGCCCCGACGTCGCGCTCGCCGCCTTCCTGCGCCGTCGCGGGCCTGAAGGTGGCGCTGCAGCCGTCCCGGCCTTCATCGTCGCCGGCGATCCTGCCGCGCTCGCCGCCCGCGCCCGCCTCCTGAACCTCGATATCCCGCTGGTGGAGACGACCCCCGAGGGCGCGGTGGCACACTTTGCCAATGCCCTGCCCGTGCTCCCCGCCGGCCCCGCCTTCACGGGCCGCGCCGGCCGGCCGGATGCGTCCTCCGCCGCCTGCGTGGTGGCGAGCCTTGAGTCCGCCCTCGGCCTCGTGACAACCGGGCGGGCCGCAGCCCTCGTCACCAATCCGCTTGCCAAGTCGGTGATGTACGAGGCCGGATTCCCCTTTCCCGGCCACACCGAGTGGCTGGCCGACCGCGCCGCCGCGCCGGGTCGTCCGCCCCCCCATCCGGTGATGATGATCTGGTCGGAGCAGCTCGCCGTGGTGCCGGCGACCATCCACGTGCCCTATGCAGACGTCCCCACCCTGCTCTCCATCGACCTGCTGGTGGAGACCGGCCGCATCGTCGCCCGCGACATGGCCAGCCGCTTCGGCATCGCCCGGCCGCGGCTCGCCTTCTGCGGCCTCAATCCCCACGCCGGGGAAGAGGGCACGCTCGGCGGTGAGGACGAGGCTATCGTGCGGCCCGCCGTGGAGGCGCTGAAGCGCGAGGGCATGCTCGCCATCGGCCCCCTGCCCGCCGACACCATGTTCCATCCCGAGGCGCGGGCGCGCTACGACGTGGCGGTGGGCATGTATCACGACCAGGTGCTGATCCCGGCCAAGACCCTCGCTTTCCATGACGGGGTGAACGTGACCCTCGGCCTGCCCTTCATCCGCACCTCGCCGGACCACGGCACGGCCTTCGACATCGCCGGCACGGGCCGCGCGAACCCGTCCAGCCTCATGGCGGCGCTCAGGCTCGCGCGCCGGCTGGCCGATGCCGAAGCGGCGGCGCGCCCGGCTCCCGCTCCCGCCCTGGCGCGCGCATGAGCGCGCTCGACGATCTGCCGCCGCTGCGCGACGTCATCCGCCGGCATGGCCTCTCGGCGCAGAAGTCGCTGGGGCAGAACTTCCTCCTGGACCTCAACCTCACCGGCCGCATCGCCCGCGCCTCCGGGCCGCTGGAGGATGTGACGGTGGTGGAGGTCGGTCCCGGTCCGGGCGGCCTGACGCGCGCGCTCCTGGCATTGGGCGCGAAGCGCGTCATCGCCATCGAGCGCGACCGGCGGTGCATGGATGCGCTGGCCGAGGTGGCGGCGCATTATCCCGGCCGGCTGGAGGTGATCGAGGGCGACGCGCTGAAGGTGGACGTGCGCCCCCTCATCGGCGAGGGCGAGGCGCGGGTGGTGGCGAACCTGCCCTATAACATCGCCACGGTTCTGCTGGTGGGCTGGCTCTCCACGGACCCGTGGCCGCCGTGGTTCTCCTCCCTCACCCTCATGTTCCAGAAGGAAGTGGCCGAGCGCATCGTGGCGGAGCCGGGCTCCAAGGCCTACGGGCGCCTCGCGGTGCTCGCCGGCTGGCGCACCAAGGGGCGGATCGCCTTCGATGTCGCCCCCTCGGCCTTCGTGCCGCCGCCCAAGGTCACCTCCTCGGTGATCCACCTCGTGCCGCGCCCGGAGCCCCTGCCCTGCGCGCTGTCGGCTCTGGAAAAGGTCACGGAATCGGCTTTTGGCCAGCGCCGCAAGATGCTGCGCCAGAGCCTGAAGACCCTCGGCGTCGATGCGCAGGCCCTGCTCGCGGCCGCCGGCGTGGAGGAAACCGCCCGCGCGGAGGAGATCGACGTCGCCGGCTTCGTACGGCTGGCCAACGCCTTCTCCGAGGGTGTCGGCCGCCAGTTCGGCGCGCTGTCCGCGCTCAAGTAAGCCGAGGAGGCGGGGCTACTCCGCCGCCGCCACCCGCGCCGGGTCGTAATTGAGGATGGGGGCGAGCCAGCGCTCGGCCTCCGCCAGGGTCCAGCCCTTGCGCCGGGCGTAGTCCTCCACCTGATCGCGCTCGATGCGGCCGACGCCGAAATAGGCGCTTTCGGGGTGGGCGAAATAGAAGCCCGACACCGCCGCCCCCGGCCACATGGCGAAGCTCTCGGTGAGGTGGATGCCCGCCTTCTGGGTGGCGTCCAAGAGCTCGAAGAGCGTCGCCTTCTCCGTATGGTCGGGCTGGGCGGGATAGCCCGGCGCCGGGCGGATGCCGCGATAGCGCTCGGCGATGAGGTCGTCGTTGGCGAGGGCCTCGTCGGTGGCATAGCCCCACAGCTTGGTGCGCACGATGTGGTGCATGCGCTCGGCGAGGGCCTCGGCGAGGCGGTCGCACAGGGCCTTCAGCAGGATGGCGGAATAGTCGTCATTGGCCGCCTTGAAGGCCGCCACCCGATCCTCCTCGCCGATGCCCGCCGTCACCGCGAAGCCGCCCACATAGTCGGCGACGCCGCTCTCCAGCGGGGCGATGAAATCCGACAGCGCGAGGTTGAAGCGGCCTTCGCGCCGCGCAAGCTGCTGGCGCAGCGTGTGCAGGGTCGCGAGGGGGGTCTTTCGCGTGTCGTCGCGGAACAGGAGGATGTCGTCGCCCACGGCGTTGGCCGGCCAGAAGCCCACCACGGCACGGGCCGTCACCCACTTCTCCGAGACCATCTTCTTGAGCATGGCCTGCGCATCGGCGAACAGCGCGCGCGCCGGCTCGCCCACCACCGCGTCCTCCAGGATCGCAGGGTAGCGGCCCGTCAGCTCCCAGGACTGGAAGAAAGGCGTCCAGTCGATGAAGGGCACGAGGTCGGCGAGGTCATGGTCCTCGAACACATGGGTGCCGAGGAAGGACGGCTTTTCCGGCGTGTGGGCAGAAAAATCCAGCTTCAGGGCGTTCTCGCGCGCCTTGGCCAGCGTCAGGCGCTGCTTGTTGGCGTCGGCGCGGGCGTGGGCCTCGGCGAGCTTGGCATATTCGGCGCGCACGTCGGCCACATAGGTGCCGCGCGTCTCGGCATTGAGCAGGTTGGAGACGACGCCCACCGCACGGCTCGCGTCGGTGACATACACCGCCTGCCCGCGCTCGTAGCGCGGCGCGATCTTCACCGCGGTGTGGACGCGCGAGGTGGTGGCGCCGCCGATGAGCAGCGGCACGACGAAGCCCTCACGCTCCATCTCGGAGGCGACGTTCACCATCTCGTCCAGCGACGGGGTGATGAGGCCGGAGAGGCCGATCACGTCCACCTTCTCGTCCTTGGCCACCTGCAAGATCTTCTGCGTGGGCACCATGACGCCGAGGTCGATGACCTCGTAATTGTTGCACTGGAGCACGACGCCCACGATGTTCTTGCCGATGTCGTGGACATCGCCCTTCACCGTCGCCATCAGCACCTTGCCGGCGGCCGAGGCGGAGGTGATGCCCTGCTCCTCCTTTTCCTTCTCCATGAAGGGCATGAGGTAGGCCACCGCCTGCTTCATCACGCGGGCGGACTTCACCACCTGGGGCAGGAACATCTTGCCGGCGCCGAAGAGGTCGCCCACCACGTTCATGCCCGCCATCAGCGGGCCCTCGATGACGTGCAGCGGGCGCGCCACCGTCTGCCGGGCCTCCTCGGTGTCGGCCTCGACGAAGTCGGTGATGCCGTTGACGAGGGCATGCTCCAGCCGCTTCTCGACCGGCCAGGTGCGCCAGGCGAGGTCGGCCTCCTTCTTCTCCTTGCCGGCCGCGCCCTTGAAGCCTTCGGCGATCTCAAGCAGGCGCTCGGTGGCGTCGGCGCGGCGGTTCAGCACCACGTCCTCGCACGCCTCGCGCAGCTTGGGCTCGATCTCGTCATAGACGGCGAGCTGGCCGGCATTGACGATGCCCATGTCCATGCCCGCCTTGATGGCGTGGTAGAGGAACACGGCGTGCATGGCCTCGCGCACCGGCTCGTTGCCGCGGAACGAGAAGGAGAGGTTGGAGACGCCGCCCGAGACATGGGCATAGGGCAGGCTCTGGCGGATGAAGCGGGTCGCCTCGATGAAGGCGACGCCATAGCCCGAATGCTCCTCGATGCCGGTGGCCACCGCGAAGACGTTGGGATCGAAGATGATGTCTTCCGGCGGGAACCCCACCTCTTCGGTCAGGATGCGGTAGGCGCGCTCGCAGATGGAGGTCTTGCGGGCGTAGCTGTCGGCCTGCCCCTCCTCGTCGAAAGCCATCACCACCACGGCGGCGCCATAGGCGCGCACCAGCCGGGCCTTCTCGAGGAAGGCTTCCTCGCCCTCCTTGAGGGAGATGGAGTTGACGATGCCCTTGCCCTGCAGGCGCTTCAGCCCCTGCTCGATGATCTCCCACTTGGAGCTGTCGACCATCACCGGCACCTTGGCGATGTCCGGCTCGGCGGCGACGAGGTTCAGGAAGGTGATCATGGCGGCCTCGCTGTCGAGGAGGCCTTCGTCCATGTTGATGTCGATTACCTGCGCGCCGTTCTCCACCTGGTCGCGCGCCACCGCGAGGGCGGCGGGGAAGTCGCCGGTGGTGATGAGCTTGCGGAAGCGGGCGGAGCCGGTGACGTTGGTGCGCTCGCCCACGTTCACGAAGGGAATCTGCGGCGTCAGCTCGAACGGCTCAAGGCCGGAGAGGCGCAGGCGCGGCTCCAGCTCCGGCACCTCGCGCGGGGCCTTGCCCTTCACCACCTCGGCGATGGCGCGGATGTGGGCGGGCGTCGTGCCGCAGCAGCCGCCCACCACGTTCACGAGGCCGGAGGCGGCGAACTCGCCTACGAGGGCCGCCATGGCCTCGGGGCTCTCGTCATACATGCCGAATTCGTTGGGCAGGCCCGCATTGGGATAGGCGCAGACGAGGGTGTCCGCCACCCGGCCGATCTCGGCGATGTGGGCGCGCATCTCGCGGGCGCCGAGGGCGCAGTTGAGGCCGATGGAGAAGGGCTTGGCGTGGCGCAGCGAATACCAGAAGGCGCTCGGCGTCTGGCCCGAAAGCGTGCGGCCGGAGAGGTCGGTGATGGTGCCGGAGATCATCACCGGCAGGCGGAAGCCGCGCTCCGCATAGAGCTTCTCGATGGCGAAGATGGCCGCCTTGGCGTTCAGCGTGTCGAAGATGGTCTCGACGAGGAGAATGTCGGCGCCGCCGTCCACGAGGCCACGCGCCTGCTCGAAATAGGCGTCGGCCAGCTCGTCGAAGGTCACCGCGCGGAAGCCGGGGTCGTTCACATCCGGCGAGATGGAGGCGGTGCGGTTGGTGGGGCCGAAGGCGCCGGCCACGAAGCGGCGGCGGCCGTCCTCCTTCTGCGCGATGTCGGCCGCCTCGCGGGCGAGCTTCGCGCTCTCGAAGTTCAGCTCGTAGACGATCTCCTCCATGCCGTAGTCGGCCTGGGCGATGGAGGTGCCGGAGAAGGTGTTGGTCTCCACCATGTCCGCGCCGGCACGGAAATATTCGAGGTGGATGGCGCGCACCGCATCGGGCTGGGTGAGGCTGAGAAGGTCGTTGTTGCCCTTCACGTCTCGCGGCCAGTGCTTGAACCGCTCGCCGCGATAGCCCGCCTCGTCCAGCTTCAGCTGCTGGATCATGGTGCCCATGGCCCCGTCCAGCACCAGGATGCGCTCGGCGGCGGCCTTGGCGAGATCGGCGAAGATGGTGTCGGCGTGGGTCGAAGCGGCGGTAGTCGTGGGCGCGGTCATGGGGCGGTCTCGAGGCTCGGGGCGACGCACGCGCGCGCCTCCGTGAAGGACAGTCCGGCGCACCGCGCCGGCGGGAATGGCGTCGCGCTCAGACCGCCATCGCCTGCGGCACCGGCCCCGCATTCGGGCGCAGCCCGAGCAGGTGGCAGATGGCGTAGACGAGGTCGGCGCGGTTCAGGGTATAGAAATGGATATCGGTGACGCCACGATCAACGAGGTCCGTCACCTGCTCCGCCGCCACCGCCGCGGCGATGAGCTTGCGGGTCTCCACATCGTCGTCCAGCCCCTCGAACCGCTTCAGCAGCCATGCGGGCACGCTCGCCCCGGTGCGGGTGGCGAAGTTCGAGGCCTGCTTGAAGTTCGTCACCGGCAGGAGGCCCGGCACGATGGGGATGTCGATGCCCTTGGCGCGCACCTTGTCGAGGTAGCGGAAATAGACGTCGTTCTCGAAAAAGAACTGGGTGATGGCGCGGGTGGCGCCGGCGTCCACCTTGGCTTTGAGATAATCGATGTCGGCATCGAGGTTCGCGCTTTCCGGGTGCTTCTCGGGATAGGCCGAGACCGACACCTCGAAATCGCCGATGCGGCGGATGCCCTCCACGAGATCGCAGGCATAGGGGTAGCCCTCCGGATGCGGCTCGTACGCCGTGCCCACGCCGGTGGCCGGATCGCCGCGCAGGGCGACAATGTGCTTCACGCCGGCATCCTTGTAGGCGCGCACCACGTCGTCGATCTCGGCCCGGCTGGCCCCGACGCAGGTGAGATGCGCCGCTGGATGAAGGTCCGTCTCCTTCACGATGCGCGCCACCGTCGCATGGGTGCGCTCCCGGGTGGAGCCGCCCGCGCCATAGGTGACGGAGACGAAGCTCGGAGACAGCGGCGCCAGCCGGTGGATGGAGGACCACAGGGTCTTTTCCATCTCCTCGGTCTTGGGCGGGAAGAACTCGAAGGAGACGTTGACCGGCGGCCGGTCCATCTCCCGGCTGGCCCGCACGGGCGCCGCGGCGGGAATGGAAGCGGGGGTGGTCATCAGGCAATCTCCCTTTGGGCAAGGTCGGCGTCGGCCACCACGTAGCGCGGATCGCGGGCGAGCCAGAGCGAGACGGTGAGGCCGTCGCCGGCACCGCCATCGGGGGCGAGGGTGTCGAAGGAGACGAGCTCGAGGCCCGCCGCGGCGAGCCAGCCCTCCACCGTCGCACGGGCGAAGCCGAGGTGGCGGTGGGCATGGGCCTCGCGCAGGAATTCGAGGCCATGGGGGGCGAAATCCACCACCAGCAGCCGACCGCCGGGCGCCAGCACCCGCGCCGCCTCTTTCAGCGCGCGGCTGCCGTCGTCGAGATAGTGCAGCACCTGATGGACGATCACGGCGTCGAACGCGTCGCGCGGGACCGGAACGGCATAGATGTCGCTCTGCCGCAGCAGGCAGTTGCGCACGCCGGCGCGCTCCAGATTGGCGCGGGCGACGCCCAGCATGTCGGGGGAGAGATCCACCCCCATGCCGCGCTCGATGTCCGGCGCGAACAGTTCCAGCATCCGGCCGGTGCCGGTGCCGAGATCGAGCAGCGCGCGGATGGGCGCGCCGGCGAAAGCGCGACGCACGGCGGCTTCCACCGCCGCCTCGGGCACATGGAGGCGGCGAATCTCGTCCCACTGGCGGGCATGGGCGGCAAAATAGCCCTGCGCGGCGGCAGCACGGGCGGCGCGCACCGCCTCCAGCCGCGCCCGGTCGCCGGCGAGGACGGGATCGTCCCGGTCCAGAAGGTCGAGCAGGCTCCGGGCGATTCGCCCGCCCGGTCCCTCCGCGGCGCGGCGATAGAAGACCCAGCTGGCCTCGCGGTGGCGGTCGACCAGCCCGGCATCGGCCAGAAGCTTGAGGTGGCGCGAGATGCGCGGCTGCGACTGGCCGAGAATCTCGGTGAGATCGGAGACGGTCAGCTCCGCCTCGCCCAGCACGGCGACAAGGCGCAGGCGCGTATCCTCCCCGGCGGCCTTGAGGCCCTCGAGGACGGCGGCGAAGGAGGAAGCTGCGGGCAAAGGCCGATCTGACATAAAGATATCTTTATATCCTTACCGACCGGCATTCAAGTCCGGCGTCTATGCCCCGCGCGCCACACTGCGATCACGATCGCGAGCCTGCCGGAATCTCGCATTGCCGGGGATCTCTTGCGGGCCTAAAGGCGTTTCAGGACAAGAGCTGCAAAGCCGGAACAAGTTACCGCCGGACGGGCCAAATTTTTCCTCGACCCGTTTCCAATTTCGTCACGTTTCACGGTTAACACCTCAAGCATGACCCTTCGCAACACCCTTCTCCTCGCCGCCGTCGGCGCGTCCGTTCTAGCCGCCCCGGCCTTCGCCCAGGGGCCGTACGGGGGGCCGAACTACAGTCTGCCCGGCGGACAGCAGGACGATGCTACCGGCACGCTCCCGCCCGCCCCTGTCGGCGGCTATGGCGAGGCGCCTCCCGGCTATTCGGACCCCTATGCGCGCCAGCAGGCGCCGGTGCGCCGCGATCAGGTGGAGCGCACGGACCTTCCCGCGCCGGGTCAGCCCCAGCAGGCCTATCCCCAGCCAGCGCAGCAGGGCTATCCGCAGCCCGCGCCCGGCGGCCCTGTTGCGGTGGCGCCTGATTCCGGTCCCTACCCGACCGCCGTTCCGGCGCAGGGGCAGCAGGCCTATGGTGGCCAGCCGGTCTACAATTCCGCGCCCGACCTCTACGGTCGCCAGGCGACCCCCACGTCCTATGAGCCCCAGCAGCAGGCCTATGGCCAGCAGCCCGGCTATTCCGGCTCCGGCCGCGGCGCCGTGGATCAGGATGCGCTTTATGCCAGCCTGAACAACGCGCCGGCCCCTGCGGGTTCCTACGGCCCCAACTCCGCCGTGGTGCCCGGCACGACCGAAGCGCCGTCCGGTCCGCGCATCGAGAATGTCGATCCGACCGAGCCCGTGGCCGAGCGCTTCCGCCGTCAGACGGTGGACTACGTGACCACCCAGCCGGCCGGCACCATCGTCATCGATACGCCGAACACCTACCTCTACTTCGTGCTCGGCGGCGGCAAGGCCATCCGCTACGGCATCGGCGTTGGCCGCGAGGGCTTCACCTGGGCCGGCACCGAGAAGATCACCGCGAAGAAGGAATGGGCCGACTGGCGTCCGCCGTCCGAGATGATCGAGCGCCAGCCCTATCTGCCGCGCTTCATGGCCGGCGGCCCCGGCAACCCGCTCGGCGCCCGCACCATGTATCTCGGCGGCACCATCTATCGCATCCACGGCACCAACGAGCCGCAGACCATCGGCAAGTTCGTGTCCTCCGGCTGCTTCCGCATGCTGAACGCGGACGTGGAAGACCTCTACGACCGCGCCAAGGTCGGCACCAAGGTTGTGATCCTGCCCAAGGCGAATTCGGCCCCGCAGGCCAATGCCGCGCCGGTTTCCACCGCCTCGGCCGGCAAGCCCGCCGCCCAGCGCTGAGCGCAGCCCGCTCCCACGGCGGAAAGACATCACCGAAACGGCCCGGCCCACGCCGGGCCGTTTCGCGTTTGGAGCCCCCCTGATCCGGGTGCAGGCTCCGCAATCTGCCGGAGCGGAAGACCGCTGTGCGCGGCGTTCCCATTCGATATGATGGCCCAGCAGCGATCAAGCTGACAGGAGAGGCCCATGTCCACGCCTGCATCTGCGCCCACCCCCGCTTCCGCCGTCGCCGACCAGTTGCACGCCGTGCGTGCAAGCTGGGGCTGGTTCGCGGTGCTCGGCATCGCTTTCATCGTACTGGGCTTCGTCGCCCTCGCCCACGTGCTCGCCTCCACGGTCGTCACCGTGCTCTATGTGGGCGCGCTGATTCTGGTGGGCGGCGTGGTGCAGGTCATCCACGCCTTCCGGGTGCAGGGCTGGGGCCGATTCTTCTACTGGCTGCTCGCGGGCGTGCTCTACGTCGTGGCCGGCGGCCTCATGATGTACAACCCGCTGCTCGGTGCCGGCGTCCTCACGCTGATGATCGGCGTGGCGCTCGCCGTCGAGGGCATCTTCCGCCTCTTCGCCGGCTTCGGCTCGCAGCACGGCAAGGGCTGGGGCTGGATCGTGGTGTCCGGCGTCGTCACTTTGCTGCTGGGCCTCATCATCATCGCCCGCTGGCCGGTGAACTCCGTCTACATCCTCGGCCTGTTCCTCGGCGTCGACCTCATCGTCAACGGCGTCGGCACGCTTATGTTCGGCCTCGCTCTGCGCGAGAAGAAGGACTGAGTCGCGGCACTCCGCCCGATTCGAAAAACCGCCCCGCCCGTCCTCGGCGGGGGCGTTGCCGGGAACGGGCGGAGCGGACGGCCCCGGGGGGCGTCGGGGCGCGTCCTGTTCAGATGAGGGGGATCATGACGCCGGCTGCGGCAGCGCGGCCGGTGCGGTCTCCTCTTCCGTGACCTTCACGCGGAACCAGGTGGCATAGAGCGCCGGCACCACCAGCAGGGTGAGCACGGTCGCCACCAGCAGGCCGCCCATGATCGTGACCGCCATCGGCCCCCAGAACACGCTCTCCGCCAGCGGGATCATGCCGAGCACGGCGGCCAGCGCCGTGAGCACCACCGGACGCGCCCGGCGCAGGGTCGCCTCCACGATGGCCCGGTGGGGCGTCGCGCCGTCCCGGATATCGTGGTCGATCTGGTCCACCAGGATCACCGTGTTGCGCATGATCATGCCGGCGAGCGCGATGAGTCCGAGCAGCGCCACGAAGCCGAACGGCCGGTGCGCGATGAGCAGCGCCGCCGCCGCGCCGATGAGGCCGAGGGGCGCCGTCGCCAGCACAAGAGCAAGGCGGGAGAAGCTCTGCAGCTGGATCATCAGCAGCGTGAGCATGACGATGATCATCACCGGGAATACCGCCGCCAGCGAGGCATTGGCCTTGGCGCTTTCCTCGATGGAGCCGCCGGTCTCGATGCGATAGCCGGGCGGCAGCTCGGCCTTGAGCTGCGCCAGCTTGGGCAGGAGGCGGGTGGTCACGTCCGGCGGCTGCACGCCGTCCCGCACGTCGCCGCGCACGGTGAGCACGAGGTCGCGGTCGCGCCTCCAGAGGATCGGCTCCTCATGGGCATAGCCGATGCGCGCCACCTGTCCGAGCGGCACGGCAAGCCCGTTGCGGGTGGTCACGGTGAGCGCGGCGAGATGCTCCAGATCCACCCGTTCTTCGGGCACGGCACGGGCCATCACGTCGATGAGCAGGTTGCCCTCGCGCAGCTGGGTGATGGCGTAGCCCTGAAGCAGGGTCTGCAGCGTCTCCGCGATATCGCGCGGCGAGGTGCCGAGCGCACGGGCGCGGTCCTGATCCACGGTGAGGGTGATGGACTTGACCTGCTCGCCCCAATTGAGGTGCGGGTCGATCATGTCGGTGTCGGAGGCCATCACCAGCCGCACCTTCTCGGCGATGTCGCGCACCGCGATGGGGTCCGGCCCCACCACGCGGAACTGCACCGGAAAGCCCACCGGCGGGCCGAACACGAAGCGGTCCACACGCACCCGCGCTTCGGAGAGCGCGCCTTCGGCCAGCTCCGCATCGAGCCGCGCCTTCAGCCGCTCGCGGGCGGCCACGTCCTTCGCCACGATCACGATCTGCGCGAAGTTCGGATTGGGCAGCACCGGATTGAGGCCGAGCCAGAAGCGCGGCGCGCCACGGCCCACATAGGTGGTGCTGGTGGCCACGTCTGGGTCTTCCCCGACGAGGGCCTCCGCCTTCTTCGCCGTCGCCTCGGTGACGGTGATGGAGGTGCCCTCAGGCAGGCGGATTTCCAGGAACAGCTCCGGCCGGGTGGAGGTGGGGAAGAACTGCTGCTGCACGAAGCCGAAGGCCACCACGGACCCGGCAAACATCACGACCGTCGTGCCGATGACCATGAAGCGGTGGCGCAGGCAGAATTCCAGCGTCCCGCGCAGCATCCGGTAGAGCCGGCCGTCGTGCATCTCGTGATGCCCGCCCGCCTTCTTCATGTCCGGCAGGAGCACCGTGCCGAGATAGGGGGTGAAGATCACCGCCACGAACCACGATGCGATGAGGGCAATGCCCACCACCCAGAAGATGCCGCCGGCATATTCGCCCGAGGAGGACTTGGCGAAGCCCACCGGCAGGAAGCCGGCCGCCGTCACCAGCGTGCCGGTGAGCATGGGAAAGGCGGTGGAGGTCCAGGCGAAGGTGGCGGCGGACATGCGGTCCCAGCCCTCCTCCATCTTCACCACCATCATCTCGATGGCGATGATGGCGTCGTCCACCAGGAGGCCGAGGGCGATGATGAGCGCGCCCAGGGTGATGCGATGGAGGTCCATGCCCGCCGAGAACATGATGAGGAAGACGATGGCGAGCACGAGCGGCACCGAGAGCGCCACCACGATGCCGGTCCGGAAGCCCAGCGACAGAAAGCTCACCACCAGCACGATGACGAGGGCTTCGAGGAAGGTCTTCAGGAACTCGCCCACCGATTCGCCGACGATGTGCGGCTGATCGGCCACCTGCGTCACGTCGATGCCGTGCGGCAGCTCGGCGGTGGCCTCGGCCATGGCGGTTTTCAGCCCCTCGCCCAGGGTGAGGATGTTGGCGCCCTGCGCCATGGACACGCCAATGCCCAGCGCCGGCAGCCCATGCTGGCGCATGAGGAAGGCGGGCGGGTCCTCATAGCCGCGCTTCACCGTGGCGATGTCGCCGAGGCGCAGCAGCGCCCCATTCACCGCCACCGGCACCTCGGCGATGGCCTCGACGCCGGTGAAGGCGCCGGTGACGCGCAGGTTGATCCGGTCGGAGCGGGTATCCACCGCCCCGCCGGCCACCACGGCGTTCTGCCGGGCCACGCTGTCGAACACCTGCTGCGGCGTGATGCCGAGATTGGCGAGGCGGGCGTGGGAGAATTCGATGTAGATCTTCTCCGGCCGCTCGCCGATGAGGTCCACCTTCTCCACATTGGGCACGCGCAGCAGGCGCTGGCGGATGAGCTCCGCCTGCCGCTTCAGCTCGGCCGGCGCCGCCCCCTGCCCGCTCAGGATGTAGAGGGCGGAATAGACGTCGCCATATTCATCGTCGAAGCCCGGCCCGATGACGCCGGCGGGAAGATCGCCGCGCACGTCGGAGACCTTCTTGCGCACCTGGTACCAGAGGTCCTTCACCTCCTTCGCGGGCGTGTTGTCCCGCAGGAACACTTGCACGAAGGAGACGCCGGGGCGCGAATAGCTCTCCACCCTGTCGAGGTGCGGCAAAGACTGCAGCTTCTTCTCGATGGGATCGGCCACCTGCGCCTGCATCTCGGAGGCGGTGGCGCCGGGCCAGGCGGCCTGCACCACCATGACCTTGATGGTGAAGGAGGGGTCCTCGGCGCGGCCGAGATTGAAATAGGAATAGGCCCCCGCCGCGCCGAGCAGGAGGATGGCGAACAAAGTCAGCGCGCGATGGGTGATGGCCCAGCGCGAAAGATTGAAGCGCGAGGCGCCTTCGGGCGCGGACACGGCGCCGGGCGCCGGATCGTGGGAGGGGCCTGCGCCGCTCACGGACGCTGCTCCGCCACGCTGGTGCCGGCGGCGGGCGCCTGCGCCCGGCGGGTCTCGACCGACGGAAGGCGCTCGGCCACCTCGGTCACGGCAGGCGCCTGGACGGTGCGCACCTTCTGGCCGGGCAGCAGCGTCTGAACCCCGAGGATCACCACCGCATCCCCCGGCGCGACACCGCCGGAGAGCAGCACCTCATCACCCGTATAAGCGGCGATCTCCACCGGGCGGGCGACGATGGCATGGGTCGCCCCATCCACCACGAACACCTGCGGGCCATGGCCGCGATCGATGAGCGCGGACAGCGGCAGGCGTGCCACCTGCTGCTGGTCCTTGGGGCGAAGGGTCACGGTTGCGGTCATGCCCAGCGCCACCGCCCCGTCAGCACCCTCCAGGGAGAAGCGGGCGGGATAGGTGCGGGAGGTGACGTCGGCCTGCGGCGATAGCTCCCGCAGGCGCGCGGGAATGCGCCGGCCGGGATCGGCCCAGAGGGTCACGACGGCATCGGCCGTGCGGGCATCGGCAAGGGCGGTCTCGGGAAGGGAGACCAGCGCTTCCTTTTCGTCGAGGCGGGCGACGCGCACGATGGTCTGGCCCGAGGCCACCACCTGCCCCGGCTCCGCAGAGGTCGCGACGACGACGCCCGCCGCGTCGGTGACGAGGTCGGCATAAGAGAGGCGGTTCTCCGCCAGCTCCAGCGAGCGCTTGGCGCGTTCGAGGCGGCCCACCGCCTCCTCCTTGGCGAGCGACTTGCGGTCGAGATCGGCGTTGGAGGCCGCGCCCTTGGCGGTGAGCGCGCGATAGCGGGTGTCCTCGGTGGTGGTCTGGGCGAGGTTGGCGGTGGCCGCCTGCATCTCCGCCTTGGCGCTCTCCAGCTCGAGCTTGAGGTCTTCCTTATCGAGGCGGGCCACCACGGTGCCGGGCTCGATGCGGTCGCCCACTTCCACAAGCCGCTGCACCACCTTGCCGCCCACGCGGAAGGCGAGGTCGATCTCGCGGCGGGCACGGACCACGCCGACGAAGCTCTTCTGGGTCTGACGCGGGCGGAAGCTGACGGTCGTGACCTGCACCGGCCGGGCGAGCGTGGCCTCCTTGGAGGCAGGCGCCTCGCCGGCATTGGCGGGGTTTTCCTGACCGCAGCCGGCGAGCAGCACGGCGGACCCGGCGAGGAGCAGCGCCGCCAGGCCCTTCAGGCGGCGGCCGGTTCGGATCGGAACGTCAAGGCGGGGCATGGAACGATCCTGTGGCTCGGGTCTGCGAAATACGGATTTAACACTGACGATTTTCGTCGATCATCACTCTTACGGCGCACGAAAGCGTTTCGCTCACCCCGCTCATGGGAGAGGCGAACGCTCCACCTCGATACTTCTCAGAATGAACCGGAGGGTGTCCCGCAGAGCGGCCTCCTGATCCTCGTCGATATGCTGCGCCACCAAAATGGGGTGGCAGAAGCGAATGAGGGCGCTCTGGATCTGCCGGCTGACCTTCGAGGGATCATGGGCAACGAACACACCCTGCGCGATGCCCTCGGCGAGGACGCGGGCGGTCAGATCGCACAGGCGCGCCTTGTGGGCCTCTATGGCCTCCCAATTGTTCTCGATGGCCACCAGAACCATGTCGTGCACGCGCCGCTCCTCAAGGAAATTCTCCTTGTGGTAGCGCATGATGGACAGATAGGCGGCGAGGATGCGCTCCTGGGGCGAGCCGACGTCGGCAATGGCCGCGGCCACCTCCGCCTCGCTCTCGTTGAGGCAGCGGCCGCAGATGGTGGCGACGATGGCGTTCTTGGAGGGGAAGAAGCGGTAGACATTGGCCGGCGACATGCCGAGTTCGGCGGCGATGTCCGCCACCGCCGTCTTGGCGAAACCCATGCGGCGAAACAATTCCTCCGCCGTCCGCGCGATGCGCTCACGGGTCTCGTCCGCCGTCTCCTTCACCCTGACGTTCACCATGCACTCCCATAAACTGACGATTATCATAAATCGTCAGTTCTAAATTTCCAAGCCCGCGATTCGCCCGTGTCGCAAAATCTTATCCTTGCCGTGTCGGTGCGTCGCCTGCGTCCGCGTCCTCGGGGTGGCCCGAAGCCCCGGGGCCGTGGGAGGGAGAAGATGACGCAGAAGGTGCTGATCCTGATCGGAACGAAGAAAGGCGCGTTCATTCTGGAGAGCGACCCTGCCCGGACGAGCTGGTCGCTGCGCGGTCCCTTCTGCGACACGTGGCCGACCAATCACGTGGTGGGCGATCGCACCTCCGGCCGCATCTATGCGGGCGGCGGGAATGAATGGTTCGGCCCTGCCGTGTGGCAGTCGGACGATCTCGGCGCCAGCTGGACCCATTCCTCCCGTGGCCTTGCCCATGCCGAAGGCGAGGCGCCGGTGAAATCCGTCTGGAGCCTCGCGCCCGGGGCGGAGGGCGTGCTCTATGCCGGCGTCGAGCCTGCCGGCCTGTTCCGCTCGGATGATCGCGGGCAGAGCTTCACCGCCCTCGACGGCCTGCAGAAGCACCCGTCCCGCGGCGATTGGGGTCCCGGCGGCGCGGGCCTCATCCTCCACTCCCTCGTGCTGGATCCGGACGATCCGGACGCACTGTGGGTGGGCATCTCCGCCGCCGGCGTCTTCCACAGCGCCGATGGCGGACGCACCTGGAGCGCGCGCAATCGCGGTACCCGCGCCGATTACATGCCCGAGGACCAACGCTACCCCGAGCATGGCCAGTGCGTGCATTGCGTGGTCAAGGCGCCGGGCTTGCGCCACCGCCTCTACCAGCAGAACCATTGCGGCATGTACCGCTCCGACGACGGCGGCGTGTCGTGGCAGAGCATCGAGAAGGGCCTGCCCTCCAGCTTCGGCTTTCCGGCGGCCGCCCATCCGCGCGATGCGGAGACGCTGTTCCTCGTGCCGCTCAACGGCGACACCGCCGGCCGCTTCATGCCGGAGGCGAAGGCTGCCGTGTGGCGCACCCGCGACGGCGGCGCCTCATGGCAGGCGCTGCGGTCCGGCCTGCCGCAGAAGGACGCCTATTTCAACGTGCTGCGGCAGGCCATGGCCACCGACACGCTGGAGCCCGCCGGCGTCTATTTCGGCACCGGCTCCGGCGAGATCTATGCCAGCGCCGACGAGGGGGAGAGCTGGACGCGCCTTGCCGAGCACCTTCCCACCATCTCCTCCGTGGAGACTCTGGTGGTGGAGACCTGAGCGGTGACGGACGACACCGCGCCGGTGAAGGTGCGCCTGCCGGCCCACCTCGTCCGGCTGTTCCCGGACGGGGAGACCTATCTGGAGCTTCCCGCTGCGACGGTGCGCGAGCTGATGGATGCGCTGGAGACGCGCTGGCCCGGCATGCGCGACCGACTGTGCGACGAGCGCCCCGCCATCCGCCGCCACATCAACGTGTTCGTCGACGGGCGCCGGGCGCGGCTGGATACCCCACTGCGGCCCGGCGCGGACGTGTTCGTGCTCACCGCCATCAGCGGCGGGTAAAGCGTTTTCGAGCGAAGTGGGTACCGGTTCGCGTGAAGAAAACGCGTTGGAATGGGGAGCCTCAGCGCCCGTCGGCGATGAGGCAGCCGGGCGGGAAATCCGTTCCGTCCAGCGCCGCCACCACGCATTGCGCCGAGATGAGGTTGCCGCGGGCCAGCGCCTCGGCGCTGGAGCCGGAGGCGTGAGCCGTCGCCACCACGTCGGGCCGTGCGGCCAGAGCGGCGGCAACCGGTAGCATCGCCGCGTCCGCCTCCGCCTCGAACACGTCGAGGCCGGCGCCGCCGATGCGTCCCGCCTCCAGCGCGGCCAGCAGCGCGCGGTCGTCCACGAGGCCACCGCGCGAGGTGTTGATGACCAGCGCATGGGGCTTCATGGCGGCGAGCGCGTCAGCTCCGATCAGGTGGCGGGTCTCGGGAGTGAGCGGCGCGTGGATACTGATGATGTCGCTCTGCGCGATCAGGTCGTCGAGCGGCACATAATCCACGAAGGGGAAATCCGGGTCGGGGGTGCGGGTCGCCACCAGAACCTTGGTCCCGAAGCCGTGCAGGCGCCGCGCCACCGCCTTGCCGATGCGGCCGAGCCCGACGAGGCCCACCGTCTTGCCCGTGAGGTCGTATCCGCTCAGCACCCGCCAATTGCCGGCGGCGATGGCGCGGTCGCTCTCCTTCAGGCGCCGTAGCAGCGCGAGAATCATCGCCAGGGTGTGGTCCGCCACCGCATCGTCATTGGCGCCCGCCGCGATGGTGACCACCCGGCCGAGCGCCTTGGCGGACGCCACGTCCACCCGCTCATAGCCGACGCCGCGACGGGCGATGACCTTGAGATCGGGATGGGCGGCAAGAATCTCCCGCGTCACCGCGCGCATGCCGACGATCCAGCCCTCGACGCCTTCCAGCAGCGCGCTCAGGGCGGCGTCGGGAATGTCGGCATCGAGCGCATCGCCCGGCAGGCCGGAGGGGACCACCACGCAGCCGTGCTCGGTGAGATATTCGGCGGCGGCGGCATCGAACAGGCGGGTGGTGACGAGAACCTTGCGGGGCGCGGACACGGCAGGCGACCTTTTCCGGAGGGAACGCACGGGAGCGAATGCCCCCTCCTCTCCCGGCCGCGCCTTGAGATCAACCCCCCGGCCGGCATCGGCGCCATGCAGAAGCAGCCATCCGGAAGCACCATGCAAAAGGGCGGCGCCTGCGCACCGCCCTCAAGTCTTGGCAGGCGGGCCGCAGCCCGCCCTTTCATTTCCGCCGGTCAGGCCGCCTGGGCCGCGCGCTCTACCGGCGCACCCTCGATGGTCTTGGGGGCGGAGGTCGCTCCCGCGATGGGAATGATGCGGGGCTTCTTGGTCTCGGGAATGTTGCGCACGAGGTCCACGTGCAGCAGGCCATTCTCAAGTACCGCGCCCTTCACCTCCACATGGTCGGCGAGCTGGAAGCGACGCTCGAAGGCGCGGGCGGCGATGCCGCGATAGAGCACCTGGGCGCTCTCGGACGCTTCGGACGATTTCTTCTCGCCCTTGAGGGTGAGGGTGTTTTCCTTCACCTCGATGCCGAGCTCGGCCTCGGTGAAGCCCGCCACAGCCACCGTGATGCGATAGGCGTTCTCGCCCGTGCGCTCGATGTTGTAGGGCGGGTAGGTGGGCGCCGCATCCACGCCGCCGACGGAATCGAGCAGCGAGAACAGCCGGTCGAAACCGACGGTATTGCGGTACAGGGGGGCAAGGTCAAACGTACGCATGGCATATCCTCCTTTGAAGCGACATGCGGGACCCGCATAAAGCCGGGTCCGGTCAGGGCGCCGTCAGGTCTCTGCCCGGCGCCTTTTCGGATGTGGGTAGGCCCGTTTCGGGCGTCAAGGGGGTGCCCCGGCCACAATCTGAACCGGCGATGAACGCCGCCGCAGGCCCGCGTTCACCAGACGCGGCTAGACTTTTCCCCAACGACATCTGCTCCGTCCGCGGCGTGATCCGGTGAGGAGGCGGGGAGCAAGGGGAGGTCGGGCGATGCGGGCCTGTGCGGCCGCCTGTGCGGCCTTCTTCCTGATGGCGCTCGCGCCGCCCATGACGCGGGCCCTCGCCCAGTGCGGCCCCGAGCCGCCGGCCCCGGCCGGTGTCCAGCCGGCCGTTCCGGCCAAGCCCCCGCCTTTGCACTCGTACCATCCGCCAAGCGAAGCCGGGACGATCGCCTTGCCCGGCCTGCCGCTCGCCCGCGCCGCCTCCGTCACCGCGACCCAGATGCCGGACGAGGCCGCCCTGATGCCCGGCGGCGCCATCGCCCCCCGCGCCTACCGGCCCTACCAGATCGCCCCCGCCGGCCCCCTTCCGCTCACTGCAGAGACCGTCGCGCCGAGCCTGGAGGCCCGCGGCTTCCGCCAGATCGGCGCCGTGCGCCAGCGCGGCCAGAGCTTCCTCGCCGAGGCCACCGGCCCGCGCGGCGAGCGGGTGCGGCTGGTGCTGGATGCCGCCAGCGGCGACATCAGCGGCATGCAGGTCATCGGCTCCGGCGCGCCGCGCTGAGCGCTGCTCCCGCGCGAGAGGGCGCGCGCTGAGCGCCGATCCCGCGCGAGACGGCGATTGTGAAGCGGGCGCCCGGCGTGTAACCCTCAGCCCGCCCGCCTTCCATCGCTGCGAGCCTCATGACGCTCTATTTTCTGCCGAACAATCCGGTGCCCGAAGGCGCGATCGAAGGCGAGATCACCGCCCGGGACGGCGTGCGCCTGCGCTTCGCCCGCTTCATGCCCGAGGGCAAGGCGAAAGGCACCGTCGCGCTGTTCAGCGGCCGCTGCGAGTTCATCGAGAAATATTTCGAGGTGGTGCGCGAGCTGAGGTCGCGCGGCTTCGCCGTGGCGCTGCTGGACTGGCGGGGCCAGGGCGGCTCCCAGCATCTGCTGCGCAACCGCCTGAAGGGGCACGTCACCCGCTTTTCGGATTATCTGCTCGACCTCGAGGCCTTCGCCCGCGAGGTGCTGCTGCCGGATTGCCCGCCGCCCCACTTCGCGCTCGCCCACTCCATGGGCGGCTCGATCCTCCTGTCCTCGGTGCTGGAGGGGCAGCGCTGGTTCGATCGCATGGTGTTGAGCGCGCCCATGCTGGGGCTTGATTCGGTGCCCTTCGAGGGCATCGTCCGGCCGACCGCCGCCGTTCTCTCCCACATCGGCTTCGCCCGCGCCTTCGTGCCTGGCGGGCGCGGGCGCTCGCTGGCGCGGCTGAAGTTCGAGGGCAATCCGCTGACCTCGGACCGCGGCCGATTCGATCGCACGCACGCTCTGGTCACGGCCTATCCGCAGCTCGATCTCGGGGCGCCGACCATCGGCTGGCTGGCGGGCGCCTATTCCACCATGGCGGAATTGACCCATCCCGACGTGATTCCGCGCATCCGCCAGCCGCTGCTCATCATCGCGGCAGGGGGAGAGCGGCTCGTGTCCAACAAGGCCATCGAGCATTTCTCGGCCCGGCTCATCGCCGGCGCCCATGTGGTGGTGCCGGCCAGCCGGCACGAGCTGCTGATGGAACGCGACATCTTCCGCGCCCAGTTCTGGGCGGCGTTCGACGCCTTCATTCCGGGCACGCCGATCTGAGGATGCTCAGCCGCCGGTGAGCTGGCGCAGCGCCGCCTCGTGCACCTTGCGGCTGCCGGCGGCGACCACGCGGCCGCCCGCCACCGGCGAACCGCCTTCCCAGCTGGTGACCACGCCGCCCGCGCCCTCAATGATGGGCACCAGGGCGATCACATCGTGATCCTGCAGGCCGGTCTCGATGACGAGATCGATGAGGCCCGCCGCCACCATGCAATAGGCGTAGCAATCGCCGCCGTAGCGCGACATGCGCACGCGCTCCTCCACCGTGCCGAAGGCGGCGCGGTCTTCGTCGTTCATGAGGCGGGGGCTGGTGGTGTAGAGCACCGCATCCTCCAGCCGTCCGCAGTCGCGGGTGGCGAGGGTGCGCTCGCCGGCCGGGCCACGATAGCGCGCCGCGCCGCCGTCGCCGAAGAAGCGCTCGCCGATGAACGGCTGGTGCATCATGCCGTAGACCGGATCGCCCTCCTTCAGAAGGCCGATCAGCGTACCCCAGGCGGGCAGGCCGGCGATGAATGACTTGGTGCCGTCGATGGGGTCCAGCGCCCAGGTATAGGGCGCGTTCGCCGCCACGTTCTCGAACTCCTCGCCGATGATGCCGTGGGCGGGGAATGTGGAGCGGATGAGCGTGCGCATGGCCTGCTCGGCCGCCCGGTCCGCCTCGGTGACGGGATCGAAGGCGCGGCCCGCGCTCTTGTCCTCGATGCCCAGGGCCGTGCGGAAGAAGGGCAGGATGGCCTCGCCCGAGACGGTCGCAAGCTGATGGACGAAGGCGTCGAAATCGACGGCGGTCATGGGCGCTCCGGAACGATCGGGCGGGCCGAGGGTGCCCGCGCCGGCAAGAAAGCGCGGGTGCCTGCGGCTGCCAAGGAAAATCTGCGGGGGAAGTACGGCTCCGGTCGCGGATAGCCCGATGCGGCACGTCGGCCGAATCCGGCTGCCGATGATCCCGGCGGCACACGTGCGATGCGAGATGATCGCCGCAGCGGCAGGCGCGGCAGGCAGAACGCGCAAAGATTGGGCAGGTCCGCCGCAATGGGCTGAAAATAAATGGTTTTAAATGTTGGACAGATGCACAAACTATCTGCCTGTCACGGACTTGATGCAGAGGGGGCCGTTCGTCATATTGATGCAGCGCGGCATTGCTTGTTGCGGTGCCGCTGCCCTCCTTGGGCGTTTCCTCCCTAGACTTGGGCCGCTGTTCTCAGCGGCCCCTTTCTTTTTTCGGCCCCTCATGCCGAGGCAGGAAATGCGCGCCGCCCGGCAAAGTCCCGGTGGCCTGCGTCCGCCTCCGACTCCCCCGCTCGCGACTCCTGCCCTGCCAGATCCCGCTCCGCGCCCGTGGCGCGTGAAGAGAAGCTCGCGGCTGTGGTCGACCGCGCGCGTCCACCTGCGTGCGTTTAGCCCTGATCGACTGACCGTCACCATGGGCCCGGCGCCGGACATGCCGAGTCCTGGCCATCCCCGGCACGGCCGAGTCGGACCAAGCGCACGCTTTTATCGATTTTTTTGAGCGGCCCGATCGCACAGGCCCCAGCCCGGGCTTAGCCGGGAGAAATAAATCCTTATAAAAATCAATGAATTGCCGTGGTATACCAGGCTGCGACAAACGCGCACTTGATTTATGGCACTGCACTCGGCTATTTGTGCATTGCGACACGGCGATTGGCGTCGCTGTGTCGCTGCCCTCCTTGGGCGTTTCCTCCCTAGACTTGGGCCGTCTGCTCACGCGGACGGCCCCTTTCTTTTTCGGGCTGGCCGATCCGGCATTCGCCGTCACCCGCCGCCCTGTCTAGGCCCCTCTCGTTCCATCCCTGGATGCGGTCTTGCGCCGCCATTCGATCCCGTGTCTCGCGGACGTCTTCGCAGGGCGAAGCCAGTCCGGGCCGGAATTCGATGGTGCCTGAGTAATTCCTCGGCAACCGTGCGCAATTGGTAGCCTTGCCATACGAAAAACGCAAGGCACCTTATGCAAAAATGCAGGGCTTTGTCATTCAGCTGCCGCACGGAGCGGGGCAAGGCCCTCCGACACCGCGATGAACAGGTCCCCCATCAGGGCGCGAATGTCGGCCTGAACCCGCACAAATCCGCCATTTCGCTCATAACCGGCCTCATCCATGTAGAGGCTGCGGTTGAGTTCGATCTGCACCGCGTGCAGCCCGGCGGAGGGGTTTCCGTAGTGCTCAGTAATATAGCCGCCCGCATAGGGCTTGTTGCGCACCACCCGGTAGCCGCGGGCAGTGAGAGACCGTTCGATGGCGTCGGTCACGAGATCGCTGCAGCTTGTGCCGTAGCGATCGCCGATGACGAAATCGGCCCGCGCCACCTCGTCCCGCGCGGAGGTGGAGGGCATGGAGTGGCAATCCACCAGCACCGCCAGTCCCCATTCCCGCTGGATTCGCCCCACGAGGCGGCGCAGGGTCTGGTGGTAGGGCTTGTAATAGGTCTCGATGCGCTCCAGCGCCTCGTTCACGGCGAGACGGCGCGGATAGATCTCCTGCGCGTCGCCCACCACCCGTGCGATGGTGCCGAGGCCGCCGGACACGCGAATCGACCGCGTGTTGGCAAAGGGCGGCAGCCGGCCTTCGAACATGCGCGGGTCGAGCTCGTACGGCTCGCGATTGAGGTCGAGGAAGGAGCGCGGGAACAGCGCCCGCATCATCGGCGCGCCGAGCGCGACGCAGTCGCCGAACAATTCGTCGACGAACGTATCCTCGGAGCGGCGCAGGGTTGAAAAGTCGAGACGGGTCTGCTCGACGAAACTGCGCGGATAGATGCGGCCGGAATGCGGGGAGTTGAAGAGGAAGGGCGCGCGCGCCTCGACCGGAGTGAGCACCTCGAATGCGGGTTCAATGGTGTCGGCGAGACAGGCAGTCATCAAGAACCCAGCACCTTGGAATAGTTCCGGAATTCACACCGGCGGGCGGCGGAATGATGGCCCGGCGAAACACCTTTTGGAAAGGGGTGGCGCGGCTTTCACTTCGAATTTACCCGAATGCGGCAGACAAGTCATATGAACCCCCTGCTCTGGCCGGGGGTGGACAGAACATGACATCAGGGGAAGCGGCGTGGCCAAGATCCTGCTCGCTGAAGACGACAACGACATGCGACGCTTCCTCGTGAAGGCGTTGCAGAATGCGGGCTACTCCGTCGCCTCCTGCGACAACGGCCGCTCCGCCTACGAACGCATGCGGGAGGAGCCGTTCGAACTGCTCCTCACCGACATCGTGATGCCGGAGATGGACGGCATCGAGCTGGCCCGCCGAGCCACCGAGCTCGATCCCGACTTGAAGGTGATGTTCATCACCGGCTTCGCCGCGGTCGCCCTTAATGCCGACGGCGAGGCGCCGAGCGAGGCCAAGGTGCTCTCCAAGCCCTTCCACCTGCGCGACCTCGTGAGCGAGGTGGGCAAGATGCTGGCGGCCGCCTGACGCGTCATCCACAGGCCGGAACATCCTTCGACACACCCGCCTTGCCTCCGGCGTTTCGAGCCGATATAGAGGCGGCTCCTGCGAGGGGGCGCGTAGCTCAGCGGGAGAGCACTACGTTGACATCGTAGGGGTCACAGGTTCGATCCCTGTCGCGCCCACCATCCCTCACCTCATCATCCGGCGATTGATCCGTCCGGCGGCACCAGCCGTCCGGGCCGTCATCGCGTGTGCGGCACCGGCCATCCAGCGTGCACCCGGTCGCGTAAAAGAGCGGCGCCTGCGGGCGCATTGACGCGCCCCGGCCGAGGCGCCATCTCACCGGCAGCAGCCGAGGACCTGATGATCGACGCTCCCGCCTTCTCCGCCGATTTCACCCATCTGCCCAAGGACCACCCGAAGGTGGCGTTCGGGCGCATCGGCGTGCTCATCGTCAATCTCGGCACGCCGGAGGCGACAGACTACTGGTCCATGCGGGCCTATCTGAAGGAATTCCTCTGGGACCGGCGGGTGATCGAGGTGAACCGGGCGCTGTGGTGGTTCGTGCTCAACGCAATCATCCTCACCAAGCGCCCCGGCCCCAAGGGCCGCGACTATGCCAGCATCTGGAACAAGGAGCGCAACGAAGGCCCGCTCAAGACCATCACCCGCGACCAGGCCGAGAAACTCGCTGCCCATTTCGCCGGCATCGATGAGCGCATCGTCGTGGATTTCGCCATGCGCTACGGCAAGCCACCCATCGCCGAGCGCCTCGCCGCTCTTCAGGCGCAGGGCTGCGAGCGCATCCTGCTGGTGCCGCTCTATCCGCAATATGCCGCCGCCACCTCCGCGACGGTCTGCGACAAGGCCTTCGACGCGCTGAAGGAAATGCGCTGGCAGCCGACGCTGCGCGTCGCCCCGCCCTGGCACGATGATCCCGTCTATATCGACGCGGTCGCGCGCGACCTGGAGCGGAATCTGGCGGCTTTGGACTTCGAGCCGGAGGTGATCCTCGCCTCCTTCCACGGCGTGCCGAAGTCCTACCTCATGAAGGGCGACCCCTATCACTGCCAGTGCGCCAAGACCGCCCGCCTGCTGCGCGCGCGGCTCGGCATGGACGAGAAGCGCTTTCGCCTCACCTTCCAGTCCCGCTTCGGCCGCGAGGAATGGCTGAAGCCCTATACGGACGAGACGGTGAAAGCCCTCGCGACAAGCGGGGTGAAGCGGCTCGCCGTGTTCAACCCCGGCTTCGTCGCCGACTGCCTGGAGACGTTGGAGGAGATCGGGGTCGAGAACCGCGAGATCTTCGAGCATGCCGGCGGCGAGAAGTTCGCCGCCATCCCCTGCCTCAATGCCGGCGATGAGGGCATGCGGGTGCTGAAGACCGTGGTGGAGCGGGAATTGAAGGGCTGGGTGGGGTAGGCCCCCTCCCCGCCTCTTACTCCGCCTTCGGCTCCACCTTCGCGGCTTCCCAGCCGAGTATGGCTCGCTTGCGCGTCAGGCCCCAGTGGTAGCCCGTAAGGTCGCCGCTCTTGCCTATGACGCGGTGGCAGGGCACCACGAAGGAGATGGGGTTCTTGCCGATGGCCGCGCCCACCGCACGCGCCGCCTTGGGCCGTCCCACGTGCTCGGCGATGGTGGAATAGGTGGTCGCCCGGCCCATGGGGATGCGCAGCAGCGTCTCCCACACCCGGATCTCGAAATCCGTGCCGATGAAGACGATGCGCAGGGGCTGGTCGCCCCGGCATGAGGCGGGATCGAATATCTGTGCCACCAGCGGGGCGGTGGCGGTCGGGTCTTCCAGATAGGTGGCATTGGGCCAGCGCGAGCGCATGTCGGCGAGCGCCGCCGCCTCCTCCCCCAGATCGGCGAAGGCGAGGCCGCACAGGCCGCGCGGCGTGGACATGGCCAGCGCCTGCCCGAACGGGGACGGGTGGAAGCCGAAGCGGATGACGAGGCCGGCACCGCCGGTCTTCCACTCCCCCGGCGACATGGCCTCATGCACCACGAAAAGATCGTGCAGCCGGCCGGGACCGGAGAGACCCAGTTCCAGCGCGGCATCCAGCACGTTGGGGCATTCGGCAACGATGCGCCGGGCGCGGTCCAGCGTCACCGCCTGCAGGAATGCCTTGGGCGTGAGGCCGCACCAGCGGCGGAACAGGTCTGTCAGCGCGCGGGCAGAGACGCCGGTGGCGGCGGCGATCTCCTCCACCTCCGGCTGCCGGCGCACGTTGCGGGAGATGTACTCCACCGCCCGGCGTACCACGTCATAGTCGCGGGCGGCGATGTCGAGCGGCGCAGCGGGCGTCGCCGTCAGCGTCGGCGCCGCCGCCGGCAGGATGAGATCGGGGGCATCGAGCGCCAGCACGGCACGTCTCCTTCTGATCGAGCGTTGCCCATCTCAGCAGGCGCCGCAAGCGCCGGCCACCCGATTTCCCCCGCCCCTGCCATCAGGCGGGATCGCGCCGCACGGTCAGCCCGTTGAAGGTCTGCTGGCCCGCCATGCACTGGATGCGGTTGATGTTGACGTGGCGGGGCATGGTGCAGGCGAAATACACCTGCTCGGCGATGTCCTCGCCGGTCATGGGCGTGTAGCCGGCATAGACCTGATCCGCCTTGCCCTTGTCGCCGGCGAAGCGGACCACGGAGAATTCGGTCTCCACGAGGCCCGGCTCGATGTTGGTGACGCGCACCCCGGTACCAGCCACATCCGCCCACAGGTTCAGGGAGAACTGCTTCACGAAGGCCTTGGTGGCGCCGTAGACGTTGCCGCCGAAATAAGGGTAGTCGCCGGCGACGGAGCCGGTGAACACCACATGCCCCTCCTTGCGCTCCACCATGGCCGGCAGGCTCGCCCGCACTGTGGTGAGCATTCCCGTGATGTTGGTCTCCACCATGGTCTTCCACTCGTCTAGATCCGCCTTCTGCGCGGGCTCCAGCCCGAGCGCGAGTCCGGCATTGGCGAAGACGATGTTGTAGTCGGCGAACGGCGCCGGCAGGCTGGAGAGGGCGTCGAACGTCGCCTTCTCGTCGCGCACGTCGAGCTCCAGCGGGAGGATCAGGTCGCCGAACTCGGCCTTGAGGCCGTCCAGGCGGTCGGCCCGGCGGCCCACGGCCACCACCTTCGAGCCCGCGCTCGCGAAGCGGCGGACGGTGGCGGCGCCGATGCCCGAGGTGGCGCCGGTCACGACGAGGGTCAGCGTGCGGGGATCGAGCATGGCCATGGGAAGCTCCGGGCAAGGCAGGGACGGGAAAAGGGCGCGGAAGACCGTGCCGCAAGGTGCGCCGGTGATTAAACCGCCTTAACCATCGCGTCCATCCGTCGCCTCCAAACGGTACTTAGATACATCACCAGCCTTGCTGCTGCCACGATCTCGCGAAAGGGTGCGTTTACCCGCAGCCGGCTAGGGTTCGCGCCTGTCAGTTGCGGTCCGAACGTCGATGGCGTCCCGTGCGAGCCACCCAGGGGCGGGTGGCGGTTTTCTCGCGAAGACGCTAGGTTGCGGACACGTCCGGAGAACAATGGATGAAGGTGGTTCTGGTTTCGGCGGCGCTGGCGCTGGCCCTTGGTGGGTGCAGCACGGAGCTTGACGGCTTCGGGGCGAAGCCGTCCGCCACGGCGGCCAATCGCGTGCTCACGGCGCCCACGGCGGCGGTCGAATCCTCGCCCGTGCCCGGCAACGTGTCCACCACTGCGGCCGATACCGCCACCGGCGCCATCACCCCGCGCACCACCGCATCCAACGTGCCCCTCACCCCGCCTCCGGCCAATCCCGGCGCCACCGCCTTTGCCCCCAGCGCGGCCAAGGAACAGGTTTCCGGTGCCTGGAGCTTCTCGTGGGATGGCGGCAAGGCCTCCTGCCCGGTGCGCCTCGGCACCGACCGCGGCCTCAGCGGCCTGTCCGCCCAGGCCGACGTCTCCTGCCCCAGCGAGATCTTCATGACCAAGGGCTGGGACATGATGGGCTCGGACATCGTGCTGCAGAACCATCAAGGCAAGGTCACCGCCCGCCTGCAGCCGGATGGCCCGAACCATTACGTCGGCACCATCGCCGAAACCGGCCAGCAGGTCGCCCTCGCCCGCTGAGGCGGGCCCTCAAGCTTTTGCCCGAAGCCGGCTGCCTTACGTCCCGACCTTCTCCCCGAACCGCTCCGAAAACACCAGCTCCTCCAGCGGGAGGCGCTGGCGCCATCCCGCGCGCTCGAGGTCCGGCGTCGCTGCGAACTGGTCGACATAGCCCATGCACAGCAGCGCCACCGGCACGATGGGATCGGGAATGGCGAGGATGCGGCTGAGATCGGCCAGGTCCAGGATAGACACCCAGCCCACCCCGAGATTTTCCGCCCGCGCCGCCAGCCAGATGTTCTGCACAGCGCAGACGGTGGAATAGATGTCCATCTCGCTCTGGTGCGTGCGCCCCAGCACCACCGGCCCCGCGCGATCCCGCTCGCAGGTGATGCACAGGAGGAGCGGCGCCTCGCGCAGGCCCTCCAGCTTCAGCGTGCGGTAGAGAAGCGCCCGCTCGCCCTCGAACATTTCCGCCGCCTCGGCATTGGCGCGGGAGAAGGCCGCGTGGAGCGCGGCCTTGGTCTCGTCCGAGCGCACCACGATGAAGTTCCACGGCTGCAGGAAGCCCACCGAGGGCGCCGCATGGCCGGCGGCGAGCACCCGGGCGAGCACCGCGTCGGGCACGGGATCGGGCAGGAAGTTTCGGCGCACGTCCCGCCGCGCGGCGATGCAGCGATAGATGGCGGCGCGCTCGTCCGCCGAGAAACTGTCGTCCCGGACCATGGCCGCGCCCTCCCTGTGTTTGTTCATGGCGTCCGCCCCCGGTCTTCGACCGGCGCCGGACGATTGCTTCGCTCAGACGCCGAGCGGGCTTTGCCCAAGGCCACTCCGCCTTGGGCGCCATTCGGCGGCAGCGGGACGGCAAGGTCAATCCCGAAGCCTGCGCCCTCACACCCCGCCGATCAGCCGCCCCACCGCATCCCGCCACTGGGCGATGCGGCCGGTGCGCACCTCCGGCAGCATCTGCGGCGTGAACCGCCGCTCCAGCCGCCACTGGCCGGCGAACACATCCGGCGGCGGGAAGAAACCGCACTCAAGGCCAGCGAGATAGGCAGCGCCGAGCACGGTCGTCTCCTTCTGCACCGGCCGATCCACCGGGGCGCCGAGAAGGTCGGCGAGGCGCTGCATGGTGAAGTCCGAGGCGGTCATGCCGCCGTCCACGCGCAGCACCGTGTCACCGTCCGGCCAGTCGGCGCGCATGGCGTCGATCAGGTCCACGGTCTGGAAGCACACGCTCTCCAGCGCCGCCCGCGCCAGCTCCGCCGGTCCGGTGGCGCGGGTGAGGCCGAACAGGGCGCCGCGCACCTCCGGCCGCCAATAGGGCGCGCCGAGCCCGACGAAAGCAGGGACGAGAATCACGTCCTGCCCCGCATCCGCCTCCGCCGCGAGGCGGTCGCTCTCGCTGGCGGTGGAGATGATCCTCAGCCCGTCGCGCAGCCACTGCACCGCCGCGCCGGCGACGAAGATGGAGCCCTCCAGCGCATAGGTGCGCTGGCCGCCGATCTGGTAGGCGATGGTCGTCAGCAGCCGGCTGGAGGAGGCGACGGGGGTCGTCCCGGTATTGAGCAGGGCGAAGCAGCCGGTGCCGTAGGTGGATTTCACCATGCCGGGCGCAAAGCATGCCTGCCCCACCATGGCCGCCTGCTGGTCCCCCGCCACGCCGCGGATGGGAATGGGCCCGCCGAACAGCGCCGGATCGGTGGTGCCGAAGTCCGCGGCGCAGTCCTTCACCTCCGGCAGCAAAGCGCGGGGCACGCCGAACAAGGCGAGGAGATCGTCGTCCCATTCCCCGCGATGAATGTCGAAGAGCAGGGTGCGCGCGGCATTGGTGGCGTCGGTGACATGCACGCGGCCGCCGGTGAGGCGATGGAGCAGGAAGCTGTCCACCGTGCCGAAGGCCAGTTCCCCCGTCTCCGCCCGTTCCCGCGCACCGGGCACGGCATCGAGGATGTGGGCGATCTTGGTGGCGGAGAAATAGGGATCGAGCAGCAGGCCGGTGCGCGCGTTCACCAGCGCCCCGTGGCCGTCCGCCTCCAGCTGGGCGCAGGCCTCGGCCGTGCGGCGGTCCTGCCAGACGATGGCGCGATGGATGGCGCGTCCGGTCGCGCGCTCCCACACCAACGTCGTCTCGCGCTGGTTGGTGATGCCGATGGCGGCGATGTCGGACGCCGTGGCGCCGGCCTTGGCCAGCACCGCGCGGCAGCAATTGAGCACGGTGCCGAAGATGTCCTCCGCCTCCTGCTCCACATGGCCGGAGGCGGGGAAATGCTGCGGCAGTTCCTCCTGCGCCAGCGCCGCGACGGACCCGTCCCGCCGCACCAGCAGCGCGCGCGAGGAGGTGGTGCCCTGGTCGATGGCGAGAATGTAGGCGGCCACGGCGTCCTCCCTTGTTCTGTTTCAGGCGCGCCGCGCCGCCATGTAGGCGTCGAGCGCCTCCACCGCATGCGGCGCGGTGCGCAGGCCGAGCTTGGAGCGCCGCCACAGCACGTCGGCGGCAGTCTCAGCCCATTCCCGGTCCATCAGATAGTCCACCTCGCGGGCGCACAGATGCGCGCCGAACCAGTCGCCGAGGTCGTCCTCGTCGCTCACCCCGTCCAGCAACTGGAAGGCGGACGTGCCATAGGCCCGCGCGAGGCGCGCCAGCAAGGCGGGATCGAGCGCCGGAAATGCCCCGCGCAGGGTGCGCACCAAAGTGTCATAGCCCTGCCGCGGGAAATCGCCTCCGGGCAGCGGCGCGGTCGCGGTGAAGGGCGCGCCGAGATGGGGAAAGTGCGGCGCGAGGCGCGTCAGCGCCGCCTCTGCCAGCCGACGATAGGTGGTGATCTTGCCGCCGAACACGGTGAGGAGCGGCGCCCTCTCCTCCGGCGCGTCGAGGGCGAGCACATAGTCCCGCGTCGCCGACTGGGCCGCCCCGGCGCCGTCGTCATAGAGGGCGCGCACGCCGGAATAGGTCCACACCACCTGTTCGGGGGCGATGGTGGCGGCGAAATACTCGCTCGCCGCCGCGCACAGATAGGCCACCTCCTCCGGCGTCGCGTGCACATCCTCCGGATGGCCGGAGAAATCGCGGTCCGTGGTGCCGATAAGGGTGAAATCGCCCTCGTAGGGAATGGCGAAGATGATGCGCCCGTCCGCATTCTGGAAGATGTAGCAGCGCTCGTGCGCATAAAGCCGCGGCACCACGATGTGGCTGCCCTGCACGAGGCGGAGCGGGGCGTGCGCCTCGCCCCTGCCCGTCTTCAGCACGTCGAGCACCTCGCCCGCCCAGGGGCCGGCCGCATCCACCAGCGCCCGCGCCTTCACCGTCTCGGGGCGGCCCTCATGCTCGCTCTCGATCACCCACAGCCCCGCCTCCCGCCGCGCGCCGGTGACGCGGGTGCGCGGGCGGATGGCGGCGCCCCGGTCCGCGGCGTCGCGGGCGTTGAGCACCACAAGGCGCGCATCCTCCACCCAGCAGTCGGAATATTCGAAGGCGCGGCCGTAGCCCGGCCGCAGCGGCTGGCCAGCGGGATCATGCCGCAGGTCCAGCGTGCGGGTGGGAGGCAGCAGGCGGCGGCCGCCGATATGATCGTAGAGCCACAGGCCGAGCCGCAGCATCCATGCCGGGCGCAGGCCGGGATGGTGCGGCAGCACGAAGCGCAGGGGCCAGACGATGTGCGGGGCGAGGCCCCACAGCACCTCCCGCTCGGCCAGAGCCTCGCGCACCAGGCGGAACTCGTAATATTCGAGATAGCGCAGGCCGCCATGGATCAGCTTGGTGGAGGCGGAGGAGGTGCCGGAGGCGAGATCGCCCTTCTCGAACAGCACCACGCTGAGGCCACGCCCCACGGCATCACGGGCGATGCCGCAGCCATTGATGCCGCCGCCGACGATGGCAAGGTCGAAGACCTGACCACTCTCCTCCATCTCGGCCTCCCGGCACCGGAATCGGTTCGCTCCGCCAGACGATGCCCGAGACCTGCGGCAGGTCAACGCCCGCGCCGCCGATCCATGTGGACGGGCGGGCGCCCAGGCGCCTCAGACGTTGATGAGACCGCCCGCCGAGAACCCGCCGTCCACGGCGATGGTCTCGCCGGTCACGTAGGAGGACACCTGCTCGTCCAGCAGGAAGGAGATGGCGCCGCACACCTCCTGCGGCGTGCCGGTGCGGCGCAGCGGCAGGGTCTTCAGCCACGCGGAGCGGGTCTCGGCCGTGAGCAGTTCGCGCACCAGCGGCGTCTCGATGGGGCCGGGCGCCACGGCATTCACGCGGATGCCCAGCGGCGCGAACTCCACCGCGAGGATCTTCGTCAGCGTCACCACGCCGCCCTTGGAGGCGCCATAGGCGGAACGCCCGAGATTGCCGCGCAGGCCGGAAACGGAGGCGATGTTGACGATGGAGCCACCGCCCGTCTCCCGCATGGCCTTCGCTGCCTCCCGCGCCACCACGAAGCTGCCGACGAGGTTGATGTCCAGCACCTTGCGGAACAGCTCCACGCTCGTGTCGAAGGCGGGAATGTCGCGTGCGATGCCGGCCGAGTTCACTACGCCCCTGAGCGGGCCGAAGTCCACCGCCGTGCGCGCGACGGCCGCCGCCACCGCGCTTTCCTCGGTGATGTCCACCGTCTCGAACCGCACCCGCTCGCCATGCGCGGCGAGATGCTCCCGCGCCTTGGCGATGCTGTCGGCGGCAAGATCCAGAGCGACGACGCGCCAGCCCTCGCCGAGCAGGGTTTCCACCACGGCGAGCCCGATGCCGGACGCTCCGCCGGTGACGATGACGCTGCCCTTCATGCCTTCCCGCGTCACAGCCCGATCAGCCCGCCGGCGGTGAACCCGCCATCCACGCCGATGGTCTGGCCGGTGACATAGGACGATTTTTCAGGATCGAGCAGGAAGGCGATGGTGCCCGCCATCTCCTTCGGCTGCGCATAGCGATTGAGCGGCACGCGGGCGAGCCAGGCGGCGCGGGCCTGATCGGTATGGACCGCCTGCACCAGCGGGGTATCCACCGGCCCCGGCGCTATGGCGTTGACGCGGATGCCGAGGGCCGCGAACTCCACCGCGAGAATCTTGGTGAGCACCACCACCGCGCCCTTGGACGAGCCGTAGGCGGCGCGGCCGAGATTGCCCTGGATGCCCGAGACGGACGCGATGTTGACGATGGAGCCGGCGCTGCGCGCCTGCATCACCTTCGCCGCCTCGCGCGCCACCAGGAAGGTGCCGATGACGTTCACGTCGAGGATCTTGCGGAAGATGTCCGCCGAGGTTTCGAGGGCGGGGATGTCGCGGGCGATGCCGGCGGAGTTCACCACGCCCCACAGCGGCCCGAACCCGCTCTCCGTCTCGGCAACGAGCTTCACCACCTGCGCCTCGTCGGAGATGTCGGCCTGGACGACCCGCACCTTGTCGCCATGGGCGGCGAGCGCGGCCCGCGCCTTCTCGATGCTCTCCGGCACGAGGTCGGCGGCGACGACGCGCCAGCCCTCGGCCAGAAGCTCTTCCACCACGGCGAGGCCGATGCCCGAGGCACCACCCGTCACGATCACGCTTCCCGGTCTCGACACGGCACTCTCCCTGAGGGTGATTGTTGGTTTGCGGCGGCGGCTCAGATGAGCCCGCGCTCGGCCAGGGCCTCGCGCACCATCTTCTTGGTGATCTTGCCGTAGGCGGACTTCGGCAGGGCCTCCCAGAAATGCACGCGGCGGGGCAGCTTGTAGCGGGCGACCTTGCCGTCGAGGAAGGCGATCAGGTCCTCCTCGCTCACGCTCTGCCCCTCGCGCGGCACGCAGACGGCGACGCCCACCTCGCCCCACATGGGGTCCGGCACGCCGAGGATGGCCACCTCGGCGATGGCGGGATGGGTGAGCACCTTCTCCTCCACCTCGCGCGGATAGACGTTGGAGCCGCCCGATATGTACATGTCGGAGGCACGTCCGGTGATGTAGACGAAGCCCTCATTGTCCATGTGGCCGAGGTCGCCGGTACGGAACCAGCCGTTGCGGAATGCCTTCGCATTGGCCTCGGGATTGTCGTAGTAGCCCGCCAGCACCGCCGGGCCGCAGACGCAGATCTCGCCGGTCTCGAAGGGCGCGACCTCGCGACCTGCGTCGTCCTGGATCTGAACCTGCATGCCGGTGCGCTCGAAGCCGCAGGTGCCGAGCTTCACATGCGGGCCGTCCTCGGGATCATGCAAATAGGGCGGCAGTACGGTGATGTTGCCCGTCACCTCGCCGAGGCCGAAATACTGCACCAGCACCTTGCCGAGCTTCCTCAGCGCGAACTTCTGGTCTTCCCGGTACATGGGCGCGCCGGCATAGATCACGTAGCGCAGGGAGGAGTGGTCGAACTGGTCCACCGAGGGGTGCTCGGTGAGCAGCTTGGTGATGGTGGGCACGGTGAACATGTTGGTCACCCGCCAGTCCTGAACCAGTCGCCACGCCTCGGCGGCATCGAAGCGCTCGGAGGGCATGAGGATGGTCTTCACCCCTCGCGCCACCTGCACCAGCTGGTGCACGCCCGCGCCGTGGGAGAGCGGCGCCACCACGAGGGAGGCGTCCTGCTCGGTGGTGCCCGGCATCAGGTCGCAGAGGTGATTGGTGATGACGAAGGCCATCTGGCCATGGGTCAGCACCGCCGCCTTGGGGCGGCCGGTGGTGCCGGAGGTGAAGAAGAACCAGCAGGGGTCGTCGTGCTCCACGTCCGCCACCGGCACCTTTTCACCGAGGCGGGCGGCGACGATCTCCCCATAGTCGGCACCGAAGGGGGCGGCGCCGATGGCGATGACCTCGCGGATCGCCGGCGCCTCGGCACGGACGACCTCCACATGCTCGGGAAAGTCGCGGTGGCAGATCATCACGCTCGCGCCCGAGGCGGAGGCGAGATAGGCGACCTCCCCGGGCGTCTGGCGGAAATTGGTGGGCACCCACACCGCCCCCAGCCGGAAGGCCGCGAACATGCTCTCGAACATTTCGAGGCAGTTCTTCGACTGCACGAGGATGCGGTCGCCCTTGATGACGCCGCGGGCGGCCAGCTCCGCCGCCATGGCATCCACGCGGGCATCCATCTCGGCCCACGTCACGGTGCGCTCGCCCTCGACGAAGGCGATATGGGCCGGCAGCCGCCGCGCCGCCTGACGCAGGAAATGGGAGAGGTTCATCACCCGGCGGCTGGTGCGGGCCACGCCGCCACGCGGGGCCTCGGCAACGGTCTGGGCATTTGCGGACATTCACTTCACTCCGGGATCGGAAACGGTCAGGGGGCCGGGCGGGCCATGGAACGGGCCGGGCGCTGTGGAGGGCCCCGCTCGCTGCCGCCGAGCTTCGCCTCCAGCGCGGCGGCTTCGCGCTGGAGCAGCGGCACCAGCTCCTTCTGTCGCTCCGCGCCCAGCCGGCTCTCGATGGCGGCGAGCGAAAGGGCGCCGAGCGGGCGCCCGTCCGCTCCGCGCACCGGCACGCCGATGCCCCACGAGCCGGCGACATAGAGGCCCGGATTGAGCGCATAGCCACGGGCGCGCGTATCGGTCATGGCGCCGCGCAGCAAATCGGGGGAATAGCCGGGATAGGCCGCGAGCGCCGCGGCGTTGGCCTCGATGATGCGCGCCGCCTCGGCCTCGGGCAGCGCGGCGAGGATGGCGAGACCGCCGGCACCGATGCCGAGGGGGTGCCGGTCGCCGGCCTGCAGCACATGGGTGCGGATGGGCCAGGTGCCCTCCTCGCGATGCAGGCACACGGAGAAGGCCCCGCGCGGCACCGAGAGGAAGGCGCAGTCGCCGCTCTGGCGGGCGATGCGGGAGAGCCCATCGAGGGCGAGGGCGTGGATGCCGAAGCGCGGCGCGGCCAGCGTGCCAAGCACATAGGCCTCCGGCCCCACATGATAGCGGCGGCTCGCCTCGTCCTGATCCACCAGCCCGGCCCGCACCAGCGCCAGCAGGACGCGGCGCACGGTGGGCTTGGAGAGGCCGGAACTGGCCACGAGATCGGCGAGGCGGGCGCCCTCCGCACCCGCGCGGCCCACGAGCATCAACAGCGCGACCGCGCGCTCGATGCTCTGGGTGCCGCCGGCCGACTCAGGCGCGGCATCCGGGGTCGCGCCCGACGGATGCTCCGGCCCGCCTGCTCCGGCGGCGGGCGCTTTCAGTCCCCCTGCCACGCGCGCTCCCTTGATCCAGAATATGGACCTGATTTATCTGGCGAATTGGGATCGCCGCCGCGCGACGTCCGAAGGGACCATAATCTGCTTGCGAAATGCCCACAAGCGGGCCAGCATGGGCGGCGGGAAAAGAGGTCCATATATTGGACCCAAGGAAACCAGTCGGGCCGGGCCGGAGCCAGTCGGGGCACCGCGAAACGGCCGCAAGGAGGAGCACTGATGACCCTGACCCGTCGCACCCTCATCAAGGCGAGCGCCGCCACGGCGCTGACCGGCGCCATCGCGCCGGCCCTGTTCGCCCCCACCGTCGCGCGGGCCCAGAGCGCCGAATTCTCCTACAAGTACGCCAACAACCTCCCCGTCACGCACCCCATGAACGTGCGCGCGCAGGAGATGGCAGCGAAGATCAAGGCCGAGACCAAGGGCAGGGTCGAGATCAACATCTTCCCCTCCAGCCAGCTCGGCGGCGACACCGACATGCTGAGCCAGTTGCGCTCCGGGGCCATCGAGTTCTTCACCCTCTCGCCGCTGATCCTCTCGACGCTGGTGCCCAACGCCTCCATCAGCGGCATCGGCTTCGCCTTCCCGGACTATGCCAGCGTGTGGAAGGCCATGGACGGGGACCTCGGCGCCTATGTGCGCGGGCAAATCTCCAAGGCCGGCATCGTCGCCATGGACAAGATCTGGGACAACGGCTTCCGCCAGATCACCACCTCCACCAAGCCCATCGAAACCGCGGCCGACCTCAAGGGCCTGAAGATCCGCGTGCCGGTGTCGCCGCTGTGGACCTCCATGTTCAAGGCGTTCGACAGCGCCCCCGCCTCACTCAACTTCGCCGAGGTCTACACCGCGCTGCAGACCCGCGCCGTGGACGCGCAGGAGAACCCGCTCGCCATCATCTCCACGGCGAAGCTCTACGAGGTGCAGAAATACTGCTCCCTCACCAACCACATGTGGGACGGCTTCTGGTTCCTCGCCAACCGCCGCGCCTTCGAGAAGCTGCCCGACGACCTGCGCACCATCGTGGCGAAGAACATCAACGAGGCGGGCCTCAAGCAGCGCGACGACGTGTTCGCCCTGAACAACAATCTGCGCAAGGAGCTGGCGGAAAAGGGCCTCGCCTTCAACGAGCCGAAGGTGGACAGCTTCCGCGACCAGCTGCGCAAGGCCGGCTTCTACGCCGAGTGGAAGGGCAAGTACGGCGACGAGGCCTGGGCCACGCTGGAGAAATATACCGGCCAGCTCTCCTGAGCCGCCGCTTTTCCTCACGTTTCAAGGGGCGGCCTCGGCCGCCCCTTTTCGTTCAGGGCGCCAGTTGCACCACGATGCCCTCATTGGGCCGAAGGTCGATCGTGTCGCCCACGCGTTCCCCCGCCCGATCGCAGAAGGTGGAGAGCAGCAGGCGTCCCCCGCCCACCGCTTCCGGCAGCGTCGCCGACAGCGGGTCGCCGCCGAGATTGAGCGCCACCAGCATCGTCTCCCCCTCCCCCTGCCTGAGATAGGCGACGAGATCGCCCACCGCCGCGACCGGGGACCACAGCCCCACGGACAGGGCCGGATGCGCCCGCCGCAAGGCCAGCAGCGCGCGGGTGAGGGTGAGCATGGAGGCCGCCTCCCCCTGCTCGCGCTTCACGTTCACCTCGGTGAAATCATCCGCCAACGGCAGCCACGGCTCCACCGTGGAAAAGCCGGCGAACGGGCCGTCGTCCCACTGCATGGGCGTGCGGGCGCCGTCGCGCCCGAGGCCGAGGCCGGGCACGTTCTTCTCGAACGGGTCCTGCACCCGCTCCTTGGGGATGGGCACCTGCGTCATGCCGATCTCGTCGCCGTAATAGAGCGTCGGCGTGCCCCGGAGTGTCAGCAGCAGCATGGCCGCCACCCGCGCCTGGTCAGGCCCGAGCCGACCCACGACGCGCGGGCGGTCGTGGTTGGAGAGCACCCAGTTGGGCCAGCCACCCTCGGGGATCGCGGCCTCATAGGCGGCGATCAGCGGCGCCAGTTCCGCCGCGGTCCACGGCGCCGCCAGCAGGGTGAAGTTGAACGGCAGATGCACGCCGCGCCCGCCCTCGCCGTAGTACGCGGCGATACGGTGGAGCGGCAGATAGGCCTCGCCGATCAGCACCCGGTCGCCCTCGCAGGAATCGGCGAGCGCGCGGAAGCCGGCGATGACGTCCATCACCTCCGGCCGGTCGCCGGTATAGAGCTGGGTCAAAGCGGAATGCGGGTTCATGCCCTCGCGGAAATCGGGGTTCGGCGGATTGTCCCGGAACTCGGCATCCTTGATGACGTGCCAGAGCGCATCGATGCGGAAGCCGTCCACGCCCCGGTCGAGCCAGAAGCGCAGGACATCGTGCATGGCCTCCACCACGTCCGGGTTGCGCCAGTTGAGGTCCGGCTGCTCCTTCAGGAAGGCGTGGTAGTAATACTGGCCGCTCGCCGCGTCATATTCCCAGGCGCTGCCGCCGAATTCGGACAGCCAGTTGTTGGGCGGGCCGCCATCCGGGGCGGGATCGCGCCAGATGTACCAGTCGCGCTTGGGATCATCCCGGCCCGAGCGCGAGGCCTTGAACCAGGGATGCTCCTGCGAGGAATGGTTGGGCACGAAATCGAGGATGATCCTCAGCCCCAGCCCATGGGCCTCCTGAACCAGCCGGTCGAAATCTTCGAGCGTGCCGAACAGGGGATGGATGGCGGTGTAGTCGGCCACGTCATAGCCGAAGTCCGCCATGGGCGAGGGATAGATGGGGGAGATCCAGATGGCGTCGACGCCGAGGTCGGCGAGATAGGGAAGCCGGGAGATGATGCCCGGCAGGTCGCCCACGCCGTCGCCGTTCGAATCCTGAAACGAGCGCGGATAGATCTGGTAGACCACGCCGGCCTGCCACCACAGCGGCCCGGTCTTCAGCCGCTCGCGTTCCTGCTCCGCCATGGACGCCTTCTCCCGCTCTGCCGGAGCACTCTGGCGCTCCGGCTCAGATTGGAGAAGTACGGCCGGCCCGGTTCGGTTTCATGACCGGCCGTCTGGAAGGGCTGGAACGCCCGCCCCTCAGGCGGCGCGGCAGCGGTCGATGGCCCAGCGCACCAGCTTGCGCACGTCCGGATCCGGATCGTCATAGACGGCTTCGAGCGCGGGCACAGCGGCGGGATCGGCGATCTCGCCCAGCGCCGCGGCGGCCTCCTTGCGGACGTTGGACAACTGGTCGCCCAGCGCCTCCGACACCACCGGGACAGCCGCGCGGGCCTTCAGCTTGCCCAGCGCGTTCACTGCCTTGGCCTTCACCTGCCAGGCATCGTCATTGGCCGCGACGATCAGCGGGTCCACCGCCTCGAGAATCTTCGCCTTGCCGATGGAATAAGCGGCTTCCTCGCGCACCTGCCAGTGGCCGTCGCTGAGGCCGGCGATCAGCGCGGGGACGCCCGCAGTGCCGCTCCGCACGAAGACGAGGGCCGCCATAACCGCCCGGCGCACCGCCGGCTCGGGATCGGTGGCCGCCAGAAGCAACGCGGGGAGCGCGGCATCCGCCTTCAGATAGCCGAGCACGCCCAACGCCTCGCGCCGCACCGCCATGTCGGGATCAGTGAGGGCGCCGAGGGCCACCGGCATGGCCGAGGCATCCTGCATGTCGCGCAGCGCCCGGAGCGCCGAGGTGCGGACGAACGCGCTCAGGGGGCCACCCGTCTCCTGCGCCCGCTCGATGAGGCGGGGCGCGGAGGCCGGCTCCTTCTTATCGGCGAGGCTCTCGGCGGCAGCGAGGCGCACCGCCTCCGCCGCATCGTCGAGGGCTTCGGCAAGGCCAAGGGCGGCCGGCAGGCCGGAATGCTCGTCGAGGGACTTGGCGGCGGCTTCCCGCACGCCGGCATCCTCGTCCTTCAGGCCGGCGAGCAGCAGGTCCACGGCGCCCGGGTCCACGCTCTCGGCCAGGCCCAGCATGGCCACGCGGCGGATGCCGGGGTCGGCGTCGCGGGCACGCTCGGCCACCGCATCGAGGTCGTCGTCGAAATCGTCGAAGATGGCCATGGCGCTCACCGCAGCAGATAGGGGATTTCGACCTTCACCGCGCCGGTGGGGCAATCCACCTCGCACGGCATGCAATACCAGCACTCGTCATACTTCATGTGCGCCTTACCCGAGGCCGGGTTGATGGCGAGCACGTCGAGCGGGCACACGTCGATGCAGACGCGGCAGCCCTTCTCGGCGATGCACTTGTCGTCATCGACGGTCACGGGCACGGAGGTGGTGTGATTGGCGAAAGGCATGGGGGCAGCTCCGGAATTCGGGGTGTGAGGCTCACTCGGCGGCGATGGCCGGCGTGCGCAGCTGGTGGTAGGCGCCCATCTCGTCCTCATCGATCTCGACGACATAGGGATCCACCGCGCGCTTCTTGTGCGCCATGCGGCCCATCTCGTCCTTGTAGAGGAGGGTGTGGCAGAACCAGTTCTCGTTGTCGGTGGCGGGGTGGTCGACGCGCCAGTGGTAGAGGCCCCACCGGCTTTCGGTGCGGTAGAGCGAGGCGGCGGCGGCCATGTCGGCGCAATCGAGGATGGATTGCAGCTCCAGCGCCCGCATCAATTCATGCGGATCCTTCACGCACAGGGCCGAAAGATCGTCGCGCACCTCGGCGAGGCGGGCCTGGCCGATCTTGTACTTGGCGGTCACCTTCGGCGGCTGGAGATAGTCGTTCACGAGGCGGCGGGCCTTGTACTCCATCTCGAAGGGGGTGAGGCCGTCGTCGCGGCGGGTGGGGGCCATCACGCGGGCCTGCTCGCGGGCCACATCGGCGGCGTCATAGGCGGGCAGATCGGTGGAGGCGCAATAGTCCGCCGCATCCTCGCCGGCGATGCCCCCGTTCACGAAGGCACCGAGCATGTAATTGTGCGGCACGCTCGCCATGTCGCCGGCGGCATAGAGGCCGGGCACGGTGGTGCGGGCATTCTCGTCCACCCACACGCCCGAGGCCGAGTGGCCGGAGCAGAAGCCGATCTCGGAGATGTGCATCTCCACCATCTTCTCGCGGTAGTTCGTGCCGCGCTTCTCGTGAAAGCGGCCGCGCGAGGGGCGCTCGTTGGAGTGCAGGATGGTCTCGATCTCGGAGATGGTCTCCTCGGCGAGGTGGGTCATGTTGAGGAAGACCGGGCCGTTGCCGCTCAGCAGCTCGCCGTAGAACTCCTTCATCATCTGGCCCGACCAGTAGTCGCACTCGATGAAGCGCTCGCCCTTGTTATTGGCGGTGTAGCCGCCGAACGGACCGGTGACGTAGGCGCAGGCCGGGCCGTTATAGTCCTTGATGAGCGGGTTGATCTGGTAGCACTCGAGGTTCGCGAGGCCGGCGCCGGCATGGTAGGCCATGGCATAGCCGTCGCCGCAGTTCGCCGGGTTCTCGTAGGTGCCGAACAGATAGCCGGAGGCCGGCAGGCCGAGGCGGCCGGCGGCGCCGCAGGCCAGCACCACCGCCTTGGCGCGGATCACCAGGAACTCGCCGGTGCGGGTGTTCACACCAATGGCACCGGCGACGCGGCCGTCCGTGCCGGTCAAGAGGCGGGTGGCCATGTAGCGGTTGGTCACCAGAACCTGGTGCTTGCGCAGCTGGCGGTAGAGCGCCTTCTTGACGTGGTGCCCTTCCGGCATGGGCAGCACATAGGTGCCCATGTGGTGAACCTTGCGCACATTGTATTCGCCGGAGCCGTCCTTCTCGAACTTCACGCCGATGGAATCCAGATACTGGATCATCGGGTAGGAGCCGGTCGCGTAGGCCATCACCGCCTTCTGGTGGACGATGCCGTCATTGGCGACGGTGATCTCCTTCACATACTGCTCGGGGGTGGCGTAGCCGGGGATGACGGCGTTGTTCAGCCCGTCCATGCCCATGGAGACCGCGCCGGAGCGCTTCACATTGGCCTTCTCCATGAGGACCACCTTGAGGCCGGGATTCTTCTCCTTGGCCTTGATGGCCGCCATCGGGCCGCCGGTGCCGCCGCCGATGACGAGGATGTCGGTCTCGACGATCTCGGTCTTCATCTCGCTGTCGAACGCGCTCATGGGTTCATCTCCGGAAGGTCGTTGGCGGCCTCCGCGGCCAGCGCCGCGAGATAGGCGAAGGGATAGACCCCGCGCTTGTGGCCGTCGGAAAAGGTGAGGTTCAGGCCGTGCGCGCCGAACGGCTCCACGCCGGTGAGGGCGACGCCGGGAAAGGCGGCGGGGAAGCGGTCGCGGGCGCGGTCCGCCGTGCAGGCGGCGCAGCGGCAGGCGGAGCGCAGGCGTTCGGCCGAGAATTCCGCCCGCGTCCCGCCATAAGCGAGGGTCAGGCGGCGCCGGTCCCGGTCGAGGCGGATTTCCTCGACTTCAAGGGGGAGGGGTGCGGGGGCGGACGTCATCATGGCCCCGATTGGACATCGCGGCCCCTCCTGCCGATAGCAACTAGTTGCTGGCTGGAGCACTTCCAGGGAGCCCCTTTGCGCGGCCTCCGCCTGCGCTATGGTACCGGTCACGGATCACGGGAAGAGCCGAATGGATCAGGTCGAGTGCATCGTCGCCGGCGCGGGCGTGGTCGGCCTCGCCGTCGCCCGCGCGCTGGCGCTGGCGGGCCGGGAAGTGGTGCTGGTGGAGGCGGCGGATGCCATCGGCACCGGCACCTCCTCGCGCAATTCCGAAGTGATCCACGCCGGCATCTATTACGAACCCGGCAGCCTGAAGGCCGAGCTGTGCGTGCGCGGCCGCGCACTGCTCTATGCCTTCTGCGAAAGCCACGGGGTGGGGCACAAGCGCATCGGCAAGCTCATCGTCGCCGCCGCGCCGGAAGAGGTCGCCTATCTGGAAAAGCTGGCCAGGACCGGCGCGGCCAACGGCGTCGATGATCTGACGATGCTGAGCGGCGCGGCGGCGCAGGCGCTGGAGCCGGCGCTCTCGGTCCATGCGGCGCTGCTCTCGCCCTCCACCGGCATCGTGGATTCCCACGGCCTCATGCTGGCGCTGCTCGGCGACATGGAGGCGGCCGGCGGGATGCTCGCCCTCTCCTCCCCAATCGTTGCCGCGGAGGCGGGGGCGGACGGTATCGTGCTCACAACCGGCGGGCCGGAGCCCATGACGCTCGCCTGCCGCCTGTTCATCAACGCCGCCGGGCTCGATGCCCCGGGCCTCGCCCGCGCCACCTCCGGCATGCCCGCTCCTCTGGTGCCGCAGGAGAGCATGGCCAAGGGCAATTACTTCACCTGCCTGCGCAAGGTGCCCTTCACCCGCCTGATCTATCCGGTGCCGGAGGCGGGCGGCCTCGGCACGCACCTCACCCTCGATCTCGGCGGGCAGGGGCGCTTCGGGCCAGATGTGGAATGGGTGAGCGAGCGGCGCTACGAGGTCGACCCCACCCGCAAGACCACCATGATGGCCTCCATCCGCCGCTACTGGCCGGATGTGCGGGAGGAGGATCTGGCGCCGGGCTATTCCGGCATCCGCCCGAAGATCCCCGGCATGGACGGGCGCGCGCCCGATTTCGTCATCCAGGGGCCGGCGGTGCACGGCGTGCCGGGGCTGGTGAACCTCTTCGGCATCGAATCGCCGGGGCTGACGAGTTGCCTCGCCATCGCAGAGCGGGTGGTGGAGGTGGCGCGGGGATAGCGCGCCTGTGGCGCACGGTGCAGGCTCACCGCTCCCCGGACAAGCGACGGCACAGCCGGAGCGCTGATCCGGGGCCCAGCGCAAGGAGCTCCCGCGCAGCGGGGCAAAACCAGAGGCCGCCGGGATCGGAAGCGCCTTCGGCGGGCCGTTGCGCTGGGCCCCGGCTCGCATTCCGCTGGCGCTGCATGCGTCCGGGGCGCGAGAGATTCCTCAAACAAAAAGGGCAGCGGCCCGAGCCGCTGCCCTCTTCTAAATCCGGTCGCGGATGGCCCTCAGGCCATCTCGCTTTCCTTCTTGCGCTCCTCGCGCTTGCGATCGTTGGGGTCCAGCAGGCGCTTGCGCAGGCGGATGGACTTGGGGGTCACCTCCACCAGCTCGTCGTCCTGGATCCACGCCAGCGCGCGCTCCAGCGTCATGCGGATCGGCGGGGTGAGGCGCACCGCCTCGTCCTTGGAGGTGGTGCGGATGTTGGTGAGCTGCTTGCCCTTCAACACGTTCACTTCCAGGTCGTTGTCCCGGTTGTGCACGCCGATCAGCATGCCCTGGTACACCTTCCAGCCGGGCTCGATCATCATCGGGCCGCGATCTTCGAGGTTCCACAGGGCATAGGCCACCGCCTCGCCCGCCGCATTGGCGATGAGCACGCCGTTGGTGCGGCCGGCGATCTCGCCACGATAGGGCGCATATTCGTGGAACAGCCGGTTCATGATGGCCGTGCCGCGGGTGTCGGTGAGCAGCTCCGACTGGTAGCCAATGAGGCCGCGGGTGGGCGCGTAGAAGACGAGGCGCTGGCGGTTGCCGCCGGAGGGGCGCATCTCGATCATCTCGGCGCGGCGCTCGCTCATCTTCTGGACGACGGTGCCGGAATATTCCTCGTCCACGTCGATCAGCACTTCCTCGATGGGCTCGAGGGTCTGGCCGGTGGCCTCGTCCTTCTGGAACACCACGCGGGGACGCGACACGGCGAGCTCGAAGCCCTCGCGGCGCATGGTCTCGATGAGCACCGCGAGCTGGAGTTCGCCGCGGCCAGAGACGAAGAAGGAATCCTTCTCGGTGGATTCCTCGATCTTCAGCGCCACATTGCCTTCCGCCTCGCGGAACAGGCGGTCGCGGATGACGCGGCTGGTCACCTTGTCACCCTCGGTGCCGGCGAGGGGCGAATCGTTCACGATGAACGACATGGTGACAGTGGGCGGATCGATGGGCTGGGCCGCCATGGCCTCGGTCACTTCGAGCGCGCAGAAGGTGTCGGCCACCGTGCCCTTGGAGAGGCCGGCGATGGCGACGATGTCGCCCTGCACGCCTTCCTCGATGGGCTGGCGCTCGATGCCGCGGAAGGCGAGGATCTTCGAGACGCGGCCCTGCTCCACCAGCGTGCCGTCCTGCGCCAGCACCTTGATGGCCTGGTTCGGCTTGATGGAACCGGAGGTGATGCGGCCGGTGATCATGCGGCCGAGGAAGGGGTTGGCTTCCAGCAGCGTGCCGATCATGCGGAAGGGGCCGTCGTCCACGGTGGGCTCGGGCACGTGCTTCAGCACCAGATCGAACAGGGGCGCCATGCCCTGGTCCATGGGACCTTCCGGGCTGTCGGCCATCCAGCCGCTGCGGCCGGAACCGTAGAGGATGGGGAAGTCGAGCTGGTCGTCGGTGGCGTCGAGCGCCGCGAACAGGTCGAACACCTCGTTGATGACTTCGGTCGGGCGGGCGTCGGAGCGGTCCACCTTGTTGATGGCGACGATGGGCTTGAGGCCGATCTTCAGCGCCTTGCCGACCACGAACTTGGTCTGCGGCATGGGGCCTTCGGCCGCGTCCACGAGCACGATGGCACCATCCACCATGTTCAGGATGCGCTCCACCTCGCCGCCGAAGTCGGCGTGGCCGGGGGTGTCGACGATATTGATGCGCGTGTCCTTCCAGACCACCGAGGTGGCCTTGGCCAGGATGGTGATGCCGCGCTCTTTTTCCAGGTCGTTGGAATCCATCACGCGCTCGGCCACGCGCTGGTTCTCGCGGTAGGACCCCGACTGCTTCAGCAGCTCGTCCACCAGCGTGGTCTTGCCGTGGTCGACGTGGGCGATAATGGCGATGTTACGCAGCTTCATGGGCCGTCCAGCACGAAAACGCGGGTCCGAATGGCTCGGGCCCGCCGGGAAAGGGGTATTTTGCGGTGCAAAATACACACAAACCGATCAAGATCAATGCGCCGCCGCCGCGACCCTGTCACCGCGCCATCTTCGGGCGGTCTGGACACCGGCCGCGCCATGGCCTGTACGAGGGGCGGAACCCTCTTGCCGCGCCGGCCAAGCCGGTCCATCAGGCCTCATGCGCAGGCGCGCGCTTCCGGACGGGGAGAGAGATGGGCACGTGGATGGACGGGGCCTTCATTTCGGGCGTTCTGGTCAGCATCGTCACGATTTCCATCCAGGCCATGGCCACACTCGTCGTGATAAAGGCCGTCCGCTATGCCGCACGCCACCTCAGCGGAAGGCGCAAGGTTGAAGCCCTCGTCATCGTCATGGCCGCCTCGGGCACGCTGCTGACAATTGCCCACCTGGTGGAGGTGATGGTCTGGGCCCTGCTCTACAGCGTCACGGGGGCGACCGAGCCGGACAACGTCTATTATTTCGCCTTCGTGAACTTCACCACCCTCGGCTATGGCGACCTCATCCCGGCCCGCCCGTGGCGCATCCTCGGACCGATGACGGCGGCCAACGGCATGCTGCTGTTCGGCTGGTCCACCGCGGTGCTGTTCGCCGTCCTGTCGCGCTCCATCGCCCATCTGCGCCTGCGATAGGCCACGGCGCGGCCCATCCCGCGTTTGAGGTAAGGTCGTCCCGTCCCGCCTGCGCTATAGTGGTCCATCGCGAGGGGCGCACACGGACCATGGCATCAGGAGCATTGCAGCAGACGGCAGCCGACCCCGGGGCTCCGGACGTTTCGTCACAGCCCGCTTTCGCCGCCGCGCAGGTGATGGCGCGCCATCCCTATTTCGCCGCCTTTCCGCTGGAGGAGCTGGCCGCCCTGATCGCCCGCGGTGAGCGGATGGATGTCGCCGCCGGCACGCGCCTGCTCTGCCGGGGGGATGTGGGCACCTTCGCCCTGCTGGTGTTCGAGGGCACGGCGGTGGTCACCATCGACACACCCTACGAGCACGTCCAGTTGGCGCAATTACAGGCGCCGGCGGTGATCGGCGAGATCGCCGCCTTCACCGGCGTCGCCCGCACCGCCCATGTGGATGCCCTCACCACCATCCGCGCGGTGCGGATTTCGGCGGAGGTATTGGAGGCGGCCGGGCGGGTGCGGCCCGATCTCCTCTCCGCGGTGATGCGCCAGTTCGGGCGCCGTTTCGAGACCTTCAACCAGGTGTTCGGCTTCTACGCCAACGCCCTCAATGCGCTGGAGCGGCGCGAGTTCGACCTCGCCTTGCTCGACGATCTGCGCAATCCGCTGCCGGAGATGGTGGATTTCTCCCACTCCTTCCGCCGTCTCGCCGAGGCCATCATGAGCCGGGCGGCGGAACGGCGGGAGATGGCCAACGCCGCCGCCATCCAGCGCGCCATGCTGCCGCCGCCCCTGCCGCCGGAGGCGCTGGCCAAGCGGGCGGACATCTTCGCCGCCATGCGTCCGGCGAAGGACGTGGGCGGCGATTTCTACGATTACTTCCTCATCGACGACCGCCGGCTGGTGGTGACTTTGGGCGATGTTGCCGGTAAGGGCACCCCCGCCGCTTTGTTCATGAGCGCGACCCAGACCGCGCTGCGCATGGTCCTGCGGAGCGAGCCGGACCTTGCCGTCGCTGTGGCGCGGGTGAACGAGCTGCTGTGCGCCACCAACGGCGAGGACATGTTCGTCACCCTGTTCTGCGGCGTCCTCGACCTCGACACGGGCGCCCTCACCTACTGCAATTGCGGACATACGGACTGCATGATCCTGCGCGCCGACGGACGGCTGGAGCGCCCCGTGGCGACCGGGCCGGCCCTCGCCATGATGGAAGGCGCGCGCACCCGCGCCGAGACCGTGGCATTCGCACCCGGGGATCGCCTGTTCCTGTTCTCGGACGGCCTGACGGATGCTTTCAATCCCGCGGAAGAAGCGTTCGGTGAGGCGCGGCTCGAAGCCGCCGCCCTTGCCGCCCTCGCGGCAGCGCCAGATCTCCCGGCCGCCGCCTTCATCAGCGGCCTGCTCGACACCGCGACCCGCTGGGCCGACACGGCACCCCAGTTCGACGACATGACAGCGCTGGCGGTCACCCTCGGCCGCCGTTGATCACGGAACTTCCGCACCGCCCACGTGTTGCCCGAAGGGGGCGAGCGTGCGGAGGACGGCCATGGCCGACGAGGACAACACCCACCCGACGGCTCCAGACAGCCTGACGGCCCGAACGCCGCTGGAACTGGACATCGCCGCCGCCGCCCACCGCAAACTTCTGGTGCTGGCGCTGCAGCTGATGGCGCGGGACGACGTCCTGCGCGCGGCACTGGTGGAGGCCGTCAGCCAGAAGCTGACCTTCCACGATTCCCATGAGGACGCGGGGCTGGAGGCAGACGCCGCCTTCGCCTTCGAGCGGCGGGTGGACGAGGAGTTCCGCCGCGTCCTCTTTGACGTCCAGGCGGTGCTCGGCGACGAGATGCGCTCGCCGGTGGCCTGAGCGGGGCCGGCACGGCACGCCGATTGCTTCGTCGGCCCCATGACCTTGCTGCCCCGCAAAGTGTCGCGACATCCAGGCCGGATGCGTCCGGTTTCTGGCCCAAGCGCCGTCCGCAAGACGCCGCTCGCGCTTTTGCGCCCTATGGTGGCGGGGCTCTCCCCGATCCTTGTCCGTATCCGGACGCAGTGCGCGGAAACCCGCCCATGAGCCAGTTCTCCTTCGCCCATGCGGGCAATACCGACTGGCAGGCCGCCCTCGGCGCCTGCTGGAGCCAGCTGCGCACCCAATTGGAGGACAAGCCGCCGCCGACGCTCGGCTGGTGCTACCTCTCCGACCGCTATACCGGCGCCGCCGGCAACATCATGGAGGCCCTGAAAGCGGGCCTGCCGGAGGTATGCTGGGTCGGCACCATCGGGGTAGGGGTCGCGGCGGACGACGTGGAATATTTCGACGAGCCAGGCATCGCGCTCATGCTGGCCGACATTCCGCCGGAAGGCTTCCGCGTCTTCTCCGACCTCGCGCCTCTGGGCACGGACGGCTTCGAGCCCTTCACCGCCCTTGTCCATGCCGACGGCGGCACGCCGGACCTGCCCGAGCGGATCAAGGCCCTGGCCGGCCAGACCCTCACGGGCTACCTGTTCGGCGGGCTCTCCTCAGCCCGCAACCAGCCCTTGCTGTTCGCCGATGACGTGATGCTCGGCGGGGTGTCGGGCGTCGCCTTCGGGCCGCAGGTGCCGGTGCTCTCCCGCGTCACCCAGGGCTGCCAGCCCATCGGCCCCAAGCGCGCCATCGGCCGCGCCGAAGGCAATTACCTCGTCACCCTCGATGGCGAACGGGCCCTCGACTGCGCGATGGAGGACCTCGGCCTGCCCGCCGACATTCCCGACGACCAGTTGCGGCACGAACTCGGCCAGACGCTGGCCGGGCTCATTGCGCCGGGCGAGGATTCCAGCGCGGCGCCGGGCCGCTTCGGCACCGACACGCAGGTGCGCCACCTTCTGGGTGTCGGGCGCAAGGCCGGTGTTCTGGTGGTGGCGGAGCAGCTGGAGGCCGGCACCAAGCTCGCCTTCTGCAAGCGCAACGCGGAGGCCGCGCGCCACGATCTCCTGCGCATCGTCGCCGAGGTGAAGGCGCAGGCCGATGCCGCCGGCGGCGCCCGCGGCGCGCTCTATGTGAGTTGCTCCGGCCGCGGCGGCCCGCATTTCGGCTCCCCCAGCGCGGAGTTCAGGATGGTGCGCGAGGCCCTCGGCCCGGTACCTCTCGTCGGCTTCTTCGCCGGCGGCGAGATCGCCCGCCACCATCTCTATGGCTATACCGGCGTGCTCACGGTGTTCACCTGATGCTCCCGCTCAGGTGAGAGCTCCCAAAGCAAGAGACTGAAGTATTGCCGCGCCGCACGCATCGGCGCAGGCGGCTCTCGGCTTGGCCTGAACCCTCGGCCACGCGACGGGCCGAGGCTCCGCGCCCATCTGCCCACCCGCCAGAATTCCTTTGCGTCAGGCCTGAGGCCGGACAGCAGGCGCGATCGCTCTTGCAGTGCCGCATGTCACGATAGTGCCATTTGGCACTATTGCCGGAGACATGGCCCGGCGCGTTAGAGTTATCCCAATAAGAAAACGACCGGGAACAGACAGCAAGCTCTTCATCGAGAAGCGACAGTCTTGATGTGCGCACCCGTGCGCGCAGAGCCTTCTGCTTGTCCTTCTCGGCGAAGAGATCCGGTCGTCACACGCCTGCCTTCCGGATTATTTACGGGGAGTTGAGATGACGCACGAAACGCTGGGTGTCAGCAAATACGATATTCTTTTCGAGCCCATCAAGATCGGGCCGAAAACACTTCGGAACCGCTTCTACCAGGTGCCGCACTGCATCGGCGCCGGTTCCGACAAGCCCGGCTTCCAGGCCGCGCACCGCTCCATCAAGGCCGAAGGCGGCTGGGCGGCCCTCAACACCGAATACTGCTCCATCCACCCGGAATCGGACGACACGCACCGCGTCTCCGCCCGCATCTGGGACGAGGGCGACGTGCGCAACCTCGCCGCGATGACCTCTGAAATCCATAAATACGGCGCGCTCGCGGGAGTCGAGCTGTGGTACGGCGGCGCCCATGCCCCGTGCATGGAGACCCGCCAGACCGCGCGCGGCCCGAGCCAGTACGCCTCCGAGTTTGAATCCCTCACTTATTGCCACGAGATGGACCACGACGACATCCGTCGCGTGCAGGGCTTCTACGTGGAGGCGGCGCGCCGCGCCCGCGATGCCGGCTTCGACATCATCTATTGCTACGGCGCGCACTCTTATTTGCCGCTGCAGTTCCTCTCCAAGTATTACAACAAGCGCACCGACAAGTACGGCGGCAGCTTCGAGAACCGCGCCCGCTTCTGGATCGAGACCCTGGAGCAGATGAAGGCGGCCGTGGGCTCCGAATGCGCCATCGCCACCCGCTTCGCCGTCGACACGCTGATCGGCGAGGACGGCATCGAGGTGGAGCGCGACGGCCTCAAGTTCGTCGAACTGGCCGACGATCTCGTGGACCTGTGGGACGTGAACGTGGGCGACATCGCCGAGTGGGGTGAGGATGCCGGCCCCTCCCGCTTCTATCGTCAGGGCCACCAGCTTTCTTGGCAGAAGTTCGTGAAGCAGGCCTCAAAGAAGGTCGTGCTGGGCGTCGGCCGCTTCACCGATCCGGAGAAGATGGTCGAGGTGATCCGCAACGGCGAGCTCGACGTGATCGGCGCCGCGCGGCCCTCCATCGCCGACCCCTTCCTGCCGGAGAAGATCCGCGACGGGCGTCTCGACGACATCCGCACCTGCATCGGCTGCAACGTCTGCATCTCCCGCTGGGAGATCGGCGGCCCGCCCATGATCTGCACCCAGAACGCCACCGCCGGCGAGGAATTCCGCCGCGGCTGGCATCCCGAGCGCTTCCCCAAGAAGGGCTCGGACGATGCCATCCTGGTGGTGGGCGCCGGCCCCTCCGGCTCCGAGTGCGCCCGCGTGCTCATGGAGCGCGGCTATGTGGTCCATCTCGTGGACAGCGCCGATAAGGTCGGCGGCTATGTGAACGAGGTGGCCACCCTGCCGGGCCTCGGCGAGTGGAGCTATCACCGCGACTATCGCGAAGTGCAGCTGAACAAGCTGGTGAAGCGCAACCGCGACAGCCAGATCGCCCTCGGCGGCAAGAAGCTCTCGGTGGAGGACGTGCTCTCCTACGGTGCCGACAAGGTGGTGATCGCCACCGGCGCCCACTGGGTCACCGACGGCACCAACTGCCTCACCCACGCCCCCATCCCGGGCCTGGAAGGCACGCCGCGCGCCAATGTGCTGACGCCTGAGGACGTGATCCTCGGCACCAAGCCCATCGGCAAGCGGGTGATGATCCTCAATGCCGACCCCTATTACATGGCGCCGAGCCTCGCGCAGAAGCTGGCGGAGGCGGGGCATCAGGTGACGGTGGCGTCGGGCGTCGAGCTCGGCCGCTACATGCACTTCACCCTTGAAGCGCCGAACATGCACCGCATGCTGCACGAGCTGCACATCAACGTGCTCTCCAGCACCTGGGCGAGCCGCGTGGAAGACGGCCGGATCGAGCTCTACAACCTCTGGGGCGACGGGCATAAGCGCGTCTATACCGGCCCCGGCAAGATGCCGCGCAGCGCCAACACCACCCACGCCTGGCACGAGTACGACACCCTCGTGCTGGTCACCGCCCGCCGCTCCGAGGATGCCCTGTTCCGGGCGCTGAAGGCGCGCTCCGGCGAGTGGGATGCCCGCGGCATCAAGGGCGTGTACGTGATCGGCGACGCCTGGGCGCCCAAGCTCATCGCCGACGCCACCTTCGACGGGCAGCGCCTTGCCCGCGAGATTGAAGAGGCGAACCCGCAGGAGCCCAAGCCCTACCGGCGCGAGTCCGCCGTCTATGGCGCGCCCTACCAGCCGGGCGGCTCCTACGAGATCCGCTACCAGGGCTAGTTCCCCTCGTCCTGGTCAGAGCGGGCGGGGCGCGGCAGATCACGCGCCCCGCATGCCCGCCGTCGTCGGGGTCCAATCCCTCGGCCGGCACGGGCATTCGCACGAGCACAGCCAAGAAAAAGATCACAGGGCGAGCAGCACATGATTCCGAGCGGCATCGATCCATCCAAGGTCACGCGCATCCTGTTCCAGGATTTTTCGCCCTGGATGCTCGCGATCTTCTATGTCTATGCCATCGGCTGCATGGCGGCGTTCGCCTGGGGCGTCTACGCCCAAATTCACAAGTATCGCGCCGGACGCCGGGGCGCGCGCCTCGCCTGGGGCGACATCGGCCGCAGGCTTCTCGATACGGCGAAGACCATCGCCTCCCATCGCACGCTGCGCCGGCGCGACACCGCGGCCGGGCGGCTCCATGCCTTCATCTTCTACGGCTTCGCGCTGCTGTTCATCGGCACCGCCACCATCACCCTGCAGGAAGACATTCTCGGCCCGCTCATCGGCCTCGAATTCTGGCACGGCCACTTCTACCTGCTGTTCAAGCTCACGATGACCCTGGCCGGCACCGGCTTCATCTGCGGCCTCCTCTACATGATGTGGCGGCGCGGCTGGCTGAAGCCGCCGAAGCTCGATTATGCGCGGCCCGACCGCACGCCGCAGGATGCGGACTTCTCCCGCGAGCGCTACCGCATCGAGGACTGGGCCTTCCTGTGGACCCTGCTGCTCATCGGCATCACCGGCTTCCTGCTCTCCGGCGCCCGCATGGTGTGGCTCCAGAATGATCCGGCGGTGTGGGACACGCGCTGGTGGGCCCCGGTGGGCGCGTCCATCGCCGCCGGCCTGAAGGCGGTGGGCTTCACCAGTGCCGGCGCGGGGGCGCTGCGCATGGGGCTGTGGTGGCTGCACGGCGTGCTGGCGCTCACCTTCATCGCCCTCATTCCCTACACCAAGGCGAAGCACATCTTCACCGCCGCCGCCTCCTGGCTGCTGCGCAATCCCGATGCGATCCGCCACCTGCCGCTCGGCGATCTCGACGCCGCGCGCATCGGCTATCGCGAGCTGGGCGACGTCGCGAGCCGCTATCTCGTCCAGGCGGACGCCTGCACCAAATGCGGCCGGTGTCATGAAGCCTGCCCGGCGCGGGCCGCCGGCTATCCGCTCTCCCCGCGCGACGTGGTGCTGACACTGCGCGAGCAGGCCAACACCCATTTGGGCGAGGTGCTGCCCAAGCCACGCGCCGCCGGCTGCGCCACGCCCCTCATCGGCCTCGCCACCGGCGAATACCGGCCGGAGACCCTGTGGTCCTGCCGCCAGTGCGGCGCCTGCACGGAGATCTGTCCGGTGGGGGTGGAGCACGTGCCGCTCATCAACATGCTCCGCCGCACGCTGGTGGACGAAGGCGAGATGGACCCGGCGCTCCAGCGCACCCTCGGGGCGGTGAACAAGACCGGCAACTGCTTCAACGAGAGCCGCCGCAAGCGCCCCAACTGGACCAAGGACCTGCCCTTCAAGATCAAGGACGCGCGCAAGGAGCCGGTGGATGTGCTCTGGTTCGTAGGCGACTATGCGAGCTTCGACCCGCGCAACCAGAAGGTCAGCCGTGCCTTCGCCCGCATCCTCCATTCCGCGGGCATCGACTTCGGCATCCTCTACGAGGGCGAGACCACGGCCGGCAACGACGTGCGCCGCGTGGGCGAAGAGGGCCTGTTCCAGCAGCTCGCGGAAGGCAACATCTCGACGCTCGGCGATTGCAGCTTCAACCGCATCGTCACCACCGATCCGCACTCCTTCAACACGCTGAAGAACGAGTATCCCGACCTCGGCGGCACCTATGACGTGAGCCACGCCAGCGCCTTCCTGAAGGAGCTGATGGCGGACGGGCGCATCACTCCCGCCCGCAAGCTGGACTTCACCGTCACCTATCACGACCCCTGCCACCTCGGCCGCCTCAACAAGGGCTATGACGCCCCGCGCGAGCTGCTCGCGGCCACCGGCGTGAAGCTGGTAGAGATGGGCAAGAGCCGGGACAATTCCTTCTGCTGCGGCGGTGGCGGCGGCCGGGTGTGGGTGCCCGATCCGCCCGGCACCACCAAGGTGGGCGAGATCCGCGCGCGGGAAGCCGCCGAGATCCATGGCCTCGACGCCCTGGTGGTCAACTGCCCGAAGTGCATGACCATGCTCGAGGACGCGGTGAAGACCACCGGCAACGAGCGCAACTTCCGGGTGCTGGAGCTGACCGAGCTGCTCGCCGAGGCGCTGGAGCCCGAGGAGCCCGCCGTCCTCCCCGCTCCCGCCGAGGTTGTCTGAGCGATGCGGGCACCGGCGAACATGGCCGCGCTGACGGGTGCGCTGATCGCCCGGGGCGACGCCTATCTCGCACTCCCCGCCTATGGGGCGGAGGGCGCGGAGTGGGCGCAGGCGGCGCTGGCGCGGCTGCTGCTCTCGAACGCCCGGCTGAAGCTGGTGTTTGCCGCGCTGCCCTTCGCGCCGCCGGCCTTCCTCGCCCTCCTCGCCGGGGAGGACCGGCCTGCCATCCTCCAGCGCATCGTGCGCAACCCGGCCACCTCAGGCGCGACGCTGCTGCGCCTCGCGCGGCAGATGGACGACGCGGCGACCCGCGCGGCGCTGGCCGCCCACGCCCACACGCCCTCGGTCGCGCTCATCGGCCTCGCCATGAATGCGGACACCGCCGTGCGCGCCGCGCTGCTGCGCAATGCCGGAACGCCGGCCCTCGCCCTCCATGCCCTGCTGGACCACGCAGACGCCGCCGAGCGCGCCGCCCTTGCCCGCAATCCGCAGGCGGACGCGGACCTGCTGCGCACTTTGCTCGCGGGCGGCGATGCCGTGGTGCGGGCCGAGGCGGTGGCTCACCCCCATTGCCCGCTCACGGAGGTCGCCGATGCGTGCGTCGATGCCGATGCCGCCATCCGCCGCCGGGCGGCCTCCAATCCCGTGCTGCCGCCGAGCCTGCGTCAGGCGCTGATGGGCGACAGCGATCCGGCCGTCCGCGCGGAGGCCCTGCGCCTTCATGCGGAGGGCCAGGACGTGGCCTTGACCGATGACGGCGACGTGCGGGTCCGCCGCGCCCAGGCCCGCCATGTGGCCCTGCCGGAGGATCTGGCGGAGGCGCTTTCCCGCGACGGCGACGTGTGGGTGCGCGTCTGGCTCGCCCGCAATCCGGCGCTACCCGCCGGCCTCATCCAACGGCTGGGCGGCGATGCGGAGGCGCGGGTGCGCCATGCCGCCGGCCGCAATCCGGCCTGCCCGGCCGACGTGCTCGCAACCCTCGCCCGCGATGGCGACGAATGGGTGCGCGCCGCCGTGGCCTGCCGCCCCGACCTTCCGGCCGAGGCCTTGCGCGCCCTGGAACGGGAAGACGGGGAGGATGTGGCCTCCGCCGTCGCCCGCAATCCGCAGACGCGGGAAGCCGCGCTCCGCCGCCTCGCCCGGCATGGGCAGGCGGACGTGCGCCGCGCGGTGGCGCTCAATCCGGATCCGCCCGCAGCCGCCCTGCGCCTGCTGCTGGACGATCCCTATCCCCTCAATCGCGCCTTCGCCGTGCGCCATCCGAACCTGCCGGTCGCGGATGCCTGGGGCTGCGCCGACGACGGCGCGCCGCAGGTGCGCTTCGCGGTGGGCAAGCGCGCCGTCACCCACGCAGCGGCCGCCGGGCGCGCCGCACGCAGGCACCTCGAAACCTTCCCACAGCCGTGAGGACACCCATGAAGATACTCGTGCCGGTGAAACGCGTCGCCTCGCTCGATGACGAATTCGAGTTGCGCGACGATGGCCGCGACGTCGACCCGGATTTCTGCGAGTTCGACTTCAACGAATTCGACGAATACGCGCTGGAAGCGGCGGTCCAGATCAAGGAAGCCGCGCCCGAAGGCTCCGTCGAGGTGGTGGTGCTGACCATCGGCCCCGACGATGCCGACGACGTGCTGCGCAAGGCCCTCGCAAAGGGCGCCGACCGCGCCATCCGCGTGGATGATGCGGGGCTCGAAGAGGCGGACCGCGTGGCCATCGCCCGCGTCATCGCCAAGGTGGCGGAGAACGAGGAGCCCGGCCTCGTGCTGTGCGGCGCGCAATCCGCCGACCAGGGCAACGCCCAGACCGGCATGTCGGTCGCGGCGCTGCTCGGCTGGGCGCGCACGGCGGTGGTCTCGAAGCTCGACTTCACCCCCGGCGCCGCCACCGCGCAGGTGGAGCGCGAACTGGAAGGCGGCCTGGTGGAGCGCCTCGAGGTGGAGACGCCCGCGGTGCTCACCATCCAGCTCGGCATCAACACGCCGCGCTACGCCTCCCTGCGCTCCATCAAGCAGGCCAATGCCAAGCCCATCGAGTGCCTGACGCCCCACGATGTCGGCCTTTCCGACGCCGAGATCGGCGCCGCCGGCGCGCTCAGCCGGGTGCGGCGCGTGTTCGTCCCCGAGCGGGGCCGGGGCGAAATCATCGCGGGCACGCCGTCCCAGCAGGCGGCCCGTCTCCTTGAGATCATTTCGGAGGTGAACGGCTGATGTCCGGAATTCTCATCCTGGCCGAGCACCGGCGCGGCACCCTGCGCGATGCCACGCTGGAGGCCATCGGCGCCGCCGGCACGCTCAAGGCCGCCCTCGGCGGTCCCGTCACCGTCCTCGTCATCGCGGCCGATCCCGCCCCGCTCGCCAAGGCGGTCAGCGTCGGTGCGGTGGACGAGGTCATCACCGTCGCCCGTCCCGACGCGGCGACCTACGAGCCGCACGTCTACGAAGCCGTCCTGCGCAGCGTGATCGCCCAGCGCTCGCCGGCGCTGGTGCTGATGCCCCACGGCGTGGACAGCTTCTCCCTCGCGCCCGCCGTCGCCATCGGCGAGGGCCTGGGCTTCGCCACCGACGTGTTCGGTGTCGCGGTCGAGGACGGCCAGGTGGTGGCGACGCGCGCCGGCTACAACGAGAAGGTCTTCGTGGAGATCGACTTTCCCGGCCGCATCGGCGTGCTCCTCACCCTGCGCGGCGGCTCCTTCGCGCCGGAGACGGCTCCCGCCAGCCCGGCCGTGTCCGCCATCGACGCGGGCGATGGCAAGGCCCGCAGCAAGCACCTCGACTGGCGCGATCCGCCGGCCACCGGCGGCATCGACATTCCCGGCTCGCCCTTCATCCTCTCCATCGGCCGCGGGGTCGGGGACGAGACGAACGTGGCGCAGTTCCTGGAGCTGGCGGACGGCCTCGGCGCGACGCTCGGCTGCTCGCGGCCCATCGCCGACAACGGCTGGCTGCCCAAGGCGCGGCAGGTGGGCCAGTCCGGCCAGCTGGCGGCCAAGTGCAACCTCTACATCGCCATGGGCATCTCCGGCTCCGTGCAGCACCAGTGGGGCATGAAGCACGTGGAGAACATCGTGGCGATCAACAAGGACCCCGAGGCCTCCATCTTCACCATCGCCCGCTACGGCATCGTCGGCGACATGCTGGAGATCGCCGAAGAACTGCGGAAGCAGAAGGGCATCCAGTAGAGCACAGCTGAACATCCGGGCCGGGACCGAGCGCCAAATCGGTCCCGGCCACAGGTCCTGTCGATCGCGTCCAGAGGCAAGAAGAGCGACCTCCGAATTCATCGGAAGCGCCGCAAGGGTGACGACAAACACCATCCGGGCCGGGCACGCGCGCCGTCGCCCCGAAGCACCGGGCAAGGGAGGACACCGTGACGACGATAACCAACATTCACGCGACAACGGAGGGTGACGGGAAGCTGCACCGCTCCATCAGCTGGACCGGGGCCTTCTGGGTGGCGAGCGGCGTGCCCGCGCTGGTGCTGTTCTCCATCGGCGGCATCGCCGGCACCACCGGCACGCTCTCGTTTCTGATCTGGGCCATCTCCATCGGCATGGGCTTCATCCAGTCCTTCATCTATGCGGAGATCGCCGGCCTGTTCCCGAACAAGTCGGGCGGCGCCTCCATCTATGGCGCGGCCGCCTGGGTGCGCTACGTGAAGCTGGTGGCGCCGCTCTCGGTGTGGTGCAACTGGTTCGCCTGGAGCCCGGTGCTCTCGCTCGGCTGCACCATCGCCGCCGCCTACATCCTCAATGCCTTCGCCCCCATCCCGGCGGTGAACGGACCCGAGGTGGCGCAGTGGATCGCCGCCCATGCCACCACACTCACCGGCACCGATGCCGAGAAGGCCGCCGCCGCGGTAGCGGCGCTGACGCCGGCGGTGCGCGACTGGACGCTGTTCTCCCACGCCATCGGCCCCGTGTCCTTCTCCCTGAACGCCTCCTTCTTCGTGGGCGCGACGCTGATGCTGGTGGTGTTCGCCATCCAGCACCGGGGCATCATGGGCACCGCCAGCGTGCAGAAGTGGATCGGCCTCTCGGTCATCATTCCCATGGTCATCGTCGGCCTCGTGCCGATCCTCACCGGCAAGGTGGACTGGGGGAATTTCTCGCCGCTGGTGCCGCTGGCCGCCGCCGGCGCAGCCGACCCCGGCAGCTGGAACATTCCGGGCTGGACGCTGGTGCTCGGCGGCCTGTTCATCGCCGCCTGGTCCACCTACGGCTTCGAGACCGCCGTGTGCTACACGAGCGAGTTCCGCAACCCCGAGAAGGACACCTTCAAGGCCATCTTCTACTCCGGCCTGCTGTGCCTGGCGCTGTTCATCCTCGTACCCTTTACCTTCCAGGGCGCGCTGGGACTTTCGGGAATGCTTGACCCGGCCATCGTGGACGGCTCGGGCGTCGCCCAGGCGCTGGCCCACATGGTGGGCGGCGGCAAGATCATCGAGAGCGCCCTCGTGATGCTGATGATCCTCGCCCTCATGCTCTCCATCATGACGGCCATGGCGGGCTCCTCGCGCACCCTCTACCAGGGCGCCGTGGACGGCTGGCTGCCGCGCTTCCTCGACCATGTGAACGAGCACGGCGCGCCCACGCGGGCCATGTGGGCGGACCTGTGGTTCAACCTCGCGCTGCTCGCCGTCGCCTGCGCCGATGCCACCAGCTTCTTCTTCGTGCTGGCGGTGGCCAACGTCGGATACATCATCTTCAACTTCCTGAACCTCAATTCGGGCTGGATCCACCGCATCGATTCCGGACACGTGGCCCGGCCCTACAAGGCCCCCACCTTCCTCCTCGTGCTCGGCACCGTGTTCGCCTTCGCCAATGCGGTCTTCATGGGCGCCGGCGCCAAGGTGTGGAACCCGGTGGCGCTGTGGGCGGGGCTCATCACGGCGGCGCTCATCATCCCGGTCTTCATCTTCCGGCACTATGTGCAGGACGGCGGCAAGTTCCCGCACGAGACCTTCGAGGACCTGCAGGTCGGCGACGGGACGAAGACGCAGAAGCGCGCCGGCATCCTGCCCTGTCTCGCGCTCATCGCCGGCATCGCGGTGGTGATCCTCTCCAACCTCTTCTTCCACCTCTGATCCTGAAGGGACATCGCAGGATGACACAGGCCCTTTCCGCCTTCTCCCGCCTCTCGGCGCTGTCCGACCGCCACCGCGCGCTCGGCACCGCCTTCGAGGCCTCCTGGAACGACATGCCGGTGCCGCAGAACTACGCCAGCGACACCTATGACGAGGTCATCGCGGTGCGCACCGCCGCCGGCCTGTTCGACGTCTCCGCGCTGCGCATCATCGACGTGGCGGGCAAGGAAGCGCTCGCCGTGCTGAACGAGACGTGCACCTCGGACATCTCGAAGATCGCGCCCGGCGCCTCCTCGCTCACCAGCGTGGTGGACGAGAACGGCTCCCTCATCGACGACGTGCTGATCTATTGCGACGGGCCCGACGCCTACCGCATCTCCCACGGCGGCGGCTCGCTGGAGGACATCCTGCCCGGCATCGCGGCGGGCCGCGAGGTGACCTTCACCAAGGACAACGACGTCCACATCCTGTCCCTGCAGGGGCCGAAGGCGCTCGACATCCTCAACCCGAACACCCCGTTCGCGCTGGAGACCCTGCCCTATTTCGGGCACCAGCGGACGACGTTGTTCGGCCGTCCGGTGTCCATCGCCCGCGGCGGCTATTCCGGCGAGCGGGGCTACGAGGTGTTCTGCGCCGCGGCGGATGCCGTCGCGATGTGGGACGCCATCCTCGCCGCCGGAAAGCCGGTCGGGGCCATGGCGGTGTCCTGGTCCTGCCTCGACGTGGTGCGGGTGGAGGGCGGCCTTCTGTTCTTCCCCTATGACATGCCGCAGGGCGACACCACCCCGTGGGAAGTGGGCCTCGGCTGGACGGTCGACCTCTCGAAGCCCGCCTTCCGCGGCCGCGACGCGCTGGTGCGTCGCAAGGGGCAGGAGCGGGTGGCGCAGGTGGGGGTGGAGATCGACCACCACGCCGCCGTGGAGCCCGGCGCCAAGCTGTTCCGGGACGGCAAGGAAGTCGGGCTCGTGAACTCCACCACCTACAGCCGCTACCTCATGCGCTCCCTCGCCCTTGCGCATGTAACGCCGGACCTCGCCGCCTTCGGCACCGAGCTGGAGGTGCGCGGCGCCGACGGCACGTTCGCGGCGCGGGTGGTGAAGACGCCCTTCTACGATCCGCTGCGCCTGCGCACCCATCCGCTTGAAGAACGTACGGCCTGAAACCTTAGCCACCTCAGGCCGTCGTGCCCCAGGGCTCTCTCCGGGCTTCCTCCGAGGAGCTTCCCCCCTGGGCGCTCGCCGGAGAGCGTTCCGTCCCAATCGCGCTCTCCGGCCCTTCCTCTTGGGGCCGGCTTCGGCCGGCCCCATTTTTCTGAAGCGAGCCCCACGATGGTCCCTGCGCGCCGACCCCAGAATTGCCAAGCATCGAAGCTTGGGCTTTATTCGCCGCAAGAAGAATTGCGAGAGCGGCGATTCCGTTGGGGCATGTTGCGATGGTCGACGCCGATCAACCCCGGCCCGCTGCCCAGCCTGCCCGCTACAGCGCCGTGCGCCTGAACAGTCCGGAATGGTTCGCGCGCGTGGGCGAGGTGGCCCGCGTGATCGGCTCGGACCGCTTCCACCGGGAGCTGGTGGAACTCGCCGGCGCGGCCATCAACCACGATGCCTGCTGGATCATCCGCTATTCGCGCGTGGCGCCGCCGGATGTGCTCTACACCAAGGACGTGGCGAGCGACGTGGTCGCCTACTACACCAACCTCTATTCGTCCGTGGACCCGTTCTCCGAATACTGGAAGAACAACGGCAGCCCCGGCGTGCTGATGCTGAACGACGTCAGTTCCCCGGGCCAGTCATGGGACATGTACCACAAGGTGTTCCAGACGCTGGCCAGCATCTCGGACGAGCTGGGCATGTTCTTCTCGACCGTCGGTCATTGCTGCTTCGGCCTGTTCCTGGAGCGGGAGACGGGCCGCTTCTCGCAGACCGACATCGAGCGGGCGCGGCTGATCTTCCCCATGCTGGAGGGCTTCCACCGCTCCCATCTCGGCGCGCTGTTCAACGACCTGCGCAACCCGCGCGGGACGCAGGTGGAAGGCTTCATCACCCGCCCGACCCTCATCGAGGACCGGTTCGGCGTGGATGTCTTCGCCAATGACGCCTGGCGCGACGCGGCCCGGCGCGCCCCGGCCCTCACCGACGCGGTGGAGGCCCTGCGCGTGGCGCCGGCCGGGACGATCCACGCCTCGGGCCCGCTGAACGTGAAGGTGGAGGTCTTCGACCGCGATTTTCCCCTCGCCCCCGGCGGGCGCATGTATGTGCTCGACGCGCCCCAGCGCGGGGTTGCTGATGATCCCGACCGCCTGCTGGAGGACGCCCTCGGCATCTTCACGCCGCGCGAGCGGGAGATCCTGCTCCTCTTGATGAACGGCCAGACCACCGGCGAGATCGCCCAGAAGCTCAGCCTCAGCAAGGGCACCATCAAGAACTGCCGGCTGCGCATGTATCGCAAGACCGGCGTCGGCTCCGAGCGGGCGCTGGTCAAGCACGTCATGCAGTCCATCGGCGCGCGCTGAGGCGCCGGGGACGTCTCTTGCGGCAGGGCCTTATTGCGGCAAGGCGGCGGAGATGCGCTGGGCGGCGTCGAGCAGCACCGGCAGGAACTGCGTCCGCATCGCCTCGATGGAGGAGCGGCCCTCATGGGTGGAGACGTTGAGCGCAGCCAGCACCTCTCCCCGCCGGTTGCGCACCGGCACGGCGATGGAGCGCAGGCCGAGTTCCAGCTCCTGGTCCACCAGCGCCCAGCCCTGCCGGCGTGCATTCTCCACCGCCTCCTTCAGGGCCACCATGGTGGCGACCGTCCGGGGCGTGCGCTTCTCGATCCGCACCCGGTCATAGACCACCGCGAGCTCGGCCGGCGGCAGGCCGGCGAGCAGCACCCGGCCCATGGAGCTGCAGAAGGCCGGCAGGCGCGAGCCGATGGACAGGCCGATGGTCATCACCCGCGCCGTGGGCACGCGGGCCACATAGACGATGTCGTCCCCGTCGAGCACCGAGAGGGAGCAGGATTCCTGCAGCGTGTTCACCACGTCGCGCATGACCGGCTGCGCAATCTCCCACATGGGCAAAGAGGAGAGATAGGCGAAGCCCAGCTCCAGCACCTTGGGGCGCAGCGCGAAGAGCTTTCCGTCTGTCTCCGCATAGCCCTCGCGCACCAAAGTGAGCAGGAAGCGGCGGGCGGCGGCCCGGGTCAGGCCGGTGTGCTGGGCCACCTCGCTGAGTGTCATGCGGGGCTTGTATTGGCTGAAGGCGCGGATCACCTCCAGGCCGCGCACGAGGGACTGGACATAGTCCTTGTCCTCGCCCGCCGCCCCGGCGCGCTCCAGCACCTCGCCCGTCGTCATGCGCCCTCCCGCGAACCGCCGGCAGCGGTCGCTCCAGCCGGCGCATTATAGGGGGCATCCTTCGCCTGCCCAGCCGCCCCGTGCTCGGCGGCGCGGGCCGCCATCAGGCGCTCGTCCCGCCAGGCGACGCGGGCCTCCCAGTCTTCCAGCGGCAGCAGCGCCCGCCGCTCGGCCGTGGCGCGGGCAACGAGGGCCTCGCTCCACCCTTCGGGCTGGCCACGCTCGGCCCCCATCTGCCGGTAGCGCTCGCCCATGCGCTGGGCATGTTCGGCGAGGCCACCGCGATAATTGAGATCCGACGTCTCGAACGGCCCGACGATGGACCAGCGCAGGCCGAGGCCCGAGGTCATCACCCGGTCGATGTCCGCCACATCCGCGATGCCCTGCTCAAGCATCCAGTAGGCTTCGCGCAGGATGGCGCCCTGCAGGCGATTGTAGATGAAGCCGTTCACCTCGCGCTTCAGCACCACCGGCACCTGCCCCGCGCGCGCCATGAGGGCGCGGGTGCGCTCGGCGGCGACGGGATCGGTGAAGGGGGCGGGTACGATCTCGACGATGGGAAGAAGATGGGGCGGATTGGCCGGGTGGGCCACGAGGCAGCGCGCCCGCCCCGGCAGGCCATCCGCGAATTCCGAGGCCGGCAGCGAGGAGGTCGAGCTGGCGAGCACCGCATCGGGCGGCGCCAGCTCGTCCATGGCGCGGAACAGCTCCGCCTTCAGGTCGAGCCGTTCGGGCACGCTCTCCTGCACATGAACGGCGCCGTCGAGGGCATCGGCCAGGGTATCGACCACCCGCACCCGGGCCATCACCTCCCGCGGGGCGGCGTCGAGCAGGCCATGGGCCGCGAGCGCGGCGAGGCGCTCGGCCACGGCCGGCAGAACCCCGCGGCGCACGTCCGCGGAGGCGTCGTGCACCCGCACCTCGATCCCCGAGCGGGCAAACACGATGGCCCAGCCCACCCCCATGCTGCCACCGCCCACGAGGGTGACGGGACCGCTCCGGCCTTCGGTCATACGGGCCTCATTTGTGCGTAATAGACGTCACAAGTTCGTAATGCGAACAAATTTGAAAGACAAGTCGCGTGTTTCGGGAGGCGTCTACCGCGATCAGCGGCGCGACGCCAGCCCGCATGGGTTTCGAAGAAACTGTTCAAGCGTGGGCCCTTGTTCGCAGGTGCAGCATTTAATCTGCTTGACGGAAGAGGCGGCGGCGCCGTACCAAACTACGAACAAAAAGTGCGCCATTCGCACAATCTAAATCGGATAAACGCCGTGGCGAAAGCCCTCTTTCGTGATGCCGCGCCCACCCCGACGCCCTGACCGGCGGCGCCTGCCGCCCCCAGCTTTCTGTCCGAAGGAGGAAACATGAAGACCAAGGCCCTCGCGGTGCCCTTCGCTGCCGCGCTCCTCGCCAGCGCCATGATGGCAGGCCCCGCGGCCGCCCAGTATGCCGGCGGCGGCGTGAAGATCGGCGTGCTCACCGACATGTCTGGCGCCTATTCGGACCTCGCCGGCTCGGGCTCGGTGGAAGCCGCGAAGATGGCCATCGAGGACTTCGGCAAGCCCATCAACGGCAAGCCGGTCGAGCTGGTCTCCGCCGACCACCAGAACAAGGCCGACATCGCCTCCGCCACCGCCCGCAAGTGGTATGACACGCAGGACGTGGACGCCATCTTCGACATCAACGGCTCCGTGGCGGCGCTCGCGGTGCGCGAGGTGGCCAAGGAGAAGGGCAAGGTCGACATCAATTCCGGCGCGGCCTCCATGTCGCTGACCAACAAGGCCTGCTCGCCCACCGGCCTGCACTGGACCTATGACGTCTATTCGCTGGCCGCCGGCACCGGCAACGCGCTGGTGAGCGAAGGCTTCAAGACCTGGTACTTCATCACCGCCGACTACACCTTCGGCCACGACCTGGAAAACCAGGTGGCCAAGATCGTGAAGGAGAAGGGCGGCACGGTGAAGGGCTCGGTGGCCCATCCCTTCGGCACGTCGGACGTCTCGTCCTACCTACTCCAGGCGCAGGCGTCCGGCGCCAAGATCATCGCCATGGCGAATGCCGGCTCCGACACCATCAACACCATCAAGCAGGCGCGCGAGTTCGGCATCACCCAGGGCGGCCAGACGCTAGCGGCGCTGCTGCTGTTCCTCACCGACATCCACTCGGTGGGCCTCGAAGCGGCCCAGGGCATGGTGCTGACCACCGGCTTCTACTGGGACACGGACGACAAGACCCGCGCCTTCTCCAAGCGCTTCGCCCAGCGCATGAACGGCAAGATGCCCACCATGGTGCATGCCGGCGTCTATTCCTCGGTGCTGCACTATCTGAAGGCCGCCGAGGCCGCCGGCACCGACGAGGGCGAGAAGGTGATCGCCAAGATGCGCGAGCTGCCCATCGACGACATGTTCGCCAAGAACGGCAAGATCCGTCCCGACGGCCGCATGGTGCACGATATGTATCTCGCCAAGGTGAAGTCGCCGAAGGAGTCCAAGGGCCCCTGGGATTATTACGAGATCGTCCGCGTGATCCCGGGCGATGAAGCCTTCCAGCCGCTCAGCGACAGCACCTGCCCGCTGGTGAAGAAGTAAGTCTCGCGCGCGTCGGCCTCTCCTCCCGGTCCGGCGCGCCCCCGGGCGCCTGCGCGCACTTGCAGCGCGGGCGCCCGGGGTCTTTCCTCCGCTCCGCGCAGTCCAGAAGGCGAAGCCCATGCTGTTCCATGTCGAGATGCAGGTGAACATTCCCCACGACTTTCCGGCCGAGAAGGCGGATGCCATCAAGGCGGCGGAAAAGGCCTACGCGCAGGATCTCCAGCGGCAGGGCAAGTGGGTGCACCTCTGGCGCATCGCCGGCCGCTACGCCAACGTCTCCATCTTCGACGTTTCGAGCGTGGACGAACTGCACACGCTCCTCTCCTCGCTCCCCCTCTTTCCCTTCATGGACATCAAGGTGACGCCGCTGGCGCGCCACCCCTCCGCCATCTGAAGCCGCGCCCGAAGGACCGCCGCATGCCATACATGATCGAGACCTTCGACAAGCCCGGCACGCTGGACCTGCGCACGCAGGTGCGGGACACGCACCTCGCCTTCCTCGATGCGCACAAGCACCTGCTGCTCGCCTGCGGCGCCAAGCTGGACGATGACGGCAACGCTGCCGGCGGCGGGCTCTATGTGGTGGCGCTGGAGACGCGGGCGGAGGCGGAAGCCTTCATCGCCGCGGATCCCTTCTTCACCGCCGGGCTGTTCGAGCGCGTCCAGATCCAGCGCTGGCGCAAGGCCTATGTGGACGGCGTGTGCTACCTGCCGGAGGCGAAATGAGCCCGCGGACCCTCGTCACCGGCGGATCGAGCGGCATCGGCCTCGCGGTGGCGCGGCAGGAGCTGGCCGCCGGCCGCGCCGTGGTGGTGCTGGACCGTGAGCCGCCCCCCGCCGATCTCGATGCCCGCTTCGTCTGCGTCAACCTCATGGACGAGGCGGCCACCGCCGCCGCCCTCGCGGAAGCCCTATCGCACGGCCCCGTCACCCGCCTCGTCAACAATGTGGGCATGGTGCGGCCGGCGAGCCTCGACGACACCACCGGCGCGGATTTCGCCGCCGTCATGCGGCTCAATCTCGGCGTCGCCATCCAGGCCACGCAGGCGCTGCTGGCGGGGATGCGGGCGGCGCGCTTCGGGCGCATCGTCAACGTGTCGAGCCGCGCCGCCTACGGCAAGGAACTGCGCACCGCCTATGCCGCCAGCAAGGCGGGGCTGCTCGGCGCCACCCGCACCTGGGCGCTGGAACTGGGCAAGGACGGCATCACCGTGAATGCCGTGGCGCCCGGCCCCATCGCGACCCCCCTCTTCACCGCCGCCAACCCGCCCGACGCGCCGCGCACCCGCGCCATCGTGGAGGCCATCCCCGTCGGCCGCATGGGCACGCCGGAGGATGTGGCGCAGGCGGTTTCGTTCTTCCTCTCGGACGAGGCCGGCTTTATCACCGGCCAGACGCTGCCGGTCTGCGGCGGCATCACGGTGGGCAAGGGCGCGGTCTGAGCGCACCGGCGCCGGTGTCTTCGCTGGCGCCGCCCGGGCTTCACCCAAACGGAGACGTCCATGCCGTCCAATCCCCGCTGGGCCCGCCGGCCGGAAGGCTCCACCTGGGGCGATTTCGGCCCGGACGACGAGCTCGGCCGCCTCAACCTCATCACCCCCGACAAGGTGCGCGCCGCCGTCGCCGAGGTGAAGGAGGGCCGCACCTTCTGCCTCAGCCTGCCCCTCGACCGGCCCGGCGGCAACGTGCTGAACCCGCGCCGCCTTCCCCCCGTGCTGACGCCCACCGGCAGCGCGGAAGCGCCGCGCTTCAACGCCATGCTCTGCGCGGAAGACGCCAGCCTCGTAGACGTGGTGAGCGACGACAAGGTGGAGATCTGCCTGCAATACTCCACCCAGTGGGACAGCTTCGCCCATGTGGGCGCGCTGTTCGACGTGAGCGGGGAAGGCCGGCCCGAGCCGGTCTATTACAACGGCTTCCGAGCCGGCACCGACATCGTGGGCCCGCGCGATGCCGAGGCGCGCGGCATCGCCTCCGGCGCGCACCGGCTGGGCATCCACAACGCCGCCGTCCACGGCGTGCAGGCCCGCGGCGTGCTGGTGGATCTCCTCGCGCTCTTCGGCCGGGAGCGCCACCTCGTCGGCTATGACGATCTCATGCGCGCCATGGACGCACAGGCCGTGACGGTGGAGGAGGGCGACATCCTGTGCCTCTATACCGGCTTCACGCAGGTCGTCATGGAGATGAACGGCACCCCGGACGGCGCCATCCTCGGCAAAAGCTGCGCCGCCCTCGACGGCCGCGACGCGCGCCTTCTGCAATGGATCTCGGACAGCCGCATCTCGGCCCTCGTCGCCGACAATTATGCGGTGGAGCATCTGCCGGCGAAGCGCCTCGCCGCCACGACGCAGGCGGCCATGCCGCTGCACCACCATTGCCTGTTCCGGCTCGGCGTGCCGCTGGGCGAATTGTGGTGGCTCGCCGACCTCGCCGCCCACCTGCGCGCCGCCGGGCGCAGCCGCTTCCTGCTCACCGCCCCTCCTTTGCGCCTGCCCGGCGCCGTGGGCTCTCCCGTCACCCCCATCGCCACCGTGTGATCTTCCACAGGAGACCCGGATGCCCTTTATCGCCGTCGACGGCCGCACCACCCACTACGCGCTCGAAGGGGCGGAGGGCGCGCCGGTCCTGCTGCTCGCCAATTCGCTCGGCACCAGCTTCCTCGTGTGGGACGCGGTGATGCCGGCGCTCACCGCCCGCTTCCGCGTGCTGCGCTACGACATGCGCGGCCACGGCCTCTCCGACGCCGCGCCGCTGCCCGATGAAAACACCGGCTATTCCATCGCCGCCCTCGCCGGGGATGCGCTGGGGCTGCTCGATGCGCTGGGCATCGAGAAGGCGCATGTCTGCGGCCTCTCCATCGGCGGCATGGTGGCCCAGCATCTGGCGGCCCATGCGCCGGGACGGGTGGATCGGCTCGTTCTGTGCGACACCGCCATGCAGATCGGCCCCGCTTCGGTGTGGAACGAGCGCCTCGCCGGCATCCGCCGCGACGGCCTTCCCGCCATCGCCCCCGGCGTGATGGGCCGCTGGTTCACGGATGGCTTCCGCGAGCGGGTGCCGCATATCGTCCGCGGCTACGCCAACATGGTCGCCCGCACCACCCTGGAAGGCTATGTGGGCTGCGCCATGGCGGTGCGCGACGCCGACCTCACCGCCTCCGCCGGCCGGATTTCCGCGCCGACTTTGGTCGTGGTGGGCGACAAGGATCCCGCCACCTCCCCCGCCTCCGCCGAGGCCATGGCGGCGGCGATTCCCGGCGCACGGCTGGAAGTGATCGCCGACGCCTCGCACATCCCGTGCGTGGAGCAGCCGGAAGCTCTCGCCCGCCTGCTCATCGCGCATCTGGCGGGGTGAGGCTCCCCTGAACGGTCTTCCGGGTACGCTTCGCCGAAGCGTGCCCGTTGGCCGAACGCGTCAGGTCCCCGTCTTGTCGTCCTTGACGTCGGGCTTGGGCCCGGCGGCGCGCATGTTCACGAGCTGATTGAGCAACTGGAACCAGAACGGCGCCCCAAACGAGATCGCGACGGCGGTGAAAATCCAGCCGAAGACGGTCAGGGCATCCGACAGACGCAGATCGCCGCGTCCGAGCCGCTCCCACGAAACGCAATGTGTCGGCGCGGTGGAACCTGACGCCGCCGCGCCCGCGCCGGCTGGCGGTGCGGGCGGAACCGGAGCCGCACATTGCTGCCAGCCGATGGGCAGCGGCGCCAGATCTGAAAGAATGCGCGAGATGGGGGCCTCACCCGGTTTCGGCTGGCCCTCTTTCACCCAGGCCTGAGCTTTCACCTCGTACTCCGCGCGCAATTGGGGACTTTTCATCAGCGTGTCGACGATGGTGAACGTATCCACGTTCAGAGACGCGGCGAGGAGGAAGCCGATCCCCAGCAGCCACACTTGCGTATGACGCGTGTACTGGCCATTGAGCCGGTCCATAGCTTGATTGTACCAGCCATCCACGGATGTGCGAAACGCATCCAGGTCCGTGCCCGCGCTTTCGACAAGCGTGCCAAGGGCTTGGCGCAGCTTTCCCTCGGGCAGCTTCCCGACCGCTTCGCGCAGGCCGACGATGGACTCGGCCTGCGATCCCTCGCTGATGAGCGTGAGCAGCGCGAGGGTGAAGTTGCGCGCCGGCACGTAGGAGGGCTTTCCCTTGGGACTGGACCCGGACACGAGGGCATGCCCATATAATTGCTCGGCAATTTCCCGAAGGCGGCCATCCTCCCCGCCCTCCGGCGCGATTAGCCCGCGTATGGCGGCTTCGAGCCCTTTCTGGCGCTTTGACAGAACAGCGGACAATTGCTCCTGAAGGGTCGAGGCCAGCAGGCTCATCATCGTGTAGGTGACCATCAGCGCAATGGCGATCGTCAGGACATCGCTTAAGGTCATCGCCCCCTCCCCCATTGGATTTCCCGGCGGTCTGGCACCCCCTGCCACCGCTTGGTCGGGCCATGGAAAATATGATTGCAGATCTTCAAAACTACAACTTAAAGTATAATAGACAGCCGCCCCGCAATCCGGAGCCGAGCGCAACACCGCGCGCTGCCGCCATCGCGCCACGCGCAAAGATAATCCCGGGAATCGGTGGACCGGCGCACCATCGCCCGGATCGGCGAGCGCAGCGGCAAGTCCTCAAGGGGTCAGGTGCGGCGCAAGGGCTGATGACACCCGACCAGCCGACGCGCTTGAACACCCGACATCACGATGCGGGCGGCGTCTGTATCTGGGAGGGGCGCTTGATTTGGCTGGGGGACCTGGATTCGAACCAGGATTAACGGAGTCAGAGTCCGCGGTTCTACCGTTGAACTATCCCCCAACACCCGGCCGGCCGCAGGAGCGGGGCGGGTGGGTCTGCCGAGGCAGGTGGGCTCTATACGCAATTCGATCGCCGGGTTCAACTCCCGTTTCGCGCCATTCACAGCCCCGTTTCTTTGGGGCCTGTCCGGGGTGTGGCGACACCCATGCGACCGGTGGGACCTGTGGTATACGACATACGCAATGGTGCCATGCACAATCCGCTATATTGCATCGCACGCAGATGGCCTATCTTCCCTCCATCAAATGGAGGCGAAAATGGTCACGATCACTGCACATGCTCCCCGCGAAACCGGCTTCTTCGGTCGCATCGGCGCTGCGGTGTGCGACTTCCTCGACGCCGTCGCCGAAGCCCGCGCCATGTCGGAGCGCTATGAGTACCTCTCGCGCCGCTCCAACAGCGAGCTCGCCGAGATGGGCCTCGACCGTCAGCGCATCGCCCAGGCGGTTGCCCGCGGCTTCTGAGAATTCCTGAAGGCCCGGCCGCGCGGTTCCGCGGCGGCCGGCTCTTAAGTTCCTGTCTTCCGCGTTTCCTCCCAGTGCCCTCCACCCGCTGCCGCAAGGCAGCGGGTTTTCTTTTGCGCCCTACTCCACCTTCACCGTCACGCTGTCGCTGCGTCCATCCGCATCGATGACGGTGAGGCGGGCGAAGCCGCGGCCGGGCGGGGTCCAGAACAGGGTGCGGCGATCCTCCACCCGTGCCACCGGACGGCCGTCCATGAGCAGGGTCAAAGGGAAGGTGCCGCCGTCCACCTTCAGCGCCAGCGTCTCCGCCCCCTCGGAGGAGACCCGCGCGCCGTCGGGCGGATAGACCACCTCCAGCGCCTGCTCCTGACGCGCCCGGCCGAAATGCCGCTGGGGCGGTGGCAGCCGGGCATTGCCGGCCATCACCGCCCCGCGCGGGGCGACGGCAAGGCTCGCGGGCGTGCGGACGATGCGGGCGAAGGCGTCGAACAGCAGAGGCGCGGCCGCCGCGCGGCCGGTGAGGTCGGGCACCGCCTGCCCGTCCGGCCGGCCCACCCAGACGCCCACCGTGCGCCGGCCATCGAAGCCCACCGCCCAGCTGTCGCGATAGCCATAGGAGGTGCCGGTCTTGAAGGCGATGCGCCCACCCAAGGCATTCTCCGGCGCCGGGGTCCCGAGCAGGCACTGGCCCACATACCAGGCGGCCACCTCGTCCACGAGCCGGACCTTGCGCGGCGCCGCCACCGCGCCGTCGCCCCGGCGGAAGACCGGGGCATGGGCCTCCCCGCCCCGCGCCAGCGCGGCATAGAGGGTGGTGAGATCGATGAGGCGGATGCCCACGCCGCCGAGCCCCATGGGCAAGGCCGGCGCGGCACCGGGGGGCAGCTCCAGCCGGCCGCCCGCCTGCTGCATGCGGCTCGCCAGCCGCTGCGGCCCCACCGCCTCCAGCAGCCGCACCGCCGGCACGTTCAGCGACATCTGCAGCGCCTTGCGCACGGAAAGCGTGCCCTGGAAGGTGCGGTCGAAATTCTCCGGCCGCCACGCGCCGAAGCGGGCGGGCCGGTCCTCGATCAGCGTCTCGGGATGGGCGATGCCGTCTTCGAAGGCGAGGGCATAGATGAAGGGCTTCAGCGTGGAGCCCGGCGAGCGCACGGCGCGGGCGAGGTCCACGGCGCCGGCGCGGTCCTTGTCGAAATAATCGGCGGCGGCCACGTAGGCGCGCACCTCGGCGCTCTCATTGTCCATCACCACGATGGCGGCGGAGAGCCCGCGCCCCAGCGTGCGCGTGCGCTCGCGCACCAGCTCCTCCAGCCGCTCCTGCAGGGGTGCATCGAGGGTGGTGAGGTGGCGGGCGAGGTCCGGCCGCTCGGCCGCCATCTCCTCGGAGAGGTGGGGCGCGATCTGCGGCAGGAGACGGCGGGCGGTGGGCACGGCCTCGGCCTTGGCGACGCGCACCTCGTCCGGCGCGATGATCCCCTGCGCGGCGAGGCGGTCCAGCACGCGGTCGCGGGCCGCCTTGGCGCGGGCGGGATAGCGGTCCGGCCGGCGCGTCTCGGGCGATTGCGGCAGCGCCACCAGCAGCGCCGCCTCGCCCAGCGTCAGCCGGCGCGGCTCCTTGCCGAGATAGGTGAGCGAGGCCGCACGCACCCCCTCGATGTTCCCGCCATAGGGGGCAAGCGTGAGATAGAGCGAAAGGATCTCGTCCTTGGAGAGCCGCGCCTCCAGCTCTAGCGCGCGGCGCATCTGGGCGAGCTTGGCGTTCAGCGTGCGGGCGCGGGGCGGCAGGGTCAGGCGCGCCACCTGCATGGTCAGCGTGGAACCGCCGGAGACGACGCGCAGCGACCCCGCCGCCTGCCCCGCCGCGCGCAGCAAGGCGAGGGCATCGACGCCCATATGGTCGCGGAAGCGCCGGTCCTCATAAGCGAGGATCATGTCCACGAGGCGCGGGTCCACATCGCCCGCGGAGGCCGCGAGCCGCCAGCGCCCGTCCGGCAGCGCAAAGGGGCGCAGGAGGCGGCCTTCCTTGTCCACCACCTCGGCCGAGACCTTGGGCTCGGGCGGCGGTGGGGCATCGGCGCAGATGATGGCGAGCCCCACAGCGCCGGTCGAGAGCGCCAGCACGAGGCCGAGCCCCGCCGCGCCCGCCATCCAGCGCCAGCGGCGCCGGGGGACAGGAGGCGGGAAGGGCGCGGGCATCTCACTCATCGGGCGGGCGCGACCTCCATGCTGCCGGCCGCCGTGCGGGCGAAGCGGTCGGGGCGGTACATGTCCTCCACCATGGCCGGCGGGTGGGCATAGCGGCCGGGCGAAACCGCCCGCACCGTGTAGGCGACGACGAAGGGCGCATCGCCCTCCTCCCGCGTCACCGAGGCGACGAAACGGTCGTCGCGGAACTCCACGTGGCCGGCCTCGCTGGTCTCGTCGAGCCAGGTGAAGCCGCCGTCACCGCCCTTGATGAGGTTGGGGTTCTCGATCTCGAAGCCGGCCGGCAGGAAGTCCACCAGCAGCACGTCGGCCAGCGCGCTCTTCTCCTCCGAGAAGGTGAGCACCACGGCGAAGCGCTGGTTCTGCACCGCCTTGGTGGGGTCCGCCGGCTTGCCGTCGAGGGTGAAATACTTGCGGTCCAGCGAGAAGCCCTTGGAGATGGGCGGCTCGGGCGCCACGGGGGCGCCGTTGACGCCCACCACCACCTTCACCGCTTCGGTGCCGGCATTGCGCAGGGTGAGCGGCCCGCGCTCCAGATCGGCGCGCGAGAGCTTGCTGCCGAACGGGCCGCGCACGAGGCCGCCATCCACCTCCAGCGTCATGTTGGCGGCGCTGGCGGCCAGAGTGCGGGCGGCCAGCAGCATCCACGCATTTTCCTGCGTGGAGGTGCGCTCCGTGCGCACCCGCGCCGCATCCACGCGGGCGAGCGCCACAGCGGCCACCTTGTCCAGCCCCGCCTCGCGGGCGAGCACGGTCAAGGCGGCGGCGTCGCGCAGCACCGAGCCGAAATCCGAACGGCCGATCTCCGGCGCGGTGGCGCTGGCGGGGATGCCCTCCAGCGCCACGTTGAAGGCCCGTTCCGCGCGGGTGCGGTCGCCGAGCAGCGCGAGGGCCGCGCCCACCTGCCCGCGGGCGAGCGGAGAGGCGAGGTCCTTCAGCCGCGTGTCGGCGATGTAGCGCAGGTCGCCCAAGGGCGCGCGGCCGTTGCGGGCGAGCACATAGAGGGCATAGGCGAGGCCCTCGCTGGCGGAGCGCATGTCGGCCCCCGCGAGGTTCACCACGTTGCGCAGCCGGTCCAGCGCCAGCGAAAAGGCCTGGTCGGGAACGGCGAAGCCCTTCTCCTTCGCGCGGGTCAGGAAATCCACCACATAGGCGTCGAGCCAGGTGTCGTTGCCGCCTGCCGACCACAGGCCGAACGAACCGTCCGACCCCTGCCGCGAGAAGACGCGGACGATGGCGTCGCGGATGCGCTGGTCGGCCTCCGGGTCTTTCGCCCGGCCCACGAGGACGGACAGCTCGTTGTAGGAGAGCAGCGGCAGAGCGCGGCTCGTCACCTGCTCGGTGCAGCCATAGGGGTAGCGGTCGAGGGCCGCCAGCAGCGCCGGCACGTCGATGGCGCTCGAGGGCGAAACGCTCACCGCCACGCTGCCGGTGCCCGGCAGCAGATCGGCGAGGAGATCGCGCGACACGCTGATGCTCTCGCCGGGGGCGAGATTGCGCACCGTGCGCCGCTCGATGTCCGGATAGGCCGGACGCACCTGCATCTGGAAGCTGCGGGTGATGTCGATGCCCTGCCCCGTCAGCCGCGCCGTGACGGTGGCGGGGCCGACGCCCCGGCCCTCCAGCGCGAGACGCACGGACTGGCGCTGCTTCTGGGCCAGCGTGACGGGCGGCACGGTGCCGGTGACGGCGGCGGCGCCGGTGGCCGTCACCTCCAGCCGGTAGTCGCCCGCCGGGCCTTCCACATTGGTCAGGTCCAGATTGAAGCTGGAGCGGTCGCCGGAGGCGAGGAAGCGCGGCAAAGTGGCGAGCATCACCACCTTGTCGCGCACCACCACGTCGGCGGCCGCATGGCCGAGGCGGTTCTGGCTCCAGGCGATGGCCATCACCCTGAGCGTGCCGTCGAAGGCGGGCACCGGGAAGGAGACGGTGGCGGTGCCGTCCGCCCCCACTTCCACGAGGCCGGAGAACAGCGCCACGGGCGGACCCTGCGGCGGGCTCGCCATCATCGCCGTCTCGCCGCCATCGCCGCCGGAGCGCAGCCGGCCGGCGGCGCCCTGCATGCCGTCGATGAGCGCGCCGTAGAAATCGCGGATATCGGCGGCGAGCCGGCGCTGGCCGAACACCACCGCGTCCGGCGCGGGCGGCTTGTAGCCGGTGAGGTTGAGGATGCCCACATCCACCGCCGCCACCGTCACATAGGCCTTCTCGCCGGCCGGCAGGTTCGACACCTTCACCGGAATGGCGAGGGTGGTGTTGGGGCGCATCTCGGCGGGCGGGGACAGCTCCACCTTCAGGGTGCGCGCCTCCTTGTCCACCGAGAACCAGGACAGGCCCATGGCGCGGCCGGGCATGCGGCTCGCCTGAACGTCCAGCGGGCGGTGGAGGAAGGCGACCACATAGGCCCCCGGCCCCCAGCCGCCATCCACCTTGAAGCTCAACTTGGAGGCGCCCGGCTGCACCTGCAGCACCTTGGCGTCGCGCACGCCGTCATTCACCACCATCACCGTGGCGGTGCCGGCCGTGCGAGCGGTGAGCGTGGCTTCCAGCGTGTCGCCGGCGGCATAGGCCTGCTTGTCGAGGGTGAGTTCCAGGCGGTCCGGCGTGTCGGCATTGCCGTCGCCGCCGAAGCCGGCCTCGAAGGTGACGGAGGTGAGCGGCAGGCCGTCGCCGGTGAGGTCGAGGCGGTAGCGGCCATATTGGGTGGGCACGGAGAGGCGGGCCGGGCCGTCGGCGGTGGTGGCGATGACGCCTTCGCCCATGCGGGTCACGGTCTTCACCGGCTCATAATCCCACGAGCCGCTCACGCGATACCACTGGTAGCGCGTCTCGATGCGCGAGAGCTTCCAGGTGAGGCCGGGCGAAGCGAGGAGCTTGTCGTCCACGCCGGCCACCACCACGTCGAAATTCGCCGTCTCGCCTTCGCGGACGCGATCGGCGAAGAGCGGCTTCACGCCGATCTGGCTGCCGGCCGGCGCGAGCGGGAGCACGATGGTGCGCTGGACGGCGCGGCCCCCCGCCTCCACGAGGCGCACGAAGGCCTCCATCTCCAGCGGCCGGGCGGTCTTGGGCAGCTGGCCCGCCAGCAGGCGGATGGTGGCGCGGCCGCGGGCGTCGGTGACGGGGGCGTCGGCCGTGGGCTGGCGCTCGGCCAGCACCTCGTCCTGCGCGTTGCCGAAGGCATAGCCGGCAAAGCCGGGCCGGTTGGCGGCGGCGCGCAGCTCGGTCTCCGCCTCCACGTCGAGGCCGGAGGCGGGGGCGCCGAACAGGAAGCGGCCGTCCACCAGCACCTCCACCGCCTTGTCGCGCGGCAGGCGCGGCTCGCGCGAGGAGAGGTCGAACTCCACCCGGTCGGGCACGTAATCCTCGACCAGGAACGTCACCTCGCCGATGGAAGGGGCCTTCAGGTCGGTAAGCGCCTTGGCCCGCCAGGTGCCGGTCATGGCGCCCTTGAGGATGGGCAGATCGAGCGTGCGCCCGCCCGCGCCCTGGTCCTGCACCACCACGCGGCGGTCGGCGACGCCGTCCGGGCGCACCAGTTGCACGGTCAGCGGCACGTTGGGGGCGGCATTGCCCGCCGCGTCGCGAAGCAGGACGGTGACATGCACGGTCTCGCCGGAGCGGTAGACGCCGCGCTCGGTGGCGAGGAAGGCATCCAGCGCGCCCGGCGCCTCGCGGCCGGAGACGCCCCGGTCGGTGAGGTCGAAGGCATTCTCCTTCATGGAGAGGAAGGCGTAGTCGCCATTGGCGGCACGCGCCGTCACCACCTCCGGCCCCATGCCGGCGGGGCCGCGGGAGAGGCCGGCATCGAAGCGAGCATAGCCGCTGGCGTCGGTCTTCGCCGTGCCGAGGATCTCGTTGGAGCGGGCGACCAGCGTTACATCCGCCCCGGCCACCGGCTCGGCGCTGCCCAGCGACCGCACCAGCACATGCACGCCGTCCGGCGCGGCGAGCGCGGTCATGCCGAGGTCGGAGACGATGAACCACTGGGTGGCGAGGCTGCCGTAGTCGTCGTCGCCCGAGGTCTCGCGCGGCTCGGCGGTCATGGCGTAGACGCCGGCCTCGAGCTTGCCCACCGCCTCGTTGACGGGGATGGCGGTGACCACATCGGCATTGAGCGTGCCGTCCACCTCCAGCGTGCCGGAGAACACCTCTATGCCCGCGCCCTCGGCGAGGCGCTGGCGCACATAGCCGTCGAGGCCCTGGCGGAACTCGCCCTGAATGGCGGTGGGCACGAGGCCCCGGTCGCCGATGCGCAGCACCTTGATCTTCAGCTCGCGCGAATTGACCGAGGTGACGGGAATGCCCTTCTGCCCGGTGCGCGGCAGCACATAGTTGCGGCCTGAGAAATGGGCCGAGGGCTGGCGGTCGCGCACATAGATGGAGAGTTCGGTGGCCTTCTTCAGCTTCTCGCCATTGGCCGCAGGCACGCCCGGCCGCACCGCGATGGTGTAGCGGGAGCCGTGCTTGAGGCCTTCCACGCAGATCTGCCGCGCCTCGCCGGTGATGGCCGGCTTGTCCATCCCGCCCACCTGCACGAAGGCGGCGAAATCGGTGCCCGGCGCGATGTCGTCGGAGAATTGCACGCAGGCGCGCGGCGACGCGGCGTCGGATTCCACCGAATAGTCCACCAGCCGGAAGCCGTGCTCCTCCTTCAGCTTGTCGTAGAAGCTGCGGTCGGCGGGGGTGTCGCGCAGCTCCAGCGCCAGCTTCATGGTGTCGATGGCCGGCTGCCACAGGCGCCGGTCGGCATAGACATGGCCGATGAAGGAGAGCGCCTCCCCCTCCTCCGCCCGCGTGGTGGCGCGGCGATAGGCGATGAAGGCGGCGGCCAGCGCATTGTCGATGAAGGTGGAGGCGTCCTCGTCGTCGGTGGGCTTGATGGCGGCCAGCGAGCGGGCGAGGCGCATCCAGATGCCCGGATCCTGCGCCTGCACCAGCGCGAGGCCGGCATAAAGCTCGGCGGCGGCGCGGGCATCATTGCGCTGGAAAGCCTGGGCGGCATCGCGCCGCGCCTTGTCGAGGGGGCCGGTGGGGGCGGTCGCCTCCCGGCGCAGCAGCCGCTCGTAGCGCCGGGCGCCGGCGATGAGATCCTGCCGCTGGAAGGTCTTCTGGCTCGCCGCGCGCGGCGGCAGCGGGGCGGCCGGCTGGGCGGGCACGGGCTGGGCGGCGGGCGCCTGCGGGCGCGCCTGCTGGGCGAAGGCGGGCGTGCCGGGAACCGCGCCGGCCATGAGCGCGCTGGCCATGAGCGCGAGCGCGAGGCCGAAGCGCGTGGGTAAAGGCGCGCGGTTGCGGCGGATGGTGAGGAGACGACGGCGAAGGTCCATGGACCGCTCCCTCGGTGCGCAGCACCGTTGCGGGAGGCGAGGCGTGCGATGCGGCGGGATGGCTCTTAGAGAGCGGCTCCTGCCCGCAGATCGTTCGACCGGCCCCCTCACGAGAAATGACCGACCGGTGCCCGTCATCCCCATTCCGGAACGACTGGCCCGACCCCGCACCGCCATCTACGCGCAACCCGGCCCGCTCGCCAAGAGGGACGTTTGCGGAACGTCAGTTATTCGCTGTGCGGGGACCGGACTCCCCTCTCCCCTTGCGGGAGAGGGGGCGGGGGTGAGGGGGCTGGCGCCGCCATCCCGGTTCTGGTGAAGGAGGAGAGAACGACCCCTCACGCCGACCCTCTCCCGCAAGGGGAGAGGGAGACCATGCGGCGACGATCCCGGCTTGAAGCCGTCGCGCAGGCGTCGCAGAATCGGGCAACATCCGGGGCGCAGCGTCGGGGCGCGAGGGGGCTTGATCCATGGTGTCGTTGAGGTTTTCCGCCGGCCTGCGGCCGCTCGCTCGTGCCGCCGTCCTCGCCGCCGGTCTTCTCTGTGCCGGGCTTTCCGTCCCTGCCTTAGCGCAGGCGGTCGATCCCCTCCCCTCCTGGAATGCGGGTGCGACCAAGACCGGCATCCTCGATTTCGTGAAGGCCACCACAACCCCCGGCGGGCCGGATTTCGTGCCCCCCGCCGACCGCATCGCCACCTTCGACCAGGACGGCACGCTCTGGGTGGAGCAGCCGGTCTATACCGAGGTCGCCTTCGCCGCCGCCCGCGTGCGCGCGATGGCCCAGGCCAATCCGGACTTGAAGACCGAGGAGCCGTTCCGCACCGCCATTTCCGGTGACGAGAAGGCCAGGGAAGAAGCCCTGGGCAAGCTCTCCTCCGCCGATTTCATGAAAATCATCATGCTGACGCTGGAATCCCTCACGGTGGAGGAGTTCCGCGCCGCCGTGCAGGAGTGGATGGCCACCGCCCGCAATCCGGTGCTGAACCGCCCGCACACCGATCTCGTCTACCAGCCCATGAGGGAGGTGCTGGAACTGCTGCGCGCCAACGGCTTCCGCACCTATATCGTCACCGGCGGCGGGCAGGATTTCGTGCGCGCCTATTCCGAGAAGCTCTACGGCATTCCGCCCGAGCAGGTGGTGGGCACGCCGGACTCGGTGCGCTTCGGCTACGACGCCTCCGGCCGGCCGGTGCTGCGGCTGGAGCCGGCCGTTCTGTTCGAGGACGTGTTCGGCGGCAAGCCGGAGGGCATCCACCTCGTCATCGGCAAGCGCCCCATTGCCGCCTTCGGCAATTCCACCGGCGACCGGCAGATGCTGGAATATACCAAGGCCGGAAAGGGTTTGCGCTTCGCGGCCCTGGTGCTGCACGACGACGGAAAGCGCGAATTCGCCTATGGCCCGGCACAGGGCCTGCCATACTCCGAGGTCGGCACCTTCACCCAGAAGCTCTATGACGAGGCGAAGGCGCGCGGCTGGTCCGTCATCTCCATGAAGGACGACTGGAAGAAGGTGTTCGCCTTCGAGCCGTGAGGTTGCCGCGCGGCCTCCTCCATTTTGGGGATGCGGCGCCCGTGGCTTCCGTGGACCATGGCCACGCGCTCAACCGAGACCTCCCGGGAAGCGCCGGCCGGGCCGCCGCTTCCCCGCAGGCGCCCGGCCGGATTTTTATCCAAACATCGCTGAACGGCATCGCGTCACCGGCGCCACCCATTTTTCCGCCACCCGGATACCATTGCGCAGGTGCGAGCACACGCCCCTTGATCTGCATCATGGAAGGCGGGAGGCTGCGGGCCGACAGCTTGGGGCGAGCATCCGCCAGGAGGCCCAGCCGCCCGGCCGGCCCGTGCGGCGGCACGAGGGAGAGCGCACATGACCGCTCATTTGGCCGCAGCGGCGGCTCAAGACACCCAGCACAATCGACATGCCAAGTATGATCGCCTGATCTCGGCGGCGCAGGCGTTGCCCCGGCTCAAGGTGGCGGTGGCCCATCCCTGCGACGACGTTTCCCTGCGCGCCGCGCTGGAGGCGGCGGACCTCGGGCTGATCGAGCCCATCCTTGTCGGCCCGCCGGCCAAGATCGCGGCGGCCGCGGCGGCTGGCCAGCTCGACATTTCCAAGGTGCGGCAGGTGGCGGCGGCGCACAGTCACGAGGCGGCGGAGAAGGCGGTGGCGCTGGTCCGCTGCGGCGAGGCCGACGCCCTCATGAAGGGCAGCCTCCACACCGACGAGCTGATGAGCGCGGTGGTCGCCCGCGACACCGGCCTGCGCACCGCGCGGCGCATCAGCCACTGCTTCGTCATGGACGTGCCGAGCCACCCCGACGCGCTCATCATCACCGATGCCGCCATCAACATCGCCCCCTCGCTGGAGGACAAGGCGCACATCGTGCAGAACGCCATCGAGCTGGCGCACGCGCTCTCCTTCCCCGAGGTGCGGGTGGCCATCCTCTCCGCCATGGAGACGGTGAACCCCGCCGTGCCCTCCACCATCGAGGCGGCGGCCCTGTGCAAGATGGCCGATCGCGGCCAGATCACCGGCGCCATCGTCGACGGACCGCTGGCGTTGGACAATGCCATCGACCTCGGCTCGGCGGCCATCAAGCACATTTCCTCGCCGGTGGCCGGGCGGGCCAATGTGCTGGTGGTGCCGGATCTCGAAGCCGGCAACATGCTGGCGAAGAGCCTCTCCTTCCTCGCGGGTGCCGATGCGGCGGGCATCGTGGTGGGGGCACGGGTGCCCATCATCCTCACCAGCCGGGCGGATTCCGCGCCCACGCGCCTCGCCTCCTGCGCGGTGGCGGCGCTGCTCGCCGCCGCCCAGCAGGCCACCGCCCGCGCGGCGGCCAAGGCGCTGGAGGTCTGAACATGGCAAAGGTACAGCTCGTCCTGAATGCCGGCTCCTCCAGCCTCAAGTTCCAGGTGTTCCTCGACGACGGCGCGGACGTGCCCAACCGCATCTATCGCGGCCTGTTCGAGGGGCTGGGCACCGATCCCCACTTCAAGGTGAAGGACCACGACGGCGCGACCGCCGGGGAGCAGCGCTGGGCCGGGCAGACGGCATTCGGCTTCGAGGAGGCGCTGGCCTATCTCTCCGACTGGCTCGGCGCCCACCGGGGCGGCCACCAGCTCGCCGCCGTCGGCCACCGCGTGGTGCATGGCGGCCCGCATTATACCCATGCGGTGGAGCTGACGCCCGCCATCATCAACGAGCTGGACACCCTCTCCCCGCTCGCGCCCCTGCACCAGCCGAAGAGCCTGGAGCCCATCCGCATCATCGCCCGCCGCGTGCCGGGCCTGCCGCAGGTGGCGGCCTTCGACACCGCCTTCCACCGCACCCAGCCGGAACTGGCGCAGATGTTCGCCATTCCCCAGTCGATGACCGATGCCGGGGTGAAGCGCTACGGCTTCCACGGCCTGTCCTACGCCTATCTCGCCACCCAGTTCCCCAAGGTCGATCCGCGCCTCGCCAAGGGGCGGGTGGTGGCGGCGCATCTCGGCAACGGGGCGAGCCTGTGCGCCTATGACGCTGCGCGCTCCATCGCCACCACCATGGGCTTCTCGGCCCTCGACGGGCTGGTGATGGGCACGCGCAGCGGCTCCATCGATCCCGGCGTCGTCTTCTATCTCCAGCGCGAGATGGGCATGAGCGCGGAGGAGGCGGAGCACTTTCTCTATACCAAGTGCGGGCTCATCGGCGTCTCCGGCCTCTCCAACGACATGCGCGTGCTGCGCGAGCGCTGCGAGACGGATGCGGGGGCACGGCGGGCCATCGACCTGTTCGTCTACCGCATCAACCGCGAATTCGGCTCGCTGGTGGCGGCGCTGCGGGGCATCGACGCCCTCGTCTTCACCGCCGGCATCGGCGAGAACGACGCCGAGACCCGCGCCGAGGTGATCCGCGCCGCCGCCTGGGCCGGCTTCGAGCTGGACCCGGAAGCCAACCGCGCCGGCGCCACACGCATCACCCGCGGCACCGGCCCGCAGGCCTATGTGATCCCCACCGACGAGGAATGGACCATCGTCCGCGAGATGCGGCAGGTCCTGTCACACACGGCTGTCGCCTGAGGAGGCTCCCATGCATCCCATGGACATGATGAAGGTCTACGGCCGGGTGGCGGAGATTTACCGCCTGCGCATCGGCGAGGCGGTCTCGGCCTATGGCGCGGCCATGCGCGAAGCGGCCTCCGCCTTCGCCGGGGCGGGCCGCCCGCAGACGCCGGCGGAGGCGTGGCGCGACAGCGTCTCCTACGCTTTCGACGCGGCCCAGCGCTCGCTGATCTTCTGGGACACCATGCGCCAGCGCGGCAACAACTGGATCGAACACGAGAAGGCCGGGAAGCCGCCGCTGCTCGCCTTCGACTACGAGATGGTGGCCGACGCCCGCACCTTCGCGCGGCCCTGCAACTATGCCCTCGTGCGCATCCTGCCGCCGGACGGCGTGACGCTGGACCCGGAAAAGCGCGCCTTCCTCATCATCGATCCGCGCGCCGGGCACGGGCCGGGCATCGGCGGCTTCAAGAAGGATTCCGAGGTCGGCTTCGCGCTGAAGGCGGGGCATGCCGTCTACATGGTCATCTTCTTCCCCGAGCCGGTGCCGGGGCAGACGCTGGCGGACGTGTCGCTGGCGGAATCCGAGTTCGTGCGCCTCGTGCGCGAGCGCCACCCCACCCGTGAGCGGCCGGTGGTGATGGGCAATTGCCAGGGCGGATGGGCCGCCATGCTGGTCGCGGCGCTGGACCCGGACAATGTGGGCCCCATCGTCGTCAACGGCGCGCCCATGTCCTACTGGGCGGGCAACGATGCCGAGAACCCCATGCGCTATGCCGGCGGCGTGCTGGGCGGGGCGTGGACCGCCTCGCTGGCCTCGGACCTCGGCGGCGGCGTCTTCGACGGCGCCTATCTCGTGGACAATTTCGAGTATCTCAACCCGGCCAACACCTATTTCACCAAATACTATTCGCTCTATTCCAAGATCGACACCGAGCCGCCGCGCTTCCTGGAATTCGAGCGCTGGTGGGGCGGCTACTTCCTGATGAACCGGGAAGAGATCCGGTGGATCGTGGAAAACCTGTTCGTCGGCAACAGGCTCGCCGCCGGCAAGGCGGAATGGGCGCCGGGCAAGACCTTCGACCTCAAGGCCGTGCGCTCGCCCATCATCGTCTTCGCCTCGCTGGGCGACAACATCACCCCGCCCCAGCAGGCCATCAACTGGGTGGCGGACCTCTACCCGACCACGCAGGCGCTGAAGGATGCCGGGCAGGTCATCGTCGGCCTCATGCACGACACGGTGGGACATCTCGGCATCTTCGTCTCCGGCGCCATCGCCCGGCGCGAGCACGCGCAGATCGTGGACCTGCTCGACTATGTGGAGGCGCTGCCCCCCGGCCTCTACGGCATGACCATCGAGGAGGACCGCTCCGGCCCCGAGGTGAAGTATGACGTGACCCTCACCGAGCGCCGGGTGGAGGATCTCGCGGTGCTGCAGAAGTATAACCGCAACGACGAGATCCCGTTCGAGGTGGTGGCCAACGTCTCGCAGACCAATTCGCGCCTCTACGAGACCTTCGTCCATCCCGCGATTGCCGCCGTGGTGACGCCCGAGATGGGCCGCGTGGTGCGCGCGGTGCATCCGCTGCGCGTGGTGCGCTGGGGCCTGTCCGATCTCAATCCGTGGCTCAAGGCCATGGCGCCGCTGGCCGAATTCGCCCGCGGCCAGCGCACGCCCCGGGACGAGAAAGGCGTGCATGTGGCCGGCGAGCGCTTCGCCGCTACCGCCATCACTGCCGGCTGGGACCTCTACCGCCGCCTGCGCGACGCGACGGTGGAGACCGAATTCTTCCGCCTCTACGGCACCTTCGCCATGCTGGACCCGGACCTCACCGCGCCGGCCACCGCCGCCGCCCTGGTGGAGCAGCCGCCGGCCGAGGTCGCGGCGGCCCTCGCCGCCATCCGCGAGGGCGGCTTCACCGATGCCGGCGTGCGCGTGGCCCTCATCGGCTTCAAGCGTGGCGGCAACGAGCGCCGGCTCTCCACCCTGAAGCAGATCCGCGAGCTGGTGGGCTACGAGCTGGGGCTTCTGGCCCTGCCCTCCGATGTTGCGCAAGGCATCATCCGCCGCCAGTCCATCATCGTGGACCGCAACGAGGCGGAGGCCATCGCCACCCTGCCGGCGCTGCTGAAGACGCCGCAGGAGCGCTCGCGCCTCCTCGCTCTGCTCGACCGGCTGCTCGCCAACATGGAGATCGCCCCCGAGGCGGCGTCCGTGGTGGACGAGGTGCGCCAGGTGCTGGCGGTGGCGGATGCCTCCCCGAGCCTGCCGCGGGGCGAGGGCGCACAGGTGGTGCCGTTCCCGCTCAACGTCGCCTGAGACGACGGCAGCGCGCCCCGGATGGCGCCAAAAGGTAATTGGCCGATCGCGCCCGCTGTGCCAAGCGCAGGGGCGAGATCGGGGCGTTGCCGGACGCGGGCGGGGTGCTAGTGTGCGCGAACGCGGCGCTGCAGGGGCTCAGATCAGCGTTGCGGATCCAGTTTGCGGGGCATCGGGCGAAGCCGCCGGGCGGCATCGACGGGCCGATCAGGGGGAACAGCCATGGGCATCATCGCTCGTCCGAAGCCGGCGCATTTCAAATCCGTTGGTCCCGTCCTGTGGGCCGCTGCGCTGCTGCTCTGCGCGACGCCGGCCGGCGCCCAGCAGGGGCCGATCCCCGTGGGCGTGGCGGCAGCTGAACTCAAGCCGATCGCCGACGCCATGGAATTCGTCGGCCGCGTGGAAGCGCCCGAGCGGGTGGACATCCGCGCCCGGGTGAAGGCCATGCTGGAGGCCGTGCTGTTCAAGGAAGGCGAGATGGTGAAGGAGGGCCAGCCCCTCTACCGCATCGAAAAGCCGCCCTTCCAGGCCGACGTGCAGCAGGCGGAAGGCGACGTAGAGCGGGCCAAGGCAGCCCTCACCCTCGCCAAGATCCAGCGCGAGCGCGCCGAGGAACTGCTCACCAAGAATGCCGGCACGGTGGTCGCCCGCGACCAGGCGGTGGCCAACGAGGAATCCGCAAAGGGCGCGCTGCTCACCGCCGAGGCGGCGCTGAACACGGCGAAGATCAATCTCGGCTACACCGACATCGTCTCCCCCATCGCCGGCCGCATCGGCCGCACCGCCTTCACGCGCGGCCACATCATCGGCCCGGAGAGCGGCCCGCTCGCCACGGTGGTGAGCCAGAACCCCATGTACGTCACCTTCCCGGTGAGCCAGCGCGACTATCAGGAAGCGCAGAAGGACGAGGGGAAGGTGGACCTTTCCAACGTGGAGGTCCGCATCAAGTTTCCCGACGGCAGCATCTATGGCGAGGTGGGGCGCATCAACTTCATCGACGTGTCGGTGAGCCGCACCACGGACACCATCATCATGCGCGCCGACGTGCCCAACCCCAAGGGCCAGCTGGTGGACGGCCAGCTGGTGCGGGTGGAGCTGAAGTCCGGCAAGCCGGAGGAGCGCGTCGTCGTCCCGCAGGCGGCGCTCATCGCCGACCAGGCCGGCGTCTACGTCTTCGTGGTGGAGGACGGCAAGGCGGTGGTACGGCGGGTGAAGCCGGGCGGAAACGTCGGCAGCAACATCATCGTGGACGGCATCAAGCCCGGCGAGCCGGTGATCGTGGACGGGTTCGAGGCGCTGAGGCCCAACGCCCCCGTGCGCGCGACCCCCGTCCTCGGCGTGAAGGGCTGAGGCGATGCTCTCCTCCGTCTTCGTCGACCGCCCGCGGCTCGCCATCGTCATCGCCATCGTCACGGTGATCGCGGGCCTGCTCTCGCTCTTCGCGATCCCGGTGTCGCAATATCCCGACATCATCCCGCCGCAGGTGTCGGTGACCACCTTCTATCCCGGCGCCTCCGCCGAGGTGGTGGATTCCACCGTCGCCCAGCCCATCGAGGCGCAGGTCGTGGGCGTCGACAAGCTCATCTACATGAAGAGCGTGTCCGGCGATGACGGGTCCTACACCCTCACCGGCTCGTTCGAGCTGGGCACCGACCCGGACATCAACACCGTCAACATGAACAACCGGGTGCAGGTCGCGCTCTCCAAGCTGCCGGAGGACGTGAAGCGCCAGGGCGTGACGGTGAAGAAGAAGTCGTCCGCGCTGCTCGGCGTGCTGGCGATCTATTCGCCCAAGAAGACCTGGGACCCGCTCTACATCTCCAATTACGTCACCATCAACATCCTCGACGAATTGAAGAGCATCCCTGGCGTGGGCGATGCGGGCCTGTGGGGCCCGCAGGACTATGCCATGCGCGCCTGGGTGAAGACTGACCGCCTCACCGGCCTCGGCCTCACCGCGGAGGACGTGGTCAAGGCCATCAGCTCGCAGAATATCCAGGCCGCCGTGGGCCGCCTCGGCGCGCGCCCGGTGTCCGACGACCAGCAATTGCAGCTGAACCTGCGCACCAAGGGGCGGCTGTCCAGCGTCGCGGAGTTCGAGAACATCGTCCTGCGCACCAATGCGGACGGCTCGGTGCTGCGCCTCGGCGACGTGGCGCGCCTCGAAATGGGGGCCGCGAACCTCGACCGCGAGACCCTGTTCAATGGCGGCCCCTCGGCGGTGCTGGCGCTCTACCAGTCGCCCGGCGCCAACGCCATCACCACCATCAACGCCATCCGCGCCCGCATGGACGAACTGGCGAAGGCCTTCCCCGAGGACCTCGCCTGGAAGGTCACCTACGACCCGACCGTGTTCGTCACCGACACCATGCACGAGGTGCAGAAGACGCTGATCGAGGCGTTCATCCTCGTGGTGCTGGTGGTCTACCTCTTCCTCGGCTCGTTCCGCGCCACCCTCATCCCCACGCTGGCGGTGCCGGTGAGCCTCATCGGCACCTTCATCGTGCTGAACGCCATCGGCTATTCCGCCAACACCGTGTCGCTGCTCGCCATCGTGCTGGCCATCGGCATCGTGGTGGATGACGCCATCGTGGTGGTGGAGAATGTCGAGCGCGTGATGGAGGAGCATCCCGAGCTCTCCCCCGCCGACGCCACCAAGAAGGCCATGGCGGAAATCACCGCCCCCATCATCGCCATCACCCTGGTGCTGCTCTCCGTGTTCGTGCCGGTGGCCTTCATCCCCGGCATCTCCGGCGAGTTGTTCCGCCAGTTCGCCATCACGGTGGCGGTGGCCATGTTCCTCTCGGCCATCAACGCGCTCACCCTCTCGCCGGCCCTTTGCGGCATCCTTTTGAAGCCCTCCCACGGGCCGAAGAAGGGGCCCATCGGCTACGTCATGCGCGGCATCGACAAGGTGCGCGACGCCTACGGCTCGGCGGTGGCGCGGCTGGTGCGCTTCTCGCTCATCGGCCTCGTCTGCGTGTTCGTCGCCTCGGGCGGCATCTTCGCTCTGTCGAAGCTCACCCCCACGGGCTTCCTGCCGGAGGACGACCAGGGCGCCTTCTTCGTCGTCGTGCAGCTGCCCGGCGGCGCCTCGGTGGGCCGCACCACGGAGGTGATCCGCAAGGCCGAGGCGCTCCTGAAGGAAGAGCACACGGTGGAGGACTACACCTCCGTCATCGGCCTCAACTTCATCGACAACTATTCCCAGCCCAACGCCGCCTTCATCGTCGTCACCATGAAGCCGTTCGAGGAGCGCAAGGGCAAGGACGAGAGCGCCAACGCGGTGATCGCCCGCCTCGGCGAGAAGATGCGCATGATCCCCGGCGGCACGGTGGTGCCGCTCGGCCCGCCGCCCATCGTCGGCCTCGGCACCGGCGGCGGCTTCTCCTTCGTGCTGCAGGATCTCAGAGCCGGCGATCCCAAAGTGCTGGCGCAGGTGCTGCGCGGCCTTCTCATCGCCGCCAACCAGGACCCCGAGCTGACGCGGGTGTTCTCCACCTATTCCGCCACCAACCCCTCGCTCCAGCTCGATATCGACCGCGACAAGGCGCAGGTGCTGGGCGTGCCGCTCGACAGCGTGTTCACCGCGCTGCAGACCTCGCTGGGCGGCCTCTACGTGAACGACATGAACCTCTACGGCCGCACCTGGCAGGTGCAGGTGCAGGCGGAGGGCGAGGACCGCAAGGATGTGGAGGACATCTACCGCATCCATGTGCGCAACAACAAAGGCGAGATGATCCCGCTGCGCTCCATCGTGGAGGTGCGGGTGGAGGTCGGCCCGCCGGCGCTCATCCGCTACAACAACAAGCGCGCGGTGACGGTGCAGGGCAATCCCGCGCCCGGCGTCTCCTCCGGCCAGGCGCTGGCCGCCATGGATGCGGTTGCGGCCAAGACCCTGCCGCAGGGCTTCTCCGGCGCGTGGACCGACACCTCGTTCCAGGAGAAGAGGGCGGAGGGCAAGACGGGCGTCATCCTCGCCTTCGCCGTGCTGTTCGCCTTCCTGTTCCTGGTGGCCCTCTATGAAAGCTGGTCCATCCCGGTGCCGGTGCTGCTCTCCGTCACGGTGGGCATGCTCGGCGCCTATGCGGCCATCGTCATCGGGCAGCTCACCCTCGACCTCTACGGCCAGATCGGCATGATCGTGCTCATCGGCCTCGCGGCGAAGAACGGCATCCTCATCGTCGAGTTCGCCAAGGAGCGGCGCGAGCATGGCGAGGATTTGCTCACCGCCGCCACCGAGGGCTCTCGCCTCAGGTTCCGTCCGGTGATGATGACGTCGCTGGCCTTCATCCTCGGCCTGTTCCCGCTGGTGGTCGCCACCGGCGCGGCGCAGATGGCGCGGCAGAATGTGGGTACGCCGGTGTTCGGCGGCATGATCGCCGCCTCCTTCCTCGGCATCTTCGTCATCCCGCCGCTCTACGTGCTGTTCCAGAGCATCCGCGAAAAGCTGCGCCCCGGCGCCCGGCCGAAGGTGGCGGCGCCGCCGGCACCGGAAGCCGGCAGCGGCCATTGAGACGCTGAAAGGCCGGTCGCCCCTTCCGGGGCGGCCGCCTCAGATGCCCAGATACGCCTCGCGCACGCGCGGGTCGGCGATCAGCTCCGCCGCCGGGCCGACCATGGTGACCCGGCCGGTTTCCATCACATAGCCCCGGTCGGCCACGGACAGCGCCCCGAAGGCGTTCTGCTCCACCAGCAGCACGGTCACGTCCAGCGCCTTCAGCCCCTTCACCACCTCGAAGATCTGCGCCACGAGGATGGGCGCGAGGCCCATGGAGGGCTCGTCCAAGAGCAGGCAGGCCGGCCGGCCCATGAGGGCGCGGGCGATGGCCAGCATCTGCTGCTGCCCTCCGGACAGGCCGCCGGCCAGCTGGTTGCGCTTCTCCTTCAGGATGGGGAACATGGCGAAGGCATCCGCCATGTCGCGCTCCACCCGTTCGTCGGCGAAGACGAAGGCGCCGAGGCGCAGGTTTTCCTCCACGCTGAGATTGGTGAAGATCTGCCGCCCCTCCGGCGATTGCGCCAGCCCCCGCGCCACCCGGCGATAGGCGGGCACCTGGGTGAGCGCCTCGCCGCGGAAGGTGATGGTGCCGCCCGACACCGGCTGCACGCCGGAGAGGCAGCGCAGCAGCGTCGTCTTCCCCGCCCCGTTCGCCCCCACCACGGTGACGATCTCGCCGGAGCCGACGAACAGGTCCACCCCGTGCAGCACCTCGATGCGCCCGTAGCGCGAGCGCAGCCCCTCAACCGTGAGCATGGAGCGCCTCCGTCGTGCCGGCACCGAGATAGGCCTCGATCACCTTCGGATCGCGGCTGACCAATGCGGGATCGCCCTCGGCGATCTTCTCGCCATGGTCCAGAACCACGATGGTGTCGGACAGGCGCATCACCAGCTTCATGTCGTGCTCCACCAGCAGGATGGCGACGCCGGTCTTGGCCACCTCGCAGATGAGGCGGTCGATCTCCTCCGTCTCCACCGCGTTGCAGCCCGCCGCCGGCTCGTCGAGCAGCAGCACGCGGGGGCGGGCGGCCAGCGCCCGGGCGATCTCTAGGCGCTTGAGCGCGCCATAGGAGAGGGCGCCGGCCTCGCGCTCGGCCGCCCGCTCCAGCCCCACACGCTCCAGCAGGATGCGCGCGCCCTCCGCCGCCGCCCGCGCCCGCCGGCGTGAGCCGGGCAGGCCGAACAGGTCGGCGAGCACCGGCCCGCGCTCGTGCATGTGGAAGCCGACGATGACGTTCTCCAGCACGCTCATCTCGTGGAAGATCTGGAGGTTCTGGAAGGTGCGCGACATGCCCCGCACCGCCAGCAGGTCCGGGCGCAGGCCGGTCACGTCCTCGCCGTCGAGACGTACCCGGCCGGATTTCGGCAGGTAGACGCCGGAAATCATGTTGAACAGCGTGGTCTTGCCCGCCCCGTTGGGGCCGATGACCGAGACGATCTTGCCCGTCTCCAGCCCAAAGGACACGTCGTTAACCGCCGTGACCCCGCCGAAGGAGATGCCGAGGCCTTCCACTTGTAAAAGGCTCATTCCCCCCTCCCCCGCAGCAGGCGCCGGGCGCTGGGGATGAGCCCGGCCGGCAGGAAGATCATCACCAGCATCATCACGAGGCCGAGGACCACGTGCTCGTAATCCTGCAACACGGTGAGCACCTGCGGCAGCAGCGTGAGGAGCGCCGCGCCGAAGATGCCGCCCAGCACCGACCCGGCCCCGCCCAGCACCGCCATGGTGACGAGCTCGATGGAGTGCATGAAGCCTGCGACATCAGGCGTGATGAGCCGGTTCTGCAAGGCCAGCAGGGAGCCGGCAACCGAGGCGTAGACGGCGGAGATGACGAAGGCATTCAACTTCGCCTTCGCGACATCGATGCCCGCCGTGCGCGCCGCCACCTCCGAGCCGTGCAGCGCCCGGAGCGCGCGACCGGTGGGGCTTTCGCGCAGGTTCAAGGCGAGCCAGGCGCCGATGAACAGAACGAGGCCGCAGAAGGCGTACCAGAATTGCGGGTTGGTGAGTTCGATTCCCACCTGTTCCAGCAGCGCGCGCAGGCCGGGATCGGGCACCTTGATGCCGTCCGGCCCGCCGGTGAGCCAGCCTTCATTGGCGAGCACCATGGACACCAGCACGCCGAAGCCGAGCGTCGCCACCGCGAGATAATAGCCCTTCAGCTTCAGGATGGGCCGGCCCACCACGTATGCGATGGCGCCGGAGAGCGCCGCGCCGGCCACCACCGCGAGCGCGGGCGGCAGGCCGAAATGCGCCGGCAGCAGCGCGCAGGCATAGCCGCCGATGCCGAGGAAGCCCGCATGGCCGAGGCTGATCTGCCCCGCATAGCCGGTGAGGATGACGATGCCCACCACCGCGATGGAATTGACGAAGACCAGCGACCCCACGCGGTAATAATAATTGGACGGGAAGAAGAAGGGACTGGCGATCATCAGCACCGCCAGCACCAGCAAGGTGGACTGCTTCGGGGAGAGCCGCATGGTCACACGCGCTCCACCGGATTGCTGCCATAGAGGCCGCGCGGGAAGGCGAACAGCACGGCGAGGATGACGAAGAAGGCCACCGCATCCTTGTAGTGGGAGGAGATGTAGCCCGCCGTCAGCGCCTCCATGAGGCCGAGCAACAGGCCGCCCGCCAGTGCGCCCTTGGGGTTGCCCATGCCGCCCAGCATGGCGGCGGCGAAGCCCTTCAGCGCCAGCGAGATGCCGATCTCGAAGCTGGTGGGCAAAATGGGGGTGATGAGCACGCCCGCCAGCGCGCCGATGGCGGCGGAGAGGGCGAAGGAGAGCGTCATCACGAAGCGCGTGTTGATGCCCACGAGCTGCGCCGCCAGCCGGTTGTTGGAGGTCGCAAGCACCGCGCGGCCGGTGAGCGTGCGGGTGAAGAACAGCCACAGCGCCACGAAGATGGCCACCGCCCCCGCCACCACCCACAGGCTCTGGGGCAGCACGGTGGCGCCCAGCACATGGATGGGGTCGTCGCCGGAGAAGGAGGGCAGCCGGTGGGTGCCCTTGTCCAGCACGATCTGGGTGACGCCCCGGATGAAGATGGAGGCGCCGATGGTGATGATGATGAGCGACACCACGGGCGCGCCGCGCGCCGGCTCGATGGCGAAGGTGTTCAGCGCCACACCGATGGCCGCCGTGAGCGCGATGGCGATGAGCGCCGCGAGCGGCAAGGGCAGGCCGGCGGCGACGCCGGCCACGCTGATCATGCCACCCAGCATCACGAACTCGCCCTGGGCGAAGTTCACCACGTCGGAAGCGTTGTAGATGATGGTGAAGCCGAGGGCGACGAGGGCATAGACCGCGCCCACCGTGACCCCGGACACCAGGAATTGCAGCAGATCGGACATGTCGCTCGCTCCCCGCGGGCGGTTCGAGGCGGCGGGCCGGGTGCGCCGGCAGGCCGTCTCAGGCTGTGTGGAAGGGGTGCCGCGCCTTGCCGGCGGACGCCATGCGTCTCCCCGGCGGGCGGCTTGTCTTGGGTGGGGGCGTCCGCGGCCACCCCTGACGGCGGCCGCGGACCGATGGCGGAAGACCGGCGGACAGACGGGCCGGGTGGGGCCCCTCTACTTCACCAGCTTCCAGCCGCCGTTGCTGATTTCCAGCATGCGGAAGGCGGAGAGATCGAGGCCGAGATGGTCGGTCTTCGAGTAATTGTAGGTGCCGGTGGTGCCGACGAGGCCCGTGGTGCCCTCGATGGCATCGCGGATGGCGGCGGGCTTGGCGGACGGCGCCTTGGCCAGCGCCTCGGTGAGGATGCGCATGGCGTCATGGGCATAGCCGCCAAAGGTGGAGACCGGGGCGCCGCCGGCCACCTTCTCGAAGCTCGCCTTGTAGGCCAGCACCACGTTCTTCTGCGGGTCCTTCGGATCGAGCAATTCGCCCACCAGGAGCGCGGTGCCGGGCAGGCGCACGCCCTCGGCATTCTTGGCGCCGGACAGCTCGATGAAGGCGTTGGAGGCGACGCCGTGGGACTGGTAGAGCGGCAGGGTGATGCCCAGCTGCGCATAGTTGCGGGTGATGGTGGCCGGCCCCTGGCCGAAGCCGGTGTTCAGCACCGCCTGGATGCCGCTCTTGTTGCGGATGTTGGTGAGCTGCGGGGTCATGTCCGCATCCTTCGGCCCGTAGGTCTCGTCGGCGACGATCTCGATGCCGGAGGTCTTGGCCACCGCGATGCACTGGGCGCGCATGGAGGCGCCGAAGCCGTCGGTGCCGGAGATGAGGCCGATCTTCGTCAGGCCGCGGGCCTTCATGTCGTCGAAGATCTTCTGGCACGCCATGCGGTCGGTGTGCGGGGTCTTGAAGGTGAAGGGCTTCACCGGATCGATGATCTCGATGGCGCCGGCCAGCGAGATGAAGGGCACCTTGCTCTCCTCCGCCACGGCGAGGATGGCGAGCGAGGTGCCGGTGGTGGTGCCGCCGACCATGGCGACCACGCCGTCGTCTTCCACGAGGCGGGTGGCGAAGGTCTTGGCCTTGGAAGGGTCGCCGCCATCGTCATAGAGGACGAGCTTGGCCTTCTCGCCCTTGATGCCGCCCTTGGCGTTCAGCTCCTCCACCATCATGCGGATGGTCTTGGCCTCTGGATCGCCGAGGGATGAGGCCGGCCCCGTCTCCGAGACCACGGCGCCGATCTTGATCTCGGCAAGGGCGGGGGTTGTGGCGGCGGTGGCGACGAGGGCCAGCGCGAAGGCGCCCGTGACAATCCTCTTCATGTGTCCTCCCCAGAATTGATGGGTGACGCCGCCGAGCCGTCGCCACCGCGGGCGGCCTGAGGAGACAAGCCTGCGGGAGAAAGCGAGGGGGCATCACGCTTCGATCTATTATCGTTAGATCGTTCGGTCTTTTTAATTCAGATCCATTCGCATTGCCACCAGAATCTGCAGCGCCTCAACGCAACGTCAGCCGGGCGGGATTTTTCCCCACGCCTCAGGCGTATAGGCGCACCACTGCCGGCCTTCCTGCCATCATGCCCCGACGATTTCGCGCCGGAAGGCCGCAGGCCCCCGCTTGACATGGCTCAAGGAACGCGAGAATACTTAGATCGATCGTTCGATGAATTATCCGACAATCCAACGCTGCAGATTCAACACCACACCAGGGGTGGACCGCCATGCCGCACGCCGCCGTGTCCGAGGCCGCACAGGCCCGCGACTATCGCGCGCTCATCGAGCCCGCGCGCATCAACAGCCGTCTTTATTATGATCCGGCCATCTTCCAGGAAGAGCTGGAGAAGATCTGGTACAAGACGTGGGTCTATGTGGGCCACACCAGCGAAATTCCCAACAAGAACGACTATGTCACCAAGTCCATCGGCCCCATGCCGGTGCTGATGGTGCGGGACCGGGAAGGCGAGGTCCGCCTCCTCCTCAACAAGTGCCCCCATCGCGGCAACCAGCTGTGCGCCTACCAGAAGGGCAACCGCACCAGCTTCACCTGCCCGTATCACTCCTGGACCTTCTCCAACACCGGCGACCTCATGGGCTATGCCCTGCCGGAGGGCTATGAGGGCCAGAGCAAGGCGGGGCTGAACCTCGGCAAGGTGCCGCGCATCGCCATCTATCGCGGCTTCGTCTTCGGCTCCATGGCGGCCGAGGGCATCTCGCTGGAAGAGCATCTCGGCGGCGCCAAGGCGGCCCTCGACCAGTTGCTCGACAACTCGCCCACCGGCGAGCTGGACCTGACCGCGGGCTTCCTCCAGCACCGCACCAAGGCCAACTGGAAGTTCATGCTGGAGAACGAGACGGACGGCTATCATCCCGGCTTCGTCCACGGCTCGGTGTTCCAGGTGACCAGCTCCGGCATCGGCAGCCTCTACGGCGCGGATTCCACCGCTCTCACCCGCGACTATGGCAACGGCCACACCGAGTTCGACCTGCGCCCCGAATGGCGCAAGCACGACAAGCCGCTCCAGTGGTTCGGCACCACGCCGGAGCGCCTGCCCGAATACGTGAAGAGCATGAACGCGGCCTATGGCGAGGAGCGGGCGCGCGAGATCATGATCGACGGCTCGCCCCACGTCATGATCTTCCCGAACCTCTTCATCGCCGAGATCCAGATCTTCGTGCTCCAGCCGGTGGCGGTGGACGAGACCATCCAGCATGTCACCGCCGTGCAGTTCAAGGGCGCGCCGGACATCAACCGCCGCCTGCGCCAGCAGACCATGGGCTCGGTGGGCCCCGCCGGCCTGCTGCTCGCCGACGATACCGAGATGTATGAGCGCAACCATCGCGGCGCGCAGATCCTTGATCCGGAATGGCTGGTGCTCTCCCGCGGCCTGCACCGCGAGCGCCTCGACGAGAACGGCTTCCGCATCGCCCATTCCACCGACGAGACGCCGCAGCGCGGCATCTGGCGCCACTATCTGAACCTGATGACGGAGGCCCGCTGATGACCGCCCTCGCCCATTCCTTTGCGGACGCCTCCGCCCCAGACCTCGCCAAGCTGGAGCCGGCGACGCTCAACCATCAGGTGGCGCAGTTCCTCTATCTGGAGGCCCGCCTCGCCGACACCCACGATTATGACGGGTGGGAAGCGCTGTGGACCGACGACGCCATCTACTGGGTTCCGGCCAATGGCGACGACACCGACCCCGAGAAGCAGATGTCGGTGCTCTACGACAACCGCTCGCGCATCGGCGTGCGCATCCGCCAGCTCAAGACCGGCCGTCGCCACACCCAGACGCCGCGCTCGGAGCTGGCCCGCGTGATCTCCAACATCGAGATCGCCGAGGTGCGCGGCCCCGAGGTGGACGTGCGCGCCAACGTCCTCATCTACGAGGACAATCTGCGCGGCGACACGCTCTGGGCCGCACGCAACACCTACCGCCTGCGCATGACGGAGGAAGGCTTCCGGCTGGTGCGCAAGAAGATCTGCCTCGTGAACAACAACAAGCCCATCTACACGCTGTCGTTCCTGGTGTGAGGGCGGGGCCGGCACGTATCCCCGCGCCTGCGCCCGGCTCTTTGCCCCCTTGCGCCGTCATGCCCGGCCTTGTGCCGGGCATCCACGTCGGGCCGCTGGCGCACCGTTCGAAATGACGGTCCCGGCCCCACCACGTGGATGGCCGGGACGAGCCCGGCCATGACGACCGGAAGGGGCGTCGAAAGCGCTCACCCTTCAGCCCTCCCCTTTCAGCCCCCGAGGCTCCCATGACACACAGCACCACGCCCAGCACGCCCCCCGCCCCCGAGAGCTGGATCGCCGAAGGCCCCGTCCTGCTGGATTATGCCGATGGCGTCGCCACCCTCACGCTCAACCGCCCCGGCTCGGCCAACGGCATGAACATCGAGCTGATGCAGGCGCTCTACAAGGCCATCATGGTGGTGCACCGCTCCGCCCATGTGCGGGTGGTGCATCTGCGCGGCGCGGGCGCCAATTTCTGCGCCGGCGGCGACGTGCGCGAGTTCGCCTCCAAGGGCGAGGCGCTGGGCGATTTCCTGCGCGAGGTGACGGCCTATCTGCAGGTGGCTATCGGCGCCCTCATCCGCCTGAAGGCCATCGTCGTCACCGAGGTGCACGGCTATGCGGCCGGCGGCGGCGGGCTCGGCCTCGTCTGCGCCTCCGACATCGTGATCGCCGGCGCGGGCGCGAAGTTCATGGCCGGCGCGACGCGGGTGGGCATGGCGCCGGATGCCGGCGCCTCGGTCATCCTGCCCCACCTCGTGGGCTTCCGCCGCGCGGCGGAAATCATGCTCTCCAACCGCGTGGTGAGTGCCGAGGAGGCGCAGTCCATCGGCCTCATCACCAAGTGCGTGCCGGACGATGCGCTGACCGAGGAAGCCGGCAAGGCCGCGCGCTTCTATGCCTCCGGCGCGCCGCTCGCCATGGCCGCCACAAAGCGCCTCCTGTGGAACGCGCTGGACGTGGAGCGCGCTTTGCCGGAGGAGGCGCGCACCGTCTCCGAACTCTCCTTCACCGCCGATTCCCGCGAGGGGCTCGCGGCGGTGATCGAGAAGCGCAAGCCCGTCTTCACCGGCCGATGACCGCGCCTGTAACGAAGCGCCGCGCGCTCGTAACCGGAGGCGGCGCCGGCATCGGTGCCGCCATCGTCCGCCAGCTCGGCGCGGACGGCGCGGCCGTCACCTTCTGCGATCGCGATGCCCCGGCCGGCACCGCGCTCGCGGGCGAGACCGGGGCCACCTTCGTCCATATGGACGGCACGGACGCGGCGGCCGCGCAGGCGCTGTTCGCCACCCACGGCGGGTTCGACGTGCTGGTGAACAATATTGGCGCCGACCAGCACGCCTTCTTCACCGACACCACGGTGGACGACTGGCGCTTCCTGCTCTCGGTGAACCTGGAAACCGCCTTCCTCTTCACCCGCCTCGCTTTGCCCGCCATGCAGGCGGCACGCTACGGGCGGCTGGTGAACGTGGCCTCGGAGGCGGGGCGGCTGGGCTCCAAGGGCGGCGCGGTCTATGCCGCCGCCAAGGCCGGGCTCATCGGCTTCACCCGCTCCATCGCCCGCGAGAATGCCCGCTACGGCATCACCGCGAACGCCGTCGCGCCCGGCCCCATCCGCACCCCCATGGTGGAGCGGGCGGTAGCCGAGGTGGGCGAGAAGATCCTCGCCGACATGGCCGCCCTCACCCTGCTGCGCCGCATCGGCGAGCCGGAGGAAGTGGCGGCGGCGGTGGCCTTCCTCGCCTCGCCCGGCGCCTCCTTCGTCACCGGCGAAGTGCTGGGCGTCTCCGGCGGCATGGGCTGCGGCGCCTGACCTTTCAAGCAAGACCAATACCCCACTGGAAGCCCCCGATGACCCGCATCGTCTTCGTCACGCCCGCCGCTGAGCGCATCGAGATCGATGCGGATGACGGGCTCTCCGTCATGGAATGCGCCCGCCGCGCCAATGTGCCCGGCATCGTCGCCGAGTGCGGCGGCGCCTGCTCCTGCGCCACGTGCCATGTGCATGTTGACCCCGTCTGGTCCGCCACCGTGGGCGAGGCCGCCGGCATGGAGCGCGACATGCTCGAATTCGCCGAGGACGTGCGCGACACCTCCCGCCTCTCCTGCCAGGTGAAGGTGGCGCCGGCGCTGGACGGCCTCGTCGTCCACCTGCCCGCCGGCCAGGGCTGAGGGCGATGCCGGGTCCGCTTTCGGGACTGCGCATCGTCGAGATGGTGGGCCTCGGCCCCGCCCCGTTCGCCGCCATGATGCTGGCGGATGCGGGGGCGGAGGTCATCCGCATCCACCAGAAGGGCGCGCGGGCGGACATCCCGCTCATGAACACGCGCTTCGACGTGCTGGCGCGCGGCCGCCGCTCCCTCGCCCTCGACCTCAAGGCCGAGGCCGACCTCGGCGTGATGCGCGATCTCATCGCCCGCGCGGATGGCCTCATCGAGGGCTTCCGGCCCGGCGTCATGGAGCGTCTCGGCCTCGGGCCGGAGCCGTGCCTTGCCGCCCATCCGCGCCTCGTCTACGGCCGCATGACCGGCTGGGGGCAGGACGGGCCGCTGAAGGACGCGGCCGGGCACGATCTCAATTATCTCGGCATGACCGGGGCGCTGGCCGCCATGGGCCCGGCCGATGCGCCGCCGCCCGTGCCGCTCAACCTCGTGGCCGATTTCGGCGGCGGCGGCATGCTGATGGCCTTCGGCATGGTGGCGGCGCTGCTGGCCGCGAAGACCACCGGGCAGGGCCAGGTGGTGGATGCCGCCATGACAGACGGCGCCGCGCTGCTCGCCGCCATGTTCTGGGGCTTCCGCGCCGGCGGAATGTGGAGCGATGCGCGCGCGGCGAACCTGCTGGATGGCGGGGCCTATTTCTACGGCACCTATGCCTGCGCGGACGGGAAATTCCTCGCCGTGGCGCCGGTGGAGGGCCGCTTCCACCGCATCCTCATCGAGCGCCTCGGGCTGGACGCCGCCGACTTCACCCACGCCGCCGATCCCGCCGCCTGGAGGACGCTGCGGGCGCGTCTCGCCGCCTTGTTCCTCAGTGAGCCACGCGACCACTGGGCGGACCTGTTCGCCGACACGGACGCCTGCGTCACCCCCATCCTCGACTGGGACGAGGCCGCCGCCCATCCCCATGCGCAGGCGCGCGGGGCGTTCGTGCGCGTGGACGGCGTGACCCAGCCCGCCCCCGCCCCCCGCTTCTCCGCCACCCCCTCCGCGGTGGCCCACGGTCCCGCCAAGCCGGGCGCGGACGGGCCGGCCATCCTCGCCGACTGGGGCCTCGATCCAGCGCGGCTGGGGGGAGGCGTATTCGAGAGTTGAGCAGACCGCGCGCTCCACGCACCAGCCGTCATGCCCGGGCTTGTGCCGGGCATCCACGTCGGGCCGATAGGACGTTACCCGTAAAGCGTTCCCGGCCGATCCACGTGGATGGCCGGGACGAGCCCGGCCATGACGCGGCATTGTAGGATAGAGGCCGTGCGTGAACGGAGCAGCCTACGAAAAAGCCGGCCCCCCGGCGGTGGCGGGAGGCCGGCGAGTGGGCCCAGCCCATACGACGTCGAGAGGTTCAGGGCGTCGGGAGGAGGCCGGGATTCACAGCGCGCGCAGGAAGGCGCCGATGCGGGCCAGCGACGCCGCCGCCTCGGGCAGTTCCTCGAACACCTGGAAATGGTGGCACATGCCGGGGAACACCTCGACCTCCACCCGCCCGCTTTGCTCCCCCGCGCGGCGGGCGAGGAGGTGGCTGTCGTCGAGGGTGATGTCGTGCCCGCCCGCATGGACGAGCACAGACGGCAGGCCGGAGAGATCGCCCTTGACCGGCGAGGCGGCGGGATCATCAGGCCGGGTGTCGCGGCCGAGATAGGTGCGCGCCATGGCCTTCAACTGCTCGGGGCGGGAGAAGATGTCCTTCTCCGCCAGCGCCGTGTAGCTCTCCCCGCTCATGGTGAGATCGAGCCACGGCGAGAGCAGCACCAGCGCCTTCGGCAGCGCCAGCCCCGCATCCCGCGCCCGCACGGCCGTGCCCAGCGCCAGCGCGCCGCCGGCGGAATCGCCCACCAGCGCGAGCGGCGTTTCCCCCGCCTCCACCAGCGCGCGATAGACGGCGAAGGCGTCGTCATGCGCCGCCGGAAAGCGGTGTTCGGGGGCGAGGCGATAGTCGAAGCCGATCACCCGCATCCCGCTCGCGAGCGCGATCCGCGCCATCAGCCCCGCATGGGAGCGGATGGAGCCGATCTGGAAGCCGCCGCCATGGCAATAGAGCAGCACGCGGGGGGCATCGCCCCCCGGCGCATCGAAGGCGCAGGCGGGCAGGCCGGCGAGGGTCAGCGGCGTGCGCCTCACCTCCGGTGCGCCCTCGCCCGCCCCGAGGAAAGCCTCGAAGCTGTCGCGGATTTCGGCGAGCGTCAGCCCCGCCGCCCAGGCGGAGGTCGCGGCTTCGATGCGCGCGCGCACCCGCTCGAAGGCGGGTGCGTCGGAGGAAAGAGCCTCTGCCAAGGCCGCCTCAGTGCGTCGCTTCGGGCCGGTGCAGCACGCGCGTGGCCTTGGCCTCGTAGCGCGGCAGCTCGCCCTCCGGGTGGCACTCCACGTTCACGTTGATGCCGAGGCGGGCCTTGATCTCGCGCCGCACGTCGGCCGCCGCATCCTCGCCGGGACGCTGCGAGGCGGCGACCGCCTCCACCGCCACGGTCATCTTGCCGATGGTGGTGGCTTCCTTGTCCACGTAGATCTGCCAGGCTTCCTTGGCGAGGCCGGGAATGCCGGCGATCACGTCCTCGATCTGCGAGGGGAAGACGATGACGCCCTTGAACTTGATCATGTCGTCGGTGCGCCCGATGATCCGGCCGATCTTGCGCATGCCGCGCCGCCCCGAGGGGCAATCGTAGGGGCGCGGGGAGAGGCGCACGAGATCGCGCGTGCGCCAGCGCACCACCGGGGAGGCTTCCTTGCGCAGGGTGGTGATGACGATCTCGCCCACCTCGCCCTCGGACACCGGCTTCATGGTCTTGGGATCGAGGATCTCGACGATCACCGTATCCTCGTTGAGGAGCTGCAATTCGTCGTCGGCGTGGGTGAAGGGCGTGGAGATGGCGAGGATCGGCCCGCCGGCTTCCGTGGTGCCGTAGATGTTGTGGCTCATGAAGCCCTCGGGCATTTCGGCTTCCAGCTGCGCGCGGAACTCGGCCGAGACCGACTGGCCGCCGAGGATGGCGACCTTCAGCGTCCAGTCGTTACGCGGATTGATGCCCTGATGCTTGGCCGCCTGCACCAAAGTCATCAGCCACAAAGGTGACATGGAGGCGACGTCATAGGCGTGGTCGCGCAGCCAGCGGGCAGCGAGCTCGCCGCGGCCGGGGCCGATGGGGAAATTGGTGCAGCCCACGGCGGAGAAACCGGCATCGAGCGCCGGGCCGCCGATCCACAGGCCATAGCCATAGCCCTGATAGGCGCGGAAGCCCGGCTTGACGCCTGCGGCGGTGAGCAGGCGCGCCATCTGGGAGGGCAGCAGGCTGTGCAGGTCGTTCTTCGTCATGCCGAAGGTCACCGGCAGGCCGGTGGTGCCGGAGGTGGCGACGAAGCGCTCCACCTTGTCCATGGGCACGGTGAGGAAGGGGAAGGGATAAAGGTCGCGCAGCAGCGACTTGTCCATGAACGGGGCGTTGGCGAGGCCGTCCTCGCTGGCGAGGTCCTCCGGCTTCATGCCGGCCTGCGCAAAATGCGCCTTCCAGGTGTCGCACTGCGCCAGACGCGCGCCGAGGCCGGCAAGGCCCTCGCGCTGGAGCTTCAGAATACCGTCGCGGTCGAGCGACTCCACCTCAGGATGCTGCATGTGGCTCCTCCCCCATCCGACCGTTGGAACACGCGGCTCTTGTGGCCGCTCTGGATTGGCGAATTAATAGACCGAACGACTGGTCTATGTAAACGGCGATTTTGATCTGCATCAACCTCCACGCCCGAGATTCCCGGCGAGGCTACCATGGGGAAGGCGGGGAAGGCACCCGCGTCGGGGTTCCGGAGAAGGCTGGGGCAGCGCTCGCGTAGAAGAAGCGCGCGGCATCTCCCCGCCGTCATGGCCGGGCTTGTCCCGGCCATCCACTTCGGGCCGATTTCACAGGCATTTCAGACCTGTTCCCGGCCAGACCACGTGGATGCCCGGGACAAGCCCGGGCATGACGGCAGCCCAAGACGAGCCACGCCCTACCCTTCGAGCGCTTTTGAACGGCTTCAGGAAGACCCCTCCCGCGCCCGCCGCCCTTGGCACCGCCGCCCCATGCGCTTATAGACCGAATGATCGGAACATTCTTGCAGGTGTGGCCGCCGTGGCGAGAACGCGCTCAGCCGAATACGACAACATTCACGACACCATCCTCGAACGGGCGGCGTCCGTGTTCGCGCAGCGCGGCTATGCGGCCACCTCCATCGGCGACATCGCCGAGGCGTGCGAGTGCTCCAAGTCGCGGCTCTATCACTATTTCACCTCCAAGGAGGCGATCCTTTCCGACATGCTGACCTCGCATGTGGAAAGCCTCCTCATGAAGTGCCGGCAGACCCTTTACGGCTATCAGGACCCGGAGGAGCGCTTCCGCCAGCTCACCCGCCTGTTCCTCGATGTCTATTCCGTCTCGCGTGACCAGCACGTGGCGCTGCTGACCTGCGCCGAGTTCCTCGCGCCCGAGACGCGCAAGGTGCTGGTGGCCAAGCAGCGCGAGCTGATCGCCTATGTCAGGGACATCCTGTTGCAGCTGCGGCCGGACCTCGCCCATTCCAGCACCGCCCACGTGGACACCATGCTGTTCTTCGGCATGATCAACTGGACCTATACGTGGTACCACGCCGACGGCGCCGTGACGCCGAACGAGCTGGCCGACCGCACGGTGGACCTCTTCGTGAAGGGCTACGCCAACGCCCCCGCGCCGGCCAATGGCGGCACGCCCCACGCCAAGCCGGACGGCCGCCATGCGGCCCGGCATGAGGGGCGCAGCGGGAAGGAGTGAGGCCGGCTGAAGGGACCGACGGATTCGTACAAGCCGTCATGCCCGGGCTTGTCCCGGGCATCCACGTGGTGCGGCCGGGCGCCAATTTCCATGACTGGCACTATCGGCCCGACGTGGATGGCCGGGACAAGCCCGGCCATGACAGCAAAACACCCCTCATGCCGCCGCCCGCTTCATCCGCGCCACCGGGTCGAACCCCTCCGCCGCCACCTCGTCCAGCGTGAGGACGGCGCCTGCCTCCAGCAGCTTCTTCGCCGCCATGTAGGTGCGCGCATCGTTGAGGGCGTCCACCGCGATCATGCGGCCCGCGCGGAAATACCAGAGCGATTCGCCCCGCTCCGAGCGGCGGCGCACCACCGCGTCATAGCCGCGGTTGAGTCCGACGATCTGCAGTTTCATGTCGTACTGATCGGACCAGAACCACGGCACCGGCGCATAGGAACGGGCGTGGCCGAGCATGTCGTCGGCCGCGCATTCGGCCTGGTCCACCGCATTCTGCACGCTCTCCAGCCGGGTCGGCAGGCCCTGGAACGGGAAGGACGCGCAATCGCCCGCCGCCCAGGTTCCGGGCATCGAGGTGCGGCCGTGCACGTCCACCACGATGCCGTTCTCGCAGGTGATGCCGGCCGCGCGGGCGAGTTCGTCGCGCGGCAGGACGCCGATGCCCACCAGCACCGCATCCACCTCCAGGCGCGTGCCGTCATCCAGCGTCACCGCCGCCACAGTGCCGTCCCGCGCCTCCACCCCGGCCACGCTGCGGCCTTCCAGGATGCGCACGCCATGGCCCGCATGGAGCGCGCGGATGGCATCGGAGGTCTCGGCGCAGGCGACACGCTCCAGAATGCGCGCGGCCCGCTCCACCACGGTCACCACAAGCCCGGCCTTCGCCGCCACCGCCGCCGTCTCCAGCCCCACATAGCCGCCGCCCAGCACGAGGAGCCGGCGGCCGGGGCGGATTTCGCCTTCCAGCCGGTCCGCATCGGCGAGGCCGCGCAGCTCGTAAACGCCTGAGAGACCGGCGAATTCCGGCGGCAACGGGCGGGGGCGCGTGCCGGTGGCGAGCGCCAGCTTCGTCCACGCCACTTTGCGCCCGCCCACCTGCAGCGTGCGGGCCACCGGATCGATGGCGGTGACAGGCGCGCCCGTCACCACGTCGACGCCGATGCCGCTCCAGAACTCGGCGGGGCGCAGATAAAGCCGGTCCACCGTCCACTCCCGCTTGAGATAGGCCTTGGAGAGCGGCGGGCGCTGATAGGGCGGGTGCGGCTCGTCGCCGAAGAGGGTCAGCGCGCCGGAATAGCCGCCATGCCGCAGGCGCAGCGCGAGGGAGGCGGCGGCCTGCCCGGCCCCGACGATGCAGATGTGATCCTCACCGGCGTGTTTTTGGTCCATGGCGTCCCCCATTCTGGATATTGATTGACCGAACGTTCTGATTATTATAATGCCCAAATGCGGGTGGCAATCGGCTTTCCCGCGCGCCGTCGGCCCCGACGTTAGGCGCGTGGACGCCGGTGAAGCCCCCTCCCCCGGCCGCACAGACGGGCACCTCATGACGGGCATCACAGCACTCGCAATCCACCTGCCGCGCCTGCGCCTCCAGCGCGCCGCCATGGCCGCCGCCATGGGCTGGCTCTGCCCCCGCGGCGACACCCGCGGCGCCCGCACTTTGGCCTATTGGGACGAAGACCCCATCACCATGGCCGTCGCCGCCGCCCGCACCTGCCTCGCGCAAGCTGAGCGCAATCGAGTTCCCGAGGCGCGCACCGCCGTCCGCGCCCTCACCTTCGCGACCACCACCCCGGTCTTCGCCGAGCCGCAGCAGGCGGCCCTCGTCCATGCCGCCCTTCGCCTCCCGGAGGCGACCCGGGCGCAGGATGTGGGCGGTACCATCAGGTGCGGACTGCTCGCTTTGCATGCCGCTCTTGAATCCACCGAACCGGCATTGCTGACAGCCGCCGATATGCCGCTGAACACCCCGGGTGGCACCGCCGAAATGCGCTATTCGGATGGGGGTGTCAGCGCTCTTGTCGGGGGCGGCGGCGGGGGCGGGCCGGACCTCCTCACCTATCGTGGCGGCGCCAGCCTCTCCGCCCCCTTCATCGAGCGCTACCGTGCCCCCGACCGGTCCCTTCCCACCGATTGGGAGGAGCGCTGGGTGCGGGAAGAGGGCTTCCTCGACCTCGTGCCCCGCGCCATCGCGGAAGCTCTTGGAAAGGCGCAGCTTTCCGCGGAAGAGATCGACCATTTCGTCCTGCCCTGCGTCATCCCCGGCGCGGCCAAGGCGGTGGCGCAGGCGGCCGGTCTCTCCCGCGCAAAACTCGCCCAACCCCTTGATCTGGAATGCGGAGACACCGGCGCGGCCCATGCCCTCGTGATGCTGGCACGGGCGATGGAAGGCATGCGCCCCGGCGAGCGGGTGCTAGTCGCCCAGTTCGGCCAGGGCGCGACCGCTCTGGTGCTGGAAGCGACCGACGCCATCACCGGCTTCCCGGCCGCCGCCTCGCCCGCTCTAGCGGATGGCATCTCAGAGGCCAACTATCTGAAACTCCCCATCTTTCGCGGCCTCATGCCGTGGGAGCGCGGCCTGCGTGGACGCTTCCCGGTGAACGAGGCGCTGACCACTGCCTACCGCAATTCCGAGGCCCTGCTGGGCTTTGTCGGCGGCCGCAGCCCCGAGACGGGACAGGTGCAGTTTCCCCCCTCCCGCCTCGCCGTGTCGGAGGCGGGTTTCTTCGCGGAAACCCAGCAGCCATGGCCCCTTGCGGACCTCGGCGGCACGGTCGCCACCGCCACCGCCGACCGCCTCGCCTTCTCCCGCAGCCCACCCAATTGCTACGGCCTCGTCGACATCCCCGGCGGCGCCCGCCTGATGATGGACTTCACCGACCCGGACGCGGAGCGCCTCTCGCCCGGCGACGCGGTGCGTTTCGTCTTCCGCATCAAGGATCTGGACGAGCGCACCGGCTTCCGCCGCTATTTCTGGAAGGCGGTCGCGGCCCCCGCGTCGCCCGCCGCAGCCTGACCGGAGGGCGACAAAATGGCCAACGGAATCAAGGACAAGGTCGCCATCCTCGGCATGGGCTGCTCGCGCTTCGGCGAGCGCTGGGACGTGGGGCAGGAAGAGCTGATGGCGGAAGCCTATCTGGAGGCGCTGGGCCATGCCGGCATCGCCCCCGACCAGATCGGCGCCGCCTGGTATTCCTCCCATTATGATGACATCGGCGCCGGCAAGGCCGGCACCCCCATGGCCCAGGCCCTGCGCCTGCCGGCCATCGGCGTCACCCGCGTGGAAAACTTCTGCGCCGGCGGCACGGAAGCCTTTCGCGGCGCCGTCTATGCCGTGGCATCAGGCGCGGTGGACATCGCTCTGGCGGTGGGTGTGGAGAAGCTGAAAGACACCGGCTTTGCCGGCCTGCCCCCGGCCTCGCGCGGCACCTTCGCGCCCATGTATCTGCCCACACACACGAATCCCGGCAACTTCGCCCAGCTGGCGCGGGCCTATGGCACGCGCCACAACATCTCCGCCGGCGACCTCAAGCGGGCCATGGGGCACACCTCCATGAAGAGCCACGCCAATGCGGTGAAGAACAAGAACGCCCATCTGCGCAAGGCCATCACCGTCGAGCAGGCGGTGAATGCGCCGCTGGTGGCCGACCCGCTCGGCCTGTTCGACTGCTGCCCGGTGTCGGACGGCGCCGCCTGCGCCATCGTCACCACGCCGGAGATCGCGCGGGCTCTGGGAAAGACGCCAGTGCTGGTGAAGGCCATCCAGCTCGTCGCCTCCAACGGCTGGGAGGTGCAGAGCAGCGGCTGGAATGGCTCCTATGTCCACACCGCCCGCATCGCCGCCCGCCGCGCCTATGCCGAGGCGGGCATTGCCGATCCGCGCGCACAGCTGAGCTTCACCGAGCTGCACGATTGCTTCTCCATCACCGAGCTGGTGACGCTGGAGGACATCGGCCTCGCCGACGAAGGCACCGCCTGGAAGCGCATGCTGGACGGCGCTTTCGATGCGGACGGGGCGCTGCCCAGCCAGGTGGATGGCGGGCTGAAATGCTTCGGCCATCCCGTCGGCGCGTCCGGCCTGCGCATGCTCTACGAATGCTGGCTGCAGCTCACCGGACAGGCCGGCGAACGCCAGCTCGCGAGCCCGAGCCTCGCCCTCACCCACAATCTGGGCGGCGCGCCGGCGCAGAACGTGTGCTCCATCACCATTGTCGGTGCCGCCTGATCCGACCGTGGCGGCCCGCTGACTGCCCCGCCGCCCGGCACGCGCCGGCGGCGGGGTTTTTTATTTCTAGGCGAGAGACTTAGGCCTTTTGCCAGTCTGCGAATCTCTTGCCCTCGGCGGCGAGCTGGACGAGGAGCGGAGCGGGGTTGGAGCCGGCGCCGCCGGTGGCGTGGGCGGCCTCGATCTCGGTGAGGATGGTGGCGAGGCCGAGGGCGTCGGCGGCGTGCATGGGGCCGCCCTTCAGGCGCGGGAAGCCGTAGCCGTTGACGAAGGCGAGGTC
>NZ_JABBHL010000008.1:0-288358 GCF_012932745.1 Xanthobacter sp. SG618 | reverse complement strand
TTCCGATCGCCATGGAGGAGAAGCTGCGCTTCGCCATCCGTGAAGGCGGCCGCACCGTCGGCGCCGGCGTCGTCGCCGCCATCATCGAGTGATCAACAAGAACGAAACGCGCTGCGCACCGGCGTGCGCGTTTCCTCTTCCTGGAGCCAATTGAGCCATGAACGGCCAGAACATTCGAATTCGCCTGAAGGCGTTCGATCACCGCATCCTCGATGCGTCGACGCGCGAGATCGTCGCCACGGCCAAGCGCACGGGTGCGCAGGTGCGCGGCCCGATCCCGCTGCCCACGCGGATCGAGAAGTTCACCGTCAACCGTTCGCCTCACATCGACAAGAAGTCGCGTGAGCAGTTCGAGATGCGCACCCACAAGCGCCTGCTCGATATCGTCGATCCGACGCCCCAGACGGTGGACGCGCTGATGAAGCTCGACCTCGCCGCCGGCGTTGACGTCGAAATCAAGCTCTGACGTGGTGCGAGGAGACACGACCATGCGGTCAGGCGTCATCGCCCAGAAGGTCGGCATGACCCGCATCTTCACCGATGCTGGCGAGCACGTGCCGGTCACTGTGCTGAAGGTTGAGAGCTGCCAGGTGGTTGCCCACCGCACGCTCGACAAGAATGGCTACGTCGCGGTCCAGCTCGGTGCTGGCCGTCGCAAGCCCAAGAACGTGACCCGCGCCGAGCGCGGCCACTTCGCCGTGGCTCAGGTTGAGCCCAAGCGGAAGATGGCCGAGTTCCGCGTGCCGGAAGACGGGCTCATCCCCGTCGGTGCCGAGATCACCGCTGACCACTTCGTCGTGGGCCAGTATGTGGACGTCACCGGCACCACCATCGGCAAGGGCTTCGCCGGCGGCATGAAGCGCCACAACTTCGGTGGTCTTCGCGCCTCGCACGGCGTCTCCATCTCGCATCGTTCGATCGGTTCGACCGGCGGCCGTCAGGACCCCGGCAAGACCTTCAAGAACAAGAAGATGCCTGGCCACATGGGTGACGTCACCGTCACCACCCAGAACCTGAAGGTCGTGATGACCGACGTCGAGCGCGGCCTCATCGCCGTCGAAGGCGCCGTTCCCGGCCATGCGGGTGGCTGGATCACCGTTCGCGACGCCGTGAAGAAGAAGCTGCCCGCCGAGGCCCCCAAGCCCGGCGCGTTCAAGCTCGGCAACGGTTCGGACGCGGCTCCCGCCGCTGAAGCCGCCAATGAGGAGGGCGCGTGATGGAACTCACCGTCAAGACGCTCGACGGCTCCGAAGCCGGCTCCGTGACCCTGTCGGACGAGATCTTCGGTCTCGAGCCGCGCGCGGACATCCTGCATCGTTGCGTGACCTGGCAGCTTTCGCGCCGCCAGGCCGGCACGCACCGCACCAAGGGCCGTTCGGAAATCAACCGCACGTCCAAGAAGCTGTACAAGCAGAAGGGCACCGGCAACGCCCGTCACGGCGCCGCGTCCGCTCCGCAGTTCCGCGGCGGCGGTCGTGCCTTCGGCCCGGTGGTGCGCTCGCACGCCATCGACCTGCCGAAGAAGGTCCGTGCCCTTGCGCTGAAGCATGCGCTGTCGTCGAAGGCGAAGGCCGAGCAGATCATCGTGCTCGACACCGCCAACCTGGCCGATCCGAAGACCAAGGCGCTCAAGGAGCGGCTTGAGAAGCTCGGCATCTCGTCCGTTCTCTTCGTGGACGGCGCCCAGGTGGAGCAGAACATCGCGCTCGCGGCGCGCAACCTGCCCTACGTGGACGTGCTGCCCATCCAGGGCATCAACGTCTATGACATCCTGCGCCGCGACACCCTGGTCCTGACCAAGGCCGCCGTGGACGCGCTGGAGGCGCGCTTCAAATGAGCACGCGCAACATCGAACCGCGTCATTACGACGTGATCGTCTCGCCCGTCATCACCGAAAAGGCGACGACCGCGAGCGAGCAGAACAAGGTTGTCTTCAACGTCGCGAAGACCGCTTCCAAGCCTTCCATCAAGGAAGCCGTGGAGAAGCTTTTCGACGTGAAGGTCAAGAGCGTGAACACGCTGGTCCGTAAGGGCAAGACGAAAATCTTCAAGGGCCGCAAGGGCGTCCAGAGCGACGTCAAGAAGGCGGTCGTGACCCTCGAAGAGGGCCAGAAGATCGACATCACCACGGGCCTCTGAGAGCCGAGGGGAACGGGATAAGACCATGGCGCTGAAGCATTTCAAGCCGGTCACGCCGAGCCTTCGCCAGCTCGTGATCGTGGACCGCTCCGGCCTCTACAAGGGCAAGCCGGTCAAGACCCTGACCGAGGGCAAGAGCTCCTCGGGCGGACGCAACAACAATGGCCGCATCACCGTCCGCTTCCGCGGCGGCGGCCATAAGCAGACCTATCGTCTCGTCGACTTCAAGCGCCTCAAGCGCGGCATGTCGGCGACGGTGGAGCGGCTGGAATACGATCCGAACCGCACCTCGTTCATCGCCCTCATCAAGTATGAGGACGGCGAGCTCGCCTACATCCTGGCGCCGCAGCGCCTGGCCGTGGGCGACCAGGTGATCGCCGGCGACAACGTGGACGTGAAGCCCGGCAATGCCGGCCCGCTGTCCTCGCTCCCGGTCGGCACGATCGTGCACAACGTCGAGCTGAAGATCGGCAAGGGCGGTCAGATCGCCCGCTCCGCCGGCACCTACGCTCAGATCGTCGGCCGCGACGAAGGCTACGTGATCGTTCGCCTGAACTCCGGCGAGCAGCGCCTCGTGCACGGTGCGTGCTACGCCACCGTCGGTGCGGTCTCGAACCCGGACCACATGAACATCTCGCTGGGCAAGGCCGGCCGTAGCCGGTGGCTGGGCCAGCGTCCGCATAACCGCGGCGTCGTCATGAACCCGGTGGATCACCCGCACGGCGGCGGTGAAGGCCGCACCTCGGGCGGCCGTCATCCGGTCACGCCCTGGGGCATCCCCACCAAGGGCAAGAAGACCCGCAGCAACAAGGCGACGGACAAGTTCATCGTGTCCAGCCGCCACAAGCGCAAGAAGTGAGGGCCTGAGCTATGTCTCGCTCTGTCTGGAAAGGCCCGTTCGTCGACGGCTACCTGCTGAAGAAGGCGGAAGCTGCCGCGGGTTCGGGTCGCCGCGATGTGATCAAGATCTGGAGCCGGCGCTCCACCATTCTGCCCCAGTTCGTGGGCTTAACCTTCGGCGTCTACAACGGTCACAAGCACGTGCCCGTGAATGTCACCGAGGACATGATCGGCCAGAAGTTCGGCGAGTTCGCTCCGACGCGGACTTACTACGGGCACGCGGCCGACAAGAAGTCGAAGCGGCGGTGATCGGTCATGGGTAAGCAGGCAAAGCCCCGCGCGCTCGCGGACAACGAAGCCAAGGCGGTGGCGCGCAACCTGCGCGTCTCGCCGCAGAAGCTCAACCTGGTCGCGGGTCTGATCCGCGGCAAGAAGGTGGCGACGGCGCTCGCCGATCTCGAGTTCTCCCACAAGCGGATCGCCCGCGATGTGAAGAAGTGCCTCGAGAGCGCGATCGCCAATGCCGAGAACAACCACGAGCTCGATGTCGACGATCTCATCGTCGCCGAGGCGCACGTGGGCAAGGGTCTGGTCATGAAGCGGTTCTCGCCGCGGGCGCGCGGTCGCGCCTCGCGTATCGAGAAGCCCTTCGCCCACATCACCATCGTGGTGCGGGAAGTCGAGGAGCGGGCCTGATGGGTCAGAAGGTCAATCCGGTCGGGCTCCGGCTCGGCATCAACCGCACGTGGGACAGCCGCTGGTTCGCCAACAAGGGCGAGTACGGCAAGCTGCTGCACGAGGACATCAAGATCCGCGAGATGCTGATGAAGCAGCTCAAGCAGGCGGCGGTGTCCAAGGTGGTGATCGAGCGCCCGCACAAGAAGTGCCGCGTGACCATCTACTCGGGTCGTCCGGGCGTGGTCATCGGCAAGAAGGGCGCGGACATCGACAAGCTGCGCAAGAAGGTCTCCGAGATGACCAACTCGGAAGTCTTCATCAACATCGTCGAGATCCGGAAGCCGGAAATCGACGCGCGCCTTGTCGCCGAGTCCATCGCCCAGCAGCTGGAGCGCCGCGTGGCCTTCCGTCGCGCCATGAAGCGCGCCGTGCAGTCCGCCATGCGCCTCGGCGCCGAGGGCATCCGTATCAATTGCTCGGGCCGTCTCGGCGGCGCTGAGATCGCGCGCCTTGAGTGGTACCGCGAGGGCCGCGTTCCGCTGCACACCCTGCGTGCGGACGTGGACTACGGCACCGCCACTGCCTTCACCACCTACGGCACCTGCGGTGTCAAGGTTTGGATCTTCAAGGGCGAGATCCTCGAGCACGATCCCATGGCGCAGGACAAGCGCCAGGCCGAGCAGGAAGCCGGTCCCTCTTCGCGTCCCCAGCGGCGCGAGCGCGGTGACCGTGAGCGTGGCGATCGCGGCGACCGCGACCGCGGCTCCCGGGCTTGATGGCCGGCTAGAGAGAAGGCGATCAAGCCATGCTGCAACCCAAGCGCACCAAGTTCCGCAAGCAGTTCAAGGGACGCATTCACGGCGTCGCCAAGGGCGGCACGGAATTGAACTTCGGCGAATTCGGCCTCAAGGCCGTCGAGCCGGAGCGCGTGACTGCCCGCCAGATCGAGGCGGCCCGCCGCGCGCTCACCCGCCACATGAAGCGCGCCGGACGCGTCTGGATCCGGGTGTTCCCGGACGTCCCGGTGTCGGCCAAGCCCACGGAAGTCCGTATGGGTAAGGGCAAGGGCGCGCCCGAGTATTGGGCGGCCCGCGTCAAGCCCGGCCGTATCATGTTCGAGATCGACGGGGTGAGCGTCGAGACCGCTCGCGAGGCGCTGACCCTCGCGGCTGCGAAGCTGCCCATCAAGACGCGCTTCATCCAGCGCATCGCCGAGTGAGGAGAGGCTCATGAAAGCCGAGGACGTTCGGGCCCTCAGCCCCGATCAGCTCGCCGATGAGCTGCTGAAGCTGAAGAAGGAGCAGTTCAACCTGCGCTTCCAGAAGGCGACGGGCCAGCTCGAGAATACCGCCCGGTCCAAGCAGATCCGCCGCGACATCGCGCGGATCAAGACCGTGCAGACTAATAAGCGCACCGGTTCGCCGGTGCAGAAGGCGAAGTGAGGAAGCGATGCCGAAGCGCGTGCTCCAGGGCGTCGTGGTGAGCGACAAGACCGACAAGACCGTGGTGGTCCGGGTGGAGCGCCGCTTCACCCATCCGCTGCTCAAGAAGACCGTGCGTCGGTCCAAGAAGTACCATGCCCATGACGAGGCCAATGCCTGGCATGTGGGTGATACGGTTTGGATCGAGGAGCACCGTCCGATCTCGAAGCTGAAGAACTGGATCGTGATCCAGGGCGAAAAGCGCGCCGAGGTCTGATAGAGAGTTTCCCGTCCGGATGGATCGTCCGGCCGGGAGGGCTCCGGTGCCGGGTCCGTCGATCGTCCCACGGGAGGATCGAGTGGAGACCGCACCGCGGCAACACCGTGTTCCGATGAGCGGGCACGGCGAACAAGGGTTAAGGCAATGCCGGTGCGCCGGCGGCGCCGGATGACGAGAACAGGTGCGTCATGATCCAGATGCAGACCAATCTCGACGTGGCGGACAATTCCGGCGCCCGTCGCGTCATGTGCATCAAGGTACTTGGCGGCTCGAAGCGGAAGTATGCCCACGTCGGCGACATCATCGTGGTGTCGGTCAAGGAGGCGATCCCGCGCGGCCGCGTGAAGAAGGGCGACGTGATGAAGGCCGTGGTGGTTCGCACCGCCAAGGACATCCGTCGCGTCGATGGCTCCGTGATCCGTTTCGACCGCAACGCGGCCGTGCTGATCAACAACAACAAGGAGCCGGTGGGCACCCGCATCTTCGGACCGGTTCCGCGAGAGCTGCGCTCCAAGAACCACATGAAGATCATCTCGCTGGCGCCGGAGGTGCTGTGATGGCCGCGAAGATCAAGAAGGGCGACAAGGTCGTCGTCCTCGCCGGCCGCGACAAGGGCCGCACCGGCGAGGTCATTCAGGTGATGCCGAAGGACGAGAAGGCTCTCGTGCGCGGCGTGAATATCGTTAAGCGTCACCAGCGCCAGTCGGCGAACCAGGAAGGCGGGATCATCTCCAAGGAGGCTCCCATCAACCTGTCGAACGTCGCCATTGCCGACCCCAAGGACGGCAAGCCGACCCGCGTCGGCTTCGAGGTGCTGGATGACGGACGCAAGGTCCGCGTGGCCAAGCGTTCCGGGGAGAGGATCGATGGCTGAGGCGACCTACAACGCGCGGCTGCGCACCTTCTATGACGAGGTGGTGCGGCCGAAGATGATCGAGCAGTTCGGCTACAAGAACGCCATGGAAGTGCCGGTCATCGAGAAGATCGTCATCAACATGGGCGTGGGCGAAGCCACCGCCGACACCAAGAAGGTGACGACCGCCGCTGCGGACCTCGCCCAGATCGCCGGCCAGAAGCCGGTCATCACCCGGGCCCGCAAGGCGATCTCGAACTTCAAGCTGCGCGAGAACCAGCCGGTCGGCGCGAAGGTCACCCTTCGCAAGACCCGCATGTACGAGTTCATGGACCGCCTCGTGACCGTGGCTCTGCCCCGCGTCCGCGACTTTCGCGGCCTGAACCCGAAGAGCTTTGACGGCCGTGGCAACTATGCCATGGGCGTGAAGGAGCACATCGTGTTCCCCGAGATCAACTACGACCGCGTCGAGCAGATCTGGGGCATGGACATCATCGTGTGCACCACGGCGAAGACCGATGAGGAAGCCCGCGCGCTTCTGAAGGCCTTCAACTTCCCCTTCCGCCAGTGAGCGGGTATGAGGGGCGCTTCGTTCGAAGCGCCTCTTCGGTTCCGGCTCATGGCCGGGCCCGGACGACGAGACGAGTGAGGACGTGATTTTCCGGCCGTGAGGGGCTCAGGACGAGCTGCTCAGACGCGGAGAACAGGAGCTAAAGATGGCGAAGAAGAGCGCGATCGAGACGAACGAGCGCCGCCGCAAGCTGGCCACTGGCCAGGCGGCGAAGCGCGCGCGTCTGAAGGCGATCGTGAATGACAAGACCCTGCCGATCGAGGAGCGCTTCCAGGCGACCCTCAAGCTGGCGGAAATGCCGCGCAACGGCGCGAAGATCCGGATCCGCAATCGCTGCGAGGTGACTGGCCGTCCGCGTGCCTTCTACCGCAAGCTCAAGATGAGCCGTATCGCGCTGCGCGAGCTGGGCAACCAGGGCATGGTGCCCGGCCTCGTGAAGTCGAGCTGGTGAGGAGGGAACGATGGCTGTAACTGATCCCATCGGCGATCTGATCACCCGCATCCGCAACGCCCAGATGCGCCGCAAGGACAAGACCTCGACCCCCGGCTCGCGTCTGCGCGCCTCGGTTCTCGATGTCCTTCGCGACGAGGGCTACATCCGCGGCTACACCTCGACCGACCACGGCAACGGCCGTACCGAGTTTGAGATCGAGCTGAAGTATTTCGACGGAACGCCGGTGATCCGCGAGATCGCCCGCGTGTCGAAGCCCGGCCGTCGCGTCTATGCGGCGGTCAAGAACCTTCCCCGCGTCGCCAACGGTCTCGGCATCGCCGTCGTCTCCACGCCCCAGGGCGTGATGGCCGACCACGAAGCCCGCGACAAGAACGTCGGCGGCGAAGTGCTCTTCACCGTGTTCTGACGACGGAGGACAAGATGTCGAAGATCGGCAAGCTGCCCGTCGCCATTCCGGCTGGCGTCACCGCCAGCCTGGACGGACAGACGGTGAAGGTGAAGGGCCCCAAGGGCGCCCTTGAAGTGATCCTGGTGGAAGAGATCGCCGCCAAGATCGAGGGCTCGGAAATCCAGCTCTCGATGAACGGCGAGACCTCCCGTCACAAGGCCATGTGGGGCATGTCCCGCACGCTGGTCTCCAACCTGGTCGAAGGCGTGACCAAGGGCTTCGAGAAGAAGCTCGAGATCACCGGCGTCGGCTACAAGGCGGCGGTGCAGGGCAAGAACCTGAACCTCTCGCTCGGCTACAGCCACGACGTGATCTACGCGATCCCCGAGGGCATCCAGATCGTCACCCCCAAGCCCACCGAAGTGGTGGTCACGGGCATCGACCGCCAGAAGGTCGGCCAGGTGGCGGCGGAGATACGCGAGTTCCGTGGCCCCGAGCCCTACAAGGGCAAGGGCGTCAAGTATGCCGGCGAATTCATCTTCCGCAAGGAAGGCAAGAAGAAGTGACGGAGGCGAACCATGGCTAAGGATTTGGAGGCGCAGGCGCGCCGCAAGGCCAAGGTGCGCCGTGCGATCCGCGTTGCTGCGAACGGGCGTCCGCGCCTGTCGGTGCACCGGACCTCGCAGCACATCTATGCGCAGGTCATCGACGATGCGAAGGGCGAGACTCTCGCCGCCGCATCGAGCCTCGAGAAGGATCTGCGCGGGTCGCTGAAGACCGGTGCGGACACCGAGGCCGCCAAGACCATCGGCAAGCTTGTTGCCGAGCGGGCGATGGCCAAGGGCGTGACCGCGGTCGTGTTCGATCGTGGCGCATACATCTATCATGGGCGCGTCAAGGCGCTCGCTGAGGGCGCCCGCGAAGGCGGCCTTCAGTTCTGACGCAAGGACGAGCGAACATGGCCCGTGAACGGGAACAGCGCCACGAGCGCGAGGACCGCGACAATACGTTCGTGGACAAGCTGGTCCACATCAACCGCGTCGCCAAGGTGGTGAAGGGCGGCCGTCGCTTCGGCTTCGCTGCCCTGGTGGTGGTCGGTGACCAGAAGGGCCGCGTCGGCTTCGGCCACGGCAAGGCCCGCGAGGTGCCGGAGGCGATCCGCAAGGCCACCGAGAGCGCCAAGCGCGCCCTCATCCGCGTGCCGCTGCGCGAAGGCCGGACCCTGCACCACGACGTGCATGGTCACCACGGCGCCGGCAAGGTGGTGCTCCGCGCCGCCCCGGCGGGTACCGGCATCATCGCCGGCGGCCCGATGCGTGCGGTGTTCGAAACCCTAGGCATGCACGATGTGGTGGCGAAGTCCTTCGGGTCTTCCAACCCCTACAACATGGTGCGCGCCACTTTCGACGCCCTGAAGAACCAGGACTCGCCGCGCTCGGTCGCTGCGCGTCGCGGCATCAAGGTGTCGCAGCTCCAGTCCCGCCGCCGCGTCGAAGACGCGGAAGCGACGGACTGAGCGTCGGATTAGGAGCGCGCCATCATGAGCGACAAGACAGTCACCGTGGAGCAGATCGGCTCGCCGATCCGCCGTCCGTTCGACCAGGAGGCCACCCTCGTCGGCCTCGGGCTGAACAAGCGGCACCGCCGCTCCACTCTCAAGGATACCCCGGCCGTCCGCGGCATGATCGCCAAGGTCGCCCACCTCGTCCGTGTGGTCGAGTGAGGAGCGGGACATGAAGCTCGACGAAATCAGGGACAATCCCGGCGCCCGCAAGAAGCGGATGCGCGTGGGTCGGGGCATTGGCTCCGGCAAGGGCAAGACCGCGGGTCGCGGCGTGAAGGGCCAGAAGGCCCGGACCGGCGTCGCCATCAAGGGCTTCGAGGGCGGTCAGATGCCGCTGCATCGTCGCCTGCCGAAGCGCGGCTTCCACAACATCTTCCGCCTGGACTATAACGAGGTCTCCCTCGCCAAGATCCAGGGCGCGGTCGATGCCGGCCGTCTCGACGCGGGCCAGCCCGTGACCGAGGCCGCCCTCGTCACCGCCGGCGTGCTGCGCCGGGTGAAGGATGGTGTGCGCGTGCTCGGCAACGGTGAGCTCTCCGCCAAGGTGACGCTGGAAGTGGCCTACGCCACCAAGTCCGCCGTCGCCGCCGTGGAGAAGGCCGGTGGCTCGGTGACCGTGCTCGCGGCGGCCGTCGAGGCCGAGTGAGCCGAGGCTGATCCGGAACAGGGGACGGCGCGGGGCTTCATGCCGCCGCGCCGAACCCATGTTCGGGCCAACCTCTTGCGGATGCCCGGCCCGAGGCCGGGTCTTCGTGTTTCGGGCGGTCCTTGGGGCGCCCGGTTTCAGGTGACGCTTCGGTGCCGCCGAAGGTGTGACGGGTGCGAGGGCGGCTTCGGCCTCCAGCATCCGAGTCGGGATCGGTCCCGCGTGCCCCCGGCGGGCGCACCATCGGCCGGATATCGGCTCTTCCCGCCGGCCTGCGGCCATCCGTCGCGCCGGCCCAGTTTGCCCCAACGCTCCGTTCGGGACTGATCGTCCAGGACGCGCCCGGGCACCGGCCCATGGCACTCCCGCCAGGGTCCAGCGCTTCGGCAAGGGAGCCGGTAGCGGGACCGTCGGCGGGGAGCCCTGGTCCCTTTGCCTTGGCACCCGAGCGTTGCGCCCTCATATAAGGGCCGCCCACCAGGGTGGCGTCCATCGGAGCAAGGCATGGTCTCGGCGGCGGAACAACTCGCGGCGAACCTCAATTTCGGTGCCCTCGGCAAGGCCGAGGAGCTGAAGAAGCGCATCTGGTTCACCCTCGGCGCGCTTCTCGTCTATCGGCTCGGCACCTACATCCCCATGCCCGGCATCAATCCGGACGCGCTGGCGGACGTCTTCAAGAACGCCCAGCAGGGGATCATCGGTCTCTTCAACATGTTCTCGGGCGGCGCCGTGCAGCGCATGGCCATCTTCGCCCTGAACATCATGCCGTACATCTCTGCCTCCATCATCATCCAGCTCCTCACCAGCGTCTCGCCGACGCTGGAGGCGCTGAAGAAGGAAGGCGAGGCGGGCCGCAAGCAGCTCAACCAGTACACCCGCTATCTCACCGTGGTGCTGGCCCTGTTCCAGGCCTATGGCATCGCCGTCGGCCTCGAGGGCTCGGGCAGCGTGGTGGCGGAGCCCGGCTGGTTCTTCCGCATCTCCACGGTCATTACCCTGACCGGCGGCACCATGTTCCTGATGTGGCTCGGCGAGCAGATCACCTCGCGCGGCATCGGCAACGGCACCTCGCTCATCATCTTCGCCGGCATCGTCGCCGAGCTGCCCGGCGCGTTCGTGCGCACGCTGGAACTCGGCCGCGAGGGCGCCATCTCCACCGTGGTGATTCTGGCCATGCTGGTGATGGCCGTGGTGGTCATCGCCTTCATCGTGTTCATGGAGCGCGCCCAGCGCCGGCTGCTGATCCAGTATCCCAAGCGCCAGGTCGGCAACCGCATCTATGAGGGCCAGTCCTCGCATCTGCCGCTGAAGCTGAACACGTCGGGCGTCATCCCGCCGATCTTCGCCTCCTCGCTGCTGCTCATTCCCACCACCATCGCCAGCTTCATGCAGGGCTCGGGGCCGGAATGGCTGCAGACCGTCACGACCCACATCGGCCACGGGCGCCCGCTCTACATGGTGCTCTATGTGGCGCTGATCGTGTTCTTCTGCTTCTTCTACACCGCGATCGTGTTCAATCCGGTGGAGACGGCGGACAATCTGAAGAAGCACGGCGGCTTCATTCCGGGCATCCGCCCGGGCGAGCGGACGGCCGAGTACATCGATTATGTGCTCACCCGCATCACCGTCGTGGGCGCCGCCTACATTGCGGCGGTTTGCCTCTTCCCCGAACTGCTGATTTCCTACGCCTCTCTTCCGTTCTATTTCGGAGGAACGTCGCTTCTGATCGTGGTCAGCGTGACCATGGACACCGTGTCCCAGATCCAGGGACATCTGTTGGCCCACCAGTACGAAGGACTGGTCAAGAAGGCCAAGCTGCGCGGGGGGAGGAGGAAGTAATATGAGGCTGGTGCTGTTGGGCCCGCCCGGGGCAGGCAAGGGAACTCAGGCACAGCGGCTGGTGGCCCGTCACGGCATCGTCCAGCTTTCCACCGGAGACATGCTGCGCGCGGCCGTTGCCGCGGGCACGCCGGTGGGGCTGAAGGCGAAGGCGGTGATGGATGCCGGCGGGCTGGTCTCGGATGAGATCGTCATCGGCATCATCGCCGAGCGCATCGGCGAGGCGGATGCCCGAAACGGCTTCATCCTCGACGGCTTCCCGCGCACGGTGGCGCAGGCCGAGGCGCTGGACCATCTGCTCACCGAGAAGGGCCTCAAGCTCGACGCGGTGATCGAGCTGGTGGTGGACCAGGAGAAGCTGGTCAACCGCATCCTCAACCGCGCCGCCGAGGCCGCCTCCAAGGGCGAGCCGGTGCGCAAGGATGATGATCCGGTGGTCTTCAAGACCCGCCTGGAAGCCTACAACCGCGATACCGCCGTGGTCGCGCCCTATTACAAGGCGCGCGGCCAGCTGAAGCAGATCGACGGCATGGCGCCCATCGATCAGGTCACCGCCGCCATCGACGGGGTTCTCGCCGAGGCGGCGTGAGGGCAGGGGGCTTCGGCCGTTTTTCGGCCGTGGTCCATTTGACATAGAGGATTTGAAGAAGGGCCCTTTCGCGCTGCCGAGCGAAGGGGTCTTTTCTTTTGTCTGAAAATAGGAGAATATTCCTATACATGGCGATGTGAAGATCGGAATATGATCCCAAATAAGTTTGACGTTGGAAGGGTGCGGGCCGACTTGGCGGCTACGCGCTTGCGCGTCGCGCTACTGCGATGCTCGCTTGCTTGGAAATACAATCCCGAGCAACCGAGGGTGCCAGCGGGAAATCCTGATGGCGGGAGATGGACCGGGGGATTGGGCGCCTCATCAGGGGCGACCAGTAGCAACCACAGCCGATATGTCCAAGTGGCAGAGGGTATTACCGGCTTTACAAGGCACGGCATCAACCAGGCAATCAATCGCGGCGTGTCGCCGTCAGCCATTCTTGATGCTGTCAAGAACCCTTTGCGAATTGTCCCGCGCGCCAACGGGTCCACTCAATTTAGGGGCGCAGGTGCGACAGTGGTTCTCGATCCCGCAGGTGTAGTGATAACGGCTTGGCCGAAGTAAGGTGATCGCTATGAATGAAATGAACGAACTACTGAAGGGTGTTAGGCAGGTACTCTTGAATGTATGGGACCCGATCGGAATACGAGATGTCCCCGATGCTCAAGATGAGTATGATGATTATTTGATCCCCGTCTTACAGGCGCTTCGCAATGGGGCGGAGGTGCCTGAACTGAGCGCCTTGCTCATCCGGATTGTCGAGGAGCAGATCGGATTGTCCGCTGATGCGGGGCAATCGCGGCAGGCGGCGGAGCAGCTTTACGCGCTGGTGAGGCGCTGATCCCTCCCGCACTTGACCCCTCGCGGAATCTCCGCTATGGGCACTTCCTCGCTTCGGAAAAGGTGCCGTTCGGTCCACCCGAAAGGGTTGGGCAGGGCGGCGGCTTTGTCGTATCCGGGGCAGCATTCGTCAAGATCCCGCAGGGGCCGGCCTCCACCGGACGCGGGGACAACAACCGGCCAGCCGCCTTCTGGCGCAGGCCCACATGGAGAGCGCAGTGGCTCGTATTGCAGGCGTCAACATCCCGACCAACAAGCGCGTCGTCATCGCGCTCCAGTACATCCACGGCATCGGCCCCAAGAAGGCTGAAGAGATCGTCGAGAAGGTGGGCATTCCCGCCGAGCGTCGCGTGAACCAGCTGACCGACCAGGAAGTGCTGCAGATCCGCGAGACCATCGACCGCGACTACCTCGTGGAAGGCGACCTGCGCCGCGAAGTGGCGATGAACATCAAGCGCCTGATGGACCTCGGCTGCTACCGCGGCCTGCGCCATCGTCGTGGCCTGCCCGTGCGCGGCCAGCGCACCCACACCAACGCCCGCACCCGCAAGGGTCCGGCGAAGCCGATCGCCGGCAAGAAGAAGTGATCGGCCGCAAGGCTTTTTGAGTTCCCGGATGCCGGCCTTGCCGGCTCCGGTCATTTCCGGCCCATGGTGGGCCATCCCGAGCGCCTGGAGCTACGGGCGCGCCTGAAGGATCGACAGAAGAATGGCCAAGGAAGCTACACGCGTCCGTCGTCGCGAGCGCAAGAACATCGCCTCCGGCGTGGCGCACGTGAACGCGTCGTTCAACAACACCATGATCACCATCACCGACGCCCAGGGCAACACCATCTCCTGGTCCTCGGCCGGCGCCATGGGCTTCAAGGGCTCGCGCAAGTCCACCCCGTACGCCGCGCAGGTCGCGGCCGAGGACGCGGCCCGCAAGGCGGCCGAGCACGGCATGCGCACCCTCGAGGTGGAAGTCTGCGGTCCGGGTTCCGGCCGTGAGTCCGCCCTTCGCGCGCTGCAGGCCGCGGGTTTCCTCGTCACCTCCATCCGCGACGTGACGCCGATCCCGCACAACGGCTGCCGTCCGCGCAAGCGCCGTCGCGTCTGATCCGCTCTTCGTTCCTCCGCGGGCCCGGCCCGCGGGGATCAAGCCCGGTTTCTCCTCCCCCGAGCGGGACGGGCCAGGCCTCCGGTTGAGGCTCACCACCCCGGCAGCTGCCGTGGCCCGGCGAGAAAGCAAGGTGAAGCAAGTGATTCAGAAGAACTGGCAAGAGCTGATCAAGCCCGAGAAGCTGCAGGTCAATCCCGGCCACGATCCCAAGCGCCTCGCGACCGTCATCGCCGAGCCGCTGGAGCGCGGCTTCGGCATGACCCTCGGCAATGCCCTGCGCCGCATCCTCCTGTCGTCGCTGCAGGGCGCGGCTGTGACCTCGATCCACATCGACGGCGTGCTGCACGAGTTCTCGTCGATCCCCGGCGTGCGTGAGGACGTGACGGACATCATCCTCAACGTGAAGGATGTGGCCATCAAGATGCAGGGCGACGGCCCGAAGCGCATGGTGGCCAAGAAGACCGGCCCCGGCGTGCTGCTGGCCGGCGACATCCAGACCGTCGGCGACGTGCAGATCCTGAACCCGCATCTGCCGATCTGCACCCTCGACGAGGGCGCGGAGCTGCGCATCGAGTTCACGGTCGACACCGGCAAGGGCTACGTGGCCGCCGACCGCAACCGTCCCGAGGATGCTCCGATCGGCCTGATCCCGATCGACAGCCTCTACTCGCCGGTGCGCAAGGTCTCCTACAAGGTCGAGAACACCCGTGAGGGTCAGATCCTCGACTATGACAAGCTGACGCTCCAGATCGAGACCAACGGCTCGATCACGGCCGAGGACGCGCTGGCCTACGCCGCCCGCATCCTGCAGGACCAGCTGGAGATCTTCGTCAACTTCGAGGAGCCCAAGCGCGAGAGCGAGGCGACCGCGATCCAGACGCTGCCGTTCTCTCCGGCGCTGCTGAAGAAGGTGGACGAGCTCGAGCTCTCCGTCCGTTCGGCCAACTGCCTGAAGAACGACAACATCGTCTATATCGGCGACCTGATCCAGAAAAGCGAGACGGAGATGCTCCGTACGCCGAACTTCGGCCGGAAGTCGCTCAACGAGATCAAGGAGGTGCTCGCCTCCCTCGGCCTGCATCTCGGCATGGAAGTGCCCGGCTGGCCGCCTGAGAACATCGAAGAGCTGGCCAAGCGCTTCGAGGAGCACTACTGATCCGCAATCCGGGGCGGCACGCTGCCCCGACCCCTTTTGAGCGGCCCGAGCCGCGCAACCACTCGACCGGCTCGTCCGTCGCCATCTTCAGGAGTTCGCCGTCATGCGTCACGGCAAGGTTCATCGCAAGTTCAACCGCACCTGGGAGCACCGCAAGGCGATGTTCTCCAACCTCGCGGGCGCCCTCATCACCCACGAGCAGATCGTGACCACCCTGCCCAAGGCGAAGGATCTTCGCCCGGTGGTGGAGAAGCTCGTGACCCTCGCCCGTCGCGGCGACCTGCACGCCCGCCGCCAGGCGATCGCCGAGCTGAAGGACCAGGCCGTGGTCAAGAAGCTGTTCGACGTGCTGGCGCCCCGCTATGCGGCCCGCCCGGGTGGCTACACCCGCATCGTCAAGGCCGGCTTCCGCTATGGCGACAACACCGCCGTCGCGGTGATCGAGTTCGTGGATCGTGACGTGGACGCCAAGGGCGCCGCCGACCACGCCCGCACTGCTGCCGCTGCCGCGGAAGCTGCGTGAGCTTCAGCTGATTTGAGGCTATGAAAAAGGGCGGTCCTCGGACCGCCCTTTTTTCGTTCGAGAGAACGTCTTTCGTTGTGAGGATCGGCCTCACCGCGCGAATCGGCCGGGCCTCGCGCCGCGGCGGGAACGGGTCGCCCCGCCCGGCATTGAGCGCGGAACAGGCTTCAAGGGTGGCGGTATGTTCGGACGGCTCTCATGTGTGGCGGCGGCAGCCGCCTTTGCTCTTCTTTTCGGCACGCCCGCCTTCGCCCAGCCGGCGGCGCAGCAGCGTGTTCCTGCCTCGCAGGCCGAGGTGACGCTCACCTTCGCGCCGGTGGTGGCGAAGACGGCGCCGGCTGTGGTGAACGTCTATGCGCTGAAGACGGCGCAGCAGCGCGTGAACCCGATCTTCGACGATCCCTTCTTCCGCCGCTTCTTCGGCATGCCCGGACCAGGCGGTCCCGGTGGCCCCGGCGAGGGGCCCGGCCTGCGCGCGCCCGAGCGGGTGCAGCGCTCGCTCGGCTCGGGGGTCATCGTCGATCCCTCGGGGCTGGTGCTCACCAACTACCATGTCATCGAGGGGGCGGACGAAATCCGCATCGCCCTCAACGACCGGCGCGAGTACGAGGCCGAGGTGCTGCTGCGCGACCAGCGCACCGACCTCGCCGTGCTGCGCATCAAGACCGAGGCGAAGGAGCGCTTCCCCTTCCTGGAGCTGGGCGATTCGGACAGCCTCGCCGTGGGCGACCTGGTGCTCGCCATCGGCGATCCCTTCGGCGTCGGCCAGACGGTGACGCAGGGCATCGTCTCCGCGCTCGCCCGCACGCAGGTGGGCGTCTCCGACTACCAGTTCTTCATCCAGACCGACGCGGCCATCAATCCCGGCAATTCCGGCGGGCCGCTGGTGGACATGGCGGGGCGCGTGGTGGGCATCAATTCCGCCATCTATTCGCGCTCCGGCGGCTCCCACGGCATCGGCTTCGCCATTCCCGCCAACATGGGCCGGGTGGTGGTGGAGCAGGCCAAGAGCGGCTCCAAGTCCGTGCGGAGGCCCTGGCTCGGCGCCAAGCTGCAGCGCGTGACGCCCGACATCGCCGAGAGCCTCGGCCTGCCGCGCCCCACCGGCGTGCTGGTGCAGAGCGTGACCGCCGGCAGCCCCGCCGCCAAGGCCGGGCTCAGGACCGGCGACCTCGTGGTGTCGGTGGAGGGGCAGGGCATCGACGATCCCGAATCCCTCAACTACCGCCTCGCCACCCGCCCCATCGGCGGCAAGGCGGCGTTGCTGGTGAACCGCTCCGGCAAGGATCAGACTCTCGTGGTGGTGCTGGAGGTGGCACCCGAGACGGTGCCGCGAGAGGAACTGCTGCTGCGTGGCCGCTCGCCCTTCGCCGGGGCCACCATCGTCAACCTGTCGCCGGCCGTGGCGGAGGAGCTGAAGGTGGATACCAACGCCACCGGCGTCGTGGTCTATGACGTTCAGGACAATTCCCCTGCGGCCGCCGCCGGCTTCCGCCCCGGCGACGTCATCGTCGAGGTGAACAACGAGAAGGTCGCCCGCACCGGCGATCTCAACCAGCTTGCCGCCGTGCCCCAGCGGGGATGGCGGGTGACGGTCCTGCGCGGCGGGCGCAGCATCACCGCCGTCCTGCGCGGCTGACAGACCCGGCCGAGGCACCCATGAGCGACCTGTTCGAGGCGGCGGGATTGGGGGAGGGGGTGGCGCGCCCCCTCGCAGACCGTCTGCGCCCGTCGCGCCTCTCGGAGGTGGTGGGGCAGGACCATCTGGTGGGGCCGGATGGCGTGCTCTCGCGCATGCTGGAGACACGCTCCCTCGGCTCGCTCATCCTGTGGGGGCCGCCAGGCACCGGCAAGACCACGGTGGCGCGCCTGCTGGCCTCGGCCACGGACCTCCACTTCGAGCAGATCTCCGCCATCTTCTCCGGCGTCGCGGACCTGAAGAAGGTGTTCGAGCAGGCCCGCGGCCGCCGCCTCTCGGGCACCGCGACGCTGCTGTTCGTGGACGAGATCCACCGCTTCAACCGCGCCCAGCAGGACAGCTTCCTGCCCGTCATGGAGGACGGCACGGTGACGCTGGTGGGCGCCACCACGGAAAATCCCTCCTTCGAGCTTAACGCGGCGCTTCTCTCCCGCGCCCGAGTGCTGGTGTTCCGCTCCCTCGATGCCGAAGCCGTCGCGAAGCTGCTCGCCCGCGCCGAGGAGGTGGAGGGCCGGGAGCTGCCCCTCACCGAGGAAGCGCGCGTGGCGTTGGTGAACATGGCCGATGGCGACGGCCGCGCCTCCCTGACCCTGGCGGAAGAGGTGTGGCGCGCCGCGCGGCCCGGCGAGGTGTTCGACGTGGCGGGCCTGAGCGAGGTGGTGCAGCGCCGGGCGCCCATCTACGACAAGAGCGAGGACGGCCACTACAACCTCATCTCCGCGCTGCACAAGGCGGTGCGCGGCTCCGACCCCGACGCGGCGCTCTATTATCTGGCGCGCATGCTGGATGCGGGGGAGAGCCCGCTGTTTCTCGCCCGGCGCATCGTGCGCATGGCCATCGAGGACATCGGCAATGCCGACCCCCAGGCCCTCGTCGTCGCCAATGCGGCGAAGGAGGCCTACGACTTCCTCGGCTCCCCCGAGGGCGAGCTGGCGCTGGCGCAGGCGGTCGTCTATGTGGCCACCGCGCCGAAATCGAATGCCGTCTACACGGCCTTCAAGGCCGCCATGCGCGTTGCTAAGGAAGGTGGCTCGCTGGTGCCGCCCAAGGTCATCCTGAACGCGCCGACCAAGCTGATGAAGGCCGAGGGCTACGGCACCGGCTATCGCTACGACCATGACGAGCCGGATGCCTTCTCCGGCCAGAACTATTTCCCCGAGGCGCTGGGCCGCCAGAGCTTCTACCGCCCGGTGGAACGCGGCTTCGAGCGCGAGATCAAGAAGCGGCTGGACTACTGGGCGCGCCTGAGGTCCGAGCGCGGCGGGAAATAGCGGGGCTGTCGGCCTTCGTATATGATCCGCCCCGAGGCTGGACTCCTGAAGGCGACCATGACCCGGCTGATGCGCGAACTCATCGAGAAGCTTGAAGCCCTGCCCGAGGCGGAGCAGGACGCGCTCGCCCGCGAGTTCCTCCACGTGATCGAGGCGGGCGCCGGGGAAGGCGCGGTCTATGTCCTCACCCCCGAGCAGGAGGAGGAGGTTCGCCGCGCGCTGGAGGATGGGGACCCGAACGCGTCCCCCCAGGAGGTCGAAGCCTTTTTTGCCCGCTTCCGGGGATGAAGGTCACCTTCCGTGCCCGCGCCCTCGGGCACCTCAGGCAGATCGAGCGCTACGTCGCCGCCGACAGCCCCGCGGCCGCCGGCCGCCTTGTCGCCCGCATCGAGCGGGCCATTCTCAATCTCGCAGACCACCCTTTGTCCGCTCCGGCGGGCACCGTGCCGGGCACGCGGCAACTCGCCATCGCCGATACGCCCTACCTTGTCATCTATCGTGTGGATGCGGATGGCATCACCATCCTCGCCGTTCTCCATGCCGCGCGCCGTGCGCGCTCCTGATCAGTTTCGGAACCCGCCATGAACCTGCCCCCCGCCCTCATCGTCTTCCTCGGCGCCGGCCTCGGCGGCACTATCCGGCATTTCGTGAACATGGCCGTGCCGCGGCTCTTGGGCACGGGCTTTCCCTTCGCCACCTTCCTCATCAACGTGTCGGGCAGCCTCATCATGGGGCTGATGGCGGGCTATCTCGCCTTCAAGGACGGCGAGACCTGGACGCAGCCGGTGCGGCTGTTCCTCACCACCGGGGTGCTGGGCGGCTACACCACCTTCTCCACCTTCTCGCTGGATTTCCTCTATCTGGCCGAGCGGGGCGAGCTGGGGATGGCGCTGGCCTATGCCCTCGGCTCGGTGCTGCTGGGCTTCGGCGGCGTCTGGGCCGGCATCATGCTGGTGCGCAGCCTGACGTGATGGTGGCGGCCTAGCTGACCGCCTCCTCGAGAGCGGCGCGGGTCGCGGTATCTGCCTCTCCCGTGAGGGGCAGGCCCTTGCGGCGTTGGAACTCCAGGACCGCGGCGCGGGTTTGTGCACCGAAGATGCCATCGGGGGCGAGATCGAACGCGAGCGCGAGGTTCAGCGCCACCTGAAGCTCCTCCACCACCTTGCCGCGGTCGCCGAAGGTCAGCATATCTCCGAGCGCGGGGATGCGGCCAGCTGCCTTGCCGAACGCGCCGTCCTTGGCCCATTGGCGGATCAGTTCGTCAGAGGCCTCGAAATGCATGGCGTCCTCGGTGGAAAAGGCCGCGCCCCAGAAGAAGCCGTGGGCATTGAAGATAGAGTAGATCTCAAGCAGCCCGGCCTGGGTCTTCCCGTCGCCGCGCGTGTCGAGTTTGCCCTCCAGGGTGAGGTCGATGGCCGTGCCCCACGAATGGTTGCTGATGGCACTGCGGCTGCCGCGCACGAACCGCGCGCACAGCATCCCCTCATGGCCAAGCGCCGCATGGACATGGGGGACCGACGTTCTGATGTCGTCGAGAATCTTTTCCAGCGCCGCCACCGCCGGCCGGAGGCCGGTGATGTTTTCCAGCGGGCCGAGGCTCGGGCGCCGGACCAGCAGGTCGGTGATCCGGGGGTTGGTTGGCCACTGGCAGTCCTCGCTGTAGCTGCCCCGGGGATTGCCGAGCAGGGACAGCATGGTGGCGTTGCGCGCACCGGACAGGTTCGGACCGTTGATCGCGTAGCGGCTGGCGGGGAAGGGAACGGGGGTGGAGAGCCTGGACATGGATCGCCTCCGATGGCCGCAACTTGGCCTTACAGAAGGCAATCACATGTACTTATAGTTGTAAATGGCCATTCGTGCTCTTTAGGGTCGTGTGCGGGTGACGCAGCTTCGCGCTTGGACTATGTGTCTGGCCTCAACGCGAAACCCGAGAGGCTCAGCGACCATGGCTGTCGTGACCAGAACCGTGGCCGAGGACGAGGCGGGCATGCGCCTCGACCGCTGGTTCAAGGTGCATTATCCGGACCTCTCCTTCGGGCACCTGCAGAAGCTGGTGCGCACCGGGCAGGTGCGGGTGGACGGCGGCCGGGTGAAGACCTCTTCCCGCGTCGAGCCCGGCCAGAGCGTGCGCATTCCCCCGCTCGGCCTGGAAGAGCCCGAGGCGGCGGCCGCCCCGGCAAAGGGGGCGCGTAGCGGCGAGGCCGGCAAGGACGGCGCCCGCGCGGCCTCCGCCGAGACAGGCGCCACTCCGTCCGCCACTCCGCCGGCAAAGCCCCGCGCGTCGAAAGACCCGGCGGTGCGCAAGCTGGAAGAGGACCGAGCCTTCATCAAATCCATCACCCTGTTCGAGGACAAGGACGTGATGGTGCTGAACAAGCCGTTCGGCCTCGCGGTGCAGGGCGGCTCCGGCACGTACCGGCATGTGGATGGACTGCTTGAGGCGCTGAAGGACCGGGACGGGCAGAAGCCCCGCCTCGTCCACCGCATCGACAAGGACACGTCCGGCTGCCTGCTCATCGCCAAGTCGCGGCTCGCCGCCTCGGTGCTGGCCAAGAGCTTCCGCTCGCGCGAGGCGCGCAAGGTCTACTGGGCGGTGGTGCCCGGCGTGCCGAAGCCCCGGCAGGGGCGCATCTCCACCTATCTCGCCCGCGACGAGGACGAGGAGAAGATGCGCGTCGCCCGCCACGGCGAGGACGAGGCGAGCCACGCCATCACCTATTACGCCGTGGTGGATCAGGCCGCGCAGAAGATGAGCTGGCTGTCGCTGAAGCCGGTGACGGGCCGCACCCACCAGCTGCGCGCCCATCTCGCCCACATCCACCATCCGATCCTCGGCGACCCGAAGTATTTCGACATCGAGAACTGGGAATTGCCCGGCGGCCTGCAGAACCGCCTGCATCTGCTGGCGCGCCGACTCGTCATCCCGCATCCGCGCGGCAATGGGGTGATCGACGTCTCCGCGCCGTTGCCGCAGCACATGGCGCAGACCTTCGCGGTGCTCGGCTTCGACGCCTCGCAATACGATCCCATCCTGGAAGCGCCGGAGGGATGAGGCGCGCCGCCCTGCTGTGGCTTGCTGCGGCGGCTCTGGCCGTCGCGCCGGCGGCGGCGGGGAGCGGCGGTGCCGAGCGGGAGGGCGTGCTCTACTGGTTCCGCGATCTCCAGATCGCCCAGGCGACCGGCTTTCCCGACTATGAGATCCGCGGGGAGGGCGCCGGCGCCACGGCCTCGGGCGGCCGCCTTTACGGGCCACGGGCGCGGGTGACGCTGACCCTCGATGTCCCGCACGGCTACCTGCGCATCGACGACCGGGGCGACGGGGACGGGGCGGCGCACTTCGTCACGGAAGTCGCCGTGTGGTTCGACCGGGAGGGTTTCCCGCTGCTCGGCCTCAGCGAGCGCGCGCTGCGCGGTGGCGTGCCGTTCGGCGGGCGGGTGCGCTTCTATTCCCACGCATCCGGGCGGTGGAATCTGGTCACGGACAGGGTGATGCCGCCGCAGGATGAAAGCCTCTGCCGCACCGAGCCGCGGGAGGTGGAGGAGAGCACGGCGGCGTTCGAGGGCCTCGGCCGGGCCATCACGCTGCTGCCGCGCCAGGGCACGGACCTTGCGGTGTGGTGCGTGGCGCCCAGCCCGGTCGCGGGAACCGGCCGGGTGCTGGAATGGGACCGGGCCGCCGCCCGCTTCACCCAAGGGCAGGGTCTACCCGGTCCGCCGCCCTGGCCGGATGCGCCCGCGACGCGTTGAAGCCGGCGTCTTCGACTTTGGTCTGACCCCTGCCGCATTCGGCAGTCTGGTAACCGCCTCCGGCTTGAAGTCACAGCATCTTCCCCTATGGTGCGCGCCAAGGCCTGAAGGCCAAAGAAGAAGCAGTCCGGAGCCATCTCCGGCCGAGCCCGAGGGAAATGATCCCAATGACAGCCCTTCTCGCCCTCTCGCGGGGGATCGATGCCGTCAACACCCGCATCGGCAAGGCCGCGGCGTGGCTGATCCTCGTCTCCATCCTTGTGTCGGCGCTCAATGCGATCATCCGCAAGCTGTTCGACATGAGCTCCAATTCGTGGCTGGAGCTGCAATGGGTGCTGTTCGCCGCGGTGTTCCTGCTGTGCGCGTCCTGGACCCTCATCGACAACGAGCACATCCGCATCGACATCGTGAATTCCCGGCTGCCCAAGCGCACCCGCGATGGCATCGACATCTTCGGCCACCTCTTCTTCCTGCTGCCCTTCTCCATCCTGCTGCTGTGGACCTCGTGGCCCTTCTTCCTGGCCTCCTTCGAGATCAACGAGCAGTCGCTGAACGCCGGCGGCCTGCCGCAGTGGCCGGCGAAGCTGCTGGTGCCGGTGGGCTTCTTCTTCCTGACGCTGCAGGGCATCTCCGAGCTCATCAAGCGCGTCGCCATCTTCACCGGAAAGATGGAGGACCCCCACGAGGGCGCGGGCGGCAGCCATGCGGCCCTTGCGGCCGAGGCCGAGCGCCTGCTGGCTGATGCGGAACTTCCCGATGGCGCGTCCGTCGCCCCTGCGGCCAAGAAGTAGGAGCGCGTTCATGTCCTTCGTCCGTACGCTCCTGAAGCGCCGCCCGCTCGCCGCGCTCGCCGTCGCGCTCCTCGCCGTCCTGCTCATCGCGCTGCCCGACGTGGCGATGGCGGCGGAGCCCGGCTTCCGCGGCTGGTTCATCCACAACATGGCGCCGATCATGTTCGGCGCGCTGGTGCTGTTCCTGCTGCTCGGCTACCCGGTGGCCTTCTCGCTGGCGGCCAACGGACTGATCTTCGGCCTCATCGGCATCTATCTCGGCCTGTTCGAGCCCAAGTTCCTGCAGGCGCTGCCCGAGCGCGTCTACGGCACCATGAACAACGAAGTGCTCCTCGCGGTGCCCTTCTTCACCTTCATGGGGCTCATCCTCGAGCGCTCCGGCATGGCCGAGGACCTGCTCGACACCATCGGGCAGGTGTTCGGCTCCATCCGTGGCGGCCTCGCCTATGCGGTGATCTTCGTCGGCGCGCTGCTGGCGGCGACCACCGGCGTGGTGGCGGCCTCGGTGATCTCCATGGGCCTCATCTCGCTGCCCATCATGCTGCGCTACGGCTACGACCGGCGCGTCGCCTCGGGCGTCATCGCGGCGTCGGGCACGCTGGCGCAGATCATCCCGCCCTCCCTCGTGCTCATCGTCATGGCCGACCAGCTGAACCGTTCGGTGGGCGACATGTATGAGGGCGCGTTCGTGCCCGGTTTGCTGCTCGCAAGCCTCTACGCGGTCTACATCTTCATCATCTCCTCGATCTTCCCGAACGCGGCGCCCGGCCTGCCGCTGGAGGCGCAGACCCTGCGCGATCCGGACCAGAAGACGCTGCCCTCGCGCATCATGGGCGCGGTGGCGGCGGCGGGCTTCGCCTTCCTGATCGCCCGGGGCTCCCTGCCGGGCCTGACGGCGGGCGCGTTCCCCGGCGTCGCCAACATGGCGGTGTGGGGCATCGGTTCGTTCGTGGTGCTGTTCTTCATCATGTCGGGCACGGCGAAGCTGCTCACGCCCTCGCTCTTCATCGCGCTCTCTTTGTCCATCGCCGGCGCCATCGAGCTGATGGAGATGAGCCATGTGAAGTTCGGCGCCGACTATGTGGTGCTCACCATGTCGGCCACCGTGGGCATCGCCTTCGTCGTGGCCGTCATCAACCGCGTGTTCCGGCTGAAGCTGCTGTCCAAGCTCGCCGAGCAGGTGGTATTCGTGATGGTGCCGCCGCTGGCGCTGATCTTCCTCGTGCTCGGCACCATCTTCATCGGCGTCGCGACGCCGACCGAGGGCGGCGCCATGGGCTCGCTTGGCGCGGTCATCCTCGCCTTCGCCCGCGGCCGGCTGAAGTTCGACCTGCTGCGGCAGGCGACCTACTCCACCGCCAAGCTCTCGGCCTTCGTGCTGTTCATCCTGCTCGGCGCGCGCGTGTTCTCGCTCACCTTCTACGGGGTGGACGGGCACAAGTGGGTGGAGGAGCTGCTGGTGTCGCTGCCCGGCGGCCAGACCGGTTTCCTCATCGCGGTGAACGCGCTGGTCTTCGTGCTGGCCTTCTTCCTCGATTATTTCGAGCTGGCCTTCATCATCATCCCGCTGCTCGGGCCGGCGGCGGACAAGATGGGCATCGACCTCATCTGGTTCGGCGTGATGCTGGCGGTGAACATGCAGACCTCGTTCATGCATCCGCCCTTCGGCTTCGCCTTGTTCTTCCTGCGCTCGGTGGCGGCGAAGGTGCCCTATGTGGACCGGGTGACGGGCAAGATGATGCAGCCGGTCACCACCGGGCAGATCTACTGGGGCGCGGTGCCGTTCGTGTGCATCCAGCTCGTCATGGTGGCGCTCATCATCCTCTTCCCGGGCATGGTGACCCACTACAAGAGCGGCGGCATCCAGCTCGACCAGCAGCAGATCCAGCAGCAGTTCGAGAACCTCACCCCCGGCCTCGACGCAACGTCACCGCCGCCCCTCGACCTCGGCTTCGGGAAATAGCGGGCGCCGGCAGGCCGGCCTTGCCCTCCTCAGGGCGCATTCGGAATGGACATGACGGGGCGGGGGCTTCTGTTCCTCCGCCCCGTCGTGCATTCGTGGTGATGGGGGAGGCCTTGCGATTCGCGGCGCGCCGCGGGCACAGGGCCACATCGATCGATCAAGGTGCTGGACCGGCCGGGGTGACGCCGCCAGCGTGGCGCAGCCAGGGCGGACCGGAGCTACGGCGACCGGGACCACGGTGACCGGGACTTGCCGGGCCGAGCGTGCGGAGGTGATTGCGATGAACCCGAGGCCCGACTTCTGTCCCGGCTGCGGGGCGCAGGTCTATCCCGAGGAGGCCCATTGCCCCTTCTGCGGCCGCAAGCTCCATACGAGCTATGTGATGCCGTTCCTCGTGGGCCTCGGCGGCACCGTGGTGGCGCTGATTTCGGGCGGCCTCGTCTGGTGGGTCATGTCGGCCGAGCCGGGAGAGACACCCGACGCGCAGCCGCAAACTCAGGCGACAGCACCGGCCCCGGCCGCGCAACCACCCGCGCCTGCCCAGCCGGCGCCCGCTCCCGCCCAGCCTCCGGCGCAGGCCGCCGCTCCCACCCCGACGGCACCGCCCGCCGGCGCGCCGGCGCAGGACGCATCGCTGCCGCTGCCCACGGTGAACGGCACCGCCCCGGCGCCGGCCGCGGACGCCGCCGCGCGCCGGGCCTTCGCCAAGAGCAAGCAGGACAGCTTCGCCCAGAACGGCCTCGACCTGACGGTGACGGCCGGCGGCGACGACGCGACGCTGCTCACCATCAAGTTCAACTTCCCGGCCAAGACCGCGGCCGAGCTGATCGTCGCCGGCCCCTTCCCCAAGCAGTGCGAGCAGCGCGGCTTCCGGCAGGTGTTGTTCGTCGATCCCTCCGGCACCACATGGACCTATGATATCGCGACCCAGCAGATGACGCAGAAATGAGCGCAGCAGCCGACGCCGAACCTTCCTCCTCCGCCGGCCTCAAGCTGGTGCTGTTCGACTGCGACGGCACGCTGGTGGACAGCCAGCACCTCATCGTCTCCGCCATGCACGATGTCCACGCCGCCCACGGCGTGCCCGTGCCCGACCGGGAGAAGCTGCTCTCGCTGGTGGGCCTCTCTTTGCCGCAGGCCTTCGCGGTGCTGTCGCAGGGGGATGCGTCCTATCCCATCGAGGCGATGGTCGATGCCTACAAGGTCGCCTTCAACCGCCTGCTGAATGCGGACGCCCCCGAGCCCATGTTCGACGGCGCCCGCGAGGTGCTGGAGGGGCTGCGCCAGCGCGAGGACGTGGTGCTCGGCATCGTCACCGGCAAGTCGCGGCGGGGGGTGAACCGCATCCTGTCCGTGCAGGGCATGGAGGGCTGGTTCTCCACCATCCAGACCGCCGACGACGCGCCCTCCAAGCCCCATCCGGCCATGGTGTTCCAGGCCATGGGGGAGATCGGCGCACGGCCGGAGGATACGGTGGTGATCGGCGATACCACCTATGACATCTCCATGGCCCTGCAGGCCGGGGCCTCGGCGCTTGGCGTCGCCTGGGGTTATCATGAGGTTCCGGCGCTGGAGCGGGCGGGCGCGGACCGGATCGTCCAGCACTTCCGCGAGGTGCCCGAGGCCATCGCCGAGCTTCTGGCCCGCCGCCGCGTCGTGATCTGAGGAAAGCTTGAGATGCGTGAGTTCCTGGAAGATGTGGAGAGCGGCGATCCGGGCGATCCCGTCGCCCGCGCCCGCGCCGCCCAGAGGGCGCCCTTGCCCAAGCGCTTCTATAAGGACGTCAGCGTGGGCGAGGGGGAGGGCGGCTACACCATCCTCCTCGATGGCCGCCCCGTCCGCACCCCCGCGCGCGGCCTGCTCAAGGCGCCGACCCGCGCGCTGGCCGAAGCCATGGCCGCCGAATGGGCGGCCCAGCAGACCGAGATCGATCCCTTCACCATGCCGCTGACCCGCCTTGTCAACGTCGCCCTCGACCGGGTGGCGCCGGAGGCGCAGGCGGTGGCGGACGAGGTGGTGAACTATGCCGGCACCGACATGCTCTTCTACCGCGCCGACGGCCCGCAGAAGCTGCTGGACCGGCAGGCGAAGCACTGGGATGCCGTGCTGGACTGGATGAAGGCCACCCACGGCGCGCGCTTCTACCTCGCCGAGGGCATCACCCACGTGGCGCAGCCGGAGGAGTCGCTGGCGAAGGTGCGGGCGCGGGTGCCGGCCGATCCGCTGCGCCTCGCCGCCGTGCATTCCATGACGACGCTGACCGGCTCCGCCCTCCTCGCCCTGGCCGTGGCCGAGGGCGCGCTCTCCGCCGACGCGGCGTGGACAGCGGCGCATGTGGACGAGGATTTCAACCGAGAGCAGTGGGGCGAGGACGAACTCGCCACCGCCCGCCGCGCCGCCCGCCGCACCGAGATGGACGCGGCCGCGCAGGTGCTGGCGCTGGTGGGCTGATCCGCCCCTTCAAGCCCGCGCGGCGCTTGAGCGAGGTGGAGCAAGAGCCCGCGCGGCGCCTGAGCGCGGGAAGGGCCACACGCCTGCGCGGCGCCTGAGCGGGGAGGGGGAATGGACGAGGACGCGATTGCCGATCTCTTCGCCGCCTTCGGCCCGGTGGCCGTCCGGCGCATGTTCGGCGGGGCCGGGCTCTATGCGGACGGGCTGATGTTCGCCCTGTGGGCCGGCGACAGCTTCTATCTCAAGGCCGATGCGGCGCTGGCCGAGGATCTGAAGGGGCGGGGCTCCGTGCCCTTCAGCTATGTGGCCAAGGGCGTCACCCGCACCATGGGCGGCTTCTGGTCCGTGCCCGAAGAGGCGCTGGACGATGCCGAGGACCTCGCAGCCCTCGCCCGCCGCGCCCTCTTCGTGGCCCATGCGGCCAATGAGGCCAAAGCCAAAGCCAAAGCCCGGCCGGGAGGCCGGGCGTCTGCGAACAAAGCGAAGCCGGCAGGCGGCGCGTCTGCGAAGAAGGCGAAGCCGGCAGGCGGGGCGCCTGCGAAGAAGCCCGCCGCCAAAAAGAAAAGCGCGCCGGCCCAAGGCTGAGCGGCGCGCTGATCCATCAGAACATTTGAAAGGACGCGACGGCCCGGAGGTCGGCGCGCGCCTTCATGCAGCTACCTTCACGCACCGGCCTTCACGCGCACGGGGCGCAGAAGGAAGGCAGGGAGGTGGGACATGTCCGCCGGCTCGTTGGCGGGGGCACGTTCGCGGCGCGGGGGACGCGCCTCGGCAGCATCCTCGCGGGCGGGACGGCGGTTGCGCTCGGGGCGGTCGCCACGCTCGGCGGTCCGTTCCGGACGCGCGGCGCGTTCCCGCTCCTGACGCTCGGGACGTTCGGTGCGCTCGGGACGCTCCGTGCGCTCAGGACGATCGGCGCGCTCGGGACGCTCCGCCCGCGGCTGACGCTCCCCACGCTCCGCGCCTTCGGCCCGGGGCTCGCGCTCGCGGCGCGGCTCACGTTCACCGCGACCATCGCGATCACCACGGCCCTCGCGGGGCTCCTTGTCCATGCGGCGCTTGCCGCGCAGACGGCCATCGTCGCGCCCACGACGCTCGGAGGCCGGCGGGGCGTCGCCCAGGGGCGCGCCATGCCAGGGGATCGGGTTGCCGATCAGCTTCTCGATGGCCGAGAGGGACTTGGCATCGAGGTGCGTGACCATGGTGTAGGCCGTACCGGCGCGGCCGGCGCGGCCGGTGCGGCCGATGCGGTGGACGTAATCCTCGGAATGGTGGGGCACGTCATAGTTGAAGACGTGGCTCACCGCCGGGATGTCGAGGCCGCGGGCGGCCACGTCGGAGGCCACCAGCAGGGTCGCCTCGCCGTTGCGGAACTCGTCCAGGGCCTTGATGCGGGCGTGCTGGTCCATGTCGCCGTGCAGGGCGACGGCGTTGAAGCCGTGCTTCTGCAGCGAGCGGTGGAGGACCGCCACGTCGCGCTTGCGGTTGCAGAAGATGATGCCGTTCTGCAGGTTTTCGCAGCTACGGATCAGCTCGCGCAGAACCTCGCGCTTCTCGTAGTCCTCGCGGCCGGAGGCGACCAGTTCCTGCGTCACCGTCGTGGCGGTGGACGCGGGCTTGGAGACTTCCACCCGAACGGGGCTGGAGAGGAACTGCGAGACGAGGCGCTGGATCTCCGGCGGCATGGTGGCCGAGAAGAACAGCGTCTGGCGGGTGAAGGGCACGAGCTTGCAGATGCGCTCGATGTCCGGGATGAAGCCCATGTCCAGCATGCGGTCGGCCTCGTCGATGACGAGCACTTCGATGCCGGAAAGGAGCAGGCGGCCGCGCTCCACATGGTCGAGCAGGCGGCCGGGGGTGGCGATCAGCACGTCCACGCCGCGAACGAGCTTGGTGTCCTGGTCGCCGAAGGAAACGCCGCCAATGAGCAGGGCGACGTTCAGCTTGCTGTACTTGCCATAGCGCGTGAAATTCTCTTCCACCTGGGCCGCGAGCTCGCGGGTGGGCTCCAGGATGAGAGTGCGCGGCATGCGGGCACGGGCGCGGCCCTGCTCCAGCAGCGTCAGCATGGGGAGCGTGAAGGCGGCGGTCTTGCCGGTACCTGTCTGCGCGAGGCCGAGAACATCTCGGCGCGCGAGAACATGGGGGATGGCCTGGGCCTGGATGGGGGTCGGGGTCGTGTAGCCAGTATCGGCGACAGCCGCGAGAACCTTATCGCTCAGGCCGAGCTCGGAAAATGACATTGCATCTTTTGGATGCGGCGGCGCGCCGCTGATCGAACGTCCCGTGCCGTACGGGGTCAGACGAGTGGTCGTCGGTCGGCGCGCTTGGATTCGACATATCTCGGACGACGCATAGCAACATAAGAAAATGATGCGCCGTGTCAATGTTTTCCGGCCGGTCTCTCCGATTCGGCGCGTGAAAAGCGCCAATCCGCGGGCGCTCGCGCGCAAATGCACGCTTTGCGGGCACGCGCCATGCGCGTCACGAATGAGTGTGCACTGCACCCATGCGGCCTCGTCGGGTTGACCCGTCCCGGCCGACGCCGCACGGATGGCGTCCCTGTCGGCGTCCTTCCGGATCCCATGCCCTTCCTCCTGGTCCTCGGTCTTGCGGCGTTCGCGAGCGCGTTCTCCATGCGCGTCGTCGATCCCATGCTGAACATCCTGGCGAGCGAGCTGCAGGTGACGTTGCAGCAGGTGGCGATGCTCGCCAGCGCCTTCACCTTTCCCTATGCGCTGATGCAGCTGGTGTTCGGCCCCATCGGCGATGCGGTGGGCAAGGTGCGGCTCATCCGCGTGAACCTCGCCATGCTCTCCATCGGCCTCGTGGTCTCGGCCACCGCCACCAGCCACGAGATGTTGCTCGCCTCCCGCGTCTTCTGCGGCGCCTTCGCCGGCGGCATCATTCCCGTGGTGCTGGCGACGGTGGGCGACCGGGTGCCGTTCGATCAGCGGCCGCTGGCGCTCAGCCGGGTGCTGCTGGCGCTGGTGCTGGGCCAGCTCTCCGGCTCGGCGCTGGCCGGCTTCATCGCGGAGATGGCGGGGTGGCGCGAGGTGTTCTGGTGCGCCTTCGGCGTCGCCGCCCTCGCCGCGCTCGCCACCACCTTCGGCCTCACGGAGGAGGGCGAGCGCCAGCCGCTGTCGTTTGCGGCCTCCCTAGCCCGCTACGCGCTGGTTCTGCGCAATCCCCTGTCCATCAAGGTCTATGGGGTGGTGGCCATCGAGGGGGCGCTGAGTTTCGGCGTGTTCCCGCTGGTGGCGCCGCTGATGGTCCATCAGGGCATCGGCGATGCCAAGGAGGCGGGCATCGCCCTCGCGGCCTTCGCCGTCGGCGGCGCCGTCTACACCTTCGCCGTGCCACTGCTGGTGCGCTATCTCGGGCTTAGCGGCATGGTGCGCTGGGGCGCGGCGGGGGTGGGCGTGCTGCTCATTCTCGCCACCCGCGCCCATGGGCTGGTGCTCATGGCGGCGATCTTCGCCGGGGCGGGCTTCGCCTTCTACATGATCCATAACGTGCTGCAGATCCTCGCCACGGAACTGGCTCCGGAGGCACGCGGATCGGCGCTGGCGCTGTTCGCCTCCGCCTTCTTCATCGGTCAGGCGGTGGGCGCGCTCGGGCTGACGCAGGGGGCGGGCCTTGCCGGCGTCGCGGCCATGTTCATCGCCGCCGGCGTGGGCATGCTGGTGTTGGCCGGCCCCGCCGGCCTACTCCAGCCGCGGCGGGGCCATGTCTCGCCTCCGGAGACGTTCTAGGGACTCGGGGGACCTAACGTCAGGCGCCGGTGCGCTCGCTGTCGAGCATCGCCATCTGCGCGGCGGCATAGCGCGCGCCCTTCGCCGCCCCCTTGGGGATGGCGGCCTCAATGGCGGCCAGCGCCGCGGCATCGAGCGTCACGTCCAGCGATCCCAGCGCCTCGGCGAGCCGGTCGCGGCGGCGGGCGCCGACGAGGGGCACGATGTCCGTGCCTTGCGCCGCCACCCAGGCGATGGCCACCTGCGCCACCGAGGCCCCGCGCGCCTGCGCCACCTGCCGGAGCGCCTCCACCAGCTTCAAATTCTCGGCGACGTTCTCGCCCTGGAAGCGCGGGCTGTGGGCGCGGAAGTCCGAGGCGGCGCCGGAGGCCTGGTAGTGGCCGCTGATGAGGCCGCGCGAGAGCACCCCATAGGCAGTGATGCCGATGCCGAGGTCCCGGCAGACCTGGAGGATGCCGTCCTCGATGCCGCGGGAGATCAGCGAATATTCGATCTGGAGATCGCTGACGGGATGCACCGCCGCCGCCCGCCGGATGGTCTCGGCGCCGACCTCGGAGAGGCCGACATGGCGGACATAGCCAGCCTGAACCATGTCGGCGATGGCGCCCACCGTCTCCTCGATGGGCACGACGGGATCGAGGCGGGCCGGGCGGTAGATGTCGATGTAATCCACCCCGAGGCGCTTCAGCGTGTAGGCCAGCGCCGTCTTCACCGCCTGCGGGCGCCCGTCGAAGCCGATCCAGTTGCCGGCGGGATCGCGCAGCGCGCCGAACTTCACGCTCAGCACCACGTTCTCGCGCGGCCGGCCCTTCAGCGCCTCGGCGATGAGCAACTCGTTGTGGCCCATGCCGTAGAAATCGCCGGTGTCGAGCAGCGTCACGCCGGCATCGAGCGCGGCGTGGAGAGTGGCGATGCTCTCCGTGCGGTCGGCGGGGCCGTAGAGATCGGACATGCCCATGCAGCCGAGGCCGAGGGGGAAGACCTCGGGGCCGGTGGTGCCGAGGTGGCGGGGGGAGGGGGCGAGGGCGGTCATCTTCATGCTCCGTGGCCGGATGGCGTGTTTGATGGCCGGAGCATGCCTCGCAATCGGTTGTTCGATAATCCTGTGAGTTTGGCAAGCCCTGTGCAATATTTTGCACAATGACCGGTGCCAGCCTCTCCGATCTCGATGCCTTCATGGCGGTGGCGCGCGCCCGCGGCTTTCGCGGGGCGGCGGTGGCGCGCGGGGTGTCGCCCTCTGCCCTGAGCACGGCGGTGCGGCGGCTGGAGGCGCGCATGGGCGTGCGCCTGCTCAACCGCACCACCCGCAGCGTCACCCCCACCGAGGCGGGCGAACGGCTCATGGAGCGCCTCGCGCCGGTGCTGGCGGAAGTGGAAGGCGCGCTCGATGCGGTGAACGCCTTCCGCGACAGCCCCACCGGCACCTTGCGGCTCAGCGTGCCCAGCGCTGTGGCGCGGTTCATCCTGCCGCCCATCGCCACCGCCTTCCTCGCGCGCCATCCCGGCATCGTGCTGGAGGTGTCGGCGGACGATGCCTTCATCGACGTGGTGGCCGGCGGCTTCGATGCCGGCATCCGCTATGACGAGCGGCTGGAGCGGGACATGATCGCCGTGCCCATCGGCCCACGCGTGCAGCGCTTCGCCACCGCCGCCGCACCCGCCTATCTGGCGCGGCACGGCCGGCCGGAGCATCCCGACGATGTGCTGAGGCATGCCGCTGTCCGCCACCGCTTCGCCAGCGGTCACATGCCGGTGTGGGAATTCGAGAAGGACGGGGAGATCGTGAAGGTGCGACCGGAGGGGCCGATCATCGCCTCCAGCATCGACCTGGAGGTGGCCGCCGCCGAGGCGGGGCTAGGCCTCATCTACAGCTTCGAGGGGCTGCTGACGCCCTCCATCGCGGCCGGGCGGCTGGTGCGGGTGCTGGAGGACTGGGAGCAGGATTTTCCCGGCCCCCGCCTCTATTTCCCCAGCCGCCGGCTGATGCCGGCGCCGCTGCGGGCCTTCGTGGATTTCGTGAAGGCCGAGAGTGCGTGAACGCGCAGCCCGCCCCGGCGTGAGGCGGGCAGCACGGGTCAGATATTGATCTTCACCGAGGCGCCCTGCTTGGCGCAGCGGGCGGTGACGCCGTTGCGGTGGACCTGCGGCGCCTTGGACATGGATTGCGCCGACTGGCCCATGCACCATTTGGCGTGGCGCATGGGGTCGATCCATTCGTTGGCGCGCTTCCAGTCGCAGCCCTGGCTCGCCGCCAGATAGATGACGGAGACCGCCCAGTAGCCGTAATAAACGCAGGACTGCTCGTCATTGCCGAACGACTGCGCCCGCGCCGCCCCCGGCAGCAGCGTCGCCGCAGCGAGGCCCGCCGCCATGGCGAGCCGCACGCCGCGCCTCGCGCGTGTCACTTTCGTTTCATCCCCCATGATCTTCCCCCCTCAGGCGCCGCGACAGCGGCGTTAAGTCCCCCGATCACAGCCCGCGCCCCCGCGCCGGCTCAGATGTCCAGCATCTCCTCGCCGGCGAAGGCGGCGCGCTCGGAGATGAAGGCGAAGCGGGCTTCCGGCTTGTTGCCCATGAGCCGTTCCACGAGATCCACGGTGGCGGCGCGCTCGGCATCCTCCACGGAGACGCGCTGCAGGGTGCGCGTCTTCGGGTCCATGGTGGTTTCCTTGAGCTGCGCCGGCATCATCTCGCCGAGGCCCTTGAAGCGGCCCACATCCACCTTGCCCTTGGCCGAAAATTCCTTCTTCAGCAGCCGCTCGCGGTGGGCGTCGTCCCGCGCATAGAGGGTCTTGGCGCCCTGCGTGATGCGGTAGAGCGGCGGCACGGCGAGGAAGAGGTGGCCCTCCTCGATCAGCTTGGGCATCTGGCGGAAGAAATAGGTGACGAGGAGGGAGGCGATGTGCGCCCCGTCCACGTCGGCGTCGGTCATGATGATGACCTTCTCGTAGCGAAGGTCGGCCTCGCGATAGTGGGCGAGAGTGCCGCAGCCCAGCGCCTGGCCGAGATCGGCGAGCTGCTGGTTGGCGGCGAGCTTGTCGCGGGTGGCGTTGGCGACGTTGAGGATCTTGCCGCGCAGGGGCAGCACCGCCTGCGTCTTGCGGTCCCGCGCCTGCTTGGCCGAGCCGCCGGCCGAGTCGCCCTCGACGATGAAGATTTCCGAGCCGGCCGCCTCGGTGTTGGAGCAGTCGGCCAGCTTGCCGGGCAGGCGCAGCTTGCGCACGGCGGTCTTGCGGGAGACCTCCTTCTCCTGCTTGCGGCGCAGCCGCTCCTCGGCGCGGTCGATCACATGGTCGAGCAGGCGCGAGGCCTGCACCGGATTGGCGGCGAGCCAGTGGTCGAACGGGTCGCGCAGCGCCTGCTCGACGATGCGGGCGGCCTCGGCGGTGGCGAGGCGGTCCTTGGTCTGGCCCTGGAATTCCGGCTCGCGCACGAACACGGAGAGCATGGCGGCGCAGCCTGTGATGACGTCGTCGCCGGTGATGATGGCGCCGCGCTTGCCCTGGCCGGAGCGCTCCGCATGGTCCTTCAGGCCCTTGAGCAGCACGGTGCGCAGGCCGTTCTCATGGGTGCCGCCATCGGGCGTCGGGATGGTGTTGCAGTAGGACGAGATGCTGCCATCGGCATCCGCCACCCACGCCACCGCCCATTCCACCGAGCCGTGGCCGCCGGTCTTCTGGATGCGGCCGGCGAAGATGTCCGGATGGACCAGCGTGTTGCCTTCGAGGTCCGCCGCCAGATAGTCCTTGAGGCCGCCGGGGAAGCGGAAGACCGTCTTCTCCGGGATGTTCTCGCCGGCCTTCAGCAACTCGGGGTCGCACGACCAGCGGATTTCCACGCCGCCGAACAGATAGGCCTTGGAGCGGGCCATGCGGAACACGCGGGCCGGCTCGAAATGGGCGCCCTCGCCGAAGATTTCCGGATCGGGATGGAAGCGCACGCGGGTGCCGCGGCGGTTGGTGATGCGGCCGACTTCCTTGAGCGGACCCTGCGGCATGCCCTTGGAGAAGCTCTGGCGATAGAGGGTCTGGTTGCGCGCGACCTCCACCTCCAGGTCGTCGGAGAGGGCGTTCACCACCGAGACACCGACGCCGTGCAGGCCGCCGGAGGTCTCGTAGACCTTGCTGTCGAACTTACCGCCGGCATGCAGCGTGGTCATGATGACCTCGAGCGCCGACTTGCCGGGAAACTTCGGGTGCTCCTCCACCGGGATGCCGCGGCCATTGTCGGAGACGGTGAGGTAGCCGTCGGCGCCGAGTTGCACCTCGATGAAGGTGGCGTGGCCGGCCACGGCCTCGTCCATGGAATTGTCGACTACCTCGGCGAAGAGGTGATGCAGCGCCTTGGAATCAGTGCCGCCGATATACATGCCCGGCCGGCGCCGAACCGGCTCTAGCCCTTCCAGCACCTCGATATGGGCGGCGGTGTAGTCGCCGGCCATGGCGGGCACGACGGCAGCCTTGCCGCGCGCACTTTCCTTCGCAGGCGACTTGCTGGCACCGCGCGGGCGGGCGGCGAAGAGATCGTCGGAATTATCGCTGTCGGACATGGGACTCTGAGGTCGGAGGTTTGGGCGCCAGATAGCAGAACGGCAGGGCCGGCGCGAATCGGGACGGCGCCGCGGCCCCTGCTTTCCCCAGTGTGACAGAGCCGGCGGGCGAGGGGAACAGAATGGCAACAATTGAGCCATGCCCGGCCCGCGCTCGACGCCGCGCCTCTCCTCTGGCTTCATGCGCGCGTGAACATCGCCGTCCCGAATCGCCTCTTCCTCGACGTCGCCCGCTCCGCCACCGGCCGCACCTGGCGGGAACGGCTGGATGTGCGTGGCGGGCAGACGGCGCTGGCCATGGCCCAGCGCTTCGGCATCAGCGAGCTTCTGGCCCGCGTGCTCGCCGCCCGCAACGTCGGGCTGGACGAGGTGGAGCGTTATCTCGACCCCTCCATCCGCACCCTTCTGCCCGATCCCGACACGCTCACCGACATGCCCGCCGCCGTGGCTCGGCTCGCCCGCGCGGTCACCACCGGCGAGCAGGTGGCGGTGTTCGGCGACTATGACGTGGACGGCGCCTGCTCCACCGCCCTCATGGTGGGCGTGCTCCAGGCCGGCGGGCTCGACCCGTTCTTCCACATCCCGGATCGCATCTTCGAGGGCTACGGCCCCAACGTGCCGGCCATCGAGCAGCTCGCCGCGCGGGGCGTGACCCTGCTGGTGACGGTGGATTGCGGCACGACCTCCCTGGAACCGCTGGCGGCCGCGCGGCGGCTCGGCATGGACGTGGTGGTCATCGACCATCACCAGGCCGGCGAGACGTTGCCGCCCGCCACCGCCATCGTGAACCCGAACCGGGAGGACGACCTCTCCGGCCTCGGTCATGTCTGCGCGGCGGGGCTCGCCTTCGTCGTCGCGGTGGGCCTCGTGCGGGCGCTGCGCCAGAGCGGGCATTTCAATGCCGAACGCCCGGCGCCCGACCTGCTGGACGCCCTCGACATCGTGGCGCTGGCCACGGTGGCGGACGTGGTGCCGCTGATCGGCCTCAACCGCGCCTTCGTGGCCAAGGGGCTCATCGCCATGCGCCGCCGCACCCGCATCGGCCTCACGGCGCTGATGGACGCGGCGCGGCTCGACGGGCCGCCGCGGCCCTTCCATCTCGGCTTCCTCATCGGCCCGCGCATCAATGCCGGCGGGCGCATCGGCGAGGCGACGCTGGGCGCGCGCCTGCTGCTGACGCAGGACCCCGCCGAGGCGCGCGGCATCGCCGCCGAGCTGGACCGCCTCAACGCCGAGCGGCAGGAGGTGGAGCGCGCCATCCTCGCCGCCGCCGAGGCCGAAGCGCATGCGGCGCTCGGCATCTCGGAGGAGGGCGCGGTGGTGGTGGTGAGCGGCGAGGGGTGGCACCCCGGCGTCGTCGGCCTCGTCGCCGCGCGGCTGAAGGAGCGCTTCCAGCGCCCGGCATTTGCCATCGCCTTCAATGGCGAGACCGGCACCGGCTCCGGCCGCTCCATTCCCGGCGTGGACATCGGCCGCGCGGTGCGCGGGGCGGTGGAGAGCGGGCTATTGGTGAAGGGTGGCGGACACGCCATGGCGGCCGGCCTCACGGTGGAGCGCCGCCAGCTTGGCGCGCTGCGCGCGGAGCTGGAGCAGCGCCTCGCGCCGGATGTGGAACGCGCCCGCGCCGAGGGCACCCTTTCCATCGACGGCGCACTGACCGCCCGGGGGGCCACGGTGGACCTCGTGGAGACGGTCTCCCGCGCCGGCCCGTTCGGCGCCGGCAATCCCGAGCCGGTGTTCGCCTTCCCCGGCCACCGCATCAGCTATGTGGAGAGCTTCGGCGCCGGCCATGTGCGCGCCCGCATCACCTCGCCGGACGGCACGACGCTGAAGGCCACCGCCTTCCGCTGCGCCGAGGAGCCGCTGGGCCGGGCGCTGCTGGCCGCGCGCGGGCGCAATCTGCATGTGGCCGGATGCCTCGACATCGACACCTGGCAGGGCGAGACGCGGGTGGCGCTGCGCATCCGCGACGTGGCCGAGGCCGGATGAGGTTTGTGCCGTGAAGGTCCTGCTCGCCGTCCTCCTCTGCTTCAATGCCGGCTTCGTGGATGCGGCGGGCTTCGTCGCGCTCGGCGGACTGTTCGCGGCCCATGTGACCGGCAATTTCGTTACCATCGCCGCCTCGCTGGCCCATGGCGATACGCCCTCGCTGGCGAAGGTGGCGGCGCTGCCGGTGTTTGCCGTGGTGGTGCTGTGCGCGCGGGAACTGAGCCTGTTCCTCGCCCGGCGCGGGCGGGACGATTTCCGCGTGCTGATGGCGGCAAAGCTCGTGCTGCTCGCCCATGCGGCGCTGGTGGCGGTGCAGTCCGGCCCCTTCTACGACCACGACGCCCCCGCCGCGGTGATGATGGGCATGACGCTGGTGGCGGCCATGGCGTTGCAGAACGCGCTCCACCGCACCCACCTCACCGATTCACCGCCCTCCACCATGATGACGGGCACCTTCACGCAGCTGCTGGTGGACATCGCCAATCTCTGGCGGCCGCTGGAGGGCACCAACATCCCCGCCACCCGCGCCCGCCTCGGGCGCATGAGCGCGAACCTCGCCGCCTTCATCGGCGGCTGCCTCTCCGCCGCCTTGCTCTATCGCGCGGTGGGCATGTGGTGCCTGTTCGTGCCCACCTTCGTGGCGGTGGCGGAGATCTTCACGCTCGGGCCGGACCCGGCGCCGAAGAAGGACAAGGCCTGATCCCGCTGCGCCGGATTACCGCTCTTCCGACACCCGAAGCGCCGTCCGCCCGGTGATCTTGCGCTTGCGCGGCGCGGGCTTCCCATCGAGGGGCGCGGGTTCGGCGGGCGCCACCGCAGGGGCCTTGCGGGAAGAGGCCTTCTTCGCGGGCTTCGCGGCAGCAGCGGCCGGGGCGCGGCTGGCATCGGCGAGGCCGAGGAGCGCCTTCACCCGGTCGCCGGGCTGGGCGTGGGCCGGGGCGTGGGGATCGACGCGGGTCAGCAGCGTCTTGGTCTTGGGGGCGGGCACGCCGTCCAGCGCCTCGGCGAAGGCGGCGGGGCCGAGCAAAGCGCGGATGGCGCGCAAAGCTTCGAGGTCCGTGCCCTCCGCCACCAGTTGGGCGCGGACGATCTCGTTCACCGCCTTGCGCGCGAGATTGCCGCCGGCCGGGAACAGGCCGGCCTTGCCGCCGATGGCCGCGAGCAGAGCGAAGAAATCCGAAGTCTCAGCCATGGAGCCGCCTCCGCGTCTCGTTCACCAAGTCGCGCACCGAATCCACCGCGTTGTACCATTTCTGCTCGAAGGAGGGCGCGTAGGGAAAGTTTTCCGGGTCCATGGCCCGCTCGATGGCGGCGAGGTTGCGGACCTCCGTGTCGAACATCTCATAGACCGCATCGGCTTCGTCCGCCTCGTCCCGGAGGCTGATGAGGGTGTCGCGATGCTGGATCTTCTGCGCGTGCACCCGGCTCGCCAGCACCAGCGGCCGGCGCCGGGGCTGGGGCAGGGTGGAGCGCGTCACATGGGCGTTCTCCCACACCGAGGCGCGGAAGGCGTCGAAGCCGAGGGTGGAGAGATAGTCGGGAATGGTGGGCACGATCACCATGTCGGCGAGGCGGATGGCCACCTCGGTGAAGGCGGAGATGCCGGGCGCGCAGTCGAACAGCACCACGTCATAGTGCGCGCGCAGGTATGCGAGCGCCTCGTCCAGCACCTTCAGCGACTGGCCCTCCAGCGAGCGCAGGCCGTAATTCTTCTCCGCCAGCCGCAGCACGATCTCGCGCTCCAGCAGGCGCAGGCGGGGGCTCGCCACCACCATGTCGATGGCCAGTTCCTCGCCCGCCTTCATCACATGGCAGATGCTCGGCGTGATGTACTGGGCGATGGAGGTGCGGTCGCCATAGAGCAACCGGTCGGCGAGGAAGGACGTCACGGACTGGCGGCGGTCGAGGATCGCCCGCAGTTCGTCGTCATGGGCGAAGCAGTAGGAGGCGTTGGCCTGCGCGTCGAGATCGACCACCGCCACCCGCGCGCCCTGCTCCGCGAAGCCTTCCGCCAGCATGACCACGGTTGTGGTCTTGCCCACCCCGCCCTTCATGTTGGCGACGGCGATCACCTGCCCCCCGGCAGCGGCCCCCCCGGGATCAGCCCCCCCGACTTCGGCCATGTCCGCACCCACCCCTCGCAGCCCATGTTGCGCCGCAACCTAAAGGCGATGCTGCATCTGCTCAATAGAGGCCGGTGAGATAATAGAAGCCGATCACGAAGAAGGCCGCGGTGGTCTTGATGATGGTGACGGCGAAGATGTCGCCGTAGGACTGACGGTGCGTCAGCCCGGTCACGGTGAGCAGGGTGATGACCGCGCCGTTGTGCGGCAGCGTGTCCATGCCGCCGGCGGCCATGGAGGCGACGCGGTGCATCACCTCCAGCGGAATGCCGTAGGCCTGCGCCTCGGCGATGAATTGCTGCGCCATGGCCCCGAGCGCGATGGAGAGGCCGCCCGAGGCCGAGCCGGTGATGCCGGCCAAGGTCGTCACCGTGATCGCCTCGTTGATGAGGGGATTGGGGATGGAGGTGAGCGCCGCCTTGATGACGAGAAAGCCCGGCAGCGCCGCGATGACCGCGCCGAAGCCGTATTCCGTCGCGGTGTTGAGCCCGGCGAGGAGCGCGCCCCCCACCGCTTCCTTCGAGCCGCCGGCGAAATGGCCGGCGATGGCCCGGTAGCCGAACGCCACCACCGTGAGGATGCCCAGGAGCAGTGCCGCCTCCACCGCCCAGATGCCGGCCCAGACGTGGGTCTCAACGCTCACCGCCGGTCCGCCCTCCACCAGCGTCGCGCTGGCGTGTGGCCCGAACCAGCCGGGGATGTGCCAGGCGAAGAACAGGTTGGCGAGGCCCACCACAACCAGCGGCAGTATGGCGAGCAGCGGCGGCACGGGCGGGACGCTGTCGTCGGGCAGGCTCTCGTTGAGGTGGCCGGTGCCGTAGCCTTCGCCGGCGCGGTGGGCCTGCATCCGGCGGAATTCCAGATAGGAGATGCCCGTCACGAAGATGAAGATGGAGCCGACGATGCCGAGGATGGGCGCCGCATAGGCGGTGGTGCCGAAGAAGGCGGTGGGGATGATGTTCTGCAGCTGCGGCGTGCCGGGCAGCGTATCCGCCGTGAAGGAGAAGGCGCCGAGCGCGATCACCGCCGGCAGCAGGCGCTTGGGAATGCCCACCTGCCGGAACATCTCCGCGCCGAAGGGATAGAGCGCGAACACCACCACGAACAGCGAGACGCCGCCATAGGTGAGCACCGCGCCCACCAGCACGATGGAGACGATGGCCCGCCTCGGCCCCAGCAGGTTCACCACCGCCGAGACGATGGAGCGCGAGAAGCCGGCCAGCTCGATGAGCTTGCCGAAGATGGCGCCCAGCAGGAACACCGGGAAGTAGAGCTTGATGAAGCCCACCATCTTTTCCATGAACAGGCCGGAAAAGATCACCGGCACCGCGGCCGGATCGGTCAGCAGCACCGCGCCGATGGCGGCGACGGGCGCGAACAGGATGACGCTGAAGCCGCGATAGGCCACGAGCATCAGGAAGAAGAGCGCGGCGAGGCAGACGACGAAGCTCATGGCTGTCAATCCGGCGCAGGTAGGGGAGTCCTCAAGCGGGACAGTAATGCGCCCTACGGCCGAGCACCAGCTTAGGAATTCATAAGAATTGTTGCAGTGCAATGGCTTGAGGCCGCGCCGGCATCCGCCGGGTCGGCCTCATTCCCTGCCACCCCCTGTAGCGCCGCGACCCGGGCGTGACCGGACGCGACGCTACACCCGCTCAATAGAGGCCGGTGAGGTAATAGAAGCCGATCACGAAGAACACCGCGGCGGTCTTCACCAGCGTTATGGCGAAGATGTCGCCATAGGCCTGCCGGTGGCTCAGGCCGGTCACGGCGAGTAGGGTGATGACGGCACCGTTGTGGGGCAGCGTGTCCATGCCGCCGGAGGCCATGGAAGCGACGCGGTGCAGCACCTCCATGGGGATGCCGGCGGCATTGGCCTGGGCGATGAACTGCTCCGACATGGCCGCGAGCGCGATGGACAGGCCGCCCGAGGCCGAGCCGGTGATGCCCGCCAGCGTGGTCACGGTGATGGCCTCGTTGACCAGCGGATTGGGGATGGCCGACAGCGCCGACTTGATGAGAAGGAAGCCGGGCAGCGCCGCGATGACCGCGCCGAAGCCGTACTCGGTGGCGGTGTTGAGGCCCGCGAGCAGCGCGCCCGACACGGCATCCTTGGAGCCGGTGGAGAACTTGCCGGCGATGGATTTGAAGCCGAACACCGCGACCGTGAAAATGCCGAGAAGCAGTGCGGCTTCCACGGCCCAGATCGCCGCCCAGGTGCTGGTCGGCACGCTGACGGGGGCCGCGCCCGGAACCAGCGTGGCGGTCGCGGTGGCTTCGAACCACTGCGGGATGAGGCGGGCGAAGATCAGGTTGGCGATGCCCACCACGATCAGCGGCAGCAAGGCGAGAATCGGGGAAACGAGCGGCACGGTCTCGTCCACCACCACCTCGTTAAGGTGGCCGGTGCCGTAGCCCTCGCCGGCCTTCGCCGCCTGGCGGCGGCGGAACTCGAGGTAGGACAGCCCCACCGCGAGGATGAAGGCGGTTCCGACGAGGCCCAGGATGGGCGCGGCATAAGCGGTGGTGTGGAAGAAGGTGGTGGGGATGATGTTCTGGATCTGCGGCGTGCCGGGCAGCGTGTCCATGGTGAAGGAGAACGCCCCGAGCGCCACCACCGCCGGCAGGAGCCGCTTGGGAATGCCCACCTGGCGGAACATTTCCGCGCCGAAGGGATAGACGGCGAACACCACCACGAACAGCGAGACGCCGCCGTAGGTCAGCAGGGCGCCCACCAGCACGATGGAGAGGATGGCGCGGCCTGGCCCCAGCAGCTTCACCACCGAAGCGACAATGGACCGCGAAAAGCCCGACAGCTCGATGAGCTTGCCGAAGACGGCGCCCAGCAGGAACACCGGGAAGTAGAGCTTGATGAAGCCCACCATCTTTTCCATGAAAAGTCCGGAAAAGACGACCGGCACCGCCGCCGGATCGGTGAGCAGCACCGCGCCGATGGCGGCGACGGGGGCGAACAGGATGACGCTGAAGCCCCGATAGGCCACGAGCATCAGGAAGAAGAGTGCCGCAAGGCAGACGACAAAGCTCATGGGACGAATCCGGTGGAGGTAAGAATGCGATCGGGCCGGACACTAGTGCGGCCCGCGACCGGACACAGCTTGTCCATTGGTATGGGGGACCTGACGGACCTTGCGGTAACCGGCAGAAGGCGCACGATGAAGCGCGGGCCGAGTCGAAAAGGCCCCGGATACCTCTTGACTTCAACGCTTCAACGATTGATAGAGTGTTCACATGAGTTTCGACGCGCAGCGTTCGCTCACGGGCCGGCAGGTGGATGAGGCGGCGGGGATGTTCTCCGCATTGGCCGATCCCCAGCGCCTGCGGCTGCTGATCCTGCTGGCCGGTCGCGAGGCTTCGGTCACGGAGCTCGCGGAGGCCCAGGGGGAGAAGCTCTCGACGGTGTCGGTGCGGCTGAAGGTGCTTCATGCCGCGCGGCTCGTCGGGCGGCGGCGCGAGGGCAAGTCGATCCTCTATCACCTGGCGGACGACCATGTGCTGGCCCTCGTGGCGAGCGCGGTGGAGCACGCCTGCGAGAATCATTGAAGCGAGGAGCAAGCCATGTCCGGGACCTGCAAGATCCACCCGAACCACGACCACCAGCACGGCCCCGGCTGCGGCCACACCGCCATCCGCCACGAGGGGCACGTGGACTATCTCCACGACGGCCACCTGCACCACATGCACGGCGACCATGTGGACGAGCATGTGATCGCGGTGAGCGAGACCAATCCCGACCGCTGCACCCCCAACCACACCTGCGCGGGCCACGAGCCCGGCCATGTCCACGGCCCCGGCTGCGGCCACGAGGCGGTGCCCCACGGCGACCATGTCGACTATCTCGTGGACGGCCACCTGCACCATCCCCACGACGGCCATTGCGACGACCATGGCCCGGTCGAGGTGGTCCGCGGCTGATCCGCGATCCGGAAGGTTGCCCCAATGGAAAAGGCCGCGCCCTCACCGGACGCGGCCTTTTCGCATCAGGTCGGCATCACGGCCTCACGGCATCAGCGCGATCTGCTCCAGCCCCTCGGTCTCGGGGAAGCCCATGACGAGGTTCATGTTCTGCACCGCCGAGCCGGACGCACCCTTCACGAGGTTGTCCAGCGTGGAGATGATGATTGCCCGGCCGGGCACGCGGTCGGCCACGATGCCCAGGAATACCATGTTGGACCCGCGCACATGGCGCGACTGGGGCACCTGGCCGAAGGGCAGCACGTGGACGAAGGCCGCGCCCTTGTAGAAATCGGTCAGGATGCGGTGCAGGTCCTCGGCGGTGGCGCCGGTGGTGCGCACGTAGATGGTGGCGTAGATGCCCCGGTTCATGGGCGAGAGCACCGGCACGAACATGGGTCTGACCGGCCGGCCGGCGGCCTTGGAGAATTCCTGGTCCAGCTCGCCCATATGGCGGTGGCCGGACACGGCATAAGCGTGGATGCCCTCCGACACCTCGGAGAACAACATGGCCTCCTTGGCCGAGCGCCCGGCGCCGGACATGCCGGTCTTGGAATCCACCACGATGGTCTCCGGCTCCAGCGCGCCGGCTTCCAGCAGCGGCACGATGGGCAGGATGGCGGTGGAGGAATGGCAGCCGGGATTGGCGACGAGGCGCGCCTTGCGGATCTCGTCGCGATAGATCTCGGCGATGCCGTAGGCCGCCTCCTTCTGGAGGTCGAGCGCCTGGTGGGGATGGCCGTACCATTCCTCGTAGGCACCGGGATCGGAAAGGCGGAAGTCGGCGGAGAGGTCCACCACCTTCACGTTCGGCGCCGCGTCGAACACCTTCTTGATGACGAGCTGGGTGGTGGCGTGCGGCAGGGCGCAGAACACCACGTCGACGGCGGTGAAATCCACCTCGTCGATGGTCACGAGCTTGGGCAGCGCGAAGGGCGCGAACTGGGGGAACACGTCGGCCATGGACTGGCCGGCCTTCCGGTCCGCGGTGAGCGCGACGATCTCGACGCGCGGATGGCGCAGCAGCAGGCGCACCAGCTCGGAGCCGGTGTAGCCCGAGGCGCCCAATACCGCGATCCTAGCCTTTGCGTCAGACATCTTGCTCTCCCGAGGGGTCTCCCGCCGCACGGCCGTAGCCGGCGAACGGGGCGAAGGTGCTTACACCCAATCACACGTCAGGGAAAAGACAGGGGTGCGCATGGCCGTTCCGCTTTCGGGCCGATTTCCCTTCTTCCCTCGTGGGAGAGGGGGATGGTGCCGCGAAAGCAGCGCGGGTCTTGCGCCCGGAATACCCCTCACCCCCGGCCCCTCTCCCGCAAGGGGAGAGGGGAGGGAGGATAGGGAAACCCCTCTCCCCTTGTGGGAGAGGGTGGATCGCGGCGACGCCGCGAGACGGGTGAGGGGGCTGGCGCCGGACGAGCAAAGGGGCGGGGTGAGCTCCGCCGCCCCGCTCACGCGAGGCGGAACTTGGAGAAGTCGCGGTGCTCGGTGGCGATGCGGCGCACGGTGCCGGTGGCGGCGCGCATCACGATGGTGTCGGTGGAGATCACATCCCGGCCGAAGCGCACGCCCTTCAGCAGCGCGCCGTCCGTCACCCCGGTCGCGGCGAACAGGCAGTCGCCGCGCACCATCTCGTCCAGCTTGTAGACCTTGGAGAAGTCGGTGATGCCCAGCGCCTTGGCCTGGGCGCGCTTCTTCTCGGTGTCGAGCACGAGCCGGCCTTCCATCTGCCCGCCGATGCAGCGCAGCGCGGCGGCGGCCAGCACGCCCTCGGCGGCGCCGCCGAGGCCGAGATAGATGTCGATGCCGCTCTCGTGCGGGTTGGCGGTGTGCACCACGCCCGCCACGTCGCCGTCGGTGATGAGCTTGATGGCCGCGCCGGTCTTGCGCACGGCGTCGATCAGCGCGGCATGGCGCGGCCGGTCGAGGATGAGGGCGGTGACGTCGGACGGCGGCACGCCCTTGGCCTCGGCCAGCGCGCGGATGTTGTCCTGCGGGCTCTGGGAGAGCGAGACGATGCCTTCCGGATAGCCCGGCCCGATGGCGATCTTCTCCATGTAGCAGGGCGGCATCTTCAGCAGCGTGTCATGCTCGGCGAGCACGAGCACGCAGAGCGAGCCCTCCATGTTCTTGGCGCAGAGCGTGGTGCCCTCGAGCGCGTCCACGGCGAGGTCGACTTCCGCCCCGCCGCGCCCCAGCTTCTCGCCGACGAAGAGCTGGTCGCACTCGCCCTCGATGCCCTCGCCGATCACCAGCGTGCCGGAAACCGGGATCTCGTTCACCTCGCGGTGGCAGACGGTCATGGCGGCGATGTCGGCGGCCTGCTCGTCGCCGTGGCCGCGCAAACGGGCGGCAGCGACGGCGCAGCGCTCCATGGCCTGGGCCATGTCGAGGGCGAGGCGCCGGTCGAGCACCTGCGGGGCTCTCTGCCCGTGTTCCGTGGCCTTCTCTGGCGTCCTCTGGGTCGTCCGGGCACCGCTCATGACGTCGGTCCTTCTGGTTTTGTCGCCGCGCTCCGGATCAGTCCTTCTCGATCCGGATGACCTGGGGCAGGGAGGCAACCACGCCGTCCGCCTCGATGGCGGCGATGGCGCGACGCACCGCGGCCTCGGTCGTGGCATAGGTGATGAGGATCACATGCGCGGTGTCGGACGGCACGACGCCGCCCGGCTGGCGCTGGACGATGGATTCCAGCGAGATCTGCTCGTCCGCCATGCGGCGGGTGATGGTGGCGGCCGTGCCCGGCTTGTTCACCACGGCGAGGCGGATGTAGTAGCCGCCTTCATGGCGCTGCATGGCGGCGCGCTCGGCCCGTGCGAGGCGCTCCACCGGCAGGCCGAAGGCATAGCCCTTGGCGCCGCGCGCCACGTCGAAGATGTCGCCCACCACCGCCGAGGCGGTGGCGTCGCCGCCGGCGCCGGGGCCGACCAGCGTCAGCGCCACGGCATCGCCGTCCACCGCCACCGCATTGGTGACGCCGGAGACCTGCGCGATGGGCCAATGCTTCGGCACCATGGTGGGATGCACGCGCTGCTCGATGCCGGTGTCGGTCTTCACCGCCACGCCGAGCAGCTTTACCCGGTAGCCGAGATCATCCGCCGCCTCGAGGTCGGCGAGGGTGAGCTGGCGGATGCCCTCCACATAGATCGCGTCCGCATCCACCTGCGTGCCGAAGGCCAGCGAGGTGAGGATGGCGAGCTTGTGGGCGGTGTCGAAGCCGTCGATGTCGAAGGTCGGGTCCGCCTCCGCATAGCCGAGGCGCTGCGCTTCCGTCAGGCAGACGTGGAAGGACAGCTTCTCGTCCGCCATGCGGGTGAGGATGTAGTTGCAGGTGCCGTTGAGGATGCCCGACACGCGCTCGATGGCGTTGCCGGCCAGCGCCTCGCGCAGCGTCTTCACGATGGGGATGCCGCCCGCCACCGCCGCCTCGAAGTGCAGGCCCGCGCCGGAGGCCTCGGCCCGGCGGGCGAGCTCCACGCCGCACTTGGCAAGCAGCGCCTTGTTGGCGGTGACGACGGGAATGCCCCGGTCGAGCGCGGCGGCCACCGCCGCCTTGGCCGGGTCGCCGTCGCCGCCCATCAGCTCCACGAACACGTCGATGTCGCCCTCGCGGGCGAGCGCCACCGGGTCCTCGAACCAGGCCACGGACGAAAGATCGACACCGCGGTCGCGGCTGCGGTCGCGGGCGGCCACGGCCGTCACCTTCACGGTGCGGCCGGTGCGCGCCTCAAGCTCGCCGGCGCGGCGCTCGAGCATGCGGAAGACCGCGGCCCCGACGGTGCCGAGGCCGGCGAGGCCCACTTTCAGTTCGCTCATCTGTCAGTCCGGTTCCTGTCCTCGGCTGGCCCTGTTTCAGCGCGCGGCGCTGAGCGGAACCACGTTGTGCAGCGTGGTGCCGGCCTGCTCGAAGAAGCGGCGGATGTTGCGCGCCGCCTGGCGGATGCGCTGCTCGTTCTCCACCACGGCGATGCGGACATACTCGTCGCCGTGCTCGCCGAAGCCGACGCCCGGCGACACCGCCACCTCGGCCTTCTCGATGAGGAGCTTGGAGAATTCCACGGAGCCCATGGCCCGGAAGGGTTCCGGAATGGGCGACCACGCGAACATGGTGGCGCGCGGCACGGGGATGTTCCAGCCGGCGCGGCCGAAGCTCTCCACCAGCGCGTCGCGGCGCTTCTTGTAGGTCTCGCGCATCTCGGCGATGCACTCCTGCGGGCCGTTCAGCGCCGCGGTAGCCGCCACCTGGATGGGGGTGTAGGCGCCGTAATCGAGATAGGACTTCACCCGCGACAGCGCGGCGATGAGGCGCTCGTTGCCCACGGCGAAGCCCATGCGCCAGCCGGCCATGGAATAGGTCTTGGACATGGAGGTGAATTCCACCGCCACGTCCATGGCGCCCGGCACCTGCAGCACCGAGGGGGGCGGGTTGCCGTCGAAATAGAGCTCGGCATAAGCGAGGTCGGAGAGAACGATGAGGTCGTTCTTCTTCGCGAAGGCCACCACGTCCTTGTAGAACTCGAGGTCCGCCACGCAGGCCGTGGGGTTCGAGGGATAGCACAGCACCACCGCGATGGGCTTGGGGATGGAGTGCTGAACCGCCCGCTCCATGGCGTGGAAGAATTCCGGCCCCGGCTCGGCCGGCACCGAGCGGATGACGCCGCCGGCCATCAGGAAGCCGAAGGCGTGGATCGGGTAGGACGGGTTGGGGGTCAGGATCACGTCGCCGGGGGCGGTGATGGCCTGCGCCATGTTGGCGAAGCCTTCCTTGGAGCCCAGCGTCGCCACCACCTGACGATCAGGATCCAGCTTCACGCCGAATCGCCGCTCGTAATAGGCCGCCTGCGCCTTGCGCAGACCGGGGATGCCCTTGGAGGCGGAATAGCGGTCGGTGCGCGGCTTGCCGATGGTCTCTTTCAGCTTCTCATAGACATGCGCCGGCGCGTCGAGGTCCGGGTTGCCCATGCCGAGGTCGACGATGTCCACCCCGGCATTGCGAGCGGCGGCCTTCACACGGTTCACTTGCTCGAACACGTAGGGCGGCAGCCGGCGAATGCGGTGGAAATCGGTCGTCATCTCAATGGCTCCAGAGGCCGCGGATGTCTCTCCCGGCGCGGCAGTCGGGCTTTGTAGCACTGTTCGGTGAATGAAAAAGCCTTGATTGCGGTCGCGATGGGGCGATGGCCCGCATATCGCACTGCACAATGGCTCAAATCGCCCAGGCGCCGGGCCGGCGGCTCACTGCGCCTGTGGCACCTGCTTGGCCTGTTGCTGGCGGGCGAGGCGTTCCAGGTCCCGCTGCAGCTTCTGCTGCTGGTCGGCGGTGAGGGGCTCGCGCCGATCGGGCTGGGGGCCGCCGAGGGTGGGGAAATGGGTGGCGTCCACCTCCGGCACCGAGGTCTGCGGCGGCGCAAGGCCCGGAATGCCCGAGCCGGCGCAGGCGGACAGGCTCGCGGCCAAGGCGAGAAGAAGCGCGGCGCGCAGCGTCGGGACGGCACGGCCGCGGGCCGTCGGAGAGAAAAGGTCCATTGTCCGTTCCGGATGGCTCCCGGACCCGGCGGTGACGATACCGGGGCGAGATACCTCCTGAGGGGCCGGTGCCGTGCGGGCATACCGCATGCTCGACCAAGGAGGGGGGTCAAAGGGTGCCTCCGGCGTGGCCGTGAGGCTCGATCCTGTCACTTTCACACTCTAGAGTATGAAGGAAGCGCAGGCAGCGATAAAGATGGGCTACGTTTCGTAACGGCCCGCGAGCAAGACCCGCGAGAAGGAAACGCGCATGTCCCGTGTTGAGGAAACGCCGAACGTATCCGCCGCCGCCCCCATGATGTCGGTGGAATCGCCGGTTGCGGCGGGCGGCCCCGCGCATCTCAGCGTCGTCCCCCCCGCGGCCCAGACCTCCCCGAATCCCGCGCCCGAATCGGCGCCCCCTGCGACCAGGGCGGACGCGCCGAAGGCCGGTGCCGGGTCCAAGGCTGACGGCAAGGGCGGCGACGGCAAGGGCGAAGGCGCCCGCTCCGGCCTCGACATCGAGGCCTTCTCCCAGAATCTCGCGCAGATGGTGGACGAGGGCAGCAAGGCGCTCGCCGCCTATCTCGGCCCGCGCACCCAGGCCAAGACCGACGACCTCGCCGACGAGATCGCCGACGCCCTCAAGACCGTGGGCCAGGTCGCCGAATACTGGATGACCGATCCCCAGCGCTCGCTGGAGGCGCAGACGCGCCTGATGACCGGCTATCTCTCGGTGTGGACCAACACCTTAAAGCGCCTCGGCGGCGAGAAGGTGGAGCCGGTGACCGCGCCGGACGCCAAGGACGCCCGCTTCAAGGACGAGGGCTGGCGCGAAAGCCCGATCTTCGACGCGCTCAAGCAGGCCTATCTCGTCACCACCCGCTGGGCCGAGGAGATGGTGGAGCAGGCCGAGGGCCTCGACGCCCACACCAAGCACAAGGCCGGCTTCCTGGTGAAGCAGGTGACGAACGCCATCTCGCCCTCCAACTTCGTGATGACCAATCCGGAGCTGATCCGCGAGACCTTCTCGTCGTCCGGCGAGAATCTCGTCAACGGCATGAAGAACCTCACGCGGGACCTCGTCGCCGGCAACGGCTCGCTCAAGATCCGCCAGACGGACATGAGCGCCTTCGAGGTGGGCCGGAACCTCGCCACCACGCCGGGCAAGGTGATCTACGAAAACGATCTGATGCAGCTCATCCAGTACGAGGCCACGACTGGCAGCGTGAAGAAGATGCCGCTGCTCATCGTGCCGCCGTGGATCAACAAGTTCTACATTCTCGATTTGACGGCGGAGAAGTCCTTCATCCGCTGGCTGGTGGACCAGGGCATCAGCGTCTTCGTCATCTCCTGGGTCAATCCCGATGCCCGCCTCGCCGAGAAGGGCTTCGACGACTACATGCGCGAGGGCATCATGGCCGCCCTCGACAAGGTGGCGGTGGCCACCGGCGAGCGGCAGGCCCACGCCATGGGCTATTGCGTCGGCGGCACGCTGCTCGCCACCACGCTCGCCTACATGGCCGCGACGGGGGACGACCGCATCGCCTCCGCCACCTTCCTAACCACCCAGATCGACTTTACCCATGCGGGCGATCTGAAGGTGTTCGTGGACGAGGACCAGCTCGCCGCCATCGAGCGGAAGATGAAGCAGACGGGATATCTCGAAGGCAGCAAGATGGCCTCGGCCTTCAACATGCTGCGCTCGAACGATCTGATCTGGCCTTATGTGGTGAACAACTACATGAAGGGCAAGGCGCCGTTCCCGTTCGACCTTCTGTTCTGGAACGCCGATTCCACGCGGATGCCGGCGGCCAACCACTCCTATTACCTGCGCAACTGCTACCTCACCAACAACATCGCCCGCGGCCTCGCCGAGCTTTCCGGCGTGCGCATCGACATGACCAAGGTGAACGTGCCGGTCTATTCGCTGGCGACGCGGGAAGACCACATCGCCCCGCCGAACTCGGTGTTCATCGGCGCCAACATGCTCTCCGGCCCTGTGCGCTACGTGCTCGCCGGCTCCGGCCACATCGCTGGCGTGGTCAATCCGCCGGCCAAGATGAAGTACCAGTACTGGGCCGATGGCCCCACCGGCCCGAGCTACGATCTGTGGCTCCAGGGCGCGCAGGAGCACAAGGGCTCCTGGTGGCCGGACTGGCTGAACTGGTTCTCCAGCTACTATCCCGAGGACGTGCCCGCCCGCCCCATCGGCGGCGGCCACTTCACCCCCATCGAAGACGCCCCCGGCCGCTACGTGCGCGAAAAGAGCTGAGGGGAGGGACGCGCGCGCCCTGTGGTCGCGCGGCTGTCGTCCTCCAGCCCGACCCGGACGACCCATCCCTCACCGCCGTCATGCCCGGGCTTGTCCCGGGCATCCACGTCGTGCCGACGGGACGATGGCCGCAGATGTGTTCCCGGCCGATCCACGTGGATGGCCGGGACAAGACCGGCCATGACGTCCTGTGAGTGCGGCTCGTGGACTGTGTGGCCTCCGTGCGGTGGCTCCTTTCTCTGCCTCACTCGTTCCTCTGCCGTCACTTTCCCGGCTCGACCCGGACGCCGCCTCCCTCACCACCGTCATGCCCGGGCTTGTCCCGGGCATCCACGTCGGGCCGACGGGCCGATGGCCGTAGATGTGTTCCCGGCCGGTCCACGTGGATGGCCGGGACAAGCCCGGCCATGACTGAGAGACCGCCCGAGAGTTCCAGCCCGAGAGCCGCGCAGCCCCAAATCAGCGGCCTCCCGCCCCCCATCACCCCACCTCCGCACACCCCGCGTCACGCCGCCTTTCCCGCGAGGCCGCTTGCGGGTAGTTTGGCGGCAGGCCCGCTTTGGGCCTCTCAACACCTGTCGAGGGCCCGTGCGTTACGTTTCCACCCGGGGCGAAGCTCCTGTCCTGTCGTTTTCCGATGCGCTGCTGGCCGGTCTGGCGCGCGACGGCGGCCTCTATGTGCCGGAGGCGTTCCCCACCCTGAGCGCGGAGCAGATCGCCGCGCTGGCGGGAAAACCCTATCCGGCGGTGGCCAAGGCGGTGATTTCCCCCTTCGTCGGCGATGCGCTGCCCGAGCGCGTGCTCGATCTGATGATCGCCGACGCCTACGCCTCCTTCCGCCATCCGGCGGTGACGCCGCTGACGCAGATCGGCCCCAACCGCTTCCTGCTGGAGCTGTTCCACGGCCCGACGCTGGCCTTCAAGGACGTGGCGATGCAGTTGCTCGCCCGCCTGATGGACCATGTGCTCGCCGCCCGCGGCAGCCGCGCCACCATCGTCGGCGCCACCTCCGGCGACACCGGCAGCGCGGCCATCGAGGCGTTCCGCCATTCGGACGCGGTGGACGTGTTCATCCTCTATCCGCACAAGCGGGTGTCCGAGGTGCAGCGCCGGCAGATGACCACGGTGAACGCGCACAACGTCCACGCCATCGCCGTGGAAGGCACGTTCGACGATTGCCAGGCCCATGTGAAGGCCATGTTCAATCACCACGCCTTCCGCGATTCCCTCGCGCTGGCGGGCGTGAACTCCATCAACTGGGCGCGCATCGTCGCCCAGGTGGTCTATTATTTCTATGCTGCCACCGCGCTGGGCGCGCCGCACCGCGAGGTGTCGTTCGTGGTGCCCACCGGCAATTTCGGCGACATCTTCGCCGGCTACGTGGCCAAGCGCATGGGCCTGCCCATCCGCGACCTCTCCATCGCCACCAACGTCAATGACATCCTGGTGCGCACGCTGGAGACCGGCCGCTATGAGGTGAAGGGGGTGCATCCCTCCTCCTCGCCGTCCATGGACATCCAGGTGTCGTCGAACTTCGAGCGCCTGCTGTTCGAGGCGCTGGACCGCGACAGCGCGCAGGTGCGCCAGCTCATGGCCTCGCTGGGCCAGTCCGGCGCCTTCACCGTGCCGCACGACGCGCTCGCCACCATTTGCGGCGATTTCTCCGCCGGCCGCGCCGACGAGCCGGAGACGGCGAACACCATCGCCAAGCTCTACCAGTCCGCCGGTTATCTGGCCGACCCGCACACCGCCGTCGCGCTGGCGGTGGCGGACAAGGTGGAACATGCCGCCAAGGTGCCGCAGGTGATCCTCTCCACCGCCCATCCCGCCAAGTTCCCCGACGCGGTGGAAGCCGCCACCGGCCACCGGCCCGGCCTGCCGCCGCACATGGCGGACCTGCTGACCCGCAAGGAAACCGTGAGCGTGCTGCCCAACGACCTCGTCGCCATCGAGGCCTTCATCCGCGCCAAGGCGCGGGTCGGCGCGGGCGCCGCGGCATGAGTGTGAAGATCTCCACCCTCGACAACGGCATCACCGTCATCACCGACGAGATGAGCCATCTCGGCACCGCCTCGCTCGGCATCTGGGTGGGCGCCGGCGCGCGGGACGAGAAGGGCGACGAGCACGGCATCTCGCACCTTCTGGAGCACATGGCCTTCAAGGGCACCCGCCGCCGCTCCGCCCGGCGCATCGCCGAGGAGATCGAGCAGGTGGGCGGCGACATCAATGCCGCGACCTCGGTGGAGCAGACCACCTACAATGTCCGCGTGCTCGGCGAGGACGTGGGCCTCGGCATCGACATCCTCGCCGACATCCTCACCGAGCCGGCCTTCGCCCCCGACGAGCTGGAGCGGGAGAAGAACGTGATCGTGCAGGAGATCGGCGCGGTCATGGACACGCCCGACGACCTGGTGTTCGACCTGTTCCAGGAGCAGGCCTTCCCCGGCCAGAGCGTCGGCCGCTCCATCCTCGGTACGCCGGAGACGGTGCGCGGCTTCAGCCGCGACCAGCTCGGCGCCTATCTCGGGCGCACCTATCGCGGCCCGCGCATGGTGGTCTCCGCCGCCGGCGCGGTGGAGCATGACCGGCTCGTGGACGAGGCCGCCGCGCGGCTCTCCGGGGTCGGCAACGGCGTCGCGCCGGAGCTGTCGGCCGCCACCTATGCCGGCGGCACGCGATTGACGGCGCGCGACCTCGAGCAGGTGCACATCCTGATGGGGCTGGAGGGTTGCTCCTACAAGGATGCGGACTACCACGCCCTTCAGGTGCTCTCGAACGTGCTGGGCGGGGGCATGTCCTCCCGCCTGTTCCAGGATGTACGGGAGGAGCGGGGGCTCTGCTACTCCATCTATGCCTTTCACTGGAGCTATCAGGACACCGGGCTGTTCGGCATCTATGCCGGCACCGACACCGGCGACGTAGAGGAACTCTCCCACGCGGTGGTGGACCAGATCTTCGACACGGCCGAGACCGTGACCGAGCTGGAGGTGGCCCGCGCCAAGGCGCAGATGAAGGTGGGGCTGCTCGCCGCGCTGGAAAGCTCCGGTGCCCGCGCCGACCAGCTCGCCCGGCAGATCCTCGGCTTCGGCCGGGTGATTCCGGTGGAGGAGATCGTCGCCAAGGTGGAGGCGGTGGATGTGGCGGCGGTGCGTGCCGCGGCGTCGCGTCTCATCGGCCGCGGCCGACCGACGCTGAGCGTCATCGGGCCGAAGGGCGGGCTTGAACCGGCTGCGCGGGTGGTGCAGCGTCTCTCAGGGCATTAGCCGGCTGCGCCGGCAACGGAGACTGGCTCGGGCGCAACCGATGTGGCTGTCCGCACTCTTTCCCTTCCCGGCCGAGCCCCTCCCTGCGATCGAGGGGAAGGGCGTCTATCTGCGCGTGCCGCAGATGAAGGACTTCGTGGCGTGGCGGACCCTGCGCGACATCAGCCGCGGCTTCCTCACCCCCTGGGAGCCCCTGTGGCCCGCCGATGACCTCACCCGCGGCGCCTTCCGCCGCCGGCTGCGGCGCTACGCCCGCGACATGGTGACGGACGAGGCCTATCCGCTCTTCATCTTCCGCCGGGTGGACGACGAACTGGTCGGCGGCCTTACCCTCTCCAACGTGCGGCGCGGCGTGTGCCAGGCGGCGAGCCTCGGCTACTGGATGGGCGCGCCCTATGCCGGGCAGGGTTACATGCGCGCGGCGGTGACGGCGCTCCTGCCGGTGGCCCACGACGTGCTCCATCTGCGCCGGGTGGAGGCCGCCTGCATGCCCAACAACCAGGCCTCCATCCGCCTGCTGGAAAGCTGCGGCTTCACCCGCGAGGGGTATTCGCGGGAATATCTGTGCATCAACGGGACGTGGGAGGACCACATCCTGTTCGCCCGCCTGAAGAGCGATCCCATCGCCCGCCTCATGTCCCGCGAGGAAACCCTCGCCACCCGCCTCAGCCGCGTGCCGCCGGCCGCGCAGTAGGGGGAACGCGCGGGCCGTCGTTCCCCGCTCATCGTCATTCCCATCCTCTCCGTCATGGCCGGGCTTGTCCCGGAAGTCGGCTGTTGCCGACTTCCGCCCTTGGGAACGGAACCCGCAAACGTGCGGGTTCCGGCCATCCACGTGGATCGGCCGGGAGCACCTCTCGCGGCATCGTCCCCTCGGCTCGACGTGAATGCCCGGCACAAGGCCGGGCATGACGGCGGTTCGGGGGGAGCGACTGCTTTCGCATTCCGGCGCCACCCTGACGCCGCTGTTGAGCGCTGCCCCTGAGCTGCGTGCCGGCCGAGCTCCCTCTCCCCTTGCGGGAGAGGGCTGGGGTGAGGGGTATCGCAACGTCAGTTCCCGCGCCTGCGCTTCCGGATACACCCCACCCCTCACCCCCGGCCCCTCTCCCGCAAGGGGAGAGGGGAGAAGCGTGGCGCCCCTCACTCCCCCTTCGGCAGCGCGAACACGGTCAGCTGCCCGCCCAGCGCCGTATACTGGTTCAGCGCCGCATAGGCTTCGTTGGCGCCGGAGCCGTCGCCGGGGTCGCTGAGGCCGGCGGCGAGGCCGATGCCGGCCCAGCCGCCGACGCCGGAGAGCACGGCCACATATTGCCGCCCGCCCTGCATGAAGGTCGTGACGTTGCCGACGATGCCGGAGGGCGTCTTGAAGCGGTACAGCTCCTGGCCGGTCCTCGCGTCCACCGCCTTCAGCCAGCCTTCCAGCGTGCCGTAGAAGACGATGCCGCCCGCCGTCGCCAGCGCCCCCGACCAGACGGAGAACAGCTCCGGCTTCGACCAGACCACCTCGCCCTTCAGCGCGTCCCAGGCAAGGAAGCCGCCGGTGCTGCCCTCGTTGCCCGGGGCGGGATGCATGGAGAGGGTCGCGCCCACATAGGGCTGGCCGGGCACGTAATCCACGTGGAACGGCTCGTAATCCATGCACATGCGGGTCACGGGCACGTAGAACAGCCGCGTCTGCGGCGAGAAGGCCGCCGGCTGCTGGTTCTTGGCGCCGAGCGATGAGGGGCAGATGCCGGTATAGGTGACATCCTCGCCCTCCCGCTCGGTGGAGAAGGCCGGGTCGCGCTTCGGGCGGCCATAGGTGGGGCTTTTGGGGTCAAGATCGATGCCGCTCGCCCAGTTGGCGGTGGTCTCGTATTTCCCCGCCCGCAGCAGGGCGCCGGTCTCGCGGTTGAGCGTGTAGGCGAAACCGTTGCGGTCGAAATGGGTGAGGAGCGGCGTGGATTTCCCGTCCACTTCCTGCTCGGTCAGGATCATCTCGTTGACGCCGTCATAGTCCCACTCGTCGTGGGGGGTCATCTGGTAGACCCAGCGGGCGACGCCGGTGTCCGCGTCACGGGCGATGATGGTGTCGGACCAGCGATTGTCGCCCGGCCGCTGGGTGGGGTTCCAGGTGGCCGGGTTGGCGGTGCCGTAATAGACGAGGTTCAGCTTCGGGTCGTAGGCGAACCAGCCCCAGGTGGCGCCGCCGCCGATCTTCCACTGGTCGCCGGACCAGCTCTTCAGCGACGAGTCGCGGCCCACCGGCTTGCCCAGCTCGGTGGTCTTTTCCGGGTCGAACAGCATCTCCGCGTCCGGACCGGCGCTGTAGGCGCGCCAGACGAGGTGGCCGTCCTTGAGGTCATAGGCGGAGAGGTGCCCGCGCACGCCGGCCTCGGCGCCGGAAATGCCGACGATGAGCTTGTCCTTCACCGGCATTGCGGTGGCGGTGTTGGAAGCGCCGAGCGCGGGATCGCCGTTCGCCACCGCCCAGCGCTTCGCCCCGGTCTTCGCATCGAGCGCGACGATGGTGGTGTCGGCCTGATGCAGGAAGACGAGGCCATCAGCATAAGCGAGGCCGCGATTGACGAGATCGCAGCACATCACCGCGGCCACGTCCTTCTTCTGCTTGGGCTCGTATTTCCAGAGGATGCGGCCCTCGTTCTTCAGGTCGAGGGCATAGACCACATTGGGGAAGGGGGTGTGGACATACATCACGTCCCCCACCACCAGCGGCGCGCCCTCATGCCCGCGCAGCACGCCGGTGGAGAAGGTCCACGCCACCTGGAGGCGGCCGACATTGCCGGCGTCGATCTGCCTGAGCGGGGAGAAGCGCGTGTTGGCGTAGTCCACCGTCTGCAGCACCTGCTCCGCGCCGGTGGCGGTGCGCGCCAATACGTCGTCATTGGCGTGGGCCGCGACCGGGAGGACAGCGAGGAGGAGAGCGGGCAGAAGGCGTGTCATCGGCGAAAGCGGTCCGGGTGTCGTGACGCAGAACGGGCGCGAAGGTCTCCCCCGCGCCCGCAGCATCCTCGCCACACGCCGGCGACGCAACCGCGCCGCAGGGGCAGGTGTGATGCGGCTCTTCCTCCCCTCTCCCCTCGCGGGAGAGGGGCCGGGGGTGAGGGGGTGGGCCTGTCCAATGGTCCAGGCTCCGGTTCCGCCGGAGGCACACCCCTCACCCCAACCTTCTCCCGCAAGGGGAGAGGGGGGCGTGCCGGCGCATTCCGAAACAACCGCGCATCCGCCCCTTTGTGTGTCATCGCCCGGCTTGTCCGGGCGATCCACCCATCCGCTCGCACGATGCCGGAAGACTTGCCCCGGCCTGACCGTGGATCGCCCGGACAAGCCGGGCGATGACGGTGAAGGGGGCTAGCCGCTTGCACATGCCTCCCCTCTCCCCTTGCGGGAGAGGGGCCGGGGGTGAGGGGGCAAGCCTGTCCGTTTGTCTCAGATGCTGGTTCTGCCGGAGGCACACCCCTCACCCCAGCCCTCTCCCGCAAGGGGAGAGGGGGCACCGCCGCTACCGGGGAGCCCTCCCTCAACCCGGAACGACCGGGCCGATGGAGGCGTCGATCATGCTCTGGCGCCGCTCCCGCGCATTCACGAAGCGGAAGTAGATGACCTTCACCAGGTCCATCACCAGCGTCCACACGAGGCAGTAGGCCCAGACCACGCCGATGAGCAGCCACGGCAGAGCCGGCATGAACCAGCCGAAGGCGCACATGAAGATCGCGAACACCTGCGTGCCCATCACCGCCGCCAGCACCGGCAGGCTGGGATAGGGCGGGCGGAACAGCGTGCCCTGCACCCGCGAGACGAAGAACAGCAGGTGCCCGCCGGCGCACAATTGCAGGAACAGCATGGTCTGGATGTGCGACAGGTCCATGGGCAGGCGCGCCATGAGTTCCGGGCTCTTCATCCAGAACATGCCGAGCATGACGATGCCGAAGCTCTGCACCAGGGCCATGATGCCCATGATGGTGGAGAAGGAGAGGATGCGCTGCATGTTCCAGCGCACCGGGCTGTCCTGAACCTTCACATTGTCATAGGCGATGGTCATGATGGGGATGTCGTCAAGCAACGCCATGACGACGATCATGATCGCGGTGAGCGGCATGAAGTCGTAAACCAGATAAACCAGCACCACCACCAGCATGATGTTCAGTGTCATGGCGATGCGGTAGTAGATGTAGCTGGTGATCCGCTCGAAGATCGCCCGCGCCTCCATGATGGCGTTGATGATGGTGGAGAGCCCCGGCGCGGTGAGGATGAGCGCCGCGGCGCTGCGGGCCGCGTCCGTGGCGCCGGAGACGGCGACGCCGCAATCGGCCTGCTTCAGGGCGGGGGCGTCGTTCACGCCGTCGCCGGTCATGGCGACGATGTGGCCGCGCTCCTGCAAGGCCTTCACGATCTGGAACTTGTGCTCGGGGAAGACCCGGCCGAAGCCATCCGCCACTTCCACCGCGCGGGCGGAGTCGATGGCGATGTGCTCGGGGCCGGAATTCTGGCCGAACACGTCGCTCGCGACCAGCAGATGATCGCCGAGGCCGAGCTGGCGGGAAATCTCGCCGCCAATGGCCACATCGTCGCCCGTCACCATCTTCACGGAGACGCCGAGCGCCTTGGCCTTGGCGATGGTCTCCGCCGCGTCGGGCCGGGGCGGGTCGAGCATGGGCAGGAGGCCGAGCAGCGTCCACGTCTTGCCGTCGTCCGAGCGGGCGACGCCGAGCGCGCGGGTGCCGCTGCGGGCGAGCTTTTCCACCGCGTCGAAATAGCCCTTCGCATCGGCCTCCGAGAGGCCGCACTGGGCGGCGATGGCCTGCGGCGCGCCCTTGGCGAAATGCACGGTCTTGCCGTCCGGGCCGGCGACGCTCGCCACCGTCTTCTTGCTGACGGGATCGAAGGGCGTGAAGTCCACGCTCTTGTAGCCGTCGAGCAGCTTCGGGTCCTTCACCGCGGCGATCACCGCCTTGTCGATGGCGTCGTCGCTCTGGCGCTGGGAGGCGAGCGCGGCGCCGAGGATGAGATCGTCAGGCGCCGCCTTGCCCCACGGGATGGGCGTCTGGAGGGTGAGCTGGTTCAGCGTCAGCGTGCCGGTCTTGTCGGAGCACAGCACGTCCACGCCCGCCAGTTCCTCGATGGCCGAGAGGCGGGAGACGATGGCCTGCTGCTTGGAAAGCGCCAGCGCCCCCAGCGCCATGGTCACGGACATGACCGCCGGCGTCGCCACCGGCACGGAGGCCACCAGCAGCACCAGCACGATTTGCACGATGGCGCCGGCGTGCTGCCATTCCCAGTGCCCGTCGGTGATGATGTCGCGGTGGACCTGCGCCACCACCAGCACCAGCGCCAGCGCGGCGGAAAGGATGATGAGGAAGTCACCCATCTGGATGACCGCCTTCTCCGCGTGCGACTTGGCGCCGGCCGAGGCGACGAGCTTCGCCGTGCGGCCGAAGAAAGTGGCGTTGCCGGTGGCGGTCACGAGGCCCGTCATGGTGCCCTGACGCACGATGGAGCCGGAATAGCCGCTGTCGCCCACGCCCTTGGAGACGGGGAGCGATTCACCGGTTAGCGCCGCCTGGTCGACGGAGAGATACTTGCCCTCGATGAGCAGGATGTCGGCGGGCAGGGTCTCGCCGCCGGCGACGCTCACCACATCGCCGGGCACGAGGGCGGCGGTGTCCACCGTCATCCACTTGTTGTCGCGCAGCACGCGGGCCTTCAGCGCGAGGCCCTTCTTCAGCGCGGCCAGCGCGCTCGCGGCCTTGCTGTCCTGCCAGAAGCCGACGATGGCGTTGTAGATGAGGAGGCCCATGACCACGATGAAATCGGGCCAGTCCTGGCGGATGAGGGAGAGCAGCGCCGCCGCCTCGATCATCCAGGGGATCGGCCCCCAGAAATAGCCGACCAGCTTCTCCCAGCGGCTGTCCTCATGGGCGACGATGGCATTGGGGCCGTATTTCGCCTGCCGTTCGGCCGCCTCGGTGGCGGAGAGGCCCTTGGGCGAGGAGCCGAGCTCGGTGAACTTGGCGGAGATGGCCGCCGCATCGAGCCGGACGGGCCCGCCGGAGGACGCCGCCGGCTTCGCGGACGGGGCCTCGGCCGGCGCGGGGGCGGCAATGCGGGCTGCGCTCTGTGCCATTGGACTTCTCCCGGTCAGGCGGAACGGGTGAGCGCCAGCGTGTGCTGGGCGATCATCAGTTCTTCATTGGTGGGGATCACGAAGGCCGCGACGGCGCTGTCCGCCGTGGTGATGCGCGGCCCGTTGGCGGCATTGGCCGCCGGATCGAGGGTGAGGCCGAAGGTGGCAAGGCGCTTCAGCACGGCGGCGCGCACCTGGGCCGAGTTCTCGCCGATGCCGGCGGTGAAGACGAGCGCATCGAGCCCGCCCAGCACCGCCGCAAAGGCGCCGATGAACTTCACGAGGCTGGTGACGAAATAGTCCACGGCCAGCCTGTCGTCGGCCGCCGCGCTGTCCTGCAGCACCCGCATGTCGGCGCTGTCGCCGGAAAGGCCGAGCAGGCCGGACTGGCCGTAGAGCAGCTTTTCCAGCGCCTCGGCCGTGTAGCCGTCGGAGCGCAGCAGATAGAAGATCACGTCGGCCGGCACGTCGCCGGAGCGGGTCGCCATGGGCAGGCCGGTGAGGCCGGCGAACGCCATGGAGGTCTCGACGCTCCTGCCGTCCAGCATGGCGCAGACCGAGGCGCCGCCGCCGAGATGGGCGACGATGACCCGCCGCGCGCCGGGCGCGACCTTGGGCACCTGCCGGCTGATATAGTCGTAGGAGATGCCGTGATAGCCCCAGTGCCGCACGCCGGTGTCGCGCACGGCCTTGGGCAAGGCGTAGATCTGCGCCACCTCCGGCATGGTGCGGTGGAAGGAGGTGTCGAACACCGCCACCTGCGGCAAGCCGGGGAAGGCCTCGGCGATGGCCCGCGCGCCGCGCACGTTGAACGGCTGGTGGGAGGGCTCCATGGCGGACAGGTCGTCGAGATAGTCCAGCACCTCGGGCGTGATCTTCGCCGGCCCCTCAAAGCGCGTGCCGCCGAGCACCACGCGGTGGCCGGCCGCCACCACCTTGATGTTGGCCTCGTGCTGCTCCAGCCACTGGACGATGTAGCCCAGCGCCTCCTTGTGGCTCAGGGCGTGGCCGGAGCCCCATTCGTGGGCGTCGATGGGCTTTCCGTCCGGCTCCTTGGCGATGAAGTGCGGGTCTCCCGCCATGCTGTCGACGCCGCCCCGGCAGAGCAGCGGCGGGTCCTTAACGTTCGACGTCCCATAGGCGCCGAACTTGAGGCTGGTGGAGCCGGAATTGACGACCAGAACGGCGTCGGTCATGGCAGCCTCGCTCAGTCGGCGGCGTGGGGAAGGATGGCGTCGGGCGTGCGCTTGAGCGCGTCGGCGTAGATCACCGCCGCGGCGGCGGAGAAGCGCCGGGCCTCCGCGCTGTCGGCGCGGCTCGTCAGCATCACCGGCACGCGGGCGCCGACCACGAGGCCGGCGGACTGGGCATCGGCCATGAAGCCGAGATTCTTGTAGACCATGTTGCCGGCCTCGATGTTGGGCACCAGCAGCACATCCGCCGCGCCGGCGACGGGCGAGACGATGTGCTTCACCTTCGCCGCCGCGGCATCCACCGCCGCGTCGAGGTCGAGCGGCCCGTCCACGATGCCGCCGACAATCTGGCCCCGGTCGGCCATCTTGGAGAGGATGGCGCCGTCGAGGGTGGCGGGCATCTTGATGTGCACCATCTCCACCGCCGCCAGCACCGCGACCTTCGGCGTCTCGATGCCCAGCGCCTTCGCGAGGCCGATGGCGTTCTGGCAGATGTCGCGCTTCTGGTCGGTGTCGGGCGCGATGTTGAGCGCCACATCCGTCACCAGCACGCGCCGGGCATAGGTGGGCACGGACATGATGGCGCAATGGCTCAGCAGTCGGCCGGTGCGCAGCCCCGCCTCCTTCGCCATCACCGCATGGAGCAGTACGTCGGTGTGAAGGCTGCCCTTCATGAGCGCCCCCACCTCGCCCGCGCCGGCCGCGGCGGCGGCCTTGGCGGCGGACTCCTCCTCGCTCGTGGTGGAGACGATGCGCGCGCCGGAAAGATCGAGCCCGCCGGACGCGGCGATGCGGCGGATGTCCGCCTCGGGCCCGAACAGCACCGGCTTGATGAGCCCCGCCGCCGCCGCATCGAGGGCGCCGGAGAGGGCATCGAGGCTCAAGGGATGGACCACGCCGGTGGGCAGGGGATCGAGCCCCTTGCAGCGCTCCAGCAGCGCCTCCAGCCGGTGCTCGGGCACGCTGACGCTGATGGCCTTGTCGGGCGCTGTCACGGTGATGGCGGCGGTGGCGACGATGGCGCCGGAGGGCGCGGCGATCTCGCCGTCGAGGCCGATGGTTCGGTCCGCCGCGTTCGTCTCGCGGACGGCAAGGGAGACGGTGAGCGGCACGTCGGCCGGCAGCGGCGCGGCGATGCTCACGCTGGAGGCGCGGATGGCCGCGCCGGGGCCGGGCAGGGCGGTGCCCACCAGAGCGGCGAACAGGGAGGCGGCAAGGCCGGCATCCGCCTGACCCGCCCCGACGCCGGCGATGATGCCGGCATCGCCGAAGGCCGCGCCCCAGGCCCGTAGGTCCGGCGTACGGATGGTGCGGACGGTGGACACGCGGTCGCCCGCCTTGATGTCCGCGAACAGACGATTGGCGATGATGGGCACGGACAGGCCTCCTCGGGCGCGTCGCAGGCAGGGATGGCGAGGCAGAGGACGTGGCGGGCGCGGCGCGGGGGATGCGCCGCGCCCGTCTTCCCGGCTCAGACGGCTGCGGGGAGGCTCTGGCCGGAAACGGGGACCGGCGCGGTGTTCACCGCCGCCAGCGCCACGTTCTTTGGCGCCGAGACGCCGAGAAGGTCGGCAAGGCGCTCCACCAGCACCCGCTCGCCGGGCGTATAGGCGCCATCCGCAGTAGCGACGCCCGCCACCGTGTTCACCAACTCCTGCCGCTGGCCTGGGTCCGTGACCAGATGAGCGATGGCTTCCACCGCCGTCTCCCGTTCCAGGAGCAGGATGTAGAACTGGTCGCGCACCAGCGTCTTGAACTCGGGCAGGGAGAGCTGCGTGAGCTTCTGGCGCGCCTCGTTGAGCGAGCGCGCGGCGGATTCGTCCATGGCGCGCGTCACCGAGAGCACGTAGAGCGAGGCGCGCACCAGCGCCTCGTTGAAGCCACCTTCGGCCACGCGGGCGCGGAACTCGGCGATCTTGCGATCGCGGAAGGCTTCCTTTTGCGGGCTGTTGGCCGGCAGCTCGCGCACCTTTTCCTGGATGTTCAGGCCCAGCATCCCCTGCAGGACCGGCGAGCCGTAGACCGCGAAGAAGGTCTGCTCCACCGCCCGGTCGCGCACATCGCGCCAGCCATCCAGGGCGGCGTTGATCTGGTCGGACCAGAAGTTCTGCGCCGTGACGAAGGGGTTGCTGGCGTCCACCGGCTTGCGGGCCGTGGTGACCTCGGCGGCGAGCTTCTCCACCCCCTTCATGAGCGGGTTGGCGTCGGCGAACAGGGAGTAGGAGAGCCGCAGCGGATTGAACCGGAACAGCGCATCCGCAAGCTGCGGCGTCGCCATCGCCTTCACCGCCGGCTGGAGGAAGGTGCGGTAGAGCGAGTGGTTGATCTCCGACACCCGCCGGGCGGCGGCGAAGGCGCGGTCGTCCTCCACGCTGTTGCGGCCATAGGCGCGGATGTCGTCCAGCGAGCGCAGCTCGAAGCGCGAATGCCAGGCCGGGCCGCCGGCCTTCACCTGCTCTTCGGAGGCGGGCTCGATGACCAGCTCGTAGAGGCCGGGCGGCAGGCAGTCGATGAGGTCCATGAGGCGCACCAGCTCCTCGTCCTCCTTCGCCCCGACCTTGGCCGAGACGAAGATGGCGAGGTGGCCCACCTTCTGGTTCATGCAATAGACGATGGTGCGGCCCTCGGCGCGGATGTCGTCCACGTCCTTGTAGAGGTCGAGGATCCAGCCCAGCGTCTGGGGCGGCGGGGAGATGTTGTCGCCCTGCGAGGTGAAGACGATGACCGGCGAGGAAATGTTGCGCAGGTCGAACACCTTGCCGTCGGTGGAGCGCACCTCGTTGCGGGTGAGCTTGTCGCCGATGAAGAACTCGTCCACCAGGAACTGGATCTCGTCGCCGTTCAGCTTGATGAAGTCGCCCCACCACTTCTCGAACTCGAGATAGCGCGGGCCTTCCGTATCCACCTTGGACCAGACGTCATACTGCTTGCCCCACAGCCAGTTGGCCGGGTTCAGATTGTCGAAGTTCAGGATCAGCCAGGTGCCGTCGAACTTGCCGCCGCCGAGGTCGCTGACGAGGTTGGTCAGCCACGAGCCGCCGAGCAGGCCGCCGGAATAGCGCATGGGGTTCTTGCCGTGCACGCCCTGCCAGTAGGACATGGGCGAGCCCGCCACCATGCAGGGGCCGAACAGCTCCGGCCGCAGCATCGCCACCATCAAGGTCTGGTAGCCGGCCTGGCAATTGCCGATGGCGAAGGCGGGCGGCGCTTCCGGATGCATCTGCCGGATGCGCTCGAAGAAGGTGACCTGACCTTCCACCACGTCGAGGAAGGTCTGCCCCGGCTCCGGCTCAGAGGCGAAGCCGATGAAATAGACCGGATGCCCGGTGCCCAGCGCCTCGCCGATCTCGCTCTCGGTCTTGAACCCGCCGATGCCCGGCCCCTGTCCCGCGCGCGGGTCCACCACCACCACCGGCCGCTTCCGCGGGTCCACCGCGACACCCGGCGGGGGGACGATGCGGGAGAGGGAGTAGTTGATCGGCCGCGCCAGGGCCCGCCCGCTCACCAGCACCTCATGGTCGAAGGTGAGCACCGTCGCCATGGGGTGGGAGGTCATGTCGTGCTGCTCGTTCCCCCTCCGGCGGAGGAGATCGAGGAAGAGAACATGGCGCTGGGCGGCGTCGATGAGATAGGCGCCGAGCGGTCCGGACTGAATCGTCGCCGAACCGGCACCAAACGGTGGGTTGAAGGCCGGTGAAAGTCCCTTCTGGAACGCCGACATCGCGGCATTCGGGTCGAACGGCAGCAGGTTCTGGAAGGGGGAGGGGGCGGGCGTGTCGGCGGCCATGACGGGCTCCCGTCTTTAGCCGGCCCAACGGTTTCGGCAGGCCGGACGCTGCACTTCGCAGGTGCGAATGGCCGCAGCTAAGGTCCGCGCTCCGAGGGGGTCAATTCCGGGTCTCTACGGGTGCGGAAGCATCCGTATCTATCCGAAAAGCCAACGAAATTTGATCTGGCGCAAGAATGGCGCGCATTCTGCCGCGCTGCACCCTGAGGTGCGGTTCTCCGCTACCGGAACCTAGGGCAACTCCTTGATATGGCAGGATTGTCGCCGTGGCGCGCAGGGCAAAGTCTGCCCCGCAGCGAAGCTGCCGCAGGGGCGGGTGGGAGCGCTACTGGTCCTTAGGCTTCAGGAAGGACAGCAGGAAGTTCTCTTCCTTCTTGGGGCCATGCTTCAGCTCGGCCACCACCACCATCTTCTTCACCTCCCCCCGTTTGAAGGCGGCAAGGAACTTGTCGTAGTCCTTGACCGACACGCAACCGTTGGAATCTCCACGCGGGCCAAGGAGATAGGGGTGGGCGAGGATGCCGGCGCGGCCATACATCCTGCCGGTTCCGATGGGGTTGAGGCGCACCGCCTCGATGCCGTGGAACAGGGATTCGCGCATGGTCAGCTGGTAGGTGTTGGGCGGGGTCGGACCCACCATCCGCTTGTTGACCGCGCGAACGTCATCGAAGGTATCGCCGTAGCCTGAATGGGCTTCCAGCCGATCCCCGTTCGGCATGTAAACGACCTTGGCCTTGATGTCGTAGATGGCATAGCCGCTGCCGGGCGTGGGCAGCGCCGGCTCATCCTCGGAGAGCGTCGGCGGGGTTTCGACGGCCGGGGCCTGGCTGCCGGGAACGGCGGAGGGCGTGTCGGTGAGGGAAGCGTCGGGCAGGGAAGCGTAGGCGAGGCGCTGGGTCGGCATGGCCGGCTTGCGTAGCGGAAGGGGCACCGCGCCCTGGTCAAACTGTTCCAGCGCCTTGATTCCGTCGGCCGCCGTCATCTGAGTCCGATTGAGCGGATTGGCCATCGGCAGGGGTACGACGCGGCCGGTGAGGCGAGCGGAATTGTCGGAAGGCTCGGCCGAGGCCGCGAAGGACCGGCCATCAATGGCGACGTTGGTCAGGTAGATGCTCGACGCATCGACGGCCAGAGAACCGGAGCCGACGACGAGCGAAATCTCGGTCACGGTGGTGCCCGCAGCCGCCATGCTGAGCTCGCGGACGAGGGGGCGCTGGGACACCTGGGGCGGCGGTGCGGAGACGCCGAACGCGAACGAGCCCTGCGAATACCAGACGGCCCCTGCGGCCACCATCAGGCCAGCGACGATGCCCGTGCCGATGCCGACGAGCGTGCCGCGGCGGGACATGCCTTCCGGGCGAGGGTCCGAAGCGTGGGGATCGTAGTCGGAGGCGTCGATCTCCTCCTCATGGACGTGCGGTGTCCAGTGCCAGTCGGCCCTGTCATGCCAGTCGGCATGGGGATCGGCGTCGTCGCGGTCCCATTCACCGTGGTCGCGCCAGCCTGCGTCATGGTCCGCGCGCGCGTCGTGCTCGCTCGCGTGGTCCTGCCAAGCCGCGTATTCCTGCCGGTTCGAGTGCCTCATGGTCCCCGCTATCAGCGCTGCCGGTCGGTACCGGCTCCGTTCGTCCATCGCAGGGTCCTTCGGTCTTCGCACCGCACAAGACTTGCCCGTTCGGATCATCTCCGACCGACCACCGGCCTTGGACGCTGCGCCCGCGCGGCCCCGCCGCACATTCCCGGCAGTCCCTGCAAACCTGCCGAAATTCGGTTTCTTTTCCCTTTACGCCCTTCGCTAGACCAGATCACGACGGCGAGAACAAGGCCGTTCGCACGGAAACTTTACCAAGCGAAGTCCGTCTTGGCGAGAGGCGGGCATGACGCAGTGTCAGAAGAGCCAAAGCCCCGCTGCCGCAGGATTTGTCACGATTCACCTTGCGCGAGGATGTCCTTCAGCACGGGCGCAACGCCGGCCCGGAAGGCGCGAACCGCGTCCCGCACGATGGGACCAAGGTCCTCCGGCGTCGTCGTTCCGTACACGTAACGGCGGATGGCGAGGTAGAAGATGCGTCCGTGCAGGCCCCAGAACAGCTCGGCCTCGCGTTCGCCGACCGGGATCTCGCCCGTTGTGGGCAGCTTCAGCTCCACCCTCAGCTCCGCGCAGGCCGGCAGGATGATCTCGTCCCGCACGATGGCCAGGTAGCGGCTTGTGATATCGAATGATTTGAGACCCGAGAACGCGAAGATCCGCACCCAGTGGTAGTCGAAGACCTGCTCGACATATTCGAGATAGAATTGTGACAGCCGGGCCTCCAGCGGCCTCGATCGATCCGTGACGAGGGTCGCCCAGTCCGCTTTCCAGCGGCTGAGATAGACGTGCTCGTAGACCCGCTCGATGAGCGCTTCCTTGGAGGGGATGTAGCGGTAGATGGCGGAATGGGTGATTCCCATCCGCTTTGCCAGTTCCCGCGTCTGCCCCTCGAATCCGTGCTCGGCGAAGAAGCGGACCGCCTCCTCGATGATGGCCTGCTCGCGATCCGCTGCGCGCATGTGCTGGCGGCGCGGGCGGGCGGGGTGCGTCGGGTTCTGGTCGGGCGTGGGCTTCAAGGCGAGTCCGTTCGGCGCATGGGCCGGGCGCCCACCCTCCTGCGATAGCGCAACCTTCCCGCGCCACCAAGGGCCTCGGCTCGGAACGGCGCCGTCTCGCACACTCGCGATAACAGGTCCTGCCGGGAGCGAAGTCGACGAAAAGATCAGCCAAGGCAACAATCGTATATCCAGTCGGGAATAGCGCATTGCTGCAATGCAATGATTGGCGTTTGGACGTTGGCCCCAAGTTATCCGGCAGTGGTCGCGCAGCACTATTGACAGGCAGATGGGTCTGAGATCATGTTGTGACCAAGTGGTCACTAAATGAAGCCACGACCGGGAGGACCTGCCCTTGAAAGCCCGCGCTTTCGCCTATGCGCGTCCGTCGAGCCTTGCCGAGGCGCATGCCGCCTTTGCCGGGGCCGATGGGGATGCGAGCTACATTTCCGGCGGGCAGAGCCTCGTGCCGGCCCTGGCGATGCGGCTGCAGGCGCCGCAGGTGCTGATCGACCTCTCCGCGATTCCCGAAATGCGTGGCGTGCGGCTGGAAGGGGAAAACCTGAGCATCGGCGCGCTCACCCGCCATGCCGAAACGCTGACCGAGCCGCTGATCCGCGCCCATGCGCCGCTGCTTGCGGCGGCAGCGCCTTTCGTCGCCCATCCCGCCATCCGCAATCGCGGCACGGTCGGCGGCAGCGTGGCGCTGGCCGATCCGGCGTCCGAGTTCCCGGCCATGATGCTGGCAATGGGCGCCGAGATGGAAATTTCCGGTTCCGACGGCATGCGCCGCGTCCCCGCCGACGATTACTTTCAGGACCTCTACCAGACCGCCATCGAGCCCGGCGAAATCCTTGTGGCGCTGCATGTGCCGGCCGCCGGGCCGCGTCATGTCTGCGCTTTCGATGAGATGGCGCGGCGTCGCGGCGATTACGCCATGGTCGGCGGCGGCATTCTGGCCGAGCGCGACGGCGCGGTGATCGCGAATCCGCGCATCGCCCTGTTTTCGGTCGGCTCGACGCCGGTGCGTGCTCGCAATGCCGAGGCAGAGATTGCCGGCAAGGCGCTCGATGCCGATACGATTGCCGCTGCCCAGCGTGCGCTCGATGCCGACATCGATCCGCTGGACGACGCGGAGATTCCCGCCGCCATGCGCCGCCACCTCGCGCGCGTCCTGCTGGGGCGCCTGCTGCGCAAGCTGGAGACCTGCTCATGAACATGATGGCGGGCACCGTCCCCCTGTCTCTCACGGTCAATGGCGAGGAGGTCGCGCGCATGGTCGCGCCGCGCACCACGCTGGCGGATTTCCTGCGCACGGATCTCGAACTCACCGCCACCCATGTGGGCTGCGAGATGGGGGCCTGCGGCGCCTGTCTCGTGCTGCTGGACGGCGTGCCGGTGCATTCCTGCCTCGTCTTCGCCGTGCAGGCGCAGGGGCAGTCTGTGGAGACGGTGGAGGGGCTGGTCGCGAGCGGCGCGCTGGCGCCGCTCCAGCAGGCGTTCCATGAGCGCAACGCGCTGCAATGCGGCTTCTGTACGCCGGGGATGCTGGTGAACGCCCACGCCCTGATCGCCCGCGGTGGGGTGCCGGATCGCGAGGAGATTCGCGACGCCATCTCCGGCAATTATTGCCGCTGCACCGGTTACGAGGCCATCGTCGACGCCATCGAGGCGGCTGCCCGCAAGGCGAACGGGGAGGGCGCGGAATGAACGCCCCCTTCGACCGTCCGCTCGGCGCGGAGCCCCATCTTGAACCCGGCGTTCATGTGGGCCGTCCGCTGCCGCGCCCCAGTGCGAAGCGGCTGGTGGCGGGGCGGGGCAACTACGTCACCGACATGAAGCTGCCGCGCATGCTGCATGCGGCCTTCGTGCGCTCCCCCTTCGCCCATGCCCGCATCGTCCGCATCGACGTGGAGGCCGCCCGCGCGGCGCCCGGCGTTGCCCTGGTGGCGACGGGTGAGGATCTCGCCAAGCTGTGTACGCCCTGGGTGGGTACGCTCGACCATTTCAAGGGGATGAAATCGGAGCCGCAGCTCCCGCTGCCGATCGGTCGCGTGACATGGAGCGGGCAGGCGGTGGTGGCCGTGGTGGCGGAAAGCCGAGCCGCTGCCGAGGATGCCTGTGAGCTGGTGGAGATCGAGTATGAGGACCTGCCCGTCCTCGCCGACCTCGACACCGCCCTCGCGCCCGATGCGCCCCGCCTCGTGGAGGGCTTCGCCGACAATCTCTGCTTCCGCAGCGCGCTGGAAAGCGGCGCGGTCGACGACCTCTTCGCCTCCGCCGCGCATGTGGTGGAAGCGGGCCTCGCCTTCGGCCGTCATACCGGCGTGACACTGGAGCCGCGCGCGCTCATCGCCGATTATGACGCCAGCGAGCATGCGCTAACCGTTCACCACGGCACCCAGACGCCCTTCCAGTTTCAGGATCTCTATTCGCGGCACTATGGCATCCCGGAAGGCCGGGTGCGGGTGGCCGCGCCGGACGTGGGCGGCTCCTTCGGGGTGAAGCTGCACGTCTATCACGAGGACATGGCGGTCATCGGCCTGTCCATGCTGGCGGGCCGTCCGGTGAAGTTCGTGGCGGACCGGCTGGAGGCCTTCGTCTCCGACATCCATGCCCGGGACCATCGTGTGAAGGCGAAGGCGGCGGTGGGGGCGGACGGCCGCATCCTCGCCATGGCGGTGGAGGATGAGACCGCCATCGGCGCCTTCTCCACCTATCCCCGCACCAGCGCGGTGGAAGGCAACCAGGTCATCCGCCTCATCGGAGCGCCCTATCGGCTGGAGGCCTACCGGGCCGACCTGAAGGTAGTGTTCCAGAACAAGACGCAGACGAGCCAGTATCGCGCGGTGGGTCACCCCATCGCCTGCGCGGTGACCGAGCATCTGATGGAGAAGGCGGCCGCTGCGACCGGGCTGGACCCGTTCGAGGTGCGTGCGCGCAACCTCATTCCGGACGACGCCTATCCCTGCCAGTCGCTCACCGGCTACAAGTTCGAGCAGCTCTCCCACGAAGCCTGCCTCGCGAAGCTCAAGACGCTGATGGATTATGATCGCTTGCGCGCCGAGCAGGCGGAGCTGCGCGGGCGCGGCATCCATCGCGGCGTCGGCATCGCGGCCTTCGTCGAGATCACCAATCCCACGCCCGCTTTCTACGGCATCGGCGGGGCGCGCATCTCGGCGCAGGATGGGGCGGTCATCAAGATCACCCCCTCCGGAGAGGTGCGCTGCCTCATCTCGGTGACGGAGCAGGGGCAGGGGACGGAGGCCATCATCGGCCAGATCGTCGCCGATTATCTCGGGGTCTCGCGGGATATCGTGCGCGTCATCACCGGCGACACCGAGGTAACGCCCCACGGCGGCGCCACCTGGGCCTGCCGCGGCGCCGGCATTGGCGGCGAGACGGCCCTTCAGGCCGCGAAGAAGCTCAAGGCGAACGTGCTGAAGGTTGCGGCCGCCATCCTGCAAGCCCAGCCGGACGACCTCGATCTTGTCGATGCGGAGGTGGTGGACAAAGCGGGTGGCGCCGCCCGCCTCAGCCTCGCCGAGGTCGCGCGCATCGCCTATTTCCGCTCCGACACGCTGCCGCCGGGCACCGACGCGCAGCTCACGGTGGCGCATCATTTCGCGCCGTCCGGCTATCCCTTCGCCTTCACCAACGGCATCCACGGCTGCCATGTGGAGGTGGATGCGGAGACGGGACTCGTCAAAATCCTCAAGCACTTCGTGGTGGAGGATTGCGGCCGCATCATCAATCCGCTTCTCGTGGAGGAGCAGGTGCGCGGCGGCGTGGTGCAGGGGCTCGGCGCCGCCTTCTTCGAGGAATGCCGCTACGATGAGGCCGGCCAGCTCGTGAACGGCTCGCTCGCCGATTATCTCGTGCCCATGTCCTGCGAGATGCCGGACATCGTCATCGCCCATATGGAGACGCCGACCCGCGATACGGAGCTCGGCGCCAAGGGCTGCGGGGAGGCGGGCACCGCCGCTTCGTCCGCCGCCGCGCTCAATGCGGTCAACGACGCGCTCGCGCCGCTGGGCGCAGAGCTGACCCAGATTCCCATGACCCCCGCGCGCATCCTGAAAGCGCTCGGCGCCTTCTGACGACCGCCCACAGCCAAAAAACAAGACACACCGGGAGGATTTCATGACCAAGCGGACCGACCATCCCCTCTCCAGCGTATCCCGTCGCACCGTGCTCGCCGGCCTCGGCGCCGCGGGCGTCGGCCTCATCGCCTCGCCGGCCATCGTCCGTGCGCAGGCGGACGCCATCCGCATCGGCTTTCCCACTCCGCTCACCGGCCCCTTCGGCGCCGAGGCGAAGGACCAGGTGAAGAGCGCGGAACTCGCCGTGAAGCTCGTCAACGACAAGGGCGGCATCGCCGGCCGCAAGGTCGAACTGCTGGTCCGCGACGACAAGCTGAACGCCGGCGAGGCCGCCACCCGCACCCTCGAGCTGATCGAAAAGGACAAGGTCCACGCGGTCGTCGGGGCCCTCTCCAGCGCCGTTCAGCTCGCGGTGAACGAAGTGACACGCGCCCGCGGCGTCATCTATGTCTCCATCAGCCAATCCGACACCATCAACGAGGTGAAGGACTTCTCGAAGTATACCTTCCACGAGGCGCTGAACCCGCACATGACCACGGCTGCCGTGGCGCGGGCGACCTTCAAGAAGGGCTCGAAGGTGGCGCTGCTCGGCGCCGACTACGCCTATGGCCACGAGATGATGCGCGGCTTCAAGCGCGCGGCGGGCGAGCTGGGTGCCGAGATCGTCGGCGAGATCCTCCACCCCTTCGGCGCAGCGGACTATTCCACGCTGATGCCGCGCATCCGCTCCCTGAAGCCGGACATCCTCGCCATCTGCAACTTCGGCCGCGACCAGGCCAACTCCATCAAGCAGGCCAACGATTTCGGCATGAAGAAACAGATGCAGATCGTGGTGCCGGTGCTGCTGCACAACCAGCGCATCGCCGTGGCGCCCGATGTGTTCGAGGGCATCATCGGCGGGGCGAACTATTATTGGGCGCTAGAGAGCACCGTTCCCTCCGCCAAGGCGTTCAACGATGCCTACAAGGCGGCCTATGGCTCGCTTCCGACCGATTACGGCGCCTACGGATTTACTGGTGTTTCCGCGCTGCTCCTGGCCATGGCGAAGGCTGGCGGCACCGACACGGACAAGGTGGTCGAGGCGCTGGAAGGCCTGAAGTACGACGTGGCCAAGGGTCCGCAATACTTCCGTAAGTGCGACCACCAGTCGGTGCAGTCGGTGCTGGTCCTGAAGTCCAAGGCGAAGGCCGACATGAAGAGCGAGCAGGACCTGTTCGACATCGTGGAGAACGTCCCCGGCTCCGAGCAGATGCTGCGCTCCTGCGGCGAGCTGGGCTTCCCGACCTGAGACCGGTCGCTCCTGCGACAAGCGCCCTCTCCCCGTGCGGGAGAGGGAAGCACCTGATTGGACCGCCCCGAGAGACGCCCGATGGACCTTGAACTCATCCTCATGCAGCTGTTCTCCGGGCTCGCGCTCGGGGCGATCCTGGTGATGGTCGCCCTCGGGCTCACCATCGTGTTCGGCATGCTCGGCATCGTGAACTTCGCCCACGGCGCCCTGTTCATGGTGGGCGCCTATGCGGGGCTGTGGATCGCCGCGCAGACGGGAAGCTTCTGGTGGGCGCTCATCGTCGCCCCCATCGCCGTCGGTGTGCTCGGCATGGCGATCGAGCGCTTCCTGATCCGGCCACTCTATGGCCGCACGCCGGACGATCCGCTGCTGCTCACCTTCGGCCTCGGCTATGTGCTGGTGGAGACGGTGCGCATCACCTTCGGCACAGACGGCATCCCCTTCTCGGCGCCGGACGCGCTGCAGGGCGTGGTGGACCTCGGGGTGGGCTATTTCCCGATCTACCGATTGTTCGTGGTGGGCGTGGTGGCTGTCATCCTGCTGCTGCTCTGGGTGGCGCTGGAGAAGACGCGCTTCGGCCTCATCGTGCGGGCTGGCGCGCGCGATCCGCTCATCATGAAGGTGCTGGGCGTGGATGTGAGCCGCCTGTGGCTGCTTGTGTTCGGCCTCGGCGTCGGCCTCACCGCGCTCGGCGGCGTGCTGGCGGCGCCCATGCGCAATGTCAGCCCGGAGATGGGCACCCTGGTGCTGGCGGAGGCTTTCGTCGTCACCGTCATCGGCGGCATGGGCTCGCTGCTTGGGGCCGTGGTGGCGGGACTGCTCGTGGGCGTCGCGGTGAGCATGACCGCGCTGTTCGCTCCGGAGATGGCGACCATCGTCATGTTCGGCCTGATGGCCCTCATCCTCCTCGTCCGACCGCAGGGCCTGTTCGGCCGGCCGGCGGGCGCCTGACGGTACCGGCGCGTGAACGGAGACGACACCATGACCACAACCGACCTCGCCGCCGGGCAGGGCGTGGCGCCGCGCGCTTTGCCGAAGGCCGGCGCCGCGCTGGACCGCTGGCGCGTGCCGCTCACCATCGCCGTGCTGGCGGTGCTGCCCTTCGTGCTGCCGTCGCAGGCGCTGGCGGTGAACGTGCTGATCTATGGCCTGTTCACCGTGGGCTTCAACCTGCTGTTCGGCTATACGGGCCTCCTTTCCTTCGGCCATGCCGCCTTCTTCGGAACGGGGGCATACCTGACCGGCATGGCCATCGCCCATCTTGGTTTCGGCTGGTTCCCCGCCATGCTCACCGGCATTGTCGGCGCGAGCCTGCTCTCAGCGGTGATCGGCGCGCTCTCCATCCGCACCCGCGGCATCTATTTCTGCATGGTCACGCTGGCCCTGGCGCAGCTGGTCTACTACGTCGCGCTCCAGGCCTCCGGCTGGACGGGTGGCGAGAACGGCCTGCGCGGCTTCACCGTGGCGAAGGCGGACCTGATCGGCGGCTTCTCGGTGAATCTGCTGAACCCACTGGCGAAGTACTATTTCATCATGTTCTTCGCAGCGCTGGCCCTGTGGTTCGTGTCGCGGGTTCTGAACTCTCCCTTCGGCGCGGCCATCGAGGCGGTGCGTGAGAACGAGACCCGCGCCCGCGCCTGCGGCTTCGACGTGGAGCGCACCAAGCTCCTGTCCTTCATCCTATCCGGCGCCCTGTGCGGCCTCGCCGGCACGCTCTCGGCGCTGCATCTGTCCATCGTGCCGCTCGATGCCTTGAGCGTTCACACCTCGTCCATTGTGGTGATGATGACCATGCTGGGCGGCGCCGGATCCTTCTTCGGGCCGTTCGTGGGGGCGCTGGTCTTCCTCCTCATCGAGGATGTCGCCTCCCTCTGGACCACGCACTGGCAGCTCATCGTCGGCATCGTCTTCATCCTGTTCGTGCTGTTCCTGCCCAAAGGCATCTGGGGCAGCCTGATCCAGCTCACGCGCCGCAGGAGGGCGTCATGACCGCGCTGATGGAAGTGACGGACGTGGGCCGCTCCTTCGGCGGCTTCGTCGCCCTCGCCGGCATCTCGGCGAAGTTCGAGCGCAACAAGGTGACGGCGGTGATCGGTCCCAATGGCGCCGGCAAGAGCACGTTCTTCAATGTGCTGTCCGGCGTGCTCCAGCCCTCCACTGGCTCCATCCGCTTCAAGGGGCAGGAGCTGAAGGGGCTGAAGCAGCACCGCTTCGCCCATCTCGGCATCGCGCGCTCCTATCAGATCACCAACCTTTTCCCCGAGCTTTCGGTGGAAGAGAATGTGCGCGTGGCGGCGCAGGCGCTGAAGACCCGCTATAACGTCTTCAGCCATCGCGATCGCTATCCTGAACTCAGCCAGAAGGCCGAGGCGGCCCTTGGCGAAGTGGGCCTCACCCATCGCCGCGCCCGCCGTGCCCGTGACCTCGCCCATGGCGAGCAACGGGCGCTTGAGATCGCCATCGCGCTGGTGGCGAACCCGGAGCTGCTTTTGCTGGATGAGCCGACCGCAGGCATGGGGCCGGAAGAGACCAAGGACATGGTGGCGCTCATCGAGCGCCTCGCGGCGGACCGCACCATCCTCCTGGTCGAGCACAAGATGAAGATGATCCTCGGCCTGTCGGACCGCATCCTTGTGCTGCATCACGGCCGGCTCATCGCCGACGGCACGCCGACAGCGGTGCAGGCCGATCCGGAAGTCCGCCGCGTCTATCTGGGGCAGAACGATGGCTATGCTTGAGGTCGAAAAGCTCAACGCCTGGTACGGGCCGAGCCACGTTGTCCATGATCTGACGTTCAAGATCGAACAGGGCGAGATCGTTGCCCTCGTGGGCCGCAACGGCGCCGGCAAGACGTCGACGCTGCGCGCCGTCATGGGGCTGATGCCGCGGGCGGAGGGCCGGGTGACGTTCGACGGCACCGATTTGCTGCCGCTCGGCGCCCACGCCCGATTCCGCCTCGGCCTCGGCTACGTGCCGGAGGATCGACGGATCGTCCCTGGCCTCACGGTGCGGGAAAACCTGCAGCTCGGCCTGGTCGCGGCCGACCGAACGGACGAGCGTGCGGCCATCGACGAGATCGCCAAGAGCTTCCCGCGTCTGAAGGAGCGGCTGGAGCAGCAGGGGACCACCATGTCCGGCGGCGAGCAGCAGATGCTCGCCATCGCCCGCGCCATCATCTCCAAGCCGAAAATGGTGCTGCTGGACGAGCCCTCCGAGGGCATCATGCCGGTGCTGGTGGAGGAGATGGGCGTCCTCTTCCGCCGCCTGAGGGACCAGGGCACGACGCTGCTTCTGGTGGAACAGAATGTGGAATGGGCGCTCAATCTCGCGAGCCGCGCCATCATCATCGATCAGGGCGAGCTGGTGCATCAGTCGAGCGCTGCTGCACTGCTCGCCGACAAGGACATCCAGGATCGCTATTGTGCGGTCTGAGCGCCATCGCCGAAGAGCGGCACGCGCGAACGAGAACAAGGGGAGGACCATCCCGTGGAACTGACCGGCGAATATCGCATCAGCGCCCCGCGCGAGACCGTGTGGAAGGCGATCCTTGACCCCGAGATGCTCAAGCGCTGCATTCCCGGATGCAAGGAGTTGGAGCAGACGGGCGACAATGCCTATGCCGCCAAGGTGCAGGTGAAGGTCGGGCCCGTCTCGGCCACCTTCTCCGGCTCGGTGGAACTCACCGACATGGAGGCGCCGGCCGGTTGCCGCATCGTCGGGCAGGGCAATGGCGGCATTGCCGGCTTCGCCAAGGGCGAGGCGAAGGTCTCGCTGGCCGAGGATGGCGCCGACACCATCCTGACCTACGTGGCGGACGCCCAGATCGGCGGCAAGCTCGCCTCACTGGGCGGGCGCCTCGTGCAGGCGACCGCCAAGAAGCTCTCAGACCAGTTCTTCACCAGCTTCGCCGAAGCGCTGAACGCGCCGGCCGAGGTGCCTCCGGCGGCCGAGGCATCCTGAGCATCAAAAAGGGTCCCGAGGCCGGCGCAGGCCGGCCTCACTTCACCTTCGCCGCATAATCCTCCGGCTTGAAGCCGACGATCAGATCGCGCCCGTGCTCCAGCACCGGGCGCTTGATCATGGACGGGTGTGCGAGCATCAGCGCCAGGGCCTTTGCCTCGTCGATGTCCGCCTTGTCGGCGTCGGGGAGCTTCCGGAAGGTCGTGCCGGCCCTGTTGAGCAGCTTTTCCCAGCCGACTTTCTTCGCCCAGCCCTCCAGCGTCTTCGCATCGATGCCGGCCGACTTGTAGTCGTGGAAGGCATAGGCCACGCCCTTCTCGTCGAGCCAGCCGCGCGCCTTCTTCATGGTGTCGCAGGCCTTGATGCCATAGATCGTCGTCGTCATCGCAATCCCCCGTCTGAAAGCACCGACCTTACCCGAGGGCGCGCCGCCGCGCGCGCGGCTTTCGCGTCGCAGGGCCGTTGAACGGCTCCTGTTGCTCATGTAACATATCAGTGCAATCCCAATTGGACGGGCAATAAAGGGCAGGGCAGGACGCATGAAGACCTATCGGGGAGATCGCACCATCGACGGCATCGCGGTGACGGTGGACGGCAAGCCGCTGCCGCAGCGCACCGACATCGCCAAACTGAGCAGCGACGGCTTCGAGTGGAGCTATGAGGGGCAGGCCCCCGCCCAGCTGGCCCTCGCTTTGCTCGCCGATCACCTCGGCGATGATCGCCGGGCCTATGCGCTGCACGATCAGTTCATGCGCGAGGTGGTGGCGAACTTCGCCAATGAGTGGGAGATGACCTCCGACGACATCGCTGCCGCGCTCCCCCGCGTCGCGGCCTGAGCCACAAGACGCTCCGAGGCTTGACGGCGGGCTGCGAATCCGTCGTCACACTTTTTTCGACGGCACAGGAGCGGGCGACATGGCGAAGGCGGGGTCCAAGGTGGTCTCCAGGGCGCTTTCCAAGACGCCGGTGAAACGTCAGAAGCGGCAGTCGGTGTTCGAGGATGCGGATGTCGGCCTCGATATCCTGCTGGAGCCGCTGCGCGAGACCCGCAAGGAGCCCCGTGCGCCGGCCCGCCGCCCCCGTCGCGAGGATGCGCCGGCGGAGGATGCGAGCCTTACCGATCGCGCCTATCGCATCCTTGAGGAGCTGATCGCTACGCTGCAGCTGCCGCCCGGCGCGGTGCTTTCCGAACTCACGCTTTCGGATCGCCTGAAGATCGGCCGCACCCCCATCCGCGAGGCGCTGCAACGGCTGGCGCGGGACGGCCTTGTGGTGGTGCTGCCCCGGCGGGGCGTGCTGGTGTCGGACATCAACCTGCGCACCCAGCTTCGGCTGCTTGAGGTGCGGCGGGTGCTGGAGGTGCTGATGGCCGGCCTCGCCGCCGAGCGTGCCACGGCCGAGGAGCGGGAGGCCTTCGCGGAGATTGCCGGCTCCATGCGGCAGGCGGCGGAGGTGGAGGACGACCTCGCCTTCATGCGCCTCGACCGGCGCTTCAATCTCTTGATGGCGCAGGCCTCGCGCAACGAATTCGCGGTGCGCTCCATGGGCCTCATGAACGCCCTGTCGCGCCGCTTCTGGTACCAGCACTACAAGGAAGTGGCCGACCTGCCGCTCGCCGCCCGGCTTCACGCCGAGGTGGCCGAGGCGGTGGCCCGCCGTGACCGCAAGGCGGCCGAGACCGCCGCCTCCAATCTCGTGGATTACATCGAGGATTTCGCGCGCAAGACGCTGGATGCGTGAGGGGTAATCCGCCCTCTCCGCAAGGGGAGAGGGCGTCTTCAACTTTCAGAAAACCACGACGCTTCGGATCGTCTCCCCGGCCTTCAGCGCGGCGAACCCGTCGTTGATCTCGCTCAGCGCGATGCGGCGGGAGATCAGGCCCTTGAGATCCAGTCGTTCGGCAAGCGCGGCTCGGGCGAGGAAGGGGAAGTCGCGGGCAGGGCGGGCGCCGCCGTAGGAGACACGGCGGATGCGCTTTTCCGCCATCAGCGAGCCCCAGCGGAAGGACACGTCCTTCGTCACGTCGATCTTGCCGAGCCAGATCACCTCGCCGCCTGGCCGCACCGCCTCGACCGTTGCGCGGAAGGCGATGGGGCTGCCGGCGGATTCGAGCACCACGTCGGCACCTCGGCCCTGGGTGAGGGCGCGGGCCGCCTCCACCACGTCGCCGGTGCGGGCATTCACCGTGTGGGTGGCCCCCATGGTGCGGGCGAGGGCAAGTTTCGCGTCGTCGAGATCGGCGGCGAGGATGGTCTCTGCGCCGGCCAGCCGCGCGCCCTGCACCGCTGCTAGCCCCACGGCGCCGCAGCCGATGACGAGCGCCGTATCGCCGGGCGCGATGTGGGCCACGTTGAGGGCAGCTCCAACGCCCGTCATGATCCCGCAGCCGATGAGGCAGGCCTCCTCGAACGGCAGCTCGCGCGGCACCGGCACGGCCTGCTGGTCGGTCACGATGCAGTATTCGCCGAAGGCTCCAAGGAACATGAGGTTCCCCAGTTCCCGCCCGTCCTTGAGCCGCGCCTTGGCGGCGCCGTCGAAGGCGCGGGCCTTCGGCCCCTCGGCCAGATAGCCCTCGCACAGGATGGGCAGCGAGCGGTCGCAATAGAAGCAGTGGCCGCAATGGGGGTTCCAGGAGAGCACCACATGGTCGCCCTTGCGAACGCCCTTCGCCTCCCGCCCGACATCCTCCACGATGCCCGCCGCCTCGTGGCCAAGCACGATGGGCATGGGGTAGACGAGGCCGCCTTCGATCACCTCGAGGTCAGTATGGCAGAGGCCGGCGGCCTTGATGCGGACCAGCACGTCCGATGGCCCGAGCGGGGCGGCTTCCACCGTCTCCATGGCGAGCGGCATCTGCGGCGCGTGGAGCACCGCGGCACGATAGGTGAGGGGCATGGGTCAGGCGTGCTCCAGCTCCACCTCGCCGGCGATGACGCGCATCACCGCCTTGTCGCGGTACGCCTCCGCCAGCGTGCCGGAGAAGATCATCTCGCCGCGCTCCAGCACGTAGAGGCGATCTACATAATCCGGGAGGTGGTGGACGTTGGATTCGGCCATCAGCACGGCCTGCCCCATGGCGCGGATGGAGGCGATTCCCTCCGAAATGACCGGGATGATAGCGGGGGAAAGACCCTCGAACGGCTCGTCCAGCAGCAACAGGCTCGGGTCGAGCGCGAGGGCGCGGGCCACCGACACCATCTTGCGCTCACCGCCGGAGAGCTGTGCGCCGCCCCGGTGCAGATATTGCCGGAGCTTGGGGAAGACGTTCAGGGAGCGTTCGACGCGGTCCTTCTCCGACATCTTCGAGCGCCGCGTCCAGGTCGGCAGCTCCAGATTCTCGGCGACGGTCAGGTCCGCATAGACCTCCGACTCTTCCGGCGAGAATCCCACGCCCATCTGGGCGATCTCATGCGGGGCGCGGCCGATCAGCTCCTTGCCGGCGAAGCGGATGGAGCCGGCGACGGGCTTGCGATAGCCCATGATGGAGCGGAACGTGGTGGTCTTGCCCGCGCCGTTGCGGCCGATGAGGCAGACGAGTTCGCCAGGCTCCACGGCGAGGTCGATGCCGGAGAGGATGCGGCTGCCGGCGATGTCGACCTTGAGGCCCGAAATGCTCAGCATGGGCGGCTCTCCTGAACAGCTGCTTTCGGGGTCATCTTCGGCGGTCGCGTGCCCACCACGGCGGCGATGAGGGCGGGATCCTTGAAGAAGGTTTCCGGCTTCTCGTCCGCCAGCACACTGCCTGCCTGAAGCGCGACGATGCGGTCCGAGTAGCGGGCCACGAGATCCATGTCGTGCTCCACCTGGATGATGCCGCGCACACCGGCCTTGCGGGAGGCCGCGACCAGCAGCTCCATGATGGCGTGCTTGTCGCCGGTGGAGACGCCGGAGGTGGGCTCGTCGATGAGGATCAGTTCCGGCTTGAGCGCGAAGGCGCTCGCCACATCCAGCAGCTTCTTCTCGCCCTGCGAGAGGGCGCTCGCCTGCTGGTCGAGACGGTGGCGCAGGTTGAAGATGTCGGCAACCTCCTCCACGGCGTCGCGGACCTCGCGATCTGCACCGAGGCTCCGGAACGGGTTGCCGATGCGCCTCAGGCGCGAGGCGGCGGCAACGCCCAGCGTCTCGCGTACGGTGAGCGCGGGGAAGATGTTCACCAGCTGGAACCCCCGCGCCATGCCGCGACGGGAGAGTTCCACCGGACCGATGCCGGCGATGTCCTGCCCGCGGAAGTGGACGTGTCCCGTGGTGGGCTTCAACAGCCCCGTGAGAACGTTGACGAGGGTGGACTTGCCCGCTCCGTTGGGTCCGACGATGGAGATGAACTCGCCGTCGTCCACATGCACCGAGACGTTCCGGAGCGCGTGGAAATCGCCGTAGCTCTTGGAGACCTGATGGGCGGAGAGAAGGGCGCTTGAGGCCATGGGTCAGCTCCCGCGCTTGAGGCGGGCGAAGGCGTCGCCGAACAGGCCGGCGATCCCCCGCGGGAAGAAGATGACGATGAGCACCAGCACCGCGCCCATCACGAACCGCCAGTACTGCGTGGCGGACATCACCGTGTCCTGAAGCAGCACGAAGGCGAGGCCGCCCACCACCGGGCCGGCAAAGGCGCCGGAGCCGCCAAGGACCGCCATGAAGACGAGGTTTCCGGACTGCGTCCAGTAGACGATCTCCGGGTCCGCAAGGCCGATGGTGACGGCGAGGATCACCCCGCCGATGGCGCCGTAGACGCCCGAGATGACATAGGCCGCCAGCCGCATCCGCGAGACGGTGACACCGAGATAGGCCGCCTTCTGCGCGTTCTCCCTGATCGCCGTAAGGTGGAGGCCGAAGGGCGAGCGCACGATCCGCCACATGGCGTATCCGAGCAGGGTGAGCAGACCGAGAGCGTAGTAGTAGAACGGCCCGGTGATGAAGGCCGTCTTGCCGCCCTCGAACTCCATGCCGAACAGCAGCGGGCGCATCACCCGCATGCCCTGGTCGCCGCCGGTGAGGCCGTAGAACTTGAACAGGATGGAGTGGAACAGCATGCCGAACGCCAGCGTCAGCATGCCGAAGAAGATGCGCGTGTAGCGCACGCACAGGAAGCCCACCGGCACCGCGATGACCACTGCCGCCACCACCGCCACGAGGAGGGTCAGCTCCAGCGACCGGACGCCCAGCTTCGAGGTCATCACCGCCGCCGCGTAGGCGCCGATGCCGAGGAACATGGCGTGGCCGAAGGAGAGGAGGCCGGTGTAGCCGAACAGCAGGTTGAAGCCGAGGAGGGCGATGGCGAAGCCGAAGAACGGCACCATCAAAGTGAGCGTGTAGGTGGAGGCGACGAGGGGCAGGCCCGCCATGGCGACGATGATCACCAGGAAGGATATGAGCCCCGAGGGTCGCCAGATGTTTGGGGACACGGCCGGCGCCACCGTGGCCGGGGCGGAGGTCGGGGTGCTCATGCCATTGCCTTTCCGAAAAGTCCGGCCGGCCGCAGGATGAGCACGGCGATGACGACCAGATAGATGGAGAGAATCTCGGCCTCGGGCAGCACCATGATGGCCGCCGCGCGGATCAGGCCGACGATGAGCGCACCGGCCAGCGCACCGCGCATGGAGCCGAGCCCGCCGATGACCACCACCGCGAAGGCTTCGACCACCAGCTCCACCGCCATGTCGAGGGAGGAGGCCGAGGCTGGCACCACCAGTGCGCCACCCACCGTGCCGAGCATGCTGCCGACCGTGAACACGGCGGCGAACACGCGGGAGGAATTGACGCCGAGACCCTCGCTCATGTCCCGGTTTTCCGCCGTGGCGCGGATGATGCGCCCCGTGCGCGTCCTCTGCAGGAACGCGCCGAGCGCGACCGCGATGGCGATGGAAGCGGCGATCACGAGGAGGTTGTAGGTCGGCACCCGAAGGCCGAGGAATTCGGCCGTGCCGTATGCGAGATAGGCATTGTCCAATGTCCGCGGCGTCGCGCCCCAGAAGAAGCGGAACACGTCCTGGAACATCAGGAGCAGCCCGAAGGTCAGGAGCAATTGATAGCTCTCGTCCCGCCGATAGACGGTCCGCAAGATGCGCTCCACCGGCAGGCCCACGAGGCCGATCACCAGGCCCGCGAGAACGAGCACCGGGAGAACGGTCCAGGCCGGAAAGCCCACGGCCGAGGCGAGTCCCACGGCCGTGATGCCGAAATAGGCGCCCAGCGCGTAGAACGAGCCGCAGGCGAGGTTGATGACCTTCTGCACGCCGAACACCAACTGGAGCCCGGCGGCGACGAGGAAGAGAATGGCGGCGTGAAACACGCCGCCGAGGAGGACGTCGAGGAAAACGGTCACGCGGCGCTCCTCAGACGGGAAGCTTGGAGGTCTTGAGCCATTCCCAGAAGTCCATGCCCGGCGGCTTCTGGAGTTGGTCGGCGGTGAAGCTGTCCACCGTCTTCAGCGTCGGGAAGTCGTAGGAATTCTGGTTGGTGGACAGGCCCTGATAGAAGGTCTGCTCGGCGATCTTGTCGGCGCGGAACTGGCCCGGCCCGCCGAGGCTCTCCACCTTCTGCTTGGGGATCGATTCGATGATCTCGTCGAGCTTGGGCCAGCGCCCGGTGGCCTTGGCCGCCGCCTCCACGCCGGCCTTGTAGGCGGCGAGCGCGAAATAGGCGCGATCCGCCTCCCAGTGCGGCGCCTCCTTGTAGCGGCCCATGTAATCTTCCACGAACGCCTTCTGAAGCGGCGAGGCATTGGGCAGAGCGAAGTAGAGCGTGTTGTGCCCGAAGACGATATTCTCGGGCATGAACTCCTTCTTCAGCTGGTTGATCTGCCAGCCGGCGGCGGGCAGCGCGAGGTTCACGCCCTCGAACAGTCCGGCGGCGGAGCCTTGCTTCATGAATACGGGCAGGTCAGCGAACAGCATGGAGGAGAAGATGAAGTCGGGTTTGGCCGCCTTCAGCGCTGCGACGTGGGAGGTGAGGTCCATGGTGCCGACCTTCGGCCACTGCTCGGCCACCACCTCCACCTCGACTCCGGCGCGCTTCAGGATCTGCTGGAAAGCCTCCCAGTTGTTGCGGCCATAGGAATAGTCCGGATTGATGCCGGCGATGCGCTTGATCTTACCCTTGAAGTATTTGATCGCGAGCAGCGAGGCCATCACCGCCTCGCATTCATTGTCGGTGGAGCGGAAGACGTAGCGCGACTTGGGCATCGCTTCCTTGACGCCGTCCTGCGTGGTGCCGTCCCACATGATGAGGAGCGCCTGCTCCTCCTCCGCCACGGGCGCGACGCCCAGCGATACGCCGGTGGAGATGAGGCCCTGCACGCAGTCCACCTTCTCCTGAAGGGCCAGACGGCGGAAACGCTCGATGGTGTCCTTCGGCGAGGTCTCTTCCTCGAACACCAGCTCGATCGGGCGGCCGGCGATGCCGCCATCCTTGTTCATCCGCTCAGCCGCCCACTGCACCGCGCGGACCCCGCATTCGCCCACCGTGCCCATGGCCCCGGAGCGCGGTGCAAGAATGCCGATGCGCACCGGCTTGGACTGGGCGATGGCTGGGGAAAAAACCCCCGGAGCGGCAGCGGCGAGACCGGCAGCACCGATCCCCCGCATCAATGTGCGGCGAGAAATGTTCATTGGCGTCCTCCCCTAGGCAGGTCTCGTGCCCGCCTTCGTGAACTGACATATCATAGATATGCCAAAAGAATGCCTGCAAGCAGCTTTTTTGATCTGGATCATTTTTAAGGAAGATGGATCAGAAAAATTGAATTGGATCATATATTTAAGTTGTTGAACTTTGGTCGTGTTCGCGGACTGCCAGGCTTCCGGCGGCGCTGGATCGATGCCTTGCATATGATGTGTGACTGACATATTAGTGATGCATCCGCCGTCGCGGAGCATCCTTCCCCCGTCCGGGCGCGAGGGAGCTGGGGCTGGCGACGGCTCCAGGCACCGGCGCGTTCAGCAGTCGGGGTGTTCAGGAACCGGCGTCCCCAAGCGGCGCCGAGAGAATCAAGACAATGGCGCGCACCGACAGCGCGCAAGGGAGAGAGCGATGGAACTCACCTCGAGCCCCATGACGGATCGGCAGCGCAAATACCGCGCGACCTACCGCGAGCGCGTCACCGGCTGGTATAATGGCTGGCTGCACATCGCCATCATCTACACGATCGGCTTCACCGCCCTCTACATCTACACCTCGAACATGCACACGATCCGCTGGTGGGAGTGGTTGACCATTCCGGTCGTGTTCCTGTTCTGCAATTTCTTCGAGTGGTGGCTGCATCGCTACGTTATGCACCGACCGTCGAGCTTCCCGCTGTTCCGCGCGGTCTATAACCGCCACACGCTGATGCACCACCAGTTCTTCACCGAGGAAGAGATGCGCTTCGCCGGGCATCATGACTGGCGCGTCACCTTCTTCCCGCCCTACGCGCTGGTGACCTTCACGCTCATGTCCATTCCCGGCGCCATCGTGTTCGGCTGGCTGGTTTCGCCGAACGTGGGCTGGCTGTTCATCGCCACCACCACCTCGGTCTACCTGCTCTACGAGTTCATGCACTTCACCACGCACATCGACGAGAACTGGTTCGTGCGGAACGTGCCCTTCATCAACACCAACCGCCGCCACCACGCTGCGCACCACAACCAGTCGCTCATGATGGAGCGCAACATGAACCTGACGTTCCCCATCATGGACTGGGCGTTCGGCACGTCGGACCTCAACCGCGGCCTCTTCGGCCATCTCTTCAACGGCTATGACACCCGCCACCTGAAGACCGACATGCGCCGCACCGCGCGCACGCCGAAGGGCGCGACGGGCGCATCCGGCCACGTCGCTCCGGCGGAGTGAGGGCATGGCTGCGATCGAACCCAATGTGGCAGGCCTCGCGATCTTCGCGGGGCTGTGGACGGCGGCCTGTCTCGGCTTCCTCGTGCTCTCTGGCATGTTCCCGGCGAGCACCCGGCCGGCGGGGGCGCGGCAGGCGGGGGGCCGCGCCCTCGTTCTGGTGAACAGCCTTTTGTGGCTGGCGCTGGCGGCCGCGGCGCTCGCCTACGGCTACGCCAACCTGCGCCTCACGAGCCTGATTGTCGTCGGCGGCCTCGTGCTGTTGTTCGCCCCGGCACCGTTCGATCTGCTGCCGACGCCATTCCGTGATGGACGCCGGGGCCTCGCCGCTCTGGTCGCGCTCCAGGCATCGGCGCTCGCCGTCTGGGCCGTGCTTCCCGGCGGCGGTGCCGGGCTCATCTGAAGGTCAGCGCCGGCACCGTCCGGCCAGCAAGAGGGGACATCCCATGCCCACCCACATCAAGTTCATCCTGTCCCTCGTCGTCCTAGCCGTCGCGGCGGCGGGCTATGCGTTTCAGTCCGCGCTCGGGCAGGAGGGGCCCAAATATGCCGTCGCCTTCCTCGGCGTCTTCATGGTCGTCGCCATGTGGGTGTTCCCGGAGGTGCAGCGCCGGCCGGGCGACAAGGTCTAGCCCTGCAAAAAAACAAGAAGGGGAAGCAGGGGCATGATCGCCATCATTTTCGAGGTGTGGCCGGCCGATGGCCAGCGCGACACCTATCTCGACCTTGCCGCGCGCCTGCGCGTGGAACTGGAGACGATGGACGGCTTCATCTCGGTCGAGCGGTTCGAGAGCCTCACCAATCCGGGCAAGATGCTCTCGCTCTCCATCTGGCGCGATGAGGACTCGGTGAAGGCCTGGCGCAACCTTACCTCCCATCGCAAGACGCAGGCGGCGGGGAGAGCCGGGGTGTTCCGCGACTATCGCCTGCGGGTCGCGGCCGTGATGCGCGACTACGGCATGTTCGAGCGTGACGAGGCGCCGGACGACAGCCGTGCCCTGCACAAGCCGAAGGCCGCCGCGGCCGATCCCGCCTTCTAAGGTTCAGCGCAGCTCCGGCGGCCAGTCGAGGCCGGAACGGCCCGCCGGGGCGGGCGGGGCGGCTGCGGCGGCTATTTCGTCGTCGCCGAGGCCGGCCTCACGCAGGACCTCGGCGGTGCGATCACTGAGATCGAGCGGATGGGCCTGTGCGGGCGTGCGCGAAAGGCGGGGCACCGCGGGCACTCGGTTGGGTCCGCTGTCCGGATGGCGGGCGGCGATGTGGGGATCGCTCCACACCTCGTCCGGCGCCAGAACGGGCGCGACGCAGGCGTCCGTGCCTGCGAACAGGGCGGTCCAATGGTCACGCGGCGCACCGGCGAAGGTGGCAGCGAGCGTGCGCTCGATTTCGGGCCATAGATCCCGCCGCATGTGGCCCGGCGCCTCGCCGAGGTCGAGACGTCGCCATAGCGCCTCGAAAAATCCCCGCTCCAGCGCGCCGACCGCGATGAAGCCGCCGTCCGCGCAGCGATAGGAGCGATAGAAGGGCGCTCCGCCGCCGAGCAGCCCGTCGCCGCGCGTGGGCCAGTGCGGCGTCTTCCACAGCGGCCAGTGCATCGCCATCAGGGAGAGCGCGCCGTCCACCATGGCGGCGTCGATCTTCTGGCCCTGTCCGGTGCTCTTCGCCTCGATCACCGCGGCGAGGATGCCCAGCGCGGCGATCAGGCTGCCGCCGGCGAAGTCCGCGACGAGATTGAGTGGGGCTTCGGGCGGTCCATCCTTCGGCCCCATCGACCCCAGCACGCCGGCGAGCGCGAGATAGGTGATGTCGTGCCCAGCCTCCAGGGCACGCGGGCCGTCCTGCCCGAAGCCGGTCAGGGAGCAGTAGACGAGGCGAGGATTGAGTGCCGCCAGCGTCTCATAGCCCGCCCCGATCCGATCGGCGACGCCGGGGCGGAAGCCCTCCACCAGCACGTCGGCGGTCTTCACCAGCGCGTGGAGCGCCGCCCGGCCGGCGGGTGCTTTCAGGTCAAGGGAGATATGCCGCTTGCCCCGGGAGAATTCCGGAATGGCGACGCCGGCCCGGCCTCCGCCCACCACGATCACCTCCGCCCCGAAGTCCGCCAGCAGCATGGTGCAATAGGGGCCGGGGGCGAGCCGGGAGAGATCGACGACCCGAATGCCCGCGAGGGGACCACGCGGGGCAGCGGAGAGCGCTTCCGCCATCACAGCCCCCGCGCAATGACGATGCGCTGCACGTCGCTTGTGCCCTCGTAGATCTGGCACACCCGCACGTCGCGGTAGATGCGCTCCACCGGGAAGTCCGCCAGATAGCCGTAGCCGCCGAAGGTCTGGATGGCCGCGGAGCACACCTGCTCCGCCATCTCGGAGGCGAACAGCTTCGCCATGGAGGCCTCGGTGAGGCAGGGCAGGCCGGCCTCGCGCAGGGAGGCGGCGTGCAGCACCATCTGGCGGGCCGCTTCGATGCGGGTCGCCATGTCGGCGAGGCGGAAGGAGACCGCCTGATGCTCCATGATGGGCTTGCCGAAGGTGACGCGCTCCTTCGCATAGGCGCGCGCCGCCTCGAACGCCGCACGCGCCATGCCCACGCATTGGGAGGCGATGCCGATACGTCCGCCCTCCAGATTGGACAGGGCGATCTTCAGGCCCTCGCCCTCGGCCCCGAGCCTGAGGTCGGCCGGTAGGCGCATGTCGTTGAAGGCGAGCTGGCAGGTGTCGGAGGAATGCTGGCCCAGCTTCTCCTCCACCCGCACCACTTCGTAGCCGGGGGTGTCGGTGGGCACGATGAAGGCGGAGATGCCCTTCTTCCCCGCATCGGGATCGGTGACGGCAAAGACGATAATCACGTCGCCGTTCTTCCCGGAGGTGATGAACTGCTTGGCGCCGGAGAGCACGTAATGGTCGCCGTCCCGCCGGGCGCGGGTGCGCAGGGCGGCCGCGTCCGATCCGGCCTGCGGCTCGGTGAGGGCAAAGCCTCCGATCCATTCGCCGGAGGCGAGCTTGGACAGGAAGCGCGCCTTCTGCGCATCCGTGCCGAACTTCACGATGGGCATGCAGCCGACGGAGGAATGCACGCTGACGATGGTGGAGCAGGCGCCGTCCGCCGCGGCGATCTCCTCCAGCGCGAGGGCATAGGAGACGAGATCGGTGGCCGAGCCGCCATGGTCCTCGGGCACCAGCATGCCCAGGAAGCCGAGGGCGCCCAGCTCCTTCAGTTCTTCGCCCGGGAAACGGTGCTCCCTGTCGCGTGCCGCCGCGCCGGGAGCGAGGCGCTCCTGCGCGAAGGCGCGCACCGCGTCGCGGATGGCAACCTGGGTTTCGGTGAGGATCATGGCAGGCTCCTCCGGTTCTTGTTGTTGGATGTGCTTGGCGACCTCTGCCTCAGCTCAGGCGCTCGATGGCCACCGCCGTCGCCTCACCACCGCCGATGCACAGCGAGGCGATGCCGCGCTTGAGCCCGTAGCGCTCCAGCGCTGCCAGCAGGGTTACCATAACGCGCGCCCCCGAAGCGCCGATGGGATGGCCGAGGGCGCAGGCGCCGCCGTGGACATTCACCTTGTCCTCCGGCAGGCCGAGGTCGCGCATGGCGGCCATGGGCACCACGGCGAACGCCTCGTTGATCTCGAACAGGTCGACGTCCTTCAAATCCCAGCCGGTCTTGCCGGCGAGCTTCTGAACCGCGCCGATGGGGGCTGTGGTGAAAAGGTTCGGCGCCTGGGCGTGGGTGGCATGGCCGACGATGGCGGCGAGCGGCGTGAGGCCGCGCTGCTCCGCCTCCGAGCGGCGCATGAGCACGAGGGCGGCCGCGCCGTCGGAGATGGAAGAGGAGTTCGCGGCCGTCACCGTGCCGCCGTCGCGGAAGGCGGGCTTCAGCGTCGGGATCTTGTCCAGCTTCGCCTTGGGCGGCTGCTCGTCTGCCGCCACCACGCGCTCGGTCTTGCCGGCCTTCACGGTGACGGGCGTGATCTCCTTGTCGAAGGCGCCATCGGCCATGGCCTTCTGCGCCTTGGTGAGGGAGGCGATGGCGAAGGCGTCCTGCGCCTCGCGGGTGAACTGGTAGGCCTCCGCGCACTCCTCCGCGAAGTTGCCCATGAGGCGGCCCTTGTCGTAGGCATCCTCGAGCCCGTCGAAGAACATGTGGTCGATGACCTTGCCGTGCCCCATGCGGTAGCCGCCGCGGGCGCGGTCGAGCAGGTAAGGGGCGTTGGTCATGCTTTCCATGCCGCCCGCAACTGCGACGGAGGCGGAGCCGGCGGCGAGGAGGTCATGGGCGAACATGGCCGCCTTCATGCCGGAGCCGCACATCTTGTTGACCGTGGTGGCGCCCGTGGACAGCGGGAGCCCCGCGCCGAGCGCCGCCTGCCGTGCCGGAGCCTGGCCGAGGCCGGCCGGCAGCACGCAGCCGAACACCACTTCCTCCACCTGATCCGGCGCGAGGCCGGCGCGCGCGAGGGCGGCACCGATGGCCGCGGAGCCGAGCGCGGGCGCGGCCACATCCTTGAGGTCGCCCTGAAAGCCGCCCATGGGCGTGCGGGCGGTGCCGACGATGACGATGGGGTCGGAAGCCGTCATGAGTCTTATCTCCGGTCGCGGGAGGAAGTCGTCAGCGGGAAGGGCTCAGCGCGGCGCCATCCGCAGCGCGCCGTCGAGGCGGATGACCTCGCCGTTCAGCATGTTGTTCTCGCAGATGTGCTTGACGAGGGCGGCATATTCGGACGGCCGCCCCAGGCGCGAGGGGAAGGGCACGCTCTTGCCGAGGCTGTCCTGCACGTCTTGCGGCAGGCCGGCCATCATCGGCGTCTCGAAGATGCCGGGCGCGATGGTGACGACGCGGATGCCGAACCGCGCCAGCTCGCGCGCCACCGGAAGGGTGAGGGCAGCGACGCCGCCCTTGGAAGCGGCATAGGCGGCCTGGCCGATCTGCCCGTCGAAGGCGGCGACGGACGCGGTGTTGACGATGACGCCGCGCTCGCCCTCCCCATCCGGCTCTTCCTTCACCATGGCATCGGCGGCGAGCCGAAGCATGTTGAAGGTGCCGATGAGATTGACAGTAATGCCACGTACGAAGCTTTCGAGCCGGTGCGGGCCGTCACGGCCGACCACCTTCTCGCCGGGGGCGACGCCGGCGCAGTTCACGAGACCGTGAACGTGGCCGAAGCTGTCGAGGGCGAGTTGGATGGCCGCCTTGCCATCGGCTTCGTTGCTCACGTCGGCGCGCTGGAAGCGGGCAGCATCGCCGAGTTCGGCGGCCATGGCGGCACCGGCGTCGGCGTTGATGTCGACGAGGACGACGCGGCCCCCATTGTCCACCACCATCCGCGACACCGCCGCGCCCAGCCCAGAGCCGCCACCGGTGACGAGAAAGACGCGCCCTTCAATCTTCATGGTGCCCCTCCCAGGGAGACATGCCGCCGCTTCGGCGGCCGTTGCGTCTCGTCTAGCAGAAAAGCCGAGTGACATTCGATGACACTAGCGATCTATTCAGATGAGCGATTTTGCCATTTGGGAGCGCGGCGTGGAACGGCGGATGATCTCCGGCACCTTCGTGGACGATGCCCTCGGCTGCCTGACGGCGCAGGGCATCGACGCCGGTCCGGTGCTCGCACGGGCCGGGCTCGCGCTGCCGGTGACCGAGGCCGTCTCGGCGGAACAGTATGGCGCGCTGTGGACCGCAGCCGCGGAGGCGCTGGACGACGAGTTCTTCGGCCTCGCCGCCCGCCCCATGCGCTGTGGCAGCTTCACGCTGCTCTGCCATGCGCTCATGGGCGCGCAGACGCTGGAGCAGGCCCTGCGGCGGGCGCTGCGATTCCTGCGGGTGGTGCTGGATGACCCGAGCGGCGAGCTCGTCGTCGGCGATGGCCTGGCGTCCGTCGTGCTCTCGGACAAAGGCGGCGCGCGCTCGGCCTTCGCCTACCGCACCTACTGGATCATCCTCCATGGCATCACCTGCTGGCTGGTGGGCCGGCGCATTCCGATCCGACAGGTGGATTTCCGCTGCGGTCCGCCGGAGCATGGGGCGGATTACCGCCTGTTCTTTGGTGCTCCCGTCCGTTTCGATGCACCTGAGAGCCGGCTCGCCTTCGATGCGACCTTCCTGAAGTTGCCGGCCCACCGCAGCGAGCGGGCGCTGCGGGATTTCCTGCGGGGCGCGCCGGCCAACATCCTCGTGCGATACCGGCACGATGAAGGGCTTGCCGCCCGGGTCCGCGCCCGGCTCCGGGAGCTGCCGGCTTCGGCATGGCCTTCGTTCGTGGAGCTTGCCCGGCAGCTGCGCCTGCCGGCATCGACCCTGCGTCGCCGGCTCGCCGAAGAGGGCGCCGCCTATCGCGACATCAAGGACGACCTGCGCCGGCTGCGGGCCGAGGACCTGCTGCAAGCCACCGACCGGCCCGTGGGCGAGATCGCGGCGGAGCTTGGCTTTTCCGAGCCGAGTGCCTTCCATCGGGCATTCCGCAAGTGGACGGACCTGAGCCCGGGCGCCTTCCGCCGTGCCGGGGCGTGAGGGAGAGCGGCGTTCCGCCATTTGACGGCGGGGCGGCGGCTGACTACCTGTGCGCAGACCATGCCCGCGCGGCGCCATCCGGGGCGGCCTGCCGGGCGACCCTGGAGACACCTGTTGTCGATCATTGCCAGCATCCGCAAGACCCTCGTTCCGATTCATCGGGAGGGCTATCCGTTCATCGCCATCGCGGTGGTGATCGCGCTCGTGCTGTTCGTGTTCTCCACCTTCTTCGGCATGATCGGCTTCGGCCTCGCCCTCTGGACGGCTCTGTTCTTCCGCGATCCCGAGCGCGTGACGCCGGTGCGCGAGGGGCTCGTCATCGCGCCGGCGGATGGGCGGGTGTCGCAGGTGGGTCTGGCGCGGCCGCCGCGGGAGCTCGATCTTTCCGACGAGCCGCTGCTGCGGGTGTCCATCTTCATGAATGTGTTCAACGTCCACGTGAACCGGGCGCCGGTGACGGGACGCATCGAGCGCATCGCTTACAAGCCGGGCCTTTTCCTCAATGCTGACCTCGACAAGGCGAGCGAGGACAATGAGCGCAACGGCCTCATCATCTCCACGCCCTACTGCCGGGTGGGCTGCGTGCAGATCGCCGGCCTCGTGGCCCGCCGCATCGTCTCGTTCGTGCGGGAGGGCGAGTCCATCGGTTCCGGCGAGCGCTTCGGCCTGATCCGCTTCGGCTCTCGTGTGGACGTCTATCTGCCCGTGGGCTCGCGCGTGCTGGTCAGCGAAGGGCAGTTGACGGTGGCGGGCGAGACGGTCCTGTGCGATCTCTCCCAGCCGCAGCAGCGCGAGACCGCCTATCGGGTGAGCTGATGGAAACGCCCTTTCCCCCGTTCGATCCGGAAGGCCGGCCCCGGCCGCGCCTCGGCGGCAGCATCGGCAAGGTGCCGATCCGCGTACTCCTGCCCAATCTTGTGACGTTGCTCGCGCTGTGCTCCGGCCTTACCGCCGTGCGGCTCGCGATCGAGGAGCGGATCGAACTGGCGCTGGCGGCCATCGTGTTCGCCGCCATCCTCGACGGGGTGGACGGGCGCCTTGCGCGGGCGCTGAAGGGCACTTCGCGCTTCGGTGCGGAGCTGGACAGTCTCGCCGACTTCGTGAATTTCGGCTGCGTGCCAGCGCTGATGCTCTATTTCTGGGGCCTCAAGGAAGCCGGCTCGTTCGGCTGGATCGCCGCGCTCGCCTACGCCATCTGCGCCGCGCTGCGCCTCGCGCGCTTCAACGTGATGCTGGACGACCCGAACAAGCCGCCCTTCGCGGGCGACTACTTCACCGGCATTCCTGCCCCGGCGGGCGCCATCACTGTGTTGCTGCCGGTCTATCTGGAACTGATCGGCCTGCCGCATGGGCGGGTGAGCGCTTTGATCGCGCTGGTCTATTGCCTCGCCATCGCCTTCCTGATGATCTCCACGGTGCCTGCCTGGTCGGGCAAGACGCTGGGGCGGCGGGTGCGACGGGATATGGTGCTGCCGCTGTTCGTGGCCGTGGCCATCTATTTCGCCCTGCTGGCGAGCTATCCCTGGATCGTGCTTTCGTTCTGCACCATCCTCTATCTGGCGCTGCTGCCGGTCTCGACTGTGCGCTATCGGCGCCAGATGAAGGCTTGGAAGGCCGAGCGCGCCGCTGCAGCCACAGCCAGCCCGGACGTGCTGCCCTCCTGATCTTCGTGAAGCGGCTGCTGGCGACTTGCTGTGCAAGCGCTGCCGCAGTCACGCGCATCAAATTGCATGCAATGCGCACGGCGTTGCACAAATTATGATCATATACCGCTCTGTGTTGCTGTGTTGATCGACTGGATGGGTAACCTAGTGAATTGATTTTGCGATAAATTTCTAAAACTGTATGCAATTGGCACGCGGCTTGAATGGCATTTGGCGACCGCCACCACAGGGACGTTGCCGATGAACCGCCGCGAATTCATGAAGTCCGCCTCCGCTACCGCCGTCGCGAGCGGCACGGGCGTCGCAGCCCCGGCGGTGTTCTCGCCGGCGAAAGCGCAGGCCCGGAACGAGACGCTGCTGATCGTCTCGGAGAGCGGGCCGAACAATCTCGACATTCACGGCGTCGGCACCAACGTGCCCGGCTATGAAGCCAGCTGGAACACCTACGACCGGCTCATCACCCACGAGATGACCGAGAAGGAAGGCGTCCGCTACTACGATCGCGACAAGCTCAAGGGCGAGCTCGCCGAGGACATGAACATCGGTGACATGTCCGTCACCTTCAAGCTGAAGAAGAACGCGACCTTCCAGGACGGCAGCCCCGTCACCGCCAAGGACGTGAAGTGGTCGCTGGACCGCGCCGTCTCCGTGGGCGGCTTCCCCACCTTCCAGATGAAGGCCGGCTCGCTGGAGAAGCCGGAGCAGTTCGTGGTGGTGGACGACCACACGGTGCGCGTGGACTTCCTGCGCAAGGATCGCCTCACCATCCCCGACCTCGCCGTCATCGTCCCCTGCGTCATCAACTCCGGGCTCGTTCAGAAGAACGCCACCGAGAAGGATCCCTGGGGCCTCGAATACACCAAGCAGAACACCGCCGGCTCAGGCGCCTATCGCGTCACCAAGTGGACGCCCGGCACCGAGGTGATCTTCGAGCGCTTCGACGACTGGAAGGGCGGCCCGCTGCCCAAGATCAAGCGCGTGATCTGGCGCATGGTGCCCTCCGCCGGCAACCGCCGGGCGCTGCTGGAGCGCGGCGACGCTGACATCTCCTATGACCTGCCCAACAAGGATTTCGTGGAGCTGAAGCAGGCCGGCAAGCTCAACATCACGTCGGTGCCGTACTCCAACGGCGTGCAGTACATCGGCATGAACGTGAAGAACCCGCCCTTCGACAATCCGAAGGTTCGCGAGGCCGTCGCCTACGCCATTCCCTACGAGAAGATCATGGAGGCCGTGCTCTACGGCCTCGGTCGCCCCATGTTTGGCGCGCCGGCCGATGCCGCCACCAAGGTGGCCTGGCCGCAGCCCACCAAGTTCAAGACCGACCTCGCCAAGGCCAAGCAGCTGATGGCGGAGGCGGGCTATGCCGGCGGCATCGACACCACGCTCTCCTTCGATCTCGGCTTTGCCGGCGTCAACGAGCCCATCTGCGTGCTGCTGCAGGAGAACCTCGCGCAGATCGGCATCAAGACCACCATCAACAAGATCCCCGGCGCCAACTGGCGCACGGAGCTGAACAAGAAGGTGCTGCCGCTCTACACCAACGTGTTCTCGGGATGGCTCGACTATCCGGAATACTTCTTCTTCTGGTGCTACCACGGCTCCAATTCGGTCTTCAACACCATGAGCTACCAGTCGGCGGCCATGGACACCTTCATCGACGGTGCCCGTGCGGCGGCGGCGAGCGGCGACAAGGCGGCCTATGATACGGACGTGAAGGGTATGGTGGACCTCGCCTTCGCCGACGTGCCGCGTATTCCGCTCTACCAGCCGTTCGTCAACGTCGCGATGCAGAAGAACATCACCGGCTACGAATACTGGTTCCACCGCCGGCTCGACTATCGCGCCTTCCAGAAGGGCTGACGTCTTTCCGTTCCTCTCAAGGGAGGAAGCGGCGTGAGGGGTGGCGCCGGGGGCGGAAACCGGCGCCCGGGTTTCGGCCCGGATGCCCGGCATCGGTGCCGCCCCTCACCCCACATCCGGCGGTCCGCCGGAGACGACAAAGCGGCTGCGGTGCCCGATGCCCCGCAGTCCGGATCGCACACAGGGATATCGCCATGCTGAAGCTCCTAGGCAGTCGTCTCGCCACAGCCGTGCCCAGCCTGATCGGCGTGGTGATCGTGACCTTCCTGCTCACCCGCGTGCTGCCCGGCGACACGGCGGCCTATTTCGCGGGCCCGGCGGCGACGCCGCAGGCCATCGCCGAGATCCGCACCAAGCTCGGTCTCGACAAGTCGTTACCGGCTCAGTTCGCCGACTACGTCTCGGCGCTGGCGCATGGCGACCTGGGCTCTTCACTCTCTACCGGCCAGCCGGTCGCCACCGAGATCGCGTCGCGCCTGCCGGCCTCGGCCGAACTGACGCTGGCGGGGCTGGTGCTGGCGCTGCTGATCGCGGTTCCCTTCGGCATCATTGCGGCGGTGCGACAGGGGTCGTGGATCGATCATGCCTGCCGCATCATCACCACGGCCGGCGTGTCGCTACCGGTGTTCTTCACCGGGCTGCTGCTGGTCTATGTCTTCTACTTCAAGCTGGGATGGGCACCGGCGCCGCTGGGGCGGCTCGACGTGTTCTTCTCGGCGCCGGAGACGGTGACTGGCTTCTATCTCATCGACAGCTTGATCGCGCGCGACTTCGAGACCTTCCGCGCCGCGCTGGCGCAACTGGCGGTGCCCGCCATCACGCTCGCCATCTTCGCGCTCGCGCCCATCGCCCGCATGACCCGCGCCTCCATGCTGGCGGTGCTCTCCTCCGAGTTCGTGCGCACGGCGAAGGCGGCGGGCCTGACGGATTACACCGTCATCATCACCTACGCCTTCCGCAATGCCATGCTCCCCGTGGTGACGACGCTGGGCATGGTGTTCTCCTTCCTCCTCGGCGCCAACGTGCTGGTGGAGAAGGTGTTCGCCTGGCCGGGCATCGGCTCCTATGCGGTCGAGGCGCTCATCACCTCGGACTACGCGCCGGTGCAGGGCTTCGTGCTCGCCATGGCGATCCTCTACGTGATCCTCAACCTCCTGATCGACCTTGCCTACGGCATCATCGATCCCCGCGCGCGGAGCGAAGCATGACCCTCGCCACGGCCGACACCCAGAAGGCCCCGGGCGGCCTTGCCGCCACGCTCGCCCACGCCCGCTACGTGATCTCGGATAACCCGGTCACGGGCATCGCCTTCGGCATGTTCCTGGTGCTGGTGGTGTGCGCCACGTTCGGGCCGTTCATCGTGCCCTATGACCCGCTCGCCTCCGACACGGCCGCTGCCTTGCAGCCGCCCTCGGCCGCGCACTGGTTCGGCACCGACAATCTCGGCCGCGACATCTTCTCCCGCGTCGTGGTGGCGAGCCGGCTGGACATGGCAATCGCCATCTTCTCCGTGGCGCTCGTGTTCGCCGTGGGCGGCGTCGCCGGCATCGCGTCGGGCTTCTTCGGCGGGTGGACGGATCGAATCATCGGCCGCATCTCCGACACCATCATGGCCTTCCCGCTGTTCGTGCTGGCCATGGGCATCGTTGCGGCGCTGGGCAATACGGTGACGAACATCGTCATCGCCACCGCCATCATCAATTTCCCGCTCTATGTGCGCGTGGCGAAGTCGGAAGCCGCCATCCGCCGCAATGCCGGCTATGTGCAGGCGGCGCGGCTCACCGGCAATTCGGAGTGGCGCATCCTGCTGACGACCATCCTGCCCAACATCATGCCCATCATGATGGTGCAGATGTCGCTCACCATGGGCTACGCCATCCTCAACGCCGCCGGCCTCTCCTTCATCGGCCTCGGCGTGCGTCCGCCGACGCCCGAGTGGGGCATCATGGTGGCCGAGGGCTCGGCCTATATCGTCTCCGGCGAATGGTGGATCGCGCTGTTCCCCGGCCTTGCACTCATGTTCGCGGTCTTCTGCTTCAACCTCCTGGGCGACGGTCTGCGCGACATCGTCGATCCCCAGCGCCGCACCTGATGGAGGCCGCCATGCATGGAGTTGTGGACGTGAAGGAACACGCCGCCAAGTCCTCCGAAGCGCCGAGCGGCCCGCTGCTGGAGGTGCGCGACCTCACCGTCGAGTTCGCTACCCGCCGCGGCATCGTCACGGCAGTGAGCAAGGTGGACCTGACCCTCGGCAAGGGCGAAACGCTGGGCATCGTGGGGGAGAGCGGTTCGGGCAAGTCCGTCACCTCCTACACGGTGATGCGCATCCTCGACCGGGCCGGCCGCATCGCGGAAGGCTCCATCACCTTCTCCGGCATCGACGTCGCCCATGCGCCGGAGAGCGAGATGCGCGACCTGCGCGGTCGCGAGATGTCGATGATCTTCCAGAACCCGCGGGCGGCGCTGAACCCCATCCGCACCGTGGGCGCGCAGATCGGCGACGTGCTGCTCCAGCATGTCCAGGCCGACCCGCGCAACGTGAAGCACAAGGTCATCGACATCCTCAAGCAGGTGCGCATCGCCCGGCCGGAGGACCGCTACCACGCCTATCCGTTCGAGCTGTCCGGCGGCATGTGCCAACGCATCGTCATCGCGCTCGCGCTCGCCTGCAGGCCGCAGCTGATGATCGCGGACGAGCCCACCACCGGCCTCGACGTGACCACCCAGAAGGCGGTGATGGACCTCGTGACGGAGCTGACGCGCGAGCGCGGCATGTCCACCATCCTCATCACCCACGACCTCGGCCTCGCCGCCACCTATTGCGACACGGTGATGGTGATGGAGAAGGGCAAGGTGGTGGAGACCGCGCCGGCCGAGCGCATCTTCCGCGATCCCCAGCACCCCTACACCCGCAAGCTCATGCGCGCGACGCCCCGGCCGGGCATCACGCTGAAGGACCTGTTGCCGGAAGGCGAGGGCGCGCCCGCTGCGGCTGCGGCGCGCTCACCCGTGGCCGATGCCGGTGCGCCGCTTCTCACCGTCGAGAACCTGGTGCGCGAATATCCCCGCCAGGGCGCGCCCTCGGCCTTCCTCGCCAAGCTCAAGGGCAAGCCCCTGACGCCGGAGGAGACCATCTTCCGCGCCGTGGACGGCATCTCCTTCGAGGTGAAGCGGGGCGAAAGCGTCGGCCTCGTGGGCGAGAGCGGCTGCGGCAAGTCCACCACCTCCACCATGGTGATGCGCCTCATCGATCCGACGGCGGGGAAGATCACCTTCGCCGACGAGGACATCGGCGCGATCCCGGCCAAGGATTTCGCTCACCATCCCATGCGCAAGCGCATCCAGATGGTGTTCCAGGATCCGACCGAGAGCCTCAATCCCCGCTACACGGCCGCCCGCGCCATTGCCGATCCGCTGCTGCGCATGGGGGGCTATTCGGGCGGCGCGAAGCTCGATGCCCGCGTGGCGGAACTCGCCGATATGGTGGGCCTGCCGCAGAACCTGCTGGAGCGTTTCCCGCACCAGCTTTCGGGCGGCCAGAAGGCCCGCATCGGCATCGCCCGCGCCATCGCGCTCGATCCTGATCTCGTCATCCTCGACGAGCCGACGGCGGCGCTGGACGTGTCGGTGCAGGCCGTGGTCCTGAACCTGCTGGAAGAGCTGAAGCAGCGGCTCGGGATGAGCTATCTGTTCGTCTCCCACGACCTCCATGTGGTCGGCCTGCTGTGCGACCGGGTGATCGTGATGCGGCAAGGGCGGATCGTGGAGGAGGGGACCGCGCGGGAGGTGCTGGAAGCACCCAAGGACGCCTATACCCGCGAACTCATCGCCGCCATTCCCCATCCCCCGGTCTGAGGCGCCCAATGGCCAACGAAACCACCCTGCCGCGGGTCGAGGACGCCGCCCTCGCCCAGCTTCTCGATGGGGCGCTCTCCGCCCATGGCATCACCGCGCGTCCGGAATGGCGCACGGAGGCGCTGTCCTATCTGCGCAGCATCGCCGATGCGGCGACTCTGGTCCGGAGCCTCGACCTCGGCGATGCCGAGGAACCGGCCCCCGTGTATCGTCCGTGAGGTGGTCATGAACGCGCCTGTCCCCGTTCCCGACGCCACCCGCCTCGCCAGTGCGACCGCCGCCGAGATCGCTGCCGCAGTTGCGTCCGGCACCGTCACCGCCCGCGCCCTCATCGAGGCGACGCTGGCCCGCATCGCGGCCCTCGATCCGGCGATCAACGCCTTCACCGATCTCACGGCGGAGCGTGCCCGCGCCCATGCGGATCGGATCGACGCCGCCCGCGTCGCCGGCGAACCGCTGGGGCCGCTCGCCGGCGTGCCGTTCGCGGTGAAGAACCTGTTCGATATCGCGGGCCTGCCCACCCGAGCCGGCTCGAAGATCAACCGGGAACGGGCTCCGTCCGCTCAGGATGCCCTTCTGGTGGAGAAGCTGGAGGCGGCCGGCGCCATCCTCGTCGGCGGGCTCAACATGGGCGAATATGCCTATGACTTCACCGGCGAGAACGTCCATGACGGCTCCTCGCGCAACCCGCACGATCTCACCCGCATGTCCGGGGGCTCCTCCGGCGGCACCGGGGCGGCTGTGGCGGCCGCGATGGTGCCCCTTGCCCTCGGCTCCGACACCAACGGCTCCATCCGCGTGCCGTCCTCCCTGTGCGGCACGTTCGGGCTGAAGCCCACCTATGGCCGGCTGGGGCGGGGCGGCAGCTTTCCCTTCGTGACGGCGCTGGACCACCTCGGTCCGCTCGCCCGTTCCGTCGTCGACCTCGCGCTCTCCTATGACGCCATGCAGGGGGAGGACGCCCGCGATCCCGGCCAGACGCCACGCCCCGTCGAGCCCGTCGCCGGGCTGATCGGGGAGGGCACCGGCGGACTGCGCATCGCCATCGCCGGGGGCTGGTTCCGCGCCAAGGCGCATCCGGAAGCGTTCGCCGCCGTGGATGCTGTCGCCGCCGCGCTCGGCGCACGCGACATGGTGGACATTCCCGATGCCGCCCGCGCCCGGGCCTCCGCCTACATCATCACCGCCGCGGAAGGCGCGAGCCTCCACGCCCGGCGCCTCGCCGTGCGGCCGGAGGATTTCGATCCCGCCGTGCGCGACCGGCTGCTCGCCGGCCTCGCCATTCCCGCCTCGTGGGTCGATGCCGCCCAGCGCTTCCGGCGGCACTTCCGGGGCGAGATGCTGAAGCTGTTCGAGACTCACGATGTGCTTCTCGCCCCCGCCACGCCCTCCCGGGCGCCGAAGCTGGGGCAGAAGACCTTCGTGCTCGATGGGGAGGAGATGCTGGTGCGGCCGAATCTCGGCCTGTTCACCCAGCCCATCTCCTTCATCGGCCTGCCCGTGGTGGCCGTGCCGGTGCGGGTGGATGTGGGCGATGCGCCGGACCTGCCCATCGGTGTACAGGTGATTGCCCCGCCGTGGCGGGAGGACATGGCATTGCGCGTGGCTGCGGAGCTGGAGAGGCTGGGCGTCGCCGCAGCCCCTGCCGCGACCCTTTGAAGGAGGACGTGTTGGAGATCGACATTCCCGAGGTGAAGGCCGAGGTGGAAGCCGCATTCGCGCTCTATGAGGCCGCGCTTGTCGGCAACCACGTGGAGACGCTGGAGGCCCTGTTTCGGGACGATCCGCGCACCATCCGCTTTGGCGGCGGCGAAAACCTCTACGGGATGGACGCCATCCGCGCCTTCCGCCGCGCCCGCTCGCCGGTGGGCCTCGCGCGCAACCTGGCGCAGACGGTCATCACCACCTACGGCCGCGATTTCGCCGTGGCATCCACGCTGTTCTACCGCGACAACGCGCCGGGCAAGGTTGGGCGCCAGCAGCAGACCTGGGTGCGGCAGCCGGACGGCTGGCGTGTGGTGGCCGCCCACGTCTCCATGATCGACGAGCCGACGGCGTGAACCGCCGCCGGCTTACGACGTTTCACGGATTTCGCCTGAGGCGGGAATCCCGGTAAAATCTTGCACATGACCCTGTTCGCGCCACCCATCCTGAAGACGTCGGCCCCGACCCCGCGGGTCCGCAAGCGCCGCGCCGTCGGGCGCCCGGTGACGCGCACCGAGGAACTGCGCCTGCAGATCGCCGACGATATCGTGCGTGGCCGCCTCGCTCCCGGCACGGCGCTGGAAGAGGTCGATATCGCAAAGCGTTACGGCGTTTCCCGCACCCCGGTGCGGGAGGCGCTGCGCGACCTCGCCGCCTCCGGCCTCGTGGAGGCGCGGCCCCATCGCAGCGCGCTCGTCGCCCAGCCTTCCCTGGAGCGGCTGCGCGGCATGTTCGACGTGATGGCGGAGCTGGAAGCCCTGTGCGCCGGCCTATGCGCGGTGAACATGACGCCTGCGGAGCGGGCGGGGCTGGAAACCATCCATGCGGAGCTTGCGGACCTCACCCGCCGGGGTGACGAAAGCAGCTATACGGTGCTCAACGAGCGTTTCCATACAACGCTCTATGCCGGTAGCCACAACGACTACCTGACCGAGCTGACGCTCGCCACCCGCGCCCGTCTGCAGCCGTTCCGCCGCGCGCAGTTCCGCACCCTCGGCCGCCTGGCCCGCTCCTACGAGGAGCACGACCGGGTGGTGACGGCCATCCTGCGCGGCGACAAGGCGGAGGCGGCGCAGGCCATGCGCTCGCACATCCTCACGGTCGAGGACGCCTACGAGCGCTACGCCGAGACGGTGTGACGGGCCGCGCCGGCCTACTCTGCCGCGTCCACTTCGGTGAGGTTGTCGAGGCCCTGCACGATGTGCTGGGCGAGGGCATCGGCCAGCGGGGACGGCTCGTGCCGATTGCGCAAAAGCCCGATATCGCAAGGGGGTAGGGGAGGGTACCCCTCCGCCGCGCCGAGCACGCGCATCCCCGTCCGCAGCGCCGATTCCGGCAGCACCGACACCGCAAGGCCGGAGAGAACCGCCGCGACCACCGCGCCGCAATTGGGGCTGGTGTAGAGGATGCGGTGTCCGCGCCCGGCGCCGGCCAGCCGCGACACGGCGATCTCGCGCCACTGGCAGGTGGGCCGCCCTAAAGCCAGCGGCACGGGGGTTTCCAGATGCGCCGCATGGCGGGCGGAGGAGACCCACAGCAGGCGTTCCCGGCGGATCACATGGGCGTTGCGGGAGGTGATCTCGGTGGCGGTGATGATGGCGAGATCGATGGTGCCGGAGGCGATGTACTGCACCAGTTCGGCGGTCGGCTCGCAGATCACGGTGAGCTCGACGGACGGATGCGTGCGCGAAAATCGCGCCATGATATCAGGCAGATAGCGGTCGGCGTAATCGTCCGGCACCCCGAGGCACACCCGCCCCGAAAGCTCGGCATCGGCGAAGCTGGAGACGGCCTCCATGTTCAGCTTCACGATGCGCCGGGCGTAGTCCAGGAGGCGTTCGCCGTCTTCGGTGAGGCGGGAGGCGCGGCCGTCGCGGACGAAGACGGGGCGGCCGACCCGCTCTTCCAGCCGCTTCATCTGCATGGACACCGCCGACTGGGTCTTGTGGACCACCTCCGCCGCCTTGGTGAAACTGCCGGTTTCGGCAATGGCCACAAAGGTTTTCAGCTGGTCGGGGTCGAGCATGGCCGTCATCGTCGCGCTCCTGTGGGGCAGCCCTGCGCCAGCCGCATGGGCCGGCCGCCCCGTCGCCGCATTCATCACGCAAAACGATACGAGAGATGAAAAACATTCGCTAGCGTGATTTGTGCGCAGCATCCAGAAAGGTCCTGCCGATTGGATGCGGCGCGAAATCGGGTGGTTTCACCGGGGTGTCAGTGGGCTTATCGGGCCCGTTCGGCACATGCCGGGTGTGTTCAGACCATCACGGCCCCGGAAAGGAGGGTCGGCGGAGCGCATCCAGGCAACGGAGATGATGATGACGTACCATGGTGAAACCCGCAGGACCGCCTTCGCCCCCGCTGGCGAACTGGTCGCCGCTTTGTGCCTCTCGGCCGTCGGCGTGGCCGCCAAGGGCCTGCGCGCGGTGGAGACCATCGGCCGCGTCATGGAGCGACGGCAGGTGATGGCCGAGATCGCCCATCTCGATGACCATATGCTCCGCGACATCGGGGTGACGCGGGCGGACGTGCGCGATGCCGTATCGGCGCCGCTGTTCGAGGACCCGACCCAGCTTCTGGTGGTCCGCGCCAAGGAGCGCCGGGCTGCGGCGCGGCTCGCCGCCTGGCGCGGCTACCCGGCCGACTGATCCCACACGAATTCGGCGGAAGCGCCCCTCGACTCCGCCGCGCCTCGACCCGCGCCGTCCGCAACCGGCGCGGGTCGATTTTTTTGGCGAAAGCTGCTGACCCGAGCCCCTTACTTGCCGTTGCCGCCCGAAGACTTGTCGCTCTCGGCGCGGCCGAGGCGGGGGCGGTCCGGCGGCAGGGTTTCGGCCTCCTGCACGTTCTGGGTGGCGGTATTCATGCCTTGGGTGGCGGCGGCCATGGAGGCCGCGGCGGTGCGCATGATGTCGAGCCAGAAGTCCGGCACGGTATAGCCCTGCCGGCTGGTATCCGCCGCGCCGGGCTGGGCGGGCGGCGGGAAGGGCGGCGGAAAGCCCTGGGCGAACATCTGCGCGAAGAAGTTCTGGAACGGCACAAGCGGCGCCGGCGGAGGCTCCGGCGGCTTCTCGCGGGTGGGCGGCACGCCGGCCTGCATCATGGTCTTGGACATGGCGTTCACCACGTCCTGCCATGCATTGGCGGGATTGCGCTGGGGCGCGGGGGCCGGGGCGGCGCGCTGGAACATCATCTGGGCATAGGCATCCGCCCACGGATTGCCGGTGCTGTAGGACCGGCCGCCCTGCTCGGTGGCGGTGCTGGTGAAGGCGAGGAACGCGTCGATCCAGGGATTGCCCGAGGAGATGGGCGCGATCTTGTGCTCGGTCTGGCCGGGCATGCGGCTCAGCATGGCGGCCAGCATCTGCTGCAGCGCGCCGGAGGCGGCGAGCGACTTGGCGAGCCCGCCCACCACGAGGGTGGCATAGCTCGGCATCACCTGCTTCACCATGGCCATGCCGAGGCCGGTGGTGGAGGCGACGTGGGCCGCCACGGCGCGGCTGACCTCGGAGGAGCCGAACACGGTATCGAGCGCCTCGGAGCCAGCGCGGGTCAGCTCGGCCGGGGCGGCCGGCTGGGAATAGAAGGCGCCGTAGGGGCCGCTGGTCATCAGCGCCATCAGGGCGGCGAGAGATTCGGGAGACTGGGAGGCCTGCTTGAACGCCTCGGCGAAGGCGGGCATCACCGCCTCGGCCACCTGCTGGGCCTGCTGCGCGGAAAGGCCGTACATGCGGCCGATATTCTCCATCGCGTGCCCGCCCTGGGCCGCGCGCAGCATCTCCACGAACTGATCCATACACGAACTCCGTCAGACCGCGGGCGTGCAACGGGCGGAGGCGTCCCGCCCCGGCTTCTGCCCGAAATCTTGGCAGGAAGCTTACGCCATCGTCCTGCCGAAATCACGAAATGGTTCTGTAGCGTCAGGTGAATTGAACAGGGGCGTGGGGAGGGGCCAGATACCGCCCCGGGCCGCGGCGGCAGGCGGCTCTCACCTGTGGGACAAGCGCGTTCCCCGGACACGCGACGGCTTTAGCCGGAGCGGTGATCCGGGGGCCAGCGCAAGGCTCCCGCGCAGAGGGGCAATGCTTTGGAGCGCTGAGGTTCGGAAGTGCCTTCGGCGGTCTTTTGCGCTGGGCCCCGGCTCGCATTCCGCATGCGCTTCATGCGTCCGGGGCGGGAGGTGGCTAGCCGCACCCGCCGCCTGCGCTTGGAGCCCAAGGGCGTCCCCCTTGCTCGAACAGCGGTTCCCTCTGCTCGCGGTCGTCATGCCCGGGCTTGTCCCGGGTATCCAAGTCGGGCCGCAGGCGCGATGTCTGGACGGGTGTTCCCGGCCCACCCACGTGGATGGCCGGGACAAGCCCGGCCATGACGTTTGGTGCGGGAGACCCCCACCGGTCATGCCGCCACTCACATCGTCGCCGGCCTCGCTTGGAGCCCCGGCGTCTCGTTCCCCAGCCTTGCGGCGGGCCTCCGGCCCCATCACCCCGAGAATTCGGTCTCGTGGGTGAGGATGTCCTGCGCCTCGGGATTGAGGGGGCGGGCGCGGCGTTCGGGTTCGGTGAGGGGTTCGGGCTCGACCTTGGGCCGGGAGAATGCATCGCCGCCGGCGAACAGGCCGTCCTGCATCTGCCGCTCCAGCCGCGCGCGGTCGCGTTCGCGCACGTCGGCGATGCGGGCTTCGGCGGCGCTCTCGCTCACGCCCAGCGCCTCGAGGGTGCGGGCGCCGAAGGAGAGGGCCGATTCGAGGGTCTCGCGCAGCTCGAAATCGACGCCAAGCCGCACCAGCTCCATGGAATGCACGCGATCGAAGCTGCGCACGAACAGGCGCGGCCCCTGGATGGAAGTGCGGACGATCTCCACGATGCGGTTGGCGTCTTCCTTGTTGTCGACGCAGATGCAGATGACCTCCATGGTCTCCGCCCCCGCAGCGCGCAGCACGTCGAGCCGCGTGCCGTCGCCATAATAGATGTGCACGCCGAACCGGCCGGCGCTCTGGATCATCTCCACGTCCTTGTCGATGATCGTCACGCTCACGTCCTGCGCCAGAAGGCACTGGGAGACGATCTGCCCGAACCGGCCGAAGCCGATGACCAGCACCGAGCCGTCGGCATCGGTGAAGTCGTCGGCGGGCGGCTCCGGGGCCGGAGGGGTGAAGCGCGGCAGGTAGCGCGAGACGCCGGCGAAGAGGAGTGGGCCGAGCACCATCGTGAGCGCGGCGAGGGCGATGAGCAGGTCGGTCTGCTCGGTGCGCAGGATGCCGTTGGCGAGGCCGAGCGGGAACAGCACGAAGGCGAATTCGCCCGCCGCCATCAGCGCCACCGAGGCGCGCAGGGAATCGCCGGGGGCGATGTTGTCTGCCCGGAACACCAGATAGACCACCACCGACTTGATGACCGCCACCGCCAGCGCGCCCACCACCAGGCGCGGGATGTGGTGGAGGATCACGTCGATGTTCAGCGTCATGCCGATGCTCATGAAGAAGATGGCGAGCAGCAGGCCGCGGAAGGCATCCACATTGGCTTCGAGTTCGTGCCGGAAGGTGCTCTCGGACAGGAGCAGGCCGGCGAGGAAGGCGCCCATGGCGGCCGACATGCCCGCGATTTCCATGAGGCCGGCAGCGCCCAGCACCACCATCAGCGCCGCCGCCGTCATCGCCTCGCGGGCGCCGGAGCGGGCCAGCACCCGGAACAGGGGATTGAGCAGGTAGCGGCCGGCGACCACGATGACCGCGATGGCGCCCACAGCCATGCCGGCCTGGATGAGCGTGCCCTTGGGATCGTGGATCTCGCTCTCGCCGCCGGGGGCGAGCAGCGGCACCAGCGCCAGCAGGGGCACCACCGCGATGTCCTGGAACAGCAGGATGGAAAAGGTGCGCTGGCCGTAGGGGCTGGCGAGGTCGCCGCGCTCGCCCACGAGCTGGAGCGCGATGGCGGTGCCCGACACCGAGAGCGCGAGGCCGCTGACCACCGCCGCGGCGACGCCGAAGCCGAGGCCGAAATAAGCGAGCAGCGCGAAGGCAAGGGAGGTGAGCACCAGCTGCGCCGTGCCCAGCCCGAAGATGTAATGCCCCATGGAGAGGAGGTGAGACGGCTTCAGCTCCAGCCCGACGAGGAACAGGAGCATGACCACGCCCAGCTCGGCCACGGTATGCACGACGGAGGGGTCGGCCACATTGAACCCGATGGGGCCGATGGCGATGCCGACCAGCAGGTAACCGACGATGGGTGAGAAGCCGATGCGCTTGGCGACGAGGACCGCGATGACGGCGGCGCACATGAAGGCCAGTGCCCCGGCGAACAATGCGTGTTCATCGACTGGCATGCGCGACGTCCTCCCCCGACCGTCCCGATCCCTGACGGATCAGAACGCCTTCCGCAAGGGTTGCTTCAAGCAACTTCGAAGCCACACATCCCCGGTGGCCCCTGCTCATCGCTCATGACGGGCGAGCGTGTCGAAACCATGCCGTCGACGCGGCGTGGTGGTGGCCGTCCGCCGAAGCGTGACGACGGCCTGCGACCTTACTTAAGGGCATCAAATCCCGGGCCGAATCCGTTGAGGCTCAGCGGAACGCCGATGCCTTCTTCCGGCGTCTGGAAGATGATGAAGGTGGCGAGCTTGCCGGTCTTGAGGCGGCCGACGAGGGTTTCGTCCATCACCACCTCGGCGACGCAGCCATTGGGCAGGCAACGCACGAATCCGGCGCGGCCGATGTCCTGGTCGTCGATCTTGAGGCCGAGGCCGGCGGGCAGCAGCACGCCGAGCGGCGCCAGCACGCGCAGGAGGCGGCTCTTCTGGTCCGACGTCTTCAGCACGATCACGGTGAGGCCGACATTGGGCCGGTCCTCCGCCTGCACCGACTGGAGCAGCACGCACTGCTCGCTCTGCGCGCCGGGCGGCGTATCGCAGCGAATCTGCCATTCGCCGAACACCGACTTCACCACGCCCTGCGCCGCCGCCGGGGCCGCCGCCGAGAGCAGTGCGGCCACGAAGGCGCCGACGAACAGCACGAGCGCGCGCCCCCCGGCGCGGCGGGTCGCGGGTCCGGGCGTCTCGGCGCGATCGGTCTCAATGGCGGGAAAAGGTCGGAACGACAGGACCATCGCAAGCTCCGGCAGTGTCCGGCGGGGGAGGCCGGGCGATCCTGCCTTATCTGATTTCGTGAACCAATGCCTTAATGCCCAAGGCATCGCGTCAACAATGGGGCAGGACCCACTTTCCCCCGCCGGCAATCCGGCCGGGCACCCTTGCGTAAACCACGGACGGGGTGCGCGGTATTTTGTCTCTTGCGCCCTGTTTCGAACCCCGTGCGACTCGTTCGAGAGGGTCGGTGGGGCCGGCTAAAGTGGAGTTAGAACAATTGGTTACTAAAACGGCCGGCGCGCCCGCCGTCGCCGGCCAAAGCGGGCTTGGACGTTTTGTCCAATTGGGCAAACCCCGGGCGATTGCAAGGCGCCCCCAATTGTGTTTGATGAATCTTAGGGAGAGTGCCTGCCCAAAAACAACGCAGTTGCATGCGGCTGCAAAGCGCGGTCTCGCACTCGAATAAGGGCCCCGTGACGCGCTCCTTCGGCGCCCCGGCGGCAGGGAAATTTCCGGCGGACTTCCGCCGGCCAGGGAGATGGGTAGAAGATGATGTCGCTCATTCGCACCGCGGCCCGTCTGCGCGATGCTGCCCTCGCCGCCGGCGTGTTTGCCGCGGCGATGTTCGCGAGCGCGGGGGCGAACGCCCAGATGGGCCAGCCCGCCCCGTGGCAGATCAATCTGCAGGATGCCGCCACGCCGGTGATGGAGAACATCCACCACTTCAACGTGCTGCTCATCACCATCATTACCGCCATCGTGCTGTTCGTGCTGGTGCTGCTGGTGATCGTGGTCGTGCGCTTCAACGAGCGCGCCAATCCGGTGCCCTCCAAGACCAGCCACAACACGCTGATCGAGGTGGCCTGGACGGTGGTGCCGGTGCTGATCCTGGTGGCCATCGCCATCCCCTCGTTCCGGCTGCTGCACCTCGAGCTGAACATCCCCAAGCCGGACCTCACGGTGAAGGTGACCGGCCACCAGTGGTACTGGTCCTACGAGTATCCGGATAACGGCGGCTTCGGCTTCGACTCCTACCTCGTCGCCGAGAAGGACCTGAAGCCCGGCCAGCCCCGCCTCCTCGCGGTGGACAACGAGGTGGTGGTCCCGATCAACAAGAACATCCGCATCCAGGTGACGGCGGCGGACGTGATCCACTCCTTCGCGGTGCCCTCCTTCGGCGTGAAGATCGACGCCATGCCGGGCCGCCTGAACGAGAGCTGGTTCAAGATCACCCGCGAAGGCGTCTATTACGGCCAGTGCTCCGAGTTGTGCGGCCGCGACCACGCCTTCATGCCCATCGCCGTGCGCGCCGTGAGCGAGGCCGACTTCAACGCCTGGGTCGCCCAGGCCAAGGCCAAGTTCGCCTCCGCCAAGGACGCCGAGGGCAAGTTCGCCGATGCCGGCTCCCTCGAGGGTGCCGCGACCGCGCGCTGATCTTAAGGGCCCGCCCCGCGCAGGCCCACGACGTTTCCCCGCGCGGCGGACGGCCGGGCGGTTTCCAGGACAAGGCGGCGCGGCGGGACGGGGCCGGCGCCGGGAACACGAGGAAAGCGGGAATGGCCACCGAGGCAGTCACCCACAGCCATCACGACGAAAGCGCCCACGGCCACGGCTACGGCGACACCCACGATTCCCACATCCCCACGGGCTGGAAGCGCTGGGTCTTCTCGACCAACCACAAGGACATCGGGGTGATGTACCTGATCTTCGCCATCGTGGCGGGGATCGTGGGCGGCGCCCTCTCCATCGCCATCCGCATGGAGCTGCAGGAGCCGGGTCTCCAGATCTTCAAGGATCCGCAGACCTTCAACGTGTTCACCACCGGCCACGGCCTCATCATGATCTTCTTCATGGTGATGCCCGCGCTCATCGGCGGCTACGGCAACTACTTCGCCCCTCTGATGATCGGCGCGCCGGACACCGCGTTCCCGCGCATCAACAACATCGCCTTCTGGCTGCTGCCGCCCGCCTTCATCCTCGCGCTCTCCTCGCTGTTCGTGGAAGGCGCGCCGGGCACCAACGGCTTCGGCGGCGGCTGGACCATCTATCCCCCGCTCTCGTCCAAGCTCGGCCATCCCGGCCCGGCCATGGACCTGCTGATCTTCTCGCTGCACATCGCCGGCGCGTCCTCGCTGCTCGGCGCCATCAACCTCATCACCACCATCTTCAACATGCGCGCCCCGGGCATGACGCTGCACAAGATGCCGCTGTTCGCCTGGTCGCAGCTCATCACCGGCTTCCTGCTGCTGCTGTCGCTGCCCGTTCTGGCCGGCGCCATCACCATGCTGCTGACGGACCGCAACTTCGGCACCACCTTCTTCGATCCGGCCGGCGGCGGTGACCCGATCCTGTTCCAGCACCTGTTCTGGTTCTTCGGCCACCCCGAGGTGTACATCCTGATCCTGCCCGGCTTCGGGCTGATCTCCCACATCATCTCCACCTTCTCGCGCAAGCCCGTGTTCGGCTATCTCGGCATGGCCTACGCGATGGTCGCCATCGGCGTGGTGGGCTTCGTGGTGTGGGCGCACCATATGTACACGGTGGGTCTCTCCTCCGGCACGCAGTCCTACTTCGTTGCCGCGACCATGATCATCGCGGTGCCCACGGGCGTGAAGATCTTCTCGTGGATCGCCACCATGTGGGGCGGCTCCATCCAGTTCCGCACGCCCATGCTGTGGGCGATCGGCTTCATCTTCCTGTTCACCGTGGGCGGCGTCACCGGCGTCGTGCTCTCCAACGCCGGCATCGACCGTTCGCTGCACGACACCTATTACGTGGTGGCGCACTTCCACTATGTGCTGTCGCTCGGCGCCGTGTTCGCCATCTTCGCGGGCTGGTACTACTGGTTCCCGAAGATGTTCGGCTACATGATCCCCGAGTTCTGGGGCAAGCTGCACTTCTGGGTCACCTTCATCGGCGTGAACCTGGTGTTCTTCCCGCAGCACTTCCTCGGCCTCGCCGGCATGCCCCGCCGCTATGCGGACTATCCGGATGCGTTCGCCCACTGGAACTTCGTCTCCTCGATCGGTTCCTACATCTCGGGCATCGCCGTGCTGATCTTCCTCACCGGCACCACGCTCGCCTTCCTGCGCAAGGAAAAGGCGGCGGACAATCCGTGGGGCGAGGGCGCGACCACGCTGGAATGGACCCTGTCCTCCCCGCCGCCCTACCACCAGTTCGAGGTCCTGCCCCGCATCAAGTGAGGCAGTGACGAAGCTCCGGAGCCGCGGGAAACCGCGGCTCCCTTCGGCCCAGCGGGGTTTTCCTCGGGCCGGTCTTTCCGAAGAAAAGTCTCGCAAGCCAGTCTCGAACGTGTGTTCAGGGATGTGCGGAGTATCGAAATGAGTGAAGAGCGTGCCAGCCTGACCGGACCCGACCCGTACGCCATGGCGTCGGGCGGCGTTGCGTCGGCCGGCGTCGCCGCCGGCGAGGGCCATGCCGCGCCGCGCGACTATTTCGAGCTCCTGAAGCCCCGCGTCATGTCGCTGGTGATCTTCACGGCGCTGGTCGGCCTCGTCCGCGCGCCGGGCGACGTGCATCCGGTCATCGCCTTCACCGCGCTCTTGTGCATCGCCGTCGGCGCGGGCGCCTCCGGCGCGCTCAACATGTGGTGGGACGCCGACATCGACGCCGTGATGGCCCGCACCCGTGGCCGTCCCGTGCCGTCCGGCCGCGTCACCGGCCAGGAAGCGCTGGCCTTCGGCCTCACCCTCTCCGCCTTTTCCGTCGTGGTGCTTGGCCTGCTGGTCAACGCGCTCTCCGGCGCGCTGCTCGCCTTCACGATCTTCTTCTACGTGGTGATCTACACCATGTGGCTGAAGCGCTCGACCTCGCAGAACATTGTCATCGGCGGCGCCGCCGGCGCCTTTCCGCCGCTGGTTGCCTGGGCCGCCGCGTCCGGCACGGTGTCGCTGGAACCGGTGCTGCTGTTCGCCATCATCTTCTTCTGGACGCCGCCCCACTTCTGGGCGCTGGCGCTCTACCGGGCCGACGACTACGCCCGCGCCGGCGTGCCCATGCTGCCGGTGACGGCGGGGCCGGACGAGACCCGTCTCCAGATCCTGCTCTACACCCTGTTCCTCGTGCCGCTGGCCGCGAGCCCCGCTTTTCTCGGCTATGCCGGCCTCGCCTATGGCGCGGTCTCGGTGCTGGCCGGAGCCTGGATGATCGTCCTCGCCGTGCGCGTCTTCCGCGTCCGTGAGGGCGAGGCGGCGGTGAAGGCGGCCAAGGGCCTGTTCGGATTTTCCATCGTGTATCTGTTTGCATTGTTCGCGACGCTGCTCGGCGAGGCGGTCATCAGTGGCCTGCTGCGATGAGCGGTGAAAAGAAGCAGAAGCCGCGTCCTCCGCAGGAGGAGGGCGTGGTGCTGACACCGGAGCAGTTGAAGCGGCGGCGGGCGCGCAGCATCGCCATCGCCTCCGTGCTGGGGTTCCTGGCACTGCTGTTCTACGTGGTGACCATCGTGAAGCTCGGTCCCAACGTCCTCAACCGCCCGCTCTAGGGCCGGGGACGGGACGGATCGGGCAGGCGGGATCAGGCAGGCGAGGGGTCCGGGGGGCATCCGGACGCGAGGACGAGGGAATGGCCGAGGCGAACGAGCAGATTGCTGAGAGCGCACCCCGCGCCGCCCGTCACTGGGTGGTGGCGGCCGCGTGCGTCGGCTTCATCGCCGCCATGGTGGGCGTCACCTACGCCTCCGTGCCGCTCTACGCCATGTTCTGCTCGCTCACCGGCTTCGGCGGCGCCACTCGCGTGGGCGCCACGCCCACCGCCGCGCCGCTCGAGCGCGAGATCACCATCCGCTTCGACGCCAACGTCTCGCCCGGCCTGCCGTGGGCCTTCGCGCCCGAGCAGCGCGAGATGACGGTGAAGATCGGCGCCACGAGCCTGGCGCACTACAGCGCCACCAACCGCTCCGCCGACGACACCCGCGCCAACGCCACCTACAACGTGTCGCCACCCCAGGCCGGCGCCTATTTCGTGAAGCTGCAGTGCTTCTGCTTCGAGGAGCAGACGCTCGCCGGCCGCGAGAAGATGGACATGCCGGTGGTGTTCTACGTGGATCCGGCCATCGCCGACGATCCGGACCTGAAGACGCTGAAGGACATCACCTTGTCCTACACCTTCTTCCCGGCGAAGTCGGACAAGCCGCAGGTCCGCGCGGAGGCCGACGGGGTGCGCAAGCCGCTCTAGGGCGCAAGTCTAAGGGCGCGCAAGGATCACCGCCCCGCCGGGGCATCACATTCGGGCGGCATTGCCGCTCAGGACAGGAACAGGCTCCCCGGTCGCCAACCGGGCGGGCTGGACGAGACAGGGAAAAGGGGAGGCCGGTTCGCCATGGCCGACGTACATATCAAGAAGCACGATTACCACGTGGTGGACCCGAGCCCGTGGCCGATCATCGGCTCGGTCGCGGCGCTGATCCTCACCTCGGGCGCCGTGGTGTGGATGCACGGCGGCACCGCGCTCATCATGACGGTGGGCTTCCTCGGCGTGCTCTACACCATGTTCGGCTGGTGGCGGGACGTGATCCGCGAGAGCCGCGCCGGCTTCCATACCCGCGTGGTGGTGCTCGGCCTGCGCTACGGCGTGATCCTGTTCATCGCCTCAGAGGTGATGTTCTTCGTCGCCTGGTTCTGGGCCTTCTTCGATGCGTCGCTGTTCGCCGGCGAGGCCATCAACTTCCAGCGCATGGAGTTCACCGGCGGGATGTGGCCGCCCAAGGGCATCGAGAGCCTCGATCCCTGGCACCTGCCGCTGCTCAACACGCTGATCCTGCTGACCTCCGGCACGACCGTGACCTGGGCGCACCACGCGCTGGTGCATGGCGACCGCCAGGGCCTCAAGTGGGGCCTGTGGTGCACGGTGGTGCTCGGCGTCCTGTTCTCCATGTGCCAAGCGTACGAGTACTACCACGCGCACTTCCACTTCGCGGGCAACATCTATGGCGCGACCTTCTTCATGGCGACCGGCTTCCACGGCTTCCATGTGATCGTCGGCACCATCTTCCTCGCCGTGTGCCTGATGCGCACCTACATGGGCGACTTCACCCCCCAGAAGCATTTCGGCTTCGAGGCGGCCGCCTGGTACTGGCACTTCGTGGACGTGGTGTGGCTGTTCCTGTTCACCTTCATCTATGTGTGGGCGCAGGGCGGACACGCCTGAGCCGCGCGGGTCTCACCGCGCCAGAGACAAGCATCAGGCCGGCGCACCCACGCGCCGGCCTTCTCATTTCGGCACCGGAGGTTCGCCGTGTCGCTCGATCCCTATCACGCCCCGGTCTCCCCCTTCGCGGCGGGCCTCTCCTGCCGCTGCCCGCGCTGCGGCCGTGGCCCGCTGTTCAAGGGCTTCCTGGACCTCGCGCCAAAGTGCACCTCCTGCGGCCTCGACTATGACTTCGCCGATGCCGGCGACGGGCCGGCGGTGTTCGTCATCCTGTTCGCGGGCTTCATCGTGGTCGCGCTCGCCTTCTGGGTGGAGGCGAAGTTCGAGCCGCCCATGTGGGTGCACGCGCTGCTGTGGATCCCGGCCATCCTCGTCGTCACCCTCGGCCTGTTGCGGCCGCTGAAGGCGCTGATGGTGGCGCTGCAGTATCGCAACAAGGCCTCCGAGGGCCGGCTGGACCATCACGGCCAGTGACCGGCAATACGCCTTCCGCCGCGCCGCGCGGGCGCGGCCTCGTTCTCTTCGTGCTGGCCTGCGCTGCGTTCGCGGTGCTGATCGGCCTCGGGACGTGGCAGCTCAATCGCCTCGCCTGGAAGGAGGCGCTGCTCGCCCGGGTGGAGGCGCGCGTCCACGCCGCCCCCGAGGACGTGCCTCCCCCCGCCCGCTGGTCCGCGCTGACCCGCGAGGAGGACGAATATCGCCGGGTGAAGGTGCGCGGCACCTTCGACCACGCGAAGGAAGCCCTCGTCTATACCGTGCGTGGAGAGGACGCCGCCGGCCCGATGAAGGGGCAGGGGTTTCTCGTGGTGACGCCGCTGATTCGGGCCGATGGCCCGCCCATCCTCATCAATCGCGGCTTCGTCCCGTCCGACCGGCGCGATCCCGCGACGCGGGCGGAAGGCGAGGTCAAGGGCGAGGTGGAGGTGGTCGGCCTGCTGCGCTTCCCCGAGGAGGCGAGCTGGTTCGTGCCCGCCAACGATCCGGCCCATGGCAGCTTCTACCGCATGGAGCCGGCCGAGATCGCCGCCGCCCGGGGCATTTCCGGCGCCGCGCCCTTCGTCATCGATGCCGATGCGACGCCGGTGCCGGGCGGCCTGCCCATCGGCGGCGGCACCCGCATCGCCTTTCCCAACCGGCATCTGGAATATGCGCTCACCTGGTACGGCCTCGCCGCGTCGCTGGTGGGCGTGGGCATCGCGGTCTTCATCAGCCGGCGCCGCCGCGCCGCCTGACGCGCCTACTAACGCGCCTTCCTGGCCGGGCGCGCCGGGCGGGCGTTGCCGATCTGCAACGCGGGGCCGGGATCGTCGCGGCGGCCTTGACCCAACGCTTGGTTAACCCTCACCTTGCAGCAGCGGATTTGCCGGCTTTATTGCCGTGCACCAGCCGTGCGGTTTTGGCATTTCGTAAAGCCGCCCGGCCGCAGGATGGCCGCAGGTTCTGTCAGAGGTCACCCGATGGTCGTGTTCCCGAAGCTGCGTTCCCTCCTCCTCGCCACGGTGCTCGCCGGGGGGGCCTGCGGTGTCGCGCATGCGGCCGACCTGTTCACCCCGCCGCCGCCCACCCCGGTCCCGCCCTCGGCCAATGAGGACTGGTACCTCACCATCGGCGCGTCCGTCTCGGCGGACCCGAGCTATCCCGGCGCGGACAATTATTCCTTCCGGCCCGGTCTCATCTTCTCCGTCCGCAAGGCGAGCCAGCTCAACGTCTTCCGCAGCGTGGACGACAACCCTTCCCTGGCCCTCTTCGACACCGGCAATTTCCGCATCGGCGCGGTCGGGCGCATCGACTGGGGCCGTGATTCCGGCGATTCCTATCGCCTCACCGGCCTCGGCAACATCGATCCGGCGCTGGAAGCCGGCGCCTTCGCCGAGTGGTACATCACCGACTGGCTGCGCACCCGCGCGGAACTGCGCTACGGCGTGGGCGGCTTCGAAGGCATTCGCGGCCTGCTCGGCGCCGACGTGATCCTGCCCTACGGCCAGTGGCGCTTCGCCGTCGGCCCCCGCCTCACCTATGGCGGCTCGGGCTATATGAGCACCTATTTCGGCGTTACGCCGGTCCAGGCCGTGGTCGCCAATGCGTTCGGCAATCCGCTGCCGGTCTACAACGCCTCCGCTGGCTTCGACATGGTGGGCGCCATGGCGCAGCTTACCTACAATTTCCGCAACGGCTTCGAAACGGGCGTGTTCGGCGGCTATGGCCGCCTCCTCGGCGATGCCGCCTCCTCGCCGCTCACCACCGATGCCAACCAGTTCACCGCCGGCGTCTCGCTGAGCTACACCTTCAACATCGGCAAGGCCTGGTGGTGAGAGATTTGGTGGTGAGGGTTCCGGGCTGAACGTCAGCCCGTGACGCGCCGTTCCAGCTTGGCCAGCGTCTGCTGGCCGAGTTCCACCGCGCCGAAGCCCTTGGCGGTCTGAAATTCGGCGGCCGTGCTGAACACCATGCCCAGCGTGACCTTGGTCGCCCCGTCCTGTTCGTCGAACGCCGCCCAGGCGTCGGCATGTTTCGGCCCGTTCTCGCCCCAGAGCAGGGAATAGGCGATCCGCTCCTGCGGCCGCACCTCCCGGTAGAGATGGTGGTTGGGGAAGACGGTCCCGTCCGGCCCGATCATGTCGAACACCCACTCGCCGCCCTGCCGGAGATCGATGCGCGTGGTGCGGCAGGAGAAGCCCTCCGGCCCCCACCATTGCGGCAGCGACTGCGGGTTCATCCACGCCCCCCAGACCACGGCGCGTGGAGCCTTGATGACCCGCTCCAGCACCATGGTGCGCTCGGCCGCGTCGGCGAGATTGCCGAGCCCGGCATCGAAGCCCTGCCGGTACCCCGCTTCCATATCCCCCGCGAGCGAGGAGAGCTGGACGGTCACCACCAGCCGGCTGCGCGCGCCGTCGCCGGAGAAGTCCGCCGTCACCAGCGCTGCTGACTGGGTTTCGCCTTCGGTGGAGACCACCTCATAGTTCACGCTGCGCGCGGCGGGCTTGATCGCCAGCCAGCCGCACTCGCACCTGATATCGGGCGCACCCGCCACCTTGCAAAGCGAGACCTCGCGGCCGCCCACGCGCGTGTCGGCCTCCAGGAATTCCACCGTGACGGCGGGCGTGGGCGCGGCCCACACCGCCCGTGCGGCCGGGGCGGTCCAGGCCTGCCAGAGGGTCGCGAGCGGCGCGGCGACCTCGCGCGTGAAAGTCAGCGTGGCGAAGCGGCCGGGGGCGTCCTGCAGGGTCATTGGCGTTCTCCCTTCATCACGTTGGTCACGAAGGCGTCCAGCCGATCCAGCCGGGCCTCCCACAGCGCGCGCTGTTCATCGATCCAGGTGCGGGCGGGTTCCAGCGCCTCGGGGCGGATCGCGCAGGTGCGCACGCGCCCGTCCTTTATCGTGGCGATCAGCCCGGCCTCCTCCAGCACGGACAGATGCCGCATGACGGTGGGCAGGCGCAGGCCGGTGGGGCCGGCGAGATCCGTCACCGCCGCCGGCCCCTCGGCGAGGCGCGTCAGGATCGACCGGCGGGTCGGATCGGCCAGGGCGTGGAAGAGCAGCGAAAGATCGGGATCATGCTTAGCCATGTGGCTAAGTATATGCGCGCGGATGATGCCCGCAAGGAAAACTTCGCAGGTTGGCTAAGTGTTGTCCCCGGAGCGGCGCCGGACGACCCTAATCGCCACCACCACCGCCGCCACCGTCCCCGTCGCCCGAGCCGCCGCTGTCACCGGCATCGGGGCCGCCGCCGCTATGGCCCACATGGGGGGATTCGCCCCCCGCCTCGCCGGAATGGTGATGGGCGGAATACCCCGCCGCGATGATCAGGGCGCCGCCGGCCGCGGCCGCCGCGGCCGCCCGCTGCGCATTGGCGCTGTCCTGCTCGCTGCTGTTGGCGGCGGACGCGGACGGGGCAGGGGAGTCTTCGCGGCCGATCCCGTAATCGGCCGGCGGCCGCGCGCGGTTCGGCCCGGTGTCCGGCCGGGCAGCGTCGGGCTTCGCGCCGCCGCCCGCCTTGCCACCGCCGCGCAGGCTGAGGAACAGCGCCAGCGGCGCGCCGATGATGAGGAGGGCGACGAGGATCTGCGTCGCGTCCATGGATCAGCGCTGCTCCCGCCGGGCGAGGAAGGCGAGGCGCTCGAACATGTGCACGTCCTGCTCGTTCTTCAGAAGCGCGCCGGCGAGCGGGGGAATGGCCTTGCGCACGTCCTTTTCGCGCAGGGTCTCCAGCTCGATGTCCTCGGCCATCAGCAGCTTCAGCCAGTCGATCAGCTCGGAGGTGGAGGGCTTCTTCTTCAGGCCGGGCACATCGCGCAGCTCATAGAAGATGCGCAGGGCCTCGCCCACGAGGCGCTGCTTGATGCCGGGGAAATGCACCTCGACGATGGCCCGCATGGTCTCGGGATCGGGGAAGCGGATGTAGTGGAAGAAGCAGCGGCGCAGGAAGGCGTCCGGCAGCTCCTTCTCATTGTTGGAGGTGATGATGACGAGGGGGCGCTGCGCCGCCTTCACCTGCTCGCCGGTCTCGTAGACATGGAACTCCATGCGGTCGAGTTCCTGCAGCAGATCGTTGGGAAATTCGATGTCCGCCTTGTCCACCTCGTCGATCAGCAGCACCGGCCGGACGGGGGAGGAGAAGGCCGTCCACAACTTTCCCTTGCGGATGTAGTTGGCGATATCGTGGACCTTGGGGTCGCCGAGCTGGCTGTCGCGCAGGCGGGCCACCGCGTCATACTCGTAGAGGCCCTGCTGCGCCTTGGTGGTGGATTTGACGTGCCACTCGATCAGCGGCGCTCCGAGGGCTTCTGCAACCTCCTGCGCCAGAACGGTTTTTCCCGTTCCGGGCTCGCCCTTGATGAGCAGGGGGCGTTCGAGGACGAGGGCCGCATTGACGGCGACCTTGAGGTCGTCGGTGGCCACATAGCTCTTCGTGCCCTCGAACCGCATGAGACTTGATCCCTTCCGCCGCCTGTCGCGCCGCAGCAAGGTCGGCACGCGGCGCCCATCCGTCAAGGGGCGGCGCCCACCGGGCAAGGATATGCCGGTTGTCGGAACCCGAAGGCGTCGATATAAGCGCGGCGACCATGGGGCGTCCTCCTGGCCGAAAGGTCGGCTCCGCCGGCCCGCACGGCCGGGGCGGCAGCTCCTAAGTTCCGTGACGGGGAGTTCGTCGTCGGTGCTTGGCTCCATGCAAGGCCGGATGGGCATGATCCGCCTTGCAGCGTCTCGCTTCGACGGCAGAGCGACGCATATCGAGGACCTTGCTGATGTCGATCCAAATCGACGAGGACTATCGGCCCCGTGAGGACGAGCCCTTCATGAATGACCGGCAGCGCGAATATTTTCGCCTCAAGCTGCTGCGTTGGAAGGACGACATCCTGAAGGAGGCCCGCGAGACCCTGCAGCACCTTCAGGACGAGAACCAGAATCACCCGGATCTGGCAGACCGGGCCTCGTCCGAAACCGACCGCTCCATCGAGCTGCGCGCCCGCGACCGCCAGCGCAAGCTGATCGCCAAGATCGACGCGGCGCTCCAGCGGATCGAGGACGGCTCCTACGGCTATTGCGAGGACACCGGCGAGCCCATCTCGCTGAAGCGCCTCGAGGCCCGGCCCATCGCCACCCTCTCGGTGGAGGCGCAGGAGCGCCACGAGCGGCGCGAGCGGGTCTATCGCGACGACTGAGCTGCTTTCTCCGGCGCAGCGATTTCAAATGTGAAGAAGGCCGGCAGAGCCATCGCTCCGCCGGCCTTCTGCGTCCGGGACCGGCCGGAGCCGGCGGAAGGGTCAGCGGCTGCGCGCGTTGGTGCGGCCGAGCAGGTTTGCCATCTCGGCGTCGAAATCGTCCAGCGGATCGCGCTGCGCATCGGGCTCGACGGCAGGCGCCTCACCGGCATGGGGCGCGCTCGGAGGCGCGCCCACCGGCGGGGCCGCATGGGACGGCGCCGGGGCATGGATCACCGGCGGGGCGACCTCCGGGGACGCCGGGGCCACGCTCGGGGAGGGCGCGCGCAGCAGCGGGCTCGTGGTCTCGGGCCGCAGGGGCGGGGCCTCGCGGCTCACATCGCGCAAGGCGAGGGGATCGCGGCGCGCCTGCTCCGGTGCCGGCAGCGGGCGGTTCTCGCCGGCCGGGCGGAAGGCGAACTCGCGCGGGCGCGGCGGCGCCTCGGTGCGGGGGGCTTCGGTGCGCGGGGGCGCATCGACGCGCGGCCGGGGCTCGATGGCGCGGGGCTCCACAGGACGCGCTTCCGCCGAGCGGTTGCGCGACTGGGAGAGGAATCGGGACAGCGGACCCTCGCTGCGCGGCGGCGGTGGGGGTTCGATCACCGGCTCGGGACGGGGCGCCGGGGCCGGCTCGGCGGGGGCCGCAGGCTCGTCACCGAGGAGGTCGGAAAGGCTGATCTGCGGCGCGGCGGCGGCCGGCTGCGGGTGGACGAGGGCGGCATCGAGCCGGTGGGTGAGATCCTCGAGTTCCGCCGCCACTTCGCTCACCGCGGGGGGCGCATCCTCGGGCTCGGCCTTGGGGGGCTCGGCCTTCGCCACCTCGGGACGGGGCGCTTCCACCTTCACGGACTCGACCCGGGCGGCCTCGACCTTGGGCGCATCAATCTTGGGCGCGTCAACCTTGGGGGCATCGATGGTCGGCGTGCTGGCGGCGAACTCGGCCTTGAGGGCGTCGAGGCGGGCCTGATCGGGGCGCGGCGCCTCGGCCCGTACGGGCTCCTTTGCCGGGGCAGGCTCGGGAGTGGCGGCGGTGCGCGAGGCGGGGCGGCCGGAGAGGGTGCCATCGCCCCGCATGAGGGGACGGCGGGCCAAGACGGAGCGGCGCTCCTCTCGGGTCTCGGTGGCGGGGGCGGCAGCGGCGTCCGATGGCGCGGGCTCGGGGGCCGGCAGGCCGGGCGCGGCGGCCTCGGCGGTCAGCACAGCCGGGGCGGGGGCGGCGGAAAGGGGGCGGCGCGGCATGGGCCGCTGCAAGGTCGGTGCCTCGCGCGGCGGGGGCACGGCGGCGGGTGCGGTTTCCGCCGCCTCGGTCGCGCCGATGTTCTGCTCGATGACGAGGTCGCTGTTGCCGCCGATCAGCAGCAGGTGTTCCACCTCGTCCCGGCGTACGAGGACGAGGCGGCGGCGCTGATCCACGGAGACGCTGTCGAGCACGGACAGGCGGGGGCCCGTCCGGCCGCGGCGGTCGCCTCCGGCGGCGCGGCCGGCGAGGCGGCGCATCACCAGCACCGTCAAGCCCAGCAGCGCGGCGATCACGATGGCGGCGATGGCCACCCGAATCGGAAACGCGAGCTGGGTACCGAACAACTGCTGTAGCATCATGCCTCCGCTTTACTCGAACCGGGCGCGTCCCCGGGCCGTGGCCCGTCGGCTGCCTCCCTCCGGCATCCATATCCGGAACGCGCGATGCCCTGTGGGCCCTCACGCCGTCAATATCACGAAATGCCGAGACGCCCGCTCGCGCCAATAGCCGCGCCGGTCGCGCATCGTGAGCCTCAGGGCCTAAGGTTTTGTTGATAATCGTGGCAGGATTTAAGTCACCGGCGATTCTCTCCCTTAAATCCGTGCGAATGGTGCACGCATCAGGGCGGCAGATCGCCTGAACGGATCGCCGGAATGGTACAAGAGCGCATGCGGGGTCGCCAGAAGAAGGACCAGGGAACCGCCGTCCGGCGCAAGAAGAGCCGTCGGGCGGGGCCGCTGGGCACCCGGCTTTTCATCGTCGCCTTCGCGCTGGCGGGGGGCTTCGTGGGCGCGACCATCCTCGGGCGCGACGGGGGCGGCATACCCTCGGCCATCATCGCGGCGCTGGCCGTGGTCGGGGTGGTTGAACTGTTCCTGGCCGCCCGCCGCGCCTTCAAGGGCGCCGAGCCGGAGGACCCGCTGGGCGCGATTGCCCTTGCGGCATCCGGCGATGCCATGGCCGTGGTCGAGGATGGCGAACGGATCGTCGAGGCCAACGCCGCCTATCTGCGCATGTGCCGCAGCGGCACCGCCGAGCCGCCGCTCCCCGAGCGCTTCCTCTCCCGCATTCCCGGCAGCCAGACGACCGTGGGCGAGCTGCTCAATGCCGTTGCCGGCTCGACGGTCCACCTGAGCACCATGCCCTTCGGTAGCGGCGTGCGCGGGCGGCAACTCGAGGTCTCCGTGCATCCCGTGGGCGGCCCGCGGCGCGTGCTGTGGACGCTGCGCATGGTCGATACCGCCGAGGGCGAGGCGCCGACTTTCGCTCAGGTGCCTGCTCCCGCCGCGCATCCTGTCGCGCCGGTTGTCGCGAAGCCGCTGCCGGCCGCGCCTGCGGTGCGTCCGCCCGATCCGGTGGTGGTGGCACCTGCGCCGGCCGTCGCCGCTCCTGTTCCCGTCGCCGCGCCGCTTCCCGCGTCCGAAGCCAATGCGCCTGCACTGTCCACGGCGGCCCCCGCCCCGGCCCCCGAGGGCTATGCCGGTCCGGACCTCGTGGCATCGTGGGAAGAATTGCCGGCCGGCCTGCTGCGCATCGTCGGCGGGCGGGTGGTGGACCCCAACCTCACCTTCTGCCGCATGCTCGGCTACGCCCTCGCCGAATGGGGGCCGGACGGCATGGCGCTCAGCCGCATCGTCGCCCCGGAAAGCATGCCCGCCCTCGCGGCGGCGCAGGCGAATGGCGGCCGCGCCTCGCTGGTCGCCTCGCTCCGGCGCAAGGACGGCGCGGCCCTCCCCGTCCTGCTGCGCATCGCTGCCGCCCCTGACGGCACAGGCGCTGTCGCCTTGCCGCTCGATGCCGTGGAAGGCGCGCTTGGCGCCGCTTCCCCCCGGACCACGGACACCCCGGGCCCGAGGCGCGACGGCACCGAGGTTCTCGGCGACCTGTTCTTCCGCCGGGCGCCGCTGGCCATGGCGCTGGTGGACCGCACCGGTGGCGTGCGGGCCGCCAATGCGGCCTTCGAGCGCCTGTTCGGCCGCGATGCGGCGGGCCGCCCGCTGACCGCGCTGGTTTCGGACCCCTCCGGCACCGAGGCGCTGCTCGCCGCCGCCGCCGGCGCCAGCGAGCCGCCCGCGCCCTGCGACGTGACCTTGGCTGGCGGCAGTGCCCGCTCGGTTCGCTTCTATGCGGCGCCCCTCGATCCCAGCGGCGACATCGCCTTGTGCGCCATCGACATGACCGAGCAGCGGGCGCTGGAGGTGCAGTTCGCCCAGTCGCAGAAGCTGCAGGCGGTGGGGCACCTAGCCGGCGGCGTGGCGCACGACTTCAACAACGTGCTCACCGCCATCATCGGCTATTGCGACCTGCTGCTCGCCAAGCACCGGCCGAGCGATCCGTCCTTCCCGGACATCATGCAGATCAAGCAGAACGCGAATCGCGCCGCCGGCCTCGTGCGGCAGCTGCTCGCCTTCTCCCGCCGCCAGACGATGCGCCCGCAGGTGATCGAGCTCGGCGACGTGATCTCGGATGCCGCCGCCTTGCTGCGCCGCCTCATCGGCGAGCGCATCACCCTCGACGTGGAGCACGCCCGCGATTTGTGGCCGGTGAAGGTGGACGTGAACCAGTTCGAGCAGGTGATCGTGAACCTCGCGGTCAACGCCCGCGACGCCATGCCCGACGGCGGCACCCTCACCATCCGCACCGGCAACGTGCCGGCCGCCGGCTGCGCCACCTACGGGCAGGGCCTGCCGGAGGGCGACTATGTGATGGTGGAGGTAGTGGACACTGGCACCGGCATCCCGCCCGACATCATGGACAAGATCTTCGAGCCCTTCTTCTCCACCAAGGAAGTGGGCAAGGGCACGGGGCTCGGCCTTTCCACGGTCTATGGCATCGTGCAGCAGACCGGCGGCACCATCCTCGCCGACAGCGAGATGGGGCGCGGCACCACCTTCCGCGTGTTCCTGCCCCGTCATGTGGCCGGCACCGAGGAGGAAGAGTCGCCCAAGCCCGCCGAGCCGGAGCCCAAGGCCGGCGACACCACGGGGCAGGGGCGCCGCGTGCTGCTGGTGGAGGACGAGGACGCGGTGCGTGCCTTCGCAAGCCGTGCGCTGGCCAATCGCGGCTACGAGGTGCTGGCCGCCGCCAGCGGCGTCGAGGCGCTGGAATTGATCGAGCGCGAGGGCAAGGTCGATCTCGTCATCTCCGACGTGGTGATGCCGGAGATGGACGGCCCGACCCTGCTGCGGGAATTGCGCAGCCGCGAGCCGGGTCTGAAGGTAATCTTCATTTCCGGCTATGCCGAGGAGGCTTTCGCCCGCAACCTGCCGCCGAGCGAGCATTTCTCCTTCCTGCCCAAGCCCTTCTCGCTGAAGCAGCTGGTCGCCGCCGTGAGCGAGACGCTGCGCGCCTGAACCCGCGCGCCGAGGCACTGCCTTTCTCTAACGTAATGAGAGAGCAGGGATATCAGGCCTCGCGCTGGCGTTTCGTCAGGCGCGGCGCGCTCTAGACGGGCCGGCTGCGTTTGCGCATTGTCAAGGCGCGGCCCGCCCGGCGGTCGCCAGATCAGGCCACCGCGCCCGATCTGCGGTCGGGCTGGCCGGCGAGGGGGAGGACCCTGACTTGACATCAACACGCACGAATATGCGGCGCCGGGAACTGGCGGGCTGGTCCCGCATCGCCGTGGCGCTGGCCTTCGGCTGGACCACGAGCCTCTATCCGGCCTTCGCCCAGCAGAGCGCGCCCGACGCCGGCGCGGCAGCAACCCAGGCGCCGGTCCCGCCACCCACGACGCCGCCCGCGGCCGCGCCGCAAGTGGCGCCTGAGGCGGCACCTCCTGTTGCGCCTCCTGCGGCTCCGCCTGCCACCACGGCCGTCACGCCGCCGGCCGCGCCTGCACCTGCGCCGGTCGTTCCGGCCGGGGCGCCGCCTGCCGATGCGCCGCCGGCGTCCGCGCTCTACACCCTCGCCGAGCTGGAAACCCTGCTCGCGCCCTATGCGCTCTATCCAGACACTTTGCTCGCGCAGATGCTGCCGGCCACCGCCTATCCGCTGGAGCTGGTTCAGGCGCAGCGCTGGCTGGAGTCGCACAAGAGCGCGGTGAAGAAGGGCGATTTCTCCGGCGCCGATGCCCAGAAGTGGGATTCCTCTGTGAAGGCGCTGACGCGCTTCCCCACCGTGGTCGCCAAGCTGAATGAAAACCTCGATGCCACCCAGTCCATCGGCTACGCCTTCGTCAGCCAGCCGGAGGACGTGTCGGTGGCCATCCAGGCCCTGCGCGCCAAGGCCGAGGCGGCCGGCTCGCTGAAGACCAACGACAAGCAGGTCGTGACCACCCGGCAGGAGGACGGCCGGAACGTGGTCTACATCACCTCGGCCGACCCCACGATGGTCTATGTGCCGACCTACGATTCCTCCACCATCTACACCGCGGCCGGCGTCGGCCTGCTGGCCTTCGGCGCCGGCGTGCTGGTGGGCAGCGCCTGGAGCAATCCGTGGAACTGGGGCCGCGGCTGGGTCTATCCGCCGCCGTGGCCGGGCTATCCCGGCTGGCGCCCGCCGCCGCCCCGCCCGCCGGGCGGCTGGCCCGGTGGTCCCGGCCATCCCGGCTGGCCCCCGCCTCCCGGCTATCCCGGAGGCCCGGGCTACCCCGGCTACCCGGGCAAGCCCGGCGGTCCCGGTTATCCGGGCTATCCCGGCAAACCGGGTGGCCCCGGTTATCCCGGTGGTCCGGGCGGCCCGGTCGGTCCGTGGAAGCCGAATCCCGGCAAGCCGCTTCCGGGCAAGCCCGGCTATCCGGGTGGCCCCGGCGGCGTTGGTGGCCCCGGTTATCCCGGCAAGCCCGGCGGACCGGGCGGTCCCGGCTATCCCGGTGGCCCCGGTGGTCCGGGTGGACCCGGCGGTCCCGGTTATCCAGGTGGACCGGGTGGGCCGGGCAAGCCGGGTGGACCGGGTACCCCCGGTGGTCCCGGCGCTCCGGGCAAGCCAGGCGGACCCGGTGCCCCCGGCCAGCCCGGTGGGGCCGGCGGTGCGGGCAAGCCGGGCGGCGCGGCCCCCACGGCGAAGCCGGTCAAGCCCACCGGCGGGTCGCAGCAGCTCAAGAAGGGCGGCGGCGGCAAGACGAGCGTGAAGCCCGCCAGCCGTCCGGCCGGGCCGCCGAAGCAGTACCGCGGCGGTGGCGGCGGTGGTGCCAAGTTCCAGGGTGGCGGACGCGTCGGTGGCGGTGGCCGTCCGGGCGGCGCACGCCCCCATCGCTGAGCCGGTGTCGGGCACGCCCCGGCGCCGACCTCGCAGAATCGCCGTGGCGGATGCGCCGTGGCACTGCGGCAAACTCCCCGGCGCGACTCGCGCGCGTCGGGAGGTCTACGGATGCCGGAGCCTTCGCCGGTACGCAGGGCAGGGGAAGGCCGGAAGATGCACACGGCATTGTGTCGCACGGATGCAACAGTCGCCCGCAACCGCATCTTGCACAGAATTGAGGCCCTCCCGATCTACCTCCCGTGAGAGAACCGCAAGCCGGCTCCGGCCCAGCTTTCGCGGCGCTGCGAAAGGGTCGGCGCGGCGGTCGCGGACGGGCTGCCCCGGGCGCACCCGCGATCCTCTACCAAAGGCATGACACCTTGGCCGAACCGCGCACTTGCCTCCCTTCTGGCGCTGCGATAAGGCTCTCGCGTCGTTTCGAACTTCTCTAGCCGGACGGCGCGGTAACGCTTCAGGCGATCAGCCGTTTCAAGCTCCTTTTGACCCTGATGGGTGAGCCAAGCGCGCTGCCCACGGCACCGACCGAGCGCTCCGAGGTGCGAGCAAGATGAACGCGTTGCTCATGGACTATCTGCCGGTGGTGATCTTCATCGGCGTTTCCGCGGTGATCGGCCTGGCCCTGCTGGTGTCGCCCTTCATCGTGGCCTACCAGAACCCGGACCCGGAGAAGCTGTCCGCGTACGAGTGCGGCTTCAACGCATTCGACGACGCGCGCATGACGTTCGACGTGCGATTCTACCTGGTGTCCATCCTCTTCATCATCTTCGACCTTGAGGTCGCCTTCCTCTTCCCGTGGGCGATCAGCTTCGGTGGCCTCGGCGACCTCGGCTTCTGGTCGATGATGATCTTCCTCGGCGTGCTCACCGTCGGGTTCATCTACGAATGGCGCAAGGGAGCTCTGGAATGGGACTGACCCCTTCGGCCACCAAGCCCGAGATCGCACGCGCCTCGACCGGCATCGTCGATCCCTCCACCGGCCGTCCCGTCGGCGCTGATGATCCCTTCTTCAAGGAGATCAACAACGAGCTGGCGGACAAGGGCTTTCTCCTCACCACCGCCGATGATCTCATCACCTGGGCGCGCACCGGCTCGCTCATGTGGATGACCTTCGGTCTCGCCTGCTGCGCGGTGGAGATGATGCAGGCCTCCATGCCGCGCTACGACGTGGAGCGCTTCGGCTTTGCGCCGCGCGCCTCGCCGCGCCAGTCGGACGTGATGATCGTCGCCGGCACGCTGACCAACAAGATGGCCCCGGCCCTGCGCAAGGTCTACGACCAGATGCCGGAGCCGCGCTACGTCATCTCCATGGGCTCCTGCGCCAATGGCGGCGGCTACTACCACTTCTCCTATTCGGTGGTGCGCGGCTGCGATCGCATCGTGCCGGTGGACATCTACGTGCCGGGCTGCCCGCCCACCGCGGAAGCGCTGCTCTACGGCATCCTGCTGCTGCAGAAGAAGATCCGCCGCGTCGGCACCATCGAGCGCTGATCGGGAGCCGGTGTGATGGACGAGACCCTCAACGACCTCGCCGCCCACGTATCGGGCGCCCTGCCGGGCGTGGTGATCGGCACCGAGATCGCCTATGGCGAGCTGGCGCTGCTCATCGAGCCGTCGCAGATCGTCAAGGCGGTGACCTTCCTCCGGGATGATCCGGCCTGCCAGTTCACCTGCATCGTGGACGTGTGCGGCGTGGACTATCCGGCCCGCGAGAAGCGGTTCGACGTGGTGTACCACCTGCTCTCCGTGAAGCAGAACGCCCGCATCCGCCTCAAGGTCGCCACCGACGAGGACACCCCGGTGCCCTCCATCACCGGCGTCTTCCCCGGTGCCAACTGGTTCGAGCGGGAAGCCTACGACATGTACGGCATCCTGTTCACCGGCCACCCGGAGCTGCGCCGCCTGCTGACGGACTACGGCTTCGACGGCCACCCCCTGCGCAAGGACTTCCCGACCACGGGCTTCGTGGAGGTGCGCTACGACGACGCCCAGAAGCGCGTGGTCTACGAGCCGGTTCGCCTGCCGCAGGAGTTCCGGAACTTCGACTTCCTCTCGCCGTGGGAGGGCGTCGAATACGTCCTGCCCGGTGACGAGAAGGCCTCGGGCCAGCCGCCCGCGCCGCCCAAGGCCGGGTGAGGGAGCGTCTCATGGTTGATGTCGCCGACGAGATGAAGCCCGCGGACAAGGTCCGCAACTTCCAGATCAATTTCGGCCCGCAGCATCCTGCGGCGCACGGCGTTCTGCGCCTTGTGCTGGAGCTGGACGGCGAGGTGGTGGAGCGGGTGGACCCGCACATCGGCCTCCTGCACCGCGGCACCGAGAAGCTGATCGAGGCCAAGACCTACCTTCAGGCCGTGCCCTATTTCGACCGGCTCGACTATTGCGCGCCGATGAACCAGGAGCACGCCTACTGCCTCGCGGTGGAGAAGCTGCTGGGCATCGAGGTGCCCAAGCGCGGCCAGCTCATCCGCGTGCTCTATTCCGAGATCGGGCGCCTGCTCTCCCACCTCCTCAACGTCACCACGTTCGCCATGGACGTGGGCGCGCTGACCCCGCCGCTGTGGGGCTTCGAGGAGCGCGAGAAGCTCATGATCTTCTATGAGCGCGCCTCCGGCAGCCGCATGCATGCCGCCTATTTCCGGCCCGGCGGTGTCCATCAGGACCTGCCCCGGCAGCTGGTGGAAGACGTCGGCGCCTTCTGCGACCCGTTCCTGAAGCTGGTGGCGGACCTCGACGCCCTCGTCACCAACAACCGCATCTTCAAGCAGCGCACCGTGGACATCGGCATCGTCTCGGTGGACGAGGCGCTGTCCTGGGGCTTCTCCGGCCCGGTGCTGCGCGGCTCCGGCGCGGCATGGGACCTGCGCCGCGCGCAGCCCTACGAGTGCTATTCGGAACTCGACTTCGACATTCCGGTGGGCAAGCACGGCGACTGCTACGACCGCTATCTCGTCCGCATGGAGGAGATGCGCCAGTCGACCTACATCATGAAGCAGTGCGTCGAGCGCCTGCTGAAGGAGACGGGGCCGGTCCACACCCAGGACCACAAGGTCGCGCCGCCGAAGCGGGCCGAGATGAAGCGCTCCATGGAGGCGCTCATCCACCACTTCAAGCTCTACACCGAGGGCTTCCACGTGCCGGAAGGCGACGTGTATGCCGCGGTGGAAGCGCCCAAGGGCGAGTTCGGCGTGTATCTGGTCTCGGACGGCACCAACAAGCCGTACCGCTGCAAGATCCGCGCTCCGGGCTTCGCGCACCTGCAGGCCATGGACTTCCTCAATCGCGGCCACATGCTGGCCGACGTTTCCGCGGTGCTCGGCTCGCTCGACATCGTGTTCGGGGAGGTGGACCGCTGATGGCCCGCCTTTCTCTCGCCCTTTGCCCGATGCCGGCGCGCCTGCGCGCGGCTTCTTCCGGGATCTGAACCATGTCCGTCCGCCGCCTCGCCGCCGAGCAGCCCGAGAGCTTCAGCTTCACGCCGGAGCTTGAGGCCATCGCGCAGAAGCTGATCGCCAAGTATCCGGAAGGCCGGCAGGCCAGCGCCGTGGTGCCTTTGCTGTGGGAAACCCAGAAGGCCGCCGGCGGCTGGCTTCCCGAGCCCGCCATCCGCGCGGTCGCCGATCGCCTCGGCATGGCGAATATCCGCGTGCTGGAGATCGCCACCTTCTACACCATGTTCAACCTTGAGCCGGTGGGGAAGTATTTCGTCCAGCTGTGCGGCACCACGCCCTGCATGCTGCGCGGCGCGGAAGCCATCAAGCACGTCTGCGAGAAGAAGATCGGCCACGAGCGGCATGTCTCGGCCGACGGCACCTTCTCCTGGCTCGAGGTGGAATGCCTCGGCGCCTGCACCAACGCGCCCATGGTGCAGATCAACGACGATTATTACGAAGACCTGACCCCCGAGAACTTCGAGAAGCTGCTCGACGATCTCGCCGCCGGCCGTCCGGTGAGCGTGGGCCCGCAGAATTCGCGCAAGGGCTCCGAGCCGGAGGGTGGCCCGCGCGTGCTGCTCGACCCCGCGCTCTATGACTTCAAGGCCACCGTGCCCGCCGCTGGCGGGGGTGGCACGGAGACGCCGGATCTCCTCTCCGCCGGCCGCGCCCGCGCGGCGTCGGAGAGCCCGGCCGATCCCCTGGGCGCCACGGCGGCGGCTCAGGAAAAGGCGGCCGACGGCGCCGACACCCGCGACAAGCGCGAGGCCGTCGCCGCGGAGGCGCAGGCCTCCAGCCCGTCCGTTACAGGTTCCGACCGTGAGCCGGTGAAGACCGGCACCGGCGTGCGCGATCCGGAGGAGTGAGGCCCATGCTCGCCGACAAGGACCGCATCTTCACCAATCTGTACGGCTTCCACGACTTCGGTCTTCAGGGCGCCCTCAAGCGCGGCAACTGGGACGGCACCAAGGCCATCCTGGAAAAGGGCCGCGACTGGATCATCAACGAGATGAAGGCGTCGGGCCTGCGCGGCCGCGGCGGCGCCGGCTTCTCGACCGGCATGAAGTGGTCCTTCATGCCCAAGCAGTCCGATGGCCGCCCCCACTATCTGGTGGTGAACGCCGACGAATCCGAGCCCGGCACCTGCAAGGACCGGGAGATCATGCGCAACGATCCGCATACGCTGATCGAGGGCTGCCTGATCGCCTCCTTCGCCATGGGCGCCCACGCGGCCTACATCTACATCCGCGGCGAATACATCTTCGAGCGCGAGCGCCTGCAGGCGGCGGTGGACCAGGCCTATGAGGCGCGCCTCATCGGCAAGGACAACGTCCACGACTATCCCTTCGACCTCTATGTGCACCACGGTGCCGGCGCCTATATCTGCGGCGAGGAAACCGCGCTGCTGGAGAGCCTCGAGGGCAAGAAGGGCATGCCGCGCCTGAAGCCCCCGTTCCCCGCGAACATGGGCCTCTATGGCTGCCCCACCACGGTGAACAACGTGGAGAGCATCGCGGTCGCCCCCACCATCCTGCGGCGGGGCGCGGCCTGGTTCTCCTCCATCGGCCGCCCGAACAATGTGGGCACCAAGCTGTTCTCCCTGGCCGGCCACGTGAACACGCCCTGCGTGGTGGAAGAGGCCATGAGCATCCCCTTCAAGGAGCTCGTGGAGAAGCATGGCGGCGGTATCCGCGGCGGCTGGGACAATCTGCTCGGCATCATCCCCGGCGGCGCGTCCTGCCCGGTGATCCCCGGCGAGCAGTGCGAAGACCTGATCATGGACTTCGACGGCACCCGCGCGGTGAAGTCGTCCTTCGGCACCGCCGGCGTGCTGGTGATGGACAAGTCCACCGACATCATCAAGGCCATCGCCCGCATCTCCGCCTTCTTCAAGCATGAGAGCTGCGGCCAGTGCACGCCGTGCCGCGAGGGCACCGGCTGGATGTGGCGCGTGGTCAATCGCATGGCCGAGGGCCGCGCCCAGAAGCGCGAGATCGACCTGCTGCTGGAAGTCACCACCCAGATCGAGGGTCACACCATCTGCGCGCTCGGCGATGCCGCCGCGTGGCCGGTGCAGGGCCTTATCCGGCACTATCGTCACGTGATCGAGGCGCGCATCGACCAGTATGCCGCCAACCCGCATCCGGAGCCGGTGGTTCCGGTGGCGGCGGAGTAGCAAGCACCCCGCCGGGCGCGCCGACGCGACGGGCGGGGAGGGATGTCTTAAGGGGCGGGCGCTGTGCGTTCGGCCCCGGCCGTGCAGAGCGCGGCACAAGGTGAGGTGGAAGTGATGGCGAAGATCGTCGTCGACGGAACCGAGGTCGATGTACCTGCCGAATACACGCTGCTTCAGGCGTGCGAGGCGGCGGGCGTCGAGATTCCGCGCTTCTGCTTCCATGAGCGGCTGTCCATCGCGGGCAACTGCCGCATGTGCCTTGTGGAAGTGAAGGGCGGTCCGCCCAAGCCCACGGCGTCCTGCGCCATGGCGGTGAAGGACCTGCGCCCCGGCCCCAACGGCGAGCCGCCCGTGGTGCTCACCAAGAGCCCCATGGTGAAGAAGGCCCGTGAAGGGGTGATGGAGTTCCTGCTGATCAACCACCCGCTGGATTGCCCGATCTGCGATCAGGGCGGCGAATGCGACCTGCAGGACCAGGCCATGGCCTACGGCGCGGACACCTCGCGCTTCGCCGAGAACAAGCGCGCCGTGGAAGACAAGTATATCGGCCCGCTGGTCAAGACCTCCATGAACCGGTGCATCCAGTGCACCCGCTGCGTGCGCTTCTCCACGGAAGTCGCCGGCGTGCCCGACCTCGGCGCCATCGGCCGTGGCGAGGATATGGAGATCACCACCTATCTCGAGCACGCCATGCGTTCCGAGATGCAGGGCAACGTGGCGGACCTCTGCCCGGTGGGCGCGCTGACCCACAAGCCCTACCAGTTCCACGCCCGGCCGTGGGAGCTGGTGAAGACCGAGTCCATCGACGTCATGGATGCGGTCGGCTCCAACATCCGCATCGACACCCGCGGCCGCGAGGTCATGCGCGTCCTGCCGCGCAACAACGACGCGGTGAACGAGGAGTGGATCTCCGACAAGTCCCGCTATGTGTGGGACGGCCTGAAGGTCCAGCGCCTTGATCGCCCCTATGTGCGCAAGGATGGCCGCCTCGTGCCCGCCACCTGGAGCGAGGCCTTCGCCGCCATCGCCGCCAAGGTGAAGGGCACCGCCCCCGCCAGGATCGGCGCGCTCATCGGCGACCTTGCCAGCGTGGAAGAGGTGTTCGCCCTCAAGACGCTCATGGGCAAGCTCGGCTCCGCCAACATCGACGCGCGCCAGGACGGCGCCAAGCTCGATCCGGCGCTGGGCCGCGCGTCCTACGTGTTCAACCCCACCATCGCCGGCATCGAGCAGGCCGACGCCATCCTCCTCGTGGGCAGCGACCCGCGGCATGAGGCGTCCGTCATCAATGCGCGCATCCGCAAGCGCTGGCGCCAGGGCGGGCTGAAGATCGGCCTCATCGGCACCAAGGTGGACCTTACCTACACCTACGACTACCTCGGCGCCGGCCCCGACAGCCTCGCCGATCTCGCCGGCTCGTCCGCCTTCGGCGACATCCTGCGCAAGGCCGAGCGGCCGCTGGTCATCGTCGGCCAGGGCGCGCTGGCCCGGCCGGATGGCGCGGCGGTGCTCTCGCTGGCCGCCCGCGTGGCGGTTGCCGTGGGCGCGGTGAAGGACGGCTGGAATGGCTTCGGCGTTCTGCACACCGCGGCGGCCCGCGTCGGCGCCCTCGATGTGGGTGCGGTGCCCGGCCCCGGCGGGCTCGACGTGGCGGCCATGACCGCCCCCGGCGCGCTGGACGTGGCCTTCCTGATGGGCGCGGACGAGGTGGAGGTCGCCCCCGGCGCCTTCGTCGTCTATCTCGGCACCCACGGTGATCGCGGCGCCCACCGGGCGGACGTGATCCTGCCCGGCGCCGCCTATCCCGAGAAGTCGGGCATCTATGTGAACACGGAAGGCCGGGTGCAGTTCGCCAACCGCGCCGCCTTTCCGCCCGGCGAGGCGCGCGAGGACTGGGCGATCCTGCGGGCGCTGTCCGAGGTGCTGGGCCAGACCCTGCCCTTCGACAACATGCAGGCGCTGCGCGCCCAGCTCGTCTCGGCCTATCCCCACCTCGGCCATATCGACGAGGCGGCAGAGGCGGATGCCGGCGCCGTGTCGGCCCTCGCGGGTGTCGGCGGCAGCGTGGACAAGACGGCGTTCGCGCCGGTGATCGAGGACTTCTTCCTCACCAACCCCATCGCGCGGGCTTCCGCCGTGATGGCCGAATGCTCCGCGCTGCGCCTTGCGGCGGCGGCGGAAGCGGCGGAGTAGGCGATGGGCACGGTGAACCGGACGGCTGCGAGCTTCACGGAAACGCGGACATGAACTGGCAGGACACCCTCATCCAGGTGCTCATCATCCTCGGGCAGAGCCTTGCTCTGCTCGTGGCGCTCCTGATCTTCATCGCCTTCATCCTGCTGGCGGACCGCAAGATCTGGGCGGCGGTGCAACTGCGCCGCGGTCCCAACGTGGTGGGGCCGTTCGGCCTCCTGCAATCCTTCGCCGACCTTCTCAAGTTCGTGCTGAAGGAGCCCACCATCCCGTCGGGCGCCAACAAGGCGATCTTCCTTCTGGCCCCGCTCGTCACCTGCGTGCTGGCGCTTGCCGCCTGGGCGGTGGTGCCGATCGCACCGGGCTGGGTCATCGCCGACCTGAATGTCGGCGTGCTCTATATCTTCGCCATCTCGTCGCTCGGCGTGTACGGCATCATCATGGGCGGCTGGGCTTCGAACTCGAAGTATCCCTTCCTCGCCGCGCTCCGCTCCGCGGCGCAGATGGTGTCCTACGAAGTCTCCATCGGCTTCGTCATCATCACCGTGCTGATGTGCGCCGGCTCGCTGAACCTCTCGGAGATCGTCGAGGCGCAGAACGGCCGCTTCGGATTCCTCGGCTGGTACTGGCTGCCGCTGCTGCCCATGTTCGTCATCTTCTTCGTGTCGGCCCTGGCCGAGACGAACCGCCCGCCCTTCGACCTCGTGGAAGCGGAGTCGGAGCTGGTGGCGGGCTTCATGACCGAATACGGCTCGACCCCCTATCTCCTGTTCATGCTCGGCGAGTACGTGGCGATCATGACCATGTGCGCCATGGGAACCATCCTGTTCCTCGGCGGCTGGCTCTCGCCCATCCCGTTCGCGCCCTTCACCTGGGTGCCGGGGCTGGTGTGGTTCGTCCTCAAGCTCTGCTTCATGTTCTTCCTGTTCGCGATGGCGAAGGCCATGGTGCCCCGCTATCGCTACGACCAGCTCATGCGGCTCGGCTGGAAGGTGTTCCTGCCGATCTCCCTCGTCGCCGTCGTGGTGGTCGCGGGCGTGCTGCACTTCACCGGGACGGCGCCGCAATGACCGTTCCTTCCGCCCTTTCGCACAGCCTTCGGGGAGAGCGCCTGTGAAGCTCGATCAGGCCGCGCGCGCCATCTTTCTCACCGAGCTCGTCTCGGGCTTCTTCCTCGCCATGCGCTATTTCTTCAAGCCCAAGGCGACGTTGAACTATCCCTTCGAGAAGGGCCCGCTCTCGCCGCGCTTCCGCGGCGAGCATGCCCTGCGCCGCTATCCCAACGGGGAAGAGCGCTGCATCGCCTGCAAGCTGTGCGAGGCGATCTGCCCGGCGCAGGCCATCACCATCGAGGCCGGCCCGCGCCGCAATGACGGCACGCGCCGCACCACCCGTTACGACATCGACATGGTGAAGTGCATCTATTGCGGCTTCTGCCAGGAGGCGTGCCCGGTGGATGCCATCGTCGAGGGACCGAACTTCGAGTTCGCCACCGAGACGCGCGAGGAACTCTACTACGACAAGGAAAAGCTGCTCGCGAACGGCGACCGGTGGGAGCGCGAGATCGCGCGGTCCATCGCGCTCGACGCGCCCTATCGCTGAGCGGCGAAACGAACACGGCCGGCATCCTGCCGGTCTTCTGGAACGGGACCGGCGACGCGTGGCGACGCGCTGCGCCATAGATCGGACTTTCGGGATGCGTCGGGTTTTCGGGATGCGTCAGGACATCAGAGGGGCCGGCCGCCTTGCGGGGCCGGACATGACCGGCGCGGGCGCGCCGCGGGCAGGGGGGCTACGCGCATGAGCGTCGCGGCAGCGTTTTTCTATCTCTTCGCCTTCGTGCTGGTGGCGTCCGCCTTCATGGTGATCTCCTCCCGCAACCCGGTGCAGTCGGTTCTGTTCCTCATCCTCGCGTTCGTGAACGCGGCGGGCCTCTTCATCCTCATCGGCGCCGAGTTCCTCGCGCTGATCCTGGTGGTGGTCTATGTGGGCGCGGTGGCGGTGCTCTTCCTCTTCGTCGTGATGATGCTCGACGTGGACTTCGTGGAGCTGCGCCAGGGCTTCCTGCAATATCTGCCGGTGGGCGTGGTGGTCGGCCTCATCTTCCTCGCCGAGCTGGTGCTGGTGGTGGGGGCGTGGGTGACCGGCCCCGGGGTCTCCTCGGCGGTGAAGTCCTCGCCCGGCGGCATCGCCACGGAGAGCAACGTGCGCGCCATCGCGCAGGTGCTCTACACGGACTACATCTACTTCTTCCAGGCCGCCGGCTTCGTGCTGCTCGTCGCCATGATCGGCGCCATCGTGCTCACGCTGCGCCACAAGGTGAACGTGCGCCGGCAGAACATCACGGCTCAGGTGACGCGCTCCTCCACCATCGAGGTGGTGAAGGTGCGTCCCGGCCAGGGCCTCTGAGGGGGATGGGCATGGACATCGGTCTCTCCCACTATCTGACCGTCGCGGCGATCCTGTTCACGCTCGGGACGCTCGGCATCTTCCTCAACCGGAAGAACGTCATCGTCATCCTCATGTCGGTGGAGCTGATCCTGCTCGCCGTGAACATCAACCTCGTCTCGTTCTCCGCCTTCCTCGGGAACCTGACGGGCCAGGTGTTCGCGCTGCTCGTGCTCACCGTCGCCGCAGCCGAGGCGGCCATCGGCCTCGCCATCCTCGTGGTGTTCTACCGCAACCGCGGTTCGATCGCCGTCGAGGACATCAACGCCATGAAGGGCTGAGGCCATGTATCAGGCGATTGTCTTCCTCCCCCTTCTCGGCTTCCTCATCGCCGGCCTGTTCGGCAAGAAGATCGGTGACCGCGCCAGCGAGGTGGTGACCACCTCCTTCCTGTTCGTCGCGTGCCTGCTCTCCTGGATCGCGTTCTTCTCGGTCGGCTTCGGTGACCACGACACGCGCGTGCAGGTGATGAAGTGGATCTATGTGGGCGACCTCAAGGTCGACTGGGCGTTCCGCATCGACACCATGACGGTGATCATGCTGATCGTCGTCACCACCGTGTCCTCGCTGGTCCATCTCTACTCCATCGGCTACATGCACGAGGATCCGAGCCGGCCGCGCTTCTTCGCCTATCTCTCGCTGTTCACCTTCGCCATGCTCATGCTGGTGACGGCGGACAACCTGCTCCAGCTGTTCTTCGGCTGGGAAGGCGTGGGCCTCGCCTCATACCTGCTCATCGGCTTCTGGTATGAGAAGCCCTCGGCGAACGCGGCGGCCATGAAGGCCTTCGTGGTGAACCGCGTGGGCGACTTCGGCTTCATGCTGGGCATCTTCGCCATCTTCGTGATGACCGGCTCCATCGCCTTCGAGGAGGTGTTCGCCGCCGCCCCGGGGCTTGCCGGCAAGACCATCACCTTCCTCGGCCACCATTGGGATGCGCCGACCGTGATCGCGCTGCTGCTGTTCGTCGGCGCGTGCGGCAAGTCCGCCCAGTTCCTGCTGCACACCTGGCTGCCGGACGCGATGGAAGGCCCGACCCCGGTCTCGGCCCTCATCCACGCCGCCACCATGGTGACCGCGGGCGTGTTCATGGTGGCGCGCATGTCGCCCATCTTCGAGCTGTCGCAGACGGCGCTCAACGTGGTGATGCTGGTGGGCGCGACCACCGCCTTCTTCGCCGCCACCGTCGGCCTGGTGCAGAACGACATCAAGAAGGTGATCGCCTACTCCACCTGCTCCCAGCTCGGCTACATGTTCGTGGCCATGGGCGCTGGCGCCTATTCCATCGGCATGTTCCACCTGCTCACGCACGCCTTCTTCAAGGCGCTGCTCTTCCTTGGTGCCGGCTCGGTCATCCACGCCATGCACCATGAGCAGGACATGCGGCACATGGGCGGCCTTCGGAAGAAGATCCCCTTCACCTATTGGACGATGGTGATCGGCACGCTGGCCATCACCGGCTTCCCGTTCCTCGCCGGCTATTACTCCAAGGACGCCATCATCGAGGCGGCCTATGCGAGCCACAACTACTTCCACGTCTACGGCTACTGGATGACCGTGATCGCCGCGGCGCTCACCGCCTTCTATTCCTGGCGCCTGATCTTCCTCACCTTCTGGGGTCACCCGCACGACCACCATCATTATGAGGCCGCGCACGAGAGCCCGCTGGTGATGACCATTCCGCTGGCCGTGCTGTCCCTCGGCGCGATCTTCGCGGGCTGGGCCTTCCACGGCATCTTCGTCGGGCACGGCGTGGAGCACTTCTTCCGCCATTCGATCTTCATGGGGGCGGAGAACCACATTCTCCACGCCATGCACGAGATCCCCGGCTGGGCGGCCTACATGCCCACGGTGATGATGGTGATCGGCTCGCTCTTCGCCATCTGGTTCTATCTGGTGAACCCGAAGGTGCCCGTGCAGCTCGCGAAGTCGCAGGACGCGCTGTACCAGTTCCTCCTGAACAAGTGGTACTTCGACGAGATCTACAACTTCCTGTTCGTGCGTCCGGCCCTCTGGCTCGGCCGCACCCTGTGGAAGCGTGGTGACGGCACCATCATCGACGGCTTCGGCCCGGATGGCGTCTCGGCCCGCGTGCTCGACATCACCCGCGGGGTGGTGCGGCTGCAGACCGGCTACCTCTACCACTACGCCTTCGTGATGCTGATCGGCGTCGCGGCCCTCATCACCTGGTTCATGTTCGCCGGAGTGTGACGATGACCGACTGGCCCATCCTCTCCGTCGTCACCTTCCTGCCGCTGGTCGGGGCGCTCTTCATCCTCGTGGTGCGGGGCGACGACGAGGTCTCCGCGCGCAACGCCCGCTGGGTGGCGCTGTGGACCACGCTCGTCACCTTCCTGGTGTCGCTGCTGCTGCTGCCGGGCTTCGACGCCTCGGCCCCCGGCTTCCAGTTCGTGGAAAAGAAGGCGTGGCTCGGCGATCTCGCCTCCTACCACATGGGCGTGGACGGCATCTCGCTGCCCTTCGTCATCCTCACCACCTTCCTCATGCCCTTCTGCATCCTCGCCTCCTGGGAGAGTGTGCATAAGCGCGTGAAGGAATACATGATCGCCTTCCTGGTGCTCGAGACCATGATGCTCGGCACCTTCACGGCCCTCGACCTCGTCCTCTTCTACTTCTTCTTCGAGGGCGGCCTCATCCCGATGTTCCTGATCATCGGCGTGTGGGGTGGGCCGCGCCGCATCTATGCGGCCTTCAAGTTCTTCCTCTACACGCTGGCCGGCTCCGTGCTGATGATGCTCGCCATCATGGCCATGTACTGGAAGGCCGGCACGACGGACGTGCCCACCCTGATGCAGTTCGGCTTCCCGTCGGGCATGCAGTTCTGGCTCTGGCTCGCTTTCTTCGCCTCCTTCGCGGTGAAGATGCCCATGTGGCCGGTGCACACCTGGCTGCCTGATGCCCACGTGGAAGCGCCAACGGCCGGCTCCGTCATCCTGGCGGGCGTGCTCCTGAAGATGGGCGGCTACGGCTTCCTGCGCTTCTCGCTGCCCATGTTCCCGGAGGCGAGCCACTATTTCGCGCCTCTGGTGTTCACCCTTTCCGTGGTGGCCATCATCTACACCTCGCTCGTCGCGCTGGTGCAGGAGGACATCAAGAAGCTGATCGCCTACTCGTCCATCGCCCATATGGGCTTCGTGACCATGGGCATCTTCGCCATGAACGAGCAGGGCCTGCAGGGCGCCATGTTCCTCATGATCTCCCACGGCTTCGTCTCGGCCGCGCTGTTCCTGTGTGTGGGCGTCATCTACGACCGCCTGCACACCCGCGAAATCGCCGCCTATGGCGGCCTCGTGAAGCGCATGCCGCTCTACGCCACGGTGCTGATGGTGTTCACCATGGCGAATGTGGGCCTGCCGGGCACGTCGGGCTTCATCGGCGAGTTCCTGACCATGCTCGCCGCCTTCGAGCGCAACACCTGGGTCGCCTTCTTCGCGGCCACCGGCGTCATCCTCTCCGCGGCCTACGCCCTGTGGCTCTACTGGCGCGTCGTGTTCGGCCCGCTGGAGAAGGAGAAGCTGAAGTCCATGATGGATCTCTCGCCCCGCGAGATCGTCATCATGGTCCCGCTGGTGATCCTCACCATCCTGTTCGGCGTGTGGCCCGCGCCCATCCTCAACATGACATCCCATGCGGTGAACGCGGTCGTCGCGCGCACCGATTCCGTGGCCGGCGCGGTGAAGACCGCCCTGCTGCTGAGCTTCTGATTTTCGAGGACGCCTCATGTCGCAGCTCCTGCCTCCCCTCGGCGCGGTCCTGCCGGAACTGGTGCTCGCCGTCTCGGCCATCGTGCTGATCCTCATCGGCGCGTTCCGCGGGGAGGGCTCGGCCAATCTGGTCACGGGCCTTGCCATCGCGGTGCTCGCCGCGGCGGGCGTGCTGGTGCTGCTTCAGCCGGGCACCGAAGTCTCCGCCTTCAACGGCTCGCTGGTGATCGATCCCTTCGGCCGCTTCATGAAGGTGCTGGTCTCCATCGGCGCGCTGGTCTCCCTCATCATGTCGGTGGACTGGCAGGCGCGGGAGAAGCAGGCGAAGTTCGAATATGCGGTGCTGGTGGTGATCGCCACGCTCGGCATGTTCATGCTGGTGTCGGCCGGCGACCTCATCGCCCTCTATCTCGGCCTCGAGTTGATGAGCCTTTCGCTCTATGTGGTGGCCGCCATCAATCGCGACTCGGTGCGCTCCACCGAGGCGGGCCTGAAGTATTTCGTCCTCGGCGCGCTCTCCTCGGGCATGCTGCTCTACGGCGCCTCGCTGATCTACGGCTTCACCGGCTCGGTGAACTTCCTGCAGATCGCCGCCGTGGCGAAGGAGCCGAGCATCGGCCTCATCTTCGGCCTCGTGTTCCTGGTGGCGGGCCTGTGCTTCAAGGTGTCGGCCGTGCCGTTCCACATGTGGACGCCGGACGTCTATGAAGGCGCGCCCACCCCGGTCACCGCCTTCTTCGCCTCCGCCCCGAAGGTCGCCGGCATGGCCATCTTCGTGCGCGTGCTGATCGAGGCGTTCCCCCACGTCTCGCACCAGTGGCAGCAGATCGTCGCCTTCGTGTCGCTTGCCTCCATGGTGCTCGGCGCCTTCGCCGCCATCGGCCAGCGCAACATCAAGCGACTGCTCGCCTACTCCTCCATCGGCCACATGGGCTTCGCCCTCGTCGGCCTCGCCGCCGGCACCGCCGAGGGCGTGCGCGGCGTGCTGGTCTACATGGCCATCTACCTGATGATGACGCTCGGCACCTTCGCCTGCGTGCTCACCATGCGCCGCAAGGGCCAGGCGGTGGAGACGGTGGACGACCTCGCCGGTCTTGCCCGCCGCAATCCGCTGATGGCGCTGATGCTGGGCGCGCTGATGTTCTCGCTGGCCGGCATCCCGCCGCTCGCGGGCTTCCTCGCCAAATACTACGTCTTCGTCGCGGCCATCCAGGCGGGCCTCTATGGCCTCTCCGTGGTGGGCGTGCTCGCCTCGGTGGTAGGCGCCTTCTATTACCTGCGGATCGTCAAGATCATGTATTTCGACGAGCCGGTGGACGCCTTCGACCCCATGCCGACCGAGCTGAAGGCGGTTCTGGCGGTGAGTGGCCTTTTCACCATCTTCTATTTCGTCTATCCCGCTCCTCTTATCGAGGCTGCGAGTGCCGCTGCCCGTTCGCTCTTCTGAGACGATGGCTCATTACGAATTCCAGGGTTCCACGGTTCCCATCGTCCGCTTCACCCAGATCGGCTCCACCAACGCCGAGGGGATGGCGCGCCTCCAGCGAGGCGAGACCTTCCCGGTGTGGCTGGTCGCCGACATCCAGACGGCCGGGCGGGGACGCCGCGGCCGTCCGTGGACGTCTGAGCTCGGCAATCTCTTCGCCACCCTGGTGCTGCCCAATCCGGCGCCGGTTGCGAACCTCGCCCAGCTCTGCTTCGTCGCCGGCCTCGCGCTGCGGGATGCGGTGATCTCCGCCGCGCCGCAGATCGCCACCGAGCACATGAAGCTCAAGTGGCCGAACGACCTCCTGATCGAGGGCGGCAAGGTGGCCGGCATCCTGGTGGAGGGCGGCACCGATCCGCACGGCCGCCCCGCCGCGGTCATCGGCTTCGGCGTCAACTGCCTGCATCATCCCGAGGATCTGCCCTACAAGGCGACGAGCCTCGAAGCCCTCGGGGCGCCCACCGCGCCCGACCGAATGCTGGAAGCGCTCGACCTTGCCATGGCGGTGCGCCTCAACCAGTGGAACGCCGGCGCGGGCTTTCCCGCCATCCGCTCGGACTGGATGCGCCATGCCCTCGGCATGGGCGATCAGGTGAGCGTCAAGATCGGCGAGCGCGAGGTGGTAGGCCGCTTCGAGAACATCGATACACGCGGCGCCATGATGCTGCGGCGTCGGGACGGCGTGGCCGAGATCATCACCGCGGGGGATGTGTCCCTCGGCAAGCCCGACTGATCGTCGCGGCGGGGTCTGAAGGCTTGCAATGCGGCGGCGGGGCTCCATCATATGCCCGCCCGCCTTTTCCTGAGCCTCGCGTCGCGGGGCTTTTCCTGTTTGGCGCGTCACGCGCTCGTCGGCGCTCCCATGCGCCGGCGCGCCGGGCGCTGCGTTTGGAAGTGACCCTTTGATGGCACCCTCGGAAGAACTGGTCTTTGCGCCCCTCGGCGGCGTGGGCGAGATCGGCATGAATCTCGGCCTCTATGGCTTCGGTCCGAAGAAGGCGCGGGAATGGCTCATCGTCGATCTCGGCATGAGTTTCGCGGGGGATGAGGCGCCCGGCGTCGACCTCGTGCTGCCCGACATCCGCTTCCTGGAGACCGAGCGCAAGAAGATCGCCGGCCTCGTGCTGACCCATGGTCATGAGGACCATATCGGCGCGGTACTGGACCTCTGGCCGCGCCTGAAGTGCCCCATCTACACCACCCGCTTCACCGCTGGCCTGCTGGAAGCCAAGCGCGCCGGGGAGCCCGGAGCCCCTTCCGAGCTGCCTATCGAGGTGGTGCGCGCGCGCCAGCCGGTGCAGATCGGGCCGTTCTCGGTGGAATTCGTGCCGGTGTCGCACTCCATCCCGGACAGCCACGCCCTCGCCATCCGCACGGCGGCCGGGCTTGTGGTGCATACCGGCGACTGGAAGCTCGACCCGACGCCCCTCGTCGGCGAGGCCACCGACATCGCGCGGCTGAAGGCGCTGGGCGACGAGGGCGTGCGCGCCATCATCTGCGATTCCACCAACGCCATCCGCGACGGCATCTCCCCGTCCGAGGCGGATGTGGGGGCCTCGCTGAAGGCCATCGTCGCCAAGGCGAAGCACCGCATCGCCTTCACCACCTTCTCCTCCAACGTGGCCCGCATCCGCGGCATCGCCGAGGCGGCCTATGCCAATGGCCGCGAGGTGGTGCTGGTGGGCCGGGCGCTGGAGCGCGTCATCGGCGTCGCCCGCGAGCAGGGGCTGCTGGACGGCATTCCCGCTTTCCGCGGGGCGGACGCCTATGGATATCTGCCGCGCGAGCGGGTGGTGGCCATCCTCACCGGCAGCCAGGGCGAGCCGCGCGCCGCCCTGCGCCGCATCGCCGATGACGACCATCCGGAGATCGCCTTGTCGCCGGGCGATCAGGTGGTGTTCTCCTCGCGCACCATTCCCGGCAACGAGAAGGTGGTGAACCACATCGTCAACGCGCTCATCAAGCGCGGGGTGGAGGTCATCACCGATCGCACGGCCCTCGTCCACGTCTCCGGCCATCCCCGGCGCGGCGAGCTGGAGGAGATGTACCGCATGATCCGCCCGCAGGTGGCGATCCCGGTGCATGGCGAGGCGCTCCACCTGCACGAGCACGCTCTGCTCGCCCGCCGCCTCGGCGTGCCGGAGGTGCTGAACTGCTATGACGGCAACGTCATCCGCCTCGCGCCCGGCCCGGCCGAGCGGGTGGACGACGTGCCCTTCGGCCGCCTCTACAAGGATGGCCGCCTGCTGCTGGCGGAGGGCGCGCGCGCCATTCCCGAGCGGCGCAAGCTGAGCTTCGTGGGCGCCATCTCCATCGCCGTCGCGGTGAACAAGCAGGGCGGCCTTGCCGGCGATCCCTCCGTCGAGATCACCGGTGTGCCGGAGCGCGGGGAGGGCGGAGTGGACATGCTCGACCACGTGCTCGACACGGTGGTCGCCACCCTCGACAACCTGCCCAAGGCCCGTCGCCGCGATCCCGAGGCGCTGGCGGAGAGCCTGGAGCGGGCCGTGCGTTCGGCGGTGAACGCGGTGTGGGGCAAGAAGCCGGTCTGCCACGTCCACGTGCTGGAGGTGTGAGCGATGCGGAGGCTCCGCCTCTGCATCAAGCCGGCGCGGCGCCTTGAGCGAGGCAACCTGAGCCCTTCTCCTGCGGAGGTCGTGTTTCTCGCTCCGCCCCGTTGCGCTATGGATCGGTGACGAACCGGAGGGAAACATGATCGGACGGCTCAATCACGTGGCCATCGCGGTGCGCGACATCGCGGCCGCCTCGGCGCTCTATCGCGACACGCTCGGCGCGGATGTCTCCGCTGCCGTGCCGCAGGTGGAGCATGGGGTGACCACGGTGTTCGTGACCCTGCCCAACACCAAGATCGAGTTCCTGGAGCCGCTCGGCGCGGATTCGCCCATCGCCAAGTTCCTGGAGCGCAATCCGGACGGCGGCATCCACCATCTGTGCTACGAGGTGGACGACATCATCGTCGCCCGCGACCAGCTCAAGGCCAAGGGTGCGCGCGTCCTCGGCTCGGGCGAGCCGAAGATCGGCGCCCACGGCAAGCCCGTGCTGTTCCTTCACCCGAAGGATTTCAACGGCACGCTGGTGGAGCTGGAGCAGGCCTGACGCCAAAGGCCCGCGCCTCTGGTCCAGCCGGCGCGGCGCCTGAGCGAGCCCTCTCGGTGCCGGTCGAAGACCGAAGCCGACGGCATGAACCCGCATCCGCGGCGCCAGAAGGCCGGCGCCGCCAATCAAGGAAGACGCCGTGTCGGTCGGTGCCGTCGTCGCCATCTATTTCATCGTGTGGTGGACCAGCCTGTTCGCCGTGCTGCCATGGGGCGTGCGCTCCCAGGCCGAGAGCGCGGACATCACCCCCGGCACCGATCCCGGCGCGCCGGTGCGGCCGCTGATGCTCTACAAGGTGATCGCCACCAGCCTCATCGCGCTCGTGGTCACCGCCGGCATCGTTTACATCATGACCAGCGGCATCATCTCGCTGGAAGACATCCCGCTGCCCTTCAAGACCGCGGAATAGGCTGACCCTCCGGCATCAGTGCAGGGAGGTGCTGCCCACCGGGCCCGCGCCGCGCGGCGCGCCTGGGGCCGGCCCCGGTGCCAGCGGTCCGCTGAGCGCAAGGCGCAGCAGGCGCTCGCCCGTCACCGCCCGGCTGAACAGGTGGCCCTGGCCGAAATCGCAGCCCCGCGCCTTCAGGAAGTCGTGCTGGCGCGGATCCTCGATGCCCTCAGCCACCACCGAGAAGCCGAGCGCGCGGGCGATGGAGATGATCGCCGTGGCGATCTCCGCATCGGCGGCGCGCGGCAGGTCGCGCACGAAGCTGCGGTCGATCTTCAGCTTCGAGATGGGGAAGCGCTTGAGATAGGCGAGCGAGGAATAGCCCGTGCCGAAATCGTCGAGGGCGATGCGCACGCCGGTGTCCTTCAGCTGGCGCAGCTTGCGCTCCGCCGCAGCGCGGGCGTCGAACAGCAGGCTCTCGGTGATCTCCACCTCAAGCTTGTGGGCGGGCAGGCCGGTGCGGCGCAGGACGTCGTCCACGAACTCACACAGGGCGCCGCGCTGGAACTGGCGCGGTGACAGGTTCACCGCGATGAAGTCGAGGTCGGCCCCCTTGTCGAGCCATTCGGCCATCTGCCGGCAGGCGGCTTCCATCACCCAGTTGCCCAGAGGCTCGATGAGTCCGGTCTCCTCGGCCAGCGGGATGAAGCGGTTGGGGGTGACGAGGCCGTGGGTGGGGCTCTGCCAGCGCACCAGCGCCTCGGTGCCGGTGATGCGGCCGGTGGCAAGGTTCACCACCGGCTGGAAGTTCAGGATGAACTCGTCGCGGGCGAGGGCGCGCCGCAGGTCCGCTTCCATCTCCATCCGCACGCGGGCGCCGCGGGTGAGCGCCTGGGTATAGAAGGCGTAGCCGCCACGGCCGTGGGACTTCGCTTCCGCCAGCGCGGAATCGGCGTGCTGGAGCAGGCTCGCCGGCGTGTCCGCGTCCTCCGGGAACAGGCTGATGCCGACGCTGGCGCCGAGATAGATTTCCCCGCCGCCCGGCATGGAGAAGGGGCGGCCCATCTGCTGGATGACATGGTTGGCCAGGGTGGCGGCATCCTCGGGCCCGGAGATGCCCTCAAGGATGATGACGAACTCGTCGCCGCCATGGCGCCCGAGCGTGGCGCCGGCTTCCAGCTCGTCCTGGATGCGCTGGGCGGCCATCTGCAGCACGGCGTCGCCGGCCATGTGGCCGAGGCTGTCATTGACGGTCTTGAAGCGGTCGAGGTCCACGAACAGCACCGCGCACCGCGAGCCCGGCCGGCTCACCGCGAGGTCGAGCAGGGAGGCGAGGAGGGTGCGGTTCGGCAGGTCGGTGAGCGGGTCGTAATGGGCGATGCGGTCCAGCTCGAACTCGGAATGCTTGGCCTGGGTAATGTCCTGGAAGGCGCCAACGAAATTCTGCGCCGCGCCGCTGTCGTCATAAACCGTGCTGATGTTGAGCTGCTGGAGGAAGATTTCCCCGTTCTTGCGGCGGTTCCAGATCTCGCCCTGCCAGATGCCGGCGGTGGTCAGCTCGCTCCACAGGCTGCGGTAGAACTCCCGGTCGTGCCGGCCGGAATGGAGGAGCCGCATGTTCTGGCCGAGGATTTCCTCCTCTGCGTAGCCGGTGATGCGCGAGAAGGCCGGATTGACGGCGGACACCTCGGACTTGAGGTTCGTCACCACCAGCCCGTCGTGGGAATTGGCGAACACCGCTGCGGCGAGCCGCAGGTGGCGCTCGGTCTGCTTGGAGCTGGTGATGTCGGCGAGGAGGCCGACCGCGCGGCTGATGGAGCCGGCGGCATCGCGGGCGGCGAGGCCGTTCCAGCGGAAATCGTGATGGCTGCCGTCCGGCCGGCGCAGGCGGATGTCCAGCTCCAGCGTCGGCACCCCGCCTCTCAGGAACGCCTTCCAGGCCGGCGCCACCTTGCGACGGTCGTCCGGGTGGAGCAGTTCGTGCCACGGCCGCCGGATGTCCACGGCCTCGTCGGCGCCGACGCCGAGCATCTCCCGCGCCCGCTGGGAGAGATAGAGGCTGCCGGTGCGGACGTTCAGATCCCACACGCCCTGGTCCGAGCCCTTCACCGCGAGGCCGAAACGCTCCTCGCTCTCGCGCAAAGCGGCTTCGGCGGCGCGTCGGGCGGAAATGTCCTGTGCCACCAGCAGGAGGTGGTCCGCCGCACCATCCGCGTTGCGCACCAGCGAGAAGGTGAAGGCGAGCCAGACGGCCGAGCCGTCCGGATGAACGAGGCTTTCCTCGGTCTCGATTTCCGCGATCCGGCCATCGAGGAGCGGGCGGATCACGTCGGCACCGGCGGCGGCGTGGTCCGGGCTCCTCAGCTGCCAGAGGCGTTCGCCGGTCAGCGCGCTGGCGGGCCGGCCGAGCATGCGGCAGGCCTTGTCGTTGGCGCGCAGGATGGTGCCGTCGAGGTCGAGGTGGAGGATACCGGTGGCGGCCTGGTCGAAGGCGGCGCGGAAGCGCGCTTCCGCCTCGCTCACCGCACGGGCGGCGGAAAGCTCACGCGCCGCGTCGCGCATGCGCGACTTCTGCAGCAGGCCTCGCCCCACCGCCACCGCCAGCAGCAGCAACGCGCAGGCGAGCGCCGCCGAGAAGAAGGCGGAGGTGCGGGCGCCGCCCAGGATCTCGTCGCGGTCCACCTTCAGCACGAGAGAGGACTGGTCGCCGGGGATGGGCGTGCGCACCGCCAGCACGGCGCGGCCGGACGGATCGATGCCCGCGCCGCTCTGGCCCGGGCGGTCGCTGGCGGCGGCGAAGGGGTAGGGGTCGGCCACAAAGGTGCGCGGCAGTGGGGCGGCCTGATCGCGCGAGACGGCGGAGGTGACGCGCACGCCGCCGCGCGGGTCCGGCCCTACCAGCAGCGCCTCGGCGCTGCGGGCGGTGCGGAACACGGCGGAGAGCATGGGATGGGCTTCCGGCCGCACCGCCGACTGCAGGAACAGCACGCAGCAGGGGTCGTGCTCGGCGTCGCGCACCGGCACGTTGACCAGAAAGGCGAAGCCTCCCGCCCGTGTGGAATCGCGTGGCGGCGGAGCTTCCGCCATCTGGCCGGTGGCCGCCACCTGCCGCACCATCTCCGCCATATCCGGCCGGCCGGGCTCCGCGCCGGAGGCCATGATGAAGGCGCCGTTGTTGGCCCACAGCTCGGCCCCTGTGAAGCCGAAGGCGCGCGCGCTCTCGCCGAGCAGCAGGCGCAGGCGCTCGCGCCGCTCGGAGGAGGGTTCGCCATGCCAGCCGGCCACGTCGTCGGCGAGGAAACGGCTCGATCCCAGCGCCAGCGCGCCCGTCTCTAGGCGCTGGCGCTCCTGGGCGAGGTTGCGCACCTGCACCTCCGCCAGGGTGCCGAGCAGCTTGCGTGTTTCGGAGAGCGCCGACTGCACGCTCGCCTGATAGACGAGCACCGTCACCACGAGGAGGATGGCGCCGAGGCCCAGCAGCAGCAGCACGGCGCGCATGGCGCCCCTGGAGTTCGGCACGGCGGGGGCTGCGCGCTCCGCGCCGGCCTTACGCGGCGCCGGTATGGTCTCGGCCGGCGTCACCGCGGCTGCACGGCGCCGGGCGACGACGAGCGTGGCCATGAACGCGGCGGTGCCGATGACGGCGGCAGCGATGAGCGCGATGAGCGTGGTCTTGAGCGTCGGCGCGCCGCCGAGACCGCCGGCGGCGAGGGAGGGCTGGGCTTCGGCCGCACGGCTCCATAGCGCAGCTACCGCCGTGAGCGCGGTCGCCGCGCGGACCCGCCCTCTGGCCGGTTGCGCCCTCATCATGCCTCGTCTAGCCGCCTCTTTGCCGCCGCGATCCGGCGGACAAGCCGCCGCCGTAGTGAGACCTATATCTTGGCCGTTCGCGGGAAAAAGCGAAATCACGCAATTTCCCTATGACTTGGCTGTAAAATACCAACCGCAGGCCCGGTACGCCACCCTGCGGACGTTCCGCCTTCCGCCGATACCTTGTCGTGAGACTTGGTCCTGAGACTTGCTCCTGCCGCGATCATCCACCATTTGTAGGAGGCTGGCCCGCCGACTTTGAACCGGCCGGGTCTGGAGGTCTGCCATGAGTGTCGCTGAAACACCCCCCGCTCGCCCCGCCCGGCGCAGCCTGCCGCCGGTCATCCGGATCACCGATATCGCCGCCGAGCGCCTGCGCGAGATTTTGGCCGAGTCCGAGCCGGGCACTGCGGTGCGCGTGGGCATCGAGAACGGCGGATGCGCCGGCATGTCCTACAAGCTCGACTTCACCACCGATGTGGCGCCGCTCGACGCGGTGGTCGAGGACAAGGGAGTGAAGGTGGTGGTCGATTCCAAGGCGGTGCTGTTCCTCATCGGCACCGAGATGGATTTCAAGACGGACAAGGTCTCATCCCAGTTCGTCTTCAATAACCCCAACCAGACGTCCTCCTGCGGCTGCGGCGAATCCGTCGCCATCACCCCGGTGGCCGTCGACGCGTCCTGAGCGGCGCGCCGGCGCGGGACGGGCAGGGCGGTTCAGCCGCCGTTCAGACTGGCCCCGGCAAGAGAGGCATGTCGCGTGGATGACGGCTTCGGCCGACGCCCGCGCGCGCCGTCTCAACTGCCCACAGGTGCCATCTTGACCCCTCGTCCCATCGCCGCCCTCCTGTCGAGCCCCGCATTCGGCATCGTCGCCCGTGCCCTGCTCACCTTCATCTTCTGGGGCGCGGGCCTGGACAAGCTGTTCAACTTCGGCGGGGCGCTGGCGCTGTTCGAGTTCTTCGGGGTGAAGCCGGCGGTGTTCTTCGTGCCTCTCGCCATCTTCGTGCTGCTCGGCGGCTCGGCCATGGTCATCGCCAACCGCATGGCCTGGCTCGGCTTCGGCATGCTGGCGGTGTTCACCGCCCTGACCATTCCCATCGCCCATCCCTTCTGGACCATGCAGGGCGAGCAGCGCCTGTTCGAGTTCCACGTGGTGGTGGAGCACATCAGCCTCATCGGCGGCCTGATGATCGGCGCCATCCTGTGCTTGCGCCTCGAGCGCGAAGCGCGGCCCCGCATCTGACGGTGCGAAGCGCGGCCCCGCGCCTGACGGCACGGCCCATCGGCCCGCGCCTCGTCGCGGTGGAAGCCGGCGCGGCAGGAGGTACACTCCCGCCGCGAAATATGCTCTAAGACACGTCCACCGGGCCATGCGCCCGGTCCCGCGGACGTGGCGAAACCGGTAGACGCACGAGACTTAAAATCTTGCGCCGCAAGGCGTGCGGGTTCGAGTCCCGCCGTCCGCACCACCCGCAGGCCCGCGCCAGACGTTCCGTTCCCGCATGACCGGCGCTGGCGCCCTGCGGCGGGATCACTCCCCGGCTGCGGGCGGAGATGCTATTTGGAGGCATTCGCCAGTGATCGGCGACCCGTGCGCCCATCTGCCCCTCGCCCCGGATCCTCCCCCGTGAACGCCCCGCCTTCCCTTCACCATGCGCATCATGCGCCGCCGGTGTATTTCCTCCAGGGCATGCGCAAAGCCGTGTCGGTGCCCGCGCTGGTGCTGTTTGCGAGCTATCTGGGCTTCGGCGCGGTGCTGCATGGGGTGGGATTTCCCCTCGGGGCCGGCGTCGCCTCGACCCTGCTCGTGTGGGCCTTGCCGGCACAGCTGATCCTCATCGGCGGCCTTGCGGCGGGTACGGCGCTGCCGGCCATTGCGCTCGCCGTCGGGCTTTCCTCCATGCGCCTCCTGCCCATGGTGGTCTCGGTGGCGCCCTATATGCGCGGGCCGCGCCGCAGCCTGTTCTGGGAGCTGGTATGCGCCCATTTCGTCGCGATGACGGTCTGGCTCGAAGGGCTCCGCATGCTGCCGCACCTGCCCGGCGAAGCGCGCGTGCCCTTCACGCTCGGGCTGGGCCTGTCGCTGATCGGCGTGAGCTGCCTGGGCACGGTGGCGGGCTACACGGTGGCCGGCGAGGTGCCCGGCTGGGTCGCGGCCGGCCTGCTTCTGCTCACGCCCTTGTCCTTCACCGTGCTGATGGTGCGCAACGCGGTCTCGGCCACCGATTGGCTGGCGCTTGCCGCCGGCCTCATCCTGATGCCGCTGACGCTGCATCTCGAGGGCGGGCTTGACCTGATGATCTCCGGCATCGGCGGGGGCACGCTTGCCTTCATCGGTGGCCGGCTGCTGGAGCGGCGTCGATGATCGCCCCGATGAGCGAGGGCACCGCCCTGCTGCTGGTGATTCTGCTCGGCTTCCTGCCGACCGAGGTGTGGCGCACACTTGCGGTCATTGCCGGTCGCCGCGTGGAGGAGGGGAGCGCCGTCTTCCACTGGGTGCGGGCGGTGGCCACTGCGCTCCTCGCCGCCGTGATCGCGCGCCTCCTGTTCGCGCCGGCCGGGGCCCTCGCGGAGGTACCGCTGGCGCTGCGCCTCGGGGCGGTGGCCGTGGGGGTGACGGGCTTCCTGCTGGTGCGCCGCTCGGTGTTCGCCGGGGTGGTGGTGGGCGAGATCGTGCTCATCGGCGGCGCTTATTTTCTCCACGGCTGAAGCGTGGCGATCCTCGCGCGGCCCGTTGCCGGGCAAGACTTTGCGGCGGTTCGGGCGGTATCGCGAGGCCTGCGTCGTCCACAGGGCAGGGGCGTCAGACCACAAATAATGCCCCATGCCCTTTCCATCGGGGGCGGGGATTGCTACATACGCCTCGCCGACAGCCGGTTCGCCGGCAAACTCTCGGTTCTGACGCGGGGTGGAGCAGCCCGGTAGCTCGTCAGGCTCATAACCTGAAGGTCGCAGGTTCAAATCCTGCCCCCGCAACCAAATCCTTGGTTCCAAGTACGCAAAAGGGTCGCCGCAAGGCGGCCCTTTTGCGTTTCGCCGGTGAGGGAGGGAGCCGGGTACGCACCGGTTTACGTATCAATCCCGAGACGGCTCAGGACACCCCCTGCTCGCGCTCAAGGTCGCATCGTGCTACTTTGAGGCGAATAAATGCCCGATTTCGCTTGGCCTAAGCTGCTGACGAAAGGGGGAAAAGGGATGAAGTGTCCTCCGATACCTCCCCACGAGAAAGACCGTCTCGCGGCGCTCGATAGTTATGGCCTGGACGGCCAGGGGACAGTCGCCGGCCTGACGCCGCTGGTCGAGATGGCCCTGCGGGTCTTCAACGTACCGATGGCCGCCGTGAACATGATCGGCGCTAATAGCGTGTTCTTCGCGGCGAGCGCCGGGTTTGGCGATGACGTGGACAAGCGCCGGGAAGTGTCCTTCTGCGCCCACACCATCCTCCAGGGCGCCACCATGGTCGTGCCGGACGCCACGCACGATGATCGCTTCCACGACAATCCGCTGGTTTCCGGCCCCACCAACATCCGCTTCTATGCCGGCGTGCCACTGCTCTCGGCGGAAGGCCACGCCATCGGCGTGCTCTGCATTCTCGATACCGTGCCCTATGACGGCTTCAGCGCCGAGGATCGTGTCCGCCTGAGCGACCTCGCCCACATGGTGATGGATCGGCTGGAGATACGCCGCCTCGCCATGGCCGCGTCGGCGGGCCGAACGGCAGCCCCGAACCGGGTCGTAGGGCCGGAGCACCTCGCGCACCTCGCCCAGATCGACGCCCTGACCGGTCTGCCCAACCGCCGCCAGTTCTACCGGGCGGTCGAGGCGGCGCTTCTCTGCGGCCGCGCTTGCGGACTGCTGATGGTGGACGTGGACGGCTTCAAGGACATCAACAACATCCTCGGCCCGGCTGCGGGCGACGATGTATTGAGGGCCATCGGCCAGCTTCTGGTCGCCGAGGCGTCGGGCGGCACCGCCGTCGCACGGGTGGGTGGAGACGAGTTCGCGATGCTGGTCTGCGGGCTGACGGCGGAGGCGGCCAAGCCCTTCGCCCGCCAGCTTCTCGCCAAGATCTCCGAGCTTGCCCCCATCGGGCACGAAGACATGCGGATCAGTGCGAGCTGCGGCATCGCGCTGTCCCCGCGCGATGCGCAGGAGCCGGTGGAACTGATCGGCGATGCCGACCTCGCGCTCCACGCCGCCAAGGCCGAGGCGAGCGCGAACGTGGCGCTCTATTCTCCGGCGCTGCGCACCGACGCGATGGACCGTCGCCTCTCCAGCATCGATCTCCACCGGGCGGTGGTGAACGGGGAATTCCTGCTCTTCTATCAGCCGCAGGTGCGCCTGTCGGACGGGGCGCTGATCGGCGCGGAAGCGCTCATCCGCTGGATGCATCCCAGCCGCGGCCTGCTGTCTCCGGCCGCCTTCCTGCCGGCGCTGGAGGGGAGCGCTCTGGCGCCCCAGGTCGGGCGTTGGGTCATCGAGGAGGGATGCGCCCAGGCGGCCCGCTGGCGACGGCAGGGCGCCCCCGATTTCCGCATGGCCGTCAATCTCTTCGCCTCGCAGTTTCGCACCGGCGATCTACCCCGCGAGGTGGAGGAGTCGCTGGCGCGGCACGGTCTGCCGCCGGAGGCGCTGGAGCTTGAGATCACCGAGAACATCGTGCTCTCGGACCATTCCAACGCCATCGACGCCTTGGCGCGGCTGCGGCAGATGGGCGTCCGTATCGCCTTCGACGATTTCGGCACCGGCTATGCCTCGCTCAGCCTGCTGACCCGGTGTCCGGTGAGCTGCATCAAGCTAGATCGCAGCTTCGTTCAGGCCATGCTGCACGCGCCGCGCGAGGCGGCGGTCATCGCCGCCATCCTGGAGATGGGGCGGGCTCTCGACATGGACGTGATCGCCGAGGGCATCGAGACCGAGGCCGAGCGGGCCTACCTCGCCGAGCGCCATTGTCCGGAAGGGCAGGGCTATCTGTTCGGCCGCCCGATGCCTGCGGAGGAGTTCGAGGCGCGCCTTGGCCAGGCGGCGGTCTTCGTGCCGCAGGGCGCGGCGGAACGGGACGCAGGCCGGCGGGTCTGCTGAACGGGGCGCGCCGTTTGGCGGCCTATCCTTCGGTGACCGCCGATGCGCGCAGGCGGTGGCTGCGCACCTTGCTGCGGTTTCCGCAGGCGGCCATGGAGCACCAGCGCCGGGTGCCGTTGCGCGCGGTGTCGTAGAAGACGAGGCTGCATTCGGGATTGGCGCAGTGCCGGAGCCGCGCCGGCTCGTGACGGGCGGCAAAATCCGCGAAATCGGCGGCGATGGCGGCCAGCGGGCCGGCACCCTCCGGCCTGTGCTCTTCCACCACCAGCGCGCCGCCCCGCCAGGCGAGGCGCGGCTGGGGCGCACCCGCCGCAAGCAGGTCGTTGACGCGCTCGATGTCGGCCGGCTTCGGCTTGCTGCCGGTCCTGAGGCATTCGAACAGGCGGGCGAGCGTTTCACGCAGAGCGAGGGCCTGCGGCCGCAGCGCATCGGCGGCACCGGCATCGAGCCCGGCCGCCCGCAGCCAGCGGTGCCAGCCATCGTCCGTGGCGAGAAAATCGCCCAGTGCGGCCGGGGCGGAATTGACGAGATCGATCCACAGGCGACTGCCCAAGAAAGGCATCCCATCACGGAAATCGCTCTCCTGCGGTGTGTTCACGCGATCCTCTCGACTGTCTGCCGCCTGACCCGGCTCTCTGCCGGTGAGGCTTCGGCGGACGTGTAACCGGAAAGATAGGCGATTACCGGGTGCGCACAAGTGCGCATTGGGTCGTAACCTGTTAAAATGATATTGACAGGTTATGTGCGGCATGTAACCCCATAATCGGTAATAAGCCAGTTACGCGGAGACATCCCATGCATGCCGTCAACACCCCCGCGCGCCCCGGCGCCGGGACCGAGGTCGCCTATCACCGTGCCGCCATCCAGGGGCTCGACATTTTCTATCGGGAGGCCGGCCCGGCTGATGCGCCGGTGGTCGTGCTGCTGCATGGCTTTCCCTCCTCCTCGCACATGTTCCGCAACCTCATTCCCGCGCTGGCCGACCGCTACCGGGTGATCGCGCCGGACTATCCGGGCTTCGGCCAGTCCAGCGCGCCGGCGCCCGAGGCGTTCGCCTACAGCTTCGACAAGCTGGCCGATGTGGTCGAAGCGCTGCTTGAAGGGCTCGGCATCCGCCGCTATGCGCTCTACATGCAGGATTATGGCGGCCCCGTTGGCTTCCGGCTCGCGGCCCGGCATCCCGAGCGCGTCACGGGGCTCATCGTGCAGAACGCGGTGGCGAACCTCGAAGGCTTCCACGCCAATGCGGCCGCCGCCTTCGGCCCCTACTGGACCGACCGCAACGCGGAGACGGAGAAGCCCGTCCGCGGCTTCCTCGCCGCCGAGACCACGCGCTTCCAGTACGAGCACGGCTCGTCCACCCGCGCCGACCGCCTCTCGCCCGACACCTGGACCCACGACCAGGCGCTGCTCGACCGCCCCGGCAACGACCGGATCCAGCTGGAACTGCTCTATCGCTACCAGGACAATGTGGGCGCCTATCCCGCCTTCCAGGCCTATCTGAAGGACCGCCAGCCCAACATCCTGGTGGTGTGGGGCGACAACGACCCTTTCTTCACCGCCGAGGGCCGCGACCTGTTCAAGGCGCTGGTGCCCGCGACCGAAGTGCACACCTACGACGCCGGCCACTTCGCGCTGGAAACCCATCTGCCGGAGATCGCCGGCGCCATCCGCGGCTTCCTCGCCCGCATCGCCTGAGATCGATCCCGACACCGCCGCGCCGGGCCCTCCGGCGCGGCCGCCCTCCAATGGAGCCAGCCTCGTGCCCCTGATGCTTTGCCCAACTTCGGTTTCGGGACGGATTTCGCTCGCCGCGATGGCCGTCCTCGTCGCCCTGTCGCTGCCGACTCCCACATCTGCCGCGTCGCCGCCCGCGCCTGCTGCCACGACGACGCAGCCGGCCGCTCTCTCGCCCACGGTCCACTACCGGTCCAAAAGCATCGGCGGTGTCGAGATCTTCTATCGCGAGGCGGGGCCGGTGGATGCGCCTGTGCTCCTGCTGCTGCATGGCTTTCCCTCGTCCTCGCACATGTTCCGAAACCTCATTCCGCTGCTCGCCGACCGCTACCGGGTGATCGCGCCGGACTATCCCGGCTTCGGCCACAGCGGCGTGCCGGACCGCGCGCAATTCACCTATGGGTTCGCCGCCTTCGCCGATCTCGTGGACGGCCTTATGGGCACCCTCGGGGCCGAGCGTTACGCGCTGTACGTCATGGATTACGGCGCGCCGGTGGGCTACCGGCTGGCGCTCAAGCACCCCGAGCGCGTGACGGCGCTGGTGGTGCAGAACGGCAATGCCTATGAGGACGGCCTGAGCCCCTTCTGGTCGCCGCTCAAGGCCTATTGGGCGGATGGATCACAGGCCAACCGAGAGGCGTTGCGCGCGGGCCTGACGCGTGAGGCGACCCGCTCGCAGTATGTGAACGGTGTCGCCGACGTCTCCCGCATCGATCCCGACACCTGGCTGGTGGACCAGGCGCTGCTCGACCGGCCCGGCGTGGACGAGATCATGTTCGATCTGTTCAAGGATTATGCGAGCAATATCGCCCTCTATCCGCAGTTCCACGCCTTCTTCCGGGAGAAAAAGCCGCCGACGCTCATCGTCTGGGGCGCCAATGACGAGATCTTCCCGGCCGCCGGCGCGCGGGCCTATCTCAGGGATCTGCCGAAGGCGGAGCTTTATCTGCTGAACAGCGGCCATTTCGCCCTGGAAGACAAGGGCGCCGAGATCGCCGTCCTGATGCGCGACTTCCTCGCGCGCTCGCTCCCCGCCACCGCGCCCGGCAAGCCCGCCGCGCGTTGAGGGGAACATGACCGGCCGCCGTCCGCGTTTCCCGCGCGGGCGGCGGCCGGGGCGTGGCTCACCACTTGAGAAAGCGCGGCCCCGTCAGCCAGCCGAAGCCGGCGACGATGGCAAGGCCCGCCGCGTACCAGATGCCCACATAGACCGGCGCATCGTTCACGCAGAAGGACGCATAGGCGAGGGCGCCGATGCCGCCCGCCACAAGGCCGAGCAGCGCACCGCAATAGTGCAGGTCGGTCGGCGCCGTCTCGCGCAGCACCAGCGTGAGCACGACGAGCGGAATGACCGACAGAAGCGGAATGGCGAGCACGCAGACGTACCAGTCGTTGAACATGGTCGCCATGCCGCTGGTCGCGGGCGTGGCGACGATCTGCATCACCGCCGCGAACCACACCAGCGCCAGCGGCAGAAGCGCGAGGCGGAGCAGCTTGCCGCTCGCCCGCCCGGCCCGCGCGGCCCGGCGCAGCCCGTGGGCGGCGATGGCCACCATCGTGGCGAGGAAGCCGACCTTCAGCACGAAGTCGAACGTGCCCACCGCCCGCAGGAGGTCCGGCCGCACCCCCAGCGCGAAGATGCAGGCGACCGCCGCAAGGCAGAGCGAGCCGGCCATGGCGAGCGTCAGCAGGCGGTCCTGCCGGCCCGGGTCCACCGCCTCGACGCGTGTGGCGAGGAAATCGATGAGGTCGTCGGTATTCATGGGCGTGCCTCCGACAAAAGGGCAGCAAGCTTCTTCATGCCGCGATGGATTCCGATTTTCACTGCGGCATCCGTCATGCCGATGCGGGCTGCGGCCTCGGCGATGCTGAGGCCCTCGATCTTCACGTATTCGATGGGCAACCGGAAATGCCGGGGCAGCGTCTCCAGCGCCCGGTGCAGTTCCCGCGAAGTATCCACCGCCTCATATCTGTCCACGTCGGCCAGATCGTCCATGTCGTCGATCTGTACGTTGCGGAGCGCCCGCGCGTTGAGGCGCAGATGGTCGATGAGCTTGTAGCGGGCGATGCCATAGGTCCAGGCGAGGACGGGCGAAGAGCCATCATAAGTTTGGCGCTTGGTGTGCAGCACCAGAAGGGTGTCCTGCACCAGGTCCTCCGCATCGTCTGCCCCGGCGCCGCTGCGGCGCAGACGGTTGCGGAAATAGCTGCGCAGACGCACGGACAAATGCTGCAGAAGCGCCCGGTGCGCCTCGGCATCGCCGGACTGGCTCGCGCGCATCAGCGCTTCCAGATCGGTTTCTCGGCTCATGAAGATCCCCCTCATGAGCACGAATTCGCTGGGCGGCGCTGAAAGGTTACAGGTGACGAGATCACGAGGATGCGAGGGCGGCGGGGAAAGGCCGGGGAGACCTTGCCGGGACTGCGTTTGGGCGTCTTTCGGCAGGCGCGCATCAGATCTCAATATCTGTTGAACGTCTATTTCGTATTGCCTGTAACTTAAATGCCCGGATCTGCGGAATATCCAGCATCAACGCTTCGATACTGGAGAAAATACATGCATAAGTCGATCCTCTCCCTCGCCGTCCTCGCTTCCGCGCTGGCCTTCGGCACCGCCGCCTTCGCCGACGAGACCGAGACCGCCGTGAACCGCGAGAGCCTGCGCGTCGCGGCCGGCATCACCCCCACCGATCATGCGCCGCTCGGCTATGGTGTCGATACCGGGGTGCACCACGGCTTTTCCGGCGCGCAGAAGCCCGAGCACAACCTCTCCGATGCCGACCGCGCGCTGTTCAAGCTCGGTGATCGCGGCCTCGGCAACAGCTGAGCGCCTCTCACAAAAGCCGGCCGCGGTGGTTTGCCATCGCGGCCGGCTTTTCGCGTTTCAGGAGGGTGTCAGCGCACGGGCTCGCTCGCCACATAGATGCGCCACCGTCCGTCCTCTTCCTCCACCAGCCGATAGAGCGGGCTCGATGCGAAGGGATCGGCACGCCAGGCGCCATCCTGCGCGGTGACGACGATGGCGCCGCAGCCGAAGGTCTGGCGCAAGGTCGCAACGTCCTCCGCCGTTCCGGTGCCGGCGAAAACGCGGTCGAAGAGCATCGCCGCGTCCGCGCGCTCCGCCGCTGTGAGGGGCGCGAAGGCAAGCGCCATCTCCGGCCCGCCGAAGCACGAGCGGCGACGGGACAGGAGGGCCCACGACAGGTTGATGGGCCAGGGCGTCAGCTTTTCCAGCCGCGCCGGATTGCTGGCGATCCGCACCTGTGGCCCCACCTCCCGCCGCACCGCCCGCCAGAGCGCCGGATCGCCGGCGAAGACGCGGCCGTCCTTGCTCGGTTCGCCCGTGATGTTGCGGTGGGCGAGGGCGAGGGTGTCCGGCAATCCGAGAACGATAAGAGCCAGGCCAGCGGCGAGAAGGACGCGGCCCTGCCGAGCCCGCATCGATTGCATGGCCCAAGACAGTGCCGCCGACAGTGCCGCGCCCGCGAAGGCAGCCTGCACCAGAATGGCGGGCAGCACCGCGCGCCAGCCGAGATCGTTGTTCTCCCCCGCCGTGCTCTGCAGGGTGGCGCTCACCGCCAGCGCGACAATCGCCAGCGCCGCCAGCGGCGGCGCGAGCCGCCGGGCCGGCTTGCCGCCCGTGCGCCCGGCCAGCACGAGAGCGAGGCCCGCCACTCCCGCGAACAGAATGGCGGGGAATTCCACCGGCAGTAGCACCAGCCAATAGGCGAGGGGATCGAGCACCGCACGAGTGGCTTCCGTCCATCCGGGGCCGAGCACGGGCAGGAGCGCGAACTGAAGCGGCGTGCCGCCGCCCCGCGCCGCCGCCGCATGGATTTGCGCCATCAGCAGAGGGGCGACCAGCACCAGCGCCACCAGCGCCGCACCCGCGAGCGCCGCGAGAAAGCGCAGGCGGCCCTTCGCGGGGCGGGAGAATGCCAGCGCCAGCGCCGCCGCCGTTCCCGCAAGCGCGAAGGTGACGCCGCCGACCCACAAGGAGCTGCCGAAGGCCGCTGCTGCGGCGAGCCCGATCAGCCCCGCGAGCACCGCCCCCTGCCCGGCACCGGAGCCCGTGCGCAACCGCGCCATCAGCAGCACGGCGGTCACGCAGGCCGTGGCGGAAGCGACATGATGCGGGCTCCAGCTCGTCTGGTAGAGGAGGCCGGCGAGGCCCGAGGCGGGTTCAAGCGCGAGATCCACCCGCGCCCCGCCGAAGAGCGCCGCCGCCACCGGCCGCAGCGAACCCGCCGATGCGGCGAGGAGCGCAAGGAGTGGGGCGGACATGCCGGGGCGCAGGCGGAAGGCGAGAGCCCCTACCAGCGCGAGCGCTGCGAAGCCGGTGAACCAGGTGGCCGCCGCATCCGCCGCCCAGCCGTGCGCGCCAGACAGGATGGCAAGTTCCGCTGCGCCGAAGTGCCAAAGATAATAATAGGCCACCGTCCCTGCCGCGCGGCCTGCCCCGAACACCGGATTGGCGGGTGGGATGGTGCCGTTCTGTGCGATTTCGTCGATGAGGATGATCTTGGCGTGGTCGTAGATAGGGGAGGCGAGCGCGATGGCGCCGTCCGGCATCACCTTCGGCAGAACGCCCAGCATCGGCACAAGCGCCAGCAGCCCGGCGAAGGCGAGCGCGAGAAGAGGAAAACGCGCGCCGGCGGAGGCGCGCGGAAAAGCGAGCGCGCACAGGCTCACCAGCGCCGCCGATCCGATGACCACGGCGGGCGACAGGCCGAACAAATGCGCCAGCGCGAGAGCGGCGGGGGTCTGCGTCGCCCAGCCGAGCGCAGGCGCCAGCGCCAGCGCCGCCGTGCGGCCCTGGCCCAGTCCGCGCGCCAGAAACCAGCCCGGCGTGACCCACAGGAGGAGCGCCAGCGGGATGCACGAGAGAAGGCTCGGCAGGGACACCATCAGCGGGCGGCGCCGGCCGTCACAGGCCGGCGAACCAGTTGAAGCCCTGCTTCTCCCAGAAGCCGAGGGGGTAGGTGTTGGTCACCTCGATGGCGCGGATCCATTTGGGATTCTTGAACCCGAGCTTCACCGCCGTGCGCAGCCGCATGGGCGCGCCGAACGGGTCCGTGATGGGCTCGCCCGCATAATGCGTGGCGAGGATGGTCTGCGGGTGGAGCGCCGAGGCCATGTCGATGCTCTCCATGTAGTCGTCATTGCCGTAGAAGGCGATGTACTTGGCCGAGAGATCCGCGCCCACGCGGGTGAGGAAATCCCTCAGGTTCGGGCCGGACCACTGGCCGATATAGTCCCAGCCCTCCACGCAGATGTGGCGGATGATCACTTCCTGCTGCGGCAGGGCATTGACGCGATCCAGCGTCCACGGCCGCTTGTCCTTCACGAGGCCGGACAGCTCCAGCTTCCAGGTGGAAAGGTCCACCGGCTTCACCTCGTCGATCTCGTAATAGGCGTTGAAGCGCGGCGGCTTCACCACGAGGTCGCGGGAATAGGTGGGGGCGAGCCGCTTCGGGTCGAACAAAGCGGCCTGCACGCCGTCGTTGAAGTTGGAGACGGTCCGTAGAACCCCCTGGACTTCTTCGCGATTGGAGATGTCGCAGCCGGCGAGGAGCGACAGTGCGCCGAGGCTCAGCGAGCCGCGCAGCAGCTTGCGGCGGTCGATACGCTCGAGAAGGGCCCGGTTCTCGACCATGAGGCTCTGGTCGGGTCGCGCAATGGAGGTCCGGTTTGGCCGGAAGAAGGAGCGGAGGGACATTTGCGTGGCCTCAGGTCAGCGCGAGGGATCGGGCGCGGGCGCGCCATCGGCGTGCAGGGGCGCGGGGTCGGGCAGGCGGGGGCCGCCGGTGAACATGGCGAGCAGCGTCTTCGGCACCAGCAGCGCCAGGGCCACGTGCACCACCATGAACAGCACGATGGCCGCCATGCCGAGGAAGTGGATCAGCCGCGCGGACTGGAAGCCGCCGAGCATCGAGACGAGACCGGAGAACTGCACCGGCTTCCAGATGGCGAGGCCGGAGGCCACCTGCACCACGATGATGGTGATGACACCGACATAGAGCAGCTTCTGCACCGCATTGTAGTGGGTGAGATCCTGGTGCTTCAGGCGGAAGGTCAAGGCGGCGACGGCCTCGGCGATCACTTCGCGGGGGCGGATGGGGAAGAGCAGGCGGGCGAAGCGGCCGGTGGCGATGCCGTAGGCGAGATAGGCGAGGCCGTTCAGCACCAGCACCCACATGCCGAAGAAGTGCCACTGCAGCGCGTGCTGGGCCCACACGCCGAGCACGATCGGCTGCGGGAAGTGCAGGAAGCCGAAGATCACCTCGTCATTGTAGATTTTCCAGCCGCTGCCGATCATCACGATCATGGCGATGGCGTTGGTCCAGTGCATGATCCGCAAGGCAAGCGGATGCATGCGTCTTGATGTATGTTCTTTCATGTGCATCGCTCTTGTCTTGGGTTTATTATATTTAATTTTGCATCATGTAATAAATATTGACCGTGGATCGTATATGGCGATGTATATCGTCAGATAAACGAACATGGAGTCTTTTTATGCGCCCCAGTCGTTCTGTTCTTGCGCTCGCCCTCGTCCTCGGTGCGACCGGAATCGGCGCGCCGGCCTTCGCGGGCGGGCCGCCCCACGCCAACACACAGACCGCGCCGGGGGAGGACGACCTCTCCCCCGCCGAGCGGATGGCGGAGCGCTTTCCCCAGAAGGTGCGGGTGGGCGATCTCGTGGGCCTGCCGCTGCTGGATTTCGACGACCGCACGCTGGGCTTTGTCACCGAGGTGGCGCGCACACCCGAGGGCGGCATCGTGCTCGTGGTCCCGGTGGGCGGCTGGTTCGGCCGCGGTGGCCGGCCCGTGCCGGTGCCCATCGAGACGGTGGCGATCCTCGGCCGGCAGATCGCGCTCCTCGACATCCCCCGCGACGACCTGCCGAAACTCGCCTCCTGGACGGCGGGCGCGGGCCAGAACGTGCCGGCGGACGACATGATCCGCATCGCCATCACCCGGCGCTGATGGGGAAAGGGCGTGGTCATGGCCGCGCCCTTTGTGTTTCCGCGAGAAGGTTCGCCGCCTCGATGGAGGGGATCTGCCGCCGGTTCAGCGCGAGGTGCCGGCCGAAGGCGAGGGCGCGCCGTTCCAGCCGTGCGCGCAGGCCAATGTCCGCGATGGTCTCGAACTCGGCGATATGGGCAAGGCCGAGGATGCGGCGGCTGATCTCCATGCCGGCGAAGCCCAGCGCATCCTGCCAGACCGACGTGAGGTGCGTCGTGAGCGCCGTTTTCGCGCCGGCCTCGTCCCCCTGTGCCTCGAACAGGTCGGAGCCGCCGAGGATGCCGGTGCGTTCGTTCGTCCAGAGGCGGGAGAATTCCGCCTCGAAGGTCCGCCAGAGGATGCCGGCGGTGGCCAGCAGGAATTCGCAATAGGCAGCCGCCGCCCGCGCGTCGGCGCGGTGGGCCTCCTGCGCGAAGGCGGCCATCCAGAGGTTGGCAAGGCATATGCCCACATCGAAGCCCATGGGGCCGTAGAGGGCGAACTCGGCGTCGATCACCCGCGTGTCGGTGGGCGTCGCCATCACCGATCCGGTGTGCAGGTCGCCATGCAGGAGGGTCTCGGCGCAGGTCGCAAACCGCGCCTTCATCTCCACCGCAGCGAGCTTCAGCGCGCGGTCGGCGCGGAAGGCGGCGGCGATGTCTTCGAGCCCCGGCGTGTGCCGGTTGAGGGGGGCATCTTTGAACGGGGCGGAGAAGACCAGTTCCTCGGTGATGCCGGCGAGTTCCGCATTGCCCGCGAACAAGGCGAGGTCGGCCTTGCGCGCCGTCGTGGGCATGGACCAGTCCGAGCCGCGGAAGAGCGTGCGGGCGAGGTAGAGCCCGAGATGCGTGCCGAGGAGTGGCAGTTCCTCCCCCTCCATGAAGGCGCGGCGCGCCACCTTGTGCGGGGTCAGGTGCTCCATGGCGAGCATCGCCTGGGCGGGATCGAAGACGATGAGTTCCGGCGTACGGCCGGGATCGCGCGCCCCGAGGCGCGAGAGCGCTTCGTGCTCGAAGAAGGCGCGGTCGAGGGACATGGGCCAGCTCTCGCCCACCACGCGGGCATAGGGCAGGGCCTGCTTCACCACGATGGAGCCCTTCGGCCCCTCGACGATGAAGACGAGGTTGAGGTTGCCGTCCCCCACCTCGCGCACCTGCCAGGCCTCGGCCGGCCCGAGCCGGTCCAGAAGCTCCGGTCGGCCACCGAGGCGGCGTGGCAGGCTCACGGCGTCGAGGGCGAGATAGGCGGTGCGGTCGAGCATCGGGGCCGTCCTCTCAGCGCAGGGAAACGGTTTCGGCGCAGTGCGCCATCCAGGCGGTGGCGAAGCCGGCGGCGAGGGCGATGGAGCGCGCGGCGCCGTTGTGGTCGCCCTTCTCGAAGTCGCCATGCACCCGGCCGAGCTGGTTGGTGACGTGGGCGAGGCACAGCACCGGCTTGGCCTGCGCGTGGGCGAAGGCGTAGAGCGCGGCCGCCTCCATCTCCACCGCCAGCAGGCCCTCGGCCTTGCGGCGGGCAATGGCGGCCTCGGTTTCGCGGAAGGGGGCGTCGGTGGTCCAGGTGGCGCCGGTCAGCACCGGCCCCGCTTCCTCGCTGCAGGCGGCGCGGGCGATGGTGATGACCTCCGGGTCCGCCGGGGCAAAGGGGGCTGGCGGCAAATAGTGGTAGCTCGTGCCCTCGTCGCGCAGCGCCCGGTCGATGATGATGTGGTAGGAGGGCGGCGCGTGCTCTGCGATCTGCCCGGCCGAGGCGACCGAGATCAGCAGCTCGCAGCCGCAGACGAAGGCCTGCTCCGCCACCAGCACGGAGAAGGACGCCCCCACCGCATAGCCGACGATGCCGAAGGAGAGGCCCTCCACCTCCCACGTCCACATGTCCGTGTGGTAGCAGGCCCAGTAGGGCGAGCGGACGGCGCCGAAATGCGCGCGCACATAGTCCACCATGTCGCCGTCGGGATCGAGCAGCACCACGCGCGGCACCGGGCCGGCGTCGAGCCCTTTCTGGCGGCGCGCCTCGCGCATCATGTTCTCGGGCCGGAACACCGACGGCGCGCGATGGTCCGCCCGCTCGATCAGCGGCAGGAAACCGGAGGGCAGGAAACCGGAGGGTGAGAAGCCGGAAGGAACAGGCACGGCGCGCATGCGCGAGATGTCGTCGGCTTCGTCGAGGGGCTGCAGCAGCATGGCGATCACTCACATCTTGTTCGGCGTGACGGCGGGGACGGCCGCTGGTGGGGCTGTTCCGGTCGCGACCCGCAGGAAGGTGGAGACGATGCGGGTGCCGGCGGTCAGGGTGGTGGAGAGGTTGCCGGCGACCTTCGAGACGCCGCCCCTGCGGCGGCGGTAGGCGACGGGAATCTCGACGATGGCGAGCCCGGCGCGGGCGGCGCGCATCTGCATCTCGATGTTCCAGCCGTAGGTGAGTTCCCGCATGCCGAGACCGACCAGCGCGTCGCGGCGGATGGCGCGGAAGGTGCACATGTCCGAATAGGCGACGCCGTAGAGGGCGCGGATGCCGAAGCCCGCCGCGCGCCCCGCCACCACCTGATGCCAGGCCATGGCGCCGGGCTCGCGCACGCCGCGGGTGCGGGACGCGATGGCGAAGTCGGCCTTCCCATCGGCGAGCGGCTTCAGCAGCGCCGGCAGGAAAGCTGGGTCGTCCGCCCCGTCCGCATCCATGAAGGCGATGATGTCGGCGTCGCGGGCCTCGCACACGCCCTCTAAGCAGGCGCGGCCGAAGCCGCGGCCGGAGGCGAGCACGGTGGCTCCCGCCGCAGCCGCAATCTCCTGCGTGCCATCGGTGGAGCCGCCATCGGCGACCACCACAAGATCCACGACGCCGGTGGGAATCTCCGCGAGGGTGCCGGCGATGGCCTCGGCCTCGTTCAGCGTCGGGATGACGAGCGCGACCCTCGGAGCGCCTGCGCGGGCCATCTAGAGGCTCCAGCGCAGGCCGCAATTGGCACAGGCGGCCGGCGGCGTTTCGGAGAGGAGGCCGGCGCGGAACGCCTTGTAGGCGTCGCCGTGCCAGATGTCGGACAGGGACTGGGTTGTCGCGTCGCCCAGCGTGTAGTTCTCGTATCCGCGCTGGGAGAATGGCGCGATGCAGCAGGGCAGGGCGCGGCCGTTGGCGGTGAAGTACATCACCGTCCACGGCCGCCGGCACATGGACCAGGGCGAGCCTTCCTCCGGCCGCTTCAGGCTCATGCCGGGCTCGGAGGCCGCGCCGGAGGCGGAGAAGACCATCCCCAGTTCCGCAGCCACCCGCGCCGCCTCGGCGATATAGGCGGCCTCGTCGGTGTTGATCTGCTCGTAGAGCGCTTGGTCCGGGCGGGCACGTCCGATGGCCTCCTGCTCGAAGAAGACGAGACGCTGGAGATAGACTTCGCGCACCCCCAGCTCCGCCGCCACGCGCACGAAGTCGGGCAGTTCGGAGATCGTCTCCTTGAGCCCGGTGAGCCAGGCGGAGACGCGAGGATTGGTGTGGCCCTCGCGCTCCTGAAGGTCGCGGAAGGCGCGCACATTCTTCAGGATGCGGTCGAAGTAGTTCTTGCCGCGGATGGCGCGGTAGGAATGCGCGTTGGCGGCATCGAGGGAGACGCGCAGTTCGTCGAGGCCGGCGGCGATCATCGCCCGGCCGTTCTTCTCGGTCAGCACCGTGCCGTTGGTGTTGAACAGTACGTACGTGCCGCGGTCCTTGAGATAGCGGACCATGCGGTCGAGATCTGGCACCAGCATGGGCTCGCCGACGCCATGCAGCACGCAGCGTTCGAGATCGGGGATCTGGTCCACGATGGAGGTGAACAGCTCCCAGCTCATGTCGGCCGGCGGTTCAAGCTCCTCATAAGTGCGCGGGCAGGTGGTGCAGAGCAGGTTGCAGCGGTTCGTGGTCTCCAGATAGAGGCAGACCGGCTTTCGGACCGGCACGCTGGTGCGGTCCGTTTCCGCCCGCTCGAAATAGCGGCGGGAGACGGCGGGCGCGCCGGGGGTGAGAGCGTTCATCGTGAAGATCCGTTGCTGGAAGGGGGAGGCGGCCGCGATCAGGAGGCGCGGCGGCAGGGAGGATCGATATCGGCAACGGGCAGGCCGAGCCGTTCGGCGAGGCGTTCCTGGGCGAGGAGGCGCCGGAGCAGGTCCGCGCTGTTGCGCGCCGCGCCGCGGGCGAGGGGCGCGGTGCCGAAGGGGACGCCTGCGATCAACTCGCCATGGAGCAGGCGCAGCGCCTGCGCATCGTCCACGTCGTACCAGGGCGGCAGCACATGGACGGGAAGGCCGATCTCGGCGGCGCGGGCCAGCGTTTGCTCAAAGACGCGCTCAGTGCTCCAGTCGATGTCTGCGAACAGGTGCCAGTGCGGCGCTTTCAGGCCGAGCACGTAATAGCCGCCGTCCGTGGACGGGCCGAGAACCGCGCGGTCGCCGGGCTGGGCCAGCACATCGGCGAGTTCCGCGAGCAGGGCGGGGGGCAATGTCGGGCTGTCGGCATTCAATACGGCCGCTGCGGGATGTCCGAGGTCGAAGAGGTGAGCGAGGGTCATCGTCAGGCAGGCGCCGAAGTCGGGGGCCACTGCCTCCATCCGGCCGACGCCCGGCGGCAGCACGGCATCGAAGAAATGCGCGGCCCCCGCCGGCCCATAGGCCACGTAGGGCGTGACGGGCGCCATTCGCCCGGCGGCGAGGATGTTGCCCACGATGTCCTGGATGAAGGCGGTGTTGAACGCCGCCGCCTCCCTGGGATCGAGCGGCGGACAGAGCCGGGTCTTGGTGCGGCCCGGTGCGGACGCCTTCGCCATCACGGCGATGGCGCACAGGTCTCCAGACCCCGGGGCGCGTGTGCGCACGCCCTCGCGCAGGTCGATCATGGCTCGTCCCCGTTCTGGTTTTGCTTGTCTGTGAGTGAATTCGCGGCGGAAGCGGCTCCCGTTACGTCGATCACGAACGAGTGAACGGGGGATTTGCTTCACATGCCTGCGGCATCGCCCGCGCCGACCAGGCCGCGCAGGCGCGCGACTTCCATCTCCAGCGCGGCGATGCGCGCCTCGCGCTCCTGCAGGGCGGCGGCGACGAGCGGGGCGTCGATCTTCTGCGGGATGTGCTGCGGGCAGTTGATGTCCCAGACCGAGACCTTGAAGAGCAAGGCGCGCTCGGGAATGGCGCCGTAATCCTCCGGCATCAGGCGCGCCACGAGGTCCGCATCGCCCTCCACCACGGAGAGCTCGCCCCACACCTTGATGCGGCGGCGGTGGGTGTAGTCCATCAGGAAGAGGAAGGCCTTCGGGTTCTCCGAGGCATTGCCGACCGTGATGTACTGCCGGTTGCCGCTGAAATCCGCCATGCCGAGGGTGTGCGCGTCGAGGACTCGGATGAAGCCCTTCGGCCCGCCGCGATGCTGGACATAGGGCTGGCCGTCGGCATTCGCGGTGGCGAGGAAGGCGGTGTCGATCCCGCCGAGGAATTGCACGAAATCCGGCGTCAGCTCCGTGCGGAAGCCGCCGCGCGCCTCGACGCGGGCATAGGCCTGGCGGGAGCCGCGCGCCTGCTGCGCCGCCTTCACCGCCGCCGTGAAGGCGACATCGCTGGAGGGCGTGATTGCAAGGGGTTCGGACATGGCAGCCTCCTTCGGAAAGCACGAGGTGCCGGGCCCCGTGAGGGGCCCGGCTGTGAGGCTTCGGCTGGCACCCGCCCACGCTCCGCCGTTTGAGGGGCGGTTCGTCCGGCGGAGCGCGTTCGGATGCCGGCCGCAGGCCTCAGGCGGCCCGCGGCGTGCCGGAGCGCACCACGGGAAAGTCGATCTCGGTGCCGGCGACGTTGTTGAGGTAGTTGGTGAAGATGTTCACGGCGACATGCGCCACCACCTCCACCAGCGCGCCGTCATCAAGGCCGGCGGCGCGGGCGGCGGAAAGGTCCGCATCGCTCACCTGGCCGCGGCGCGAGACCACCGCGCGGGCGAAGGCGATGGCCGCTTCCGCCTTGCTGTCCGCCGCGCGGCCGGCGCGGGCCAGGGTGATATCGGCGTCGGAGAGGCCGGCGCCCTTGCCGATGAGGGTGTGGGCGGAGAGGCAATAGTCGCAGCCATTCACCTCGGCGACGGCGATGGCGAGGCTTTCGCGCGTCTTCGCCGGCAGGGCGCCGCTGCCCAGCGCGCCGGATAGGCCGATGAGGCCTTCCAGAGCGGCGGGGGCGTTGGCGGCGACCTTGAACAGGTTCGGCGTGGCGCCGAACTTCGCCTGGACGGCGGAGAGCAGGTCCTTCGCCTTGCCGGTGGTGGTGGCGGGATCGAGGGCCGGGATGCGGCTGGAAGAGTGGTCCACGGGGGCGCCTTTCGCATTTCGCTTCGGGGCGGGCCGTCGTTTCATCGCGGCCCGGTGACCAATAGCTAGGGCTTCCCGTTCTTGTGCAGAATGGCTATAATCTGAAAGTTATTGTTTCATTATCTGAAATTAGGCGATGGACCGCATCGACGCCATGACCGCCTTCGTTGCCGCGCTGGACGAGGGGAGCCTTGCCGGCGCGGCGCGGCGGCTCGGGCGCTCGCCGGCGGCGATCACGCGCGCAGTGGCGCTGCTGGAGGAGCGGCTGGGCACGCGCCTTCTCCACCGAACCACGCGCGCGCTGCACCTCACCAAGGCCGGCGAGCGCTATCTCGCCGCCTGCCGCGCCATCCTCGCCGAACTCGCCGAGGCGGATCAGCTCGCGGCGGGCGAGCGCACCGATCCGCGCGGCCTCCTCTCCCTCACCGCGCCCGTCACCTTCGGCCGCCTGCATGTGGCGCCGCTGGTGGAGGACCTGCTGGAGGCGAACCCGAAGCTGGAAGCGCGCCTGCTGCTGGTGGATCGCGTGGTGAGCCTGATCGACGAAGGCCACGACGCGGCGGTGCGCATCGGCCACCTGCCGGACTCCAGCCTCGTCGCCGCCCGGGTGGGGGAGGTGCGCCGCGTGGTCTGCGCCAGCCCCGCCTACCTCGCCGCCCACGGCGTGCCGCAGGTGCCGGCGGACCTCGCCGGCCACCGCATCGTCTCCTTCTCCCAGATCACCGACAATTCCATCTGGAGCTTCGCGCCTGGTCCCGGCGGCGGCTCGCGCAAGCAGGTGACGGTACGCCCGCATTATGTGGTGAACGGCGCCGAGGCGGCCATCGATGCCGTCGTGCGCGGCCGTGGCATCACGCGCGTGCTCTCCTATCAGGTGGAGGAGGCGGTGGCCGCCGGGCGCCTCGCCTTGCTGCTGGAAGACTATGAAGGCCCGCCCCTGCCGGTGGCCATCGTCTATCCCGAGGCGCGCCTGCCGGCGGCTAAGCTGCGGGCCTTCGTGACCTTCACCGTGCCCCGCCTGCGAAGCCGGCTCGCTGCTTTGCCGGTGTCATCCGCCGCAAAAAATCTCTCCGGTCGGGAATAAACCGGCTCGCTCCCCGGTCTTGGCCCATGTGGGACGCCCTGAGGTGACGCCCACGCTTCGACCGGCGCCGCTCCATATGGGTGCGCGGTCGCAGCGCCGGGAGCCCCCGGCGCCATGCGGAGAGATCCATGAGCAGACACGAACGGCTGTCCTCCGAGACCGCCCCGCGCCTTGACGCTGACGGCATCGACCGGCGCGGCTTCCTTGAGTGCATGACCTGGGCCGGCACCGGCATCCTGTGGTCCATCTCCGGCGGCGTCGCGAGCGGCGTCGGCCTCGGGCGGGCACTCGCGGCCGAGCCGGCGAAGGCGCTGACCTTCCTGCAGATTTCCGACAGCCATGTGGGCTTCGACAAGGCTGCCAACCCGGATGCGCTCGGCACCCTGCGGGAGGCGGTGGCCCGCATCCGGACGCTGAAGGAGAAGCCCGCCTTCATGATCCACACCGGCGACATCAGCCACCTGTCCAAGGACAAGGAATTCGACGACGCCGACCAGATCATCAAGGAGGCCGGCGTCCCCGTCTTCTACGTGCCGGGCGAGCACGACCTCCTCGACGACGGCCAGGGCAAGGCCTATCTCGACCGCTACGGCAAGGGCGCGAAGGGCGCCGGCTGGTACAGCTATGACCATGGCGGCGTGCATTTCATCGCGCTGGTGAACGTGGTGAACCTGAAGGCGGGCGGCCTCGGCAATCTCGGCACCGAGCAGCTGGAATGGCTGGAGAACGATGTCGCCGGCCTGCCGTCCTCGACGCCCCTCGTGGTGTTCGCCCACATCCCCCTGTGGACCGTCTATCCCGAATGGGGCTGGGGCACCGCCGATGGGCTGGAGGCCCTGTCCTACCTGAAGAGGTTCGGCTCGGTGACGGTGCTCAACGGGCACATCCACCAGGTGATGCAGAAGGTGGAGGGCAATGTCTCCTTCCACACCGCACGGTCCACGGCCTTCCCGCAGCCCGCCCCCGGCACCGCGCCCTCGCCCGGGCCGCTGAAGCTGCCGGCGGGCGAACTGAAGAAGAATCTCGGCATCGCCACGGTCAACTTCGTCCGCGGCTCCGAGCCGCTCGCCATCATCGACACGCCGCTCGAAGGCTGAGCCGCCCCCGTCGCCCTTCCTCCGTCATGGCCGGCTGCGGCCGGTGTCATCCGTCAGGAGCTTCATCTGTGAAACAGTCGCCTCTTCCCCTTCCGCCTCAGGTCGCGGTCCTCGCCATCTGTCTTGCCTTCGGTGCCCTCGCGACGCCGGCCGCTGCCGAGGATGTCACGGTCAGCATCGACAATTTTACCTTCACACCGGCCGAAGTCACCGTCACGCCAGGCACCACGGTGACCTGGATCAACAATGACGATATTCCTCATACGGTGGTCGATAAGAAGCAGGCATTCCGGTCGAATGCTCTCGATACGGAAGGCAAGTTCTCCTTCACCTTCACGAATGCGGGAGATTACTCTTATTTCTGTTCCCTTCACCCGCACATGGTCGGAAAGGTCATGGTGAAGGCGGGCGGCTGATGCCCGGTCCGGGGCGGCTGCGGCCGCCCCCTCCATCCGGAACGGAGACGGGATGATCTCGATTGCGGCCTTCCCGCCGGCATGCGCGCGGCCTTGTCGTGGCCCGAGCGCGGGCGGCAGGCGCGGCGTCCTAGGCGGTGTTTTTGGGGCCGTCGCCGAAGCTGTGCGCGCGTTCTTCGCCGTGGCAGCGGCTCCGGCGGGGGGCGCGGCCGGGAGCGCCGAGGACGCGCAGCCCGGTCGGCCGTTGACTGCATTGGAGGCGGCGCATTTCCGCGCCAGCATGCTGCCCCATCTCGACGCGGCCTATACCCTCGCCCGCTATCTCACACGCGATGCGGATGCTGCGCAGGATGTCGTGCAGGATGCCTATCTGCGCGCCTATCGCGCCTTCGCCGATTTCAAGGGCGGCAGCGCGCGGGCATGGCTGCTCGCCATCGTGCGAAACTGTCACCTCACCTGGCGCGATCACCGGCGCCGCGAGATGCTGCGCCACGCGCCGGTCGCGGTGGCTGCAGAAGACGGCGGCGAAGCGGAAGACGCGCTCGATCTGCTGGTGGACGGCGAGACTCCGGAAACCATCCTGCTGCGCCGATCGCAGGCCGACCGGGTGCGCGGCGTTCTCGAACTGCTGCCCGAGCCCCTGCGCGAGGTGCTGGTGCTGCGCGAGCTGGACGAGCTCTCTTATCGCGAGATCTCCGACGTCGCGGGCGTGCCGGTGGGCACCGTCATGTCGCGCCTCTCCCGCGCGCGGCGCCATTTCGCCGACCTGTGGGAGCGCGTCGCCGCCGGGGCGGAGGCGGTGCGATGAGCGAAAGCACGGATCGCGCGCCCGAACCCTGCGCGGAGTGGGACGCGCTCCTCAATTCCTACCTCGACGGCGAACTCGACGCCGTCCACGTCCTGGAGGTGGAGCGGCATCTGGCCTCCTGTCCGGCGTGCGCCGCGCACCTGCGCCGGCTCGAAGGCAGCCATGCGCTCCTAGCCTCCGGGCAAGCGCGGTGGCCGGTGCCGGAGGGGCTGCGCGAGAGCGTGGTCGCTGCCCTCGCGGCGGAGGCGGCCAATGCCTCGCCGGCCGCCTGGAGCCCCGCTACGCTGTGGCGCCGCTTGAGGGGTGGTATGGGGCGCACCCTGATGGGCGAACGGTTCGCGCGGTGGAGCCTCGTGCCCTCCCTTGCGGTGCTGGCGGTGGCGCTGGTCATCGCAGTGCTGCCGCCGCGCGGGGGGGGCCTGGAGGACGAGTTGGTCGCCGGCCACGTCCGATCCCTGCTCGCGGACCATCTCACCGATGTGGCGTCGTCCAACCAGCACACGGTGAAGCCGTGGTTCGGCGGCCGCATCGATTTCTCCCCGCCGGTGGTGGACCTCGCCGCACGCGGGTTTCCGCTCGTGGGCGGCCGGCTCGATTATGTGGGGGGACGGGTGGTCGCGGCCCTCGTCTATCGCCGCAACGGCCATGTCATCAACGTCTTCGTCTGGCCCGGCGCGTCCGGCGCGCGCACGGTGAAGGGCCGCGACGGCTATACGCTCATGGGCTGGAGCGAGGCGGGTCTGTCCTATTGGGCTGTCTCGGACATCAATCCCGTGGAGCTGAAGGAGTTTCAGGAGGACTTCACCGGGGCGTTACCGAAATAGGCTCCCGGCCTCCGCCTTGAGTAGGAAGGGCCGCAAGCTCGGGCAGGCTCGTGACCACTATGTCCGGGGGATAGCCGAGGGCTTCCTCCTGCGTCCGCAGGGCGCGGTAGAAGGCGGATGCCGACAAGGGGCCGGTCCCCGCAAGCTCGGCGGCGAGGTCGGCTTGCGGCACGCGGGAGATGCGGGCCACGTTGAACCCGAACCTCTTCGCACCGGCGATGTCGAAGCCGTTGGAGGAGACGAACATCACCTCGCCGGGCTTCACGCCCAGTCGTTCCTCCACCAACTCGTAGGCGCGCGGGTCGGGCTTGAAGCAGCGCTTGGGATGGACGCTGATGGTGTCCTCGATGAAAGGCGCGAGCGGCGAGTTGCCGACCAGCGCCTGGAGCATGGCAGGGCTCCCATTGGACAGGATCGCCCGACGCACGCCCGTCAGGCCTGCCAGTGCCTCGGCCGCATCGGAATAGGGCGTGAGCCGATTGTAGGCCTCGGCAATGTCGTCGAACAACCGCTCGCTGGGCTGAAGCCCCAGGATGCCAAGTGTGTAGGTGAGGGCGCGGCGGGTAACGGACCAGAAGTCCTGATAATCACCCATGAGCGAGCACAGCCAGCTGTATTCCAGCTGCTTCATCCGCCACACCTGGGTGATGATCTCACCATGGCCGGGGAAGGCCGCATCGGTCACGGCACTGACCGATTGGACGTCGAACAGCGTGCCATAGGCATCGAACACATAGGCCCGGATCATGGGCGGCGTCCTGTCGTGGAGGGCGGGAGCGCGGGCGGGATCAGCCCGGCAAATTCGGATCGAGGGCGGCGAGGGCGGGTTTCACCACCCCCTCCAGCAGTTCGCGGCCGGGGCGCAGGCGCGCCAGCACCCGGAGGCCGAGATGGACGCCGAGGAGCATGCGCGCCAGCTCCTGCGCGGTCTCCCGGTTCTGGATCGTGCCGTCCGCGCGGCCGGCCTCGATGCGGCGGGTCAGGAAAGCCTCCACCTCACCGAGGGAGGCGAGGGCGGCGGCGCGCAGCTCGGGGTCGTGCGGCCCCATCTCCACCGCGGCGTTCACCACGAAGCAGCCCTTCATCTCGGGATCGTCCAGCGCTCGCTCCAGCGTCTCCCGGAAGAAGGAGGATATGGCGTCGCGCGGGGCGATGTCCGGCGCCTCCAGCCGGCGGATGCGTTCCGCCATACTGTGGCTGGCGTAGCGTTCCAGAACCTTCTCATAGAGCGCGCGCTTGTCGCCGAAGGCGTTGTAGAGGCTGGCGCCGGTGAGGCCCATGGAGGAGGCGAGATCGCGCACGGAGGTCGCCTCGTAGCCGCGGGTCCAGAAGCAGCGCAGCGCCGCGTCCAGTACCTCGCCCTCGTCGAACGCCCTCGGCCGCGCCATGGTCCCCTGTCTTTCCCGCTTATTCCGCCTCGACACCCGGCGCAGCGTAACCCGCGCCGGGGGAGGCGTCATCCGGCCTAGCGTGCGGTCTGGCCGAACAGGATCTTCTTGCCTTCCTCGGTCACCGTCGGACGCTTGGTGAAGGGCTCGCCCTTCGCGTAGGCCGCGATGGTGGCCGGACGCGCCGCCACAGCCTCGAACCAGCGCTTCAGGTTCGGGAAGGTGTCGAGATCCTGCTGCTGGCGCTGGTGCGGCACGATCCAGGGGTAGATCGCCATGTCGGCGATGGAATAGTCCTCGCCCGCCACGTTCGCGCTCTTGCCGAGGCGCGTGTTGAGCACGCCATAGAGACGGTTCGTCTCCTTCACGTAGCGCTCCATGGCATAGGGGATGCGCTCCGGGGCGTACTGGACGAAATGGTGGTTCTGCCCCGCCATGGGGCCCAGCCCGCCCACCTGCCAGAACAGCCATTCCAGCACGCTCTTGCGGCCGCGCACGTCGGTGGGAACGAAGCGGCCGGTCTTCTCGGCGAGATAGAGCAGGATGGCGCCGGATTCGAACACCGAAATGGCCGCGCCACCATCGGTGGGCGCATGATCGACGATCGCCGGCATGCGGTTGTTGGGGGCGATGGCCAGAAAATCCGGCTTGAACTGGTCGCCTGCGCTGATGTCGACGGGGATGATAGTGTAGTCGATGCCCGCCTCTTCGAGAAACATCGTGATCTTGTGACCGTTCGGGGTCGGCCAATAATGCAGGTCGATCATTCTGGATCATCCATGGCGTGTCGTGCCGCCGCCGAGATCTGGCATGCGGCAGTATTTTGCGATGCGGACAGCTTGCGCGGGTTTCCGATGCATGCATTCTATATCAGTCGTTCTAAAACGCAAACGTGCCCGCTTCGGCGGTTGCCAGCGAAGGGTGATCCCGTTGATCCGCTTCTATTTCCATCCCACGCCCAACCCGGCCAAGGTCGCGCTCTTCCTTGAGGAGACGGGCCTTCCCTACGAGATCGTCCCGGTCGACACGGCCAAGGGCGAGCAGCACCTGCCGGCGTTCCGCGCCATCAATCCCAACGGCAAGGTGCCGGCCATCGTCGATACGGAAGGGCCGGGCGGCGGCGAGGCGCGGGTGTTCGATTCCACCGCGATCCTCCTCTATCTCGCGGAGAAGACCGGCCGCTTCGGTGGTGATCCCAAGGACCGGCCGGAGCTGCTCTCCTGGCTCCTGTTCCTCGCCAGCGGTCTCGGACCGTTCTCCGGTCAGGCGGTGCATTTCCAGCATGCCGCGCCCGAGGGGCTCGGTTATGCCGTGAACCGTTACCGGCGCGAGGCGGAGCGGCACTATCAGGTGCTCGACGACCTGCTCGCCACCCGCCCCTATGTCACCGGCGCGGACTACACCATTGCCGACATGTCGGCCTGGGGCTGGATCCTCAGGGCATCGCGGGTGCTGAAGGGCGAGGGTGATCCTCTGGCGCGCTTCCCGCACATCAAGCGCTGGTTCGCCGAGATCGATTCCCGGCCCGCCGCCACCCGCGCCCGCGAAGTGGGCAAGGACCACGCCTTCAAGGTTATGGGCGACGAGGACTCTCGCAAGGCGCTTTTCCCCTCCAACTATCCGTCGGCGGCGGAATAGGGTCAGGACTCCACGCGAATGCCGACGTCGCCCTGCCGGTCGATCACCGACAGGGCGGCGGAGGCCTTCACGCGCTCCACCTTCACGTCGATGTGCCCATCGGCGACGGCGAGGCCGGTGAGGGTGAGCGTGTCGAGAAATGCCGGCAGCATGGGCCGCTCGAACACCGCGCGCCGTTCCGCCACGTCGAAGCTCAGGCCGAGGGAGGCCTGGAGAAGGGCAAGAGGAGCCGCCGCAGCCCAGGCCTGCGGCGCGCAGGCGACCGGATAGCCCACCGGCCCCCGGTTGCGCTGGCGGGCGAAGCCGCAGAACAGCTCGGGGATGCGCCGGAGGTCGAAATAGACCGAGGCGCGGAACAGCCCCTCGAAGATGCGCGCCGCCTCGGCCCGGAAGCCATACCGCGCAAGCCCTAGCGCAACCACGGCATTGTCGTGCGGCCACACGGAGCCGTTGTGATAGCTCATGGGATTGAAGCGCGCCTCGCCGGCCGCGAGCGTCCGCACGCCCCAGCCGGAAAAGGAACTGCTGTTCATCAAGGTCGCCGCCACCGCTTCCGCCCGCTCGGGCAGGGCGATGCCGGAGAACAGGGCGTGCCCGGCATTGGAGGTGCGGACGCGGCAGGGCGCCTTGTCGCCGTCCAGCGCGAGGACGTAGGTGCCGAGGGCCGGATCGAAGAAGGCGGCGTCGAAGGCGGCACGCAGGTCGCGCGCCCGCGCCGCATAGGTCTCCGCCGCCTCCGGGGCGCCGAGTACGCGCGCAATGGCGGCCGCCGCATTCCACGCCGCATAGGCATAGCCCTGCACCTCCACCAGCGCGATGGGGCCTTTGGCGAGCCGTCCGTCAGCATGGAAAATGCTGTCGTGGCTGTCCTTCCAGCCCTGGTTCACCAGCCCGTCCCCGCGCCGGCGGCCATATTCGATGAAGCCGTCCCCGTCGCGGTCGCCATGCTCGCGCATCCAGCCGAGCGCCGCCTCGATCGCCGGCCAAAGCATGCGAACCGTCTCGACGTCGCCGGTGCGCTCCACATAGGCGCCGGCCAGCATGACGAAGAGCGGGGTGGAATCGATGCTGCCGTAATAGCGGCGGAACGGCACCTCGCCGAGTTCCGCCATCTCGCCGAAGCGCACCTCATGCAGGATCTTGCCCGGCTCGGCATCGGCCTCGGGATCAAAGGTGGTGGCCTGGTTGGCGGCGAGATGAAGCAGCACGCCGCGCGCCAGAGAGGGGGTGAGCCACAGGGTCTCGAACGCGGTGATGATCGCGTCGCGCCCGAAAACGGTCGAGAACCACGGGACGCCCGCATAGGGGTAGGGGCCTTCGGGCAGGTCGGTGATGAGGACGTTGAGGTCGCTCACCGCGCGGCGCAGGCCCTCGTTGAAATGATCGTTGGACGAGGAAACGCCGGCCGAGCGCGCCGTTCGTATCCGCATATCGGCGCGGATGTCCTTGAGGCCGAGCCGGAACGCCTGCCGGGCATCGCGCTCCGGCTCGGTGCCGTCGCACCGGATCTCCGCGAAAATTACGAAGCCCTCGCCGGGCTTCAGGGTCAGCCGGTAGAGCGCGCGATCTGCCTTCAGGACGGTGGGCCGGGGGGCGAAGGCGAGGCGGGTGGTGCGGGTGTGCTCGTCGAGGCCGCGATAGGAGAGGGACACATGGCTCTCCCCCACCACCGGCGCGGCCATCCGCCCGCGCTTTGCCCGATGCGACCCGCGCACCTCGAACAGATCCACGAAATCGGCATCGAAGAAGAGTCCGATCTCGAAGGTGCGCGTCTCGCCATCGAAATTGCGAACGGACAGGCATTCATGACATGCGCCGCGGAACAGGAAGCGCGAGCGGCGCAAATGGATGAGGTCATGAGCCAGCTCGCCCTCGCCGTTGCGCGTCGGCAGGTCGGGATTGGTGAGGTCGCAGCTCAGCGTTGCGTTGTCGTCCCGCACGGTGGAGCCGAGAAGCAGCGGCCGCACCCCGTCGATGGTGAGGAAGAATTGCGAGAGGTGCCGCGTATCGCGGTGGAACAGGCCGTGGTTGCTGGCGAGGCCGGGAACGGCATCGCCATGGGCATCGAACACGGCGAACGTCTCGTCGTGCTTGAGCGTGCGCGGCATCGCCTCGATCTGCGAGGCGCTGGCCGCGATGGCATAGCCGGGCTCCTGCGGGTCTGCGGCGGCAGCGCGGGCCGCAGCGTCAGACGGCGACATTGAGGCTCCCGTTGACCATCTCGCGCGGCACCATCCGGGGGGAGGAGGGCGCGGCGAGGCGTTCGTAGAGGGCCACATAGTCCCGCGCCATCCGCGTCGCTGAGAAGCGCTTTTCGAAGGTGCGGCGGATGGCGGCGCGGTCGAGCCGGTCGAGATCGGCGACGCGGGCCACCGCCTCATCCTGATTGCGGACGATGTAGCCGGTTAGTCCGTTCTCCAGCACCTCCGGAACCGAGCCGCAGCCGTAGGCGATGGTGGGCGTGCCGCAGGACATGGCCTCGATCATCACCAGCCCGAACGGTTCGGGCCAATCGATGGGAAAGATCAGGGCCTTGGCATTGCCGAGGAACTGCGCCTTCTGACGTTCGTCGATCTCGCTAATGAATTCGACCCCGGGTGTCGCTTCCACCATGGGGCGGATCTTCGTTTCCCAATATTCCAGGTCCGCCTGGTCCACCTTCGCCGCGATCTTGAGCGGCAGCCCCGCGCGGGCGGCGATCTCGATCGCGCGGTCGGGGCGCTTTTCCGGCGAGATGCGGCCGAGGAAGGCCAGATAGTCGCCCCCCGTCGGATTGAACGGCAGGAGCGCTTCCGGCAGGCCGTGATAGATCGTGGAGGCCCAGTTCACCGGCGGCATGGGCTTGCGCTGGTGGTTGGAGATGGAGACCAGCGGAAACTCGTCATAGAGCGCATAGAGCCGCTGGGCGGCGACGCTGTCGAGCCGGCCGTGCAGGGTGGTGAGCGTGCGCGGCGCAAGCTCCTTCAGCACCGGATAGTGCAGCACGTCCACATGCACATGGATGAGATCGAACTCGTCCGCGCGCCGCCGCACCTGCTCCAGCATGAGCAGGTGGAAGACGACGGGATCAACGGGGCCGGTGGAGAGACGCAATCCTGTCTCGCACATGGGCTCAAGCTGGGCTGAAGTGAGCGAGTCGCCGCTGGCGAACAGCGTCACGTCATGGCCCTGCGCCACCAATTCTTCGGTGAGGTAGGAGACGATACGTTCGGTTCCCCCATAGCGGCGCGGCGGCACGCTCTCGATGAGCGGCGCGACTTGGGCGATGCGCATGTGTGTCTCCTCCGGCGGCGCCGGCGCGATGACTACCGAGGATGGGTAGGTCTCGCGTGTCTGACGTCTCAACGCGGCAGGAGGGCACAAGGTTTCACTGCATCTGCGAAGACGGTGCGCGCGGCGGGGCTGCTGGAGGAGGTCGTAAGGGGAAGGGCGTTGAAATCGGTTCGGCCGAGGAGGCCTTGCAACGTCAATCTCTGCAAGGCCGGCTCGACACGGAAAACGTCACGCCTGCCCGCTGCCTGCCGCGAGGCTCGGCGCCGCGCCGGGCCAGGGGGAGAAGGCGGTGGGGACGAGGATGCGGTTTTCCATGGTCATGATCATGGGCCGTATCTTCACGAGGCACGCCTGCCAGCCGGGCTGCGCCGCGAGCTTCTCGCGCCGCTTGCGCCGCTCCTCCAGGTCCGCATACGCCCAGAAATGGACGAGCTGGTTCTGCGTGCCGATCTCGGTGGTGAAATAGCCGAGGAAGCCGCCGAGAATCTCCCGCTGCAGCGGCAGGCCCTCGCTGGTGTAGATCGCCATGTAGTCGGCGATGTTCACCTCGGTGTGGAGCACGTACATCCGCTCTTCGACGATCATGGGCGGTGGCTTTCCTGTTCGGCGGCGTCGGGCGCCTCGTCCACGATGGTGTTGGCGAGGATGCCGATGCCCTCGATCTCGATCTCGATGAGGTCGCCGGCCTCCATGAAGCGCGGCGGCGTGCGGGCGAAGCCGACGCCGGCCGGCGTGCCGGTGGCGATCACGTCGCCGGGCTCCAGCGTCATGACGGCGGACAAGGTCTCGATCAGATCCGACACGGGGAAGATCATCTCCCGGGTGGAGCCATCCTGCAGCGTCTCGCCATTGAGGCGCGCGGCGATGCGCAGATTGTCGACCCCGGAGGGCAACTCGTCCGGCGTCACCAGCTCAGGGCCGATGGAGCCGGAACGGTCGAAGTTCTTGCCCATGGTCCACTGGGTGGACTTGCGCTGAAAATCCCGGATGGAACCGTCATTGAAGCAGGAATAGCCCGCGACATGATGCAGGGCATCCGCCGCGCGGACGTGGTGCGCGGTTCGCCCGATCACCACCGCAAGCTCGGCCTCATAGTCGAACCGCTCGGAGAGTACCGGGCGCACCAGCGGCTGCCCGTGGCCCACCAGCGAGGTGGCGGTGCGCAGGAAGACCGCCGGATAGGTGGGAATGGGGTGGCCGCCCTCGCGGGCGTGGTCCGCATAATTGAGGCCGATGCAGATGATCTTGCCGGTGAGCGGAACCGGCGGCAGCAGGCTTACCTGCGCCTCTGGAATGGGAGTGGCCTGCGGGACATGCGCGCCGTCCGCGAGGGCGGCCAGAAGGGCGGTGAATGATCCCCCTGCCACCCCAGCGAAGGGGGTTACGTGGTCATCCCGTCGCGTGCCGAACTGGATGCGGCCCTGATGTTCAAAGCGGACGATGCGCATGACGCTCTCTCGTTCAGCCAAGGGGCCGGACCCAAGCCCGGCCGCCCCGGCATGCCCTTGGACTTACTTCAGCTCCTGACCGGCAAGGTCGCCGTCGAGAAACTTGTTGGGCCGCAGGAACATGGAGATGACGAGCGCGCCGTTGGGAGAGCGGGCCACATGCTGGTTGCCGGCCGGGCGCCAGACATAATTGCCGGAGAGCGCCTCGCCCTCGGCGTCCACGATGCTGCCTTCCAGCACGTAGGTCTGCTCGATCTCCACATGCTCATGGCGGGGCAGCTCCGTGCCGGGCTGCCAGCGGAAGAGGGCGGTCATGAGGCCGGTCTCCTCGTCGAGGAGCAGGATCTTCATGTCGATGCCCTTGGTGGGGGTGGGCTTCCACGGCAGGCTCGGCACGTCGACGTAGCGGGAATCTTTCGGACCGAGCTTGTCCTCGCCGGCGAGGCCGGGGGTGATTGCGACCATGTTCTGCTCCTGAAATTCGATGCGGGACTGTGGATGCGCGGGGGCATTCGGCCGGGAGCCCGCAGTCTCCCGGCTTCGCTGAAAGGAAAGACCCGGAGAGTTCAGTTCTGCTTCACCAGGGCGCAGCCGCCGGCCTCGAGGGGCTTGAAGGCCTGGTCGGCGGGCGTCTCGCCGATCTTGGCGTAGAGGTCCCACGGGCCATTGGATTCGGCCGGGCTCTTCACCTTGAACAGGTACATGGGGTGGATCTTGCGGCCGTCGGCTCGAACGTAGCCCTTGCCGAAAGCGAGGTCGTCCGTGGGCAGATCCTTCATCTTGGCGACGATGGCGCGGCCATCCGCGTCGCTGTTGAGGGCCTGGACCGCCTTCAGATAATGCAGCACGCCTGAATAGACGCCGGCCTGGAAGGAGGTGGGCATGGCGCCGTTCATCTTCTCCGAGAACTTCTTGGCGAAGGCTCGGGTCTGGTCATTGAGATCCCAGTAGAACGGCTCGCTGAGATAGAGCCCCTGGCCGCTGGTGAGGCCGAGGGACTTGATGTCCGTGAGGTACACGGCGAGCGCCGCCAGCTTCTGCTTTCCCTGGGTGAGGCCGAATTCGGCCGACTGCTTCATGGAATTGGTGAAGTCGGCGCCGGAGTTGGCGAAGCCGATCACCTTGGCGCCGGAGGCCTGGGCCTGCAGCAGGAAGGAGGAGAGGTCCGACGAGCCGAGCGGGTGGCGGACGGAGCCGACCACGGTGCCGCCGGCATTCTTCACGATCTGCCCCGCCTCGCGCTCCATGTCGTGGCCGAAGGCATAGTCCACCGTCACGAAATACCAGCTGCTGCCGCCCGACTTCAGCACTTCCGTCGCCGTGCTCTTGGCGAGGGAGTAATTGTCCAGCGTCCAGTGGACATGATTGGGCGTGCAGGAATCACCGGTCAGGCGATTGCTGTTGGAGGTGGCAATGACGGCCACCTTGTTCTTTTCCTTCACCAGCTGGACCAGAGCCAGGGAGATGGAGGAATTGGGGATGTCGGCGATCATGTCGACGCCGTCCACATCCAGCCACTTGCGCGCGATGTTGAGGCCGATGTCCGGCTTGTTCTGGTGGTCGCCGACGATGATCTCGATGGGCGTGTTGCCGATCTTGCCGCCGATCTCCTCCACCGCGATCTTCGCGGCCGCGACCGAGCCGGGGCCGGCCATGTCGGCATAGATGCCGTTCTGGTCGTTGAGCACGCCGATGCGGACGACGCCATCGGTGAACTGCGCCCGTGCAGCGGAGGTCGCCGCGAGGGAAAGGCCGCCCACCGCCAGGGCAAGGGCGGTGCGGGCCAGCATGCGCTTCATCTGTGTTTCCTCCCCATGATCGGACGCCGGGGCGCCCAATGCTGCCTGCCTTTGCAGGTCGTTTTCTACCTTAAGAGCGAATAACTAAAAATCTCATTTTATGAGACTAGTGTCAACATGCGCCGACCGTCAGTGCATGTGCATTCCGCCATTCACATCCACCGACGCTCCGGTGATGTAGCCGGCCAGATCCGAAGCCAGGAAAAGGCAGGCGCCCGCCACGTCATCAGGCGTCCCGAGCCGGGCGAGCGGAATGGTGGAGATGACGCTCGCACCCCGTTCGCCCTCATAGGCGCCGGCGGTCATGCCGGTGAGGATGACGCCGGGATTGACCGCATTGACGCGGATGCCGGCCGGCCCGAATTCCCGCGCCATGGACTTCACCAGCGCCAGCACGCCCCCCTTGGAGGCGGCATAATGCGGCCCGCCCATGAGCCCGCCGCCGCGCTGGGCGGCGATGGACGCGATGCAGACGATGGACCCGCCCGGCCCCATATGCGCCAGCGCCTGCTGGGACATGAGCAGCGTGCCGCGCAGGTTCACATCCAGCACCAGATCGTAGTCGTCACGCGAGATGTCCCGCGTGCGGCGGGCCTGCACCACGCCGGCATTGTTGACGAGCACGTCGAGGCGGCCCCAGCGCTCCACCACCTGCGCGATGGCGGCGGCGCAGGCCGCCTCGTCGCGCACGTCGGCCACCACCGTCATGGCGTTGGGGCCAAGTTCGCGCTCCATCTCCTGCGACGGCCGGGGCGAGCGATCGAGCAACGCCACCCGCGCGCCCTCCCGAGCGAAACGACGCGCCACGCCATAGCCGATCCCCTGCGGGCTGCCAGCGCCCGTGACGATGGCAACCTTGCCTTCCAGCAGCATGATGTTTTCCCGATTGAAGGACGCCTGGGCCCTCAGCCCATGTAGGCGCCGCCGTTCACGTCCAGAATGGCGCCGCACACGAAGCTGGCGCCGGGGGAGCACAGGAAGGCGATGGGCCAGGCGATCTCTTCCGGCCGGCCGAAGCGCGGCACGGGCATCGCCTCCAGCGCCTTGGGATCGGCGGTGGCCACCATGCGCGTGAGGGTGGACCCGGGCGCGACCGCGTTCACCAGCACTTCCGGTGCGGCGCGGCGCGCCAGCCAGCGCACGAAGGTGTGGATCGCGCCCTTGGACGCCGCATAGCTCACCGGGGAATGGGCATAGGTGCCGCCGGTGTGGGCGGCGACCGAGCCGAGGAGGACGATGCGGCCGTTGCCCCGCGCCTTCATGGCGGGAACGAGCGCGCGGGCGAAATGCGCCGGCCCGGCCACGTTCACCGCCATCACCTCGTGGAACAGGTCGTCCCAATCGTCTGCAAGCCACTGCTCCTGCGGGAAGATGCCGGCATTCAGCACCGCCGCATCCAAGGGGCCGGCCGATTGGCACAGGGCCTCCACCGCGGCCCGGTCGCGCACGTCGCAGGCGGCGTAGCTGTGGGCCTGGCCGTGATCGCGCGGCAGGTCCTCGGCAAGGCCGGGGGCGGGCCCGGCGTCGGTCAGCACCATCTCGGCACCGAGGCTCGCGCACAGCTGCGCCGTGGCGCGGCCAATGCCGCCGGCAGCGCCAGTAAGCAGGATGCGCATGCCGGTGAGGTCGTAAGGCGCGCGGGGCGTCACGGTCGGTCCTTCCGGGGACATGCAGATGCGACAAGGGCCCCCATCGGAGCCTCTTCAGAACTGAACATGGCGCTTCCTCGATATTATATTATTCTCGTATTGTGAGACTATTTCCACATCTTGAGCTATGTCAATGTCTCATGGCATTGTGTTGGCGTGCTTTGCAGAGCCTTGCCTGCCGGCCACGTCGCAGGGTCGAGCCGCCGAGGTGGGCGCGGCGGGGCAGATTTTGAAACTGCTCGCAAATTTCAATTCCCGGACATGGACCCTATAATGCGCCGACAGATGGTGCGCCTCGGGTGCATGAAGCGGCGAGCCGGAGGGACGCAGCCATGAGCAGTCTCGACAAGATGCTGAAGGTTCTTGACCTTTTCGGCGAAGAGCGCATGAGCATCCAGCTTGAGGACGTGCAGGCGGCGGGCGCCTCGCGCGCCACGGCCTATCGCTACATCCAGTCTTTGTGCGATTCGGGGCTGCTCGCGCCCACCACGGGCGGCAGCTATGTTCTCGGTCCGCGCATCATCGAACTCGACCGCCTCGTCCGCCGCGCCGACCCGCTGCTGACCCGCGCCGGCGCCCCCATGCGGGATGTGAGCGCGCGCCTCGGCATCAACGTGATGCTCTGCAGCTACTATGGCGACAAGGTCATGTGCGCGGACATCGTCTGGCCCGAGCGCTCGGTGCCGGAATATTACGAGCGCGGCCGCCCCATGCCCATGTTCCGCGGCGCTATGGCGAAGACCATCCTTGCCCACCTGACCCCCTACCAGCTGCGCAACATCATGCTGTGGCATGGGGAACTGGTGCGCGAGGCCGGCCTCGGCGAGAACTGGGAGCAGTTCCGTTCCAACATGTCGCGCCTGCGCCGAGACGGCTATTGCGTCACGCGAGGTGAGGTGATCCCCGATCTCGTGGGCATCGGCGCGCCGGTGTTCGACGCGGAGCGGCGCATCCTCGGCAGCGTGGTGTTCGCGGTGCGCGAGTCCCGCTTCCAGAGCGCCGGCAAGGAAGATCTGGTGAGCGAGATCAAGCAGCTGGCCGCCCGCATCACCAGCGCCATCGCCGGCGAGGCCGGGGACCGGCCGGCGCAGAGGGCGGCGCGTCCGCGCAAGATACGCACCCTCGCTCCCGAGGATGCCTCGCCCGTGGAATGAGAACGGGCGGCGCTCCCGTGAACGCCGCCCCTCCTTGTCAGCCGGCGATCTTGCAGGCCGGGCTCGGCGCGACGGTGGCAGTCTCTGCGGGAACCGACATCTTCACCACCGGCCGCAGCTTGCCGTCGAACACCTCGACCACGCCGAAGAAGTTCGGCCCCACCAGCTGGTTGTCCTCGCGGCGCATCTGCTGGTCGCCGAGGATGGTCGCGTAGGTGCGGCCCGGCAGGGCCTTGGCGATGTCCGCCGCCTTCACGCTGCCGGCGGCCTTCACCGCCTGGAACAGCACCTGCATCGCGATGTAGGTCTCGCCCTCGAAGTTCGTCGGCGTGGTGCCGGGATAGGCCTGCTCCCACGCCGCCACGAACGCCTTGTTGGCCGGATTGTCGAGGGTGGACGAGTAATTGATGATGCCGGCGACGCCCTTGGCCGCATCGCCGATGGAGGCGACCGTGTTGTCGGTCACGAAGCTCACCCCGGCCACGGTGGCGCTGTCGAGAAGGCCGGCCTGCTTGGCCTGCATGGCGAAGTTCACCGCATCGCGCCCCGCCAGCGCCACCCACACGCCCTTGGCGCCGGAATCCTTGATCTTCTGGATGTAGGTCGCGAAATCGTTGGTGCCGAGGGCGGAGAAATTCTCCAGCACCACCTTCTTGCCCTGTGCCGCGGCGGCCTTGCCGAAGCTTGCGGCGACATCGCGGCCCCAGGCGATATCGGCGGCCATCACCGCCCAGGTCTCCTCGCTGCGGCCCTTCAGCCAGGGCGCCATGGTGGCGGCGTCAGAGCTGTCCGGCCGGTTGACGCGGAACATGCGCGGCACGCACGCCTCGGCGGTGATCTTGTCGCTCTTGTTGGTGGTCGCGATGTAGAGCGCGTCCCAGCGCGCCAGCAGGGGCGCAATGGCGAGGGCCTCGCCCGAGGCGATGGCGCCGATGAGCACCTTGTTGCCCTGGAGCGCGAGCTTTTCCGCCTGGCGCCGGGCGAGATCGGGCTTGGCCTCCGTGTCGAGGTATTCCACCTCCACCTTGTGGCCGTCGATGCCGCCCGCCGCATTGGCTTCGGCGGCGGCGAAGGCGATGGCGCGCTTCACCTGGCTGCCGAGGTCGGCATAGGTGCCGGTCAGCGCGGTCGGCACGCCGATCCGCAGCGGCTCCTGCGCCATCGCCGCCACCGGCAGCATCATGGCGGCCGCGAGCGCGCCGCCCAAACGCATCGTCCATCCCATTGGCAGTTCCACCCTTGTTCACGCCTTCAAACGGCGACGTGTTGCTTGAGCTTTTCCGTCGTCAGCTGGGCCAGCGGCCCGCTGTCGACGATCATCCCCTTGGACATGATGTGGTATCTTTCCACCACGCGACGGATGAGGCTGATGTGCTGCTCGATGAGGAGCAGGCTCGTGCCCTCGTCGGCGAGGCGCACGAAGACCTCGGCGAGCTCATCCACGATCACCGGCGCCAGCCCCTCGGACGGCTCGTCCAGCACGAGGAGGTCGGGGTTGGCCATCAGGGCGCGGCCGATGGCGAGCATCTGCTGCTGGCCGCCGCTGAGGGCCGTGCCGGGCGTGTGCTGGCGCTCCTTCAGCACCGGGAACAGCTCGAAGACGCGGGCCAGGGTCCAGGGACCGGGACGGGCGACGGCGGCGCCGAGCAGTAGGTTCTCCCGCACGCTGAGCGCGGGGATGATCCGCCGGCCCTGCGGCACCACCGAGATGCCGGCCCGGGCGGCGCTGTAGTGGCGGATGCGCGGCGCCGGCTGCCCGGCCATCACCACCACCCCGCGGCCGACCTGGGCGATGCCCTGCAGGGCATTGACCACCGTGGTTTTGCCGACGCCGTTGCGTCCGAGCAGCCCCACGCGCTCGCCCTTGCCGATGGCGAGGCTCACGCCCCTGAGCACCTGGGCGCGCCCGTAGAAGGCATCCACGGCCTCGAAGCTCAGCAAGGTCATGCAGCAGTCCCCAGATAGGCGGAGATGACCCGTGGATCGGACCGGATTTCGGCCGGGGTGCCCTCGGCGAGAAGGCGGCCGAGATGGAGCACGGTGATGCGGTCGCAGATGCCGAACACCACCTCCATGTCGTGCTCCACCAGCAGCACCGTGACGTGCCAGCGCCGGGCGAGATCCTGCAGCAGTTCGGCCATGGCGAGGGATTCCTCCACCGTGAGGCCGGCCGCCGGCTCGTCGAGCAGAAGCACCTTCGGACGCCCCACCAGCGCCAAGGCGAGATCGAGACGGCGCCGGTCGCCATAGGAGATGTAGGCCGCGGGACGGTGGGCGATCTCGGCGAGGCCCAGCGCCACCAGCACCTCCTCGCCGTTGTCGAGCGTCGCGCAGCGGCCGGCGAGGCGGATCTGCTCGCCGACGGTGAGATCGAGGAAGACGTTGGTCTTCTGGAAGGAGCGGGCGAGGCCGGCGCGCTGGCGGGCGCGGGGCGCCAGCGCGCTGATGTCCCGCCCGCCCAGCAGCACCGTGCCGCCACGGGTGGCCGCGCGGCCGGTGAGCACGTCCATGAGCGTGGATTTCCCCGCTCCGTTGGGGCCGATGATACCGCGCACCTCGCCGCGCGCTACCTTCAGGTCCACGCCGTCCAGCGCGCGGAACCCGCCATAGGTGCGGGAGAGGGCGCGTCCCTCGATAGCCGGGAGTGTCATGCCGCCCTCCGCGCGAAGAGGCGCGCAAGCAGCCCGCTGAGGCCGGCCGGCGCGCACAGGGTGACCACGATGAGGGTGATGCCGATCACCGCCGGCCAGTGCTCGGTGGCGTCGCCGACGATCTCCTTGAAGAAGAAGAACACCACCGCGCCCAGCGCCGGCCCCCACACGGCCCGCGTGCCGCCGATGACGGCCATGACCAGCGCCGAGCCGGAGAGGGTCCAGTGCATCATGTCGGGAGAGATGAAGCCGTTGTAGAAGGTGGCAAGCACCCCCGCGAGGCCCGCTACGCCTGCGGACAGCGCATAGACGGCCGCACGCGGCACCACGGTCTCGTAGCCGATGAAGCGCGCCCGCTCCTCGTTGGAGCGGATGGCCAGCGTCAGCAGGCCATAGGGCGAGCGGGTGAACAGCCACAGCCCGACGAGAACGGCCGCCAGCAGCGCCCAGCAGATGAGGTACATGGAGCGCGGATCCTGCAGCAGGCCCACGTCGAGCCCGAACAGGCGGGCCGGGAAGGTCACGGACATGCCGTCGTCGCCATTGGCCAGCGTGCGCACCTTCAGCACCACCTCGTAGAAGGTCTGCGCGCAGGCGAGGCTAAGCATGGAGAAGGCCACGCCGGGAATGCGCGTGATGACGAGGCCGAGCAGGAAGGCCAGCAGCGCCGGCACCAGCAGCGCCAGCAGCACCGCCATTTCCGGCGGCAGCAACCCATGCGCCAGGGGCACGCCGAGCACATAGCCGCCGAGGCCGAAGAACAAGGCGTGGCCGAAGCTGACCATGCCGTTCTGCCGCACCAGGAAGCCTACTCCGGTCGCCAGCATGGCGCCGATGATGGCTTGCACCAGCAGCGACAGGAGAAGCGGCGAGGCGCCGGCGAAGGGCAGCAGGCATCCGGCCCCCAGCACGATGAGGGCGAGGACACTGCCCGGCGCGCGCGCCGGCCGCGTCGGGGCGGTGGCCGTGAGCGTGGCAGGGCTCGTCATGCCGCCCTCCCGGTGAGGCCGAGGGGGCGCCACAGCAGAATGAGCATCATGAGCAGGAAGGGGATCATGGTGGAGAAGGAGGGGATGAAGACGATGCCGAGGTTCTGGAGCTGGCCGATCACGAGGGCCGCCACGAACGCGCCGGAGAAGCTGCCGAATCCGCCCACCACCACCACGATGAAGCTCTCGATGAGGATCGCCCCGCCCATGGCCGGCGAGAGGGCGAGGAGCGGCCCTGCGATGATGCCCGCGAGCCCCGCAAATCCCGCGCCCAGCGCGACCACGGCGGCGCTCACGCGCTCGGTGTCCACACCCTGCGTGCCGGTGGTGAGGGGATCGGAGGCGAAGGCCCGCACGTAAAGGCCGATGCGGCTGCGCTTCAGCCACAAGGTGAGCCCCGCGCCCATGCCCGCCGCGACCAGGATGACGAACAGGCGGTAGACCGGAAAGTCCTCGCCCGCGATGCGCAGCGTGCCGCTGAGCAGGTCCGGCATGGCGATGGTGAGCGTGTCCTTGCCCCAGACCGTGCGCACGAGATCCTCGATCACCAGAAGGAGACCGAAGGTGACGAGCAGGGTGACGATGGGGTCCTGGTCCTGCAGCGGGCGGAACACCGCGCGGTCAAGGAGCAGGCCGAGGATGGCGAGCACCAGCGTTGCCACCACCACGCCCGCCCAGAAGCCGGCAATCGCGGTGGCCGCATAGCCCACATAGGCGCCCAGCATGAAGAGGCTGCCGTGGGCGAAGTTCACCACCTGCCGGAGCCCGAAGATGAGCACCAGCCCGATGGCGACCAGATAGAGCAGGCCCCCGTAAACGAAGCCGTTGAGGATATGGATGATCAACAGACCCCTCCTGTAGGGCGGGTGGCTGAGGTCCTGATCCCTGCGGTGGGGATCACACCCGCGCGCCGCAGGACGGCGCTCGGCCGTCTGCGTGCGCGACGAGGATGTTGGGATGGATCAGGAGATGGAGAGGCCGCTGTCCACGGGCAGCACATGCCCGGTGGTTCGGCCGGACGCCTCGGACGCGAGAAAGAGCGCCGCCTGTGCCACATGCTCCGGCTCCACCATGCCCAGCAGGTGGGCGGCGGTGAGCCGCTGCGTGGTCTCCAGCTGTTCCAGCTGCGCCACCACCCTTGGCGTGCGGGTGACGCCCGGCGCCACCGCGTTCACGCGGATGTTGTGGGGCGCATATTCCACCGCCATGGAGCGGGTGAGCGCCGCCACCGCACCCTTGGCGGCGGTGTAGGCATCCTTGCCCGGCCAGCCCATGAGGGCCACCACGGACGCCGCATTCACCACCGCGCCGCCGCCGGCCTTGACGAGCTCGGGAATGCCGAAGCGGCTGACCAGCCAGGTGCCGTGCAGATCGAGCGTCATCGCCCGCCAGAACTCGTCGTCCGGCGCGCGGGTGAGATCGCTGTCGCGGGTCGTCGAGCCCCCGGCGTTGTTGTAGATGACGTCAAGACGGCCATAGTGCGCGACGCCGGTCGCCACCGCCGCCTCGACGCTCGCCGCATCGGTCACGTCGGTCCGCACGAACAGCGCATCACCGCCGGCGGCATGAATGCGCGCCGCCGTTTCCCGCCCGGCCTCTTCGTTGATCTCGGCGACGACGATGCGCCCGCCATGGCGGGCGAACAGCTCCGCCGCGCAACGGCCAATCCCGATGCCTGCCCCCGTGATGAGGGCGACCTTTCCTTGCATCATTGTTTTCCCTCCCCCGCGTCCCGGTTCTGCGAGCATGTCGAGTCCGGAGATCGTTGAGTGACGATTAATCTCGTATTATGCGATTTTTAGTTTATTCTAAATTCTGTGGCAAGGGGCTTTCCGGCGGCTGCGATAGGGCTCAAGGAGCAGACGGCCGGCGGGGCCCGAACAGAAAAGTCGGGGAGAAACGCATGAAGGAACTGGAGGGGCGCGTCGCCCTCGTCACCGGGGGCGCGCGGGGGCAGGGGGCGGCGGAAGCGCGGCGTCTGGGCATCGAGGGCGCGGCGGTGCTGGTCTGCGACGTGCTCGCACCCGAGGGCGAGGCGTTCGTGGCGGAACTCGCCGACCAGGGCATCGAAGCCCGCTTCCGCACGCTCGACGTAACCAACCCGGCCGACTGGTCTCAGACCATCGAGGCGGCGCGGGATTGGAAGGGGCGGCTCGATATCCTCATCAACAATGCCGGCATCATCAATCGCAGCACCGTCTCGGCCACGGAGCCGGATGCGTGGGAGCGCGTGCTCAAGGTCAACCTCACCGGCGCCTTCCTCGGCATCCGGGCCTCGGTGCCGCTGATAGAGGAGACCGGCGGCGGCAGCATCGTCAACATCTCGTCGAACAGCGCCTTTTCCGGGCATTACGATCCGGCCTACACGGCGAGCAAATGGGGCCTGCGCGGCCTCACCCGCAGTGCCGCCATGGAATATGCCGCGCGCGGCATCCGCGTGAACGCCGTGTGCCCCGGCCTTGTGGTGACGGCCCTCAACGCCGCGAGCCCGCATCTCCAGCCGATGATCGGGATGACGCCCATGGGCCGCAGCGGCACGCCGGAGGAGATCGCCGAACTGGTGCTGTTCCTCGCCTCGGATCGCTCCGCCTTCATCACCGGCGAGGACTTCGTGATCGACGGCGGCTTCACGGCCGGCGCCGGCTATCGGCGCGTGGCGGTGGAGACCGGCATTTACTGAGGGGAGCGGGCCGGGGCCTCGATGGGCCCCGGCAGCAGCTCGAAGGCGCCCCGATATACCAAATGTTATCCACACACTGTGGACAAAAGAGAACATATTGCGAACTGAGAACAAAAGGGGTACAACCGCTACGTTCTTAATTCCCCTTGCACCGGCACCGGAGCGCGGCGATGACTCAGGCAACACTCCGACTCGTCGAAGGTTCTTCCATGGACAAGACCAAGGCGCTGGATGCCGCGCTCTCGCAGATCGAACGGCATTTCGGCAAAGGCTCCATCATGCGGCTCGGCAAGGGCGGCAAGGCCTTGGAGATCGAGAGCATTCCCACCGGCTCGCTGGGACTCGATATCGCGCTGGGCATCGGCGGCCTGCCCAAGGGGCGCGTCGTGGAGATCTACGGCCCCGAATCGTCGGGCAAGACCACGCTCGCGCTTCACACCATCGCCGAATCCCAGAAGCGCGGCGGCACCTGCGCCTTCATTGACGCCGAGCATGCGCTGGACCCGATCTATGCCCGCAAGCTGGGCGTGAACCTCGACGACCTGCTGATCTCCCAGCCCGACGCCGGCGAGCAGGCGCTGGAGATCGCCGACACGCTGGTGCGCTCCGGCGCCGTCGACGTGCTGGTGGTGGATTCGGTTGCCGCCCTGACCCCCCGGGCCGAGCTCGATGGCGAGATGGGCGACAACCAGCCCGGCCTGCAGGCGCGGCTCATGAGCCAGGCGCTACGCAAGCTCACCGCCTCCATCTCCAAGTCCAACACCATGGTCATCTTCATCAACCAGATCCGGATGAAGATCGGCGTGATGTATGGCTCGCCGGAGACCACCACGGGCGGCAACGCGCTGAAGTTCTACGCCTCGATCCGCCTCGACATCCGCCGCATCGGCGCCATCAAGGAGCGCGACGAGGTGGTGGGCAACCAGACCCGCGTGAAGGTGGTGAAGAACAAGCTGGCGCCGCCGTTCAAGCAGGTCGAGTTCGACATCATGTACGGCGAGGGCGTCTCCAAGACCGGCGAGTTGCTCGATCTCGGCGTCAAGGCCGGCGTGGTGGAGAAGTCCGGTGCTTGGTTCTCCCACGACAGCCAGCGCCTCGGCCAGGGCCGCGAGAATGCCAAGACCTTCCTGAAGCAGAACACGGAGGTGGCGGCGCGCATCGAGGCGGCCATCCGCCAGAATGCCGGCCTCATCGCCGAGAAGATTCTCGCCGGCGATCCGGAGGAGGACGCCGAGGGGTCGGAAGCCGACGCGTGATGCGTCAGCCCCGGACGTGGTCCTGACAGCCTTTTAGAGCGGGCGGTGCCGGGAAGGCTTCGCCCGCTCTGCCTTTGCTGCCTCGCGTTTCTGGACAAGTGGCGGGCCCATCGTTAAACGAACCCGGTTCCGCCGGCCGCGTCGGCCGAGGGAACCGCGCGACGCCCGAGGGATGGCCCCAAGCTCGGCCCGAGGCGCTGGCGCGCGCAGCGATCACCAGAGCCGGCGGCCGCAAGGCCCGGCATCCGAGGGACAGTGCCGGCACATGAGCGGCGTCAACGAGATCCGGTCGAGCTTCATCGACTACTTCGTCAAGGAGGGCCACGAGGCCGTCGCCTCGTCGCCCCTCGTGCCGCATAACGACCCCACGCTCATGTTCACCAATGCGGGCATGGTGCAGTTCAAGAACGTCTTCACCGGCGTCGAGAAGCGGCCCTATTCGCGGGCGGTGACGTCGCAGAAGTGCGTCAGGGCCGGCGGCAAGCACAACGACCTCGACAATGTGGGCTACACCGCGCGGCACCACACCTTCTTCGAGATGCTCGGCAATTTCTCGTTCGGCGACTATTTCAAGGACCGCGCGATCGAGCTCGCCTGGAACCTCGTGACCCGCACCTTCGAATTGCCGAAGGACCGCCTGCTCGTCACCGTCTACAGCGAGGACGAGGAAGCCTACGGCCTGTGGAAGAAGATCGCCGGGCTTTCCGACGACCGCATCATCCGCATCGCGTCCTCGGACAATTTCTGGTCCATGGGCGACACCGGCCCGTGCGGCCCCTGCTCGGAAATTTTCTTCGACCACGGCCCGCACATCTTTGGCGGCCCGCCCGGCTCGGCGGACCAGGACGGCGACCGCTTCATCGAGATCTGGAATCTCGTGTTCATGCAGTATGAGCAGCTGCCGGGCGGCGAGCGCGTCGGCCTGCCGCGGCCGTCCATCGACACCGGCATGGGCCTCGAGCGCATCTCGGCGGTGCTGCAGGGCACCCACGACAATTACGAAACCGACCTCATGCGCGCCCTCATCGCCGAGGTCGCGGAATTCACCGGCGTCGATCCCGAGGGACCGCAGAAGGCGAGCCACCGGGTGATCGCCGATCACCTGCGCGCGTCGGTGTTCCTCACCGCCGATGGCGTGCTGCCCTCCAACGAGGGCCGCGGCTACGTCCTGCGCCGCATCATGCGCCGCGCCATGCGCCACGCGCAGTTGCTCGGTGCCAAGGACCCCCTGATGCATCGCCTCGTGCCCATCCTGGTGCGCGAGATGGGTCGGGCCTATCCCGAGATCGTGCGCGCCGAGCCTCTGGCTGAAGAGACGCTGCTGCTCGAGGAGACGCGCTTCCGCCGCACGCTTGAGCGCGGCCTGTCCATCCTCGAAGAGGAGAGCCAGGGCCTCGTCTCCGGCGCCAGCTTCCCAGGTGAGGTGGCGTTCAAGCTCTACGACACCTACGGCTTCCCCCTCGATCTGACCCAGGACGCCCTGCGCGCCCGCGGCATCAGCGTCGACACCGACGCGTTCGACGCCGCCATGGCCCGCCAGAAGGCAGAGGCCCGCGCCAACTGGGCCGGCTCCGGCGAGGCGGCGACCGACACGCTGTGGTTCGCGGTGCGCGACAAGGTGGGGGCCACAGACTTCCTCGGCTACGACACCGAGAAGGCGGAAGGCGTGGTCACCGCGCTCGTGCGTGACGGCGCCGAGGTTGCGGCCCTCAATGCCGGCGAGACCGGTCTCGTGGTGCTGAACCAGACGCCCTTCTATGCCGAATCCGGCGGTCAGGTGGGCGACACCGGCCGCATGACCGGCGAAGGCGGCATCGTCGCGGAGGTGCGCGCGACCCAGAAGAAGCTGGGCGACCTGTTCCTGCACGATGTGAAGGTCGAGAGCGGCACGCTCAAGCCCGGCACCGCCCTGGTGCTGGAGGTGGAGCATGATCGCCGCGCCGCCGTGCGCGCCAACCATTCCGCCACCCACCTCCTGCACGAGGCGCTGCGCCGGGTGCTCGGCGAGCATGTGGCGCAGAAGGGCTCGCTGGTCGCCCCCGACCGCCTGCGCTTCGATTTCTCCCATCCCAAGCCCCTCAGCGAGGCCGAGGTGGCGGAGGTTGAGGAGATCGCCAACCGCTTTGTGCTGCGCAATGAGCCGGTGGAGACGCGCATCCTCGCGGTGGACGACGCCATCAAGTCCGGCGCCCGCGCTTTGTTCGGCGAGAAGTATGGCGAGGAGGTGCGCGTCGTGTCCATGGGGACGGACGACGGCAACGGCGCGCCCTACTCGGTGGAGCTGTGCGGCGGCACCCATGTGAAGCGCACCGGCGACATCGGCCTCATCTCCGTGGTCTCCGAGGGCGCGGTGGCGTCCGGCGTCCGCCGCATCGAGGCGCTGACCGCCCGCGCGGCCCGCAAGCACCTCAACGGCGCAAGCGCCGCCCTCATCGCCACCGCCTCCACGCTCAAGGCGCCGGTGGCCGAGGTGGAGGCGCGCGTCGCCGCCCTCGTGGAGGAGCGGCGCAAGCTGGAGCGTGAGCTGGCCGAGACCCGCAAGAAGCTCGCCATGGGCGGCAACCAGGGCTCGGGCGACGCCGTGCGCACGGTCGGCGACATCAAGCTCCTGGCGCGCCAGGTGGAAGGCATCGAGATCAAGGATCTCAAGGGCCTGGTGGACGAGGGCAAGAAGCAGATCGGCTCGGGCGTCGTCGCCATCGTCGGCGTCACGTCCGACGGCAAGGCGGGCATCGTGGTGGGTGTCACTGCCGACCTCACCGCCCGCGTGGATGCCGTTGCTCTGGTGCGGCGGGGCGCCGAGGCGCTGGGCGGCAAGGGCGGCGGTGGCCGTCCCGACATGGCCCAGGCCGGCGGACCCGACGGCGACAAGGCCGACGCGGCCCTCTCCGCCATTGAGGCCGCCCTCGCGGGTTGACCCGCGAGGCGGTCTTGCAGCCTGACGGCGTCCGTGACACTGCGGCCGCCCGGTTCGGCCCGGGCAGCGCGCAGGCGCGCTTTATCTGACGCGTTCGGGGCGGATTTGACGTAAGCCCCTTGCGCAGCGTCATTCCTTCTTGCCACACAGGGGTCGGGGCGCCGGAAGGCAGCGGAGTGGCGGTGCGGTGAACGACAGCTTCCTCAAGGATGCGTTCGTCTATCTCCTCGCCGCCGGGGTGCTGGTGCCGCTCTTCCACCGCGCCCGCATCGGCGCCGTGGTGGGTTTCATCGCCGTGGGAGCGCTCGTCGGCCCGCACGGGCTCGGCCGCCTCGCCGATACGCTGCCGCTGGTGCGCTTCGTCACCATTTCCAGTCCCGAACGGGCGGCGCCGTTCGGTGAACTCGGCATCGTCTTCCTGCTGTTTCTGCTGGGGCTCGAATTCTCCACCGCACGCCTGTGGGCGCTGCGGCGCGAGGTGTTCGGCGTCGGCTGCCTGCAGGTGGTGTTCTGCGGTGTCCCGCTGGCGCTAGGGGCGGTGCTCGTCGGATACCCGCCGGGTGTGGCGCTGGTGCTGGGCTCGGCGCTCGCCCTTTCATCGACGGCGGTCGTGAGCCAGCTGCTCATCGACCAGCATCGCGCCCTTGCCCCGCTCGGCCAGCTCGTCATCGCCGTCCTGCTGTTTCAGGACTTGATGGTGGTGCCCATCCTCCTGGCGGCGGAGCTTCTCACCGGCAATGCGCCGGACGTGCTGACGCTGGCCGCCCTTGCGCTCGTCAAGGCGGTGGGCGCCGTCGCGCTGATCCTGGTGGCGGGACGCTTCGTGCTGGCGCCTCTGGTGGCGGCGGCGGCGTCCACGCGCTCGCGCGATCTCATCATGGCGATCACGCTGGTGGTGGTGGTGGGCTCTGCCGCTGTCACCCATCGGGCGGGGCTCTCCAGCGCGCTCGGCGCCTTTCTCGCCGGCATGCTGTTGTCGGAGACGGCCTACCGCCACCAGATCGAGGTGGATCTCGAGCCGTTCAAGGGCCTGCTCATCGGCGTGTTCTTCGTCACCGTGGGCATGAGCGTCGATTTCGCCGTGGTGCTGCCCCGGCTCGGCTGGGTGCTGGGCGGCGTCGCCTGCATTCTTGCCGTGAAGATCGTCTTCACCTATGCCGCCGGCCGCCTGATGAAAGTCGCGCCACCGGCGGCGGCGGAGGCGGCGGTGCTGCTGGCGCAGACCGGGGAATTCGCCCTCGTGGTGCTGGCGCTTCTGGCGGCGAGCGGCGCGCTGCCGCGGGCCGATGCCGGCGTCCTCATCGCCATGGTCGGCCTCAGCCTCGCGGCAACGCCCTTCCTCGCGCGGCTGGGCCGGCGGCTGGGGCGGACGCTGGATGCCCGCCTCAACGACAACCTCGCCGCGCCGGCGCAGAGCAGCGCGGAGGGCCATGTGGTCATCGGCGGCTTCGGGCGGGTGGGCCGCATGGTGGCGGACGCGTTGGAGGAAGAGGGCGTCGCCTATGTGGCGCTCGACAACGATCCCCGCCGCGTGGCCGAGGCGCGGGTCGAAGGCCTGCCGGTCTATTTCGGCGATGCCGGCCGTGCGGAGATGCTGGAGCGCCTCGGCGCCGAGCGCGCGACCGTGTTCGTGGTGACCCTCGATGCGCCCAACGCGGCCGAGCGCATGGCGGGTGCCGTCCGCCAGCACTGGCCGTCGGCGGCGATCATCGCCCGTGCCAAGGACGCCGAGCATGCCCACCGGCTGGCGGCGCTCGGGGTGTCAGGCGTGATACCGGAGGCGCAGGAGGCGAGCCTGCAGCTCGCCGCGCGCCTCTTGACGCAGCTCGGTCTGCCGGACGAGGTGGTGGCGGCGCGCACCGAGCGCGCCCGGGCCCGCATCGAGACAGCGCTCGGTGGCGCGCGAAGCCAAAGCGGGCAGGGGATTTGAGGACGAGATGAAGGAGCAATCGGCCCGGCGGCGTGTGTTCGACATCCTGGAGCGAGACCTTCCCGGCGACCGCACGGCGGACTTCGTCCATTATTTCCTGATCGGAATGGTGCTGCTGTCGGTGAGCGGCGCCGTGCTGGCGACCGTGCAATCCCTGGAAATCCGCGACGCGTGGTGGTTCAAGATCGGCGAATTCACCGCGCTGCTCATCTTCACGGTGGAATACGGCTTCCGCCTGTGGGTGGCGCCGGAGCATCCGCTCAGGCGCAGCATGTCGAACACCCGCGCGCGCCTCAGCTATGCCTTGACCGTTCCGGCACTGATCGACCTCATCGCCATCCTGCCGTGGTTCGTGGCGCTGGCGACCGATTTCGATCCCCACGCGCTTCTGGTGCTGCGCCTCGTGCGTTTCCTGAAGCTCGCGCGATATTCCTCCGGCTTCAACGCGCTTTATCTCGCCATCAAGCGCGAGCGCTATGCGCTGCTCTCCTGCCTCATCATCCTGTGCTCCGGCGTGCTCATGTCGGCCACCGCCATGTATCTCACGGAGCGCAATGTCCAGCCGGACAAGTTCGGCTCCATCCCGCTCGCCATGTGGTGGGCGATCACGACGCTGACCACGGTGGGTTATGGCGACGTGGTACCGGTGACCAATCTCGGCCGGCTGATCGGCGGCATCACCATGATTTCCGGCCTGATGATGCTGGCGCTGCCCATCGCCATCATCGCCGGCTCCTTTGCCGAGGTGATCTCGAAGCACAATTTCGTCGTCACCTTCTCCATGATCGCCCGGCTGCCTCCCTTTTCCGACCTCGAAGCGCCCGTGCTGGGCGACATCCTGCCGGTTCTGCATTCCCGCAGCTTCGACCGCGGCCATCATGTGGTGCGGCGGGGCGAGGAGGCGGCGCACCTGTTCGTGGTGCTGGAGGGCAGGGTGGAGATGGAGGGGACCGACGGGGTCCGCACGCTGGGGCCGGGCGAGGTGTTCGGACTTCTGCCGGGTCACACGAAGCCCGATCCGGTGGCGGTGCGGGCGGTCGCGAAGACCAAGATCCTCTCCATCGAGGAAAACGAGCTGTACATGCTCGCCTTGCGCCATCCAGACGTGATCGGCCGGCTTTCGGAACTCCATCCGGACGTGAGGCCCGAGGGCGACGCTCCGGCCGCCTGACCTCTCCCGCCAAAAGAAAAGGGGCCGCGCATGGCGGCCCCTTCGGGATTGCGGCGGCGGCCTGGGTTGCCGCCGAATGTCGTGTGCCTCAGGCCGCCATGGCCTTGGTGAGGTTCTCCGACACCTTGTCCAGGAAGCCGGTGGTGGAGAGCCACTTCTGGTCGGCGCCGACGAGGAGGGCGAGGTCCTTGGTCATGTCGCCGGCCTCGACCGTGTCCACGCACACCTTCTCCAGCGTCGCGGCGAACTTGGCGAGTTCCTCGTTGCCGTCGAGCTTGGCACGATGGGCGAGGCCGCGGGTCCAGGCGAAGATGGAGGCGATGGAGTTGGTGGAGGTCTCCTTGCCCTTCTGGTGCTCGCGATAGTGGCGGGTGACGGTGCCGTGGGCGGCTTCCGCCTCCACGGTCTTGCCGTCGGGCGTCATCAGCACGGAGGTCATCAGGCCGAGCGAGCCGAAGCCCTGGGCCACGATGTCGGACTGCACGTCGCCGTCGTAGTTCTTGCAGGCCCACACATAGCCGCCCGACCACTTGAGGGCCGAGGCCACCATGTCGTCGATGAGGCGGTGCTCGTAGGTGAGGCCGCGCTTGTCGAACTCGGCCTTGAACTCGGCCTCGTAGACTTCCTGGAAGATGTCCTTGAAGCGGCCGTCATAGGCCTTGAGGATCGTGTTCTTGGTGGAGAGGTAGACGGGATAGTTGCGCAGCAGGCCGTAATTGAGCGAGGCGCGGGCGAACTCGCGGATCGACTCGTCGAGGTTGTACATGGCCATGGCCACGCCAGCGCCGGGGAAGCTGTAGACTTCCTTGTCGATCTTCGTGCCGTCCTCGCCCACGAAGGAGATGGTCAGCTTGCCCTTGCCGGGCACCTTGAAGTCGGTCGCGCGATACTGGTCGCCGAAGGCGTGACGGCCGACGACGATGGGCTGGGTCCAGCCCGGCACCAGGCGCGGCACGTTCTTGCAGATGATGGGCTCGCGGAAGATCACGCCGCCGAGGATGTTGCGGATGGTGCCGTTGGGCGACTTCCACATTTCCTTGAGGTTGAATTCCTTCACGCGGGCCTCGTCCGGCGTGATGGTGGCGCACTTCACGCCCACGCCGTGCTTCTTGATGGCCTCGGCGGCGGCGATCGTGACCTGATCGTTGGTGGCGTCGCGGTTCTCGACGGAAAGGTCGTAATATTCGAGGTCGAGGTCGAGATAGGGGTGGATCAGCTTGTCCTTGATGTACTGCCAGATGATCCGGGTCATCTCGTCGCCGTCGAGCTCGACGACCGGATTTGCCACCTTGATCTTCGCCATGGGACGGCCTTTCGCGACTGCTCAATGAGCCTTGGTAAAGCGGGGGAGGCGATGGCGCTGCATTGCGGCGCCACCGGCCTCCGGCACGGGCCGCTATAGCACCGGTGCAGTGCGGCGCAAGACGGAAACCCGGCTAATGCCGTGAGATCGTTTCCCACGCGGGGCCCGCCTTTCGTCCGGGTATCGACACGTCCGGGCGCCGTGTGCGACCAAGGCGCCGACAAGGGAGACCACATGCCGGGTTCGGGTACCGACAGCACCAAGCCGTGGACGGCGGGGGGGCCGCTCATCATCCTGGTGGAGCCGCAACTTGGGGACAATATCGGCTCGGCGGCGCGCGCCATGGGCAATTTCGGCCTGTCGCGCCTGCGCATCGTGAACCCGCGCCAGGGTTGGCCGAACGACCGGGCGCGCACCTTCGCCGCCGGGGCCGACCGCATCCTCGACGAGGCGCAGCTCTTTCCGGACCTGCGCGCGGCGCTCCATGACGTGAAGTTCGCCTTCGCCACCACGGCCCGCGAGCGCGGCATGGCGAAGCGGGTGGTCGGGGCGGATGAGGCCACGGCCGAGGCCCGCAGCCGCATGGCCGCTGGCGAGGAGGTGGCGCTGGTGTTCGGCCGCGAGCGGACGGGGCTCTACACGGAGGAGGTATCGCTGTGCGATGCCATCCTCACCCTTCCGGTGAACCCGGCCTTCGCCTCGCTGAACCTCGCCACCTGCGTGGCGGTCGCGGGCTATGAGTGGTCGAAGGCGGAAAGCGGCGGCGCCCTGCCATTCGCCCCGCCGGATCGCTCGCCGCTCGCCGACAAGGGCGATCTCTTTGCCTTCTTCGACCATCTGGAGACGGCGCTGCAGACCTCCGGCTTCTTCCGCTCGCCGGAGAAGGCGCCCTCCACCATCCGCAACCTGCGCAACATCTTCCACCGGCTGGGTCTCACCCGGCAGGACCTCGCCACCCTGCATGGCGCGGTGACGGCGCTGGAGGAGGGCAGGGAAGGGCGCGAGGCCCGCAAGGCCGAGAACAACGCCCGCGCCGCCGCCCGCAAAGCCGGTGGCGGGACGACGGGGAGCGGCGAGGGCGGCGAAGCGGGCTGACCCCTGCGGGGCGCGTTCCGCGCGCAGACACCGCCACAAACGAAAACGGGCGCCCCGAAGGGCGCCCGTTCTGCTTTGGGATGAAGGTCGATCAGACCGAGTAGTACATCTCGAACTCGACCGGGTGCGGCGTCATCTCGAAGCGCATCACCTCGGCCATCTTCAGGTCGATGTAGGACTCGATGAAGTCCTTCTGGAACACGTCGCCCTTCAGCAGGTACTCGTGGTCCGCCTCGAGGGAGGCGAGCGCCTCGCGGAGCGAGCCGCAGACGGTCGGGATCTGCTTCAGCTCGGCCGGGGGCAGGTCGTAGAGATCCTTGTCCATGGCCTGGCCGGGGTCGATCCGGTTCAGGATGCCGTCCATGCCCGCCATGAACAGGGCCGCGAAGGCGAGGTAGGGGTTCGCGCCGGGATCGGGGAAGCGAACCTCGACGCGCTTGGCCTTCGGGTTGTTGGTGTAGGGGATGCGGCAGGACGCGGAACGGTTGCGCGCCGAGTAGGCGAGCAGCACGGGGGCCTCATAGCCCGGGACCAGACGCTTGTAGGAGTTGGTCAGCGGGTTGGTGAAGGCGTTCAGCGACTTGGCGTGCTTGATGATGCCGCCGATGTACCACAGGCAGTACTCGGAGAGATCGGCATACTTGTCGCCGGCGAAGAGGGGCTTGCCCTCCTTCCAGATCGACTGGTGCACGTGCATGCCCGAGCCGTTGTCGCCGAACACCGGCTTCGGCATGAAGGTCGCCGTCTTGCCGTAGATGTTGGCCACCTGGTGGATGCAGTACTTGTAGACCTGCAGGTGGTCGGCCATCGTCACGAGCGAGCCGAACTTGAGGCCGAGCTCGTGCTGGGCGGAGGCGACCTCGTGGTGGTGCTTTTCCACCTTGGCGCCCATCTTGGCCATGGCGGCCAGCATCTCGGAGCGCATGTCCTGCGCCGAGTCGATGGGGGGCACGGGGAAGTAGCCGCCCTTGGTCTTCACGCGGTGGCCGAGGTTGCCGCCCTCATACTCGGTGTCGCCGTTGGTCGGCAGCTCGAGGGAGTCGAGCTTGAAGCCGGTGTTGTACGGGTCCGCCTTGAAGCGCACGTCGTCGAAGATGAAGAACTCGGCCTCGGGGCCGAAATACACCGCGTCGCCCACGCCGGTGGACTTGGCATAGGCCTCGGCCTTCCGGGCGATGGAGCGCGGATCGCGGCCGTAGGGCTGGCCCGTGGTGGGCTCGAGCACGTCGCAGACGATGGAGACCGTGGTCTCCGAGAAGAAGGGGTCGATGCAGGTGGTCGTCGGATCCGGCATGAGCAGCATGTCGGACTCGTTGATGGCCTTCCAGCCGGCGATGGACGAACCGTCGAAGGCGGTGCCTTCGGTCAGGAATTCCTCGTCGACCATGCTGATGTCGAACGTGACATGCTGCCACTTGCCGCGCGGATCGGTGAAGCGCAGGTCGACATATTTCACGTCCTCGCTCTTGATGAGATCGAGGACGTCCTTGGCCGTCTTGGTCGTCATGGGGTTTGCTACCTTTCTGCTGGCCTGCAGTTCGTTTCTTGGACGATTTGTTTTGGACGCGTCAGATCGCGTCGAGGCCGGATTCGCCGGTCCGGATACGGATCGCCTCTTCGATGGACGACACGAAGATCTTCCCGTCTCCGATCCGCCCGGTCTGGGCCGCGCGGCGAATGGCATCGACGGCTCGATCTACCATATCGTCGGAGAGGACAACCTCGATTTTCACCTTCGGCAGGAAATCGACCACATATTCGGCACCGCGGTAGAGCTCGGTATGGCCCTTCTGGCGGCCGAATCCCTTGGCCTCCGTAACCGTAATGCCTTGCAGGCCGACGTCCTGAAGGGCTTCCTTCACCTCATCGAGCTTGAAGGGCTTGATGATTGCCTCGATCTTCTTCATCCGCTCCGTCTCCCTGACCCGATCCGCCGCCGCACGGTCGAGACGCCTTTTGTAAGCATGATATGTGCCATGCCTTGGGTCATTTGCCCATGCAGAAGACAAGCAAGTCGGGCCGGGCGCAATGCCTAGTTCTTGATCTGTGTGATGAATTATTGAGCTTACATGCCGGTTTTCAGTTCGCCGACATGAGCATGATCTGAGCATCTGAGGACGGGGGCATCGGTGCACGCACTGCTTAATCCGAATGAAATGGCGCGCGCGGACAAATTCGCCGTCGAAATGGGCACGCCGTCCATGACGCTGATGGACCGCGCCGGCACCGCCGTGGCGGATGCGGTCGCGCGCTACCCCTATCCCACGCGCATCCTCGTGCTTTGCGGTCCGGGCAATAACGGTGGCGACGGATTCGTCGCGGCGCGGGTGCTGGCGCAGCGGGGCTTCAAGGTGCGCCTCGCATTGCTGGGCGACAGGGACAAGCTGACCGGCGATGCCCGCCGCGCCGCCGCGCGCTGGCGCGGGGCGGTGGAGGAGCCGGCCGCCGTCGATCTCGATGAGGCGGGCGTGATCGTGGATGCCCTGTTCGGCGCCGGCCTCGCCCGTGACCTCGACGGCGCGGCGCGGGCGCTGGTAGAGCGCATGGCTCAGTCCGGCAAGCCCATCGTCGCCGTGGACCTGCCTTCGGGGCTGGACGGCGCCACCGGCAAGGTGCGCGGCGCGGCGGCGCAGGCCGTGGAGACGGTCACCTTCTTCCGGCGCAAGCCGGGGCACCTCCTGGAGCCGGGGCGCAGCCTGTGCGGCCGGGTGCGGGTCGCCGACATCGGCATTCCCGACGAGGCTCTGGACGCGATTCGCCCGCAGACGTTCGTCGACATGCCGGCCCTCTGGCGGGATGCCTTTCCCGTCCCTACCGCCGGCGGACACAAATATTCGCGGGGCCATGCGGTGGTGGTGAGTGGGCCGGCCTGGACCTCAGGCGCGGCCCGTCTCTCAGCCCGCGGCGCGCTGCGGGCCGGCGCCGGGCTCGTCACCATCGCCCTACCGCGGGAGGCCCTGCCGCTGCAGGCGGCCTCTTATGCCGCCATCATGCCGCGCCCGGTGGATGGGGCAGGGGAGCTGGTGGAGTTGCTGGCAGACCGACGCCTGAACACGGTGGTGCTCGGACCGGGTCTCGGCAGTGGAGCGGAAACCCGCTGCAAGATCGACGTGGCCGCCCCCGGCCGTCGTCTGGTGCTCGATGCCGACGCGCTGACCAGCTACGAGGGCGTGCCCTGGGCGCTCGCAGCAGTGGCGGCATCCAGCGCCGGCCTCATCGTCACCCCCCACGAGGGCGAATTCGCCCGCATGTTCCATGGCGACGGCGATGTTCTCGGGGCACCCTCCAAGCTCGCCCGCACCCGCGCCGCCGCGCGCAGGCTCGGGGCCGTCGTGGTGTTGAAGGGCGCGGACACGGTAATCGCCCATCCTGACGGACGTGCTGCCATCGCCGAGAATGCGCCGCCCTATCTCGCGACAGCCGGGGCAGGGGATGTGCTGGCAGGCATTGCCGGCGGCTTGCTGGCGCAGGGAATGCCGCCCTTCGAGGCGGCGTGCGCCGCCGTCTGGCTGCACGGAGAGGCCGCCCGGGAGGCCGGGCCGGGGCTTATCGCGGACGATCTGCCCGAGGCCCTGCGAGGGGTCTATAGCCGGCTATACACCGCACTCGAAAAAGCTTGACCTTCGAAAACGAATCAAAGTCGGCACCATCGTCTGGCGCGTAAGGTCGTCACACGCCAGAGCGCAGCGCATGCGCCCGGCGTCCGGGTGGTCCCGGCCGCATAGATCTCTGATTCGGCGGGAAAAACCGGTCAGGCCGTGACCTGATAGGTCGCCGAGGTGACGACCTCGCCATCACCGCCCCGCTGCGCCGTGACGCTCCACGTTCCGGTCGCCTGGGCCAGAAGGGCAACCCTTACTGTCGCTTTAGCCGGCACAGGAACTGTGTCGTGCCACCAGGGCTTCCAGCCATCGTCTAGGCCGTCGAGCAGCCGCACCGCGTGGCCGGCGACATGGACCGACACCGGAGCATCGAGGCTGTTGGCGAGGGTCAGGACCATTGCCTTGCCTGACTTCACGGTGCCGAGCGAAGCGGGCGCGCCGCTCTTCCCGCCGATGGGCAGCTCGACGCGAACGGCATCCTTCAACGGAATGTCAGCCGGCAAATCGTTTGGCGGGAGCGGCGCGGGCGGACCGGAGGGCAGGGGGCCTGCGGGGCCGACCGGCGTCACCACCGCCAGCCGGATCGGCTCCTGCGATGTCTCGATCTCGATGATGGTGGCATCCGCGTCGTCGATGGTCGCGGCGACGTCCACCCGCCCACCCGGCGGCATCTGGAGGCGGCCGTCCTTCAGTTCAAACGGCTGGGCGACCGGCTGCCCGTCGATGGCAATGGCGTAGGCGGCCGGGCCCTTAAGGCGCAGGCGGAGGAACAGGGGCGTGGCGTTCACGAGCCGCAGCCGGCTGCGGCCGCTGGCGGGGCCCTGAAAGGTCGGCGAGAACTCGCCGTTCACCGGGAAGATCGGCACCCCGCTCTCGGGGGGAAATGACTGGATGAACAGTAGGTTGTCGGAAGCGTAGGCCGGCGTGCCGGGCTCGGCCACGATGAGCGCGCCGGAGAGCGCGCGGCGGGCGAGAGCCGGGGACGTGGCGTGGTACCAGAAGGTGCCGGCATCCTTGGGCGTGAGCCGGATGAGCTTGTTCTGCCCGCCAGCGACGGCCGCGGAGGCGGACGCAGCCGCGTCGGCCGGCAGCCGTACGCCCTGCCACGTCAGGCCGACGCTCTCCTTGAGCGCATTGGCGAACTGGACCTGAAGTTCACTCCCCTTCGTCACCCGCAGCACGGGGCCCGGCAGAGAATCGTTGAAGAGCGCGAGGTTGCCCTGACCTGCGATGGCCGGCCGGGTGCCTTCCGCGGCCGTGAGCGAGACGGGGCCGGCGCCTTGGCCCTGCGCCAACGCCCAGTCCGGCAACAGGGCACCGGCAGCGCCGGTGAACGACAGGGCCGCAGCCCCCTTGAGAACGTTGCGACGAGAGGGAATCGACGGGCTCACGCGGCATCTCCTGGCGGGGTGGGTGGACCATGTTACGCGGCCGGAAAAAGGGCAAGCGGCTTTGCTCAAGCGTTCCCCAGCGCCGCTGCACGGACTGGTCCGTCGGCGCGGCACCTCCTTTGATCTCGTCTGCGAGCGGAGGCTTGGCGGCACACAATCTTCCGCCGGCCGGCCATACGCTCCGCCGGCTGCTCCTCGGGCGGGGATGCGGCGTCGTGCCGTGATGCAGGCGCGATGGGGAGCGCGCGGTCGCGGGCGCCATTTTCTTGCTGCGCGACCGCACGGGCATGATATAAGCCGCGACCCGAACGGCGCGTGCGGCCTCGTGCGCGAGCGGTGGAACTGTGCCCGGAGGCGTCGTGCGCTCAAGCGCTTCGGTGCCGTCCCCGTGCCCGGCGACACCTCGCAGGCATGACGGGCCTTTGGGCGCGACGGGCCTTTGGCGAGACGGGGCCGCGGGCGTGGCGGAACTGGTAGACGCGCGGGATTTAGGTTCCCGTGACGCAAGTCGTGGGGGTTCGAAACCCTCCGCCCGCACCAATGCCGCCGCAAGCCCGCGCGCCGGCCGCCGCAAGGTGGTCCGGTCGGGGCAGGTCCACCGTGCCGCGCGGCCTCCGGCGATTGCCGCGGGATGCCGGTGACAGCGCTGAATTCAAGTTAACGCGCCTGGCGCGATGAGGATGTGAAGGCAAGACGATGCAGGTGACTGAGACCGGGGCCGAGGGCCTCAAGCGCGCTTTCCGTGTGGTGGTGTCCGCCGCCGACCTCGACGCCCGGGCCGACGCCCGGCTCAACGAGCTCAAGGGCCAGGTGAAGCTGAACGGCTTCCGCCCCGGCAAGGTGCCCGTGGCCCATCTCAAGCGCGTCTACGGCAAGTCCGTGATGTCCGAGATCATCGAGCAGACCGTCAACGAGACCAACGGCAAGATCGTCGAGGAGCACGGCTTCAAGCTCGCGCTCCAGCCCCGGATCAAGGGTCCGGAAGAGGACCCGCAGTTCCAGACCCTGCTCGATGGCGGCAAGGATCTCGCCTACGACGTGGAGCTGGAGATCCTGCCGAAGATCGAGCTCGGCAACTTCAAGGACATCTCCGTCGAGAAGCCGGTGGTCGAAGTGACCGAGGCCGAGGTGGACGAGGCGGTGCAGCGCATCGCCGATGCCAACCGCCCCTTCGCCACCAAGGAAGGCCCGGCCGCCGAGGGTGACCGCGTCACCATCGACTTCACCGGCTATGTGGACGGCGAGAAGTTCCAGGGCGGCGAAGGCCAGGACATCGACGTCCTCATCGGCTCCAAGGGCTTCATCCCCGGCTTCGAGGAGCAGCTCGTCGGCGCTTCGGCGGGCGAGAACCGCACCCTCAACGTGAACTTCCCCGAGGCCTACGCGGCCAAGGAACTCGCCGGCAAGGCCGCGACCTTCGAAGTGACCGTCAAGTCCGTCGACGCGCCCGGCGCGATCGCGGTGGATGATGCCTTCGCCGCGACTCTCGGCCAGGAGAGTGTCGAGAAGCTCCGGGAGACCGTGAAGGCCCGCATCGCGCAGGAATATGCCGGCGCCGCCCGCCAGAAGGTGAAGCGCGCTCTGCTCGACGGCCTCGACGCGACCCACAAGTTCGACGTGCCGGAAGGCCTCGTGGAGCAGGAATTCTACGGCGTGTGGAGCCGGGTGAACGAGGATCTCGCCGCCCAGGGCCGCACCTTCGTCGATGAAGGCACCACCGAGGAAGAGGCTCGCCAGGACTACCGCCGCATCGCCGAGCGCCGCGTGCGCCTCGGCCTGGTGCTTGCGGAAATCGGGGAGCGCAACAATATCCAGGTTTCCGACGACGAGGTGACGCGCGCGGTGGTCGAACGGGCCCGCCAGTTCCCCGGCCAGGAGCAGCAGGTGTGGGACTATTACCGCCGCACCCCCGAGGCTCTGGCGTCCGTGCGCGCCCCCCTGTTCGAGGAGAAGGTCGTCGACTTCCTCCTGGAGCTTGCCAACGTGACCGAGAAGACGGTCACCAAGGAAGAGCTCTTCAAGGATGACGAGGACGAGAAGGCGGCCTGAGGCTCGGGTCGCGATCCGTCCTGCGACGAATTCGCGCGGCACGCCGGCAGCGGCGTGCCTTTACCCGCGCCCTCCCTATGCGCCCCTGGGGGTTTTAAGATGCGTGATCCTGTTGATACTTACATGAATTACCTGATCCCCATGGTGGTCGAGCAGACCAACCGTGGCGAGCGGTCCTACGACATCTTTTCCCGCCTCCTGAAGGAGCGCATCCTTTTCCTCACCGGCCCGGTCGAGGACGGCATGGCCACTCTTGCGGTGGCGCAGCTGCTGTTCCTCGAGGCGGACAACCCGAAGAAGGAAATCTCGATGTACATCAACTCCCCCGGGGGAGTGGTGACGTCGGGCCTCGCCATCTACGACACCATGCAGTTCATCAAGCCGGCGGTGTCGACGCTCTGCATCGGCCAGGCGGCCTCCATGGGCTCGCTGCTGCTGACCGCGGGCGAGAAGGGGATGCGATTCGCGCTGCCGAACGCCCGAATCATGGTCCATCAGCCGTCCGGCGGCTTCCAGGGCCAGGTGACGGACATCATGCTCCACGCCCAGGAAATCCTCAGCCTCAAGAAGCGGCTGAATGAAATCTACGTGAAGCATACCGGCCAGTCCTTCGAGGCCATCGAGAACGCCCTCGAGCGCGACAACTTCATGACGTCGGAAGCCGCCAAGGAGTTCGGGCTCATTGATTCCGTGATCGACAAGCGCCCGACCGACGAGGCCGTGAAGGCCGCCTGAGGTCGAGCACAAGCTTGGCCGCAAGCGCGGACGGGGCGATTGCGATAGTTGGGCAACACGCCCGGCGTTCACGCATTGCCCCACTTGCGTGCGGTGCAAGATCGCGCTTGCATGTCGTTAAGCCGGCATCGGATGCCGCGTAGTCGGCCCCCGCCTGATGGTGGGGGCCTTCGCGTTTCAGGGCCATGAACCGTCGGGGCCCGGACTTCGTAATAAGTTCCGGGTTCAGACTTGCGAAAGGTCGTGGGCAGACGATCGGCGGACGGCGCGACCTTCAGGTCGGCGGCGGCGCGTCCCTTGGTCTGGGGAATGTCGCCAGCCTGCCTTGATCGCGTCGCCTCAGGGTGGTTGGCTTTTGGCGAGTTGATCACCACATTCGGGCTTGGCGAGGTTTTTGCTTCGTACAAGCCCCATATGAGGCCCTGACGAGACGGCCGGTCATATGTCCGGTTCGTGAGGGCGTTAGGAGACGTGAGATGAGCAAGACCGGCGGCAGCGACAGCAAGAACACGCTTTATTGCTCGTTCTGCGGCAAAAGCCAGCATGAGGTCAGGAAGCTCATCGCCGGACCCACCGTGTTCATCTGCGACGAATGCGTCGAGTTGTGCATGGACATCATCCGGGAAGAGTCGAAGTCCTCTCTGGTGAAGTCGCGGGATGGCATCCCGACCCCGAAGGAGATACGCAAGGTCCTCGATGACTATGTCATCGGCCAGGACCACGCGAAGAAGGTCCTCTCCGTGGCGGTGCACAACCACTACAAGCGTCTCAACCACGCCACCAAGCATGGCGACGTGGAACTCGCGAAGTCCAACATCCTGCTGATCGGGCCTACCGGCTCGGGCAAGACGCTGCTCGCGCAGACGCTGGCGCGCATCCTCGATGTGCCGTTCACCATGGCCGATGCCACCACGCTGACCGAAGCCGGTTACGTGGGCGAGGACGTGGAGAACATCATCCTCAAGCTGCTCCAGGCTGCCGACTACAATGTCGAGCGGGCGCAGCGCGGCATCGTCTACATCGACGAGATCGACAAGATCAGTCGCAAATCCGACAATCCGTCCATCACCCGCGATGTCTCGGGCGAGGGCGTGCAGCAGGCCCTGCTGAAGATCATGGAAGGCACGGTCGCGTCCGTTCCTCCGCAGGGCGGCCGCAAGCATCCCCAGCAGGAATTCCTGCAGGTGGACACCACCAACATCCTCTTCATCTGCGGCGGCGCCTTCGCCGGCCTCGACAAGATCATCTCGTCCCGTTCCAAGGGCTCAACCTCCATCGGCTTCCAGGCCAAGGTGGCGCCGCCCGAGGATCGTCGTCCCGGTGAGGTGTTCCGCGAGGTCGAGCCCGAGGATCTGCTGAAGTACGGCCTCATCCCCGAGTTCATCGGCCGCCTGCCTGTGCTGGCGACGCTGGGTGACCTCGACGAGGAGGCGCTGAAGAAGATCCTCTCCGAGCCGAAGAACGCGCTGGTCAAGCAGTACCAGCGGCTGTTCGAGATGGAGAGCGTGGACCTCACCATCCACGAGGAGGCCCTCGGCGCTATCGCCCGCAAGGCGATCGAGCGCAAGACCGGCGCCCGTGGCCTTCGGTCCATCATGGAAGGCATCCTGCTGGACACCATGTTCGATCTCCCCGGTCTCGAAGGGGTCGAGGAAGTGGTGATCAGCCGGGAAGTCGTCGAGCAGAATGCGCGCCCGCTCTACATCTACGCCGATCGCGTCGGCGACGCAGGCGCCAGTGCGTGACGTGTCGGGCCCCGCGCCTCTCCCCAGACCTCGCGGTTTCGGGAGAGGGCGGGACACGACCGAAGTTCAGCCGGCCCGGATCCGTTCCGGCCGGCGGATGGTCCCGGTTCGGGTCAGGGCCCGGGGCATGAGGCGGGAGATGACGACCGGGGCCGACGCGCCGGTTCGCCCTCTTCTCGGGGGGCTCGCCCGCAGGGGACGATCCTCCAAAGAGGTCAATGGTGTGCCCTTGAAACGGGCAGGTTGCGTGTCCATCTACTTTTCGAAAGTTCCGGTCTCGGGGGTCGGACCTCGTGCCTCCTGCGGCGCAAGCCGCTTCAGCATTGAAAATCCACGCCCGTCTCCGGCCGCGTGCACGCGCGGCAACGCAGTTCTGCGCCCAAATCCAGCGCGTGCACTTCTTGAAAGGATTGCGTCATGACGAGCCAGAAGCCGCGCCCGCCGCTCGTTGCCGGAGTGTCCCAGACCTTCCCGGTCCTCCCGCTTCGCGACATCGTGGTGTTTCCCCACATGATCGTCCCCCTGTTCGTGGGCCGCGAAAAGTCCATTCGCGCTCTCGAAGAGGTCATGCGCGGCGATACCTACATCCTGCTCGCCACCCAGGAGAATGCGTCGGATGACGATCCGGCCCCCGAGGCCATTTTCTCGGTGGGCACGCTCGCGACCGTGCTGCAGCTGCTGAAGCTGCCCGACGGCACCGTGAAGGTGCTGGTCGAGGGCGTCAGCCGCGCCCAGGTGACCCGCTATACCGAACGGACCGACCTCTACGAGGCCGAGGCCATCACGCTCAATGACGAGGTCGGCGACCGCGTCGAGGGCGAGGCGCTCGCGCGCTCGGTGGTCACCGAGTTCGAGAATTATGTGAAGCTCAACAAGAAGGTGTCGCCCGAGGTGGTCGGCGTCGTCAGCCAGATCGACGACCACTCCAAGCTCGCCGACACCGTCGCCTCGCATCTCGCGGTGAAGATCCCCGAGAAGCAGGGCGTGCTCGAGACCCTGAAGGTTCCCGATCGCCTCGAGAAGGTGCTCGGCCTGATGGAGAGCGAGATCTCCGTGCTCCAGGTGGAGAAGCGCATCCGGACCCGCGTGAAGCGGCAGATGGAGAAGACCCAGCGCGAGTACTACCTGAACGAGCAGATGAAGGCGATCCAGAAGGAGCTGGGCGACGAGGACGGCAAGGACGACCTGCAGGAGCTGGAGGACCGCATCAAGCGGACCAAGCTCACCAAGGAAGCCCGCGAGAAGGCGACGCACGAGCTGAAGAAGCTCCGCCAGATGTCGCCCATGTCGGCCGAAGCCACCGTCGTGCGCAACTATCTGGACTGGCTGCTCTCCATCCCGTGGGGCGTGAAGAGCAAGGTCAAGAAGGATCTGAACTACGCCCAGGAGATCCTCGACAGCGATCACTACGGCCTCGACAAGGTCAAGGAGCGCATCGTCGAGTACCTGGCGGTCCAGAGCCGCGCCAACAAGCTCACCGGGCCCATCCTGTGCCTCGTCGGCCCTCCCGGCGTCGGCAAGACCTCGCTTGGCAAGTCCATCGCCAAGGCGACGGGCCGTGAGTTCGTGCGCGTGGCCCTCGGCGGCGTGCGCGACGAGGCGGAGATCCGTGGTCACCGGCGGACCTATATCGGCTCCATGCCGGGCAAGATCATCCAGTCGATGCGGAAGGCGAAGAAGGCCAACCCCCTCTTCCTGCTGGACGAGATCGACAAGATGGGCGCCGATTTCCGCGGCGATCCGTCCTCGGCCCTGCTCGAGGTTCTCGACCCCGAGCAGAACCACACCTTCAACGACCACTATCTTGAGGTGGATTACGACCTCTCGAACGTCATGTTCGTGACCACGGCGAACACGCTGAACATCCCGCCGGCCCTTCTGGACCGCATGGAGGTGATCCGCATCGCCGGCTACACGGAAGACGAGAAGGTGGAGATCGCGCGCAAGCACCTGATCCCCAACTCGCTCCAGAAGCACGGCATGACCGAGAAGGAGTGGACCATCGACAACGAGGCCCTGCTCACCCTCATTCGCCGCTACACGCGGGAAGCGGGCGTGCGCAACCTCGAGCGTGAGATCTCCACCCTCGCCCGCAAGGCGGTGAAGGAGCTCATGCTGTCCAAGAAGAAGTCGGTGAAGGTCACGGGCAAGAACCTTGAGGACTTCATCGGCGCGCCGCGCTTCCGCTACGGCGAGGTGGAGAGCGAGGACCAGGTGGGTGTCGTCACGGGCCTCGCCTGGACCGAGGTGGGCGGCGAGCTGCTGACCATCGAAGGCCTCATGATGCCCGGCAAGGGCAAGATGACGGTCACGGGCAACCTGCGCGACGTGATGAAGGAGAGCATCTCCGCGGCGGCGTCCTACGTCCGCTCGCGGGCGGTGGACTTCGGCATCGAGCCGCCTCTGTTCGAGCGGCGCGACATCCACGTCCACGTTCCCGAGGGGGCGACCCCGAAGGACGGCCCGTCGGCCGGCGTCGCGATGGCCACCGCCATCGTGTCGGTCATCACCGGCATCCCCGTCCGTCGCGACGTGGCGATGACCGGCGAGATCACCCTGCGCGGCCGGGTGCTGCCCATCGGCGGTCTCAAGGAAAAGCTCCTTGCGGCCCTGCGTGGCGGCATCAAGAAGGTGCTGATCCCCGAGGAGAACGCCAAGGATCTGGCGGATATCCCGGCCAACGTGAAGAACGCGCTGGAGATCGTGCCGGTGTCGCGCATGGACGAGGTGCTGGCCAACGCGCTGGTTCGCCCGCCCGAGCCCATCACCTGGGAAGAGCGTCCGGTGAACAACCCGCCGGTCGCTGACGAGGACAATGCGGGCGTGGTCGCCCACTGACGCGAAAAAACAGGCCGGATTGTCCGCAACCCGGCCTGTTTCAACAGTTTCTGAACAATTTTCGAGGGCGTGTCGCCGCCATCCCCGGACCTTCGGGGCGTGCGGGGCGCGCCCTCAGTCTTTTCAATGGCTTAGAGGCGCGGCCGACGCAGCGCCGCGCCTCGCCTGCACCCCTGCTCTTCGCAAGCGCACAGCGCAAAATCGTGCATTGGTGCGGGTTTGGCGCCAATCGCGCTTGCAAAAGCCTTATTTTCCGTGATGCTCGCGCCGTTCGTCGGGGCTCGCCCTGCACGATTCGCGTTCTGACAACGGAAGGAAAGGTCAGATGACCACCAAGAACGAACTGATCGCCGCCGTGGCCGAAGAGGCAAAGCTGACGAAGACCGCTGCGGCTGCGGCTGTGGACGCGACCTTCGACATCATCGCCAAGGCGCTCAAGGATGGCGAGGAAGTCAAGCTGATCGGTTTCGGCAGCTTCTCCGTGGTGACGCGCGCTGCCCGTGAAGGCCGCAACCCGCGCACCGGCAAGCCGGTGAAGATCAAGGCTTCCAAGGCGCCGAAGTTCACCCCCGGCAAGGGTCTCAAGGAAGCCGTCAACGACTGATCCGGCCCTCGGCCCGGGCGCGCGCTGCGCCGGCCGTACTGCCGCTGCATGTGCCTCTCCGGATCGATGTCCGGAGGGCTATCCGGACGCTCCCGGCCCGGCCGTACCGGGCGGAGCGTCCCCGATCCGGCGAGCCCCAGCCTCGCGGATCGAAGGCGCACAAGTCGCGTCCGCGCTGCGCGAGATCCGGCCATCGTGCCGACGTTTCCCAAAGCCGTTTTTCTGAAGGTCTTCGGCGGACGGGGGCGCGCGCGCCATGCCGGCGCGCAGCCGCTGTCCACGCTCCAGCCGCATCCCCACCCTTGCCGCTGCGGCCCGGGCGGACTATAGCGCCGGAAGGTCCTGCGACGTCCGGGCGGTTAGCTCAGTTGGTAGAGCATCTCGTTTACACCGAGAGGGTCGGCGGTTCGAGCCCGTCACCGCCCACCATGTCCGGCTCCTTACTCTCCCTCACTTCGGCATCCGCGATTCCGCCCCCGCGCGTGTGGGCCGCTCCCGCCTCCGCGCGCCCCGCGAATCCCCCCATCCACAGCTCAGAACACGCAGCGCCGGCAGCGCCGCAAAGCGTTGCCAACGCACAATCTTAGGCGGGCTGTGGACAACTTCCCGGCAAAAAATGCGCGGCTTGCTTGACTTGGGCGGAGGGGTGCCGTACCACGCCGCTCTCCTCGGCGGTCGGCAAGACCTGCCGCCGGTTCGGGGGTGTAGCTCAGTTGGTTAGAGCGCCGGCCTGTCACGCCGGAGGTCGCGGGTTCGAGCCCCGTCACTCCCGCCATTCATCACCCTGAGATGACTTGGCTATTCGCGCCGCGCCAGATGCGCTTGGGGCATTCTCCTCTTCGAATTCACACCGGCTAGATGGCTTCAGACCGGCGCCTTGCTACGGCTTGTGCTCGGCCTGCGCGGCACGCGGCCTGACCTTCTTCAAACTGGCTTAGATCAGCGGGCTGATGGCCCTCGAAGGGCGCCCCTAAGGCCGGGGATGCATTCCCATGGCGCCCTGGATGGGCAGTCCGCACCCCGCCATCGCCTACGACGGCTCCAGAGCCTCTGATAATGCCGCGGAGCGTCCAAGATGCTCCTTCGGCGACGTCAGGCTCTCTCGACCCTTCCAGGGCGATTTGAGAGGCGTCGGGGCGGCGGCCCATCGTGTCGTGCGGCCGCTGCGCATCTGTATGGAATGAACCAAGCCGCCGCCTTCATGCCGAAGGACGGCTTGGTCCTTTCCTGCCATTTGGCCGGAACGGCTCCCCTCTGTTGCGTTTTGGCGGAGAGGCGGACGTCGTTGGTGGTGGCGTCCATTGCGGTCCAATTGCCGAAGCCTCTGGGCCACAAAGCCGGTCCTTGGGTGGAGGCCGGGAGCGGAGACCGCTGGAGCGCTTGGCTGGCCTCGGTGACACCCGGGTCCGCACGCCGGGGGAAGGCCCTCCCCATCGGCGCTGGAGGTGCCGCCGCCGCTCTGGGACGCGCGCAATCGGTCACGGCCGCGCAGCATCTCCTAACCGTCGTTTAGAGCGAGCGCGCGCCACTGGCCGCCGCCCTCGCTTGCGACGCTCAAAGCCAAACTCTCACGGAGCAGGCTTTTGAAGAGACGGGGTAGGGGTGGCCAAAAGCAGCCCCGCGCGGGGCTATCGCGGCGAGGCGTCGCCGAGATAGCCATGCCCCTTCGCCAGCACTACCAGCGCGACCGCCGTACCGGCGTGGCGGATTTCCACCGTTCCCAGCGATTCGACACTCTGGAAGCGCCGGCGCATGGCGTTCATCTGGGCGTTGGAGCCGGCGGCGTCGAGCACGAGCATCGCATCGGCGCCTTTGCGGCCGTGCTGGATGTCGCTCATGAGGAAGCCGCGGCAATCGTCCCCCATGCAGGCAACCGGCCAGGAGGGGCCGAGGGCATAGCCCACCTTTCCGCCCATGTGCCAAACGGGCGTCACCACGAAGGCATAGGGGCCGGGTGTCAGGCCCTGGCGCCGGATCGCGGCGTCGAGGTCGCTCCAGGTCGCGAGTTCACGCAGCGGGTCGCCCCCGGTGGCTGAGAATGCCGTACCGAGGGACGGAACCAGGGAGACCGTGGCGATCACCGCCACGCCCGCTGCGGTGAAGCCGGCGGACCAGACCGTCCAGCCCCGGATCGCGCCATTGGCTGCCCAGCGCCGCGCGGTGGCGCGGCCGAGCAGGGGGAAGAGCATGAGATAGCCCGGCGCGGCCCAGTGGAAGAAGGGCTTGGCTCCCGACCAGGCCGCCACCACCGGGAACACCAGCACCGGCCCGGCCGCGAGGCATATGAGCAGGAGCGCGCGCGGGTTGATGGGCCGGGCCCTGAGCGCGCGCACGGCCGCCGCCACGAGGCCGACCCAGATCCAGGGCGTCAGGAACAGGGCGATGCCGCCCACCACCATCAGCGCCATCAACGGGTGGAAGCCCGCCGCCGACGCCCGCGCGCTCTGGAAGGCGAGGGAGGCGAAGCCGTTGCCGACGTTCCAGGCAATGACCGGCAAGAACAGGACGAGCGCGACCACGCCGCCGGCATAGGGCCACACCGTACCGAGCCATTTGCGCTGTCGCGGGCACAGCAGCAGGAACAGGAAGGTGCCGGCGAACAGGAACACGCCGTGATACTTGGAGAGCAGCGCCAGCCCGCCGAAGGCACCGGCCAGCAGCCACAGGGCTGGATGGGCCCGCTCGTCGAACAGGACGTGCGCGACCACCAGCGTTCCCGCGAGCAGGAAGGCGATGAGCGGTCCGTCCGGCAGCACCCAGGTGGCGCTGGTGAGGCCCAGCACGGGCGCGCAGGCCATCAGCAGCGCCGCCCACACCCCGGCCCAGCGGCCAAAGAGCCGGGCCGTGAGCAGATACATGAGCAGGGTCGAGAGGGTGGAGAGCAGCAGGAACGGCGCACGCACTGCGAGCGGCGCCTCCGAGCCGAAGAGGACGGCGGAATAGTGCGCCAGCCACCAGGCCATGGGCGGATGGTCGAAATAGCTCAGCGCGGGGATGCGGCTGGTGACGACGGTGTAGGATTCGTCATTGCCGAGGCCGGTGGTGGCCGCGAACAGGAGACGCACGGCCAGCGCGAAAACGAGCACCGCGGCAAGGGCCGAGGCGGGCGAAATCCGCTCCTGCAGCGTCCTGAGGCCTGCAGGTCGGTCGCCGACGCCAGGCCGCGCGAGACCTGGCGTGGAAACGCTCACTTGGACGGTCCCCAGACGAACAGGGAGGTCATGGCGAAGTTCCAGACCGCGCCGATGATGGAGCCGGCAACGCCCGCGAGCCACCAGCGCCATCCGCCCTCGAACACCCAGCTGGCGACGCCCACATTGGCCACCGCGCCGGCACCGCAGATGAGGTAGAACTTGAGCAAAGCCGGGAGCATGGCGAGGCCGCTCACCCGCCGGTCGCGATAGGTGAAGACGTTGTTCATGGCGAAGTTCGACGTCATGGCGCCGATGGTCGCGATGGACTGGGCCACCGCGAAGCCGAGCCCGACGAGCAGCCCGCCCTTCAGCATCAGCAGGTGCAGCACCAGCCCCGCGCCGCCCACCGCCGAGAACCAGACGAAACGGGGCGAGATGGCGCCGCCGCTGACCTTGAAGATCAGGAGGGTCAGGAAGTCGAGCATCGTGCGGCTGTCGAGCTTGCTGTCACCCTCGTCGCGGGCGGCGAAGGCCATGGGCACTTCCACGATCCGCATCGGTTCCTTGCTTGCTGTCATGATGTCCAGGAGGATCTTGAAGCCGTTCGGCGAGAGGGAGGGCGCGAGGCGTTCCACCAGCGCACGGCGGATGAGGAAGCAGCCGCTCATGGGGTCGGACGTCTTGATGCCGAGAATGCGGCGCGCCATGCCGGTGGCCGTGCGGCTCATGGCGCCGCGGCGGCGGTTCAGCCCCTCGGCGCTGCCGCCATCCACATAGCGGCTGGCAACCACGAGGTCGGCATCGGGGGACCGATCGAGCATGGTCCTGAGCACGTTCACATCGTGCTGGAGATCGCCGTCGATGACAGCGACGAGCGGTGCCTGGGCGGCCAACATCCCCTCGATGCAGGCGCCGGCGAGGCCGCGCCGGCCGATCCTGCGGATGCAGCGCACGCGGGGATCCCGCTCGCCGATCTGCCGCACGGTGTCCGCCGTTCCGTCAGGCGAATCGTCATCGACGAAGATGACCTCGTAGGGGACACCCTTGAGCGCGCCGTCGATGCCGACGAGCATGCGCTCCACATTGCCGCGCTCGTTGAAGGTGGGGACGATGACGGACAGGCGCGGCACCGCGGGCAGCACGCCGGCGGCCGCATCGGATTCGGGCTCGGCGCTGCTCTGCCGGACGATACCGGGGCCGCGGGAAGACGGGGAACCGAAGGGAGCAGGCGCGGAATCCGGCATTCTTTGTGCGTTATCCTGCGGCCTTGCGAAACGACGGGTCGAAGGTACGGTCGCGCTGGGGACAGCCTGCGCAGGTCCTCCCGGGAACGTGGAGGAGAGTGCCGCGAGCCTCCCCCATGTCGAATGTCACTACCTATCCGGCCTTGGGCCAGCTTACGGATGTCAGGCAGCCCCTCCCGTAAGCGATGGGGGCACGCACCGCAAGCCTCCCCTCGTACGGCAATGACACTAGGAAGCCAAGCTTACAGCCGGCTTACGGCTTTGAGGCGCGATCCGCCGCAGTCTTTCCCGGGAACGTCGGGGGCGGCTCCCGGCTACCCCCGGGCGCGCAGCTCGCGGCGGAGAATCTTGCCGGTGGCGGTCATGGGCAGGGTGTCGGTGAAGGCGACGTGGCGGGGATATTCGTGGGCCGAAAGCCGGGTCTTCACGAAGTCCTGGATGTCCTTCGCCAGCGCCTCGGAGGGGGCGACGCCCGGCTTGGGCACGATCCAGGCCTTCACCGCCTCTGTGCGAAGCGCATCCGGCACGCCCACCACTGCCACAAGCGCCACCGCGGGGTGCTTGAGGATGCAGTCCTCGATCTCGCCGGGGCCGATGCGGTAGCCGGCTGAGGTAATCACGTCATCGGCGCGGCCGACATACCAGAGATAGCCCTCCTCATCCTGCCGGCCCATGTCGCCGGTGAGGAGGAAGGCGCCGGCATATTTGTGCGCGGTGGCCTCGGGATTTTTCCAGTATTCCAGCATCATCACTGGATCGCCGCGGCGGATGCCGATATTGCCCTCCGTGCCGCGGGGAAGCTCGACGCCCGCGTCGTCCACGATGCGCACGTCATGGCCGGGGATGGCCTTGCCCATGGAGCCGGGGCGGATGGGGAAGAAGCTGGAGTTGGAGCCGACCACGAGATTACACTCGGTCTGGCCGTAGATTTCCCGCGCCTCGACTCCGAGGCGCTCCTGCACGAACGCGCCCAGCTCCGCCCCCAGCGTCTCGCCCCCGGTGAGGAGGGAGCGCAGTTTCAGGCCGGCATGCTTCACATCCGCTTGCCGCAGCAGCTTCAGCGCGGTGGGCGGCAGGAAGACGTTGCGCACATGGTGGTCTGCCATGAGGGCCATGGCGGCGTCGGGATCGAACTTCTTCGCCCGGTGGGCGAGCACCGGCACGCCGAAATAGAGCGAGGGGAAGAGCACGTCGAACAGCCCGCCGATCCACGCCCAGTCGGCCGGGGTCCAGTGCAGGTCGCCGGGCTGCGGCATGTATTGGTGGACGAACTCGATGCAGGGCAGGTGCCCCAGCAGCACCCGGTGGCCGTGTAGCGCCCCCTTCGGGTTTCCGGTGGTGCCGGAGGTGAAGATGATGATGCCGGGATCGTCCGGCCCCGTATCCACCGGCGTGAAGCGGTCCGAGCCCTGCGCCAGCGCCGCGTCGAAGGAGAGGGCGCCGCCCGCGTCCGGGCCGATGACGAAGACGTGGGCGAGGTCCGGCAGGTGGTCCCTCACGCGCATCAGCTTGGCGAGGCCGCCGAGGTCCGTCACCAGCACCTTGGCGCCCGAGGCGGCGAGGCGGAATTCCAGCGCCTCGTCGCCGAACAGGGTGAAGAGCGGCACGGAGATCATCCCCGCCTTGAAGGCGGCGATGTGGGCGATGGCCGTCTCCGGCGCCTGCGGCAGGAACACCGCCACCCGGTCGCCGGGCACGAGGCCTTTGGCGACCAGCACGTTGGCGAAGCGGTTGGTGAGGGCTTTCAGCTCGTCGAAGCTGTAGGAGCGGACGGCGCCCGTCTCCTCCACGAAGATCAGCGCCGGCTTGCCCGAGCCGTCCGCATGGGCATCGGCGCAGGCGACGCCCATGTTGAAGCGCGCCGGCACCTGCCAGGAAAAGGCGCGCAGCAGCCCCGCATAATCATCGGCCGGAACGAGCATCGTCACCTCCCTCGGCGCCGCTCTGCCGGCGGCTGCTCTGCAAGGAAACGATCGAACGTTTTTTTCCGGGGGAGGTCAAGAGAGCGGCCCGTGGGGAGACGTCCCCACGGGGGCTGCGGCAGTCCGCTTGGTCAGTAATAGGACGCGATGGCGTCCACCTCGGCCTTGGAGCCGAACACCAGCGGGATGCGCTGGTGTATGTGGTGGGGGGTGATGTCGAGGATGCGCGTCGTGCCGTCGGTGGCGCCGCCCTTGGCCTGCTCCACGAGGAAGGCGAGGGGGAAGGCCTCGTAGATCAGGCGCAGGCGGCCGTTATCGTAGCCCTTGCGCTTGTCGCGCGGGTAAACGTAGACGCCGCCGCGGGTGAAGATGCGGAAGGCGTCGGCCACCATGGAGCCGACCCAGCGCATGTTGAAGTCCTTGCCCCGCGGGCCTTCCTTGCCGGCGAGGCAATCGGCGAGATAGCGCTGCATGGGCGCGTCCCAGTGCCGGACGTTGGACTGGTTGATCCCGTATTCCTTGGTCTCGGCGGGGATTTCCACATCGCTGCGGGCCAGCAGGAACTCGCCGGTGCGGCGGTCGTGCACGAATACCTGCGTGCCTTCGCCGAAGGTGGCGACGAGGATGGTCGCCGGGCCATAGGCGAGGAAACCGGCAGCGACCTGCGCCGAGCCCGGCCGCATCACCGCGTCCTCGGGCTTGGCGAACGCCGCGGCGTCATAGGGCATGATGGAATAGATGGTGCCCACGGACACGTTGGTGTCGATGTTGGACGAGCCGTCCAGCGGGTCCACCGCCACCACGAGGCGACCTTCGGGATTGAGCGGGATCAGCTCCTCGCTCTCCTCGGAGGCGAGAAAGGCGGTGGGGGTCGGCAGGAGCTTCTCGCGGATCAGCTCCTCGGCCACCACGTCCAGCTCCTTCTGGGCGTCGCCGCCGGCATTGGGATCGATGCCACGGATATTGGCGAGCCCTTCTTCCAGCGGGCCGCGGGCCACGAGGTCGGCAATGCCGAGCCCGGCTTCGGCAATGGCGGTCACGGTGGCGGCCACAGCCTGTCGAGAGGCGTCGCTCCCTGCCCAGTCCGCGAGATAGGTCTTGAGGCTCACCGCAACGCTCACCTTGTGCTCTCCTTCGATCCGGCGGCTGAGCCGACGGCAGTCCGATCGGGTTTCGTCTTGCCCCGCGTCAGCGGGTGCGGACGATCTCTATACCGACATCGCCAAACACGCCGGTGACAGGCGCGCCCGGCTTGTGCACCACCACGCGCACCTGCTCGACCATCTCGAAATGGTCCAGGAGGCGGGTGGAAATGCGCTCCGCCAGCGTCTCGATGAGGTGGACGGGATCATCCGCCACCACCGCCGCGACCTGCTCATAAATGCCCTGGTAGGACACCGTCAGGGCCGCATCGTCCGCCCAGGCGGCGGGGCGGGTATCGAGCCAGCAGTCCACATCGATGATGAAGCGCTGACCCAGCTCCCGCTCCGCGTCGTACACGCCGTGACGCGCATAGAAGGGCAGTTGCCGCAGGAACAGCCGGTCGGTGTTGTGGGGGCGGGCGCGCGGCGCGGAGCTCGCGTCGGGCTGGGTGTCCGCAAGGGCGGTGGGATCGTCGGAGGTCATCTCATCCTCGCGAGGAGGCGTCGCCACGGGCGCACCCCCTGCCTCAAACTCGCTGCCTTCCTATTGGTTTCGCCGGCTGCTTTCAACGGATCTTCACCTCGACCGGAGTCGGACGCGGCAGCCGCGGCATGGAGGGCGGCACGCCCTCGCGGATGAGTTCGGGCACGAAGGCGAGCGGATTGACGCCGAGCGCGGCGTGCAATCCGGCGTAGGACGCGGTGACGCGGGGGTTCACCTCCGCCACCACCGGGCCTTCGGGCGTCAGGATCACGTCGATGCAGACGATGCCGGAGAGGCCGGGAATGGCTTCCGCGACCCGTCGCGCCGTCTCGGCGAGGCGTCCGTCCTCATCCGCGATGCCGCCCACCTGCACGCCCTCGAAGGCGAATACGCCCACAAGGTGGCTGATGCTGAGACGGTTCGCCGCGAGCAGCGTCACCCCGTCCGGCCGCACCAGCACGCTGAGGCTGGCGAGGTTGCCGTTGAGGAAGGGCTGGACGACGAGTCCGCCGGACCGGGGCAGGGCGGCCCTGTTCGGCCAGGCGCGGGCGGCCGACCAGCCCGTGCCTTCCTCAGGCCGCGTCACCAGATCGCCATCGATCCCGGAGGGCAGCGCGTCGATCGGATAGGTCGGCACGTGCGGAATGCCATACTCGGCGAGGCGGCGGGCCAGAGCCATCCGGCTCGAGGTGAGGATGATGGCCTCGCTGGAGCTGGCGAGCGTGCGGGCCCCGCCCTCGCGCATCAGCCGGGCGAGACGGGCCAGAAGCCCACCGGCCTCGGGGGCGATGGGCCACACCACGTCGGCGTCCTGGGCGAGGCCGGACCAGGTGATCCACGGGTCTGCGCCCTTGCGCACCGGCACCGCCTCCTCGTTGGGCGGCGGCAGGCGGTCGTCATAGGCCAGCACCACGTTGATGCCGACAAGCTCCTGGAGATCGGTGACGATGGCGTCGCGGATCAGGCGACCCTCCGCCAGCGCCGCCTCCGGCAGGGGCTTGTCGCGCATGCCACCGGATGTCACGTACTCGCAGATGAAGACGCGCATGGGGCTCCTCTCGCACAAGCTCAGCCGGACCTCGATATGCAGCTTATCCCCGTCGTTGACCTGAAGGGAGGGGTGGTCGTGCGTGCCCACAGGGGCGAGCGCGAGGCCTATCGCCCCATTGTCACGCCGCTTTCGCCCACCGCAACGCCCTGCGACGTGGTGGCGGGGCTGTTGTCGCTCGCCCCGTTCCGTACCGTCTATGTGGCTGATATCGATGCGATAACTGGCGTCGGCGGCAATGACGCGGCGCTGCGCGACCTCCGCCGCACCTTCCCCGGCCTCGCGCTTTGGGTGGATGCCGGGGAGGGGGATCCGGCGCGCATCGCCGCACGCGCCAAATCCGGACCCGGTATTCCCATCGTGGGCACGGAAAGCCTCGGCGAGGCCGACGTGGAGGCCGCGCTCGCGGTGGGCGGTGTGATTCTCTCTCTTGACCACGATGCCGCGGGGCCGCGCGGTCCGGGGCGTGCGCACCGCGACGCACGCCTGTGGCCTGCGCGCGTGATCGTCATGACGCTCGCCCGTGTCGGCAGCGGCGAGGGGCCGGACATGGATGCCCTGGAGCGCACCGGCCGGCTGGCCAGGGGGCAGGGGGCGGCGCCCGCGCTCTACGCTGCCGGTGGCGTGCGCGGGCCCGACGATCTCGAAGCGCTCGCCCGGGCGGGAATCGCCGGCGCGCTGGTGGCAAGCGCCCTGCACGACGGGCGGATCGATCCCGAAACCGCGCGCCGGTGGGCCTGACGTAAGGGTAGGCTTCCACGGCTGTAGATGTGCGTCACGCCCCCGGTCTGAGCGTGGTTCACTGTAACCTTCTCGCCACACTGGAAAATGGAGGTGCCGCAAGGGTGCCCCGTGTCATGGAACTGTAGCATCGCACCCCTAGGCAGGGCCGAGCTTCTCGATCCTCGCGCCCGGAATTGCCCTCCATGATGATCCGTCTGCCGCTGCTTCAGTCGTCCGCCAGCCGCTTCGTCCTGGCTCTCGTCTGCTCCGGCTCCGCCATGCCCGCCCTTGCCGGATCGTTCACCGTGCCGCCGGCCACCGGGCAGCAGACCGTCTCCGGCAGCGACACCGGCACCATCGATACCGGCGCAACGCTGAACACCGGCTCCTCCGCCTCCATCGTTTGGAACGGCAACGCCACGACCTCTCCCGGTGTGGTCATCACCAATTCCGGCACCATCACCTCCACCAACCGGACGATTGACACCACGGGTGCCTTCACCGGCAGCTTTACGCTAAACAACAAGGTGGGCGGCAAGGTCACCTCCAAGGACGACGCGTTCCGCATCAACGGTCCGCTCGCCAACGGCACGGTGATCGTCAACAACGACGGCACGATCAGCTCGCAGACCGGGCAGGCGCTGGACTTCGACAAGGCGACCTCGGCGACCGCCACCGTCACCATCGGCAACACCGGCACCATCTCCTCGGCCGGCTCGGATGCCATCCGCCTCGGCGGCGGCACCATCGGCATCACCAATTCCGGGACGATCGAGACCACCTCGTCCGGCAAGCGCGCCATCAAGTTCGACACCGCATCGAACTTCGACACGCTGAAGAGCCTCACCATCACCAACGAGGCGGGCGGCGTCATCACCGGCACGGATGATGCCATCAAGATCTCGTCCAAGACCACCAGCACCGCCGCGCCGGTGATCTCCATCACCAATGCGGGGACGATCCAGTCGAAGTCGGGCGGGCAGGGCATCGACCTCGGCGACATCTATTCCACCAACGCCACCATCACGATCACCAACGAGAAGACCGGCCTCATCACCGCCGCCGACAATGACGGCATCCAGGGCACCAACGGCGTCACCATCAACAATTACGGGACCATCTCGTCCTATTACGCTGCGGGCACCGCGGACACGCAGAACAATTCCGCCGTCAAGGTGAGCGGCGACGATCAGGGGCAGGCGATCACCCTCAAGGTGAACAACTATGCCGGCGCCCTCATCTCCGGCGCCTATCACGGCATCAAGGCCACCGGCTCGGACGACAACCTGATCGTCACCAACAACGGCACCATCGAGGGCCGCAACGGCTCGGGCGTGAACTCGAACGGCACGGGCACGCTGACCAATTACGGCACGATCTCCGGCACCTTCGATCCGGCCGCGAGCTTCGGCGATGGCGACGGCGTGGACTTCGACCATGCCGGCACGGTCCTGAACTACGGCACCATCGAGGGCCTCGGCTCCAAGGGCATCAAGCCGGGCGAGACTACGCCCAGCACCTCAGAGGGCATCGCCATCGGCGGCGGCGTGATCACCAATGGCGACGCCGCCCACACCTCGGCCCTGATCTCCGGCGCCAACAACGGCATCCTGGTCGACGACAGCAATAGCGGCGATGCCTACGCCGCCATGAGCATCGCCAATTACGGCACCATCCAGGGCCTCGATGGCTACGGCATCCGTTATGTGAATTCGGGCGTCGATCCCACCAAGTCGCTGACCGTCACCAATTACGGCACCATCTCCGGCACCACCTATGCGGTGCAGATGGGCAACGGCAACGACCTGTTCGTCGTCGGCGCGGGCAGCAAGGTGGTCGGGATCGTCGATGCGCAGGGCGGCTACGATACGCTTTCGCTCAAGACCACGAGTGGGGCGCTCGACTTCGATCTCGGCCAAGTGGGGAACGCCGCGACCTATCGCCATTTCGAGGAAGTGGTCACCGACGGGTCGGTCTATCTCTCCGGCACCAGCACCTTCTCCGGCACCTTGAACATGGGCAAGAGCGGGAGCTTCGGTCTTAATGACCTCTATGCCCCCGACGCCCACTTCAAAAGCGAGGCAGGCTCCACCGGGCCGCGCGGAATCTGGGGCCATGGCACCATTGGCAGCCTCGATGCGGTGGACATCATCATCGACCCGTCAACCGGCCCGTCGAACGCGATGGGCACCATCGCCGTGAAGGGCGATGTTTCCCTGACCGACACCAGTTACTGGGCCAACATCAATCCCGATGGCTCCTCCGACTTGATCAAGGTCGATGGAAAGACGACCCTCAACGGGGCGGACAACCGGGTCTTCGTCGCCGGTCAACTGGAGTGGGGCGCGCGCTACACCCTCCTGTCGTCCGCAGGCGGGATCAGCGGCACGTTCGGAACGCTCAACACCTACGGACCCGCGTATCTCTTCATCGCTCCGGAACTGAGCTACGACGCGACCCACGTCTATCTGGAGCTCGAACGCAACGGCATCGCCTTCGCCACCTACGCCGCCACCCCGAACCAGCGTTCGGTGGCCGGCGCGCTGGAGCGCGCGGGCATCGGGTCGACCAAGACGTCCGCCCTCTACACCGCGTTCGTCACCCAGTCGCTGGGCGACAGCCCCAGTCTCGCCCTCTCCCAGCTCTCTGGTGATCTCTACGCCACCCTGCCCGGGCAGATGGCCACCGAGAACATGATGGTCAACGACCTCATCCTCGGCCGTCTGCGGCAGGCGGGCTACACCGCCGCCAAGGGCGCGGAAGCCGCGCTCGGGGCCGGCGGTCCGGCCCGCGCCTATGCCGATTCGGCGACGCCGGGCGCGCAGGCCTTCAAGGCCATCAAGGCGCCCGAGCCGGGTCCGGTGTGGACCACCTGGGCGCAGGGCTACGGCCAGTGGCTCTCCACCTCGTCCAACGGCAATGCCGCGGCCGCCGACACCAATCTCGGCGGCTTGCTGATCGGCGCGGACGTCTCCGCCAGCAACTGGGTGCTGGGCCTTGCCGCCGGCTACTCCTCCGCCTCCACCAGCGCCGATGCGGCTTCCGCGAACACCGAGACCTGGCGCATCGCCGCCTATGGTGGGGCCACCTTCGACGCGATCAAGCTCCGCGCCGGCGCCAGCTACGGCTGGAGCAGCATCGACCAGACCCGCTTCGTCGCCCTCACCGGCGAAAGCCCGAAGGCGAGCTATAACGGCACCGCCGGCAACCTCTTCGCCGAGGCCGGCTACACCTTCGCGTTCAGCGGCGTGGCGCTGGAACCCTTCGCCGGCATCGGCTGGACCAGCGTGGACCTCGGCAGCTTCATCGAGAACAACGCGCCCATCGCCGGCCTCGCCTCCACCGGCTCTTCCTTCGACACCGCCTATTCCACCCTCGGCTTGCGCATCGCCACCAGCTTCAGCGCCTCGGGCGTCGTCGTGACGCCCCATGCCTCAGCCGGCTGGCGGCACGCCTTCGGCGACGTGACGCCGCAGACGGTGCTGAGCTTCATCAACACCGGCACCGCCTTCGGCATCGATGGCCTCGCCATCGCCGAGGATAGCATCGTCGGCTCGGTGGGTGTCGACTTCGCCTTCAGCACGGGCGCTACCTTCTCGCTGGCCTATGAGGGCATGGCGGGGGATGGCACCAGCTACAACGCCGGCAAGGCGACGCTGGCGGTGAAGTTCTGAGAGGTCCGGGCCGCGCGCAGGGCTGAGCGCCCGGCATCGTGCGCCCGTCTCCTCGCGGGGACTGACAACGCGCCGAGGCCGCTCCGCCTCAGGCTTCCGCCCGCGCAGCCATCAGCGCGGCGAAGATGCTGGCCACCGTGAGGTCGGCGCTGGTGCCGGGGTTGAGCCCGCGGGCCTTGAGAGAGGCATCGAAGGCGAGGAGCGCGTCGTGGCGTTCTGCCGGTGACAGGCTGGCGAGCCTGTCGCGCAGGGCCGCCGCCTCCATCCGCACGGCTTCCGCCTGCTCCGGCCCGAACTTGCGGGCGATGTGGCTGTCCGGAAGTGTCGCCAGGAAGGCGAGGTAGGCGTCCTCAATGCGCTGACGCTCCAGCGGGTCGCCGGCAAGCACGGGAACGCCGAGGGCGAAGAGGTCGGCATATCCGGTCACATACTGGCGGGCGATGGCGTCGCGATCTGCGGCGAGCGCCATGGCTTGCTTGAGCGTGACGCTGGCCGGAGCACGCACATCCGCCTCTTTCGATGAGCCGAGGCCACCGGGCGAGGCGGCGGCGATGGCGCGGAAGGTCGCCGCCGCGTCGGAAAGATCCAGGCCATCCAGAACGACTACGAGGCGTTCCCGGAGCGGGCCGCCGCCTTCGGCCGCCATCGCCAGGGGCGCGCAAAGCAGGATGATGCCGAGATTGGTGTTGCAGCCGGCAACCGCGAGGGAGGCCTCCACCGCCGCCAGCACCCGCGCCCCGACGCGCAGGGCCGGATCAGCCACGGCCGGCGCTGCGGCAGCCGCCGCGGCCTCGAACTGTGCGGTTTCCATGCCGTGCCCGGCCGCAAAGACATGCACGTTGCCGGGCTTCAGCGCCGACAGCTCGGCAAGGCAGGCGGCGCGGAAGGCTTCCGCCACCTCGGCCGGCGCAAGAGCCCTCATGCGGTGACGGGGATGGCGCTCACGGGGCGGGTTCCATCACCGCGCCGAGGCCGAAGTCGCGCAGCAGGGCCTGCGTGCGCTCGCGCATCCGCGCCTCGGCGACTTCCGGCGTGGGGCCGGTGGCGCGCACGGTGCAGAGCGGGGCCCCCTTCAGCACCGAGGCGCCTGCCGGCGGACGATCGGCCACGAATTCGGGCCACGCATCCTGCGGCACCACCATGTCGTGCGCCGCATAGATGACGCCGGCGGCGTGCGCTTGCGCGGGCACGGGCAGCACTTCCGGCAGCTTTCCGCCGCAGGCCGCGAGGTGCAGGCCGAGAAGGGGCGGGAGGGGATCGGTGTCGAAGATGTCGAGGGTCGCGCCGGGGCGGGGGTTCACCTCCACCAGGAACCAGCTGTCGTCGTTCACCACGAAGTCGAGCGAGACGAGCCCCACCAGGCCGCAGGCGAGGGTGATGCTGAGCGCCCCCTTCAACATCTCGGCGGCGAACGCTTCAGGCAGGGCCACAGGCCCGGTGGCACCGCCATAGCGGAAGGGATGCTCCTCGTCCTGCGAGCGCCATTGCCGGGAGGCACCGACGATCCGCGCTGCGCTGCCGTTGGACAGCAGCAGCAGCGAGAGGGACTGGCCCTCCACCTCGCGCTGGAGATAGTGGCCCGGCGCAGGCGGGGAGAGGTCGCCGGGGGCCCTGCGGCTGATATGGGCGCCGCCGGCGCCGCCGATCTTCTTCTCCAGCACCGGCGCGCCGCCGAAGGTCTCGGCGGTGGGCGCTTCGAGCGTCACGGCCGGGAAGGGGACGCCGAGATGGGCCGCGAGGGCGGCAAGGGCGATGGGGTCCTTCAGCACGCGCACGATGGCCGGCGCGTTGCCGAGGATGGGGTTGCGCTCGGCGATGCGGGTCATGAGGGCGGTGTCGTCCTCAAGCCCGCCACCCAGCACCACGGGAAGGCCGGTGGGCGCGAGGGAGTGGAGCGCCTGGATCAGGTCATCCCCGTCGAAGGCACAGCCGTTCTTCTTGTGCACGCGCACGCAGCGCGCGGTGTGGGCGCAGGTATCCAGATCGGCGAACAGGTCGAACGAGAGTGCCGCGAAGCCGGCGCGGGCGGCGCTGGCCGCCAGCGGCCGGGCGGAAATGGCAATGAGAGCAATATCCATCTGGATCCCAGCCTGTTGGTTCGGAGCCCACTTGCGGGGCCTTTTATGCGGCGCGGCCTGTGCGGTGACGCGCCTTCCTCCCGTCCTGTCCGGTGCCGCGCCGGAGGTGCTCAGAGAGCGATGATGTCCGCGCCCTGATTGTTTCCTCGCACGCAATCGAATGACAGGTTTGTGAACGATGCGAAGCGGCGGCGCAAGGTGGCCGCCAGCCGCGCCGCTCTCTCCTCGCCATCGACGATGGCGAATCCGGTCGGCCCCCACGAGCTTTGGCCGACGCCGGGAATGCCTTCGGCCTCGATTGCGGCGATGGCTTCCGCAACCTGCGGGCTCAGGAAGCGCCCGCCGCCCTGCGCCGCGGCATAATGATCGCCGAGCACGCGCTGCCAGTGGCCGATGACACTGCCGAAGCCGTCCGCATCCGCAGCGGCCAGCGCCGGAAGCGCCTGAAGCAGCATGCGGTGGCACAGATGGGCCGCCTGTTCCGCCGGAAAGGGCGGCAAGGTGGCCATGGCCGCCGTCTCCTGCGGGCCGCTCAAGCCTTCGCGGGCGGCGTCGAACACCAGCAGGATGCGCCAGCTCTCCGGCACCGGGAATCGCGAAAGCAAAGGCGGCGGCGCGCTGGCCTCTGGGCCGGCGAGCGCCTTGCCACCGTCGAGGATCACCCCGCCGGCCGCGAACGCCTCCATGCCGATGGCCGAGCGCCGGCCGCGCCCGAGCACGGTGGCCACCGCCCGGGGCGACAGATCGTGCCCGGAGAGGCGCGCCACCGCGACGCCCACCGCCAACGCAAGCTGGGTGCCGGAACCGAGTCCGCCATGGGCCGGCAAAGCGGCGTCCACGTCGATGGCGAAACGCCCGTCTATGCCGAGCTTGTCGCGCACCAGATCCCGCGCGCGGGCGGCGCGGTCGCTGTCCGGTCCTTCGGCGGCGTCGGTGGTGCTGCGGCGGACGGTCACCTCGGTGGCCGGTCGCTCCAGCGCGATGCCGAGAGAGCCGAAGCGGCGGCCGAGCGATCCGCCGAGATCGAGGAAGCCGAGATGCAGCCGCGCCGGCGCGCGCACCTTCACCCCGGCCGCATTGCGCAGATCCACGCGGCGGCTCAGCCGGCGAGGGCGGCGCGCAGCCGCTCCGCATGGGCGGCCAGCACGTCGGGCTTCTCCATCTCGCTCGCGGGCGGCTTCATGGGCACACCCGAATGGCGCGGGATGACGTGGACATGGAGGTGGAACACCACCTGCCCGCCGGCCTCCTCGTTGAACTGCTGGATGGTGATTCCATCCGCCCCGAAGGCCTTCATGCCGGCGATGGCCACCTTCTTGGCGATGGTCGCCACATAGGCGAGATCCTCGGGCGCGATGTCGAGGATGTTGCGGGCCGGCGCCTTGGGGATCACCAGCGTGTGGCCGGGGCAGCGCGGCATGATGTCGAGGAAGGCGAAGGCCTTGTCGTCCTCATAGACCTTGTGCGCCGGCAGCTCGCCGCGAAGGATGCGGGCGAAGATGTTCTGCGGATCGTAAGCCGGCGTTGCGGTCATGCGCATGTCTCCCTGTTGGGGGAGGAGATTGCAGGGCGCGGGCGGGGGGTCAAGCCCGCACCCGCGTGCAGCGGATGACCTCAGCCGAACCGGCCGGTGACGTAGTCCTGCGTCCGCCGGTCGCGCGGGTGGGTGAAGAGGTCCTGCGTCGGCCCGAACTCCACCATCTCGCCGAGATACATGAAGCCGGTGAAATCGGAGATGCGCGCGGCCTGCTGGAGATTGTGGGTGACAATGACGAATGTGTAGTGCGCCTTCAGCTCCTCGATGGTCTCCTCGATCCGCGCCGTAGTGATGGGGTCGAGGGCCGAGCAGGGCTCGTCGAGCAGGATCACCTCGGGCTTGAGGGCGATGGTGCGGGCGATGCACAGCCGCTGCTGCTGGCCGCCGGAGAGGCTGAGGCCGCTCTGGGGCAGGATGTCCTTCACCTCGTCCCACAGGGCCGCCTTGCGCAGGGCCTCCTCGACCCGCAGATCGAGATCGGCCGGCTTCAGTTCCTCGTTGATGCGCAGGCCAATGGCCACGTTGTCGTAGATGGACATGGGGAACGGCGTCGGTTTCTGGTACACCATGCCGATGCGCGCCCTGACGCGCGCAGGGTCCATGGCGTCGCCGAGAATGCTCACGCCGTCGAGCAGAACGTCGCCCTCCACCCTCTGGTCCGGGTAGAGCTCGAACATGCGGTTGAAGATGCGCAGCAGCGTCGATTTTCCGCAGCCCGACGGCCCGATGAAGGCGGTGACGCAGTTGGCGCGCAGGTCGACCGAGATGTCCCTGAGGGCGATCGCGTCGCCATAATAGAAGCTCACATGGCGGACGGAGAGCTTGACCGGGGGCAGGGTGGCCTGCCGGCTGGCGAAGACCGTCGGCGCGGGCAGGCCGGCATGGGCCGCGCCATCGGCTGGAGGCGACGACGGGGTGTGGATGGACATCGCGGCCGATCCTCGGCTGGGGCTGATGTCTCCTGCCTAGACGGTCTGCGGGTCTGTGTCCTTGCGCTAGCGCATGGGGCGCGGGCGACGCCCGAAAAAATCAAGCGTTGGCGCGGCTTTGCGTTCGGCCCGGCGCGGGCTCCGTCCTGCGCCGGCTCATCTTCTGCTCAGGGGCAGCTGAGTCAGTTCTGTCCCTGGCTCTGGGCCTGCGCCAGCTTCTGCGGCGCGCGGCCGTCGAGGGCGCTGATGCGCTCCTCCACGTCGAGGCCGGTGCTGCGCAGCGCCTGCACGCCCACGGCATCGAGGCCCACGGCGAGGCGGACATAGTTCTCCGTGCCGCAGATGTTGCGGCCGGCATCGAACGAGACCCAGCCGATCTTGGGCACATGGGCCTCGGCCCAGTGGCGTGCCTCGCCCTCGCCTTCCTCGCCGGTCTCCGGCGCGACATAGCCGGAGATGTGGCGCGCCGGCAGGCCGAGATGGCGGGCGGCGGCGGTGAAGACATGGGCGATGCTGCCGGCGCAGGCGATGCCCGCCTTCACGGCCTCGGCCGCGCTCAGGGGATCGCCCAGCGTCGGGCCTTCCTGCTCTTCCACGCTCTTATGGACCTTGACCATGAGGGCGTGGAGCTGGGCCAGCGGGTCGTCCTTGGGCGCTTCGATGGCGTCGGCGAGGGCGGCCACGGCCGGATCAACTTCCGTGAGGTCTGTCTGACGCAGGAACAGGGAGGGCGGGAAGCGCTCCACCGTGCCGCGCACGATGCCGGTCGTATCCTGCGTCTCGATCTCGCCCTCGGCGCAAACGGTCAGTTGGTCGGCCGGCCCGTCCACGGAGAAGGTGTGGCAGAGGTTGCCGAACGCATCCTCCTGCGGGTGGAGGCGGCAGTCGGAATTGAGATCCAGCGCCCAGCGCAGGATGAACTGGCCCTCATGGGCGCGCGGGGTCAGGCGCACGGTCACGGCCATGTTGCGGGTGCCGGGCTCGAAGCGCTGGGTGATCTCGTGGCGGATGCGGATGCGCATTGCGGGAGTCCCTGGTGACGATGCGGCGCGCGCGCCGCGACTGACAGTCCCCCGGCGCGAGCCGGCCGCGCCGACGGGGAAGCTGATGGGGCCGCGATCGGCCCCGGACTCAGGTCAGATACTGCTCGGTGATCTCGGCGCCGAGCTTGTTGTTGTCTGAGATGAACTCGGAAATGAACTCGTGCAGGCCGGTCTGGAAGATGTCGTCGATGGACTTGTTGGTGAGCCGGGCCAGCATGGCACGCGCCTGCCGCTGGGACGGACCCTGCCGACCATAGACCGAGGCGATGTCGTCCAGATTGCGGGCGAGGCTGTCGTAGCAGGCCGCCAGCGAACGCGGCATCTGCCGGTTCAGGATGAGCAGGTCCGCCACCAGCCACGGTTTCACGCTGTCGCGATAGACCCAGTGGAAGGCGGTGAGCGCCGAGACCGAGCGCAGGATGGAGGCCCACTGGAAATAGTCGAGTGGGCCGCCGATGTGCTCCTTCTCCGGCAGCAGCACGTGATACTTCACGTCCAGGATGCGGGCGGTGTTGTCGGCCCGCTCCAGCTGGGCGCCGGAGCGGGCGAACCAGTAGCCGTCATTGCGCAGCATGGTGCGGAAGGTCGCCCCGTCGAAGCGCAGCGAGGTCTCCTTCACGAAGGCGAGGAAACGCGAGAGCTCGTCGCGCGTCAGCGCGCGGTTGGGGAAATTGCGCAGCTCGATCCAGGCGGAATTGATGACATCCCACATCTCCGAGGTCAGCGCCGTGCGCACCGAACGGGCGTTGGTGCGGGCCACCTCGAAGCAGTTGCGGATGGAGGAGGGGTTCTCCGACTCGAAGGCGAGGAACGACACCACGTTCTCCTCCTTCGCCTCCTCCAGCGGACCATAGCGCGCAACGAACTCGTCGGCGCAGCCGGCGGTGAGCACGGCCGAACTCCACTCATTGGTGGAGCCGCCGTAGGTCACGGGCGTGTAGGCGAGGCGCTGGGAGACGTCGAGGATGCGGGCCAGGCAGTCGGCGCGTTCGACGTAGCGGGTCAGCCAGTAGAGGTTGTCGGCGGTGCGGGAAAGCATGGGGAGCCCGTTGCGGAAGGAGAGGGTGCGCGGCGCGGTTCAGCCGCGCTCAGGCGTCCTGCACCCGGATGGCGTCGCGCCTCCGGGGGCGGTTCAGGCGGGGGAACCGGGCGGGGCCCCGGCTCCGGCAGTGGCACGGGCCGGGATGCCCGTGCGCGGGGAGAAACCTGCACGAACGATAGCGCCCATGCGTGGAAAAGCGAAAGCGTGAACGCCCCTGCTCATGCATCCAGAACCCAGAGCATGAGCGCCGGCGCTCATGCGTCGAGCACCCAGAGCGTGAGCGCTCGCGCTCATGCGTCGAGCACCCACGTGTCCTTGGTGCCGCCGCCCTGGCTGGAATTCACCACGAGGGAGCCCTCCTTCATGGCGACGCGGGTGAGGCCGCCGGGGACGATGCGCACCTTGTCGGAGCCGGAGAGGATGAACGGGCGCAGGTCCACATGGCGCGGGGCGATGCCCTTTTCCACCAGCGTCGGGCAGGTGGAGAGCGCCAGCGTCGGCTGGGCGATGAAGTTCGCCGGGTCTGCCTTGAGCTTGTCGCGGAACTTCTCGATCTGCGCCTTATCGGAGGCGGGGCCCACCAGCATGCCGTAGCCACCGGAGCCGTGCACTTCCTTCACCACCAGCTCGGGCAGGTGCTCCAGCACGTACTTCAGGTGGTCCGCCTCGCGGCAGCGCCAGGTCGGCACGTTGGGGAGCAGGGGCTCCTCGCCGAGGTAGAACTTGATGATGTCCGGCATGTAGGAATAGACGGCCTTGTCGTCGGCGACGCCCGTTCCCACAGCATTGGTCAGGGTGACGTTCCCGGCCTGGTAGGCGCTCATCAGCCCCGGCACGCCGAGCACGCTGTCGCGGCGGAAGGCGAGGGGATCGAGGAAGTCGTCGTCGAGGCGGCGGTAGATCACGTCCACCCGCTTCGGCCCTTCGGTGGTGCGCATGTAGACCACCGCATCCTTCACGAACAGGTCGCGACCCTCCACGAGGTCGACGCCCAGCTTGTCCGCGAGGAAGGAGTGCTCGTAATAGGCCGAATTGTGGATGCCGGGGGTGAGGATCACCACGTTCGGCTCATGGCCGCCATGGGGCGAGAGCGACCGCAGGGTGGCGAGCAGGTCGTCGGCGTAATTCTCCACCGGCGCGACGCGATGCATGGAGAACAGCTCGGGGAACAGCCGCAGCATGATCTCCCGGTTCTCCAGCATGTAGGAGACGCCGGACGGGGTGCGGGCGTTGTCTTCCAGCACATAGAACTTGTCGGGGTCCGTGCGGACGATGTCGATGCCGGCGATGTGGACATAGAGATCGTGCGGCACGCGCTGCCCGTTCATTTCCGGACGGAAGGCGGGGTTCTGGTAGACGAGGTTCTCAGGCACCACGCCGGCCTTCAGAATCTCCCGCTTCGAGTACACGTCCTTGATGTACATGTTCAGCGCCTTGACGCGCTGCTCGAGCCCACGGGACAGGCGGCTCCACTCGTCCTTGGTGAGGATGCGGGGCACGATGTCGAAAGGGATGAGGCGTTCCTGGGCGTTCTGCTCGCCATAGACGGCGAAGGTGATGCCGATTCGCCGGAAGATGAACTCGGCCTCCTTGCGCCGATGGTCCAGCACGTCCTGGGGCACTTCGGCGAGCCAGCGCTGGAGGGTCTCGTAGGCCGGCCTTACCCCGCCGTCGGTACTGGACATTTCATCGAACGCATGCGGCATTGGGATCGACACTCCACGCCCCGGGGAAGCTCCCCATGAACTTAACAAACATCGTGCCAAAGAAGTGCTAAACGGGAAAGCGGAGCGAATGCGCCGCTCACGCTTTAAATGTGCCTTGATTTTAGGCAAACAAACCCCGGCTGACGCCGGCAAGGGCAGGGATCTGAGACATGGTTGAGGCAGGCGACGCGCGATCGGTCACGGCTGCGCTGATCGTGATTGGCGACGAGGTTCTCTCCGGCCGGACCAAGGACAAGAACATCGGCCACGTCGCCGAGCGGCTGACCGACGTGGGCATCGACCTGCGGGAGGTCCGGGTGGTGGCGGACGTGGAGGAGGACATCGTGGCGGCGGTCAACGCGCTGCGTGCCCGCTTCGACTATGTCTTCACCACCGGCGGCATCGGCCCGACCCATGACGACATTACCGCCGATGCCATCGCCAAGGCCTTCGGGGTTTCCATCGACGTGGATCCGCGCGCCCGCGCCATGCTGCTCGAATATATCGCCGAGAAGGACCTGAACGAGGCGCGCCTGCGCATGGCGCGCATTCCCGCCGGCGCGAGCCTCGTGGTAAACGAGGTGTCCAAGGCGCCCGGCTTCCGCATCGGGAACGTCATCGTCATGGCCGGCGTGCCACGCATCATGCAGTCGATGCTGGAAGCGGTCCTGCCGGAACTGCGCAAGGGCCGGCCCATGCTCTCCCGCACCATCCTCGCCGAGGCGAAGGAGGGCGACATCGCCGCCCCGCTGCGAAAGATCGCCGAGACCTATCCCGACGCCATCATCGGCTCCTACCCGTTCCGCGACGAGGTGGACGGGCGCTACAAGACCAATCTCGTGGTGCGCGCCCGCGAGCCGGAGACGCTGGCCGCCGCCGGCGATGCAGTCGCCCGGATGGTCGAGGACAATGCGGGCGGCTGAGGCCGCCTAGTTTTCCTTCGCTATCTGGCCGAGCCAGACCTCGCGATACCATGTGGCGAAGCGGGCGACGCCCTCCTTCAGGGGGGTGCGCGGCGCGAAGTCCACCGCCTGCGCGAGGCTGGTCACGTCGGCGAAGGTGGCCTGCACGTCTCCGGCCTGCATGGGCTGGAAGTCCAGCTCCGCCTTGCGGCCCAAAGCCTCCTCGATATGGCCGATCAGCGCCATCAGCGGCTCGGGGCTGTGGTTGCCCACATTGTAGATGCGATAGGGCGCGTTCGAGGTGGCGGGGTCCGGGTCGGCCCCGGTCCAGGCGGGATCGGGCGTCGCCGGCTTGGGGAGCAGGGCGACCACGGCATCCACCACATCGTCGATGAAGGTGAAGTCCCGCTGCATGTCGCCGTTGTTGAACACCTTGATCGGCCGGCCGTGCCAGATGGCATCGGTGAACAGGAATACCGCCATGTCCGGCCGTCCCCACGGGCCGTAGACGGTGAAAAAGCGCAGCCCGCTGACCGGCATGCGGTAGAGGTGGGAATAAGCGTGGGCCATCAGCTCGTTCGCCTTCTTGGTGGCGGCGTAAAGGCTGATGGGGTGGTCCACCGTCTGCTCCACCCGGAAGGGCAAATCGGTGTTGGCGCCGTATACCGAGCTCGACGAGGCGTAGACGAGATGCGCGACGCCGCCATGGCGGCAGCCTTCCAGCACATTGCCGAAGCCCACGAGGTTCGAGTCGATGTAGGTCTCGGGATGTTCGATGGAGTAGCGCACGCCCGCCTGCGCCGCGAGATGGACCACATGGCTCGGCCGGTGGCGGGCGAAGACATCGGCGGTGGCGGCGCGGTCCGCCAAGGTCAGGCGCTCGAAGTTGAAGCCGGGGTGGCCCATCAGCCGGGCGAGCCGGGCCTCCTTGAGGCGCACATCGTAATAGGTGTTGAGATCGTCGATGCCGACGACTAGCTGCCCCATCGCAAGCAGCCGCTCGGCGACGGCGGCGCCGATGAAGCCGGCCGCGCCGGTGACGAAGATGGGGGCTTTGGTAAAGGTCAAGAACGGTCCCCGCTCAGATCGCGCCGGACGGCGGAAGCTTCGCCGGGGTCGCCCGCATTCTTAGATCAGCGCTCCCGCGGCATCAACGCGCCCGCAGGGGCAGGGGGCGTAGGGCTGGCGGCCGTGGGGGTGTGGCCGCCCATTTATAGCGACCCAGGAAGGAGAGGGCGGCACGAGTTCGGTGCGAGGAGCGCGCCGGGCTTCTCCGGCGTTTGGCCCTGCCCAAGAGCGGGTCAGGATGAGCGGGGCGGGGCGAACTGCTAGCGGGCTCTTGGCGCCTCGCATTCTCACCTCAGCTCACGCGGACCATGAAAACGATGTAGGCCACCGAGCAGCACAGCATGCCCCACAGGGCCAGAACGGATTCGGCTATCATTTTATCTGCCCCCCAGCAGTCGTTAGCGCGATTGTTGCGTTGCATTTACTCAAATGGCTGGGGAGGGGGCGATGAAAAATGATCCGACGTCTGCTTTGATCAAACGGTAGGGTTAATCAAATATTGCCGGGGATTTGCGATTACGTAGTGTGTCCGGCCGGGCTGAGCGGCAATGGCGGGGCCGGAGGACCAATTAGGTCAAGTTCCGCCACCGCTGGCAACGGCGCTTTTGCGGTGCTTCAACGGGCGAGCCGATTGATCGGGGTCGCAGGAGAGGCAAAGGCGCCGGGCAAACGATGCGCCTTTTCAGTCGCGCATCCGGAAGGCTCATCGCAAGGCAGGAGAGCGGGCCGAACACCCAGGCTCCCCCGGCAGCGCCTCAGTAGGCTTCCTTGCGCAGGACCTCGAGGAAGGTCTTCATGATAATCTTGATATCGATCCAGACCGACCAATTGTTGATGTACCAGAGGTCCATCTCGATCCGGCGCTCCATCTGCTCAAGCTCCGCAGTCTCGCCGCGGAAGCCCTGCACCTGGGCCCAGCCGGTGATGCCCGGCTTGACGTGGTGGCGGAACGCATAGCCGGAAATCAGCTTCGAATATTCGTCGTCATGGGCAATGGCATGGGGCCGCGGCCCCACGATGGACATCTGCCCAAACAGTACGTTCAGCACCTGCGGCAGCTCATCGAGGCTCGATGCGCGCAGGAAGCGGCCGACACGCGTGACGCGCTTGTCGTTGCGCTGCGCCTGCACCACCTTCGTCCCGTCCTCCATCACCGTCATGGAGCGGAACTTGTAGATGGTGAATTCACGGCCGCCGAAGCCGTTGCGGCGCTGGCGGAAGATCACCGGGCCGCGGCTGTCGAGCTTGATCGCGGTGGCGATGATGGCGAACAGGGGCAGCAAGAGGAGAACGGCGCAGCTGGCGACGGCAATGTCCAGAAGGCGCTTCTGCGCCAGCTCGAAGCGTGACAGCGGCGCGCGCTGGACCTCGATGGCGATGGACGAGCCGAAATCGACGCGCGGCGCGTCAAGCAACTCGCTGATGATCTCGTCCGGAAGAAGCTTTACCGGGAGCGGCACCGAGCGCAGCCGGGCGCGCACGGCATCGAGCCGATCCACGTCGCTCCACGGCATGGCGAGGACGATTTCCTCGACGCGGTGCTGCCGGGCGAACTGCAGCGCCGCCTTCAGCGCATCCTTGTCGGACGCAGAGAGCAGCTCCTTCGCAGAACCATCCGGCGTGGAGAGGCTGAAGCGCCGCACCTCGTTCAGGCCGAGGCGCACCAGCATGTGGGCAGGTACCACCTTGGCGAGTTCGCCCGCGTCGCCGACCAGAATGGTTGCGCGTCCCTTCACGGCGCCGCTCGCAATGGCCCGACGCAGCCAGACAGCCATCGCCCAACGGGCTGCCGGGAGAGCAAAGAAGCCGAGAACGGCAAAGGCCCCGGTGGAGACACGCGACGTGCTTCCCGCCACCTTGAGGCAGAAGATCACCGTTGCGACGACGAGGATGGCGAAGGTCCAGTTGACCATCGTCGCGCGCACTTCCTCGACCACACGCACCATGCGCCACGGCTTGTAGAGCCCGCGCGAGATGGTGGTGAGCACGAAGGCCACCGCCGCGAGAATGCCGATGCCAACGGGCTGCGTGACCTCGAACCCGCTGCTCAATTGTGCCGAGAAAAGGAAATCGACGAGGATGCTCAGTCCCAGAATAAGGACGACGTCGGCCACAACGAAGAGCGGCGGCATCGACGCGTAGTCGAGCGTAGGGGTGACCCCAGACCGATGCGCTTCGCTCGCCCGTTCAACCCGCATGTTGTCCGTGGAAAGCGACATTCGTCCCTCAGTCGGCAGATGGCTACCGCAAGGAGATGTGAAATTGTGAGGTGAACATAGCACTTCGGCAGGAGATCGACAAGTGAGTAAAGCTGGGCCAGAGGCCGTATACTCCGGTGTCATATCCCTGAAACAATCGGTTGCGGTAAGAATAGATCGAGAATACCTCCGAAAAATCTCAACTCAATGCCTATCCGGGTTGCATGGCGGCGAGTTGAATGCCGGATGAGGAAAGCGCGACGATAACTTTTTGCTCGTCGATATGGCCATTCGACTTGCGCGATGATGTCGCTCAAGTCGCGCGCTCAAGTTTTGGGCAATGCTGCGCTGCGGAATAAATTCCAAGTGCTTGGTCTGTCGGCGGAAGCCTCGTCTTTTGGCATTGACATACCGGCGGTGCTCCCTTTCGAAGCCCAAGGCGTGTCTCACGGCCAAGGCCGCGCCTTTCGCCCTCGAATCAAGAATTTAGATCATCCTACAGCGCTCCTTTTGACCCTCCGCAATCTTGCCCACTCGACTACCGCGATGCGTCAATCCGCCGCTGTACGGGCGGGTGACCTTCGCCCGGAAGCGGGGCTTTGGCGGTGAGAAAGACGCCACAACCCACTGAAAAATATGATGATACCGCATTACGGCACGCCGCGTTCGGGGTCGGGATGGCCGTCGATGCGCATCTGGAACACGAAGTAGGTGGGCGAGCAGTATCCGGTGTCCTTGGCCACAGCGGCGGCACCGGCCAGATTCGACGGAAGGGCCTGGCACATGAAGTCCTCCCGGCAGAATCGGCCTTCGCCGCATGCCGGGCGATTGCCACGGGCGACGCTGGCGCTCATGCATTTTGCGAAATTATCTGTTGCAACGCACAAATCAAACGCCTTCCCGCCCACGAAGGCGCAGATCTCCGGCGGGCGCTGATCGCCTGAGGCGCCCTTGCCGGCGAAGGCGCGCTCCGCCTCTGTGCATTGGCGGTATGCCGAGCCCCCCGGAACGCCGAGCTTGGCGGGGCGGCATGTGTAGGAAGACGGCGAAGCCGATGGGGCAGGGCTGTTGATCTGCCGTACGATCCGAAACCGGTCGAGATAAGGCGCCACGCCGGGCACCAGTTCGCCCGAAAGGCAGGCCATGCCGGAAACGATTCCGGCGGCGCGTTTTGGCATGCATTGTCCGGTCCCCACGGGCAGGCGCGGGTTGTGGGCGATCGCTTCGCAGGCGAATCCTTCGCCGCATCGCCAGCTCATGCGTAAGGCCGTCTCTCCCTGGGGGAGGAGGCAGGCCATGGTCGCCGCCGCGGCCCCGGGCGCAGGCAGTCCCGGGCGTGACCAGTCGGCCGGCGGTGTCATGGACAGTGGGCGGAAGGTTTCCGGCGTACGACCCTCTGCAAGGGCGGAAAGGTAGGCCCGGCGCCTGGCATCGTCAGCATGAAGGTGCGGGGAGACCGGCACCTTGACCACGTTGAAAGGCGATGTGCCGGGCTCATCGAAGCCGATGAGATGGAAGCCCGCTGTCGCTGCGCCCTGATGGCAACCGGTGCAGGTATTGTCGTCGAGCCGCGCGATCAGTCCTGCAGGGGAGGCCACATAGCTGAGCTGCTCATACGCAAGGCCGGCGAAATCCGAGGACGTGAACAGGCTGGCGAACGGGTGGTTCGCCGTGCGCGCGCTGCCGAAGGTGGAGAAGGAGAGCGCCTTTTCGGCGAGGAAGGCGTCCGGAAGCTGATAGACGCCGCGATCGATCTCCGGCAGATGGCTGCGCACATAGTCGACGAGCCGGGCCTTCAGCGCTGCATCCTTGGACAGTCGCGCCACGTCTGGCGTGTTCTCAAGCGGCTTAGGCACCAGATGGTCACCTTCGATGCGGAAGACGCGCATCAGATAGATGGCCTGGCCGCCCAGTTCCGTCTCCATGCCGGAGGGCAGACGCACCACCTGCGCATTCACCTCGATCTGCCGCAGGGAAAGGCCGCGAAGCGGGCCGGCGGCGAGCCACTCCGCCATTTCCGCGGACCCGGAAAGCGCGGGAGGCGGCGTCCAGATGCGGGCGAGGTCGGGGCACGCGCCATCCGGCCCACGAGGGCCGTCGAACACCGCATTGATGTTGACGGGCAGTCGCGATGCGTAGGTGGTGGCGCCCCTTTGGAACCGGTAGGCGAGGCGGTAGATGAGCCGGACCTCGCCGCACGACGGCTGATCGGTGAACCCGGTGAAATCCCGCCGGTCCGTCCGGTTGACCACGCCGATGAGCCTGAAGCTGGCGAGGGGCGAGGCGAGCCAGCGCAGGTCCATGATCCGGCCAACATTTTCGTCCGTGACCTCGTGCAGCGGCCGTCGGTTCGCAGCCATCTCGGCGCGCAGGGCCTTCACGTCATCGGCGATCCAGCGGGCAAGGTCGGCATAGATGGGGCTGGCCGATCGAAGCTCGGCCAGCGTGGCGGCGCGCGGGGCGCCGAGGAGGGCTGCGAATGCGAAGCCCCGGCCCTCCAGAGTGGTGAGGGTGGGCCGGTCGAGCACCATGCGCACCAGGTCCTGACCAGCTTCGGCTCCTTTGAGCGGGATGACGGCCGCCGCGCACATCAGGACGGCAAGCCCTCCCGCTATCGCGGCCCGGAAGGCGCGGCATGCGCGCGACGTGAACGCCTGCAGGACGTTTCGGCCGAAGATCGGCGCTTCCCGCAGCTCACGTGATGCCACCGGCTCCTCCTCCCTGGACGCGGGGCTCGAACCTCTGCCTTGCAGCATCCGCATGCCCGTCCCGTCCTCAAGGCGCTATATGACGTCTACCCATCGGATTTTCCTCATGAATGCCCCAGCAGGCATCGCCCTGCAAATCAGCTCCACGTTCTTCTTCGCCATCATGTCCGCGCTCGTGCGCTTCGTGGCAGACGATGTGCCGAGCGGAGAGGTCGTGTTCGCGCGCAGCGCCTTCGGCCTCATCCCGCTGGTGATCTGGCTGCTGTGGAAGCGGCGGATGACCAGCGCGCTCGTGACGCGCCAGCCGCTCGGCCATGTGGTGCGCGGGCTGGTAGGCGTGAGCGCCATGTGGCTCAGCTTCGCAGCGCTTGCCTTCATCCCGCTCGCCGAGGCCGTTGCCTTTACCTACGTGACGCCGCTGGTCGCCGTGCTTCTCGCCGCCGTTCTTCTGGGAGAGCGCGTCCCTGCCTATCGCTGGGCGGTGCTTGGTGTCGGCTTTGCCGGCATCCTCCTCATGCTGTGGCCTTCCTTTACCCATGCCTCGCTGGGGAGTGGGCCGGGGCCGCTGATCGGGGCGGCCATGGCCCTGGTCGGGGCCGTGATCGCCGGGCTCGCGGTCACCCAGGTCCGGCACCTGACGCGGACGGAGACCAGCGAAGCGATCGTCTTCTACTTCTCCATCGTGGCGTCTCTCGCGGGTCTCGCGACCTTGCCGCTGGGATGGGTTGTTCCGGATCTGCGCACCAGTCTCGTTCTCATTGCGACAGGCATCGCCGGAGGACTTGGCCAGATCCTGATGACAACGGCCACGCGCTATGCGCCGGCCTCGGTCGTGGCACCTCTGAACTATGCGACCTTGATCTGGGCCACCCTGTTCGGGGTGCTCGCCTTCGGGGAATGGCCCGATTCTCTGGTGCTGATCGGGGCGGGAGCGGTCGTTTCAGCAGGTCTTGTGCTGGTGTGGCGAGAGCGCCACGGCCTGAGAGCTTCGACCCTGCCGCAGACAGGGCCGTCCGGTGAGGCTGCCAAGCTTGTGGCCGTTATATCTCAACGTATTAGAGTGGACGATCCGGTCGTGGCCCGCCCTGAAGATTGCGCTGAGGAAGATGAAGGCGGCAAGGAACTTCCGGTTCGCCGAGCAAGTTCTGGGTAGCAAGGTAGGTCGGTTCTGGTCAAAGTCCAGTAGACGTGCCGTCCGGCGTGCATCGGGCTTGCGGGATTGTTGCAGTGCCACAGGGCTTGTGGTAAACATGGCTCACCTAATCGGAGTGCGGGCGATGGCGAAAGTTTCCAAGATCAAGGCGGCGCTTACGGGCGCTGCTGTTGCGGGTCTGGTCCTTGGGGCGGTCATGCCGTCGCAGGCTGCCGGCCTTTGGGGTGAGCGTTTTGCGTCTCTGCGCAGCCACGCAAATTTCCAGCCGGCCAACCGTTTCGGCACCCAGGCTTCCACCAACAATGCTGGTGGCTGGAAGTGGTCGCTGATCCAGTATCGCGCTTACAAGTATGACCAGCGCATCAGCAAGTTCCTCGGCCGTCCGGTTTCGCCGTTCTGCCGCTTCTTCTGCTGATCCGCCTTACAAAACAATCAGGTGGCCCACTTCCTGTGTTCCTTGACCGTCGCGATTGAGTTGGTCGGGGGATGCGTGAGGCGGGCCACTTTCGTTTGATGCGCCCAGTCGCGCGGGCGTACTCGGCAGGAATCCTTTCGGGGCGTTAGCTTGCCGGGCTTTTGCTTGGGCGGTGCGTGTGCTTCGACTGCATCTGATGTTAGCGGGGCTTTAGCGGCATGCTTCGTATCGACAAGTCTGGGCCGGGGAAGTCTCTGAATATCCAGACCGAAGGCGCGCTCGATCTGGTTAATCTGCTTCAGGTGGTCCGGCGTCAGAAGTGGGTCATCGCAATCGTCGCAGGCGCGTTGGCGAGTCTTGCTGCTCTCTATTGCTTCGTTGCAACGCCGCAATACACGGCAAGCGCCGAGTTGCTGATCGATACGCAGCAGGCCCGCGGCTTGGAGGTTATGCCTCAGCTGACCGGCGTGATGGACTCCAGTGGCATCGACAGCCAAGTCCAGATTCTTCAGTCGGAGCGCATCGCCAAGGCGGTCATCAAGGAGCTGAAGCTCGTCGAGGCGAAGAAGAAGGAAATCGAGGAGAACGGCAACTCGGTATTCAGCTCCGTGGCCGGGTTCCTGCTGCCCTTCCTCGTCAGCAATACGCCCAAGAGCGACTACGAGCTCGAACGGACGCAGATCATCGATTTCGGCAAGCGTTTGCGTGTCAAGCGCGTTGGCCTGAGCTACGTCATCAATATCGACTACAGGTCGGCCGATCCCACTCAGGCGGCCGACGTGGCGAACCAGCTCGCCGAGGCCTATATCGTCGACCAGCTTGAGGCGAAGTATCAGGCGACTCGTCGCGCCAGCGTCTGGCTTCAGGACCGCATCGCCGAACTGCGAGATCAGGCGCTGGCAGCTGACCGTGCGGTGCAGGATTTCAAGGCCAAGAACAACATCATCGACACGCAGCGCGGCCTGATTTCGGACCAGCAGCTGTCCGAGCTGAATACCCAGCTGATCACGGCGCGGACTGCCGTTGCCGAGGCGAAGGCGCGTTACGAACGTGTCAACAGCATCATCAAGCAGGGCGGCGTGACCGGCACGAGCGATGAGGTCGTCTCGGATGTGCTCAACAACCAGGTCATCAGCCTCCTGCGCACCCAGTATCTTGACGCCGTGAAGCGCGAGGCGGACTGGTCCAAGCGGTACGGCCCCGACCATATCGCGGTCGTTAATCTCAACAATGAGATCAAGGGGCTCCAACGTTCACTCTTCACCGAGCTGTCGCGCATCGCCGAAACCTACAAGTCCGATTACGAAATCGCCCGGGCCCGCGAGGCTAGCCTTTCGTCCAGCCTTGAGCAGTTGATGGTCCAGGCCAAGCTGACCGGGCAGGCGCAGGTTGAGCTTCGCGAACTCGAAAGCAATGCGCAGTCCTATCGCGCACTGTACGACAACTTCCTGCAGCGCTTCATGCAGGCGACGCAGCAGCAGTCGTTTCCGATTACCGAAGCGCGCCTGATCACCGACGCCTCGCCGCCCCTGCGCGCGACTTCTCCGCGGACGACGCTGATCGTTGCGGGCGGCCTTTTCGTGGGGCTGTTGGCGGGATTCGGCGTTGGCATGTGGCGCGAGAGGATGAACCGGACCTTCCGGCTGCCGGCTGACGTGGAGCGCTATCTGGGGCTGGATTGCCTCGGCGTACTGCCGCTGCTGCCCTCGTCGGTGGCGACGCCGGTTCCTGCGGGCCAAAGTGCCTTCGACAGCTCCACCGGCATTATGCGCCAGGTGACTTCCGATCCCTTCTCGCGCTTTTCCGAGACACTGCGCTCGGTCAAGGTTGCGGCAGATGTGTCAATTCACAGCCGAGCGGTGAAGGTGATTGGCATCGTCTCGACGCTGCCGAAAGAAGGAAAGTCGACGGTTTCGGCGAATTTTGCTCAGCTGATCGCCCATAGCGGACAGCGTTGTGTCCTCATCGACGGCGATCTGCGCAATCCGACCCTGACGCGCCGACTGGCGCCCGGTCGCAGCGCCGGTCTTCTTGAGCTGGTTTTCGGTAAGGCAACGCTGGAAGAGGTAAGCATCGTCGACCGAATGACGGGGTTGCGCTTCATTCCCGCCGTCGTGCCCGGCGACATCGTTCACACCAACGAGATTCTGGCCTCGGAGCAGATGTCCGCGGTGCTAGACGCCTTGAAGCGGGAAGTTGATTACATCGTCATCGATTTCCCGCCGCTCGCGCCCGTTGTCGACGTCATGGCATCCACTCATATCGTGGACGGTTATGTCTACGTTCTCGACTGGGGCTCTTCGAACCGGGATCTGGTCGCGAATACGCTGCAGAATGCGCCCACCGTCTACGAAAAAGTGCTGGGCTGCCTGTTGAATAAGGCTGACTTGAAGGCGCTGCGCAGCCTTGAGGACTATGGTAGTAAGTATTACTACCACAAGTACTATGCGAGCTATGGCCGCGAGTCCTGATCCGATCAAGGCCGCGATCGCTGCGGCCGGCCAGGGGGCTGTTTCCGACACGGGAGGTCCCCACCAAGAGGGTTACCCGAGTTCGGCTGGAAAGCCTGTTGTGAAGCTGGCGGCCCGCCTTGCGGGCCTCGTCATGGTCGTTGGGGCCGCGCTCTGGCTGTCCGTGTCGACTGGTGTCAAGCGCATAGATTCAGGGTTGTTTCTTCGCCCCGTAGCGTTGCACATGATGGCCGGTGAACCATACGATGCAGCGCTGATCGAGGCCATGGACGCAGATATGTCCGTGGTACTATCGGATCCGGTCTGTGATTATCAGGCGCTTCAGGACCTCGCCGTTGTCCGCGCCGCCCTCGCAGAAACGGCGTTTCAAGGGGATGATGCCGACCTCGCGGACAGACGGCTGACGGCGACAGAGCAGGCGGCAAAGGCCAGCTTGGCGTGCAGTCCAGGATCGCCCCGGGCCTGGACCATTCTCGCCTGGATCGAGCATATCCGGCACGAGGATACGCCGCTGTTGCGGACTTACCTGAGAAAGTCGTTCCAGACGGGCGCTTACGAGGGCTGGCCCCTCATCCGTCGCATGGAGATCCTGCTTTCGCTGTATCCCAAGCTGGATCCGGCTGAACTGGCCGACTTGAAGCAGTCAGTGAACTGGCTTGCCGTGAAGCAATGGGGTGAATTCGTAGGCGAGCAATACCTCGCCGCCAAGCCGGAAGCCCGCATCGTCATCCGCGACGTCTTGGCCCAGGCGCCTGAGCGGGCCCAGAAGCGTGCGGCCGACGTTATCCGCAATGGTGGCGAGGACATCGATCTGCCGGCGGTCGAACCCCTGGGGAGCCGGCCGTGGAAGTGACAGACGAGGCAAAAGCGGACGGATCGCCGGAGGTCCGCGGGCGTCGGCGCCGCGCGCGGAGCCTGACGGACCGTATGGGTTTCTGGGTTTTCCTGGCCATGGTGATCTTGGCTCCCGTTCCGGACGGATCGGTCGCGCTGCTTTGGATCCAGGTCTGGACGGCGTTCGCAGCGGTCTCCGTGCTCCTCATCAGCTATCGCGACGTCTCGCGTGGGGCGGCTTTGGTGCTGGGGGGGCTGCTGATCGTTCTGGCGGCCTATGCTCTCGTCGCCTTCCTTCAGTCGATCTCTCCAGGCCCCGCGCCGCTCGCGATATGGTCGGAGACGGGCAAGATCCTGGGCATGGAAATTCCTCCCCTGTCCGGTTCGGTCCGTCACTCGCCGCTCCTCTTTCTCGGCCGGCCGCTCCTGGCGGCGCTGGTGCTGACGGCCGCCATCATCATTGGCCCCGATCGCCGCCGGGCCGACATCGTGTTGCGCTCCATTGTCGGTGCTGCCTGTATCTACGGCTTCATTGGGCTGATCGGATTCATCTTCGATTCCGACAGTCTGCGCCCCTTCGACCAGAATGGTTCGCTGACGACCTTCTTCCTGAACAAGAATACCTCGGCGATCTATCTCGGGTCGGCCGCGCTCATCGTGCTGGCCCTGCTGCTGCCTCCAGCTCTTGTCGCCGTGCGCGAAAACAAGCCGTTATCGGGCCTGTTCACTGGCGAGGGCGGCCGCCGCCGCACCATCGCTGCGTTTGCTGGTCTGTTCGTGCTGGTCCTTTTGCCCCTAACGCTTTCGCGCGCCGGTGTCGTTCTGACGCTCCTTGCGGCGATCGGCGCTATCGTCTCGAAGCTTCGACTGCGCAAGCGCGCCTCCATCTTCAAGGTCGCGTTCGGCATTCTCGTCCTGTTGTCCCTCGTCTACGGCGTGTCGGGCGGGGCATGGCGCGAGCGACAGGCGAAGCTCGGTTTCGATATTCTCGGACGCTACGACGCCTACGAGATGATGATCGGTGCGATCGCTGATCGGCCCCTCATCGGCTACGGGCTGGGCAGTTTCGCGGAGAGCTTCCCACAGTTCCGCACTGAGGATCTCGGAACGCTGGCCGTGTTCGATATCGGCCACAGCACGCCCCTCGAACTGACCTTCGAAGGCGGCATTCCGCTCGCACTGGTGGTGTTCGCCTTTGTCGCGCTCTGCGGGTTCCTGATGGTGCGGGGCGCCATCCGCCGGCCCAGCGATCCCTATATCTTGGCCGGGCTTCTTGTCGGTATGATCGGGCTCGTTCATACGAGTTTCGACTTTCCATTGCAGATCCCTGGCTTCCTGATCATCTATCTGTCCGTCGTCGGCCTTGGCCTCGGCCGGTCTTTCCTGCCGCGCGAGGAGCGAAAGCTGATCAGGAAGCGCGTCCTTCGGCGTCCTGGGGCGCCGTCCGCGCAGGATGCAGCCGAGGCTGTGCCCAAAGCGGGCCCCGCTACGTGACGAGAGCTTTGACCGGATTGCCGACCGCCGGTTGATGCGCGGCCGGTCGGGAAGGGATGATCCGGGAGTGCGTCGCAGGTATGGACCCAAGGCAATGAATTGGCCGGCAGCGGCTCTTGTTGTGTTGAGTCTCCTCTGCCTGCTTCTTGCCGGCTCGCTTACGTCAGCGGTCATGGGTGCCAGATCATTTTTCCAGGACCGGTCCGAGCTCCGTCTGCGTCCCATCGATCCGGGACGCTTCGCCGAAGCGAACCGGGCGCTGCAGTCGAGTGGCAAAGATCGCATCGTCATCTTCGGCGATTCCCGCGCCCACCAGACCACTGTGAGCGGGGACACCGCATCGGCATGGCAGGTGGTGAGCCGGGGCGTGTCGGGCGAGAGCTCGGTCCAGGCGAGCTATCGATTCCAGAACGACGTCATCGATCTGCGGCCAAGGGTGGTGCTCATCGTCACGGGCATCAATGACGCGGTGGCCGCCGCCAATCTTCCCGGCATGGAGCGGGCGGCCGTGGCCAATCTCAAGGCCAACGTGTCACGCTTCGCGCAGGAAGCCGCGGCCTCCGGCGCGGTCGCGATCGTGTCCACCATCGTCCGCCCGACGACACCGAGGCTGATCCGGCGGCCGTTCTGGTCCGACCGGGTCTATGCCCTCATCGACGAGGTGAACGCGTACATTCGCGGGCTGGCGGCAGACAACGTCCTGATCCTGGATGCCGATGCATTGCTCGTCGGCGATAAGACGACCCTGCCATGGCATCTCGCCACCGACGAGGTTCACCTTTCCAAGGAAGCGCACGAGCTACTCGCGGCGCGCCTCGACGAGATGCTGCGGCCGCTCCGACCCGGCGCTGCACATTGACCGTCCGATCGGCTGAGACGTGGCCTCAGCGCTCCACGAATGCCTTCTCTATGACGTAGTGGCCCGGCGCCGACTGGCTGCCCTCGGCGAAGCCACGCGATTCCAGAAGGTCCACCACATCCTTCAGCATCTGCGGGCTGCCGCAGAGCATTAGGCGGTCCTCCTCGGGCGACATCACCGGCAAGCCGAGGTCTGCGAAGAGCTTGCCGGAGGTGATGAGGTCCGTGATGCGGCCCTGGTTGCGGAAGGGCTCGCGCGTCACGGTCGGGTAGTAGACGAGCTTCGCCTTGACTTCCTCGCCAAGGATCTCGTCGTCAGGCAGGGTTTGGGTCAGGTACGCGTCATAGGCGAGCTCGGCCACGGTGCGGGTGCCGTGGATGAGGATGACCTTCTCGAACCGGTCGTAGGCCTCCGGGTCCTTCACCACCGACAGGAAGGGCGCGAGGCCCGTGCCGGTGGAAAGGAGATAGAGGCGCTTGCCGGGCAGCAGGCTGTCCTGCACCAGCGTGCCGGTGGGCTTGCGGCCGACGAGGATCTTGTCCCCCACCTTGAGGTGCTGGAGGCGGGAGGTGAGGGGGCCGTTCTGCACCTTGATGGAGAAGAACTGCAGCTCTTCCTCGTAGTTCGCGCTCGCCATGGAATAGGCGCGCAGCAGCGGCTTGCCGTCCACGAGCAGGCCGATCATCGTGAACTGGCCGTTGAGGAAGCGCAGACCGGGATCGCGGGTGCAGGTGAAGGAGAAGAGGTTGTCGGTCCAGTGGTGGACGCTGGTGACGGTCTCTTCGTTGAAATTGCTCATCTCGAAAGTCCGGTCTCGACAAAGTGCGGCGCGCCGGAACGGCGATGACCCCGCAAAGCTCAAGCAAGGGAAGACGGCCGCCACCCTACAGGATGTGGCCGCGCTTCAAAAGTGCGGCGGGTGTCCGCAGTCGGCGCGGCCCATGGGCTCGTTTCTTGGCCCCGTCCGTTGGTCAGGCGGTGCCGGCGGCCACGCGCGCCAGATACTGGCCGTAGCTCGACTTGGCGAGGTCGTGCGCCCGCGCCTCCAGCCCGGCCCGGTCGATGAAGCCGGCGCGGTAGGCCACTTCTTCGGGGGAGGAGATGCGCAGGCCCTGCCGCTTTTCCAGGATCTGGACGAACTGGGCGGCCTCGACCAGGGAATCCGGCGTGCCCGTGTCGAGCCAGGCAAAGCCGCGGCCCATCATGGCGACGCGCAGCTCGCCGAGCTCCAGATAGGCCTTGTTGACATCCGTGATCTCGATCTCGCCACGCGGGGAGGGGGCGAGGTTGGCGGCGATATCGACCACCCGGTTGTCGTAGAAATAGAGGCCGGTCACCGCGAGGTTCGATTTCGGAACCTTCGGCTTCTCCTCCAGCGACAGAACCTTGCCGGAAGCGTCCATCTCCGCCACGCCATAGCGCTCGGGGTCCTGGACCGGATAGCCGAACACAGTGGCTCCCGTCTCCCGCCGCGCCGCGTCGGCCAGAAGCTCGGGCAGGCCGTGGCCGAAGAAGAGGTTGTCGCCCAGCACCAGCGCCACGCGGTCATTGCCCACGAACTCGCGGCCGACGATGAAGGCGTCGGCGAGGCCGCGCGGATGCTCCTGCACCGCATAGGTGAGGTTGATGCCGAACTGGCTGCCGTCCTTCAGCAAAGCCTGGAACAGCGCGGCATCGTGCGGCGTGGTGATGATCAGGATGTCCCGAATGCCCGCCATCATCAGCGTGCAGAGGGGATAATAGATCATCGGCTTGTCGTAGACCGGCAGCAACTGCTTGGAGACGACGAGCGTGATGGGATGAAGCCGGGTGCCGGAGCCGCCGGCTAGAATGATACCCTTCACGATGCTTCCTCGGATTGCGGCGCGGGAATTGCGGATGAGGGGGCGGGCGCCTTTTCGGGCTCCTGAGCCTCCGGCTGGGGGGGCGTGGCGAGCGAGGCTTTGGCGAGCAGCGCGTCCACCACCTCGCGGGCGCGCTGCTCCCACGGGGCGGCACGCACGCCGAAGGTGCGCTCGAACAGGTCGCTGGCCAGTTCCGAATTCTTCGGGCGGCTGGCGGGCGTCGGATAATCGGCCGTGGTGATGGGGCTCACCTCCGGCTTGCGGCCGGTGTGGGGTTCGGCCGCCGCCACGATGGCGCTAGCGAAGCCGTGCCAGGTGGTCACGCCGCGTCCGGCGAAATGGTAGGTGCCCCAGCGGGCATCGCCCTTGGCGGCCGCCAGCGCGGCGGCGAGCACCGCCTCGGCGAGGTCGCGCGTGGCGGTGGGGCAGCCGTGCTGGTCGGCGACGACCCGGAGTTGGTCGCGCTCGCCTGCGAGGCGCAGCATGGTCTTCAGGAAATTGTTGCCGTGGGCGCCGTAGACCCATGAGGTGCGGACGATCACATGGCGCTCGTGCGCGGCGCGCACCGCCGCCTCGCCGGCGGCCTTGGTGCGGCCGTAGACGCCGAGCGGCGCCACCGTGTCCGCCTCCACATAGGCGCCCCGCTTGGTGCCGTCGAACACGTAGTCCGTGGAGACATGGATGAAGGGCGTGCGATAGCGGGCGCAACGCTCGGCGATGAGGCCGGGCGCGAAGGCATTGATGCGGGCGGCGAGGTCCGGCTCGCTCTCGGCCTTGTCCACGGCGGTGTAGGCCGCGGCATTGATGAGCGCATCGGGACGTGCCGCTTCAAGCGCGCGAGCGACGGCGACCGGATCGGAAATGTCGAGGTCGGCATGGCCGAGGGCGACGAGATCGATGCCCCGCTCACCGGCCAGCGCAGCCGTTTCGCGCCCGAGCTGTCCACCGGCACCGAACAGAAGAATGCGCGTCAAGATACGAGCCCCAGTTTCGCGCCGGTGGTCGGCGCCTTGTCCAGCCCCAGCCGCTGGCCCTGATAGCGCTGGCGCAGCGGCTCCCACCACGGACGGTTGGCGAGATACCAGCGGATGGTCTTCTCCAGCCCCGTCTCGAACGTCTCGCGCGGCGACCAGCCGAGCTCCGCCTTCAGCTTGGAGAAGTCGATGGCATAGCGTGCATCATGGCCGGGCCGGTCGGTGACGAAGCGGATCAGCCCCTCGCGCTTGCCGATGGCGGCGTCCGGCACAAGATCGTCGAGAATGGCGCAGATGGTGCGCACCACGTCGATGTTCCGCCGCTCGCAGGCGCCGCCCACATTGTAGCTCTCGCCCGGACGGCCCTTGGTGGCGATGAGGAACAGGGCCTCCGCGTGGTCCTCCACGAACAGCCAGTCCCGCACATTCTCGCCCGTGCCGTAGACGGGCAGATCCGCGCCTTCCAGCGCGTTTAGCGTGACGAGGGGGATGAGCTTCTCGGGGAAGTGGTAGGGCCCGTAATTGTTCGAGCAGTTCGACATCACCGCCGGCAGGCCATAGGTGTGGAACCAGGCGCGGACCAGATGGTCGGAGGCCGCCTTCGAGGCGGAGTAGGGCGAGTTCGGCTGGTAGGGGGTGTCCTCCCGGAACAGCCCCTCGGCGCCGAGGCTACCAAACACCTCGTCGGTAGAGATGTGGTGGAAGCGGAAGGCCTCCTTCTGCGGTCCCGGCAGTGTCCGCCAGTAGCGCAGGGCCTCCTGCAGCATGGTGTAGGTGCCCACCACATTGGTGGAGATGAAGTCACCCGGCCCGTCGATGGAGCGGTCCACGTGGGACTCGGCGGCGAGGTGCATCACGAGGTCGGGCTTGAAACCCTCCAGTGCGGCACGCACGGCGCCGGCGTCGCAGATGTCGGCCTGCACGAAGGCATAGCGCGGATCTTCGGCCACCGGCGCGAGGGAGGCGAGGTTGCCGGCATAGGTCAGCTTGTCGAAGGTCAGAACGTGGTGGCCGAGCCCCACGAGGTGCCGCACCACTGCCGAACCGATGAAGCCCGCGCCACCCGTCACCAACACCCGCATGAAGCTACCTTTCGCTCGCCGCCGTCCCCTGATAGGCGAACGGGCTGTCGAAATCCTTGAGGCGAGGCAAGATGCGATCCTTGTCCGAGAGGATCTTCTCGCCGTCACCCAGGGTCCAGTCGATGGCGAGGTCCGGATCGTCCCAAATGATCCCGCATTCGCTCGCCCGGTCATAGACCGCGTCCACCTTATAGGCGACGCGCGTGTCCGGCGCGAGGGTGCAAAAGCCGTGGGCAAAACCCTGGGGTATGTATAGCTGCTCGCCGCCCTCGGCCGTGAGGCGTGCGCCGGCCCATTGGCCGTAGGTTGGGGAGCCCTTCCGCACGTCCACCGCAACGTCGTAGATGGCACCGGAGAGCACCCGCACCAGCTTCGCCTGGGCGAAGGGGGGAGCCTGCATGTGCAGCCCGCGGATGGTGCCGACCTGCGCCGACAAGGACTCGTTGTCCTGCACGAAATCCGCGCCGATCCCGTTCGCCGCATATACGGGCTTCACATAGGTCTCGCAGAAATAGCCTCGCGCATCGCCGAAGCGGCGCGGCTGGACGAGGATGACGTCGGGCAGGGCAAGCGGGAGGAATGCCGTCACAAGCGTATCCACCTTTCCAAGGACCGGATGGAATCGGGCTCGCCTCGCGACAAAGCCGCATCGGCGCGTGCTCTAGCACAAGGGCCGGGCCATGAGAACACAAGGCCACGGCTCCGTTCCGCCGCCCAAGAGGCACGAGGAGATACAATTTGTCGCTGCAGTGCGATAAGGGCAGAAATGGCGACGTCCGGATCGGGGCGTCAAGATCAGCCACTGCGGATATTGGGGAATCGCGATGAAGCTTGAGGCCGAAGCTCGCTGGGCGCGTGAATGGCTGTTCGACGCCGCACTGCCGCTCTGGTGGCAGGTGGGGGCGGACCCGGCGGGCGGCTTCTTCGAAAAGATCGCGCTTGATGGAAAGCCGGTGATCGCGCCGCGCCGCCTCAGGGTTCAGACGCGACAGACCTACGCATTCATTGAAGGTGGTCGGCTGGGCTGGCAGGGACCCTGGCGGGAAGCCGCCGCGCACGGCCTCTCCTTCTTCATGAGCCATTACCGGCGCGCGGACGGGCTCTATCGCTGCCTCGTTGCGCCCGATGGTTCGCCCCTGGACGAGACGGCGGACCTCTACGATCAGGCCTTTGTGCTGTTCGCCCTCGCCCATGCCCGTGGGGCAGGAATCGGAGACATTGACCTGCTCGCGGCAGCCCGCTCGCTGCAGGCTGAACTGACGGCGCAGCGCACGCACCCGGTGATAGGCTTCGAGGAGGCGACGCCCCGTGTCCTCCCGCTGCGCTCCAATCCACACATGCACCTTCTGGAAGCCCAACTCGCGTGGGTCGCGGAGGGCGTCAGCGAGCCCTTCGAGGGGGTCGCACGTGCGATCGTCGAGCTCGGCGCGACGCGCCTCCTGGACCCGCAGACCGGCGCCATCGGCGAATATTACAACGGGGACTGGAACTTCGCGGAAGGCGCGCCGGGCGCCGTGCGCGAGCCGGGGCACCAGTTCGAGTGGGCCTATCTGTTCCGCCATGCGGGCGACCTGCTGGGCGTCGATCACCGCGCTGCGGCGGATCGGCTCTACGCCTTCGGTACCCGCTTCGGCATCGCCCCGGACCGCCGTGCGGCGATCTTCGCCGTGGATGCCGCGGGAACGCCGACCGATCCACGCGCCCGGCTGTGGGCGCAGACGGAGCGCCTGCGGACCGCGCTTGTGTTTGCAGCTGCGACGACTGACGCCGTGGCGCGGGAAAGCTTCGTTGCCGATGCGCGCGAGGCGTTCGAGGTTCTGAAGGTGTATCTGGACGTGCCCGTGGCCGGCCTGTGGCGGGACCAGTGGCTGGCCGATGGCTCGTTCCTGGACGAGGCGGCGCCAGCCTCGTCCTTCTACCACATCCTCTCGGCCTTCGTGGTTCTGCTGAAGGCCGGCGGCCTCGCCTAGGCTGCCCTTTCCCGCTCTTCGGGACCAGCGCGCCTAGGCGCGCTGGTAGATATCCTCGAAGCGGGTGATGTCGTCATCGCCAAGATAGGAGCCGGTCTGGACCTCGATGAGCTCCAGCGGAATCTTGCCTGGGTTCTTGAGGCGGTGGACGGTGCCGATGGGCAGGTAGGTGGATTCGTTCTCGTGCACGATGAAGGTGCGATCCTCCAGCGTGACCTCGGCCGTGCCGTGCACCACGATCCAATGCTCGGATCGGTGGTAGTGCTTCTGCAGCGAGAGCACGCCACCGGGCTCGACCACGATCTTCTTCACCTGGAAGCGCTCGCCTTCGCACACGCTCTCCAGCGTGCCCCACGGCCGGTGGACGGTGAGGTGCTCGTCGACCTCCCGGGGGTTGTGCGTCTTCAGCAGATTGACGAGATGCTTGACGTCCTGGCTGCGGTTGGACGGCATGACCAGCACGGCGTCGTAGGTCGCGATCACGGACAGGCCGTCGATCCCGATGGTGGTCACCAGCGGGCCATCCGAACGGACGTAGGAATTGGCGGTGTCCAGCAACTGGACCGACCCGACCGTCACATTGCCGTTCGGGTCATGTGAGCCGATCTCGTGCAGCGCGTCCCACGCGCCCACGTCCGACCAGCCGAAGCTGCCGCGCACCACCGCCGCAAGGCGCGTGCGCTCCATCACAGCGAAGTCGATAGACTTGGCGGGGGACGATTTGAAGGCCGCCGGATCGAGCCTGAGGAAGCCGACGAGATCCATCTTGGCGTTCGCCACAGCCGAGTTTACGGCCGCCGAGATGGCCGGCTCAAAGCCTTCGGCTTCTTCCAGGAGGAGGCCGGCGGGAAAGAGGAAATTGCCCGAATTCCAGAGGTAGCCAGCCTGGACATAAAGCTCTGCCGTCGCGCGATCCGGCTTCTCGACGAAGGAATCCACCTCATACGCGCCGAGCGGGTCAAGCTCGGTGCCAAGCCGAATATAGCCGTAGCTGGTGCGCGGCTCCGTGGGTGAGATGCCGAAGGTCACAATGCGTCCGAGGCGTGCGATCTTCGCGCCCAGCAGAACGGCCTCCCGGAAGGCCACCTTGTCCTGCACCACGTGGTCGGAGGCGAGCGCGAGCACCAGCGTCTCTGGACCGTAGGTGTCAGCCACATAGCGGGCCGCCGCGAGAAGGGCAGGGGCGCTGTCGCGCCGGGCAGGCTCGAGCATGACGGTGGCGTCGATGCCGATTGCACGGGCCTGACGCTGCGCGAAGAAGCGAAACTCCTCATTGGCCACGACCACGGGCGGACCGAACAGGTCGTCTGGCGCCGACCGCAGCAGCGTGTCCTGATACAGCGTCTTTTCCGACGCGAGCGGCAGGAATTGCTTCGGCAGGCTGTTGCGCGAAAGCGGCCACAGACGCGTTCCCGATCCTCCAGCCAGAACGACCGGAATGATCTTTCCGTCGGCGGGGTGGGTCTCGGGCTGAGTTTGGCTTGTCATGGAAGGCGCCTGGCGTTGGAACGAGGCAGTCTACCGCAATGCGGCTGCCCGGTGCACAAGGAGTGCGGCCGGGCGGCAATGCGGCTCAGGCGCCGGCGAAGCTGCGCCGGCCAACGCTGGAATAGCGAAAGCCGAGGCTTTCCATCTCGTCCGGGCGATAGATGTTGCGCAGGTCGATCACCACCGGCTGCGCCATCATGCTGTGGATCCGTTTCAGGTCGAGCGCGCGGAAGGCGTCCCACTCCGTGACGAGCACCAGGGCATCGGCGCCCTCGGCCGCCTGATAGGGATTGTCCACATAGGTTACGTTGTCGAGGACGAGCTTGGCCTGCTCGATGCCCTCGGGATCATGCGCCTTGATGATGGCGCCGCCGTCCTGGAGGGCGGTGATGATGGCGATGGAAGGGGCATCGCGCATGTCGTCGGTGTTGGGCTTGAAGGTGAGGCCCAGTACGCCGATGGTCTTGCCGCGCACCGACCCACCGAGTGCCTCGGTGACTTTGCGCGCCATGGCGCGCTTGCGCTGGTCGTTCACCGCAACCACGGTTTCGACGATGCGGACGGGGGTGCCATAGTCCTGCGCCGTCTTCATGAGGGCGAGGGTGTCCTTCGGGAAGCAGGAGCCGCCGTAGCCCGGGCCGGCATGCAGGAACTTCGAGCCGATGCGGTTGTCGAGGCCGATGCCGCGGGCCACGTCCTGCACATTGCCACCCACCTGCTCGCACAAATCGGCGATCTCGTTGATGAAGGTGATCTTGGTGGCGAGGAAGGCATTGGCCGCGTACTTGGTCAGCTCGGCGGTGCGGCGCGAGGTGAAGAGCAGTGGCGACTGGTTGAGGAAGAGCGGACGGTAGAGCTCGGTCATCACATGGCGGGCGCGCTCGTCCTCGGTGCCCAACACAATGCGATCGGGGCGCTTGAAATCGGTGATGGCTGCGCCTTCGCGGAGGAACTCGGGGTTGGAAACGACGGCGAATTCCGCCTCCGGGCGCGTCTCGCGGATGATGCGCTCCACCTCGTCGCCCGTGCCCACAGGCACCGTGGATTTGGTCACCACGACCGTATAGCGGCTGATGGCGGCGGCGATGTCACGCGCGGCTTGGTACACGTAGGACAGGTCGGCGTGGCCGTCGCCGCGGCGCGAGGGCGTACCCACCGCGATGAACACGGCGTCGGCGTCCTTCACCCCCTCCGCGAGGCTGGTCGTGAAGTACAGACGCTCGGCCTTCACATTGCTCGCGACGAGCTCGGCAAGGCCAGGTTCATAGATCGGAATCTCCCCCTGCTTGAGGGCTTCGATCTTGCCGGCATGCGTGTCCACGCAGGTGACGATGTGGCCAAAGTCCGCGAAGCAGGCTCCAGACACCAATCCCACGTAGCCCGCGCCAATCATCGCAACCCGCATGATCCCCACTTCCTCAAGCTGCGCGACCAGACGAGGTCAGCTGGCCGCTAATTACGTGTACCGATACGGATTCTCAATGACGTTTTGCAGTACACTGCAATGAATAAGTTATGCGCAATATTGTAGCGCGAGGCCATGCTGCGGCGCAACCAAACGCGCGATCATTCCGCTCACCCTACCTGTCGGAAGGCGGCGATGTTTCAGCGCTCGTCGGTTTGCAAATGTGCGCGATTGTTGAGAATTTATGGTTGTGCGACAAAAGGTTCCATGGATCCGAACGGGTTCGGCCACTCGGGCTTCGCGCGGCGGCTTTAGGGGGTGTGGACGAAGTGTGTCGGGGGCCGAAGTATGGATCGCGGATGTTCGCAAATGCAAAATCGACGTTCCGGACGCTCGCGGATGGGTGTTAAATTGAGGGTGGCTCCGCCTCTGCCGAGGACTGGATAAGAGAGGGTGCCGAAATATTGGTGCCTTGGCCTGCATTCCTGTGTCAGCGGTGCTGTCTGTCAATCTGTCGCATGTCGGATTTCTACTTTTCCATTAGCCTCAATTTCATTGTTTTTTGCATTTTGCGAAATTTGGATCGACTCAATTCTTCGCCAGGTGCGTATGGGTGGCTGGTGGTGCGCTGTGCGAGTTTCTGGCGCTGGGCGTGTCGTGCCGACACGATCTGCCGAGTTTGCCTTCCTCGGCGTGGGCTCTCTCCCGGCCTTCTGTCGGGTTTGGAAGGCTTTCGGCGGTGTGGGGCACCACAAGAGTGCGGTGCGCAATGAACGCGCGTCGGGTCGAGGATGCGTCTTGGTGTGGCTGCATCAATTCATTGAATTTATTGATTCTTTCATCCCTGCCTAATTTTCTGCATTGCAAAATAAATGCGCATCGGCTAAGGCAATCTACGTAGTTCGTCGTCTTGTCGGCGTTGCTCGTATGCGCAGCGTGCGGGCGCTTGATGGGCCTGCTTGGTGCGTTGGTGGGTCGGGTTGGGCGTATGTCGTCAAAGCGTCGGGGGTGGGCGTTTCGAGGCTGGATTTCGGCTCTCTCGTGCTGGGAGGTGTCGCTTCGTCCGGCATTGGGGGATTGCTCGCTTAGCGAATTGGTCAAGCGCGTGGCGGGATAGATTCACGGCAATGACGCTTCCCTCCTTCCTCATGTCCGCCGGGCCGCGCTGGCATGTGATCTACGCGCTCCCGCGCATGGAGGCGGTGGCGCAGGGGCAGCTCGATCGCCAGGGTTTCGAGGTGTTCTTCCCCCGGATGTGGCAAGCGTGGCGGCGCGCCCTTCGGATCGAAACCATCCGTGCCTTCATGTTTCCTCGCTATGGTTTCGCGCGCTTCGATCCTGATCGTGGCCGCTGGCGATCCATCAACAGCACTTTGGGTTTGTCCGGTACAGTGATGGCGCGCGAGCGTCCGAAGCCGGTTCCGCATGGGGGGTGGAAGCCATGGTGGCCGCCACGGCCAACGACGGCATCACTGTCGTCGACCGCAGCTTGAAGAAGGGCGATCCGGTTCGCTTGGCGTCCGGGCCGTTTGCCGGGGGGGCGGGGCATTCTCGAAAGACTGGATGCTCGGGGCGCGTCGCGTTGCTCCTGTCATTGATGAACGGTAGCGTCCGATTGAAGATTTGCCGAGATATGCTCGCTCCGGCGGGTTGAGTTGGTCGTGTTGTGCGCACGTATAGCGGGTGCCGTGCAAAGTGAAGTTGGGTGGAGCGACGCAGTCGTTTCATCCGCAGTGCGGTAGAATGCCAAGTTGCAGTGGTGTGCATCCTGCGCGAGTTCTGGGTACTTGGGGGCGGGGCCGGGCCGAATGGGCCGGGGCGCTGCGGAGCTATTAGCATAAAGTGAGGCGATAAATGTCCGTGAAGGTTCCGTCCAACGGCAAGGTTGCTCTTCTCACCGGCGTGACCGGTCAAGATGGCGCCTACCTGGCAGAGTTGCTGCTCGCGAAGGGATACACCGTTCACGGCATCAAGCGCCGCTCCTCATCCTTCAACACCGGGCGCATCGAGCACATCTACCAGGACCCGCACGAGGCCGATCCGCGGTTCGTCCTGCACTACGGGGACATGACCGACTCAACCAACCTGATCCGGGTTGTGCAGCAGTGTCAGCCGGACGAAATCTACAACCTTGCGGCGCAGAGCCACGTGCAGGTGTCCTTCGAGACGCCGGAATACACGGCCAATGCCGATGCGATCGGCGCTCTGCGCCTCCTCGAAGCCATCCGGATCCTGGGCCTTGAGAAGAAGACGCGCTTCTATCAGGCGTCCACTTCAGAGCTGTACGGGCTGGTGCAGGAAGTGCCGCAGTCCGAGACCACGCCGTTCTATCCTCGCAGCCCCTACGCGGCGGCCAAGCTCTATGCCTATTGGATCGTGGTGAACTACCGCGAAGCCTACGGGATGCACGCCTCCAACGGCATCCTGTTCAACCATGAGAGCCCGCTGCGCGGTGAGACCTTCGTCACCCGCAAGATCACCCGCGCGGTCGCCGCGATCCGGCATGGCAAGCAGCAAAAGCTCTACCTTGGCAATCTCGACGCCAAGCGCGACTGGGGCCATGCCCGCGAGTATGTGCGCGGCATGTGGCTGATCCTTCAGCAGGAAACCGCCGACGACTACGTGCTCGCCACTGGCGAGACCACGGAGGTGCGCCAATTCGTTCAATGGGCATTCGAGGACGTGGGCATCGAGCTGGAGTGGCGCGGCAGCGGCGTGGAGGAGAAGGGCTACGACAAGCTGTCGGGCCGCTGCCTCGTCGAGGTCGACCCGCGCTACTTCCGCCCCACCGAGGTGGATCTGCTCATTGGCAATCCCAAGAAGGCCCACGAGAAGTTGGGCTGGAGCCACGAGACCTCGGTGCGTGAGCTCTGCCGCGAGATGGTCGCCGAGGACCTCAAGGTTATGCAGACCTCGACCGTCATGAAGGAAGCCTGAGATGGGGTCCTACGCGCTCGAGGGCAAGAAAGTCTGGGTCGCCGGCCATCGCGGCATGGTGGGCTCGGCCATCGTTCGACGGCTGGGACGGGAGGCGTGCGAGGTCATTACAGCGTCCCGCTCCGAAGTGGACCTGAAGGACCAGGCTGCCGTGCGCGCTTTCGTGGAACGGACCCGGCCGAACGCGGTGTTCCTGGCCGCGGCGAAAGTCGGCGGCATCCTCGCCAACGACACTTATCCGGCCGATTTTCTCTATGACAACCTGATGATCGAGGCGAACATCATCGAGGCCTCTCACCGCTTCGGTGTCGAAAAGCTGCTGTTTCTGGGGTCGTCGTGCATCTACCCCAAGATGGCGCCGCAGCCCATCATCGAGGATTCCCTGCTCACTGGGCCGCTCGAGCCGACCAATGAATGGTACGCGGTGGCCAAGATCGCCGGCATCAAGCTGGCGCAGGCCTACCGTCGACAGCACGGCAGTGACTTCATCTCGGCCATGCCGACCAACCTCTACGGGCCGGGCGACAATTTCGACCTCAATTCCAGTCACGTGATGCCGGCGCTCATCCGCAAGGCGCATGAGGCGAAGCTGCGCGGCGACAAGCAAATCGTCATGTGGGGCACGGGAACGCCCCGCCGCGAGTTCCTCCACGTGGACGATTGCGCCGACGCCTGTGTGCTTCTGATGAAGGCCTATTCGGACGACACCCACGTCAACGTGGGCTCGGGCGACGACGTGACGATCCTGGAGCTGACCCGCACGGTCTGCGACGTGGTGGGCTTTACCGGCGAGATCGTGCACGACCTCTCCAAGCCCGATGGCACGCCGCGCAAGCTGATGAGCGCGGATCGCCTGCGTGCGCTCGGCTGGGCGCCCTCCATCCCCCTGCGCGAGGGCATTTCAGCGAGCTACCGCTGGTTCCTGGAGAACCAGGGCGCGCTCAGGGCCGCGAGCTGAGGCTGCGGCGACAGGCGCGCGTCAAGAACGGAATTTAAATGGGCAAGCTCCTCGTCTCTGCCATGAACCACGCACCGGAACTCACAGGCTGCGGCAAATACACCGGAGAGCTGGTGGCGCTCATGGCTGGCCGCGGCCATGAGGTTGAGGTGGTGACCGCGCCGCCCCATTACCCCGGCTGGACGGTGAAGGCCCCTTATCGCAACCGCTATTCCACAGAAGAGCGAGACGGTGCGCGGCTCTACCGCTGTCCCGTGTTGGTCAGGTCCGCCATGGGCGGCATTTGGCGCCTGATCGCGCCCATGTCGTTCGCCGCCTCTTCAGCCCCTGTGACGCTGTGGCGGGCGCTGCGCCGGCGGCCGGACACCGTGCTTTCCATCGAGCCGACGCTCTTTGCGGCCCCGTTCGTGCTGCTCTCGGCATGGCTGACCGGCGCGCGCACCGTGCTGCATGTGCAGGATCTGGAAGTGGATGCGGCCTTCGCGGTGGGGCACTTGGGCGGTGCAGGGGGGCTGAAGCGGCTCGCTGCGGCGTTCGAGCGTTTTTGCCTGTCGCGGTTCGACACCATCGTCACCATCTCTCAGCGCATGGCGGAGCGGATCGCTCAGAAGGGTATTCCCGAGGAGCGCATCGCCTTGGTGCGCAACTGGGTCGATCTCGGCCACGTTCGTCCCCTTCCGACGGCCTATGCCTATCGCGAGGAGCTTGGCCTGCCGCGTGATGCCTTCGTGGCGCTCTATTCCGGCAACATCGGCCCCAAGCAGGGGCTTGACGTGGTGGTCGAGGCCGCGAGACAGCTGGCGGACCGCTCCGACATCGTCTTCGCCATCGCGGGCGAGGGGCCCTCGCTAGCAGACCTCCAGCGGCAGGCGGCGGGCCTTCCCAACGTGCATTTCCTGCCGTTCCAGCCCTATGCCCGTCTGCCCGAGTTCCTGAGCCTGTGCGACCTGCACCTTCTGCCGCAGCAGGCGAGCGCAGCAGATCTGGTGCTGCCGTCCAAGCTCGGCGGCATGCTGGCGAGCGGCCGGCCGATCCTGGTTACGGCCGAGCCGGGAACCGAACTTGCCGACTTCCTCGTCGGCGCCGCGACCCTTGTTACGCCGGGAGATCCGCGCGCGATGGCCGATGCTCTGAGTGCGCACGCCGCGGGCGCTGTGGCGGAAACCCGCGAGCAATGCCTCGCTCTTGCTGCGACCTTGTCCGAGAAGGGAGCGATGGATAAAATGGTACAAGTGCTTTTTGTACAGCGAAGCTAATGCGACTTTCGCACGGCGCAATAGGAGCGAATTTGTGTCGAGTGGCGATCGTGACAGGGCGCTGAATTAAGGGTGGTAAAATGAAGTCGACCGCACCTGTCATTTACTTTTGTCTTGTTACCGCTCTCGCGTGCGTCCAGATCTTTATGGGCGCCAATATTTTTGTGATTTTGTCACTTTACCTTATATCTATTTGCGGCTGCTTTTCCTTGTCAATTCGAGATCATCGTGCGGGTGACATTTTATATTTCTTGTTTGTTTTGTATTATGGAACGTTTGCTTTGGTAATTAAAACCGCTCTTTTGCAGCCGGTCGACGAAAATCTAGATGTCCCAGATTTGGTATCCGTTGTTATTCTGGTCGGATTTATGTCTATAACCGTTGCATATATCGTTTCGCGTAATATTGGTTTCAGGTTCAAATTTTCAAGGGAAATGTCAGCTTATCTATCAGACGGCGCCATACTTGGTAAATGCGTTTCGATTTTCTTTCCAATTGGGATTGCATTTGATACGTTGCATGTTTTTCTTCGGCCTGTGGCGACGCAAGTGGCCATTGATAGCGGTGAAGGAATTGGATTTTTTGGCACGTTTTATTTCATAACGATATTTGCGGTGGTCTGCGAAGCGTCGCTAGCGTTTTCTGACCGATACGGTAGTCGGCGCGGCATTGCTCGTTTGGGCGGAATGCTTTTAATTATCATGCTTGTGTCATTGGCGGGAAATGTAAAGCAGTCTTTTATTGCGAGTATATCGGCTGCGTTCGTTGTGTTCTTGATGAACAAATCCAGGATCAATATCGTCCGGGAGGTTGTGCTTGGTGGTGCGTTGGCTTTCATTTTGATGTTTTATGTTTCTCCTGCAATTCACATTACCCGCGGTCAGGCGAAAGAATTGCCCATCTTGGAGCGTTTGGATCTGGCGTATGAGGTAATGGAGCGGGCATCATTCGACCCTTTCGAATTGCAGGCGCAGTCGGAGGCTGTCCTGGCGGGTTATGGTGCTTCGAGTGATCCGAGGCTAAACTATTTTTTTCCATTTACGCTCAATATTGACCGTCTGTGCTTGATCCACCCTACTAACCTTGTGGTGAGTGGGTCGGAAACCGCAGGGGAAATGGGGCTTGATGCTTTAAATGTGTGGTCCAGCGTCTTGCCATCTTTCTTGGTGACCAAGAGTGCTGCCGCTTCCGTTGATGAGATTGCCTGGTTTTACAATTTCCGGGCGCGTGGGATGGTTGCTCGGCCGGTACTTGGTTTGGTTGCGAGCTCTTTCGCGGTCGGTGGTGGCTTGGGCGTGCTTTTTTTGCCCGGCATCGCTGTTTTGATTCTTTTTGTAATTCTCAATGGCCTGTCTGGTCCATTGTTCGGAAATCCTTTCGGGCTCTTTATAGGGACGTCTTTTCTTATTATCGTAGAGGCTGATCTATCAGGCGTATTTATTTATATTTTTCGTAACCTACTATTTATCGTGGCGTTTGCTGTCGTTGTGAAGGTCGCGCTCGATGCCATGGGAATTGCCAAGCCTCCGCAAGCGGGGGCGCAATCCCAATGACACGAAAGCCAGTCGCGCTTTTTCCTCGCTTGAGCCTGCAACGGTTCTGGGTGGAGCTTGATTCATGAAGCTGCAACGCAGACAAATTCTGGAGCTGCTATCGGGCTCTCTGCTGGGAGGTCTCTTTGGCCTGACCATCGATCCTGCAGCAGCAGAGCCTGGCTACAGTGTTGACAAGCGGTTGGCACCGATGCGGTGGGACGAAGTTGCCGGGCTCCTTATTCGGCACGGTGGAGGACCTGGCTACGCTACGTTGACAACGGAGGCAATGCAGGTTCACCCGACGCGCGACAGCATGGACTACGCCGTTGCGTTGGCAGATTACGGCCAGCCGGAGGCAAGGCATCGCATCGCCCGGATCATCGAGCGTATGGCGCAGCTACAAGATGTAGATCAGGCAAGCCCGACCTATGGGACGTGGCCATGGTTTGCGGAAGAGCCGCTTTCTGCAATGCGCCCACCCGATCTCAACTGGGCGAACTTCATAGGTGCCAGATACTGCGAGATGCTCTGGAACCATTCCGATCTGCTGGATGCCGAAGCGACCGAGCGCGCACGATCTGCCTTGAATCACGCTTGCGGTTGCATCATGCGCCGCAATGTCGGTCTCGATGCGACCAATGTGGTGTCGATGGCCATTCGCGTGACCGCCATGAGCGGCCGTCTTTTGGGCCGGCCCGATTTGTCCGCATACGGTGCAAATCTGCTTGATCGGTTCTATCGATACACGCGTGATCAGGGTGGATTTGTTGAATATAATAGCCCGACCTACACACTCACCGCATTGAGTGAGTTCGAAAGTTCGATTCATTATCTTGGCGATCAGGCGCCCTTCCAGTCGCTGCGCTCTCTTTGGCGATCGGCTTGGGAGGTCGTCGCGTTCCATTTCCATCCCGCGACTGGGCAATGGGCTGGTCCGCATAGCCGGTATTATGCAGACCTGCTGACGCCGCTTTTATGGTCGCAGGTGGCTGTTCGGTTGGGTCGGGAGGTCGTCGATCGCAATCTTCCCTTGCAGCCGCCGAGCTGGAACATGCTTCCCTGTCCGGAGGATTTGCAGGTCTATTTCACGGATCGGAACCCGCTGCCTCGGAACGTTCGGGAGCGTGTGCGGAGCTTTCCCGAATCCGGCGAGGAGTTATGGAGTACCACGTGGCTCGAACAGGACGTTTGCTTGGGGAGCGCGTCAATCGGAAATTGCTGGGTCCAGGCTCGTCCCCTGATCGGCTATTGGAAGGCCTTGCCCAAGCCGGCCGTGTTCCGCGCGCGTGTGATGAAGGACGGATATGATTTCGCGTCTTTCGGCATAAGGGCGCAGCAGAAGGAACGCAGCGTTCTCATCGCCTGCTATCCCGTCATCAACAGTGGTGACAGGCACGTATCCGCCGACCGCTCGCGATCCGGCTATCCGGGAAAGTCCCTCGTTTTTCGCGTGTCCGTTGAAGGCGCGGGTGCCCATGCCGAGCAGCTCGATGCCGGTGTCTTCGTCCTCGCGTGCCAGAACTGGAAGGCCGTGGTGCGCGGCGGCCCCTGCATGTTCGACGGCGTGGACATGTCGGGTCGCTGGACCGTGCGGACCGAGGCAGGGCTGGCCGCGGCGGAATTGGCTATTTCGCTCAACGGCCACATCTCTCCCGAGCGGTTGGGTTCAACCCTCCTGACTGCGAGCGTGACCCTGGGTCCGGTAGACGAAAACATCGCGGTGGCGGACATCGAGGCCGCCCAGGCCTCGGAGCGAGACTTGGTTTCCACCGGGATGGGCGCGAGCGTGAAAACCCTCAGGTGGGGCGACCTGCGGCTGTCGACGCCGGCCGGACCAGCGTGGCGTTGAAGGGATTCCATGGTGCCGCAGATGGTACGTCGCAAGGGCGCAGGGCCCACATTTGGAACAGGTTGTTGCCAGCCGAGTGGTCTGGTCACTTCGAGGGGGCGAGATGTCCATTATTGATTCTTTCCCGCGCGTGCGTGTCCTGTGCCTCGGCGATGTGATGCTCGACCGCTTTGTGACGGGATCGGCCCGTCGCATCTCGCCGGAGAGCCCCGTCCCGGTCCTCTCCGTGACCGGTTCGACCACCATCGCGGGCGGCTCCGCCAACGTGGCACGCAACATTGCCTCGCTCGGGGGGCAGTGCACGCTCATCGGCGTCACGGGCGCGGATGCGGGCGGTGCCGAGTTGCGCCGGATCGTCGATGAGACTCCCGGGGTCGTGTCCATGTTCCTGGCCTCGCCGTCCCGCCCCACGACGGAAAAAGTGCGCTTCGTCGCCCAGGGCCAGCACATGCTGCGCTCGGATAGTGAGGACAGCTCTCCTGTGGCGGAGGAGATCGAGGACGCGATCATCGCGCAGGTCGTGGCCGCGCTGCCGGAGCACGACGTGCTGGTACTGTCGGACTACGCCAAGGGGGTGCTGACGCCCCGGGTGATTCAGCGGGCCGTGGAAGTCGCCACCCGCCGTGGGGCGCCCATCATCGTTGATCCGAAGACTTCAAACCTCTCGCGCTACGATGGCGCCACGCTCGTCACGCCCAATCTGCATGAAGTCTGGATGGCCACCGGCATTCAGGGTGATGACGACGCATCCGCTGTCGCCGCCGGCCGTAAGGTGCTGGCCGATACCAACATCGGCGCCGTGCTTGTCACGCGTTCGGAGAAGGGGATGACTCTTGTCCAGAGGACGGGTGAACCAGTGCATATCCCGACGGCAGCGCGCGAAGTGGCCGACGTGGTCGGTGCTGGCGATACGGTGATCGCTGCCCTTTCCCTTGTTATCGGCGCTGGCGGTCCGCTGGAGGAGGCGGCCTTCATCGCCAATGCGGCGGCGGGTGTGGTGGTGGCCAAGCGTGGCACCGCTACAGTCTCGCGCGCTGAGCTCGTCGCAGAGCTCGACAGGCAAAGCCCGCCCGAAGGGCCACCCTCTTTGGCCAAGGTGGTCTCCCGCAAGGACGCGGCCTCGCAGGTGGCGGCCTGGCAACGGCACGGACTTGCCGTGGGCTTCACGAATGGCTGTTTCGATGTGCTGCATGTCGGCCATGTGGGCATCCTCGAGTTTTCGCGAGCGAACTGCGATCGCCTCGTCGTGGCGGTTAACGCCGATTCCTCCGTTAAACGCCTCAAGGGGCCGACGCGGCCGGTGAACAGCGAGACCGACCGCGCGCAGGTGATCGCTGCCCTTGGGTCTGTGGATCTGGTGGTGGTGTTCGAGGAGGACACGCCCAAAGAATTGATTGAAGAGCTGAAGCCCGACGTGCTGGTGAAGGGGGCCGACTACCAGGTCTCCGAAATCGTGGGTGCCGACAGCGTGCTGGCGCGCGGCGGACGGGTGCTACGGTTCGAGCTGGTGCCTGGGCGCAGTACGACAAACACGATACGCCGCATGAGGGAGGGGGCTGAGTCCGAAGCGACCGCACCCGCCGTCTGAGAAGGCTCTCGCGCCGCCCCTTTCTACCCTGCTCTCCCAAGCGCGCTCCAGCTGAATGGCCTCTGCTTTCGGACGCGCTCCGCCCCGCCCTGGGATTCTATTCTGATGAAGCGCCTACTCATCTATCGCCTGGGCAGCCTCGGCGACACCATCATCGCCGTGCCGTTTTTCCGACGGATCGCCGAGCTTTATCCGGAGCACGAGCGTATCGTGCTTACCAACATTCCCATTTCCTCGAAGGCTGCGCCTTTGCTCACGGTGCTCGGAACCTCGCTGGTTCACCGGGCCATTTCCTATCCCGTCGGCACGCGCAGTCCCGCCGCGCTGTGGGATCTGCGGCGCCGGCTGTTGGAGCTTGAAACAGACACCATGATCTACCTGATGCCCTCCCGCGGCCTTGCCGGGGTGTATCGGGACGTTGCCTATTTCCGGCTGTGCGGCTTCAGAAATCTGCACGGCGTCCCGTGGACTCGCGATCTCGACACCTGTCGCGTCGCGCAGGGCTCGGGGGAGGAGGAGCCGGAATGCGAGCGCCTGGCCCGTGCGCTCAGCTGCCTCGGCCCCATCGACCTGCACGATCAGGCCAATTGGGATCTCTCGCTTGATGCTGCGGAGATCGCCGCCGGCAGTCAGGCCGTGGCCGGGCTCGGTGGGGCGCCGGTCGTCGCTATCAACATGGGCGGCAAGGCGGCGCAGAAGGATTGGGGCATCGATAACTGGCGCCGGCTTCTGACGGCGATCGGCAGAAGCCGGCCGGACCATGGCCTGCTCGTGGTCGGCGCGCGCGAGGATGCCGAGCGGGTACAGGCATTGCGTGATGCCTGGCCTGGTCCGGTCTCCAACCAATGCGGCACGCTCTCGCCGCGTGAATCGGCGGCGGCCATCAAGGGCTCGCGAGTGTTCATCGGGCACGATTCCGGTCCGCTGCATCTCGCCTCGGCGGTGCGTGTGCCGTGCGTCGGTCTGTTCGGAGACTTCAATCGGCCGCGAAAGTGGCATCCCTACGTGGGTGATAACCGGACATTGCATGACATGCGCGGCGTCCGGGCCATCGCCGTGGAGCAGGTCGTGTCCGCAGTTGCCGAGCTGCTCGGTTGACGGAAGGATCGCGCGCTGTGATCGGGACCATTATCCTGCAACCGCCGACCGGCAGAGAAGGTGCATGCTGACATGAGCCGCCTTCTCGCCTTCCGCAGGGTGGGCTTCACCTTCACCGCGCAGATCTACAACCAGATCGTCATCATCGCAGTGCAATTGCTGCAGGTGCCGTTCCTGCTCTCCGCCTGGGGGGCGGATCGCTACGGCGGGTGGCTCGTGCTCTATGCGGTGCCGAGCTATCTCACGCTGAGCGACTTCGGCTTCACCCTGGTGGCAAAGAACAGCATGGTGATGCATGCTGCGTCATCCGATCACGCCGGTGTCTTGCGGGTCTATCACAGCGTCTTCGCCCTGCTGCTGGTGGCTGCGGCGGTTATCCTTGCCGCCTGCGGCCTCGGCATCGAGGCCGTCACGCTGACGCAGGCTTTCGCTCTTGGTCCGCTCACCGAGACCGCTGCCAAGCTCACTATTCTTTTCCTAGTGGGCAGCGTGGTGGTGAACCAGTTCCTCCTCCTGCTGTGCGCCGGGGTGCGCGCCGCCGGCCGGCCGGCGGCCGAAGTGACCTGGGGTGCGACGTCGCGCCTGCTGGAGGGCATCGCCACGGTAGCCGTTGCCCTGCTCACCACGCGGGTCGAGCTGGCGGCGCTGGCCGTGCTGGTGATGCGTGTCGCCTGCACGCTCGGCCTGTGGATCTGGCTGAGAAGCGTGGCGCCGGACATTCCACTCGGGCTCAAGGGCGCTCGGCTCGCCGAGATCCGCCGCATGGCCAATCCCTCTTTCAGCTACATGCTGCTCGGGCTCGCGCAGGCTCTGGCGATCCAGGGACCGATCGTGCTGCTGGGCGCGGTCGCGACCGCGCAGGAGACCGTACTGTTCTCCACCTCCCGGACCCTGGCGCGCATGGGGACGTCCGCCGCCAACCTCATCAATTACTCCTTTGCGCCCGAATATTCGCGGTTGCATGGGCAGGGAAACACCAGCGCCTTCGCCAGGCTGAAGCGCATCCATGTGCTGATCGGTATTGCGGGCATCGTCGCCTACTGCCTCGGCCTGTGGGCGCTCGGTCCCTACGTCATGGAATTGTGGACGCATGGCCACGTGGCGGTGGTCTACCCGTTCTTTGCCCTGCTCAACGCTGCGGTGGCGGCGGAGATGTGGTGGGGATGCCTGTTCACACCAATCGCCGCCATCAACCGGCATGTGCGCTTGTCCTATCTTTTCGTGGGGCTGACTGCCGTGTGCGCAGTGCTCGCTTATAGCTGGGCGCTGTCGGAAGGGGCCACCGGCATCGCGGCGGCACTCCTGCTGCTCCACGGCGGCATGTCTGTGCTTGTCCTGGTGCTCGGGCGGTGAGCCGGCTTATGGCGAAGACAGCCGCATGCTCCGTTGCTGTAAGTTCCATGATGGGGTTATTTGAACGTATATTGTCGCAGATCTACTTTGCGATGCCTGATATTCTCTTTGGGGCACCAAAGCGCAGGGGAATTCACTTCATGTTTCAATCTTCGGGGTTCCAATGCGGTTGCGACTAAGGGTCATTGCCAGCGTGGATCCAAGGCACGGCGGCCCCATCGAGGGCATCCGTCAGCAGGCGCCGTTCCACGCATCCGCGGGCGTTGAGGAGCACGTGGTGAGTCTCGATCCGCCGGATGCGCCGTGGGTGAAGGATTTTCCGCTGAAAGTCTTCGCGTGCGGCGAGCCGATGGACAAGGCCTCTGGTGGTGTGAGGCGTCCTTGGCATCGCTACGGCTATTGCCCGGCCTTCATCCCTTGGCTGAAGGCCCATACGCGCGACTATGATGTGGTAACTGTCCATGGGCTCTGGAACTTCTCGACTATGGGAGCGCGCGCCGCGCTTGTGGGCGCGGACGTGCCCTATCTCGTGATGAGCCACGGCATGCTGGACCCCTGGTTCAAACGGAACTTCCCCCTCAAGGGCGCGATGAAGCAGGCGCTCTGGTGGTTCAACGAAGGCCCGCTCGTGAACAATGCGCGGGCCGTGCTCTTCACCAGCGAGGAGGAGCGCATTCTCGCCCGTCAGTCCTTCACGCCCTATCGGGCGAAGGAGCGGGTGGTGGCCTACGGTACCTCCGATCCCGGCCCGCTGCGCCCCGGGCAGACAGAGGCGTTTCGCGCGCTGGTGCCCAACCTCCGGCGCCCCTATCTGCTCTATCTCAGCCGCATCCATCCCAAGAAGGGCTGCGATCTGCTCATTGATGCCTTTGCTGAAATCGCGCGCGACGGGGACGGTGTCGATCTGGTCATGGCCGGCCCGGTCTCGGACGATTATTTTGCCGAACTGAAGGCCCTGGCTGAGCGGCGTGGCATTGCCGACCGCATCCACTGGCCGGGCATGCTGCGGGGCGATGCCAAGTGGGGCGGGTTCCACGGCTGTGAGGCCTTCGTTCTACCTTCACATCAGGAGAATTTCGGGATTGTGGTGGCCGAAGCGATGGCCTGCGCCAAGCCGGTCTTCATCACCAACAAGGTCAATATCTGGCGTGAGGTGACCGCAGGCGGCGGCTTCGCGGATGAGGACGACCGGCCGGGCGTTGTCCGCCTGCTGCGCCGCTTTGCCGCTCTCAGCCTCGACGAACGCCAGGTGATCGGTGAACGGGCGCGCGCGATATTCCTGTCCTCGTTCGAGGTCAGCCGCGCCGCCGAGGATCTCAACGACGCATGCCGTGACGCCATGGCCGGCCGAACTTAGGATGCGATACCCATGTATGTGATTACCGGCGGGACGGGCTTCATCGGCTCGAACATCGCGGCGGCGCTCGATGCCGCAGGCGAGGAAATCGTTATCGTCGATACCCTCGGCACGAATGACGTCAAATGGCGCAATATCGCCAAGCGCCGGCTGCTGGATCTGGTGCGCCCGGAGGCGTGCGATGCGTTCCTGAAGGCCAACGCCTCCAAGATCGCCGGCATCGTCCACATGGGTGCCATCTCCACGACCACCGAGACGGACGTGGACCTGATCGTCCACAACAACGTGCGTCTGTCCATCGACCTGTGGACGTTCGCGACCGCCAACCAGATCCCGCTGGTCTATGCCTCATCGGCGGCCACCTACGGCGATGGCGATCAGGGCTTTCTGGACCGCGACGACGAGGCCTATCTGTCCGACCTGAGGCCGCTCAATCCCTACGGCTGGAGCAAGAACGTCTTCGATCGCTTTGTCGTTGACCGGGTGAAGCGCGGGGAGCCGACGCCGCCCCTGTGGGCGGGGCTCAAGTTCTTCAACGTCTATGGACCGAATGAGTACCACAAGGGCGGCCAGCGCTCGGTGGCGGTCCAGCTGTTCGAGCAGATCCGCGACAAGGGCTTCGTCCGCCTGTTCCGCTCCGACAATCCCGACTATGCTGACGGTGAGCAATTGCGGGATTTTGTGTGGGTCGACGACTGCGTCGATGTCGCGCTATGGGCGCTGAAGACCCAAGGCGTGAAGTCCGGCCTCTACAATGTCGGGTCGGGATCCGCCCGCTCGTTCCTAGACAAGGCCAAGATCGTATTTTCGGCCATGGGCGTCGAGGAACGTGTCGAGTTCATCGATCTTCCGCAGAGCCTCAAGGGCAAGTACCAGTATTACACCTGCGCGGCGCTCGATAAGCTCGCGGCGGCCGGCTATAACCGGCCGACCACGGGCCTGGAAGAGGGGCTGACCCGCTACGTCAAGGACTATCTCTCCTCCGCCGATCAATTCCGGTGAGACGGGCGTCAGGGATGAGGGGTGAGGCCAAGCTATGAGCGATAGAGATATTCTTGATGCGAGCCGGGTGGATACTTGGCGTGGCGGGTCCAGCTTCACCCTGGCGAACCTTCTTCACCGCACGGCATTTCGCATCACGTGGCTGCTGCTGGCGCGGTGGACCCTGCCGAAGTGGCACGGGTGGAGGCGCATGATCCTGCGCGGGTTCGGCGCGACGATCGCCCACACGGCCGGGATCTATCCGAGCGCGCGAATCTGGTCTCCGGCCAATCTCGAGGTGGGTGACTACGCCTTCATCGGGCCTGATGTGACGGTCTATTCCATGGGCCGCATCGTGCTCGAGCCCTATGCCCTGGTCTCGCAGGGCGCCTACATCTGCGCCGGCACGCATGACATCGAGGACGTCAATTTCCAGCTGCGCTCGGCGCCGATCAGGATCGAGGCCCGGGCTTGGGTGGCAGCGCAGGCTTTCGTGGGACCGGGCGTGACGGTGGGACGCGGTGCGGTGCTGGGGGCGAGGTCTTGCGCCTTCAAGAATCTCGAACCCTGGACGGTCTACGTGGGCAATCCGGCCAAGGCGATCAAGCCCCGGAACGTTCGCTTCCCCGATTGTCCCAACTAGGGCGCGGCGGAAATGTTCGTCTCTCTCGGCCAATTGTCGGGCCTTCCGCCGCACGACGTCTGCGTCGTCGGCAGCGGCCCCGTGGGCATTGCCGTGGCGCTGGCGTGTGAGGAGGCTGGCCTGAGCGTTCTGCTCCTGGAGGCGGGCCAGGAGCAGCCCGACGCTTTCGCGGCGGGCCTCGGTGCCGGCCACAAGGTCGATGAGCAGCGTCACGCGCCGACGGACATCGCCATGTGCCGCGCGCTGGGGGGCACATCGCGCTGGTGGGGCGGGCGATGCGTCCCATTCGATGACATCGACTTTGCCCATCGGCCGCCCGTGCCGGACGCGGTCTGGCCCATTCGCCACGCCGAGATCGAGACCTATTACGCGCGGGCCGCCGCCTATTTCGGGATCGGGCCGGCGCGCTTCACGGCGCCTTCCGCGGTCGGCTCGCTAGGAGACGTGGAGTTCCAGCGCCTGGAGCGATGGACGCCTCAGATCAACATGGGTGTCCTGCATCGCAGGCGCCTCGAAACGTCTCGCCGCATCACCGTGGTTCTCGGGGCCGCCGTCACCGCCGTGCATCTCGATGCCAATGAGCGGCGGGTCGAGTCTCTCACGGTTGGCGGCGCCTTGGGCTCCCTGCGGATCACGCCTCCGCTCACAGTGCTGGCCTGTGGCGGTCTGGAAACGGCGCGACTTCTCCTTGTGTCTCAGAGATCGCATCCGCGCGCCTTCGGGGGCATTGGTGGGCCTCTGGGCCGGACCTACATGGGGCACATCTCCGGCAAGATTGCCGAGATCGTGCTGGCCGATCCAACCTCGGTCGCAGACCATGATTTCTTCCAAGATGAGGGCGCCTATGTTCGGCGGCGCCTGAACCTGTCGGGCGAGACACAGATGCGGGAGGGGGTGCTGAACACCGCCTTCTGGATCGATAATCCGCCATTCCACCAGCACGAGCACGGCAATGGTGTGCTTTCGCTGGTTTGGTGTGCATTGGCCTTCGCCCCGGTTGGACGCCGGCTTGCTTCGGAGGGGGTCCGGGTTGCGCACGTCGGCGGCCAGCCGCGCCACTGGGGGCGCCACGTCCGGAACGTGCTGCGTTCACCATTCGGAACCTTGTCGGGCATCCTGAAAATCCTGCGAGCCCGTTTCCTCACCAAACCTCGTCAACCGGGCTTCATCGTCCGCAATAGGGCGGGTCGTTATTCGCTGCACTATCACGGGGAGCACGCGCCGCATTCTGCTTCGCGGGTGGTCCTTTCCGATCGCTGCGATGCTCTGGGCATGCCCTATCTGGACGTGGACCTGAGATTTGCGCACGGGGATGCGGAATCCGTCGTGCGCTCCCACGAGCTCCTCGATGCAGCCTTGCAGCGTGGCGGGGTGGGGCAGCTGATCTACCGCCAGGCCGATCGAGAGGCACGTCTGGCGGCGGTGCTCGACCAGGCGGCCGACGGCTTTCATCAGGCTGGCACCACCCGCATGGCCGCGACGCCCTCCGAGGGGGTGGTCGATGCCCAGTGCCGGATCTATGGCGTCGACAACCTGTTCGTGGCGGGCAGCTCGGTGCTGCCGTCGTCGGGACAGGCCAATCCCACCTTTATTGCGGTGGCCCTCGGGCTGCGGCTTGCCGACCATCTGGCGGGGCTCAAGCGCGCGGGGACGGATGTCACCGCCGAGCCCAGCTCATCTCTCCTTCATGAAGGGGCACGTGCTTGAGACAGATTTTCGTCCCCGCCCTTCAGCGCGAGGTGTCCTGCCTCGCCTTCGGCTGCGCCTCGCTGGGATCTCGCGTCTCGCAGGCAGACGGAGAGAGGGCCGTCGGCCGCGCCCTTGATCGCGGCGTGACATGGTTTGACGCGGCGCCGCCATATGGGGACGGCCATGCCGAGCAGCTGTTGGGCAAGAGCCTGGGGGCGCGGCGAAAAGATGTGGTCATCTGCTCTAAGTTCGGCATTTCCCGCCCGAATGTGTCCTTCGCAGCGCAGGTGCTGCGGCCGCTGGCTCGACGCGCCGTGAGCCTGGTGCCAGGGCTGCGGCAGGTGGCGCGGCGCTCGCGCGGGACGGGCGAGAACACGGGAATTGCGCCAGGGGAGATCGAGGCGTGGCTGGACGAAAGTCTGCGCCAGCTCGGAACCGATTACTTGGACGTCTTCGCCTTCCATGAACCTTCATTGGCGAGTGTTGCGAATGGCGAAATGTATGGGGCTCTGCAGTCGCTCGTCGCCAAAGGGAAAATTCGAGCTGTCTCGATTGCAGGCCCCCCCGAGGTGCTGGCGGCCGCGGCCTCTGCGGGACATAGTCCCGATGTGGTCCAATTCCCAGATTCCCCCTTTGACGATGCTGCGGGCGCAGTCCGCGGGCTACCTTGGGGCCGGGCACCTCTGATGGTGACACATGGCGTTCTTGGATCTGGGGCACTTCAGCGGCTGAAGAGCATAGATGGCGCGAAGCAAGAGCGCCTTTCCGCCGTCGCCCGCCGCTGGGGTGTCGCGGGGGATCGGTGGGAGCCGGAAAGCCTGTTGCGGTTTGCTTTCGCGAACAATCCTTCTGGTTTGGTTCTCTTGTCCATGTTCGGAGAACGTCACTTGGACGCGAATGTAGCCGTTGCCGAATTGGGGCTGAAGCCAGGGTTTGTAGAAGAGTTTCAGGAAATTCTGTCCGAGGGGGGTAGCGGTGCTTGATCTGTCGGTGGTCATCCTCACGCACAACGAAGAGAAGCATATCGCCCGCGGATTGGCCGCCATCCGCAGTATCGCGAAGGAAGTCTTCGTCATCGACAGTTTCTCCACCGACCGGACGGTCGAGCTTGCGGAGGCTGCCGGTGCGGTGGTTCTAAAGAACAAGTTCGTCAATTATGCCAAGCAGTTCGAGTGGGGCCTCCAGAACGCACCGATCACCGGCACCTGGGTGATGCGCCTCGACGCCGACGAGGTTATCGAGCCGGACCTTGTTGCGGAGTTCGAAGCCAAGCTGCCGACGCTCGGCGCTGACGTGGTGGGCATCAACCTCAAGCGCAAACACATCTTCATGGACCGCTGGATCCGTCACGGCGACCGCTACCCTCTGATCCTGTTGCGCGTCTGGCGCCATGGCCATGGGCGGATCGAGAGCCGGTGGATGGACGAGCACATGATTACATGGGGCGGCCGGACCGTGACGTTCGATGGCGGATTCTCCGACCATAACATCAACGACCTGACGTTCTTCACCGATAAGCACAACAAATACGCGACGCGCGAAGCCATCGATATTTTGAACCGCAAGTATAGCCTGTTCCCGATGGATGAGGAACTTCCAAGCGAGGCTGTTTCTTTCCAGGCTTCAGTCAAGCGCTGGGTCAAGGAAAAGGTATATAACAAGCTTCCGCTTTGGGCCGGACCGACAGGTTTTTTCGTTTATCGTTATGTATTTAAGCTCGGGTTTCTGGATGGGCAGCCGGGGATGATCTATCATTTCTTGCAGGGTGGTTGGTATCGCTTCCTGGTGGGGGCGAAGGTCGTCGAATATGAGCGTGAACTCGTCACCTGTGTCAGCAACGAGGAGCGTCTCGAAAAGCTCGAGAAGCTCACGGGGCATCGCCTGCGTAGCGCAGTCTGAGACCTGGATTTGCGGCGATGACCATTACTGCGTTTGAAAGGATATAGCGTGGCCGTTCTCGTCACCGGTGGAGCCGGATACATCGGAAGCCATACTGCCCTCGCCCTTTGTGACCGTGGTGAAAAAGTCGTTGTACTCGACGACCTGTCTTCTGGGTTCGACTGGGCCGTCCCCCCGGCGGCGGATCTTGTGGTGGGGGATGTGTCGGATCAGGCTTTGGTCAGCCAGTTGATCGTCGAACACGGCATCACGGAGATCGTCCACTTCGCAGCGCGCATCCTGGTGCAGGAGTCGGTTGGGGACCCGCTGCGCTACTACCTCGGGAACACGGTCAAGACGCGGGCCTTGCTGGAGACGGCGCTTGCCCACGGCGTGACCCGCCTCATTTTCTCGTCCACCGCCGCTGTCTATGGCGAGGCACAGGTCGAGATCATTCCAGAGGACCAGCCGACCGCGCCGATCAATCCCTATGGCCGTTCAAAGCTCATGAGCGAGTGGATGCTCGCTGACGTCGCACGCGCCCATGGCCTCGCCTACGTGGTGCTGCGCTACTTTAACGTCGCCGGGGCCGATCCTGCGGGGCGTGCGGGAGAAACGCGTCGCGTCGCGACCCATCTCGTCAAGGTTGCGAGCGAGGCGGCCTCAGGGGTTCGGCCGGGCGTAGAGATTTTCGGGACCGACTATCCCACGCGGGACGGCTCCTGCATTCGCGACTATGTCCACGTGTCTGACCTCGCGAGCGCCCACGTAGCCGCGCTGGATCACCTGCGGGCGGGCGGCGCAAACCTCACGCTCAACTGCGGCTATGGGCGCGGCTTCTCGGTGAAAGAGGTTGTGGACGTGGTGAAGCGTGTGTCGGGCGTAGATTTTCCCGTGAAACTCTCGGGACGGCGCGCCGGCGATCCCGCTTGCCTCGTGGGGGCTGCCGACCGTATCCGCACCGAACTCGGCTGGACACCGCAGCTTGATGACCTCGAGACGATCGTGCGTCATGCCCTAGGCTGGGAGGAGCGTCTGGCGTCGAGGAACGCGCGGGTAAAATAGGGCCGTCACCACGGAAGCGTGCGTTCTGACATGCGTCCAGCACCCTGCGCCGAACCGCTCTTGTGCGTTTGACCGGTCTACTCAAGGGGTTTCGCGAGGCGGATGTCGCGGCTGACGTTCACGCCCAGAGATACGGACAGGCGGGCGTGGCCGCCCGCTCATCCAAAGACCAGAAGCATCACCCACCGTGCCCTTGGGACTGGTCTCGTCCCCAGCCCCGATCAGGCCTTGCGACCGGTCGTCGCGCCAGCAAACCCGACCGCCGCCAGCCCGAGCGCGATCAACGCGTTCCACCCCGCCATGGACAGGCCGAACATTCGCCACGCCGCTTCGTCGCAGCGCGGGACGCGGGCGCCCTTGAGGGCGGAGAGGACATTGCTCGTTGCCACGGGTGCGCCGGTGCAAGCTGTGGGGCCGGTCCAGAACTGCCATTCGATTCCCGCGTGGTAGATCGCAAGCCCAGCGTTCGCGAGCATGGCGACGCCCAGCAGGGCCAGCAGGACTCGCGCCGGTCCGGACCGGTCGCTTCGGGCGAGGAAGAAGGCGATCAGTCCCAAGGGGATGGCGGCATAATAGGCGATGCGCTGGTCGAGGCAGAGGGGGCAGGGCGCCAGCCCCACGACCAGCTGGAAATACCAGGCCGCGCTGAGGGCCATGACAGAGCCCGCCACCAGCAGCAGGGACGCGGTTTCCTTCGTGGTCGGATACAAGGCAAGCTCCGTTCGCGGTCGACGGCCAAGCCCCGCGATAGCTTGGCTGAGGCGTCATTGTCCATGCGCTGGGCGTTGATTGACGCTCATGTGACTTGATGTGACGCAACGGTCGATGGTGCGCCCCTACCTTGGAAATGTTCTTACTCAGGCCCACCCGTATGGCGCTGCTGTGCAGCATGGGGTATAAATTTGCTAGTCGTCTTCGGAGGCATTCGCATTGCGTTTCCCTCGGCGGCGCATATTTTGGTTTTAGCTACGAAGATTGCAGCCGAAATGACCGAGATGCCCCGCGCCCGTACCACCTTCAGCACCTCCTTCTCCCAGGGCGGTGACATGCAGGTCGAACCGATCCTTCCCGTCGCCCAGCTGCGGGATGTGAACACGACGCGTCGCACTGGCTGCCCGTTCCACGACGTTCGCGAGATGCTGAAGGAAGTTGGCCTGCGGCCCACCCGCCAGCGTCTGGCCCTCGGCTGGTTGCTGTTCGCCAAGGGCGACCGGCATGTGACGGCTGAAATCCTGCACGAGGAGGCCATCAAGGCGCGCTTCCCGGTCTCGCTCGCCACCGTCTACAACACGCTGCACCAGTTCACGGAAGTGAGCCTGCTGCGCGAGGTGGCAGTGGACGGCTCCAAGACCTATTTCGACACCAACGCCTCCGACCACCACCATTTCTTCGTCGAAGGCCAGAACGATCTGGTGGACATTCCGGCTGCGGACGTGGCTGTGAACCTGCTGCCTGAGCCGCCGGAAGGCTATGAGGTCGCCCGCGTGGACGTGGTCGTCCGCCTGCGGCGCAAGGGCACGAATCGCGGCTGATTCGGATTTCGCATCAGAGTTTCAGGCCGGGCATGTCCCGGCCTTTTTTGCGTCTGGACGCCGGCTCAGATGGTGCGCAGCGGCTTTTCGAGCACGGCCAGCACGCGGGGCAGTTCGTGGCCACGCTTCAGGATGAGGCCGGTCTGCGAGACCACGCTGTAGATGCCCTGCTTCCGGGCGAGGCGTGGGTCCTTCTCGATGCGGTAGAGGGGGACGTCCATGGCGCGGCGATAGATGCAGAAGACGGCCTTGTCGCGTTGGAAATCAATGGCGTAGTCGCGCCATTCACCCTGGGCGACCATGCGTCCGTAGAGGTCGAGGATCCGGTCCAACTCGCGACGGTCGAAGGTGATGCGAAGGGGGGCGGGGGCGGGCGCGGAGGGCTGGACCGGCGAGATGCCGCGCCGCTGCAGGACTATGGGTTCGATGTCTCCCATCGGGCCTCCTTGTCCTTGTCTGGCGTCACGTTCCGGCGGGGCTGCCGGGTTTCGGACGCTTGCATTTTCTCATGATCCCTCTGCCGGCGCCCCCTTTCAAGGGCAATCCGTAGCCGGCTGCTCCCGATCGCGGGATGGCATCTCGATACCCATCACGCCAACGTCAATGGAATCACAGTGTCGCCGGAATTCGGCCAATCGCGTGCCGCGGGCCGGCGCGATCTTTCTTCGCGTAGCAGGGCCGGTTCGCGAGGCGCTCCGGTCTATCCCAGCCCCCCAGCCCCCCGGGGTGTGCGCGAACCGGCCACTGCTACGCACCGACTTCAGACCCCCGATGTAGGCCATCCCATGCGGATGGCCTTTTTTTTGGCCCCGCGACCACGCACAGCGCGAGCCGAATCGGCCCGGGATGCCGGGACGATTCAGGCGATCAAAACGGGTGGTTCAGGTGGGTTCGGCGCAGGTTCGGTGGAATGCCGGTTCAGTCGAGCGGGAAGAGGGTCGCGCCGACGATCTGTCCGGGGGCGGCCGGGGTGCCGGTCTGCACCATCACCGCCACCGCATCCATGCCTTCCCGGTGGAGGTCCTTCAGCGGCACCCGGAAGGTTCGGGCATCCCCCTGCCAGCGGGCAACGCGGGTCCAGCCGCGCACCACGTTGGAGTAGGTGACATTGCGTCCGCCATTCTCGCCGCGGCCTATGGAGACCGACTGGGTGCGCGACACCGGGCAGGCCCACAGCTCGGCACCGTCCTCGATGGAGAGGGGTTGGGGCAGGGTGATCTCGAGGGCGTCTCCGTCCCGCTTCACCTCGACGGGAAGGGAGAGGCCGCCGGAGGCGCGGGCGGTCATGACGGCGCGCTGCACGGCGGCGCGGTCGCTGCCCTTGGCGGCGATCTGGCCGTCTATGACCATCTGGGGGGTATAGATCTTCTTGTCCGGCCGCTGCTCGGCGTAGGCCTTCTGGCGCAGGGAGTGGCCGTGGAGGGCGAGGGTGTCCTTCCAGCCCACATAGTCCCAGTAGTCCACCGAGAGGGTGAGCGCGAGCACCTGCGGATCCTTGGCGAGATCGTTCAGCAGCGCGTCGGCGGGCGGGCAGGAGGCGCAGCCCTGGCTGGTGAACAGCTCCACCACCACCTTCGGCTGGGTCTGCGCCATCGCCGGCGAGGCGGCGAGGGCGAGGACGAGCGCGAGGGCGGAGCGGTTCAACATCATGGGGCGCAATGCAGTTGTTGGCGGAATGTGTCCCCGCAATAACCGACCGACGCACCGCACTCCAGTCACAATAGGGTGTCGGAACGGTATCATTTACACGCTCGACACATGAAAACGCCGGCCCGACAGGCGTCGGGCCGGCGTCAGTCACGTCTCTGTCAGGACCCCGAGGGGGCCCCGGGGAGATCAGGCCGCGAGCGAGCGCAGCACGTAGGGCAGGATGCCGCCGTTGCGGAAGTAGTCCAGCTCGTCCAGCGTATCGATACGGCAGATGAGCTCGACGTTCTTCACGGTGCCGTCGGCGAACTTGATCTCGGCGGTGAGCGTCTGGCGGGGCTTGAGGTCACCCTCGATGCCCTTGAGGGTGACGATCTCGTCGCCCTTGATGCCGAGGCTCTGCCAGCTCTCGCCGTCCTTAAACACCAGCGGCACGATGCCCATGCCGACGAGGTTCGAGCGGTGGATACGCTCGAAGGACTGAGCCACCACGGCGCGCACGCCGAGCAGCTTGGTGCCCTTCGCCGCCCAGTCGCGGGAGGAGCCGGTGCCGTATTCCTTACCGGCGAACACCACCAGCGGAACGCCCTCGGCCTTGTACTGCATGGCCGCGTCGTAGATGGGCAGCTGGGCGCCATCCGGATAGTGGATGGTCACGCCGCCTTCCACGCCCGGCACCATCTGGTTCTTGATGCGGATGTTGGCGAAGGTGCCACGCATCATCACTTCATGGTTGCCGCGGCGGGTGCCGTACTGGTTGAAGTCCACCGGGCGCACCTGATGATCGATCAGGTACTGGCCCGCCGGCGACGCCTGCTTGATGGAGCCGGCCGGCGAGATGTGGTCGGTGGTGATGGAGTCGAGGAACAGGCCCATGATCCGGGCATCGATGATGTCCTTGACCGGCTCCGGCTGCTTCTGCATCCCGACGAAATAGGGCGGGTTCTGCACGTAGGTCGAGGCGTCCTGCCAGGCATAGGTCTGGCCGGTGGGTACGGCGATCTTCTGCCAGTGCTCGTCGCCCTTGAAGACGTCGGAATACTTTTCCTTGAACATCTTCTTTGTGACGTTCTCGCGGATGTACTGGGCCACTTCCTTGTTGGAAGGCCAGATGTCCTTGAGGTACACGGGCTTGCCGTCCTTGTCCGTGCCGAGCGGCTCGGTGGTCAGGTCGATCTGCAGCGAGCCGGCGAGCGCATAGGCGACCACCAAAGGCGGGGAGGCGAGGTAGTTCGCCTTCACGTCCGGGTTCACGCGGCCTTCGAAGTTGCGGTTGCCGGAGATCACGGCGCCGGCGACGAGGTCGTTCTTGTTGATCGCCTCGGAGATCGGCTCCGGCAGCGGGCCGGAATTGCCGATGCAGGTGGTGCAGCCGAAGCCGACCAGGTTGAAGCCCACGTCGTCGAGATATTCCTGCAGGCCGGCGGCCTTCAGATAGCCTTCCACCACCTGCGAGCCCGGCGCGAGCGAGGTCTTCACCCACGGCTTGGACTTCAGGCCGCGCTTCACGGCGGCCTTGGCCAGCAGGCCGGCGGCGATCAGCACGGAGGGGTTGGAGGTGTTGGTGCAGGAGGTGATGGCGGCGATCACCACGTCGCCGTGGCCGAGCGTGTAGTCGGTGCCGGTGACGGGAACGCGCTTGGCGGCCTCACCGGGCTTCTTGAACTCGCCTTCCAGGGCGGACACGAAGCCGGTCTTGGTGTCGGAGAGCAGCACGCGGTCCTGCGGGCGCTTGGGGCCGGCGAGGGACGGCAGAACGGTGTCGAGGTCCAGCTCCAGGGTGTCGGTGAACACCGGGTCGGGCGTGTCCTTCTTGCGCCACATGCCCTGCGCCTTGGAGTACTTCTCCACCAGCGCGACGCGGCTGTCCTTGCGGCCGGTCTCGTCGAGATAGTCGATGGTTTCCTTGTCCACAGGGAAGAAGCCGCAGGTGGCGCCGTATTCCGGGGCCATGTTGGCGATGGTGGCGCGGTCGGCGAGGGAGAGGTGATCCAGGCCCGGGCCGTAGAATTCCACGAACTTGCCCACGACGCCCTTCTTGCGGAGCATCTGGGTGACGGTGAGCACGAGGTCGGTGGCGGTGATGCCCTCACGCAGCTTGCCGTCGAGCTTGAAGCCGATCACTTCGGGGATGAGCATGGAGATGGGCTGGCCGAGCATGGCCGCCTCGGCCTCGATGCCGCCCACGCCCCAGCCGAGCACGCCCAGGCCGTTGACCATGGTGGTGTGCGAGTCGGTGCCCACCAGCGTATCGGGATAGGCCACCTCGACCTTCTTGCCGCCGATCTCTTCCTTGCGGGTCCAGACGGTCTGGGCGAGGTATTCGAGATTCACCTGATGGCAGATGCCGGTGCCGGGCGGAACGACGCGGAAATTGTCGAACGCGTTCTGGCCCCACTTCAGGAAGCGGTAGCGCTCCTGGTTCTGCTTGTATTCTTCCTCGACGTTCTTGCCGAACGCCTTGTTGTCACCGAAGAAGTTCACGATCACTGAGTGATCGATCACCAGATCCACGGGAACCAGCGGGTTGATGCGCTCGGGGTCGCCGCCGAGGGCCACCATGGCGTCACGCATGGCGGCAAGGTCCACCACCGCCGGAACGCCGGTGAAGTCCTGCATCAGCACGCGCGCGGGGCGATAGGCGATTTCCTTCTCGGCCTTGCCGCGGTTGTTCACCCAGTCGGCCACCGAGATCACGTCTTCCTTCGTGACGGAGCGACCATCCTCGAAGCGCAGCAGGTTCTCGAGCAGCACCTTCATGGAGAAGGGGAGGGCGGAAATGCCCGGAAGGCCATTCTTCTCCGCCAGCGCGAGATCGTAATAGACGTACTCTTTGTCGTCTACCGTCAGGGTTGTGCGGCACTTGAAGCTGTCGAGGGAGGTCACGGCTGGAAAACTCCGGTTCGATGATCGACCGAAACAGCACCTCCTTTGACGGTGGAGGTCTTTTCTCCACCACCTTGGACGGCGCGGCTGCGGGCTTTATAGAGCCATTTCAAAGCGCGGTCATGCGATAACAGCGTTGAATGTGCAATGCACCAAAAGGCAGGGGTGAGCAACGCATGACGGTCAAGGCGCTGGTAGGGGATAACCTTTCCTGCCGAAGAGGTTTCAAGCTCCTGTTCGAAGGCCTCGCCGTGTCGGCGGCCGCCGGGCGGGCGCTGGTGGTGGTCGGGCCGAACGGCGCCGGCAAATCCTCGCTGCTGCGCATCCTCGCCGGACTGCTCGCCCCCACCTCCGGTACCGTGCGCCTGGATGGCGGCGGTGAGTCCGTGGGCGAGCACCTGCATTATCTCGGGCATGAGGATGCGGTGAAGGGCGCGCTCACGGTCGCCGCCAATCTCGCCTTCTGGCGCACCGTGCTCGGCGGCGGCGGACTTGAGGTGGAAGAGGCGCTGGAGGAGGTGGGCCTTGGCGGCCTCGGCCGGCTGCGCGCGCAGGTGCTCTCCGCCGGCCAGAAGCGCCGCCTCGCCATTGCCCGCCTGCTCGTCGCTAGGCGGCCGGTGTGGGTGCTGGACGAGCCGACCACGGCGCTGGATGTGAAGGCGCAGGCCCGCTTCGCCGCCTTCGGCCGCGCCCATCTCGCCGAAGGCGGCCTCCTCATCGCCGCCACCCACGCGCCGCTCGACCTTGGCGAGACGGACGAACTCCGGCTGGGAGGGGTGGTGTGATGGCTGTTTCGTTTCTCGGTCTCGCGCCGCGCGTTCGCTTGCTCGCTCTCGTCGCCCGTGCCCCATGCCTCCCCTCTCCCCTTGTGGGAGAGGGGCCGGGGGTGAGGGGACTTTCCAAGTCCGCCGGCCCTGGCATTCGCGGAGACGTGGCCCGCCCCCCCCCCCCCACCCCCCCGGGGGGGGGGGGGGGGGCCGGGGCGGGGGGGGGGCGGGGGGCGCCCCCGGTGAGGCCAAAACC
>NZ_JABBHL010000007.1:0-309017 GCF_012932745.1 Xanthobacter sp. SG618 | reverse complement strand
GACCTCGCCTTCGTCAACGGCTACGGCTTCCCGCGCCTGAAGGGCGGCCCCATGCACGCCGCCGACGCCCTCGGCCTCGCCACCATCCTCACCGAAATCGAAGCCGCCCGCGCCACCGGCGGTGCCGGCTCCAACCCCGCCCCGCTCCTCGCCCAGCTCGTGCGCGAGGGCAAGACATTCGCACACTGGCAAAAGGCCAGCGCTCCCAAGGGAGGGAATAAGTGACCAAGATCCTCGACAGCTACGCCCTCGACCGCTGGTTCACCCCCGAGGCCGGGCTGGTGGACATTCCGAGCGCCATCGACGGGCGCGTGGTGGCGCGTGCCTCCACCCGTGGGCTCGATTTCGCGGCCATGGTGCGCCATGCGCGTGACGTGGGCGGGCCGGCGCTGCGGCGTCTCACTTTCCATCAGCGCGCCGACATGCTCAAAGCCCTCGGCGCCCACCTCACAGCCCACAAGGATGCGCTCTATGCGCTCGCCGCCGATACCGGCGCGACCAAGCGGGACAATTTCTTCGACATCGATGGCGGCATCGGCACGCTCTACGCCTACGCCTCCCGTGGGCGGCGCGAACTGCCGGGCGAGCGTTTCGTGGTGGAAGGCGCGCCGGAGGCCCTCTCGAAGAACGGCACCTTCATCGGTCTCCATGTGCTCACCCCGCTCCACGGCGTCGCGGTGCATGTGAACGCCTTCAACTTCCCCTGCTGGGGCATGCTGGAAAAGCTGGCCCCGGCCATCCTCGCGGGCATGCCCGTCATCACCAAGCCGGCCACCGCCACCGCCTACGTGGCCGAGGCCGTGGTGAAGCTTATCATCGAGGCGAACATCCTGCCGGCGGGGGCGCTGCAGTTCGTCGCCGGATCGACGGGTGACCTGCTCGATCATCTCACCGGGCAGGACGTGCTCTCCTTCACCGGCTCTGCCGCGACCTCGCAGGCGCTGCGCGACCATCCGGCGGTCTCGCGCAACGCGGTGCGTTTCATCGCCGAGCGGGATTCGCTCAATGCCGCCGTGCTCGGCCCGGACGCGGTGGAGGGCACGCCGGAGTTCGACCTCTTCATCGCCGAGGTGGTGCGCGAGATGACGGTGAAGGCGGGCCAGAAGTGCACCGCCATCCGCCGCATCATCGTACCGAAAGCGCAGGAGAACGCTGTGATCGCGGCGCTCTCCACGCGCCTCGCCGCCATCGCCGTGGGCGATCCGCGCCGCGAGGACGTGCGCATGGGCCCGCTCGCCAGCCGCGCCCAGCGCACCGCCACGCAGGAGGCGGTGCGGGAGATCGCGGCCGAGGCGGAGATCGTGTTCGGCGATCCTGAAAAGGTCGAGCCCGTGGGCGCGGATGCCGCCACCGGCGCCTTCATGGCACCGGTGCTGCTGCGCTGCCCCGAGCCGCTCAAGGCCAAGGCGCCGCACGAGGTGGAGGCGTTTGGGCCGGTGGCGACGGTGATGGGTTACGAGGCCATCGCCGATGCGTTGGCGCTGGTGGCCAAGGGCGAGGGCAGCCTCGTTGCCTCGGTCTACACCTATGATCCGACGGTGGCGGAGGACCTGGTGTTCGGCATCGCCGCCCATCATGGCCGCCTCGTGCTGATCGACCGCGACTGCGCCAAGGAATCCACCGGCCACGGCTCGCCGCTCCCCGGCCTCGTCCATGGCGGCCCCGGCCGGGCCGGCGGCGGCGAGGAGATGGGTGGCCTGCGCGGCGTGTTCCACTACATGCAGCGCACCGCCATCGAGGGCTCGCCCGCCCGCCTCTCGGCCCTGACCCGCACCTGGCTTTCGGGCGCCCCCGCGCCGGTGGCGCCGGAGCATCCCTTCAAGCGCAAGTTCGATGCCCTCAGCGTGGGCGACACGGTGGAGACGGCTTCGCGCACCATCACGCTGGACGACATCGAGCATTTCGCCCATTTCACCGGCGACACCTTCTATGCCCACATGGACGAGGAAGCGGCGAAGGCGAACCCCTTCTTCTCCGGCCGCGTCGCGCACGGCTACCTCATCCTGTCGTTCGCGGCGGGCCTGTTCGTCGATCCGGCGCCGGGGCCGCTGCTCGCCAATTATGGGCTCGATTCGCTGCGCTTCCTGAAGCCCGTCTCGCCGGGGGACGCCATCCGCGTGCGGCTGACGGTCAAGAACAAGCAGCCCGCCCGCAAGCCGGAATATGGCGAGGTGCGCTGGGATGCGGAGGTGTTCAACCAGGATGGCGACACCGTGGCCCGCTACGAGCTGCTGACCATGAGCAGCCGCGTCTGAGCAGGGGCAGTCTCGACGGGGGACGCCTCGGCGACCCCGACAGGCCTGAATCTGCGGCAAGTTTGCAACAGTGTTGACAGACCGTGCGTCAGGGCGGCCTCCCGGCGGGTCGGCAGCCCATTTCCGCCGTTACACGTTCCCGTGAGGAATGGTACTCCTGTGGCGGGAGCGGCATATGGCTGGACGCAGGGGCATCAACGCATTCGCGCGACGCGCGGCCGAAAGGGCCGCGGGCCGGGTCGCGGCGCGTGTTGCCGGCTGGGCTGTCGCCTATGTCCTCCTTCTCCAGGTGGTCCTTTCGGGCTTCGCGCTCGGATCCGTTCCCATCGGGATGGATCCGGACCTGTGCCTGAGTGCGGTCTCCGCCGGAACGACAGGCTCGGATGGCGGGCATGACGGCGCCCCGGCGCAGCATCGCCAGTGCCAGGCCTGTCTCGCGCGGGCCGACCTGCCCGCTCTGCCGCCACCGCCGCCTGTGCCGGACGTCGCGCCGCTCACCGGCGCGCTCCGGCTCGATTTCGGCGCGCCCTCCGCACCGCTTCGCACCCATGTCCTGAGCGCCTTCCGGGCGCGTGCACCTCCCGCGGCGGCCTGAAGTCGTCCGGTCTCGCCGCTGACGCGGTGCGGGGCCGGGCGCGCTGTCCCACGGCCCGTGCGTTCTCCCGTTTCAACACAGGGAATGCTTCGACCGGTCAGCTTGCAAGGCAAGCAGACGGGTCCGCGTCGGCGCGGCCAAGGTCTACCCTACCCAAAAACAATTCCGCTCTGCCGCGCCTCTTGCCGCCGGCCTTCGAGCGCGAGGACACGCAAATGCCATCCCCCGTTCTCCCCGCCGGGACCCTGTCCCGGCTGCGCGGCAGCTTCGCGCGCAGCACCGCTCTGTTTGCGCCGTCCGCGCTCGCGCTTGTCCTGGTGCCGGCATTCGTCGCGCCTGCTATGGCGCAGACCAGCCCGCAGCCGGCCACCGAGCTGCCGCCCGTGACCGTGCGGGCCACCACGCCGGCGGCGACGGCATCCGGCGCACCGGGGTCGGATTCGGGCAATTTCTCCCCGGCGGACATCGCGCTCATCTCCGGCAGCGAGGCGCAGGCGGCGACGCTGTGGACCAGCGATTCGGGCTCGCTCCTCAACCGCATTCCCGGCGGCGCGTCATGGGGCGCGGGCGGTGTCTCCAGCCTGCCGGCGGTGAACGGCATGGGGGCGGACCGGGTCCAGGTCGCGGTCAACGGGATGCTGTTCGGCATCGCCTGCCCGAACCAGATGAATCCGCCCTTCTCTTTCGTCAATCCGGCGATGATCGCCAACGTGAAGGTCTATACGGCCACTGCGCCGGTGAGCGTCGGCGGCGACTATACGGGCGCGCGGGTGAACGTGACGGTGGCGCCCCCGAAGTTCACCGAGGGCGAGCAGCTCACCGTCTCGGGCAGCATCTCCGGCTATTATCGGAGCAACAACAACAGCTACGGCGTGGACGCCACGGCCACCGTCTCCAATGCCGACACCAGCGTGACCTATACCGGCGGCTGGGCCAAGGCGAGCGACTATGTGGCGGGCGACGGCACCACCATCAAGTCCACCTTGTACGAGACCCAGAACCACGCGCTGACCATCTCGAAGAAGATCGCCGACCAGCTGTTCACGGTGGGCATCGGCGGCCAGTTCATCCCCTACGAGGGCTATCCCAACCAATATATGGACCTCGTGGAGAACAAGAGCATCAACGCCTTCGGCCGCTATCTCGGCGAGTTCGACTGGGGCCAGCTGGAAGGCAATGTCTTCGCCAACCAGATCCGCCACACCATGGGCTTCATCGCGCCGGACAAGACCGGCGACATGCCCATGGACACGAAGGCGACCGACATCGGCTACTCGCTGAAGGGCACGATGGCACTCTCTGCCCGCGATACGCTGCGGATCGGCAATGAACTCTACTACAACACCCTCGATGATTGGTGGCCGCCAGTCGCCGGCTCCATGATGATGGGACCGGATACCTTCCAGAGCATCAACAACGGCCAGAAGCTGCGCGCCGGCATCTATGGCGAGTGGGAGCGGCGAATCGACGACCGCTGGACCGCAGTGCTGGGCGTGCGCAACGACGTGGTCTGGATGAACACCGGCGACGTGGAGGGCTACAACCAGATGATGTACGGCGCCGACGCTGCGCTGTTCAACGCCCAGAGCCACGCCCGCACCGACTTCAACGTCGATGCCTCGGCCATCCTGCGTTACGACGCCAACGCCGCCAGCACCTACGAATTCGGCCTCGCCAGAAAGACCCGCTCGCCGAATTTCTACGAGCGCTATGCCTGGTCCACCAACCCCATGGCCATGGACATGATCGGCTGGTTCGGCGACGGCAACGGCTATGTGGGCAATCTCAATCTGGAACCGGAGGCGGCCCACACGGCGAGCTTCACCGCCAGCTGGCACGACCCGGTGCGCAACGCCTGGGAACTGCGCGTCTCGCCCTATTACAGCTATGTGGTGAACTACATCGACGCCGACCGTTGCCTGCTGGCGGGCTGCCTCGCGTCGAAGCCCAACAATCCCTACGTCACCAACGACTTCGTCTTCCTGCAGTTCGCCAACCACGATGCGTGGCTCTATGGCGTGAACATCGATGGCAAGATGGAGTTGTGGAACGACCTCACGTGGGGGCAGGGCGTGTTCCGCGGCAACCTCAACTTCGTGCAGGGCCAGCGCACCGACGGCGTGAACCTCTACCACATGATGCCGCTCAACGGCGTCATCGCGGTGGACCACAAGCTCGGCAACTGGACCAACAGCCTCGAATTGCAGATGGTCGCGGCCAAGGTGCTGGTAAGCCAGGTGCGCAACGAACTTGAGACCTCGGCCTACGCGCTGCTCAACTACCGCACCAGCTACCAGTGGCAGCAGTTCCGCTTCGACTTTGGTGTCGAGAACATTCTGGACACCAATTACAACCTGCCCCTGGGCGGCGCGAACCTGGTGAACTACCAGGTGTCGTCGATGATGGGCACGTCGGCGGCGTGGGGCTTCCCGGTGGCCGGCATGGGCCGCTCGTTCAACACGCGGGTGACGTACCAGTTCTGAGGGGGCACCCCTCCAGCCGCGGCCGGTTTCTGGCCGCGGCCCGTGTTCCGCCCCGACGTCGTGCGCCGGGGCGGCGGAGGCTATTCTCAGGCCTTACCGGCTCCGCGCCAGCCGGGCTGCCTTGCGCTTGGCCATGGTGGCGAGGAGATCGGACGCGGTGAGAATGACGAGCGCGGTCAGGGCGAGCGCCGTGGCCGTCAGCGCGTAGATGATGATGAAGGCGTAGCCGAAGAAATAGGTGAGATAACCGAAGGCGAAAATCAGGTTCGCGATGAAGAAGTACTTCGCGTCGGGCAGACCGTAGATGGCATCGCGGAGAAGCCAGCCGAAGAGGGGGACGTGAAGCACGGCGCGCGCGGCGGTTCGCATGGGGCAGGGTCCGGTGAAATGTATCGAGGTTCATCCCGCGCTGCGGGAGGAGCCCGGACCTTCACCGGACATTTGATCTGGATCAATAATCCCATTCGCCGCAGGCGGGCCATTCCGGTGCGGCCTCGCGCCGCGCCGGCGGACGGTCTAGGTCCACCGGCGCCGGCGCCTCTCAGGCCGCTGCGGAGCGGGAGGCGGGGGCGGCGAACTGGCGCTCCATCTCCCGGCGCAGGCGCACGGTGTCGCTGTCGCCGATCTCCACATCCGCCCAGCCGACCACCTCGCCGCGGGCGATGGGGCGGGTGAGGCGCACCTTGTGGGCGAGGCCGATGGGCAGGGCACCGCGGGCCAGGGAATCCTCCGCCCGCATGATGCGGCCCCACACAGTGTAGCCGCCCTCGCCATCCAGCATCTCGCCGGGGGAAAGGTCCTTCTTCGCCACAGCCACGGCGTCGGAGAAGAAGCCGATGGGCGTGCCAGTCGCCTCGTTCCGCAGGGCTGCTGCGGCGACGCTGATGCCGAGTTCCAGACCGATCATGTGGTAGGGCCGGTAAAGCGCCGTGTAGTGGCCGCTCGGGTCGGTGGCCATGCCGTATTCGCGGAAGCAGCGGCGGGCATAGTCGCCACGCGCCGAGGGATCGGCCTCGATCACCACATAGACGCCCCAGCGCAGATCCCGGAACACCGGGCGGCCGTCCCGCTCCAGGCTGGAGACCACCTCCACCTGCCCGGCCTCCTCCAGCAGCCCGCCGGCGTCGCGCGGGCGCAGGATGGTCGGCAGGTCGTCCACGCCGCAGGGCGGGAAGAGAAGCCCGTCGCGTGGCGCCTTGAGGCCGGTGGCGTTGGAGATGGCGGCCATCTCGATGGAGGATTTCGTGCCGTCCACGAACGAGTTGAACATCTGCGGGTTCATTCCGCCGATGGTCGCCTGCTCGGGGGTGAGGCCGATGTTGCGCCACACGTCGTCGGGCGTGGAGGCGTGGTAGGCGGGCAGATACTTCGTGCCCTTGCCGGCGGCCACCACCTTGAAGCCGCAGGTCTGCGCCCAATCCACCATCTCGCACACCAGCGCCGGCTGGTCGCCATATGCCGCCGCATAGACGACGCCGGCCTCGGCCGCCTTGCGGGCGACGAGGGGGCCGGCCAGCACGTCCGCCTCCACCGTCACCATCACGATGTGGCGGCGCTCGGCGATGGCGAGGAGCGCGTGCCTAAGTCCCGCTGCCGGGCTGCCGGTGGCGTCCACGATCACCTCGATGCCGTCCGCCTTGATAAGCGCCTCGGCATCCTCGGTGATGACGGTGCGGCCCGTGCGGCGCGCGTCGTCGAAATCGGTCGCGAGAGCGTCTTCCACCGGCCAGCCGGTGTTGGCGAGGGCATCCTTCGCCCGGGCGGCCGAGAGATCGGCGATGCCCATGAGGTGCATGCCCACGGTGGTGCGCACCTGCGACAGGAACATGGAGCCGAACTTGCCGGCACCGATGAGGCCGACGCGCACCGGCCGCCCCTCGGCCGCGCGGGCCCGGAGCTTGGCTGCGAGATTCATGGGGTCGCTCTCCTTCCTTGCGGAAGCCGGGCAAAGGCGTGCGCACGCGCGTGCCCGGCAGGCGGGCCGATGCGCAGAAGCGTTCCTCCGTCCGGCCATCGCCGGTTGTCTCCGGCCGGATCGTTGCTGTCCGGCCGTGGCGGGTAGGGCCCGCGGGGGAACGGTAGTGCGCTCTTCCGCCGGAGGGAAGCGCTCCGCAACGTCAGGGCGAACGTCTTTCAGCCGATGATGCTGTAGCCGCCATCGATCTGGTGGACGCCGCCGGTGACATTGGCAGCCTCGCGGCTCGCGAGGAAGGCGGCGAAGGCGCCCACATCCTCGATGGACGCGAGGAGGTGAGTGGGTGCCCGCTCGGCGGCCTCGTTCAGCAGCTCGTCGAAATCGGCGATGCCGGAGGCGGCGCGGGTCTTCAGCGGGCCGGGGGAAAGGGCATGGACGGAGATGCGCTTCTCGCCGAGTTCCGCAGCGGCATAGCGCACCACCGATTCGAGCGCCGATTTCACCGGCCCCATGATGTTGTAGTGCTCGACCACCTTCTCGGCGCCATAGAAGGACACGGTCATGCAGGTGCCGCCGGCGCCCATGAGCGGCTCGGCAAGGCGGATCATGCGCAGGAAGGAATGGACGGAGACGTCCATGGCCTTGGCAAAGCCTTCCGCCGAACAGTCGACCACGCGGCCGTGCAGATCGTCCTTCGGGCAGAAGGCGATGGAGTGCAGCAGGGTATCCAGCCGGCCCCAGCGCGCCGTGATCTCGGCGAACACCGCTTCGAGCTGGCCGGGGATGCTCACGTCGAGGGGCAGGATGATCTCGGAGCCGAGGGATTCGGCGAGCGGCCGCACATGCGCCTCGGCCCGCGCGTTGAGATAGGTCACGGCGACCTCGGCACCCTGCTCGCGAAATGCCTTCGCGCAGCCCCAGGCGATGGACTGGTCGTTCGCCACCCCCACCACCAGCGCCTTCTGGCCCTTCAGCGAAAACATGCGCGCGCCCTCATGCGTTGCGACCCTTGATCCACATTGCACCCGGAGCCCGACGTCAACATGACGAAAGTCAAACGGGCGCAAGGGGCCGCCCGGCCTGCGGGCGGTTGACGCCCGTCCCGGCCGCCGCCACAAACCGCCCGACGACGGGGGAGGGGTGCGTGGTGGCGGAGAGGCAGACGGTGGAGGCGCGCGCCTTCGCCAAGGCGGTCCGGCGGCTGATCCCGCTGATGATGGTGCTCTATGTGGTCAGCTTCCTCGACCGCGTGAATGTCGGGTTCGCGGCGCTGACCATGAATGCCGACCTCGGCTTCTCGCCGGAGGTCTATGGCTGGGGCGCCGGCATCTTCTTCCTCGGCTATTTCCTGTTCGAGGTGCCGAGCAACCTGGTGATGCAGAAGGTCGGCGCGCGGCTGTGGATCTGCCGCATCATGGTCACCTGGGGCCTGATCTCGGCGGCGACCGCCTTCGTGACGGGGGCGACCGGCTTCTTCATCGCCCGCTTCCTGCTCGGCGCCGCCGAGGCCGGCTTCCTGCCGGGCATGATCCTTTATCTTGGCTACTGGTTCCCGCTTTCGGTGCGGGCGCGTTACGTGGCGCTGTTCATGGCGGCGGTGCCGATCTCTAGCGCGCTCGGGGCGCCCTTGTCGGCCTGGATTCTCGACACGCACGGCCTGCTCGGCCTCGCGGGCTGGCAGTGGCTGTTCATCATCGAGGGCCTGCCGGCGGTGGCGCTCGGCCTCGTGGTGCTCGCCATGCTGCCCGATGGCCCCGAGAAGGCCCGCTGGCTGACGGCCGAGGAGAAGGCGGCCATCGCCGCGCGGCTCGAGGCCGACCATCTCTCCCATGATGCGGCGCACCAGGCCGCCCATCCCGCCGGCACGCACGAGTCCTGGCTGCCGGCCTTGAAGGACACGCGGGTCGTCGTGCTCTGCCTCGTCTATCTCGGCCTCGTGGTGGGGCTCTACGGCATCGGCCTGTGGCTGCCGCAGATCGTGCGCGCCATGGGCTATTCCACTCACGAGGTGGGGCTGATCCTCATCATTCCCTATGCGCTGAGCGCCCTCGCCATGCTCGCCGTGGGCCAGCACAGCGACCGGCGCGGCGAACGGGTGCTCCATGTGGCGGTCCCGGCCATCGCGGCAGCGGCGGGGCTCGCCGCCAGCGTGGTCGCGCCCACGCACATGGCGGCCATCGCCGCCATCTCGCTTGCTTCCATGGGGATCTATGCCGCGCTCGGGCCGTTCTGGTCGGTGCCGCCGCAATTCCTGCGCGGCACGGCGGCGGCGGCCGGCATCGCGCTCATCAATTCGGTGGGCAATCTCGGCGGCTTCGCCGGTCCCTATCTCGTTGGTTTCGTGCGGGAGGCGACCGGCCGCTTCGACGTCGGCTTCATGGCGCTGGCTGCCATCGTGCTGGCTGCGGGGGTGCTGGTGCTCGTTTTTCGGGCAAAGCTTGGCCCTTCGCTGCAGTGCAATGAGGCTGAGGCAAGAAAAATTTAGCCAGCATCGTCTCCGCCTGATGAAGAGGTGAAGCTTTTCTGCTTTACTCTCAGTCCAAATGACCGCCGGACAGTCGGCGGCGCGGGAGGAACATCGTGGCATTTCAAGCGAAGGGTCGGTCGCGCCCGCCCTCTGCGGGCCCTGCGGGGGGCCCTCTGGGGCAGTTGACAGCACACAGCCAGCTGGCCGCGCAAAGCATGGCGGCTCGGGACGCAGGTGCGCGGGAGCGTGCCTCGGTCATGATCGTGGCCATGGCCTGCTCGTTCTCGGGCCTCCTGGTGGGGCTCTGCCTCGCCGCAGCACACTGGCCCGGTCTGGCCTTCATGGCTGGCGCGGCGATCGCCGGCACCGGCGCGTGGTTTGCCCGTGGCCTCTCCCTCGATCTGTCGAATGAGAGCGGGGACAGCGCGCAATAGCGCATCCCGCGGTCAGTTTACTGCCAGAGGATGACGCGCCGTTTCCCGGCGCGGTCAGTCTACGGCCAGGGGATGACGCGCCGTTTCGCGGCGCGGTCAGTCCACCGCCAAGGGATGACGCGCCGTTTCGCGGCGCGTCATGGCCTCCACCGGGCTCGGCGTTCCGCCGATCGCCCGTGAGATGGCGAGGCGGGTGGCCTCGTGGTTGAAGGTTTGGATGCGCGCATCGTCGCTGGCATCCCAGTGGATGAACACCCCCACGCAGATGAAGATGTCGTCGGCCTCCTCCACGGGGATGGTGCCGTCCGCCACGCAATCCGCCACCGCCTTGGCGACGGCATATTGCGCCGGCCCGAACATCTGCACCGCCTGCCGGGCATCCTTGATCGTCACCTTGTTGAAGAGGACGGTGGCGGGCTTCACCATCAGGTTGGGTTCGACCACGGCGAGTAAGCCGGTGAAGCCGTCCTTGTTGTTGGTGAGGGCGTTGACGAAGGCGATCTCGGCGGAAGAGCCGCGCGGCCCCATGATGAGGTCGATGTGCGCCACCTCGTTGCCGTCGCCCACCAGGGCCTCTCCCACCAGAAGACGGTCGATCCTGGGCATGAAATCCTCCGGAAAATGCTGTGCTGAAAAGGCGTGATGAAAAACGCTACTGGATCTCGAAAGGGATGTTGCCGGTGGCCGCCGCGCCGCGCCCGTCGCGCAGGGTGACGAACACGCGGTAGCGGCCGGGCGGCAGGCCGAAGATGCGCACGCCGGTGGGCGCCGGATCATGCAGGCCCTCGGGAAAGCTCGGCGGCACCGGTTCGGGATCGCCGCCGACGCTGCGGGCGGTGGTCTCCGTCATGATCTGCCATTCGGCCTTCAGCGGGTCGCCATCGGGATCGGTGGCGGAGAGGCGCACCAGCGTCTGCCCGTCGGTGGAGAATCGGGAGGGTCCGACCAGGGAGAGGGCGAGGATGCGCGGCGCCCGGTTGGGCCCGCCGGGCACCTTCCCGCCCCACAAATCGGCCATCACCTCCACCGTTTCGGTCCATTCGCCGGTGGGCAGCAGCAGCGAATACCAGGAGGGCGTGACCTCCTGCTTCTGCCCCCACAAAAAGGGCATGGCGCCGACGCCCGCCTGCTTCGCGCCCATCAGATAGCGCCGCACGCGGGTCGCCTTCTCCGAGGAGGTCGGCTCCATGGGCGCGCCCCACGCCGCCTTCGGGGCGTCCCAATGGCCCTGTGCGCCGAGCTCGGTGAGGATGATGGGGCCGGTCCAGCCCTGCGCCCGCGCCCGGCCGGCGGCGGTGAGCAGGCCGTCGCCATAGCCGTTGATGCCGAGCACGTCGATGTCCGGCGCGTTGCGCTTCAGGATGGCGGCCTTGTCCTGCCCCACTTCGGCGAGCACCGCCATGGTCGGGTGCTGGCTGTCCAGCGTCTTCACCAGCCGCGCGGCCTCCTGGATGGCCGGCCACACGGCCTGCGCCTCCTCCGGGGAAAGCTCGACCTCCACCTCGTTGCCGATGCCCCACATGAGCAGCGCCGGATGGGTGCGATAGCGCTCCACCATGTGGCGCAGGGCCTCCAGCTGCGCCGTCACCGCCCTCCGGTCGGCGTAGTTGAAGCCGAGGCGGGGATGGGCGAGCCAGAAGCCGACGATCACCTTGAGCCCCGCCCGCTGCGCCGCGTCCAATATTTCCCCCGGCTCCTGCCCGTAGGTGCGGATGGTGTTGGCGCCCAGCGCCTTCAGATCTGGAAAGCGCGTCTCGCCGCTGGCGCCGAGGGGAATGAAGGGCTTGCCGTCCACCAGGATCTCGGTTCCGCGCACCGCCACCTGGGAAGCATGAGCCTGCCGCAGGAGGGCAGGGGAAAGCGCGAGCGCAAGCAGAAGGAGGACGAAAACGTGACGCACGGACTTCACTCGCGATTGGCCTGAGGACATCGATGCATTGCAGCATGCAGCGTGCGGGATGGCTTCGGCAACATCAACCCGGCGCAGCCGGCGCGCCTTGCCGCATCGCAAACAGGGAACCGCGGCGGGTGCGGCGCGATCTGCTATAAGCGCCGCGTTCCCGCCGCACGTCTCGCCGCACCAAGGTTCGCCCATGCCCGTGATCGCCCACCTTTCCGACCCGCATCTCGGCCCCATCCCGGAGGCGCGCATCTCCGAGCTTCTGGGCAAGCGCTTCTTCGGGATGATGAACTGGATTGGCGCGCGGCGGCGCAATTTCGGCGCATCCACGCTGGCGCCGCTCACGGAAGACCTCCTCGCCCAGCAGCCGGACCATATCTGCGTCACCGGCGACCTCGTGAATGTGAGCCTGCCGGCCGAGTTCGACACCGGCGCCACCTTCCTTGCCTCCCTCGGGGAGCCCGACAAGGTGAGCGTCGTGCCCGGGAACCACGACGCCTACGTGCGCTCGGCCATGCACTACCACCTGGAGCATTGGGCGCCCTTCCTCGCCGGAGACGACAGCCATCCCCACACCCCGGTGGACGTGGATTCCTTCCCCTACGTCCGGCGGCGGGGCGAGGTGGCGATCGTGGGCGTCTCGACCGCGATCCCCACGGCCGTGTTCCTCGCCAGCGGCAAGGCGGGACGGGCGCAGCTCGGCCGGTTGTCGGCTTTGCTGGAGCGGCTGAAGGCGGAGGGGCTGTTCCGGGTGGTGATGATCCATCATCCGCCCGTGGGCGAGCGCCCCTTCCACCGCGACCTGCGCGATGCGGAGGAGGTGAGGGCGGTTCTCGCGCAGGCAGGGGCCGAGCTGGTGCTGCACGGGCATGACCATCGCGCCTCCCTCGGTTACATCCTGTCAGCGGCCGGCCGCATCCCCGTGGTGGGCGTGCCCTCCGCCTCGGCGGGACCGCAGGATGAGCGCGGTGCCGGCGGCTATTGTCTCTACCGGATCTCCGGCGGACCCGGCGCATGGCGCTGCGAAATGGAACGGCGCGGATATTCCCGGACTACGGAAGGAGTTTCGAGCCTGGAAACCAAAGTACTTGCCGAACAGGACGGAGTTGCCTGAAAGTCGTGGCGAAATTCGGGTATTGTTGGGGGTGGGGTCACACGAAAAATCTATTTGCAACAAGTTGTATCAAGATGTCTATTACCGAAGTTTAAGTTGCCGGACGTGGGTTTGGGGACGATGCTTCCTTCGTCCCTGAAGGAGGACCCACGAAATGAAACGCGCTCTTTTCGCCGCAACCGCCGCTGCGCTGATCGCCGGTTCCGCGGCCACCTATGCCGCGAACACCCCTGCCGCGGGGGATGCGCCGCACCGCTGGCAGCCGACCGCCGAGGATCGCGCCATCCTCACCGACGCCCGCATCGTCGCCCTCAAGACCGCGCTGAAGCTCACGCCTGACCAAGAGAAGCTGTGGCCGGGCGTGGAGCAGACGCTGAAGTCCGTGGCGAAGGAGGCGGCCCAGCGCCGCGAGCAGATGGCCGCTGACCGCAAGGCCGCCCGCGAGGCGCGCCAAGCCGGCACGCCCGCCGATCCCATCGCCCGGATGCGCACCGCCGCCGACCGCATGGACGCCCGCGCCGCCGACCTGCGCAAGATCGCCGATGCGGCGGACCCGCTCTACAAGACCCTCGACACGGCGCAGAAGCAGCGCCTCAACATGGTGCTGCACCAGCAGTTCCGCGGCATGGGGGGCGGCTGGCATCATGGCCCGCACGGCGGCCCCAATGCGGATGGCCCGCGTCGCGGCTGACCTCCGGGACTTCAAGCAGACACGGCGGGGCGGCTGCGGCTGCCCCGCTTTTGCATTTGTTTCGGAGGTAGCCTGCGGCCGATCCATGAGAGTGGCTCATGGACCCGTTGACGATTATTGATTTTCCAAAGGACGAGGCCTGCTCGTAGAATGGGGCCAACATGCACCGCCTGGGTGCATCCCCCAACGCGAGACGACCCCCATGTCCGCCCCGTCCTCCCCGCCTGCGGCTTCCGGCCGGAGCGGCGCCGCCGTTCCTGCCATTCTTATTCTCATTGCCGGCTCGGCCGTGGCGCTGCTGACCTTCGGGCCGCGCTCCGTCTTCGGGCTGTTCCTCCTGCCCATGTCGCAGGAGTTCGGCTGGGGCCGCGACGTGTTCGGCTTCGCCGTCGCCATCCAGAACCTTCTATGGGGCGTGGGCTCGCCCTTTGCCGGCGCGCTGGCTGATCGCTTCGGCACGGTACGGGTGCTGTGCTGCGGCGCGCTGATCTATGCCGCCGGCCTCGCGCTGATGGCCTATGCGACGACGCCCGGCCTGCTGCACCTGTCCGCCGGCGTTCTCATCGGCTTCGGCCTCTCCGCCGCCTCGTTCAACCTCGTGCTCGCGGCCTTCGGCAAGCTCCTGCCGAACGAGTGGAAGTCCATCGGCTTCGGCCTCGCCACCGCGGCCGGATCGTTCGGCCAGTTCCTGTTCCCGCCGCTGACCCGCGGGCTGATGGACACCATCGGCTGGCACGAGACCCTGCTCGTGTTCGGCGCTTCGCTGCTCATCGTGCTGCCCTTCTCGCTGGCACTGTCCACCCGCGCGGCGGCACCGTCCGCGGCCAGCGCCGCCCAGGCGCCGCAGCAGACCATCGGCGCGGCGCTGAGCGAGGCGCTGAGGCATCCGAGCTACGTGCTACTGGTGCTCGGCTTCTTCACCTGCGGCTTCCAGCTCGCCTTCGTCACCGTGCATATGCCAGCCTTCCTGGTGGACAAGGGCATGAGCCTGTCGGTGGGCGCCTACACCCTGGCGCTGATCGGCCTGTTCAACATCCTCGGCTCGCTGACCGCCGGCTACCTGTCCAACCGCATGTCGCGCAAGGTGTTGCTGTCGGTCATCTATGCCGGGCGGGGCATCGCCATCGCGGTGTTCGTGATGTCGCCGATCACGGCCACGAGCTGCTACGTGTTCGGCGCCGCCATGGGCTTCCTGTGGCTCTCCACGGTGCCGCCGACATCGGGCCTCGTGATGCTTATGTTCGGCACGCGCTACATGGCCATGCTCTATGGCTTCGCCTTCTTCTCCCATCAGGTGGGCGGCTTCCTCGGCGTCTATCTCGGCGGCGAGATTTATGAGGCGACCAAGAGCTACGATTGGCTGTGGTGGCTCTCCGTCGCGCTGTCCTTTGCCTCCGCGGCCATCAATCTGCCCATAAGGGAACGTCCTGTTCATCGGCCGGTAACCGTATGAGCGCGACTCTCAGAGCACGGTGCCGGAAGATTCGGCATCGTGCGCACGGCACCGGTGTTCGCTAGCTGTTCCTGCTCTTGACAATAACCGGTGGTGTCTGCGCAACGTGAACAAAGATCAAACGGATAATCGCGAACAAGCCATGCGCAGCATTGTCGTCGCGGCCTTCGGCTTTGCCGCACTCCTTCCGGCCGCCTTGGCGTCGGCACCCGCCGCCGCCCAGCAGCTCTCCGCCGATCAGGCCCGCGAGTTCGTGGTCGGCCGCACCTTCTCGTTCACCTGCTTCGAGGGTTCCAAGGGCGCCGGGCGCGTCTATCCGGACGGCTCCGTCGCCGGCATGATCACCCTGCGCGACGCGCCGCCGCGCTTTGTGCGCCTGCCGCCCAACACGCTGCGCGTGCGCGGTGAGAATGTCTGCGGCTTCGTGAAGGGCATGACCTTCGAGCCCTGCTTCGATCTGGTGAAGACCGGGCAGAACTCCTTCCGGGGCTCGCTCTCCGGCATCCAGACCATGTGGTGCGAATTCGTCGGCACCAGCGGCGACGGCCAGCAGGTGGCCTCGCGCCGCTCCAAGTCCAAGCGCACCACGGAAGCTTCCGCGGACTGAGCGTTGCCCGTCAGCCCGCGGCCGCCGCGGGCTGGTCCTCGATGCCCTCGATCCGCCCCCTGAGCTTGCCGATCTCCCGGCCCGCATGTTCCATGAAGGTCCGCACGCGCGCGGTGGCCTTGATGTCGGGATGGGTGAGCAGCCACAGCCCTGATTCCAGCTCGCTCTGCCGTCCCATCAGCTGGACGAGGCCGGGCGTGACCGCGGCGATGAAGCAGGGCAGCAGCGCCAGTCCGATGCCCGCTGCCGCCGCCTCTGCAAGGCCGAGCACGGTATTCACCCGATAGATGATCTTCTCCTCACCCACCCGCTCGCGCAGCCATTTGGCGGGCTTGATGGCGCCGAGATTGTCGGAGAAGCCGATCCAGTCGTGGCGCCGCAGGTCCGCCGGATCGAGTGGGCCGGCGATGTCCTGCGCGGCGCTGCCATAGATGCCCCAGGCGATGGAGGCCATGCGCCGCCCCACCAGCGTGTCGCCCGGCCGGTCGCTGGCGCGGATGGCCACGTCCGCGTCGCGCTTCGACAGGCTGAGCGACTGGTTGGAGATCACCACGTCGAGGCGAATCTCCGGATAGGCCGCGCGGAACGAGGCGAAGATGGGCGTGAGCATGTGCACCAGCAGCGTGTCGTTGGTGGTCACGCGCAGTTCGCCGGAGGGGCGCAGATCCTGTCCCGTGATGCGGCGCTCCACCGCCAGCACCTCGTCCGCCATGTGCTCGGCGAGGCGCACCATCTCCTCGCCCATGGGGGTCGGCACGTAGCCGGCCCGCGCGCGCTCGAACAGCCGGGCGCCCAATTGCTGCTCCAGCGTGCCGAGGCGGCGGAAGACGGTGGAGTGGTTGACCGCCAGCTGCTCGGCGGCACCGGCCAGGGAGCCGGTCTCGGCAATGGCCCGGACCAGTCGGAAATCGTCCCACGGGATCATGGAGCGGCGACCCTCAGAAAAGTACTTTGCGTGAATGCAAACGTGATCTGGTTTTGGTGAGTATGGCCGTGCGCCGAAGCGAAAGCTAGATGTGGTGCCACCTCAAACCGGAGTTCACTCCCATGGTTGACACCCGCACCGCCCCCTACGGCCTCTTCATCCTGCGTCTCGCGCTCGGCATCATGTGGCTGTCGCACGGCCTGATGAAGATCTTCGTCTTCACCGTCCCCGGCTTTGCCGGCTTCCTGTCCAGCAAGATGGGCGTGCCCGGCGCCCTCGCCATCCCCTTCATCGCCGTGGAAATCATCGGCGGCCTGCTGCTCATCGGCGGCGTCTATGCCCGGCAGGTCGCCATCCTGCTGATCCCGATGATGCTCGGCGCGCTCAGCTATCACCTGCCCAACGGCTGGGTCTTCTCCGCGCCCGGCGGCGGCTGGGAATATCCCGCCTTCCTCGTGGTGGGCCAGATCGTGCTGGCGCTGGCCGGCGAAGGCGCCTTCGCGGTGAAGCCCGCCGCGCTCATCCCGGGCCGTCGCACCGCCATCGCCTGATCTTAAGGCCCCAACAAAAAGGCCGGCTCCGCAAGGAGCCGGCCTTTTCGCGTCTATGGTCCGTGCCTCAATGGGCGCGGGAGAGGCAGAAGTCCACGGCCTCCATCAGCGCCGCCTTGGCGGGACCGGCGGGGAACAGCGCGAGGGCGTCCTTGGCGATGGCGCCGTAATGGCGGGCGCGCTCCACCGTGTCGGCAATGGCTCGATGCTTGGTCATCAGGCCGATGGCCTGATCGAGGTCGGCGTCGCTCGCCTCGCTGTTTTCCAGGCACCTCTGCCAGAAGGCCCGTTCCTTCTCGTCGCCGCGGCGGAAGGCGAGCAGCACGGGAAGGGTGATCTTTCCCTCCCGGAAATCGTCGCCCACATTCTTGCCGAGCTTGGCCTGGGAGCCACCATAGTCGAGCGCGTCGTCCACCAGCTGGAAGGCGATGCCGAGATTCATTCCGTAGGAGCGGCACGCCGCCTGCTCGGCCTTCGGCCGTTGGGCGAGAACGGCACCCACCTCGCAGGCAGCGGCGAACAGCTCGGCGGTCTTGCCACGGATGACGGCGAGATAGTCGTCCTCGGACGTGGCGGTGTTCTTGGCGGCGGCGAGCTGCATCACCTCGCCCTCGGCGATGACGCAGGCGGCGGTGGAGAGGATGTCGAGGCAGGTCATGGAGCCCACCTCCACCATCATCTTGAAGGCCTGGCCGAGCAGGAAGTCGCCCACCAGCACGCTCGCCTCGTTGCCCCATAGCTTGCGGGCGGCGAGCTTGCCGCGGCGCATGTCGCTCTCGTCCACCACGTCGTCGTGGAGGAGGGTGGCGGTGTGCATGAACTCCACGGAGGCGGCGAGCTTCACATGGCCCTCGCCCCGATAGCCGGCCAGCGCGGCGCATGCCAGCGTCAGCATGGGCCGCAGACGCTTGCCGCCGGAGGAGATGAGGTGGTTCGCCACCTCGGGAATCATGGCCACGTCGGAGCCGGTCCGCGCCAGGATGACGGTGTTGACGCGCTCCATGTCCGCCTTCACCAAGGCGACCAGCGCCTCGAGCGACGGCTCGTTGGGCTCGAACGGAAGGACGACGGCCAAGAAACGCTCCCGCTTGTCAATCTTTGGGGCGCACCATAGGGATGCGGACGGGTTCCGTGCAAGCTTTGGCAGATCGCCTTTGGTTGCACCGGGTGCGCCGGTCGCCGCAATCGGAGGTCTGTACGATGCAGGAGATGGTGCGGACCAACGATCTTGTGCTGCTCGGCGCCATCGAGGCGCTGCTGACGTCGGCCGACATCGGTCACATGGTCGCGGATGCCCATATGAGCGTTCTGGAAGGCTCCATCGGGGTTTTTCCGCGCCGCCTGCTGGTTGTGGACGAGGATGTGTCGCGCGCCCGCCGCCTGCTGACGGAGGCGGGATTCGGTGCGGCCCTGCGCGATGCCGACTGAGGCAACCGCCCTTTCCACCGACAGCGTGCTCGGCGGAAAGTTGACGCTGCGGCAGATGATGTCCGGCCACCGTGTGGGTCACGATGCCCTGCTGCTCGCCGCCTTTGCGCCGGCGGATCGGCGCATGGCGGTGGATCTCGGGACGGGGGTGGGCAGCGCGGGCCTCGCCTTCCTCGCCCGCGTTCCGGAAGCGCGCGCCACGTTGGTGGAGATCGATCCCACCCTCGCCGCGCTGGCGGCGGGGAATGTCGCGCTCAACGGTTTCGAGACGCGGGCGCAGGTGGTGACGGCGGACGTGGCCACCCTCGGTCGGCCGGCGGGGCCGGACATGCCGGGCAAGGGCGCCGCGGACCTGGTGCTCACCAATCCGCCATTCAATGCCGACAGCCGCCACCGCACGTCTCCCGACGAGGCCCGCGCCCGCGCGCACATGGCGGATGCCGACCTCCTCGCTCAATGGGTGCGCGCCGCCGACCGCTGCCTCGGCGCGAAGGGCGTGCTCTGCCTCATCCACCGGCCGGAGGCGCTGGCCGACATCCTCGCCGCGCTGGCGAAGGGGTTCGGCGCCGTCGAGATCCTTCCCGTCCATCCGCACCCCGATCGGCCGGCCGCGCGGCTGCTGGTGCGGGCGGTGAAGGGGCGGCGCACGCCGCCCGTCCTCCTGCCCGGCCTTGTGCTCGTAGGCGCGGACGGCGTGCCGTCGCCCGAGGCCGAGGCGGTTCTGCGCCACGCCGGCGGGCTGCGCTGACGCGCGATCAGGGCGCGGTCCTTGCGGAGAAAGGCGCCTTGAGGGCGCGGCCTTTGCGTGGAATGGCGCCTTGAGGGCGCCATGGGGACGCCCTACATCTTGGGCATGGTCGAATTTCTTTCCTCCCTGTCGCGCCGCGCCCGCGGTCTCCTTCCCAGAAAATGGCGCTCGGATGCGCCCGTGGTCCCGGTGGTGCGGCTTTCCGGCCCCATCGGCATGACCTCGCCCTTCTCGCGCAGCATGTCGCTCGCCAGCACGGCGCAGGCGCTGGAGAAGGCCTTCGGCATGAAGGACTCGCCCGCCGTGGCGCTGCTCATCAATTCGCCGGGCGGGTCGCCGGTGCAGTCCCACCTCATCTTCCGGCGCATCCGCGCGCTGGCGGAGGAGAAGGAGAAGCACGTCTTCGCCTTTGTGGAGGATGCGGCGGCCTCCGGCGGCTACATGATCGCCTGCGCGGCGGACGAGATCTTCGCCGATCCCTGCTCCATCGTCGGCTCCATCGGCGTGGTCACGGCGGGCTTCGGCTTCGACCGGGCCATCGAGAAGCTGGGCATCGAGCGGCGCGTCTACACGGCCGGCGAGCGGAAGGTGACGCTGGACCCCTTCCGCCCCACCCAGCCCGAGGACGTGGAGCGGCTCGACCAGTTGCTCAAGGAGCTGCACACGGTTTTCGCCGACCTCGTGAAGTCGCGCCGCGGCGATGCGCTGGTGGGGGATGACGAGGCGCTGTTCTCCGGCGAGTTCTGGCTGGGCACGCAGGCCGTGGGCCTCGGCCTCGTGGATGGCCTCGGCGACGTGCGCGGCATCCTGAAGGCCCGCTACGGGACCGACGTGACGCTGAAGCTGGTGCAGGGGTCCACGGGCTTCCTGCCAAGGCGCCCCACGGGCTTTGCCGGCGCGCTCGCCCGCGAAGCCGCGCTCGGCGCGGCTGCAGCGGTGGAGGAACGCGCCATGTGGAGCCGCCTGGGGCTGTAGCCGTCGTCTGAGCGAGAGGCTGGTTGCCGATTGATCAGGCAGAACGGGCGCATGCCCGTTTCTTGCCCTTTCGCCTTGTGCGGGGCGGGGTTACATCCGAGGAATGACCGAGCCCGCCGACACCCTTCTCATCGCCATCGCCCAGCTCAACCCCACGGTCGGCGATGTCTCCGGCAATCTCGCCATCGCCCGACGCACCCGGCAGACCGCGGGCGAGGCGGGGGCGGACCTCGTCGTCTTTCCCGAGCTCTTCATCGCCGGCTACCCGGCCGAGGATCTGGTGCTGAAGCCGGCCTTCCTCGCGGCCTGCCAGGAGGCAGTGGAGGCGCTGGCGGCGGAGACCGCCACCGGCCCGGCGGTGCTCATCGGCGCCCCGTGGGTGGAGGAGGGGCGGCTCTTCAACTCCGTGCTGCTGCTGGAGGAGGGGAAGATCTCCGCCGTGCGGCACAAGGTGGACCTGCCCAATTACGGCGTGTTCGACGAGAAGCGCGTGTTCGCCGCCGGTCCGCTGCCGGGACCGATCCCGTTCAAGGGCGTGCGGCTCGGCGTGCCCATCTGCGAGGACATCTGGGGGCCGGACGTGGTGGAATGCCTCGCCGAGACGGGCGCGGAAATTCTCATCGTGCCCAACGGCTCGCCCTATCGCCGCTCGGTCCATGCGGAGCGCGAGAACATCGCCGTCGCTCGCGTGGTGGAGAGCCGCCTGCCGCTGCTCTATGTGAATCAGGTGGGCGCGCAGGACGAACTGGTGTTCGACGGCGCCTCCTTCGTCCTCAACGCCGACCGCTTCCCCGCCTTGCAGTTCCCCGGCTTCGTCGAGCGCGTGCGCCTCTCCCGCTGGCAGCGCTTCGAGGACACCTGGCGCTGCCTCGGCGGCAATCTCGTGGAGGCCATGGAGGGCGACGAGGCTGACTACGCCGCCTGCGTCGTCGGCCTCAGGGACTATGTGAACAAGAATGGCTTCCCCGGCGTGGTGCTAGGCCTCTCCGGCGGCATCGATTCCGCTCTGTGCGCGGCCATGGCGGTGGATGCGCTGGGGCGGGAGCGGGTGCGCTGCCTGATGCTGCCCTATCGCTTCACGTCGGAAGAAAGCCTCAAGGACGCCGCCGCCGTGGCCGGGGCGCTGGGCGTCAGCTACGAGGTCGTGCCCATCGCCCCTGCCGTGGAGGGGCTGGAAGCGGTGCTGGCGCCGTTGTTCGCGGGGACCGAACGGGACGTGACGGAGGAGAACCTGCAGGCGCGCGTGCGCGGCACGTTGTTCATGTCCGTCTCCAACAAGTTCGGCGCCATGGTGGTGACCACCGGCAACAAGTCGGAGATGTCCACCGGCTACGCCACGCTCTATGGCGACATGAACGGCGGCTTCAACCCCATCAAGGATCTGTACAAGACTGAGGTGCTGCGCCTCGCCCGCCTGCGCAACCGCTGGAAGCCGGCGGAGGCGCTGGGGCCGGACGGCATCGTCATTCCCGAGGCCCTCATCGCCAAGCCACCGAGCGCGGAACTGCGCGCCGACCAGAAGGACGACGACGCGCTGCCGCCCTATCCGCTGCTCGACACCATTCTCGCCCGGCTGGTGGAGGGGGAAAGCGCGCTGGACGAGATCATCGCCGACGGCTTCGACGCCACAACGGTCGCCCGCGTGGCGCGGCTGCTGGCCGGCGCCGAATACAAGCGCCGGCAGGCCGCGCCCGGGGTCAAGGTGACGGGCCGCAGCTTCGGCCGCGACCGCCGCTATCCCATCACCAACCGCTTCCGCGAGGCATAGGACGGCGCCCTTGACGCGCCTAGGTCAATTGTCCTAAATCTTGGATTAGGACATTTGACCTAGGCGATCTTCCATGCCTGCGAGCGACACGCGCGCCGCCATCGTCGAGGCGGCGGACCGGCTGTTCTATGAGAACGGCTTCGCCTCCACCTCCTTCGCCGACATTGCCGCGGCGGTGAAGCTGTCGCGGGGCAATTTCTATTATCATTTCAAGAGCAAGGACGAGATCCTCGCGGCCGTCATCGCGCTTCGGCTGGAGCGCACCCGGCAGATGCTGGAGCGATGGGAGGCGGAGGGCGCGGACGCCGAGGGGCGTATCCTGAGCTTCATCGGCATCCTCATCGCCAATCGCACCAAGATCATGCGCTTCGGCTGTCCGGTGGGCACGCTCTGCAACGAACTGGCGAAGCTCGACCATGCCGCGGGCGCCGATGCCGCCCGGCTCTTCACCCTGTTCCGCGACTGGCTCGCCCGCCAGTTCCGTGCCCTCGGGCACAGCGAGGATGAGGCCGCCCGCCTCGCCATGCACCTCCTCGCCCGCAGCCAGGGGGTGGCGACCCTCGCCAGTTCCATCGGCGACGAGGCCTTCATCGACGCTGAGGTCGCTGAGATGCGCGGCTTCGTCGCCGCCCATCGCCGTCCCGCCGCCCACGCCTGAACAGCCAAGGGGGAAACCATGTTCGTCGTCCTGCTGCGCTTCGCTGCCAACCGTGCGGCCGCACCGCGCCTGATGGACGGGCACAATGCCTGGCTCCGGAAGGGGTTTGACGAGGGGAGCTTCCTGCTCGCGGGTGGCATTGAGCCCAAGGCCGGTGGCGCCATCCTCGCCACCGCCGCCTCCCGGGCTGAGGTGGAGGCGCGGGTCGCGGAAGACCCATTCGTTGCCGAGGGCGTGGTGGCGGCGGAGATCATCGAGATCGCCCCGGGCCGCACGGACCCCCGCCTTTCCTTCCTTGCCGCGTGACGTATGGAGGCGCCATCCTACCGCCGCCGGTTCGGCTGCAATTTTTCTTTTCCTTGTGAGCACTTAGCCGGAGGTGTCTAGCCACGCGGCGGCGCTGACGTTACGGTTGCGCGGGGCACAACCGGGCTGGTCGCGATGGATGAGTGGGCGCTTCTTGTTCTGGTGGTCCTCGCCTTTCCGGTGATGGCCCTCGTGGGCTTCATCATGGCGCTGCGCAGCCGGGGGCGCATCCGCCTGCTGGAGGCGCGGGTTGCGGCGCTCGAGGCCCATGCGGGGCTTGCGCCGGTCGTCGCCTCGCCGGCATGGACCCAAATGCCGTCGGCCCAGATGCCGCAGCCGAAGGAAAGCCCTCTGGCGCGGCTCGCCCGGCCGCTCGAGCCTCCGGCGCCAGTTGCTCCCGCCGACGAGGGTGGCGCATCGCCCGCTGTCCCGCCCTCGCGCCCGCAACCCGAATCGACGCAGCCCGCCCTTCCGCCTCCGCCGGCCATTGATGCCGCCAAGCTCAAGGAGCGGCTGGCCGGATTCGAGGAGAAGGTGGGCGCGCGCTGGGCGGTGTGGGTCGGCGGCCTCGCTTTGGCGCTGGGTGGCGTGTTCCTGGTGCGTTTCGCGGTGGAGCAGGATCTGATCGGGCCGGGCTTGCGGGTCAGCCTCGGCCTGCTGCTGGCGCTGGTGCTGCTCGGTGCCGGCGAATGGCTGCGCCGTCGCGAGGGCAAGGACCCCGCCGCGCCCATCACCAGCCTGCGCGGGCTGGTGCCGGACGTGCCGAGCATCCTCACCGCCGCTGGCACCATGACCGCCTTCGGCAGCATCTTCGCCGCCTATGAGCTCTACCACCTCATTCCGCCGCAGGCCGCCTTCCTGCTGCTCGCCTCCACCGGTGTCGCCACCCTGCTGGCGGCCCTGCTGCACGGGCCGGCGCTGGGCGCGCTCGGCTTCGTCGGTGCGGCGCTGACGCCCTTCCTCGTCACCACCAGTTCGCCCAACGCCTGGGGCGTGGCGCTGCTCATCGCCGTGGTCGGGGCGAGCGCGCTGGGCGTGGCACGCATCCGGCGCTGGAGGGGGCTCGCGCTCCTGGCCATCGCCGGCATGGTGGCCTGGGGCCTCACCCTCATCGTCTTCGAGGTGCCGCAGGCGGTGACCGCCTCCGGCGCGCTCGGCCTCGTGCTGCTGGCGCTCACCGCCGCGCTTCTGGCGCCGGGCTTCCTGTGGGGGCCGGAGGCGGGCGAGCGGCCGGAGCCGATCTCCATCCTCGGTGCCGTGGGCGCGCTCGCCGTCACCGCCGCCGCAGCGGTGGACGGAAATGTCGCCGCCGGGCCGCTGGCGGTGTTCGTCGTCGGCGCGGTCGGCGTGCTCGCGCTGGCATGGCGAGTGCGGCCGATGACCTTCGCGACCTTCGCGGTGGCGCTGCTGGCCCCGGCCATCCTCACCCAGTGGGTGTTCCCGCCCGATGCCGGCTCCACCCTTGCGCCCGCCGGCCCCATGGCCGGTGCGGTGGCTGAGCCGGAGCGTCTCTCCATCGGCCACTTCATGGTGTTCGCCTTCGCCATGGGCGCGCTGATGCTGTCCGCCGGTGCTCTGGGCGCCGGACGGGGGGGACGCAGCCGCACGGTGCTCGGCTGGGCGGTGACGGGTACGGTCGGCCCGGTGCTGATGCTGATCGCCGCCTATGCGCGGCTCACGGAGCTGGAGCGCAGCCTGCCCTTTGCGGCGCTGGCGCTGGCTCTCGCCTTCCTCTTCACCCTCGGCGCCGAGCGGCTTCTGAAGGGCGCGCGCACCCATGCGGCCACCGTTTTCGCCGCGGCGGGCGTGGTGAGCCTGTCGCTGGCACTCACCTTTGCGCTGGAGAAGGGCTGGCTCACGGTGAGCCTCGCGCTCGCGGCCTGCGGCGTCGCCTGGGTCTCCACCATCCGCCCGCTGCCGGGGCTGCGGCAGTTTTCGGCGGCCCTTGGCGTCGTCGTGCTCTCGCGCATCATCTGGCTGCCCACCATCGCCACCGATCCGGGCGCGACGCCCATCTTCAACTGGCTGCTGTGGGGCTATGGCGTGCCGGCTCTCGCCTTCGCCGGTGCGGCCTACTTCCTCGCCAAGAGCAAAGACGACTGGGCGCGGCGGGTGCATGAGTGCCTCGCCCTCATCTTCGCCATGCTGCTGGCGGCGACCGAAGTGCGCCACCTTGCCCATGGCGGCGACATCTATGCGGTCGGCACCCGGCTGTTCGAGACCGGCCTGCTGGCGGTGGTCTATGGCGCCTATGCGGTGGGCCTCTCGCGCCTCGCCAACGTCACCGGACGCGGCTTCTACCGGCTGTTCTCGGACATCGTGGCGGCAGCGGCGACCGTCTGCGCGCTCAACGGCCTCATCGAGACCAATCCGTTCGCGACGGGCGAGGCGGTCGGCGGGCCGATCTTCAACGATCTCCTCATCGCCTATGCCCTGCCCGCCGGCCTCGCCGTGGCCTTCGCGGCCGGGCAGCCGGAGACCCGCCCCAGGGTGCGGACGGCGGCGCGGGCGATCGCCGGCGTGCTTGCCCTCGCTTATGTCACGCTGGAGGTGAGCCGCCTGTTCCAGGGGCCGGTGCTCTCCGGCGAGGCCATCTCCTCCGCCGAATGGTATGCGTGGTCGGCGGCGTGGCTGGTGTTCGGCATGGTGCTGCTGGCCCTCGGCCTGTGGCGCGGCTCGCGCAGTCTGCGCCTCGCCTCGGCGGCGGTGATGGTGGCCACCGTGCTGAAGGTCTTCCTCTCCGACATGGCGGATTTGGAGGGCGTGCTGCGCGCCGTGTCCTTCATCGGCCTCGGGCTGGTGCTGGTGGCCATGGGCTGGGTCTATCAGCGCCTGCTGGCGCGCGAGAAGAGCCGGCCGGCAGCGCCGGAGGCGCCGCCTCCGGCGTGATGCGTTGCCTGGCTCAAGCGCCGCGCGGGCTTTGACCCGCGCCCGTATCGCGCTCCCTCACCCGCGCGGGCCTAGCACGATCACCGCTGCCCCGGCGAGGCAGAGCAGCGCGCCGGCGGCGTCCCAGCGGTCGGGCCGCACGCCTTCGACGCTCCACAGCCATACCAGCGAGGCGATGATGTAGATGCCGCCATAAGCGGCGAACGCCCGCCCCGCAGCCTCCGAGTCCACAAAGGTCAGGGCCCAGGCAAAGGCGGCGAGGCTCACGAGCCCCGCCAGCAGCCAGAGCGGCGTCACGCCGTGGCGGACCACCTGCCAGAAGGCGAAGCACCCGGCTATCTCGCACAATGCGGCGATCCCAAAGGCGATGAGCGTCGACAACGGCAGCGCCATGGTTTTCACCTTCCCCGAACGGTCACCGCAGGATGGTGGGCTTCACCCACCAGTCCGGCTCCGCGGCGAGCACCCGCCGCGCCAGCGCCGCGGCTGCCCGGCAATCGTCCGTCAAGGCAAACACCGTGGCGCCCGAGCCGGACATTCGCACAAGGCGAGATTCCGGCTGGGCCGTGAGGCGGTCGATGACCTCGGCGATCTTCGGCGCCACGGCCACGGCCGGCGGCTCCAGATCGTTGGCTACGGCGGCGATGGCGGCCACCAGCTCCGCACGGCCAGAGGGGAGGACGGCGGGCAGGGATGGCCCGTCTAAAGCGACGCCGGGCGCAAGGCCAAGCTGGCGGAACACGGCGGCGGTGGGCACCGCCACCCCGCAATTCACCAGCACCCCGGCGAGCGGCGGCAAAGCAAGCGGCGGGGAGAGCACATCGCCGACGCCTTCCATCAGCCGGGCGCGCGGATCGAGGCACACCGGCACGTCGGATCCCGTGGCGCGAGCTGCGGCGAACAGGCGCGGGTCATCGGGGGCAAGGCCATTGAGGCGGCCCAGCAGCCGCAGTGCCGCTGCGGCATCGGACGAGCCGCCGCCGAGCCCCGCCGCCACCGGCAACCGCTTCTCCAGGAGGAACGCGCCGAGCCGCGCCCCCGGCACTTCGGCGGAAAAGGCGCGCGCGGCGCGCAGCACCAGATTGTCCGCATCCGGCCCTGCTGCCGCTGCGGTACGCCCTTTCACGGTCAGCGAGAGCGCGGCATCGGGCGTGAGCGAGAGCAGATCCGCAGCGCCGGAAAAGACCACGAGACTCGCGAGATCGTGAAACCCATCCGTGCGCCGTCCGATGATGCGCAAGGTCAGGTTGATCTTCGCCGGAGCGCGCGTCCGCAAGGTTTCCATGGGGCGGCTTATGCCGCGCCGCACACGCCGCCGCAACCGGCCCTTGGGAACACCGGTGATTCATGACTCCCACGTAACTTGCGGTGCCACAGGAAAGCCGCCATCCTCACGCCATCTCGCCCCGCTTGGATTTCGCGCGACAACGCCCGCAGGGCCCGGCTTTCAGGACAGATCATCGGTGACGACACGACGCCCCACCTTCTCCGCGGCCCTGGCGGCCGGCCTTGCTGCGGTGCTCACTCTGTCGCCGGGCCTCGCCCGGGCCGAGGCTGTGCCTGATTTCGATACCTCGCTCGCGGGCAACTATCTCGCCGCCCGGCTGGCCAGCACCGAGCGCGACCAGGACGCCGCCGTCGTCTATCTGCGCAACCTGATGAAGCTCGATGCGCGCAACGAGGAGATCCTGGAGCGGACCTTCTTCGCGATGCTCATGGACGGCCAGATCGACGACGCGATGAAGCTCGCCGACCGCCTGGTGAAGATCGACCGCACCCATCGCGTCGCCCGTCTCGCGCTCGCCGTCCGCTCCATCAAGAAGGGCCATTACCAGACCGCCCGCACCAACCTCGCGCTTTCGGTGCGCGGTCCCATCGGCGATCTCACCGCCACGCTGCTTGCCGCCTGGACCTTCTTCGGCTCCGGCAACACCAAGGGCGCGGTGGAGCTGATCGACCGCCTGGACGGGCCGGACTGGTACGCGCCCATGAAGGAGCTGCACGCCGGCCTCATCCTCGACGCCGCCGGGCAGAAGAAGGAGGCCGGACGCAGGCTTGAGGCGGCCATGAAGGCCGATCCCGGCTCCCTGCGCGCCATCGATGCCTATGCCCGCTGGGCCTCGCGCAATGACAATACCGAGGCGGCGCTCGCCGCCTATGCCGCGTTCGACAAGCAGCTGCCGAACCACCCCATCGTGCTCGCGGCCATCAAGGAACTGAAGGCCGGAAAGCAGCTGCCGCCGCTGGTGAAGACCGCGCAGGAGGGCTCCTCCGAGGTACTCTATGGCCTCGGCGCGACGCTCGGGCGGCAGGGGGGCGAGGATCTCGCCCTCGTCTATCTCCAGCTCGCCATCTGGCTCTATCCCGAGCACCCCTTCGCCAGCCTGACGCTGGCCGACCTCTACGAGCAGCTGAAGCAGCCGGCGAAGGCCATCGAGGTCTACGAGACCGTGCCCGATTCCTCGCCCCTGAAGCGCAACGCCCAGGTGCAGCTGGCGGTCAACCTGGACGCGACGGACCACTACAAGGAAGCCCGCGCCCAGCTGGAGAAGATGATCGCGGCCGATCCCAAGGACATCGAGGCCATCATCGCGCTCGGCAAGATCCAGCAGACGCGCAAGATGTTCTCCGAGTGCGCCGGCACCTATTCCAAGGCCATCGCCCTCATTCCCCAGCCCACGCGCGGCAACTGGGCCCTGTTCTACTTCCGCGGCGTGTGCAACGAGCGCTCGAAGAACTGGCCGGCCGCCGAGGCAGACCTGAAGAAGGCGCTGGAGCTCAATCCCGACCAGCCCCACGTGCTGAACTATCTCGGCTATTCGTGGGTGGACCAGGGCACCAACCTGGACCAGGGCCTCGACATGATCCGCAAGGCGGCCAAGCTGCGGCCTGATGACGGTCCCATCGTCGACAGCCTCGGCTGGGCCTATTACCGCCTCGGCCGCTACGACGATGCCGTGGTGCAGCTGGAGCGCGCCATCGAGCTGATGCCGCAGGACCCGGTCATCAACGACCATCTGGGCGACGCCTACTGGAAGGTGGGCCGCAAGCTCGAGGCGGGCTTCCAGTGGAACCACGCCCGCGACCTGAAGCCCGAGCCGGATGATCTCGCCAAGATCGTGCAGAAGATAAACAAGGGCCTCGATTCGGTCGACCAGCCGGCCCCGGTCCGCAAGGCCGAGGAGCAGCAGAAAGGCGGCTGAGGCCGCCTGAACCTCCGCAAAATGGCGCTGCGAGGCTTCCCGGAGCGCAAAAGCAAGGCAATTTTGCCCCGGCCCGCGCTTTTCAGCCGCGGGCCGAGCCGCTAGGGTCGGCGCCCGTTCGGGAACCAATCCATGCATGACAGAAGCGCTCGACCGCTCGATCCCACATCCGATGCGGCCATCGCCGCGAGCGTCACGCCGCGCCCCATAGAGGACGTGGCGGGGGACCTCGGCATTCCGGCGGATGCGCTCTATCGCTACGGCCCGCACAAGGGGAAGATCAGCCTCGATTTCGTGGCCGAGGCCGAATCGCGGCCGCGCGGCCAGCTGGTCCTCGTCACGGCCATCAATCCCACCCCGGCGGGGGAGGGGAAGACCACCACCACGATCGGCCTCGGCGACGCGCTTTCGCAGCTCGGCACCTCAACGGCCGTCTGCCTGCGCGAGCCCTCCCTCGGCCCGGTATTCGGCGCCAAGGGCGGCGCCACCGGCGGCGGGCGGGCGCAGATCATCCCCATGCAGGACATCAACCTGCATTTCACCGGCGACCTGCATGCCATCACCGCCGCGCACAACCTGCTGTCGGCGCTGATCGACAATCACATCCACTGGGGCAATGCCCTCGATCTCGACGCCCGGCGCATCAGCTGGCGGCGGGTGATGGACCTTAACGACCGGGCGCTGCGCCAGATCACGGTCGGTCTCGGCGGCCCCGCCAACGGCTATCCGCGCGAGGACGGCTTCGACATCACCGTGGCGAGCGAGGTGATGGCCATCCTGTGCCTCGCCGACAGCCTCTCCGATCTCGAGGCGCGCCTGTCGCGCATGGTGATCGGCCAGACCCGCGGCCGCCGCATGGTGCGCGCCGAGGAACTGGGCGGCGTCGGCGCCATGTTGGCGCTGCTCAAGGATGCGTTCCAGCCGAACCTGGTGCAGACGCTGGAGGGCACCCCGGCCCTCGTCCATGGCGGCCCGTTCGCCAACATCGCCCACGGCTGCAATTCGGTGATGGCGACGCGCACCGCCCTCGGCCTCGCCGATGTGGTGGTGACGGAAGCCGGCTTCGGCGCCGATCTCGGCGCGGAGAAGTTCCTCGACATCAAGTGCCGGCAGGCCGGGCTCGTGCCCTCGGCTGCGGTGGTGGTGGCGACGGTGCGCGCGCTGAAGATGCATGGCGGCGTCCCGCTCAAGGAGCTCGGCACGCCGGATGCGGCGGCGGTGACGCTCGGCTGCGGCAACCTCAAGCGGCACGTGGAGAACCTGAAGAAGTTCGACCTGCCGGTCGTAGTGGCGCTGAACCATTTCACCGGCGATACGCCGGAGGAACTGGAAGCTGTGCGCGCGGCGCTGGCGACCGAGGGCGTCGATGTCTTCCCGTGCGGGCACTGGGCCCGGGGCGGGGAGGGGGCGCTGGACCTCGCCCGCGCCGTCCTCGACCTTCTCGCCCGCCGGCCGAAGTTCGAATATCTCTATCCCTCCGAACTGCCGCTGAGGGACAAGATCGAGACCATCGCCCGCGAGATCTACCGGGCGGAGCGGGTCGATTTCTCCTCCGCCGCGACGGCGAAGCTCAAGGAATACGAGCTGGCGGGTTTCGGCGACCTGCCGGTGTGCATGGCGAAGACGCAATATTCCTTCTCCGCCGATCCCACCGCGCGCAACGCGCCCACCGGCCACACGCTGCCCATTCGCGAGGTGCGTCTGTCCGCCGGTGCCGGCTTCGTGGTGGCGCTCGCCGGCGACATCATGACCATGCCGGGCCTGCCCTCCGCGCCGGCCGCCCAGGACATCTTCGTCATGCCGGACGGCTTCATCGCCGGCCTGTCGTGAACCCAGCGCGGCGGTGGCATAAGGCGCCGCGCATCCCTATCTGAACGCCATCAAAACCAAAGCGGTGTCACGCCGCGGGAGACGAACATGGACAGCAAGGCCGCCATCGTAGGCTGGGCGCACTCGCCCTTCGGCAAGCTCGAGGATGCGGACACCGAGGCCCTGATGGGCCGGGTGGCCGGCGCCGCCATCGAGCATGCGGGCCTTTCCCCGCAGGACGTGGATTCGATCCACGTGGGCGTGTTCAACGCCGGCTTCCAGAAGCAGGATTTCCAGGGCGCCATGCCGGCCCTCTCCGTGCCGGAGCTCGCCCATGTGCCGGCGGTGCGCGTCGAGAACGCCTGCGCCACCGGCTCGGCCGCCATCCATTCCGCGCTCAACTACATCGAGAGCGGGCAGGGCCGCATCGCCCTCGTGGTCGGCGCCGAGAAGATGACGGCGAAGCCCACCGCCGAGGTGGGCGATATCCTGCTCAACGCCTCCTACCGCAAGGAAGAGGCGGACATCGAGGGCGGCTTTGCCGGCGTGTTCGGCCGCATCGCGCAGACCTATTTCCAGCGCTACGGCGACCGCTCGGAAGAGCTCGCGCGCATCGCCGCCAAGAACCACAAGAACGGCGTTTCCAATCCCTATGCGCAAATGCGCAAGGATTTCGGCTTCGAGTTCTGTAACACCATCTCGGAGAAGAACCCCTACGTCGCCGGCCCCCTGCGCCGCACCGACTGCTCGCTGGTGTCCGACGGCGCCGCGGCGCTGGTGATCGCCTCGGCCGACGTGGCGGAGACGCTTGGCCGCGCCGTCGCCTTCCGCGCCCGCGCCCATGTGAACGACATCCTGCCCCTGTCGCGCCGCGATCCCATCGCCTTCGAGGGCGCCCGCCGCGCCTGGGTCAAGGCGCTGGAGAAGGCCGGCCTGACACTCGACGACCTCAGCCTTGTCGAGACCCACGACTGCTTCACCGTGGCCGAACTGATCGAGTACGAGGCCATGGGCCTCGCCAAGCCCGGCGAAGGCTACAAGGTTGTGCGCGAGGGCATCACCGAGAAGACCGGCAAGCTGCCGGTGAACGCCTCGGGCGGCCTGAAGTCCAAGGGCCACCCCATCGGCGCCACCGGCGTCTCCATGCACGTCCTCTCCGCCATGCAGCTCATGGGCGAGGCCGGCGACATGCAGATCGACGGCGCCAAGGTGGCCGGCGTCTTCAACATGGGCGGCGCGGCCGTGGCGAACTACGTCTCCATCCTCGAACGGGTGAAGTGAGACGCAGCTTTCAGGTCTGACGAATGCGACGGGCGGCCTTGAGCCGCCCGTTTTCATTCGGTGGCGGCTGCGAGGATGGGGCCGCCGGAAGGCGCCTGCACCAGGATGGCGGTGCGCAAGCCCGGCGCCGCATCCGGCCTGAGGTAACGGGCGCGCGTGCCGGTCCAGGCGCCGAGCCGCTCCAGACGTCGCACCACGCGGGCATGGGGCAGGGTGCGGCCGGCATTCTCGCCGCGTCGGACGGGTACCTCGATGACGCCGGGTTCGTATTCCGCGAGCCAGACGTCCGCGGCCGCGGCGGGGGCGGTCCCGGGCCCCACCGCCACGTCATGCGCGCCGATGGTGACCTCGGGACCGACGACGGGACCCGCGGAGGAGATCGCCCGCTCGATGTCCGTCAGGCTGTAGCCGACGCGGCTGAGGCGGCCATTCACCACCATTTGAGGCGTAAACGGCCCACGCTCGCCCAGCATCGGCTCGTAGGTGTACTGGCGGGCCGTAAATTCCGGCTTGCCGAAGGTGTCGCGCCAGCCGAGCCGATCCCAGTATATCACGCTGAAGCTCAAGGCCAGCACGTCGGGCCGGCGGGTGAGGGCGATGAGGTTGGCATCCGCCGGCGGGCAGGAGGAGCAGCCCTGGCTGGTGAACAGCTCCACCACCGTGAGCTTCTGGCGCGGTTCGGCGGCGGCGGGGTCGACCGGAAGGGACGCCAGAATGGCCGCGCCTGCGGCGAAGGCAGACCATTTTGCGTGCGGTGGACGGCGCGGTTCGCGCGGGGGTGGCGAGGAGGCGGACGGGGTTTCGGCCATGGCGCGGGGCTCCTGCGGGATGCCGCCCGCATGAGGCTTCCACCGGGCGCTCCCGGTCCTCCTTCGTCCTGCGGCGCGCGCGGGTTACGCGCTCACGCCATCGTGCGGGCGGCTTTCACCCGCGCGCGAGCCCCTGCGCTTCCAGCGCCTTGAGATAGGCGCCGAACTTCTCCTCCTGGTGCACGCCGTAGCTGTAGAGCAGGTCCCAGGTGTAGAGGCCGGTGCCGTGGCCGTCGTCGAAGATGAGGCGGACGGCGTAGTTGCCCACCGGCTCCACCTGCGCGATGCGCACCTGCCGCTTGCCGGGCACCGTGATCTTCTCTTCCGGCTGGTGGCCCTGCACCTCGGCGGAGGGGCTTTCCACCCTCAGATACTCGGCGGGGAGGGTGAATTTTGCCCCGTCCTCGAAGGTGACGGAGAGCGTGTGGCGGTCATCGATGACGCGCAGCTCGGTTGGCCAGGGGGCGGCGGCGGGGGCAGACGCGGGAGCCATTTCGTGATGTCCTTTTTCGATCGGGCGAAAGGCCGAGCCTTTTGATTTCACACGGCATCGTGTTCGGGCGGCGACCCTATCCATCTCGCTCTTGCATACGATATATAGGGCGAGCGTCGAAGCCCGCCGTCTGCCGCATCCGGGGCGCTGGGCTGCCTCAAGACCGGCACAAGTCGGCGGACGGGGAAGGCGCGGGAGACGCAAGGCTGGTTCGGGAGTGGCGTGGTGAGTGATCTTCTCAGGGATCTGATCGACCGTCCGGGTGTCGCCGCCGCGCAGCAGGCCGGCCCGCTCGTGGACACGTTCGGCCGCGCCGTCACCTATCTGCGCGTCTCCGTCACCGATCGCTGCGACTTCCGCTGCGTCTATTGCATGTCCGAGCACATGACTTTCCTGCCCAAGCAGGATCTCCTGTCGCTCGAGGAGCTGGACCGTCTGTGCAGCGCCTTCGTGCTGCGCGGCGTGCGCAAGCTGCGCCTCACCGGCGGTGAGCCCCTGGTGCGGCGGGACGTGATGACCCTGTTCCGCAGCCTCTCCCGCCACATCGAAAGCGGCCGGCTGGACGAACTGACCGTCACCACCAACGGCTCGCAGCTCGCCCGCCATGCGGCCGACCTCGCCGCCTGCGGGGTGAAGCGCATCAACGTCTCCATCGACACGCTGGACCCGGCCAAGTTCCGCGCCATCACCCGCTGGGGCGATCTCGCCCGAGTGCTGGAAGGCGTGAAGGCGGCGCAGGCAGCCGGCATCCGGGTGAAGATCAACGCCGTCGCGCTCAAGGACGTGAACGAGCACGAGATCGCCTCCATGATGGAGTGGGCCCATGGCGAGGGCCACGACCTCTCTTTGATCGAGGTGATGCCCCTCGGCGAAGTGGGCGAGGAGCGGGTGGACCAGTATCTGCCGCTCTCCACCGTCCGCGAGCAGCTGGCCGAGCGCTTCACCCTCACGGACATCGCCTACCGCACCGGCGGCCCCGCCCGCTATGTGGAGGTGAAGGAGACCGGCGGGCGGCTCGGCTTCATCACGCCGCTGACGCACAATTTCTGCGAGGGCTGCAACCGGGTGCGCGTCACCTGCACCGGCACGCTCTATATGTGCCTCGGCCAGGAGGACGCCGCCGACCTGCGCGCGCCGCTGCGTGCCTCTGCCGATGATGCCCTGCTGCACCGGGCCATCGACGACGCCATCTTCCGCAAGCCCAAGGGCCATGACTTCGTGATCGACCGCAAGACCCGCCAGCCGGCGGTCGGGCGGCACATGAGCACCACTGGCGGCTGAAGCGGGGCGGCTTGGGCTGCCGAGAATGAGGCGAAGACGTGGCCGCGCCATGCCGCAGGCGAGGGGCTTACGCGCGAGAGCCGGCGCAAAGCGCAGGGCGTCTTTACCCGAAATCAGCTACATCTGGTCGAGAAGATAAATCAACGGCCTGAAGCCGGTTTTGGGGCGCGCCCCGCCGCCCGCCATCTACGAGGTTTGACGTGAGACTGCACCGGGATTGCGCCGGCGCCATCGTTCGTTCCCTTCGCCTGTCCGGCGCGGGAGCGAGGGCATGAGCATCCAAGCCGCCGCGCAGCGCCCTGCCGCCCACCTGCCGGTCTCGGCGGTGAAGGGCCTCATCGCCATGGTCGGTTCCATGGCCCTGTTCATCACCAACGACACCTTCATGAAGCTGGCGCTGCGCGAGGTGCCCCTCAGCGAGGGCCTCGGCCTGCGCACCGCGATGGTGAGCTTCCTGTTCCTCGGGCTGATCGTGGCCTCGGGTGATCTCCTCGCGCTGCGCTACATGTTCCGGCGCAGCGTGATCGTGCGCTCGTCGCTCGATACCTTCACCACCTTCCTCTACATCGCCGCGCTGGCGGTGATGCCCATCGCCTCCACCACCACCATCTACATGGCGACGCCGCTCATCACGACGGCCCTCGCCGTGCCGCTGCTCGGCGAGAAGGTGGGCTGGCGCAGCTGGTCGGCCATCATCGTCGGCTTCTGCGGGGCGGTGATCGTGACGCGGCCGGACCCCGCCACGTTCAGCCTCATCGCCCTGTTGCCGCTCATCGCTGCCTTCACCGGCGCGGCGCGCGACATCTCCACCCGCAGCATCGGGCCGGAGATTCCCGGATCGGTGGTGGGCCTCACCGGAACGCTGGCCTTCTGCCTCGCCGCCGCGCTGCTCGCGCCGTTCGAGAGCTGGCAGGTGCCGTCCACGACGGTGCTGGCCTATCTCGTGGCGTCGGCGGTGTCGTTCGGCGGCGGCACGCTGCTGCTGGTCTTCGCCTTCCGCAACGCGCCCATCTCGTCCCTCTCGCCGATGCGCTACCTCCTCGTGTTCGGGGCGCTCATCTCCGGCTATCTCGTGTTCGGCGATCTGCCGGATGCCTGGACCAGCATCGGCATGCTGCTGGTGGTGGGGGCGGGCCTCTATGCCATCCAGCGCGAGCATGCGAAGAGCCGCGCCGCGCGGCGGGCAGCGCGCGACGACCGGAACACGGGTGCCGTCGGCCTCGCCACGGGCACCTGCCCGCCAGCCGCGGCGTGTGCGCCCTCTCGGGACTGAGATCAGATCGGGATGGGATGACGGCGGGGCGTGTCAGCCCCGCGGGCGATATTCGCCCGTGGCGGGATCGCGCTCCAGCCGCACCGTCTTCAGGTCGCCGGCCTCCGCCTTGCGGCGGCGGTCCAAGGCCTCGTTGACCCGACGCGTCTCGGACGAGATCAGCTTGGCGAGCGCCACGGCGCCCATGGCACCCAGGGCAACGACAACGAACGGCGGCACGGCGGCAAACTCCGGTCAGCGGAGCGCGATGGCGCGCCCCATGCACGGTAGGTCAGCACGCCGTGATGGCGAAAACGTGCCGCGGCCGCCTGCTCAGGCGGCGAACACCTTGTAGCGGCGCGGCTTGAGGCCGACTTGGGTGCCCGGGGCGAGATCCTGGCCGTGGGGCACGGCGGCTTCCACCACCACCGGACCGGAGCTGCCGTTGAGTTCCACGTCGGCCCGCCGCGTCGGGCCGAAGGTGCGCACGGAGAGCACCTTGCCGGAGATGGCGGTGGAGGAGGGGTCGGCGAGATCCACATCATGCGGCCGGGCGAGAATGCGGGCCGGCCCGTCGGCCACGCCCTGCGGATCGAGCCCCAGCGGACGGCCGCCGAGATAGAGCGCGCCGCCCTTCACCTCGCCGGGGAGCGCGATGGTCTCGCCGATGAAGTCATGGACGAAGGCGGTGGCCGGATTGTCGTAGACCTCGCCGGGGGAGCCCACCTGCTCGATTTTGCCGTGGCCCATCACCACCACGCGATCGGCCAGCTCCAGCGCCTCTTCCTGATCGTGGGTGACGAGCACGGAGGTGACGGGCAGTTCCTCGTGCAGGTGGCGCAGCCAGCGGCGCAGTTCCTTGCGGACCTTGGCGTCGAGGGCGCCGAAGGGCTCGTCCAGCAGCAGCACCTTGGGGGAGATGGCGAGCGCGCGGGCGAGCGCCACGCGCTGGCGCTGGCCGCCGGAAAGCTGGGCGGGATAGCGCTCGGCCAGCCAGTCGATCTGCACGAGATGCAGCAGCTCGTTGACCTTCGCGCGGATGGCCGCCTCGGGCAGCTTGTCCGCGCCCCGGCGCACGCGCAGGCCGAACGCTACGTTCTCGAACACGTTCATGTGCCGGAACAAAGCGTAGTGCTGGAACACGAAGCCCACGTTGCGCTCGCGCACGGAGCGGGAGAGCGCATCCTCCCCATCGAACCGGACTTCGCCGGAATCGGGCCATTCGAGGCCGGCGATGATGCGCAGGAGCGTGGTCTTGCCCGAGCCCGAGGGGCCGAGCAGGGCGACCAGCTCGCCGGTGCGGATGGTGAGGCTCACATTGTCGAGCGCGGCGAAGGTCTTGAAGCGCTTGGTGACGCCGACGACGTCGATGGTCATCTGTCTTCCTCGGCGAGGCGGTGTTCGAGAATGGTCTTGGCGATCAGCGTGACGAGCGCCAGCAGCGCCAGCAGGGACGCCACCGCGAAGGAGGCGACGAACTGGTATTCGTTATAGAGGATCTCGATGTGCAGCGGCATGGTGTTGGTGAGCCCGCGAACGTGGCCGGAGACCACCGACACGGCACCGAATTCGCCCATGGCGCGTGCGTTGCAGAGCAGCACGCCGTAGAGCAGCGCCCATTTCACGTTGGGCAGCGTCACCCGAAAGAAGGTGGAGAGGCCCGAGGCGCCGAGCGAGATGGCCGCCTCTTCCTCCGCCGTGCCCTGCTCCTGCATCAGCGGGATCAGTTCGCGCGCCACGAAGGGGAAGGTGACGAAGATGGTGGCGAGCACGATGCCCGGCAGGGCGAAGATGATCTTGATGTCCCACGCCTGCAGGTAGGCGGCGAACAGGCCCTGCGAGCCGAACAGCAGCACGTAGATGAGGCCCGCCACCACCGGCGAGACCGAGAAGGGCAGGTCGATGAGGGTGATGAGCAGGCTCTTGCCGGGAAACTCGAACTTGGCGATGGACCACGCCGCCACCAGCCCGAACAGCAGGTTCGCCACCACCGAGATGGCCGCGACGATGAGGGTGAGCTGGATGGAGGCCAAAGCATCCGGCGAGACGAGCGCCGCCACATAGGCCTGCCAGCCGCGCTTGAAGGCTTCGTAGAACACCGTCACCAGCGGCAGGCCGATGAACAGGCCGACGAAGGCGAGGGCGATCACCGTCAGGATGATGCGCACGCCCCGCGGCTCCGTGCGTACCGGCCGGCCGCGGTGCGCCGCATAGGTGTGCGACTGCTCCAGCGCCGAGGGCAGGCCCTCGCTCGCGCCGTGGGCAATGGGATGACCGGGCGTCTGGTCGAGGGCGTTCATCCGTGCTTGCTCCCGCGCAGCTCCGCCCAGCGCTGGAGGCGGTTGATGATGAGCAGCAGGACGAAGGAGGCCACCAGCATCACCGTCGCGATGGCAGTGGCGTCCGCATAGCGGAACTCCTCCAGCCGGATGACGATGAGCAGCGGGGCGATCTCGGACACGCCGGGCAGATTGCCGGCAATGAAGATGACGGAGCCGTATTCACCCACCGCCCGCGCGAAGGCGAGGGCGAAGCCGGTGAGCAGCGCCGGCCACACCGAGGGCAGCACGACGCGCACGAGGGCCTGCGTTCGCGTGGCGCCGAGGCTGGCGGCGGCGTCTTCCAGCTCCTGATCGAGGTCCGCCAGCACGGGCTGCACGGTCCGCACAACGAAGGGCAAGCCGATGAAGACGAGGGCGACGAGGATGCCGAGAGGCGTGAACGACACCTGGATGCCCAGCGGCGCGAGCAGCGAGCCGACCCAGCCGTTCTCGGCATAGAGCGAGGTCAGCGCGATGCCGGCCACCGCCGTGGGCAGCGCGAAGGGGATGTCGATGAGCGCATCGACGATCTTCTTGCCGGGGAAGTCGTAGCGCACCAGCACCCACACCACGATGGCGCCGAACACCATGTTGATGAGCGCGGCGCCGAAGGCGAGGCCGAACGACACTTGCAGCGCATGGAGCGTGCGCGTCGCCGTGACGATGGTGATGAAGCGCTCCAGCGACAGTTCGCTCGTCTTGATGAACAGCGCCGACAGCGGCAGCAGGACGATGAGCCCCAGCCACGTCAAGGTGAGGCCCAGCGTGAGGCCAAAGCCGGGGATCACGCTCGGCTGCCGGAATGTGAGGCGGGACGGTGAGGCGCTCATGGAAGGTTTATAGTCCGGCGACGCTTCTGCGTCGCTCGCTCTAAAGGCCGCGGCCACCGCCATCAGGAAGGCTCCCGAGGGCGGCGGCCGCAGGATGGATGGACGGCAGGATCAGTTGCCGGTGATCTGGTCGAACACGCCGCCGTCGGCGAAGTGGGTCTTCTGCGCCTTCTGCCAGCCGCCGAAGACCTGATCGATGGTGAAGAGGTCGACCTTGGCGAACTTGTCCTTGTACTTGGCCGCCACCTGCTCGTCGCGGGGACGGTAATAGTTCTTCGCCGCGATCTCCTGGCCGATGGGGGTGTAGAGGAACTTCAGATAGGCTTCCGAGATGGCGCGGGTGCCCTTCTTGTCCACCACCTTGTCCACCACCGCCACCGGCGGCTCGGCGAGGATGGAGACGGAGGGGGTCACGATGTCGAACTTGTCGGGGCCGAGCTCGTTCACCGAGAGATAGGCCTCGTTCTCCCAGGCGATGAGCACGTCGCCGATGTTGCGCTCGACGAAAGTGACGGTGGCGCCGCGGGCGCCGGTGTCGAGCACGGGGGCGTTCTTGTAGAGCGCCTTCACGAAGTCCTTGGCCTTGGCCTCGTCGCCGCCGTTCTTCTTCAGCGCGTAGCCCCAGGCGCCGAGATAGTTCCAGCGGGCGCCGCCGGAGGTCTTCGGATTGGGGGTGACCACCTTGATGCCGGGCTTCACCAGATCGTCCCAATCCTTGATGCCCTTGGGGTTCCCCTTGCGGACCAGGAAGACGATGGTGGAGGTGTAGGGCGAAGCATTATCGGGCAGGCGCTTCTGCCAGTCGGCGGCGAGGTAGCCCTTCTCGGCGATGGCATCGATGTCATAGGCGAGGGCGAGCGTCACCACGTCGGCCTCGAGGCCGTCGATGACGGAGCGCGCCTGCTTGCCCGAACCGCCATGGGACTGGTTGATCTTCACGGTGTCGCCGGGGTGCGCCTTCGCCCACTCGGCCGCGAACGCCTTGTTGACGTCCACATACAGCTCGCGGGTCGGGTCGTAGGAGACGTTCAGCAGCGTGATGTCGGCGGCGGCGACAGCGCCGGCCGAAAGTGCGAGCGCCGTGGCGGCGGCAATGCCCGTGCGCAGGAACGTGCGGCGAGACGACATGGGAAGACCTCCGGCAAATTCGTTCGTCATTCAGAATAATCGTTCGATGAAACGAACGATTGCATCAGCCCGACGCTCGGTCAACCCATATATCATAAATTCGATGGAATTAAATCTAAATCCCGTCCCCGAAATGGATACCGCATTCGGTCTTGGCCTTGCCGCGCCAGCGGCCGGCGCGCGGGTCTTCGCCGGGCTGGACGCGGGAGGTGCAGGGCATGCAGCCGATGGAGGCGAAGCCGTGCTTTTCCAACGGGTGCCGAGGCAGGCCGTGGGCGTCCATGTAGCCGACAAGTTCATCCCGGCCCATGGCGGCGAGGGGATTGAACTTCACCCGCTCCCCGTCCTGCTCCACCAGCGCGATGGCGGTGCGGGTGGAGGCCTGGTAGCGCTTGCGGCCGTTGAACCACGCGCCGTAGGGGGCGAGGGCGCGGGCCAGCGGCTCCACCTTGCGCAGGGCGCAGCAGGCGTCCGCATTGTCGGACCACAGGCCGCGCTCCGGATCGCGCGCGGCCAAAGCTGCGGGATCGGGCGAGAAGGTCTGCACGTTGGTGAGGCCGAGATGGCCAGCCAGCGTGTCGCGATAGGCCAGCGTCTCCTCGAACAGGTGGCCGGTATCGAGGAAGAGGATCGGCGTTGCCGGATCCACTTGGGCGATCATGTGCAGGAGCACGGCCGATTCGGTGCCGAAGGAGGACACGGCGGCGATGCGGCCGGGAAAGGCCGCGAGGCCGGCGGCGATCACGTCCAGCGGGGAGGCGTTCTCCAGCCGCGCGTTCAGCGCGTCGAGATCGAGGCGGGGAGCGGCCCGCTCAAGAGCGTTCATCTCAGGTCATCCCTCCACGGGCGCAACGCCCGCATGCGCGACCCGCACGTCCCGGGCCGTGGCCCGTCCGTCGCCGGTCGGCTGGTAGAAGTGGGAATAGGTGGCGAGGGCCTTGTTGAAGGCCTCGGCATCCGCCGCCTTCTCGAAGGCGAAGGCATCGAAGCCGGCGCGCGCCATCATCAGCGCCTGGTCGCGCAGCACGTTGCCCACCGCCCGCAGCTCGCCCTTGAAGCCGTAGCGCTCGCGCAGCAGGCGGGCCTGGCTGTAGGCGCGGCCGTCGCGGAACTTGGGGAAGGTCAGCGCCACCACGGAGAGGCGGGAAAGGTAGGGCTTCAGCTCCGCCACGTCCCTGGCGTTGGGCCAGAGGACGCCGATCTCGTCGTTGCGCGCGACGAGGGCCTCAGCCTCCTTCAGGAAGCGCTCGGCGGTGACCAGCACCGGCCCGTCGGGCAGGGCCGCGTCGTCGGCGACGGCGGTGAAGATGTCCTCGGCGGGCGCGCCGTTCTTAACGAGGGGCATAGGCGCGCTCCTTGAAGGGGTCGGTGCCGAGCCGCTGGACCGCGGCGATGAAGGTTTCGGCGGGCGAGGTGCGCAGGTCGAGATAGGTCTCAACCAGTCGCTCCACCACGTCCACCACCTCGCCCTCGGACACGGCCGGGCCGATCAGCTCGCCGATGCGGGCCTTGGAATTGCCCTTGCCGCCGAGGGTGATCTGGAAGAACTCCTCGTCCTTCTTCTCCACCCCGAGGATGCCGATGTGGCCCACATGGTGGTGGCCGCAGGCATTGATGCAGCCGGAAATGTTGAGGTGCAGCCGGCCGATGTCGGCGATACGCGCGTCGTCCGCGAACCGTTCGGTGAGCTTCTGCGCGACGGGAATGGAGCGCGCATTTGCCAGCGAGCAATAATCGAGGCCAGGGCAAGCGATGATGTCGGAGATGAGCCCGACATTGGGGGTAGCGACGCCGATGGCCTTCAGCTTCGCCCACAGGGCCGGAATATCCATCTGGCGCACATAGGGCAGGGTGAGGTTCTGCTCGTGGGCGACGCGAATCTCGCCATAGGCATATTCGTCGGCGAGGTCGGCGATGGCGTCCATCTGGTCGGCGGTCGCGTCGCCGGGCGGGGCGCCCACGGGCTTCAGCGACAGGGTGACGATGGCGTGGCCCTTCGCCTTGTGCGGGGCGACGGAATTGGCGTGCCAGCGGGCAAAGTCGGGATCGGCCAGCGCCGTGGCCAGCACGGCGGGGGCGTCTTCCAGATCTTCCAGCGCGGGGTTGAGGAAGCGGTCGCGGATGGCGTCGAGCGCCGCCTTGTCCAGCTTCAGCGCGCCGTCGCGGATCTCGGCCCATTCTGCCTCAACCTTCTGCGCGAAGGCCTCGGCGCCCATCTCGTGCACCTGGATCTTGATGCGCGCCTTGTAGATGTTGTCGCGCCGGCCGCCGAGATTGTAGGTGCGCAGGATCGCTTCCAGATAGGAGAGCAGGTCCTCCTCCGGCAGGAAGTCGCGGATGGTCTTGCCGATATAGGGCGAGCGGCCGAGACCGCCGCCCACCATCACCTCGAAGCCGGTCTTGCCGTCGCGCTTGTGCAGGCGCAGGCCCACGTCATGCACGCGGATCGCGGCCCGGTCGTGTTTGGCGGCGGTAATGGCGATCTTGAACTTGCGCGGCAGGTAGGTGAATTCCGGGTGCAGCGTCGACCACTGGCGGATCACCTCGGCATAGAGGCGCGGGTCCTCCACCTCGTCGGCGGCGGCGCCGGCCCAGGGGTCCGTGGTGGTGTTGCGGATGCAGTTGCCGGAGGTCTGGATGCCGTGGATGCCCACCTCGGCGAGGTCGGCCATGGCATCCGGCAGCTCGGCGAGCTTGATCCAGTTGAACTGGATGTTCTGCCGCGTGGTGAAATGGCCGTAGCCCCGGTCATACTTGCGGGCCACCGCCGCCAGCGCGCGCAACTGGCGCGCGGAGAGGGTGCCGTAGGGGATGCACACCCGGAGCATGTAGGCGTGGAGCTGCAAATAGACGCCGTTCATGAGGCGGAGCGGCTTGAACTCCTCCTCGTTCAGCTCGCCCGCGAGGCGGCGTTCCACCTGATCGCGGAACTCGACGACGCGCTCCTGAAGAAAGGCGCGATCGAACTCGTCATAGACATACATGATGGGGCTCGGGGCTCGATATCGGCAGATGCGGGCGGCAGGCGCGACGGGACGCCGGCCTCAGGCGGCCGCGGAGGCGCCGGCTGGTAGCGCGACGGTGGGGCCGCTCACACGGATGCGCTCACGCAGGTTCGCGGGCTCCGGCGTGCCGTTCGCACCGATGCGCACCGGGGCGGGGTAGGCGCCCACGGCGGTGTTCTCGTCGCCATGGGCGATGTCGAGCAGTCGCAGCACGTCCTCGCTGGTGGAGCCCACGGCCGCCGCGCCGATGCTGTCGGTCCAGCCGCCGGCGGGGCTCAGCCACACCACCGCGCCATCGGCGAGCCGATTGGCGGTGACGACGGTGGGGCCGGCGATCTTCAGCTTGCGCTGCAAAGGCGAGGTCATGGCGAGCTCCGTACGCCCATATTCCCAACTCACAGCGGGAGAGCGCTAATTATCCAGAAAACTTATGTCTTAATCTAAATTACCGCGTTTTGATGCGCAATAGGGAAATAACCCACACACGACATTGTAAAATCGACTGAATTAGTAGACTTAAAAGGTGGCGGGATCCGCGCCTCCGGGGCCGCTTGCTGCGCGCGGTTACCTTTGGCAGCTTGGCGCGCCGGCCCGCGTCCCTCGCGGCCTGACCACAGAAGCACCCGAGGAACGCCCATGACCCCCGAGAACAGCCCTGTCCGCCTCGACATCGCGGACGGGATCGCCCGCATCCGGTTCAACCGTCCGCACGTGTTGAATGCGCTGGACGAGGCCTCGGTGCTGGCCCTCGCGGCCGCCGTGGACAAGGTGAGCCGGGACGAGACCGTGCGCGCGGTGGTGCTCTCGGGCGAGGGACGGGCGTTCCTCGCCGGCGGCGACGTTGCCCGATTCCATGCGGCGGGGCCGGATGCGCCCAAGGTGGTGAGCGCCATCATCGATCCATTCCATCACGCGATCCTGGCTTTGGCCGCCATGCCGGCGCCGGTGATCGCCAGCCTGCACGGCGCGGTGGCCGGAGCGGGCGTCTCGGTGGCGCTGGCGGCGGACCTTGCCATCGCCGCCGACGACATGAAGATGACCCTCGCCTACACCCGCATCGGCACCTCGCCGGATGGCTCCTCCACCTTCTCGCTGCCGCGTGTGGTGGGGCTGCGCAAGGCCATGGAGATCGCGCTTCTCTCCGATACCGTGGAGGCCGACGAGGCGCTGCGGCTCGGGCTCGTGAACAAGGTGGTGCCTGCGGCCGAGCTCGCGGCGGAGACGGACAAGCTGGCGAAGCGCCTCGCCGAGGGACCGACTCTGGCCTATGGCCGCATCAAGCACCTGCTGCGTTCCTCCTTCGGCCACAGCCTGTCCGAGCAACTGAATGCCGAGCGTGACGCCTTCATCGCCAGCGCCCGCACCGAGGATTTCGCCGCCGGCGCGAAGGCCTTCGTGCAGAAGACGCCGCCCCGCTTCGAGGGAAAGTGAGGCCACGGGGGCCCTCCCGGCGCCGGCTTTTGCCCGCGCCGGCTTTGTGGGCTAGATAGAGGCGGATAGCTTCGGACCTCCCGTGCGCCTACTGCCGCTCGCCTTCACGCTTCTTATCGCCACCATACTCGGGCTGGGCGTCACATGGTTTTCCGTGACCCACTCGCGGGGGCTGGACAACGTGCGCGTGGGCTCCTGGGAAGGCTGGCCGCGGTCCGGCACCTCCAAGGCCGACCCCTATGCCCGCGCCTTCGTGGCGCGCTCGGGGGAATTGCCGCTGGAGCTGGCCGACGGTCTTCTCTTCCTCGCCACGACGGATGATGCCGGCAACCCGCTGGACGGGCGCTGCGAGACGCGCATCGTCGGCGTGCTGCCGCAGGCGCGGCTGTGGACGCTCACCATCACAGACCAGGACGGCAATCTCATTCCCAACGATGCCGGGCGCTTCGGCTTCACCAGCGCCGAGGTGGTCTATCGCGATAACGGCGCCATCGATGTGCGCCTCTCTCCCCGCGCGCGTACCGGCAACTGGTTGCCCACCGGCGCCCGGCCCCGGCTGAAAGTGGCGCTCCGGCTCTATGACGCGCCCTTCTCCTTCACCTCGGGCGCGGATGCCGCTGTGCTGCCCCGCATCACGCGGGAGGCCTGCCTGTGACCACCCTCGATGACCTGCGCGGGGAGGCGTCCGAGGTCGCGGCACGCGGCGGGCGGCTCGCGGGACGGCTTTGGAGCCGGTTCTTCGCGCGGCTGCCGCGTCCGCACGTGGCGCGGCCCCGCTTCGTGCGCCCGCGCTTGGGCACGCCGGGGCAGTTGCTGCTGTTCATCGCCTTTTCGGTGGTGCTGGGGGCCATCGCCCACATCGTGTCCATCTTGGCCATGCCGGCGCTGGCGGAGCGCAATGCCTATGCGCGGCTCTCCGAGCTGATGGATTCCAATGTGCTGACCCTGCTGCCGGACCCGACGCCGCTGGAGCAGACCCTGCCCATGACGGACCCGGCCTTCATCTCGGCCATCTGCCTCTATGATCTGTCGGGGGCGCCGCTGAAGGTGCGCGTGCCGGCGACCGCCGACTACACCTCGGTCTCCTTCTACACCTCGGAAGCGCTCGCCTTCTACGCGCTGAGCGACCAGGCGGCGGGCAAGGTGATCGAGCTGGATCTGATGACCAGCAAGCAAAAGGCGGCTTTGCCGGAAGACGAGGAAATCACCGCCGCCGACCGGCTGGTGATCGAATCCCCCTCGCGGGAGGGCATCGTGGCGGTGCGCGCCTTCGTGCGCGAGCGCGGGATGCGGGAACTCGTGCGCCGGCAACTCGAGGCGGCGACCTGCACGCCCTCGAACTGAACGCGCGTTCGCCTGAAATCAATGGCTGCGGCACGGCCGGAAAACGGCTTCCGCCTCGGGCGTCGGCCCGGGCAGGGCCGAAACATGCCGTTCGATCCGCACCACCGGCAGGATGACGATCTCCGCCCCTTCCGGCCGGCTTGCGCCGCGATCCGCACGGGACGATCCGCGCCGCGCCGGCTGGCGGGCCGTATCGGGAAACGCAATGACCGTGTTCATGCCCCTGATCCTCCGTCGAGAGCCGTGATCACAACGTCACTGTGGTCCTTATGGTTGCGTGAAGCTTAACGTTTGGTGAACCGGACGTTAATGCCGTGGGCGGACGAAGCTCCCGTTAGGGCACCGCCTGCGCTGTGCGCCCTCAGTTCCCCGCCCAGCGCCAGCGCATGTAGTCCACCGCGAAGGGAGCCATGGCGGGGGCGAGGTCGGCTTCGCTCTTCACCACCGCCACATCAGCGAGTTCCGGCTCTGCTTCCGCCGCGAGGAAAGTGCGGATGCGGGCGGCGAGGTCTTCGGCCGGGGCATCGAACACGAGGCGGCCCATGAGGGCCACGCGCGGCCCGTCGAACAGGCCGGTGAAGCCGTCGTCGCGCAAGATGTCGGCGGGCAGGAGCCCGGTCTCCTCGGTCAGCTCGCGCAGCATGGAAGCGTGAAGGTCCACGCGGTTGTCAGGCGTGATGTCGGACGGGTCGGGCGTGCCGCCGGGAAAATAGATGCGGCCGGCCGAGGCCGTATGCGGCCCCATGACACCCAGCACGAAGCCACCATCCGAGCCTTCGATGGCGGCGAGGGCGAAGGCGTTGACCATGCCCTCGTCCTTCCAGCCTTCGTCGCGCCAGAAGGTGAAGGCGGCGAAATCCGTTTGGCGGAAGGCGCCGGAGAGCACTCCGTCTGTGAAGTCATGGCGGGCGAGGAGCAGGATCGGCCCGTTCCACAGATGCGGATTGTCCGCCGCCCGGCGGGCGAAATGCGCCTCGATCTCGCCCCGGCGCGGCGCCATCTCGCTCCAGCCGCCCGGCTCGAAGGCAAGGCCGAGCCGATGGACCGGCACGATGCGCCGGTCCACGGTCCAGTCCTGGCCCCAGCCGCCGCTCACGCGGCGGCGTCCTTCAGGGTCGGGTAGTCGATATAGCCTTTGGCGCCGCCGCCATAGAGCGTGTCGCGGTCCAGCTCGTTGAGCGGCGCGTTGCGCTGCAGGCGTTCCACGAGATCGGGGTTGGAGATGAACGGCTTACCGAAGGCCACGAGGTCCGCCTTGCCTTCCGCCAGCACGGCGTTGGCGAGGGCGAGGTCGTAGCCGTTGTTCACCATCCAGGCGCCGCTGTAGCGCTTGCGCAGCTCCTCGAAGGAGAAGTCCGGCGCCACGTCGCGCGGACCACCGGTCGCGCCTTCCACCACGTGGATATAGACGGGGTGGCGCTTTTCCAGCTCGTCGATCACGTGGTTGAAGAGCGCCTGCGGATGGCTCTCGGTGATGCCGTTGGCCGGCGAGACCGGCGAGAGGCGCAGGCCGGTGCGGGCGGCGCCGATCTCGGCGATCACCGCGTCCATCACCTCCAGCAGGAAGCGGCTGCGGTTCTCGATGGAACCGCCATAGGCGTCCGTGCGCTGGTTGGACCCGTCCTTCAGGAACTGGTCGATGAGGTAGCCGTTGGCGCCGTGCACCTCGACGCCGTCAAAGCCGGCCTTGATGGCGTTGGCGGCGGCGCGGCGGTAATCCTCGACGATGCCGGGGATCTCGGACAGCTCCAGCGCGCGCGGCGCGGAGGTCTCGGCGAAGCCGTTGTTCACGAAGGTCTTGGTGGCGGCGGTGAGCGCGGAAGGGGCCACCGGCGCGCCGCCGTTCGGCTGCAGCGAGGTGTGGGAGACGCGTCCCACATGCCAGAGCTGGATGAAAATGCGCCCGCCCTTGGCGTGCACCGCGTCCGTAACCTTCTTCCAGCCTTCGACCTGGGCGTCGGAATAGATGCCGGGCGTGTCCTGATAGCCCTGGCCCTGCTGGGAGATCTGCGAGGCCTCGGTGATGAGGAGGCCGGCATCGGCCCGCAGGGCGTAATATTGCGGCGCGAGGTCGCTCGGCACGAAGCCGGCGGCGGCGCGGTTGCGCGTGAGGGGCGCCATGACGATGCGGTTCGGCAGCGTCAGCTCGCTGAGGCGGAAGGGTTCGAATAGGGACGTCGCGCTCATGAAAGGAATCCTCTGGCGTGGGGCCGGGAGTGCTGCGATGCGGCAGACATAGGCGTGATCACGCCACTGCCAAGCCCGGCCGCACGCGAAAGCAGGCTGGAATCCGGCTCACGAGCGTGAGTTGTTTCAATGCCACCTATTGGCTGCGCTCAAGTGTGGCGCCTTACCCATTGGCATCTTTCAAATATGCAGCACGCCCTCGGCGATCACCACCGCCCCGCCGCCGATGGTGGCGCCGGTGACCTGACCGCCCTTCACGGTGAAGCCGAGATCGACCCGGCTCGGCCGGCCCATCTCGAAGCCCTGGTCGATGCGCACCTTGTGGTGGCCGTCCACCCGGTTCTCGGCGTCCAGCAGCACCCAGGGGAAGGCGGCGGCGGCGGAGCCGGTGGCCGGGTCTTCCTCCGTGCCGAGGCCGGGGGAGAACATGCGGGCGCGGAAGTCCGCGTCGCCTTCCTCGTCCAGCGTGTAAAGGTAGAGCGCCTCGCCGAAGCCGCCGAGGGAGGCGATAAAGGCCGCCTCGTCCGGCCGCGCGCGGGCGAGCGCCGTGAGGTCGGCCAGCGGCACGAACAGGAAGGGCACGCCGGCATTGGCGACGATGGGCCGGTGGGCGTCGAAGCCGATGTCACCCTCGTCGAGGTTCAGCGCCTCGGCGCAGGCGGCGCGGGAGATGTTCACCTCCTCGATCTCGCCCTTGCGCGGCGCGGTGAACACGGCCGATCCCTTGCGCGCGCCAGCCGGCGTGGCGCCCTGCGTCGTCACCTCGCAGGTGATGGTGCCGATGGTCTCCTCGATGCGCAGGGTGCCCGTGGCGAGCTTGTCCTCCAGCGCAAGGAGCACGGCGGCGCCGACGGTGGGATGGCCGGCGAACGGCATTTCGTGGGCGACGGTGAAGATGCGGATGCGGGCGCGGTTCGCCTTGTTCTTCGGCGGCAGCACGAACACCGTTTCGGAGACGTTGAACTCCCGCGCGATCTGCTGCATGGCCGCGTCGTCGAGCCCCTGGGCATCGAGCACCACGGCGAGCGGATTGCCGCCGAAAGGGCGGGTGGTGAACACGTCCAGGGTCACATACCGGCGCGGCATCTCAGCTCTCGAACGCTACAAGAGCACCCGCGCCCCCACGCCGGCCTCTTTACTTGCTTGCCACAATTTAGCCTCAGATCGACGAGGCCGGGAAGAGCCGGGAAGGGGTAACGAACTCCTCCTGCGCTTCCACCAGCAGCAATTCCCGAGACTGTGCTTTTTCGGTCCGCGACAGCACCCCGTAAATGGAGGATGCGGCAAGGGAAACCGCCTGCGCGGTGGAGCCCGTGCGCAGCACGTGGAAGAAGAACAAAGCGGCGATGGCGTCGCCCGCGCCGTTGAGCGAGAGCGCGAGGCGCGGCGTGCGCACCAGGAACCGACCATCCGGGCCGGAGGCGAGAAGGTCGATCGAATCGGGCGGCGTCTCCCCCACATGCAGGCTGGTGACGAGGATCACCTTCGGCCCCAGCGCGTGTAGCGCGTCGCAGGCGGCGATGGCCTCCGGGAGCGTCGTGCAGGTGCGGCCGGTGAGCAGCTCCAGCTCGAACTGGTTGGGGGTGATGACATCGGCCGCGGGCACCGCCTTCTCGCGCATGAATTCCGGGATGCCCGGGCGCACGAAGATGCCGCGGCCCACGTCGCCGATCACCGGGTCGCAGCAATAGGCGGCGTTGCGGTTCGCCGCCCGCACCCGCTCGACCGCATCGAGGATGGCGGCGCCGATATCGGCCGAGCCCATGTAGCCGGAGAGCACGCCGTCGCAGCGCGACAGCACCCCGCGCTCGGCGATGCCCTCCACCAGATCGCCGATCACGGACGCCTCGAACACCTGCCCCCGCCACGCGCCGTAGCCGGTGTGGTTGGAGAACTGCACGGTGTTGATGGGCCACACCTCCACACCCAGACGCTGCAGCGGGAATACGGCGGAAGCGTTGCCCACATGGCCGTAGGCGACGTGCGACTGGATGGAGAGGATGTTCATGGGACGTCCCGGATCAGGGGGCCATCGGCCCGCCCTCGCCGCGTACTCCGTCAGGCCGTCTGCATTCAAATGGATTCTGTTGATCGGCCGTCACGCGATGCTGATGGGAGCCGCGGGCCGCCATTCGCGCGGCGCCCATGTTTCCCTGCGCAACAGCAAGTGACCGCAACCGAGCCGTGCGGCCACTGGAAATGCGCCGCGCGCAGGGCTAAGCCGGTGCGCCGCCGCCCGATGGCGACGCTTTGTGCCGGTGACGCCTTGCCCTCGATCCGACTGCCGCTTTGTTCGCTTTTTGCCGCGCTCCTGCTCGCCGGCCTCTGTGCGCCTGCGCTCGCCGCCGGCCCGGCCTGCTATCCGCCCCAGGCGCTGGCGGCGAAGCCGGGCGAAGAGATCGTGCGGCCGCACTCCGGCGGGCCGGGTCAGCTGCCGGACATCTCGGTGCCCGCCTCGGCGCCGGTGCCGGCGGCGCTGCGCGGCTCCATCCGCCGGGTGGACCTGCCGCCGGGGGTGAAGATGGTCGCCCTCACCTTCGACCTCTGCGAGGCCTCCAGCGAGACCTCGGGCTATGACGGCGCGATCGTCGACTATCTGAGGTCCGAGGGCGTTGCCGCCACCTTCTTCGCCGGCGGCAAGTGGATGGTCAGCCATCCCGAGCGTGGCGGGCAGCTCACGGCCGATCCCGGCTTCGAGATGGGCAACCACACCTGGTCCCATGCCAATCTCACCGTGAAGACGGGGGAAGCCATGCGCCGGCAGGTGGACGATGCCGACATCGGCCTCGCCCTCGGCCGCGAGCAGGCGGAGGCGAAGGGCTGCATGCTGCCCAAGCCCCAGGCCGTCAGCCTGTTCCGCTTCCCCTATGGCTCGTGCAGCGCCGAATCCCTGAACTATGTGAACGACACCGGCCACCTCGCCATCCAGTGGGACGTGGATTCCGGCGATCCCGCCTTCATCGGTGCCAAGGGCATGGCCGACGACATGCTCCGGGGCATCAAGCCCGGCTCCATCGTGCTCATGCACGCCAATGGCCGCGGCAAGCACACCGCCGAGGCGCTGAAGATCCTCATCCCCGCGCTGCGCGCCAAGGGCTACCGTTTTGCCACCGTGGGCCAGCTGCTCGCCGCCGGCACGCCGGTGATCGCCCAGACCTGCTATTCCCTGAAGCCCGGCGACACCCGCATCTATGACGAGGCTGCCCGCACGGGAAAACGCATCCTGCCGGTGCAATAGGGGAGGGGATGCCTGCGGACGGCATCCCACCTCACCCCACACCCCTTGCTTCAGCCGCTTCCTTCGGCTATGAGCACCTTCCCGTACTCGTGAGCGAAGAGCAGAGCGCCCCGTGTCGTCCCGCACGACCAAGACCGCCGCCTCTCAGCCCCGGACCATCAAGGTTCCGGGCAACGCTCTTATTCTGCGCGCGCTTCTTCTCCTTAGCCGCCCCTGAGGGCCGGCCGGGCTTGCGCCTGGGCACTCAGGGGAAACGCCGCCGCCGGGCCTGAAGACCCGGCGCCTGTTTTCGGCTTATGATCCGGACAACATGCCCCCAGACGGGCCGCGCCGGATGCGAGAAGGACCGTTCCCATGACTGCCAGCAACACCGTCGGCGCCAACGACCGCGTCATCATCTTCGACACCACCCTGCGTGACGGCGAACAGTGCCCCGGCGCCTCCATGACCTTCGAGGAGAAGCTCGAAGTGGCCGAGGTGCTGGACGAGATGGGCGTGGACGTGATCGAGGCCGGCTTCCCCATCGCCTCCATCGGTGATTTCGAGAGCGTGGCGGAGATCGCCCGCCGCACCAAGAATGCCACCATCGCCGGCCTCTCCCGCGCCGCCCTGAACGACATCGACCGCTGCGCCGAGGCGGTGAAGCACGCCCGCCGCGGGCGCATCCACACCTTCCTGTCCACCTCGCCGGTGCACATGAAGTACAAGCTCCAGAAGGAGCCGCATGAGGTGTTGGAGATGGTGGTGGCCTCGGTCACCCGCGCCCGCAACCACGTGGAGGACGTGGAGTGGTCGTCCGAGGACGGCACCCGCACCGAGATCGACTTCCTGTGCCGGTGCGTGGAGGCCGCCATCAAGGCCGGCGCGACCACCATCAACATCCCCGACACGGTCGGCTACACCACCCCCGGCGAATATGAGGCGCTCTTCCGCACCGTACGCGAGCGCGTGCCCAATTCGGACAAGGCCATCTTCTCCGTCCATTGCCACAACGACCTCGGCATGGCGGTGGCCAATTCGCTGGCCGGCCTCGCCGGCGGCGCGCGGCAGATCGAATGCACGATCAACGGCATCGGCGAGCGGGCGGGCAACGCCGCGCTCGAAGAGATCGTGATGGCCATCGACACCCGCTCGGACGTATTGCCCTATCGCACCGGCATCAATTCCAAGATGCTCACCCGCGTGTCCAAGCTGGTCTCGGCGGTGACATCCTTCCCGGTGCAGTACAACAAGGCCATCGTCGGCCGGAACGCCTTCGCCCATGAGAGTGGCATCCATCAGGATGGAATGCTGAAGCATACCCAGACCTACGAGATCATGACGCCCGAGAGCGTCGGCGTCTCCAAGACCTCGCTGGTGATGGGCAAGCATTCCGGCCGCGCCGCCTTCCGCGACAAGCTCAAGGCTATGGGCTACGAACTGGGCGAGAACGCGCTCAACGATGCGTTCACCCGCTTCAAGGACTTGGCCGACCGCAAGAAGGTGGTCTACGACGAGGACATCGAGGCGCTGGTGGATCAGGAGATCGCGGTCTCCCACGATCGCATCAAGCTCCTGTCCCTGTCGGTCATCGCCGGCACCCACGGCCCGCAGCGCGCCACCATGCGCGTCGAGGTGGACGGCCGCGTCATCACCGAGGAGGCCGAGGGCAACGGCCCGGTGGATGCCACCTTCAACGCCATCAAGGCTTTGGTGCCGCATCAGGCCAAGCTCGACCTCTATCAGGTCCACGCCGTCACTGAGGGCACCGATGCGCAGGCCGAGGTGTCCGTGCGGCTCGAGGAGAACGGCAAGTCGGTGACCGCCCGCGCCGCCAATCCCGACACGCTGGTGGCCTCCGCGCAGGCCTACATCACCGCGCTGAACAAGCTGCAGATGAAGCGCCAGAGCATGAACGCCCAGAGCGCTGCCAGCTGAGCGCCGCTAGCTGAGCGCGGTGGGCTGAGGTCTACCGCTCGTCAAAAAGAAAGAAGGCCGCCCCGTGGGGCGGCCTTTTTCGTTGCGGGATCAGTTGCGGCCCGGTCCGTCGCCGGGAGCCCCGGCGGTACCGCCGGGGGCTGCTGCGCCGCCCGGCCGGGCGGCCGGAGTCGCAGGACCGGGGCGTGCGGCACCGGCGGCGGCTCCGCCCGGCGTCGGGCCCGGCTGGGCGCGCTCGCGGGCCGCAGGGGCGGCGGGCTCGCGCGCCGGGCCATCGCCCTGCGCCCGGTTGGCCGGCCGCTCAGCCGGCGCTGCGCGCTGGGGCGCGGGACGGTCGGGGGCAGCGCGGTCGGGCGTGGCCGCCCGATCCACGGGGCGGGGCTGATCGCGGCTGGGGCGCTCCGGCCGCTCCCGGTCGGCGCGCGGGGAGGGGGCGTTCTTCGGCTGGTCCATCTGTCCGGGAGACGGGCGATCCTCGCGGCCTCGATCCGGATTGGTAGGCACGGCAGGGCGGTTCGGCGCACCGCTCTGCTCCGGACGCGCATTGCCATCAGGCCTCGGCTGCGCGGGGGTGGCCGGCCGGTTGGGCGGCGTTTCCGGCTGGCGGCCCTGATCGGGCTGGGCCTGCCTGTCCTGACGCTCGGCAGGGCTCGCCGGCGACGCCGCATCCGGCTGACGGGCGCGGTCCGGCTCGGCCTGACGCTCGCTGCGCTCAGGCTGGCCGCTGCGCGGCGTGTCAGGACGCGCCGCATTGGGCGGCGTGCGGTCCGGCGGCGTGGTCGGCGCATCGGGATTGCGCTGCGGGGTGCCCGGCGGCGTACCGGGCGCACCGGGACGCGCGGCGTCGCCGGCACCGGGCGGCGGCACGTTCGGCGTGCCGGGGCGAGCGCCGGGGGCGCCGGGCCGGTTGTCGTCGGTGGCGCGGGCGGGCAGGGTGTTGGGCCGCTCCTGCCGGATCTTGTCGATCACCTGCTGAGCCCGCTCCTGGCGCTGCTCCACGCGCTGCTGCAGCTTCTCGTTGCGCGCCTTGATGGCTTCGAGGCGCTTCTCCTGCATCTCGCCCGCGTTGCGGTTCGCCTCCTCCACAGTCTTCTGGATGCGGTCGCGCTGACGCTCGCGCAGCTGGTCAATCTCCCGCTCATAGGCGCGGTTGTTGCCCGACCAGCGCTGCTCGCGCAGCTGGCGCCGCTGGCTATCGTCGATGACCGAGAGCAAAGCGGCGGACGGCGCGGCCAGCCCCGGCACCCGCTCACCCACATAGTTGCGTACCAGGATTCGTCGGTCCTGCGGCAGCTCGCGCTCGAAGCGCGGCGGCGGGGGAACGCGGTTCGCGCGGGCGACGCGCGGGCCGTAAATGCCCACATAGCCGCCGCGATCGACGAACTCGTCCCGGTAATTGTCCACGAAGACAACCCGGCGGGAGGGGATGCCGCCTTCGATCACGCTCGCATAGTCGTTGCGGTCGACGAAGCGGGTCGTCACCACCCCGTCGCGATAGAGCGGCTGGTAGACGCGCGGATTGTCCCGCGACAGCCACACGGCGATCTGCGCGATGGGCGCCACATGCAGCGCCAGCTCCGGCGCGGCGAGGTATCGGTTTTCGACGAAGACCCAGCTTTCCGCCACCGGCGGGTCCATCACGCGGGGGGCGCCATAGGCATAGCCTCGGGAATCGGGTGCGATGGGCGCCCAGCCGGTCTTGCCGCCGCCGCTGCGCCACGTCACCCAGGCCGGTGCCCAGGTGTCGCCGGGCACCCAGAACCAGCCATAGGCCTGCTCATAGCCCCAGCGGCCGTAATGGTAGGTGGCCCAGGCGAACGGCTCGGCCGAATCCCAGTACCAGCCATAATCGTCCGTCCAGAGCCAGCGGCCCTCCTGATAGGGCCGCCACGAGGCGTCGAGGCCGGAGGGCACGAAGACGTAGTCGTAGTCGGGATGGCGCACCCAGCTGCCGTGCTCCGCCAGCGGCGCGTAGAAGACGTTGACGTCCACCCGCTCGCGGCCGGTCTGCTGCGGCTGGCCCTGGGTCCGTTTCTGCGCCTGCTGCGCGGTTGCCGGCGTCGCAACGGCGAGCGAAGCGACGGCGGGAACCGCGAGCGCGAGCGCCGCGCTGGACAGCAAAGCCCGACTGAGGGGCAAGGGCGAGATTCTCATAACATCTCCTTTGGGGGTCTTGTCATGAGAACCGGCTAGGCCCCCGCTGGTTCCTTGCGGAAAACGCCGGGAAAAACCCTGCTTTGCCAAAAGCTTGCGCGATCCGGCGTGGCTGTAGTACGGCCGGAAGGTGGCAGCTTGGGCATGCGGGTGGTGCCAGGCTGCCGGCGACGCTGCGGCACTTCGGGCTTGACGTAACGGCCGTCGCGACTTTCAAAAGGATTCAGAAGGGGTCGCTGAAGGATCCCCGGAGGAGGACAATGCCCATGCGAATGCTCTCGGCCGCCCTCGCGCTTGCCGCGGCGATTGGTTTTTCGGCGGCAGCGACGGCGCAGGACTACCCCACGCGGCCGATCACCATGGTGGTTCCGTTTGCGGCCGGCGGCCCGACCGACACGGTGGCGCGTCTCGTCGCCGAATCCATGTCGAAGACGCTGGGCCAGCAGGTCATCGTGGAGAATGTCGGCGGAGCCGGCGGCACCCGCGGCGCGGGCCAGGTGGCGAAGGCCGCGCCCGACGGCTACACTATCCTGCTCCACCATATCGGCCAGGCCACCGCGGCGACGCTCTACCGCAAGCTGCCCTACAATCCCGCGACCGACTTCGAGGCCGTGGGCCTCGTCACCGCCGTGCCCATGACCATGATCGGCAAGCCCGGCTTCGCCCCCAAGACCATGGCCGAGGCCGTCGACTTCGTGAAGGCGAACAAGGACAAGGTCACCTACGGCAATGCCGGCGTCGGCTCCGCCTCGCATCTGTGCGGCATGCTGTTCATGTCCTCGATCGGCACGCAGATGACCACCGTTCCCTATCAGGGCACGGGTCCGGCCATGAACGATCTGGTCGGCGGCCAGATCGACCTCATGTGCGACCAGACCACCAACACCACCGGCCAGATCAAGGGCGGCAAGGTGAAGGCCTATGCGGTCACCACCAAGGACCATGTGAAGTCGCTGCCCGACCTGCCGACCATGCAGGAAAGCGGCCTCAAGGACTTCGAGGTGGCGGTGTGGCACGGCATCTATGCCCCCAAGGGCACGCCCAAGGCCATCGTCGACAAGCTGAACGCCGCCCTCGACGTCGCCCTGAACGATCCCAAGGTCGTCGCCCGCTTCGCCGACCTCGGCACTGAGCCGGAGCCCAAGGATCGCCGCAGCCCGGCCTTCCACAAGGATTTCGTCATCGCCGAGATCGCCAAGTGGAAGCCGGTGATCCAGAGCGCCGGCGTCTACGCCGACTGATCTCCGCTCCCGGTGAGATCGCGCGTCGTGGCCGGACCTCCGGCCCGACGCCCCAGCTGATATCGGTAGGGGTCGCGCCCGCGTCTGCGCGCTCCTGAGACTGCGCGCCCTTACGAAAACACCCGCGTGGCCGGAGCCAGCCGCGCGGGCAGTCACACAGCAGGCCATTTGTCAGAGCGCAACCAATACGCGCCGGCATCGAGGGGGGACATGAACATCATCCGCAATCCGAAGGACGTCCTCTCGGGGCTCCTTTTCATCGCCCTCGGGCTGCTGTTCGGCTGGCAGACGCAGGAGCTGCCCATGGGCACGGCGGTGCGCATGGGACCGGGCTATTTCCCGCTCCTGCTCTCGGCCCTCCTCGGCCTGCTCGGGCTCATCATCCTCATCAACGGCCTGCGCTTTCCCGGCGAGATGCCGAGCGGCATCGCCTGGCGGGCCCTGCTCATCATCACCGGTGCGTTGGTGTTCTTCGGCTTCGGCGTGCGGCCCCTCGGCTTCCTGCCCGCCCTCGGCGTCTCCGTGTTCGTCTCGGCGCTGGCTTCGCGCCTGTTCACCTTCAGGACGGCGCTGCTGAACACCGCGGTGATGGTGGTGTTCGCCTGGGCCGTCTTCATCAAGGGTCTCGGCCTGCCGCTGCCGCTGCTCGGCCCGTGGCTCGGCGGATATTGAGGAGGCGCGCGTGGACCTTCTCGACAACCTCGCCCTCGGCTTCTCCGTCGCGCTGTCGCTGCAGAATATCTTCTACTGCTTCGTCGGCGCGCTGCTCGGCACGCTGATCGGCGTTTTGCCGGGCCTCGGCCCGGTGGCGACGATCGCCATGCTGCTGCCGCTCACCTTCGGCCTGCCGCCGGTCTCCGCTCTCATCATGCTCGCCGGCATCTATTACGGCGCGCAATATGGCGGCTCCACCACCGCCATCCTCATCAACCTGCCGGGCGAATCCTCCTCGGTGGTCACCGCCATCGACGGCCACCAGATGGCCCGCAAGGGCCGGGCCGGCGCGGCGCTCGCCACGGCGGCGCTGGGCTCCTTCTTCGCCGGTTCTGTGGCCACCCTGCTGCTCGCCTTGTTCGCGCCGCCGCTCGCCAACCTCGCGCTGCAGTTCGGGCCGCCGGAATATTTCTCGCTGATGGTGCTCGGCCTCATCGCCTCGGTGACGCTGGCCTCGGGCTCGGTGGTCAAGGCCATCGCCATGATCGTGCTCGGGCTGATCCTGGGCCTCTCCGGCCAGGACATCTACACCGGCACGCCGCGCTTCACCTTCGATCTGCCCGAGCTCTCCGACGGGTTCGATTTCGTGGCACTGGCCATGGGCATGTTCGGCATCAGCGAGATCATCCGCAACCTCGAGGACGAGCACCAGCGCTCGCTCGTCGCGGCCAAGGTGAAGAGCCTGATGCTCACGAAGGAGGAGTTCAAGCGCATCATCGCCCCGGTGCTGCGCGGCACCGCGCTCGGCTCCTTCCTCGGCATCCTGCCGGGCGGCGGGGCCATGCTCTCCTCCTTCGCCTCCTATTCCATCGAGAAGAAGCTTTCGCGCCATCCGCAGGAGTTCGGGCGCGGCGCCATCGAGGGCGTGGCCGGACCTGAGAGCGCCAACAATGCCGGCGCGCAGACCTCCTTCATCCCCATGCTGACGCTGGGCATCCCCTCCAACCCGGTGATGGCGCTGATGATCGGCGCACTCATCATCCAGGGCATCACGCCCGGCCCCAACGTGGTGACGGAGAAGCCCGACCTGTTCTGGGGCGTCATCGCCTCCATGTGGGTGGGCAATTTCATGCTGGTGCTGCTCAACCTGCCGCTCATCGGCATGTGGGTGAAGCTGCTCACCGTGCCGTACCACGTGATGTTCCCGGCCATCATCGCCTTCTGCTGCATCGGCGTGTACAGCGTGAACAACAACGTGTTCGACGTGTACACCATGGCCCTGTTCGGCCTGCTCGGCTACGCGCTGGTGAAGCTCGATTGCGAGCCCGCGCCGCTGCTGCTGGGCTTCGTCATCGGCCCCATGCTGGAAGAGTATCTGCGCCGGGCCATGCTGATCTCCCGCGGCGATCCCACCGTGTTCGTCACCCGCCCCATCTCGGCCGTGCTGCTGCTGCTCGCACTGGCCGCTCTGGTGGTGGTGCTGCTGCCCTCGGTGCAGAAGGGCCGCGAGGAGGCCTTCAAGGAGTAAATCCCCAAGCGACGACGCGGCGGCGGCAAGACCTGTGGAAATCTTCGCCGCCGCGCCACCCCAGCCCCTTGCCAGCCCGAAACTCATTTGCTACACGAACGCCTCCTTCGGGGGCCACCCCGGACGGGCGCATAGCTCAGTTGGTAGAGCAGCTGACTCTTAATCAGCGGGTCCTAGGTTCGAGCCCTAGTGCGCCCACCATCAAATCCCGGATTTGGGTGGATTTTACGGTTTCAGTTTTAGAGGCTGAAACGGATTTCGCATTAGCTTGCGAATGGGCTGAATTGCCCGCGATCCCCGACAACGATTTTTCCATGGGAATGCGCTCACGCGAGCGCAGGCGATCATCTACGCATCACAGGGCGTGGTTGACGGGCGCGCCGGTGTCGGTGGGAAGCCGCGCTCGGCCCTGCAGATGAGTAAGTCAGTTGTAGTTCGAGATAACGCCATGGCCGAGGGCGTATTCAGCCGGATTAGGCGCTAAGGTTGGGGTCAAAGGTTTCGGCGTGGGGCGCGCCAGTCGCAGGAATTTCGGGAGACGGATCAGGGAGTGCCGCAGGCAGAATCGTGACACGGCGGAGCGGAGTCGCGTTCCATCGGCCAGCCAGCTGAAGCGGTTGGGAGTATGAGAGCACCACGCTGCGTGTGCACCTCGGCCTGCCGCGCCCGCCCGATCGCTTTTTCCCGGACGCCTGAGCGATGTCCCTCAGGAATTGCGTCCGGCTGCAACGAGCGCCTTGCGAAGCTTGTCATGCTCCTCGCAGCCCGATGGGAAGCACAGGAGGCGCAGGAGTTCGAGGTTCTTTTCGGCGCCCTTGAAGTCGCCGATGGCGGTGAACAGCTCCCCCTGATACTCGATCGCCGGACGGTGCACCGGATCGTAGAACAGGGCTTCCTTGTACCAGCGTGCCGCCGCGTCGTAGCGCTTGAGATTGCGGTTGGCGAAGCCGAGCAGGTTGTAGAGGTCGGCGTGGCGCACCGTGGCTGTGAGCGGTTCGAGCAGGGCCAGCGCCCGCTCGTAGTCACCGGCATAGAGCGCGGCGCGGCTCTCCGAGAGGTCCGGCAGGTCGGTGGACGGCGCCGTGTCCATGGCCCGCGCCGGGCCCGCAGCGGCCAGGATCGTCAGCGCTAGCAGGGCTGCGGCGAAACGTATTCCGGTCTTCATGCGGCGCGGGTGGCGGTCTTGCCGCCATCCTCTCCCATGGCTGTGAGGATACGCCGCTTGAGGGCCACGAAGGCCGGGTCCGCGCGATCGCGCGGGAAGGGAAGGTCGATATCCAGCGTCTCGACGATGCGTCCGGGCTTGGCGGCCATCACCACGACCTTGTTGCTGAGGAAGACGGCCTCCTCCACATCGTGAGTGACGAGGATCATGGTGACGCCCTCGACCTCCCAGATGCGTTGGATCTCGTCCTGAAGATGGATGCGGGTGAGGGCGTCGAGGGCCCCCAGCGGCTCATCCAGCAGCAGGATTTCCGGGCGGCTGGCGAGGCCCCGTGCAATGGCGGCGCGCTGCGCCATGCCGCCCGAAAGCTCATGCGGATAAGCCTTCTCGAAGCCGGAAAGACCCACCAGCGCGATATGCTCGCGCATGGCAAGGTCCTTCTCCGCCCGCGTCCAGCCGGAGTTTTCCAGGCTCAGGCCGATGTTCTGCTCCAGCGTCAGCCACGGCAGCAGACGATGGTCCTGGAAGACGATGCCACGGCTGAGCGCGGTGCCGACGATGCGCTTGTCGTTCAGCTCGATCTCGCCTTTGTAGTCATCATCGAGGCCGATGATGAGCCGCAGCAGGGTGGACTTGCCGCAGCCCGAAGGGCCGACAATGGTGACGAAGGCGCCGGGCTCCACGTCCAGGTTCACGCGCGACAGCACGTTCACCAGCGGGCGGCCGGGGAGCGAATAGGTCTTGGAAACGTTGCGGATGGTGAGGTGTCCGGGCGTGGCCATGGCTTTTCCTTTCGTCCGGCTCAGCCGTCGTAGCCCTGCTTCCACTTCAGCACGCGCTTCTGCGCGAGGAACATGGAGCGGTCGATGGCGAAGCCCACGAGGCCGATGATGACCATGCAGACAAGCAACTGGTCGGTGAGCAGCAGGCCCTGGGCGCGGAAGATGAGGAAGCCGAGGCCCTCAAGGCCGGAAAGCCCCTCCGCCACCACCACGAGGGCCCAGGCGAGGCCCGCCGCATAGCGCAGCGACACCATGATGGATGGCATGGCGGCAGGCAGGATCACCTTGCGGATGAGCTGCCAGCGGGTGAGCGTGAGCACCTTGGCGAGCTCGATATAGTTTTTCTCCACGTTGCGGATGCCCTGCAACGTATTGAGGAACACTGGGAAGAAGACGGACTTGGCGATGACTAGGATCTTCGCCGGCGCGCCGATGCCGAGCCAGAGCACGATGAGCGGCAGCCAGGCGATGCCCGGGATATGGCGGATCGTATCGAAGGTGGGGCCGAAGAATTCCTCGACCTTGCGCGACAGCCCGGCGGCGATGCCGAGCAGGAGTGCGGCGGCTGACCCATAGATGAAGGCCTGCCCGACGATGTTGATGGAGGCGAGGAAGTCGAAAGCCAGCTTCTGCTTGGTCAGCATCTTCCAGAATGCCGTCACAACCGTGAGGGGGGCGGGCAGAAAGACCGGATCGATCCATTTGTAAGTCGCCGCCGTCTGCCACAGGACCAGGATGATGAAAGGCAGAATGAAGCCGGTGAGGTTGGGCAACCGAAGCCCGCGCCGCCCGGGGGCTTCGGCGTGCGCCGGCAGGTCCACGGTGGCCGCTTCGACCGCCGCGGCCTCGATGGTGTCGGATGTGTGGGACATGCTGAGGCATCCGGCTGGAAACGAGAGGAACTAAGGACGTCGCCGCCGGGATTGGGTCCCGGCGGTTGAGTTCAGGCCGGATCCGATCAGTTGTAGATCGAGTATTCGCCGCCGGCGAAGAAGCGCCCGTCGATGAAGGCGTCGATCTGTGCCTCGGTGAGGCTGCGTTCGGCGAGAATGTCGTCGCCGTTTGCCACGTACCAAGCCTGGAAATTCTTGATGGCGTTGCGGGCGCGGTCGGCATTGGGCTCGCCGGCCATGAACTCCCATTCGCCCGCATGGTTGATCTGGAACTTCGCCACTTCAACGGGCACGCGGGTCTTGTCGGCGACGATCTGGGCCGCCTCGTCCACATGGTCATAGGTCCACTCGCGGGTGCGTTCGCGTGCGGCGAGGAAGGCTTTGACCACCTGCGGATACTTGTTCACGAAATCGCGGCGGGCGAAGTAGGTGACGCGGCCGGCATTGTTCACATAGACGCCGTCGTCGGGCGAACGGCCGATCACCTTCAGCTTGCCGGAGAGCCAGGCCCCGGCGAACGCCCCGGCGGCGAGGTGCGCCGTGGTCGCGTCGGTGGCGCCGGTGAGGACGGACGTGATGGCAACCGCCGAATTGTCGATGGACGTGTAGCGGATCCGGCCCTGCTTATCTCGGGAATCGAACGGCAGGCCAGCCTTGGTCGTCATCTCGAACGGCGAAGACCAATAGCAGGAGATGCGGCTCGATCCGAACTTCTTGCCGTCGAGATCGGCCACCGAATTGATCTTGTCGTTGTCGGCGCGGGCCAGAATGGGCGCGCGATACCGGTTGGAGGGCTCGGACGCCCAGATGACCACGCCGTCGAGGCCATTCGCGCGGTGCACGGTGGCCGGATAGATCATGCGCTGGGCGATGGCGATGGCGCCGTTGTTCACCGCCGCGGATTCGGCGCCCACGAGGTCGGCGCCGCCGGAGGCGATGAGGTTCACCTTCTTGACGCCGATTCGATCGAACTCGTCTTTGAAGATGCCTTTCTCCTGCGCGATCACCGTCCAGGGCGTCAGCTGCAGGTTGATGGCGGTCAGCGGCTCGTCGGCGCGGGCGGCCGGGCTGCCGCCGGAGAGCGAGGTCGCCAGAAGGGCGGATGCGGCAAGCGCGGAGAAGGCGAGGGCGCGGCCGGTCCGGGATGTCGGCAGGGATAGGCGGGGCATGAATCTCTCCCGAAGGATGGTGAGCGGGGCAGGGCGGCGATCGCGGGCACCGCTTGCAATTTTGATATAATCGAGTGATTTTATAGAAAATATCAAGCGATGTTTTGCTCCCAGCGGGCGGCGCCCGCACTCCGCTCGCCCTCGATCCAATCATTTCAAGGGATTGCCAAGCCAATGGCCCGGCTCCACCGGCCTCCTCTGTTCCTCGCGGCGATATTCGTGGCGGCGATGGCCGGCGCGCTCGCCGCCACCTTGCTCCTTCTCGCGCCGCGGGGCGCGGATGCCCACGCGAACACCCAGGTAGGCGGGACGCTGCGCATCGGCATCGGCTGGCTGCCGCCTCCGGAGACGCCGGACATGCGGCTATACGCCGAGGAAGGATTCGATCTGGACATCGCGGCCGAGATCGCGCGGGGAATGGGTGTCCGTCCGGAACTCGTCCTCGTGGCGCCGGATGACGCTGCGCAGGCGCTTGCCGCCGGGGAGGTCGATCTCGTGGTGGCCCGCGCCGGGGCTGGAGATGGGCTGAGACGGGGTGCCCGGATTGTCGAGACGGGTTTTGAATCCGGCCTGAGCATCGCCATGCGGTCGGACCGTCCGCTCGCGTCCTGGGCCGATCTGAAGGGCCGTGTGGTCTGCGCCTCGGAGGCCAACCGCCACGGTCGCGACCTCGCCCAACGCCTTGGCGCAACAGTGAAAGTCGAGCGTGCTCCGGCTGTTGCGCTGATGCAGGTGCGGACCGGCGAATGCGATGCTGCCATCCACGATCGCGTGCTGCTCGACCCCTTGTTCACCAAGCTCTCGTGGCAGAAGTTCTCCGCCACCCTGCCGGCCGTGGAGCCTACGTCCCTGGTGGTCGCCGTCTCACCAGGAAATGCTGATCTGGCTCAAGCGGTTGCGGGGGCGCTCAGGGATGGGACGAGCCCGGAGCGCTGGCGGCAGCGGCGGGAGAAATGGGCGTCTACCGTCTCGTTCGAAGTGTATCGCGACCAGGTGGCGGCGGACTGCCATTGAGGTCCGCTCGCGCCCTTTGTCCCGTGCTGCTGGTGGCGCTAACCCTTGCCGGTACAGGATTTTCCAAGGCGGAGGAGCGGGGCGGGGAACTGCGGGCGGCCTACGCCGGAGCGCCGGCCTCATGGCCGCGTCCGGACATCGATGCCGCTGTGGCCTTTGTGGAGATGGGGGTACCGCCGCTGCCAGAGTCTCCTGGACCCAAGGCCGTGCTGGGGGCGAAGCTATTCGCCGACCCCCGGCTGTCGGAGGACGGGCAAGTCGCCTGTGCGTCATGTCACGGTCCGGCGCATGGATTCAGCGTGCCCGAGCGGGTGGGGCGTGGTATCGGGGGCGCATGGGGACGGAGAAATCCGCCTTCATTGCAATTGGTTGCGACCCGCTCCCGGTTCGACTGGGATGGCCGGGGCAGCGACCTCTCCGCCCGCGTCCTCGCGCCTTTGAGCGACCCCACGGAGATGGGACGGGACCTTACTTCGGCCCTCGCCCGTATCGCCGGGACCGAGCTGGAGGGGGAGTTCCGGGGGGTCTTTGGAGCGGAGGGGTTGACCGCGCGGGCCCTGGCGGAAGCCCTCGTTGCCTACCTGAATACTATCGACACCCCCACCCGGTTCGACCGCTTCATCGAGGGCGATCACACCGCCCTGAACGACACCGAACTCGCCGGCCTGCACCTCTTTCGCACCAAGGCCCGGTGCATGAATTGTCATTTCGGGCCAATGCTTTCCGATGGCCTGTTCCACAATCTGCGGCTCTCCTTCTTCGGCGAGCCGGTGCAGGATCTCGGGCGGTTCGAAGCGACTGACAGTCGAGACGATGTCGGTAGGTTCAGGACCCCGTTTCTACGGCATATCGGTGCCAGTCAGCCCTATATGCACAACGGACTGTTTCCGACCCTCGCCGGCGTGGTCAATTTCTACGATCGCGGAGGGGGCGAGGTATGGGCGCGGAACGCGGAGGAGGCGGCCCGTCCTCTCTACCGGGACGCCGTCCGCCTCTCCCCCCACATCCGCCCCCTGGGCCTGACCGAGGCGGAGAAGGCGGCGCTGGTCGCCTTCCTCAACGCGCTCTGATCGTCACCGCGCCCGCCCCTCGCCCAGGGAGACGCCGAGCAGCTCCAGCACCCGATCGCGCAGGGCGACGAAGGCGGGGCTGGAGCGGTCGGCCCGGGCCTCTTCCGGCACCTCCAGCACGGCGGCGATGCGGCCGGGGCGGGGGTGGAGGACGACGATGCGGTGGCCGAGGAAAACGGCCTCGTCCACGTCGTGGGTGACAAGCACGGCGGTGGCGCCCTCATGGGCGACGATGCGCTTCAGCTCGCCCTGCAGGCGCAGGCGGGTGAGGGCGTCGAGGGCGCCCAGGGGCTCGTCCAGCAGCAGGAAGCGGGGGCGGTTGGCCAGCGCCCGGGCGATGGCGACGCGCTGGGCCATGCCGCCGGAGAGCTGGGCCGGATAAGCCTTGGCGAAGGCCTCCAGCCCCACCAGCTCCAGATGCTCCGCCACCGACCGCCGCCGCGCCGCCGCATCGAGCCCCGAATGCAGCAGGGCCGCGCCCACATTGCCCTCCACCGTAAGCCACGGCAGCAGGCGGTGCTCCTGAAAGACGATGGAGCGCTCCGGCCCCGGCCCCTCGACCGGCTGGCCATCGAGGTGGATGTCTCCCGCATAATCGAGATCGAGGCCGAGGATGAGCCGCAGCAAAGTGGACTTCCCGCAGCCGGAAGCGCCGACGATGCTCACGAAGCTGCCCGCCTCCACCGAAAGCGAGATGTCGGAGAGCACCTCCACCGCCTTGCCGTCCACCACGAAGGCCTTGCTCACATGGCGGATGTCGAGGGCAGGCAAAGCGGTGGCGGCGGACGGCGCGGGGGCCGAGAAAGGAGCATTCATCGGTTGTTCCAGCGGATCAGGAGGCCTTCGGCGCGCTCGGCCAGAGTGTTGAAGCCGAGGCCGATGAGGCCGAAGAGGAGGATGACGAGGAAGAGGAGGTCGATCTCGAAAAGCTGGCTGCCCTCGTTCAGCCGCCCGCCGAGGCCGGGCGAGATGTTGAGAAACAGCTCCGAGCCCACGGTGGCGAGCCAGGCGTAGATGAGCGCGCCGTGGAGGCCGGTGAAGATCATCGGCAAGGCATGGGGCAGCGCGACGAGCCGCATGTAGTTCCAGCGGTTCAGCAGCAGCACGTCGGAAAGCTCGCGATAGGTGGCGGGCACGAGACTGATGCCCCGCCATGTGCCGATGACCACCGGCTGGAAGGCGGCGACCGCGATGAAGGTGATCTTGCCCGTGTCGCCACCGCCGAACCACATGGCGAGCAGCGGCACCCAGGCGAACAGCGCCGTCTGCCGCTGCGCCAGCACCGTGGGGCCAACGATGCGCCCGACCAGGGAGGAGGCGCCCAGCAGCGCCCCCAGCGCGAGACCCGCCGCGACGCCGATGACGAGGCCGGAGAGATTGCGCCGCAGGGTCTCGTGGAGATCGTGCAGCAGCGTGCCCGCCGTGACCTCGCGGATGAGGCGCTGCACCACCGCGAGCGGGGAGGGCAGGTATTTGGCCGGCACCCAGCCGAAGTGATGGGTGGCGAACCACAAAGCGAGCAGGGCCGCGAACGCCGTCCATGGGCGCCAGTCGATCCGGCGCGTGGCGCTCCGCAGGGCGGTGCCGGCGCGGGCCTCGGCGGGCAGGGTGGTGGCGGCAGCGGCATCAATGGACATCGCGCGTTCCCCGCTTCCACGGCTGGGCCCGGCGTTCCACCCAGCGCAAACCGAGGTCCATGGCGAGGCCGGCGAGGGCCACCACGATCATGGCGATGATGACGAGATCGAGCTGGAACAGCTGCCGGCCCCAGGTCATCAGATATCCCAGCCCCTCGAACGAGGCGAACAGCTCGGCCAGCACCAGCGTCTGCCACGCATTGGCGAGCCCCTCGCGCAGGCCGGCGAAGATGGAGGGCACCGCGCCCGGCAGCACCACGAGGCGCAGCGTGTCGCGCGTGTTGAAGTGCAGCACGCGCCCGAGTTCCCGGAAGGCGGGCGAGACGTTCTCGATGCCGCGGGCCGTGCCGAGGATGATGGGGATCGCCGCCGACCAGCCGATGACCACGTATTTCAGAGGTTCGTCGATGCCCATGAACAAGGTGAGGAGGGGCATCCAGGCCAGCACGTTAACACGCGCCACCGCCTGCACCGGGGGATAGAGGAAGGCGCGCACGGTCGGCGAAAGCCCCGCCGCCGCGCCGAAGACGAGGCCGAACAGGGCACCAAGCCCGAAGCCGACAAGCACGCGGTGGGTGGAGACTTCCAGATGGGTGGCGAGCGAGCCGTCGGCGATGAGGCTGGATACGGTCTCATAGATGGTCGCCGGGGCGGGAAGGATCTGCTCCGGCACGAGGCCAAGGCGCGCCGCCCACCACCAGGCCACCAGCAAGGCGAAGGGAAAGGACAGGCCGAGCAGGACGGAGCCGAGGGGTGTCGGGCTGGCTGGGCCCCGCCTTCCAGTACGTCGTCGGGCTGCGGAAGCCGTCGCGGTGCCGGCGCGGGCGGATTGGTCGAAGGCCGGTTTGTCGAGCGTTTCTGCAAGGCTCATGCTGTGTCACCTTCCGTCTCTGCTGCGCGCCGAACGCCCGCCCGTGCCCATGTCCGTGCCCTTGTCGCCCCGCTCGCCGCTGGTCATCCCCCGCCTCGTGCGGGGGATCCATGGTGCGGCCGGGCGCCGTATTCGGCCTGAAACACTCGTTGCGGGGCCCGGTGGATGCCCCGGACGAGCCGGGGCATGACGGCGCTGATGGGGAGGCAGGGGCGCCTCATGACGCTCCCCAGTTCGACGCCCCCTAGTTCGACGCCTTCTGGTCGATGCTGCCGCGCGTCTCGATGTTTCCGCGCCCGTCGCGGGTGGACCAGAAGTCCTCCAGCTTCAGCGTCTTCAGCGCCGCGTTGAGATAGGTGCGGTCGAACCAGTGGTCGATGTCGGGATCGCCCTTGAGTAGGCCGTAATCCTTGGCGGCCTGGGCCTGTTCCTTGTAGCGGGCGACCACATAGTCATCGATCAGCGGATTGACGATGAGGGAGAGCCGTACACCGTCGAAGTTGGTGACGAAGGTTTCCTTGGGCAGGCCCGAGAGCGCCCAGGCCTCGAACGCCTCGTCCCGGTTCTGGTCCTGCGAGATGAAATGGGCGGCCTTGATGAAGGCCGTCACCACGCGCTGGGTGAGGTCCGGGTGGGCGGCCGCGAAGGCCTCGGTGACGAAATAGGAGGAATTGCGCCCCAGCGTCGGGTCGTCGCCCTTGGTGGTGTAGACGATCTTCACCACGCCCTTGGCCGCCAGCGGCAGATATTCCTGCCCGCCGAACACGGCATCCACATTGCCGGAGGTGAGGGCGGCGACAGCGGCGTTGGCGTCGAGATTGATGAAGCGCACGTCCTTTTCCGAAAGCCCGTGCAAGGCGAGGATGCGGTCAGTGGCGTTCTGCAGGTTTGTGCCCTTGAACAAGGCGACCTTCTTGCCTTTCACGTCCTCCACCTTGGTGATGGTGCTGTCGGTGGGCACGGCAAGGAAGATGGGGTTGTTGCGCCCTGTGGCGAAGATGAACTTGTGCTTCAGCCCCCGCGCCCGGCCGACAATGGCCGGCAGGTCACCCAGCAGGAAGAAATCGAGCTGGCCGGAGGCCACGGATTCATTCAGCGCGGGGCCCGCCCCGCGGAAGAAGGTCCATTCGATCTTCACGTCCTTGTCGTCGGCGAATTCCTTCTCGATCAGCTGGCGGGCGCGGGCATAGGTGGTCGCGTCGCCATAGGAATAGGGCCGCTGTTCCGCGCCGACGCCGGGATGGCCGAAGCGGATCACCGTCTCGGCCGCTGCGGGCGCGGCGAGGAGCGCGAGGCAGAACAGCGCCGACGCGGCGCGGGCCAAGGGACGCAGAACGGGGCGCAGAACCGGGCGCAGCAGGGCAGACATCGGTCTCGAACTCCTGAAAGGGGCCAGAAGACATGCCGGCGGCGGGGCCTGCCGCCCGCCGGCATGCGCGGGATCAGGCGGCGCGGTCGGCCGGCTTGTCGAAGCGGTTGCGGGTGACGCTGGTGCGCCCGTCCACGCTCACCGGCACCTCGCCATCCACGGTCACGCGACGCACGACGCGATGGGCGTCGCCATAGTCGTTGACCGCGTAGTGCTGGGTGGAGCGGTTGTCCCAGACCGCCACGTCGCCGGCCCTCCAGCGCCAGCGCACGGTGTTCTCCGGCGCGGTGATGTGGCTCTGGAACAGGTCGTAGAGCTTCTGGCTGTCGCCCTTGTTGAGGCCGACGAAGCGCTGCACGAAATTGCCGAGCACCAGCGAGCGCTCGCCCGTCTCGGGATGCACCCGCACCACCGGATGGTCGGTCTCGAAGACGGTCTTCGTGAAATTGCGGTCGAACTGGCGGCGGTCGTCGTCGGTCGCGTGGGGGCGCACGGCGGCATAGTCGTAGGCGTTGGAATGGGTCGCCCACAGGCTGTCCGCCAGCTGGCGCAGCGGTTCGGGCAGGCGATCGTAGACGGCGGCGGTGTTGGACCACACGGTGTCGCCGCCCGCCGCCGGAATCACCACGCCGCGCAGCACGGAGATCTTCGGATAGGCGTCCACGAAGGTCACGTCGGTGTGCCACTGGTCGGCCCGGCCGGCGCCCTGGCCGCTGTCGCGCTCGCCGGTGCGGCGGGTGTCCAGTTCAAGCACCGAGGAGGTGCCGGCGAGCGCCCCGATGGTCGGATGCGGCACAAGCCCGCCGAAGCGCGCGCCGAAGGCCTCCTGCGCCGCGTCGTCGAGATGGTGCTGGTCGCGGAAGAACAGCGCCTTGTGCTTCAGCAGCAGGCGGTGGATCTCGTCGAACAGCGGCTGCGGCAGGTCGCCGGCGAGGCGCACGTTGCGGATCTCGACGCCGATGCGCCCGGAGAGCGGGAGGATGTCGCTCTCGGGAATGGCGGGCTCCGGTGTGTTGGGAAGGGTGCTGATCGAAGCGCTCATGGGGCCTCCTGACAGGCTGCGGCGGACGAAGCGGCCGCGCGTTTCCCGGCGGCCGAGGGACATTAATCTTGATATTTTCAAGTAAGTCTATAAACTAAATTAACATTATATCCACGTTATTTGGCGCCGCCTGCGCTTCGGCTCCGTGCGACAGCGTGGCGGCCGGCGTTCGCGAGGGCTTCGGGAGGCATCATGGGCTTTTCATCTTCCGCCCCGTCCGGGCTCCACCTCACCTGCGACGCGCTCGTGCTCGGCGGCGGCCCGGCCGGCACCTGGGCGGCCTTCGAGGCGGCGCGGACGGGCGCGCGGGTGGTGCTGGCGGACAAGGGCTTCTGCGGCACGTCCGGCGCCACCGCCCCGTCCGGCACCTCCATCTGGTATGTCGAACCGGACCCGAAGCTGCGCGCCGCCGCCATCGTCAGCCGCGAGGCGCTGGGCGGCTTCCTCGCCGATCGCGCATGGTCGGCCCGGGTGCTGGAGACCACCCACGCGGCGCTGCATGAACTCGGCGCGCGCGGCTATCCCTTTCCGCTGGACGGCGCGGGCAATCCCATCCGCGTCTCGCTGCAGGGGCCGGAATATATGCGCCTCATGCGCAAGCTGGCGAAGGGCGCGGGCGTGCGCATCCTCGATCACTCCCCGGCGCTGGAACTGCTGGTGGACGAGGCCGGTGCGGTGGCCGGCGCCCGCGGCATCCGCCGGCAGCAGGGGGATGGCTGGCAGGTGGATGCCGGCGCGGTGGTGATCGCCACCGGCGGCTGCGCCTTCCTCTCCCGCGCGCTCGGCTGCACCGCGCTCACCGGCGACGGCCACCTGATGGCGGCGGAAGCCGGCGCGGACTTTTCCGGCATGGAATTCTCCAACGCCTATGCCATCGCGGCGGACTTCGCCTCGGTCACCAAGACCCTGTTCTTCAAGTGGGCGACCTTCACCGACGAGGCCGGAGAGGTGATTCCCGGCGCCGCCTCCAACGGCGGGCGCTCGGTCATCGCGCGCCATCTGCAGAAGGGCCGGGTGTTCGCAAGGCTCGACCGCGCCGACGCGGCCATGCAGGCCAACATGCGCGCGGCACAGCCCAATTTCTTCCTGCCGTTCGACCGCATGGGCATCAACCCGTTCCGGGACCGCTTCCCCATCACGCTCCACCTCGAAGGCACCGTGCGCGGCACCGGCGGGCTGCGCATCGTCGACGAGACCTGCGCGACCCGCGTGCCCGGCCTCTATGCGGCGGGGGACGCGGCGACGCGCGAATTGATCTGCGGAGGATTCACCGGCGGCGGCAGCCACAATGCCGCCTGGGCGGTCTCGTCCGGGCGTTGGGCCGGCCGCGCCGCCGCGGACTTCGGCCGCCGCGCCCCGAGCGGGCGCGTGCGCCGGGGCGCCGGCACCGCGGGGCTGCGGGACGCCGGCGCCCGCCCCTTCGATCCCGCCGAGGCGGCACGCACCGTGGTGGGAGAGGTCCATCCCTTCGATCGCAACTATTTCCGCACGGAGGAGGGCCTGACCCGCTCCCTCGACCGTCTCGACAGTCAGTGGGCGCGCCTGACCGCCTCCGCTCCGGCGGATGGCATCAACGTGCTGCGCGCTCGCGAGGCGGCGGCCATGACGGCGGTGGCGCGCTGGATGTACCGCAGCGCGCTCGCCCGCACCGAGAGCCGGGGGATGCACCGCCGGGTCGACCATGCGGCCGCCGACCCGGCACAGCGCCACCTTCTCACCGCGGCAGGTCTCGCCGAGGTGTCCGTCTCCCACCGGCCGGCCCCGCCCCTTGCGGCGGATGCCGCGGAGCAGCGCTCAGGCGAAGGGATCGCGGCATGATCGAGCTCATCAGCGCCGCCCGCTGCACCGGCTGCAACATCTGCGTCGCCGCGTGCCCCACCAACGTGTTCGCGCCGTCCCTGTCCGGCCCGCCGGTGATCGCCCGGCAGGCGGATTGCCAGACCTGCTTCATGTGCGAACTCTATTGCCCGGAGGATGCGCTCTACGTGGCGCCCACCGCCGGGGCGCCCCTCGGCCTCGCCAGCGAGGCGGATGCGCCGCTCCCCCTCGGCACCTATCGCGCCGCCATCGGCTGGACCCCCGCCACCGCTGCCAACCGCTCGGTGGACGCCATGCACGCGGTGCTCTCGGCGAAGTAGCGGGTGACGGCTCGGTTTGGCTTCCCTTCAACCGAGCCTTCCCCTGCGCGAGCCGTCCTGCGGCTCAGGCCCAGCGGCGGCAGAGCGCCCGGGCGAGGGCGTCGAGGGCGAAGCCGAGCACGCCGATGAGCAGCACCATGGCCATCAGCTCGGAATAGGCCAGCCGGTCGCGTGTATCGAGGATGAAATAACCGAGCCCGGCGGAGACGCCCAGCATCTCGCACGGAACCAGCACGATCCAGAGGATGCCGATGGCGAGGCGCACGCCGGTCAGGATGTGGCCCGTCACCCCCGGCAGGATCACCCGCGAGAGCATCTCCCACCGTGTCGCGGCGAGGCTGCGCGCCAGCAGCAGCCAGCGCGGGTCCAGCTGGCGCACGCCGGCAGCGGTGGACAGGAGGATCGGCCACACGGCGGCGAAGGCCAGCAGGAAATAGATGGGCCGGTCGCCCACGCCGAACACCATCACCGCCAGCGGCATCCATGAGAGCGGCGAGATCATGCGCAGGAACTGGAAGGCCGGCGTGGTCGCCGCTTCCAGCGCGCCGAATGTACCCACCGCGAGCCCCAGCGGCACGCCGATGGCCAGCGCGAAGCCGAGGCCGATGAAGATGCGCCGGAGGCTCACATAGACATGGATCGGCAGGTCCGAATGCAGCAGCAGGCCGCCGAGGCTGGCGAAGGCGCTCGCCGGCGAGAAGCGCCGCGCGAAGCTGCCGGGGGCGGCCAGCACATCCGTGCCGAGCCACCACAGGGCCAGGAGGACGAGCAGGCCGGCGATGCCGAGCAGCGGCCGCGAAAGTCCGCCGCCCCGCGCGGCGCTTTTCGGGCGCGCGCCGGTCGTCGGATCGGCCCCGGCGGTGAAAGACCTCTGCTGCGGCTCCGCATTCAAGGCGCGATCACCTCGGTGCGGGTAAAGGTGTCGGGGAAGCCGAACGCCGGCAGGCCGCCGTTGGCCGCCAGCGCAACCTTGACGAAGCGGTCGTCCACCAGCTGCTTCGCGGCCGTCGCGGGGTCGAGCTTGGCGAGGAAGGCACCGTCGCCCTCGATCAACGTGCCCTTGAGGCGCCGGACCAGTTCCTCGGTGTAGCTCGGGAACGGATAGGGCTGGAAGTCGATGCGCTTCTCCTTCCAATCGGCATGGCGGATGGCGCCGGACTTCAGATAGGCCTCGGTGTCGGCCTCGGGCGGGGAGAGCACCTTGTCGAGCACCGCCTGGGCATGGGGCGTGTAGCGGTTCGGCCCTTCCTTGGAGAGGAGGCGCGCGGTCTCGGCGCGGTTGGCGCGGGTCCACAGCTGCGCCTTCACGATGGCATTCACCACCTTCTGCGACCACTCCGGCCGCCCGTCGAGATCGCGCTCGTGCATGAACACCACGCAGCAGGCGTGATCCTTCCACACGTCGCCGGTGAAGCGGAGAATTTTGCCGATGCCCTGCGTTTCCGCCACCGCGTTGAACGGCTCGGCGACGATGTAGCCGGCCACCTGACGGGTGGCGAGGGCGGGCGGCATGTCGGCGGGCGCCATCACCACGAGATTGACCTCGTTGGCGGCGGGCGTGCCGGTCTTCTTGGTCACGGGGATGAGGCCGTTTTCGCGCAGCAGGTTCTGCACCACCACATTGTGGATGGAGTACCAGAACGGAACCGCCACGGTCTTTCCGCCCAGATCGGCCACGCTCGAAATGTCGGGGCTGACGGTGAGAGCCGAGCCGCTCACGTGGTTCCAGGCCACGACGCGCGCCGGGGCACCGGAGCCGAAGCGCGCCCAGACGGTCATGGGCGAGAGCAGGTGGATGACGTTCACCTGACCGGAGATGAAGGCCTCGATCACCTGCGCCCAGCTGCGCAGCAGGACGGGCTTTTCCGCCTTCAGGCCCTCCGCCTCGAACAGGCCATTGGCATGGGCGACCAGCAGCGGCGTGGCATCGGTGATGGGCAGGTAGCCGATGCGCACCGGGGCGTCCGGCTCCTGTGCGCGGGCTTCGGCGGCACGGAGCAAAGGCAGGGCGCCGGCGGCGGTGAAAAGGGCGGACAGCTTCAGCATCTCGCGGCGGGAAAAGCCGCCGCGGGGAAGGCAGGCGATGCACATGGTGGGTCTCCTCGTCGGCGGGCGTCAGTGGCGGCGGACGGCGCCACGCAGCGCCTTCAGAATGTCGATGCGCAGGGCGCCGAGGGTCGCGACCTCGTCCCGGCGCGGGCGGGGCAGGTCCAGGGTCCAGCTGGCGACCTGCCGGGCCGGCGCGCCGCCGATGAGCACCACCCGGTCGGCGACCAGCAACGCCTCGTCGATGTCGTGGGTGACGAGCAGGGCGGCCGTGCCGAAATCGGCCACCACCTTCAGCAGCAGGTCCTGCATCTCGGCCCGGGTCACCTCGTCGAGGGCGCCGAAGGGCTCGTCGAGCAGCAGCACCTGCGGCTTGCGGGCGAGGCAGCGGGCGAGCGCGGTGCGCTGGGCCATGCCGCCGGACAAGGCGGAGGGCGGCAGGTGGCGGGCGTGGCCGAGCCCCACTTCGGCGATGGCGGCATCGACGCGGCTGCGGCGCTCCGCCGGAGACACCGGGGGCTGGCGCTTGAAATCCAACCCGAAGGCGACGTTGGCCTCCAGCGTTAGCCACGGCAGCAGGCAGGGGTCCTGAAAGGCGACGGCGAGGCGCGGATGCACGTCCTCCAGCACGGTGCCGCCCATGCGGACGGTGCCGGCGCTGGGCCGCTGGAGCCCGCCGAGGACGCGCAGCAGGCTCGATTTGCCGGCCCCGCTGGGGCCGAGGATGGCCACCACTTCTCCCGGCTGGATGGCGAGGTCGAACCCTTCCAGCACGGGCGCGGGCGCGCCGGGATAGCTGAGCGCGATGCCCTCAGCCGACAGGACCGGAACGCTCATGCCGCGCTCTGGCGCTGTGCCGCCAGCGCCGTCTTCAGCTGCACGAGGCTGGGCGTGATGACGGGCACGAAGGCCGCCTCCCGCCAGCGGCGGGCGAAAGCGGCACCGGCGGCGGTGAGATAGGCCCGCCCGCCCGTCGCCTGCAATTCGAGGCCGATGGCTTCCGCCACGATCTCGGCGAGGGCGATGCGGATGCGGAACAGGGCCGCCGGCTGGGTCTCGAAGGCCCCCGTCTCCAGCCCCTCAGCCAGCGCGCGCTCTTGAACGCGCAGCGCGGCGGCGAGCGCGGCGAGCGGCTCGGCGAGGATGTGGCGGCCTGCGCCCGCAGCTTCCCGCGCCGCTGCGATGGACCGGCGCGCGAGGCCGATGGACATGCCGCACTGGAAGGAGAGGAAGGCCGGGCGCACCTTGGGCAGCCAGGCGTGGGCATCCGCCGCGATCACGCGATCCGGATCGATGCGAACGCCCGTGAGCGCGACCGCCGCCGTGTTGGTGGCGCGCAGGCCGATGAGGTCGAGGTCGGCCGAGCGTTCGATGCCCGCATCCTCCGCGGCGAGGGACGCGACGAACGCGCCGGGACGGTCCGCATGGGCGACCGCGGCGGCGAGATGGAAGGCATGGGGCGCGAGGTTCGTGACCCACGGCAACCTGCCGTCGAGCCGGAAGCCGTCGCCCTCGCGGTGCGCCGTCACCTGAAGGTCTTCCAGCCCGGCGAGGAACTTCATGGCATTGGACAGCCCCGTCGCGCCGGCCACGCGCCCGTGCAGCAGATCCGGCAAGAGTCGCCCGGCCAGGGCCGTGTTGGGGCTCTGGAGCAGATATTCCACATAGGTCCGATGGCCCCAGAAGACGAAGCCGGCGGCCAGCGAATGCGCGGAGACGTCGGCGATGGCTTCCACCACGTCGATGGAGCGCCCGCCCACGCCGCCGGCCGCCTCCGGCACGCCGATGGCGAAGACGTTGGCGGCAGCGAGGCGCGGCAGGACATCGTCGGCGGCGCTCACATCGGCATCGAGCCGAGGGGCATTGTCCTCCAGCCAGGTGGCGAGCGAAGAATCGAGCGCGTCCGCCATCATGCGGCGCTCTCGCGGGGCGCGTCCCAGCGGAACGGCTCGAGCTGCGGATTGAGGGGCGGGGCGCCCAGATTGTTGGCGAAGTTGCAGAGGGTGGCGAGGCTCACCCCCAGCACCACCTCCAGCGCCGCCTTGTCGTCGAAGCCGGCGGCGCGGAAATCGGCGAGGTCGGCATCCTCCACCCGGCCACGGCTGGCGATGACGGCCTTGGTGAAGCGGGCCACCGCCTCCAGCCGCGCATCCGGCACATGCCCCCGCTCGCGCAGCGCGGCGATGATGGCGGGGTCGAGCCCCGCCTTGGTGACGATGGCCGTATGGCCGGCGACGCAGAAGCCGCAGCCATGCTCCGCCGCCGCGGTGATCTGCACCGCCTCGCGCTCCGCGAGGGAAAGGGAGCCGCGGGCGTTGATGCCGGAAACGGTCAGATAGGTCTCGAGCGCGGTGGGTGCATTGGCGAGGACGCGCAGGAGATTCGGCAAGAAGCCGTTGCGTGCCTCTGCCGCCGCCAGCAGGTCCTTCGCCTCAGCGGGCGCATCATTCAACGAGCGAAGGGGCAGGCGCGACATGGGACTCTCCTAATTTCGAGTCAGTTTATGTATTTTGTTCTGATGCGCAATATGGCGGCGTTATGCCCACGATATGTGCAGAAGCGCTGGCGCAGCCCAGCCAATCGCAGGGCGGCCTAGGCGCCCTCAGATGTAGTCGACGAAGGCCTGGAGCCGGTCGCCGGAAATATCGCGCAGGTCGGCGAGGGAGCAGTCGTCCATCACCTCACGGATGGCGGCGTAGGCCTTCGCCATCAGCAGGCGGATGGTGCAGTTCGGGCCATCGCAGTCAGGGCAGGGCTGGTAATCCGTGCTGCCGACGCAGGGCAGGGGCGCGAGCGGGCCGTCGAGGGCGCGGATGAGGGCGCCCACATTGATCTGGTCCGCCCCCCGCGCCAGCCGATAGCCGCCGCTCTTGCCCTTGCGGCTCAGGAGGAATCCGGCGTGGCGCATCTCGCCGAGGATCACGTCCAGGAATTTCTTCGGGATGTGGTTGGCGTCGGCGATCTCGGCCACCTGAAGCGCCTTGCCTTCGGGCTGGTGCGCGAGAAAGACCGCGGCCTTGAGGCCATACTTGCCCTTCTTGGTCAGCATGGCGCTCAGGCGGCCCGCGCGAGTGGGCCAGGAAGGTTCGGGAGATCCCAGGTGCGGATCGGCTCGATCATGACGCGCTCCAGCGAGGAAAAAACGCAGCGGCCCTGCTGCGACGCATTTTATAATTGATCGAATCGATAGAATAAGTAAATTTAAAACACGTCGCCTCACCGGCCTCCCCCTTCAGGCGGGAATGCCGGAGCGGCGTGTAAGGCCCGGAGGGCGATCATGGCCGACGCAGACAGATCGAGCGACCCATCAAGCATCCCGGCTTCCGCCGGCATCCTCGTCTTGTCCGTAGCCGGCCGGCGTGCCGGGCTCGCCTCGCGCCATTCCGAGGGCTTTCTATTTCACGCCTGCGATCATCTGTTCAACGACATCGACGGCCGCCTGTTCGCCTCCATCGGCGACATGCGGATCGCCGCGCGCTGCCTCGCCTCTCTCGAACGGCTGAGCCCGCGCGCGCTCAGGCCCTGGCCCGGGTGACCTCTCCCGCCGGGTTTCCGCCGCCGGGGTTCCTGGTCCCGGCGAGATGGTCCGGCATCCGGCGGCCCCCTGCGGCCGCTGTTTCCAGAGTTCTCCCGCAACTTATCCCCGGGGGTCTATCGACCCGCCGGGGATTTTTTCGTTCTGCCTGCCGCTTCTATTCGGCGAGCCAGATGCCCTTCAGCGAGGACATGGCCCCGTCCGGCCGCACCGAAACGCCGCGGACGTTGGTGTTGTAGACGGTGAACTGCTTCAGCTCGAGCAGCGGCAGCACTGGCAGGTCGCGCTGCACGCGGCGCTGCAACTCGTGGAACAGCGCCACGCGCTGCTCGGGATCAGCGGCGCTCTTGATGCCCTCGATCACCTTGTCCGTGCCGGGGTCCGCATAGCCGGACGCATTGGTCCAGGGGATGCCGGGCGCGATGGATTTCGACCAGAACTGCCGCAGCAGCCCCAGCTCCGGATCGATGAACACGGAGAACTGCCCCGTGTTGATGTCGAAGTCATATGAGCCATAGACGCGCCGCACGAAGGCGCCGAGATCCTGCGAGCGCACATTCACCTCGACGCCCACGCGCTTCAGGTTCTGGCGGATGTATTCGGCGGTCTTGCGGAAATTCTCGTTGAAGGGCTGGAAGTCCTGATTGATGGAAAAGCGCACGCCATTGGCGCCGCGCTTGTAGCCGGCCTCGTCCAGAAGCCGCTCGGCCTCCTTGGGGTCGAAGGCGTAGGTCGGAACGTCCGCGGTGTAGAAAGCCTTGGTGAAGGAGGGGATCGGCCCGGTGGCCGGGGTCACGAGGCCGAACCATACGGTGTCGGCGAGCCCCTGCCGGTCGATGGCATGGGCGAAGGCGCGCCGCACGCGGATGTCGGCCAGGATCGGGTTCCTGAGGTTGAATTCGAGGAAATAGTATTTGGCGTTCCACTCGTAGCCGCGCGATTCCACCTTGAGGTTGTGCAGCTTGCGCACCCGCTCGATGTCGGCGAACGGCACGGGATCGAAGGCGGCATAGCCCACATCGCCGATCTCGATCGCCGCCGCCCGCGCGCCGCCGTCCGGGATGAAGCGGTAGATCACCCGGTCGAGATAGGGCTTGCCGGCATCCCAAGAGTCCGCATTGCGCACCAGCTCGATGGCCTCGCCCTTGGTCCAGGACTTGAACTTGAAAGGCCCGGTGCCGACCGGCTCGACATTGTGCGGGTTCTTCAGGATGTCGGTGTTTTCATAGAGATGCTTCGGCAGCACCTGCCCCTCCCAGGCGTTGAGCGCCGACAGCACGACGAGGGAAGGGGCGCGAAAGCGGAAGATGGCGGTATAGGCGTCGGGCGTCTCCACATCCTCCAGCTCGGCGAAGGTGAGGCGGCCGCGCGAATGCACCTTCTTCCAGATCTCCAGCGCGCTGAAGCGCACGTCCGCCGACGTGAAGGGGGCGCCGTCGTGCCACTTCACGCCGTGCCTGAGATGGAAGGTGAGGGTCAGCTTGTCCGGCGAGATCTCCCAGCTTTCCGCCAGCGCCGGCTTCAGCCCGAGATTGTCGTCATAGGCGACGAGGCCGTCATAGATGTTCACCGAGACGGCGCCGTTGGAGAACTGGTTGTTCACGGTGGTGGTCAGCACCGTCGGCTCGGGCTGGATGATGGTGACGAGCGTGCCGCCGTGCTTCGGCGTCCCTTCGGACGGGCCTGTCTGGGCGAGGACCATTGCGGGAAGCAAGCCGATGACAGCAGCAGCGACGGAGAACAGCTTGAGGGCACCTGAGCGCATGACCCTGCCTTGTGGATGGGGGAGGAGAGACCGGCCGGTGCCGCGCGCCATTCTGCCGAGCGGACCTTCCAAGAGGCCGATTGTCATGATACTGATTTTGTCTATCGAAATTATCAATAAGAAATTCCATGCCCGCTTCCGCACGCTCCCCCGTCGCCGCGCAACGCGTTGCCACGCCCCAATTTTCCCCTGAGGAACAGGCCGCCCGCGAGGATCTGGCGGCGGCCCATCGGCTTGCCGTCTGGCATGGCTTCGACCAGGGCATCTACAATCACCTCACCGTCGCGGTGCCGGGGCGGGACGATGCGTTCCTGCTGCCGCCGTTCGGCCTGCACTGGTCGGAGGTGACGGCGAGCGGGCTGCTCACCGTGGGCTATGACGGGCGGCTGATCGCCGGCGAGGGAGAGATCCAGCGCTCGGCCTATTGCATCCATGCGCCGATCCATCGCCTGCACCCCGAGCATCAGGTGGTGCTGCACACCCACATGCCCTACGCGACCGCGCTGACCCGGCTGGAAGACAACCGGCTGTTGCCGGTGGGCCAGACCGAGATCCTGCTCATCGACGAGATCGTCTATGACGACGCCTATACCGGCCTTGCCCGCGAGCCGGAGGAGGGCGAGCGGCTGGCGGCCTTGCTGGGGCCGGACAAGAAGATCCTGTTCCTCGCCCATCACGGCGTCATCGTCACCGGCCGCACCACGGCGGAGGCCTATGACCGGCTGTTCGCGCTGGAACGCGCCTGCCAGGTGCAGCTCTACGCTCTGTGGACCGGCCGCCCGCTGAAGCAGGTGCCGGCGCCCCTCGTGGAGAAGGCGCAGGCCCAGTATCGCGCCGGGCTGTTGCAGGCGGGCCAGAAGACCGCCGCGCCCGGCCAGAAGCCCCACGGCGCGGAGCTGCATTTCGCCGCCTTGCGCCGCCTGCTCGACCGGCGCGAGCCGGACTATCGCGACTGATCGTCCCCGCGAACCCTTCCCGCATCTCGCGCCGACCGGCGCCCCCAGGAACCTGCCGATGACCTTTTCCGCCGTCACGCCGTCCGCCGCTGTCCGCCTCCTGTCCCCTCACGACGTGCAGGCGGCGCTGCGCAGCACCGGGGAGATCGCCTTCCTCGACGTGCGCGAGGAGGGCCAGTTCGGCGAGGGCCACCCCTTCTTCGCCGTCAACGCGCCCTACAGCCGGCTGGAGCTGGACATCGGCGCGCTGGTTCCGCGGCTCGCCACCCCGGTCGTTCTGCTGGACGATGGCGACGGCCTCGCGGTGAAGGCGGCGCAGCGGCTGGCGGCGCTGGGCTACAGCGACCTTGCCGCGGTGGAGGGCGGCGTCGCGGCGTGGGTGGCGGCCGGCTACGAGGTCTACAAGAGCGTCAACAGCCGCCTGAAGGCTTTCGCCGAGGTGGTGGAGCATGCCTTCCATACCCCGGCCATCGAGGCCGCCGAACTCGCCCGCTTGAAGGACGAGGGCGCGGACCTCGTGATCCTCGACAGCCGCACCCCCGAGGAATTCGCGCGCTTCCATGTGCCCGGCGCCATCAGCTGCCCGGGGGCGGAACTGGTGGAGAAGTTCGATGCCTTCGTCCGTGCGCCGGAGCAGCTGGTGGTCGTCTCCTGCGCCGGGCGCACGCGGGGCATCGTCGGTGCGCAGAGCCTGATCGATGCGCAGGTGCCCAATCGCGTGGTAGCGCTGAAGGGCGGCACGCAGGGCTGGCGCCTCGCCGGGCTGGCGCTGGAATCCGGTGTCGTCCCCATTGCGCCGGTGCCGGACATCGCGGCCGCGCGCGCCCGCGCCGAAGCCGTCCGCACGCGGTTCGGCGTGCCCCTGGTGGATGCCGTGACCCTCGCCCGCTGGCGCGGCGCGGAGGCGGTTGCGCGCACCACCTTCCTCTTCGACCTGCGGGATGCCGCCGACCGCACCGCTCTGCCGGTGCCGGGCGCGGTGCCGGCACCAGGCGGGCAACTGGTGCAGTCGCTCGACAAATGGGTGGGCGTGCAGCACGCGCGCATCGTGCTGATCGACGCCGATGGCGTCCGCGCGCGCCTCACCGCCCACTGGCTGATCCAGCTCGGCGAGGATGTGCACGTGTTCGATGGAAAGCCGGACGACATTGCCGGGGGCGTCGAAGCGTCGAAGGCGGCGATCCCGGCCGCTCCCCGCGTGTCCCCCCAGGAGGCGGCGGACTTGGTGAAGGACGGCGCGCGGGCGCTTTCGCTCGATGCCAGCGCGGCCTATCGCGCGGGCCATGCGGTCGGGGCATTGTGGACCATCCGGCCGCGCCTTGCGGCGCTCCCTGCGGACGTGCTGGCGGCGCCGGCCCTCGTCCTGTTCGCCGCCGATCCCGGCGTTGCCGATCTCGCCGCGCTCGATCTTTCCGGCCTCACCGCGGCGCGGATCGCCGTGGTGGAAGGAGGCCTTGCGGCGTGGCGGGCGGCGGGCCTGCCGCTGGCGGCCAGCCCTTCCAGCCCGCCGGATGCCGAGCGCATCGATTATCTGTTCTGGGCCCATGACCGGCACGACGGCAATCCGGACGCCATGCGCACTTATCTCGGCTGGGAGGAGCAGCTTCCCGCACAGGTGGCGGCGGAAGGCGGCGCCGGTTTCCGGCTGGTGGTGTGAGGGGTATCGCTCGCGGCGGCGAAGGCCCACTCACGCGGCGAGGTGGCCGCCGTCGATGTCGAGCACGGTGCCGGTGGAAAAGGGGTTGGTGAGGAGATAGAGGATGGCCTGCGCCACCTCCTCCGGCCGCCCCGGCCGCCCGGCGGGAATGGCCGCGGCGACTTTCGCCAGCGTCGCCGCCCGCTCCGGCCCGCCATGGCCGGGGGTGTCGATATAGCCCGGCGAAACCGCATTCACGCGGATGGGCGCCAGCGAGACGGCCAGGCTGCGCGCCAGCGCCTCGACGGCGCCGTTGATGGCGGCGGGGAATGCCATGGTGCCGATGCCCCGGCGGCTGGAGATGCCCGACACCAGCACGATGGAGCCGCCCGCCCGGATCAGCGGCGCGCCGGAGCGCACCGCATTCACCTGACCCCAGAACTTGGAATCGAAGGAGGCGCGGGCCTCATTGAGGTCCGCCTCCAGAAGCGGCTTGCGCACCACATGCGCCGCCGTCGTGACGAGGTGGTCGAACGGCCCTATTTGCCCGAAGAAGCGCGCCACCGCTTCGGCATCGGCGATGTCGAGGCTGGCGCCGGACGCCCTGGCGCCGGGTGCCTTGGCGCCCAGACGCTCCACCGCACCGGCGACACGCGCCGCGTCCCGGCTCGCCACCACCACCTCGGCCCCCTCCGCCACCGCCGCCTCGGCCGTGGCAAAGCCGATGCCCTTGGTGCCGCCGATGACGATGACGCGCCGTGCGGCGAGGGCGGAGTTGCGCGGCGGAACCTGAGACATGACGCATCCCTTGTGGCGGCTTGGACAGGGTTGGGGACAGGTGGATGCCCGGTGTCAGCCCCGCACGGCTCCGGGCGCCGGCTCCAGCCAGGCATCCGCGAAGGAGGAATAGACCCCGATGGGGCCGACATTCACGCCCTTCAGCCGGCTCGACCACACCCGGAACTGCTTCAGCTCCAAGAGGGAGATGGAGGGCAGCTCGGTCTGGACGATCAGCTGGAACTCGCCGAGCAGCGCCTTGCGCTTCTGCGGGTCCGGCTCCACCGCCGCGGCTTCGAGCAGGGCATCCACCTTGGGGTTGGAATAGCCGGAGGCGTTGGACCACGCCGACCCCGGCCGGATGGTCTGCGACCAGAAGCGGCGCTGCACGCCGATCTGCGGGTCCGCGAAGGCGGCGTAATAGGCGTTCAGCGTGTCGAAGTCGTATTCGGTGTAGATCTTCCGCAGGAAGGTCGGCAGATCGTAGTTCAGCAGCTCCACCTCGATGCCGACCTTCTTCAGCTGCTGGCGGATGAACTCGCCCGAGCGCTTGAAGTCGTCGCCATAGGGGATGCTGACGTGGTTGAAGCGCAGCCGCACGCCGTCCGGCCCGCGCTTGAGGCCGGCCTCGTCGAGCAGCGCCTCGGCCTTCTTCGGATCATAGTCGTACTGCGGAAGCCCGGTGGCCGCGAAGGCTGTCTGGAACGCGGGCACCGGGCCAGTGGCGGGCTCGGCGAAGCCGTACCAGACGGTTCGCGCCAGCGCCTTCTTGTCGATGGCGAGGGCGATGGCCCGGCGCACCCGCACATCCTGGAACTGGGGTCGGCGCATGTTGAAGTCGAGGAAGAAGACCGGCGCCACCGCCTCCCAGCCGCGTGTTTCCACCACGAGGTCCGGCCGCTTGGCGAGCCGCTCCACGTCCGAGAGGGGCACCGGGCTGAGCGGCACATATTGCGCCTCGCCGGTTTCCAACGCCGCGGCGCGGGCGCCGGCATCGGGCACGAAGCGGAAGGTGAGCCGGTCCAGATAGGGCTTGCCGGCGTCCCAATAGTTCGGGTTGCGCTCCAGCGTCACGTGGCTGCCGCGCACCCATTCCTTGAAGATGAAGGGACCCGTGCCAATGGGCTTCGTGTTCCAGGGATTGGTGAGCGGATCGGTGCCCTCATAGAGGTGCTTCGGCAGGATCTGCGTCTCGCTGGAATTGAGCGCGGCCCAGATCACCGGAGAGGGCTTCGCCAGCCGCAGGATGACGGTGTGGTCGTCGGGCGTCTCGATGTCCTGAAGCTGCGAATAGGTGCCGATGCCGCGCGGGTGGGTCTTCTTCACCACCTCCAGGATCGAATACTTCACGTCGGCGGCAGTGAAGGGCACGCCGTCGTGCCAGGTCACGCCCTTGCGCAGGCGGAAGGTGATGGAGCGGCCGTCGGGCGCCTGCTCGTAGCTCTCGGCGAGCTGCGGACGCGGCGCGCCCGTCCCGTCATAGGTCACGAGCCCATCGTACACGTTGATGGCGATGACGATGGTGGGGTTGGACACCGTGAGCCCGAGGGTCTGCGGCTCCGGCACCACGATGGAGACGAGGTGCCCGCCGCGGACGGGCGAACCGTCCGCAGCGCGCGCCATCGGCACGGCCGCAAGGGAGGCGCCGGCCGCAGCAAGGCGCAGGATGTCGCGACGGTTCAGCATGGGCAGCCTCCGTTTCGGTCGTGTGGGGATCAGATGCGCAGCCCGGCCTGCTTCAGCAGCGGCAGCACCGCTTCGCCGAAGAAATCGAGGTCTGGCTTGAAGTCGAAGAAGGCGAGCTGCACGCCGTCGATGCCGGCCTGCTTCAGGCGGATGAGCTTGTCCGCCACCTGCTCGGGCGAGCCGATGATCTGGATGTTGCCGCCGAGCACCCGGTGCTCGCCCTTGTGGTTCTTCCAGGCCTGGCTGTCGCCGGCGGCGTGGTGGGCGAGGAAGCCCTGCACCGCCCCGGTATCGGCATGGGCGAGGATCGCGGCGTGATATTCCTTCGCCTCCTGCTCGGTCGGCCGGCAGACGATCATGGGGTTGATGATGGCGCGCACCTCGCGCCCGGCAGCCTTGGCGCGGGCCTTGAGGTTCGCCACGTGGTCCGGCAACGCGGCGAGCGCCGCCTCGATCTCCGCCCCGGCCGGGCTGGTGATGAAGACGAGGTCGGAATGCTGGGCGGCATAGTCGAAGCCGGCGGGCGAACCGGTGGCGTTGACGAGGATCGGCCGGCCGTATTTGGGACGGGGCGAGACGTAAGCCTCCTCCAGCTTCCAGAATTCGCCGTCGATGGTGACGTTCTCGCTGGAGGCCCACAGCCGCTCGACGATGCCGATGAACTCGGCCGCCCGCGCATAGCGCGCGTCATGCTCGATCTGCGTGGTACCGAACATCTTCGGCTCGCGCGGGGCGTAGCCGGTGACCATGTTGATGCCGAAGCGCCCGCCCGAAATGTGGTCCAGCGTCGCCGCGAACTTGGCGAGGTGCAGCGGGTGCCACGGCCCGTAGAGGATGTGGATGGTGGAGATGAGGATGATCCGCTTCGTCACCGAGGACAGGGCCGCCACGGTGACGAACGGGTCAATGGCCTGCTCGCGATACTTCAGTTCCCCGCCATAGCCGTCCTTGCCGATCCACTGGGCGAGGCCGAAGGCGAGGTCGAAGCCCAGCTCCTCGGCCTTGAGGGTGAGCGCCTTGTTGTAGTCGAATGTCCAGTCGGTGGTGCGCGGCAGGGTCGAGGGCGACCAGCCTCCGCTCTGGATCGGCAGGAACAGGCCGAGCAGCAGCGGCTGCTTCAGCGCCTGCGCGAGGGGGCTGTCGGGATAGTCCGCGGGCGAGATGGTGATGCGTGCGGTCATGGTCGGGTCTCCGGATCGGCGCGGATGCGCCGGACGGGCAGGCAGGGGGTCAGGCCGGCTGCAACACAGCGCCGGCGGTCGGCTCGGCCACGGCGCCGGGCGCGAGATGGCAGGCCACGAGGTGGCCGTCGCCCGCATCGTTGAGGGCCGGCGCATCGATGGCGCAGCGGCCGACGGCGATGGGGCATCGGGTGTGGAAGCGGCAGCCCTTGGGCGGCGCGAAGGGGCTCGGCAGGTCGCCGCCCACAATTGTCTTGTCGGCGATGCGGCTGGCGCCGGGGTCCATGCGCGGCAGCGCCTCGATGAGCGCGCGGGTGTAGGGATGGAGGGGCGCGCGCCACAGCGTCTCGCGCGGGGCAAGCTCGACGATGCGGCCCAGATACATGATGGCCACCCGGTCGGCGATGTGCTCCACCACCGAGAGATCGTGGCTGATGAAGAGATAGGCGACGGAGGTTTCGCGCTGCACCTTGCGCAGCAGGTTCAGCACCTGCGCCTGCAGCGATACGTCCAGCGCCGACACCGGCTCGTCGCAGACGATCACCGCCGGATCGAGGGCGAGCGCGCGGGCGATGCCGATGCGCTGGCGCTGGCCGCCGGAGAATTCGTGCGGCAGCCGGTCGATGAATTCCGGCCTCAGCCCCACCGCCTCCATAAGGCTCGCCACCCGGGCGCGCCGCTCGGCCTTGCCGCGCACGCCATTGAGCTTGAGCGGGGTTTCCAGGATGGTGCCGGCCCGCTGGCGGGGGTCGAGGGCGCCCATGGGGTCCTGAAACACCATCTGCACCTTGGGCCGGAGCGCCCGCCGCGCGCGGGCGGTGAGCCCGGTGATGTCGTGCCCCTCCACCTTCAGCGCGCCGGACGTGGGCTCGACCAGTTGCACGATGGCCTTGGCGAGGGAGGACTTGCCGCAGCCGGATTCCCCCACCAGCCCCAGCGTCTCACCGGGGCAGATGGCGAAGGAAACCCCGTCCACCGCCGAGAGGGGACCCCGGCCGGTGCGGTAGGAGACCACGAGGTCGCGCACTTCCAAAGCGGGCGTCTCAACGGGCGCGCTCATGCCGGCACGCCTTCCAGAAGCGGCGCGCGGGGCCTTTCCCCCGCCAGGCGACCAAGGTGGAGGCAGGCGACGCTGCCGCCACCGCCCACGCCTTCCAGAACCGGCTGGAGCCGCGCGCAGGCCTCGTCCGCATGGGCGCAGCGCGGCGCGAAGGCGCAGCCGGGCGGCAGGTCGGCGAGGGAGGGCACGATGCCGGGGATTTCGTCCAGCAGCTCGCGCCGAAGGCCCGGCGTGGGGCGGGCGCGCATCAAGGCGCGGGTGTAGGGATGGAGAGGACGGGCGAACAGGTCGGCCACCGGCCGCTCCTCCACCTTCCGGCCGGCATACATCACCAGCACGCGGTCCGCCGTCTCCGCCACCACGCCGAGGTCGTGGCTGATGAGCAGGAGGCTCATGCCGAACTCCTTCTGGAGCGAGACGATGAGCTTCAGGATCTGCGCCTGCACGGTGACATCGAGGGCGGTGGTGGGCTCGTCGGCGATCAGCAGGCGCGGATTGGCGGCGATGGCGATGGCGATCATCACGCGCTGGCGCATGCCGCCGGAAAAATGGTGCGGATAGTCGTCCGCCCGACGATGGGGCTCGGGAATGCGGACGAGGTCGAGCAGTTCCACCGCGCGCCGGTGGAGGGCGGGGCCGCGCAGGCTCGTGTGGCGCTTCAGGCTCTCGATGATCTGGTCGGCCACCGTGCGCACCGGGTTCAGCGCGGAGAGCGGATCCTGAAAGATCATGGCGATGCGGTTGCCGCGCACGTCACGCATGGCGCGCTCGGAGAGGGCCAGCAGGTCGGTGCCCTCGAACCGCACATGGCTTCCGGAAATCTCCGCCGGCGGCGACCGGAGCAGGCGCAGCAGCGCCATGGCCGTCACCGACTTGCCGCAGCCACTCTCGCCGACGATGGCGAGCGTCTCGCCGGCCGCGATGTCGAAGGAGAGGCGATCCACCGCCGTCAGCCGGCCGGCCGGGGTGCGGAAGCGGACAGTGAGGTCTTTGACGTCGAGAAGGGCAGGGCGCGTCATGTCAGCGACACCCGCGGGTTGAGCACGTCGTTGAGGCCGTTGCCGAGCAGGTTCAGCGCCATGACGGTGAGCGAGATGGCAAGGCCGGGCAATGCGGTCATGTACCAGGCGGTGCGCAGCACCTCGCGGCCGGAGCCGATCATGCTGCCCCAGGAGATGAGGTTGGGATCGCCGAGGCCGAGGAAGGAGAGCGCCGCCTCCGTGAGGATGGCGGAGGCGACGAGGATCGAGCCCGCCACCACCACCGGCGAGATGGCATTGGGCAGGATATGGGTGAGGATGATGCGGAAATGCCCCATGCCCATCACCCGCGCCGCCTGCACGAATTCCGCATCACGCAGCCGCAACGCCTCCGCCCGCACCAGCCGGGCGACCTGCGGCCAGGAGGTGACGGCAATGCCGAGCACGATGGACGAGACCGAGGGCGTGAGGATCGCCACCACCACCACCACGAACACGAGCGGCGGCATGGTCTGGAACACTTCGGTGATACGGGTGAGCACCTGGTCCACCCAGCCACCGAAATAACCCGACAGCGCCCCGAACACGACGCCCAGCGCCACGGCGAGCCCCGCCGCCGCAAGGCCGACCGCCAGCGAGACACGCGCCGCATAGACGAGGCCGATGAGGATGTCCCGGCCCAGCATGTCGGTGCCGAGGGGGTATTCCGCCGAGGTGAAGGGCCAGATGAACGGTCGGGCCACCATGTCCAGCGGATCACCGGGGAAGATCTGCCCCGCGAACAACGCGGCGCCGGCCACCAAGGCGAGGCCGATGCTGCCGGCAAGGGCGGTGCGGCTGCGCAGGAAGCGATAGCCGAAGGAGGAGGTGCGCACCGCGCGGCGGGGCTTCGGCGCGGCGGGGGCCGAAGGCGCGGCGGCGCGGGGAAGGATGTCGGTGGCGTCGAGGCTCATCGCACGTCGATCCTCGGGTCGAGCAGGGCGTAGACGAGATCGGTCGCGAGGTTCGAGACGATCACCAGGAAGGAGGAGAAGAACAGCACCCCCAAGAGCAGGTTGATGTCGCGCTGGAACACCGCATCGAAGGCGAGCCGGCCCATGCCGGGCCAGGCAAACACGGTTTCGATCACCACCGAGCCCGAGAGCAGCGTGCCCAGCTGCAGGCCGGTCATGGTGACGATGGGCAGGAGCGCATTGCGCAGCACGTGGCGCACGGCGATGGGCAAAGGGGCGATGCCCTTGGCGCGGGCGGTGCGCACGAAGTCCAGTTCCTGCACTTCCAGCATGGCCGAGCGGGTGAGGCGCGTGTAGATGGCGATGTAGAAGAAGGCCAGCGACAGCACCGGTAGCACCATGTGCAGCGCCACGTCGCCGACCGCCGCAAGCCCGGTATGGACCTGCTGCAGGTCGCGCATGCCGCCGGCCGGCAGCCAGCGCAGCTCCACCGAGAACAGCACGATCAGCATCAGCCCCACCCAGAAGAGGGGCGTGGCAAAGCCGATAGTGGAGAAGGCGGAGAGCACCCCGTCCGGCCAGCGCCCGCGCCATTGCGCGCTGATGGCGCCGAACAGGATGCCGAGCGCCACCGCCAGCACGAGGCTGGAGAGCATGAGCAGCGCGGTGTTGGGCGCGCGGGTCAATATGAGGTCCAGCACCGGCATGGAATTGCGGAACGAATAGCCGAGATTGAGCTGGAACAGCTGGCCCATGTATTTGAGGAACTGCACCAGCAGCGGCTCGTCGAGCCCGAACTGCTGGCGCAGCATGGCCATGTATTCGGGCGTCGCGGAGCCCGCCTCCCCGGCCATCACCTCGGCGAGGTCGCCGGGGGCGAGGCGAAGGAAGAAGAAGTTCAGCACCACGATGGCAAGGATGGTGGGCACCACCTGCACCACGCGCAGGCCGAAATAGCGTAGCACCCGCCCCTCGGGCAGCTGAAGGGCGCGCGCCATCTCAGGCCCCCACCCACACGGTCTTCAGCGACTGGTAGCCGCCGAACGGGGCGAGATCGATGCCGGAGAGCTTCGCCGAATAGGCGCGGTAGAAGGTGAGCTCCAGCAGATTTACGGAGGGCAGCTTCACTTGCGCGAGGCGCTGCAATTCGCGGATGTCGGCGTTGCGCTTCTCGACATTGCCCTCGGTCTGGATGCGCTCGATGACCGCGTCGATCTCCGGATCGGCGATCCCCGAGGCGTTGGAGGAGGGCGTGCCCTTCTTGATCGCCTGGCTCCAGTAGCGACGCTGCACGCCGATCTGCGGATCAGGATAGGCGGAATACCAGGCGCTGTGGGTGTCGAAATCGTATTCGGTGAAAACCACCTTGATGTAGGTGGGCAGATCGTAGTTGCGCAGCGTGACGTCCACGCCGATGCGCTTCAGCGCCTGTTTGAAGTATTCGCCCGCCCGCCGGTAATCCTCGCCATAGGCGGAGGGGATGTGGTCGATGCGCAGGCGTACGCCGTCCGCACCTTTCTTCAGCCCGGCGGCATCCAGCAGGGCTTCGGCCTTGGCGATGTTGTAGTCGTATTGCGGAAGGTCGGTCGCGAAGAACTGGGTCTGGTAGCTCGGCACGGGCCCGGCGGCGGGCTTGGCGAGGCCGTAGAACACGGTTTCCGCCAGCGCTTTGCGGTTCAACGCGTGGGCAAAGGCTTGCCGCACCCTTATGTCGCCGAACGGCTCACGGCGCAGGTTGAAATCGAAGAAATACATGGGCGCCGGCCCCTCGAAGCCGCGCGTCTCCACCACCAGATCCTTGGACGCCTTGATGCGCGCCACGTCCGAAAGCGGCACGGGATTGAGGGGGATGTATTGCGCCTCTCCGGTTTCCAACGCCGCCGCGCGGGAGGCAGGATCGCGGATGATGCGGAACACCACCCGGTCGAGATACGGCCGGCCTTTGTCCCAATAGTTCGGGTTGCGCTCCAGAACGATGCGCTCGCCCTTGACCCACTCTTTGAAGACGAAGGCGCCGGTGCCGATGGGCTTGCCGTTCAGGGGATTGGTGAGGGGGTTGGTGCCCTCATACAGATGCTTGGGCAGGATCTGCGTCTCGGTGCCGTTGAAGGCCGCCCACACCACCGGCGAGGGGCGCGAGAAGCGCAGAACTGCCGTGTATGGATCGGGCGTGTCCACGGCGGTGAGATTGGCGAACACCGCATTGCCGCGCGGGTGCACCTTCTTCGTCACTTCGAGGAGGGAATAGGCGACGTCCGCCGAGGTGAAGGGCGTGCCGTCATGCCAGGTCACGTCGTTGCGGAGGCGGAAGGTGATGACGGTGCCGTCCGCCGAGGTTTCCCAGGATGTGGCGAGGCTCGGCTTGAGCTTGAAGCCCTCGTCATACTCCACGAGCCCGTCGAAGATGTTGGCCGAGACCGCCACCGCCGGCGCGGAGATGGTGAGGCCGGCGACGAGGCCGGCCGGCTCGGGATCGAGCACGGCAACGAGCGTGCCCCCGGTGGCCGGGGCTGCGCCCGCTCGGCGCGCGGCTGCCGGCAGGAGGAGGGAGGCTCCGGCGCCCGCAAGGAGCGTGCGACGGGACAAGGCAAGGGTCTCGAACGGGGACGTCATCGGGTCTTCGGGTCTCGGATGGGCGTTGGGCGCTGAGGGGCCGGATCACGCCGGCCCCTGGCTCAGAAGAAGCTGGAGGGCGGCAGGGGCGTGCCGTCGATGGCGTGGAGGCCGAGGAGCCGCGCCTTGTAGGAGCGCGGATTGTGCGAGGCGAGGGTGCGGGCATTGCGCCAGTGGCGGTCCAGATTGACCGCGCGGTGGGCCGCCGAGGCGCCGCCCACGTCGAACAGCTGGCTGGCCGAGCGCAGGGTGAGATCGTCGATGATGACCTTGGCCCGCGCCGCCTTGAGCGCCGCCCCGTGGGCCGCCGCGTTCACCTCTTCCGAGGACGCGCCGGACGCGCGCAGCGCATCGGCGACATCGAGCGCTTCGGCGGTGGCGAGCACCAGCGCTTCCGCCGCATAGGCCGCCGCGGAAATCTCGCCCAGCGCCTGCTGGAGGATGGGATCTTCCGTGGCGACGGGCGTCGGCGCGAAGAAATAGGTGTGCTTGCGGCTCTTGAGCAGCGCCGTCGCATCCCGCAGCACGGCGGCGAGGATGCCGGCATTGACCGTGGTGAGGTAGAGCTGGGGCAGGGTGCTGGAATAGGCGGTGCCGTAGCCGACGCCCGTGCCGTCCGGCACCACTTCATCCGGCTCGACGCGCACGTCGTTGAAGATGGTGGTGCCCGAACCAGTGAGGCGCTGGCCGATGCCGTCCCAGTCATCGACGATCTCGATGCCCTCGCGCTTCACCGGCAGAATGAGGGAGGCGTTGCCGCCCTCCGGCGTCGCCACCCGCACCAGCACCAGGTCGGAGAAGATGGTGCCGGTGGAATAGTATTTGCGGCCGCTGATGCGCCAGCCGTCGCCGTCCGGGCGCAGGACGGTGGCGAAGGGGGAGCCGCCCACCACCTTGGCGTCGCTCTCCGTATTGGCGAGGCCGACGATGGCGCCATCCGCCACGGCACGCTGCCAGCCTTCCTCGGCGGCGTTGCGCGGGTTGCGGGCGTAGCGCTCCACGAAGGTGAAGTGATTGCGCAGGATGTGCGCGACATTCGCGTCCGCTGCGGCAAGGCGCAGGACCACGCCGAACAGTTCGCGGAACGATGCGCCGGCTCCGCCCGCCTCCACTCGAAGCCTAAGCGCGCCGAGCTTCGCCGCGCGGATGAGCGCCAGCGGCTCATGCGGCAGGATGCGCTCATATTCGCGCTGGGCCGCACCCTCCGCGATGGTGCCGAACAGGGCATCCAGCGCCGGCGCATCCGGGCGAAGCGGTTCGCCATAAGGGGTCGCGGCGGAAGACGGGACGACGATTTCATTCATGGCTGGGTCCCAAGTGGCGGGTCCGACGGAATGGAGCGTTGGAAAGGGCCGGAGGGGCACCCGGCGCGCTTCGAGCGGAGCGCTTCGCAGGTCAGGCTCAGCACTGGGAATCCTGGTCCGGCGGCACGCGCCAGCGAAGAGATGTCAGCATATCTCTTAAATATAGTTTGTCGATCTTTTTAATGTAATTAAATGCCCACGAGTTGGACGTGGAATGGCCGTGCGGCCCTGCACGGGGCATCGGCTCGATGGCCGAGCGGACGAGAAATCCCCGTCTGCGGTCTTTGGCGAAGCAAGGGATGCTTGCGGGCAGGCGTGCCTGGAGCCGCAGAAGTGCGGCTGAAGTCTCAACGTTCGTTGGGCTTGGCGCCGGGGATCTCCCGCCCCGGCGCTGCGACCGGGGCGGGGAGGGGTCAGAGCCGGTAGCCGCGGCTGCTCTGGATGCGCTTGAGTGCGGTTTCCAGCGCGTCCACGTCGTCGGTCGTGTTGTAGAAGGCGAGGGAGGGCCGCACCGTGCTCTCCAGCCCGAACCGGCGGAGGATGGGCTGGGCACAATGGTGGCCGGCCCGCACAGCGATTCCCTCGCGGTCGAGCGCCGCGCCCACGTCCTGCGTGCGGCAGCCATCGAGCACGAAGGAGAACACGCTCGCCTTGTCCGCCGCCCTGCCGACGAGCTTCAGGCCGGGCACGGTCAGAAGCCGCTGCGTCGCGTAGACCAGCAGCTCATGCTCGTAGCGGGCGATCACCTCCATGCCGATGCTTTCGACATAGTCGATGGCCGCACCGAGGCCCACCGCATCGGCGATGTTGCCGGTGCCGGCCTCGAACCGCTCGGGCGGACCATTGTAGATGGTCTTCTCGAAGGTCACGTCGGCGATCATATTGCCGCCGCCCTGCCACGGCGGCAGATGGGCGAGCACATCCTTCTTGCCGTAGACCACGCCGATGCCGGTGGGGCCGAACACCTTGTGGCCGGAGAAGACGAAGAAGTCGGCGTCCAGCGCCTGCACGTCCACCGCCATGTGAGAGACGGACTGCGCCCCGTCCACCAGCGTACAGACGCCGTGGCGGTGGGCGATGGCCACCATCTCCTTCACCGGTACCACCGTGCCCAGCGCGTTGGACACCTGCGCCAGCGCGACGATGCGGGTGCGGGGATTGAGCAGCTTCTCGTATTCCTCGAGGATCACCTGCCCCGTGTCGTCCACCGGCGCGACGCGCAGCCGCGCGCCCTTCTCGGCGGCGAGCTGCTGCCATGGCACGATGTTGGCGTGATGCTCCAGATGGGTGACGACGATCTCGTCGCCCTCCTTCACATGCCGCCGGCCATAGGTCTGGGCGACGAGGTTGATGCCCTCGGTGGCCCCGCGCACGAAGATGATGTCCTTCACCGACCCGGCATTGAGGAAGCGCCGCACCTTCTCGCGGGCTGCCTCATAGGCGTCGGTCGCCCGCGCCGCGAGGGCGTGGGCGGCACGGTGGATGTTGGAATTCTCGTGCTCGTAGAAGTGCGTCAGGCGGTCGATGACCGCCTGCGGTTTCTGCGTGGTCGCGGCATTGTCGAGCCAGATCAGCGGCTTGCCATGCACGCTCTGCTGCAGGATCGGGAAGTCCCGCTTGATCGCGTGGGGATCGAACGGGCGCGTCTGCGGGCCGAGGTCCGGTACAAGCTCCGGGCTGAGCGCCGAGGAGATCCCGCCGAAGTCCGGGGCCTGCGCCGACGCGGCCGGAAGGCCGGCGGGTGCTGGCGCTGCCGGCACTTTGGGTTCCGCCGGCAGGGATGCAGAGGCGGGCACGGGCGAGTGGGCGCGCGCCTCGTCCAGGAAGTAGAGACCGCCCGCCTCTCCGCCGAAATCCCCCGGCGCCGTGGAAGGCGCGGGCGGACGCCGGCTGTCGAGCGCGATGACGCTGCCGAGGCCTGCCGGCACCTGCCCGGCGCTGAAGCCGCTGGCGAGACCCGGAAGCGACAGTGCGGGCGAGCCGCCCGGCTGGGGCACGCCGGGAAGGCCGGGAACGGCCACCGCCGCCGGGGCGGGCGGGGCCGGGATGTTCGGCGTCGGCACCACCGAGGGGATGGTGACGGGCGGCAGGTCCGGCGCGGCGAAGGGCGGCCGCGACGGCGCATGCTGGGCCACGAGGGTGGTCGCGGGCAGGCCCGGCACATCGGCCGGGCTTGGCGGTGCGGAGGGCAGCGTCACCAGATGCGGCGCCGCCTCGGGTGCGGCAGACGCCGGCCCCGCCTGGAAAAAGGCGTTGGCGATCTGCTGCAGCACCTGCGGGTCGGGCCAGCCCGGCGGCGGGGACCCCGGCGCAGCGTTTGCCGCCGCGCCGAAATCGTCCGGGCCGAAATCCGCCGCCCCTTCGGGCACCCCCGGCTCAGGCGTAGGTGTCAGGATAGGCATGATACTTGCCGACCTCGACATCGGTGAGCACCGCCAGCGCATCGTGCGTGAGCACGGCGGCCGAGCAGTAGAGCGAGACCAGATAGGAGGCGATGGCCTTGCGGTTGATGCCCATGAAGCGGACCGAGAGGCTGGGCGCCACCTCGCCGGGAACGCCCGGCTGGAACAGGCCGATGACGCCCTGCTTCTTCTCGCCGGTGCGCAGCAGCAGGATGTTGGTCTTGCCGTTCTCGTCCACATAGAGCTTGTCGGACGGCACCAGCGGCAGGCCCCGCCAGGTGAGGAACGGGGTGCCGAACAGCGTCACCGTGGGCGGCGGCACGCCGCGGCGGGTGCATTCGCGGCCGAAGGCGGCGATGGCGCGCGGGTGCGCGAGGAAGAAGGCCGGCTCCTTCCACACCTTGGTGATGAGCTCGTCGAGATCGTCCGGCGTCGGCGCGCCGGTGCGGGTGGCAATCTTCTGCGAGGGCGCCGCGTTGGTCAGAAGGCCGTACTCGGCATTGTTGATGAGCTCGGCCTCCTGCTTCTCCTTCACCTTCTCGATGAGGAGGCGCAGCTGCTCCTGGATCTGGTCGTAGGGGTGGGAATAGAGGTCCGAGACGCGGGTCTGCACGTCGAGGATGGTGGTCACCGCATTGAGGGAATATTCCCGCGGCGCCTCGTCATAGTCCACGAAGGTCTCCGGCAGGTCCGGGTCCTGGTCGCGGCGGGGCGAGCATTCCACGTCGGCGGCGATCTCGCCGTTGGCTTCCTTGACGCGGTTGAGGCGGTAGATGCCGGCTTCCACCGGCGTCCACGGCAGGAAGGAAACGAGCCAGCGCGGCGTGATGCCGGACCATTGCGCGCGGGTCTTCGTGGCATTGGCGAGCTGCCGGGCGGCGGCCTCGTTCAATGTCCTTCTGATGGCAGGCTCTTCAGTCATTCGGGTTCCCCGTTGAAAGGCTGGTGTGGCGCGCCCCGTTGCTCGCGGGCGATCGGGGCGCGGGGTCTCCCGCGCCGCCCACCGAGCGGTTCTGCGCCTGCGTGAGATGGCTGCCCGGCGGCACCGAATGGGTGAGCCAGACATTGCCGCCGATGGTCGATCCACGGCCGATGGTGATGCGCCCGAGCACGGTGGCGCCGGAATAGATCACCACGTCGTCCTCGATGATGGGATGACGCGGCGCGCCCTTGATGATGGCGCCCGAGGCGTCCGTCGGGAAATTGCGCGCGCCCAGCGTCACCGCCTGATAGAGGCGCACCCGCTCGCCGATGATGGTGGTCTCGCCGATGACGACGCCGGTGCCGTGATCGATGAAGAAGCTGCCGCCGATGGCGGCGCCGGGGTGGATGTCGATGCCGGTGCGCGAATGGGCGATGTCGGAGATGAGGCGGGCGAGGAAGCCGGCGCCGAGCCCGTAGAGGGCGTGGGCGATGCGGTGGTGCACCACCGCCGTGAGCCCGGGATAGACCAGCAGGATCTCGGCGAAGCCCGTGGCCGCCGGATCGTTCTCATAGGCCGCGCGGATGTCGCTGACGAGGAGCGCGCGGATCTCCGGCAATTGCTGGGCGAAGGCGCGGACGATGTCGATGGCGTCGCGCTCGAACACCGCCTCGGAGCGCGCCTCCCGGGTGGAGAAGGGCAGGCTGCGCCGGGTCTGCTCCGCGAGGGTGGTGAGCGCGTCGTTGAGGGTGGCGCCGACGAAATAGTCGATGGTCTCGGCGGCGAGCCCCGGCGGTCCGTAATGGGCCGGGAAGAGCGCCGCCGCGAGCCCCTGGAGTGCGGAAACGATGGCCTCGCGGGAGGGCGGCGGGCGCAGCAGGCCGCGATGGCGGATATTGTGTTGCACATCCCGCGACAGCTTCAGCGCCGCGACCACCGGGGCGAGGTTCCAGCCCGAGGGTGGAGCGCTGCCGCCCGCGCCCCCATCGCTCCGCTCGCCATCGTGGAACGCGACGCCGCCGACCGGTTCGGCACGATCGAACACGCCGTAGCCATTGCGTATCTGGCCTTCTCGTATCTGGCCGTCGCGTCCCTTGGCCGTCACCGGATGCCCCCTCTTGCGCGCCGATGCACCATGGATGACACGGCCAAGCTGTATTGTCCAGTTAATCACGCGAATTAATAGACATTAGCCGGGCGACAGATGGCGCGCCGCTTTTGGCCCCTCACGCGGCCGCGCTGAGCCTGCGATAGGCGGCGCCGGCATGGGTCTCCTTCAGCCGGTCGGAGCCGGAGAGCTTTCCGCGCAGGGTGCCGGTCGCGTAGTCCTGCTTGTAGAGGCCCCGGCGTTGCAACTCCGGCACCAGCAGGTCCACCACGTCGGTGAAGGTGTCCGGAAAGAAGGCGTGGGAGAGGTTGAATCCGTCCACGTCCGCCGCCGCCACCCAGGCTTCCAGCTCGTCGGCGATGTCGGCCGGCGTGCCGGCGAAGAGCGGGCCGCGCCCGCCGATGCCGTTGTGGGCGATGATCTCGCGCAGCGTCCACACCCGGCTGGGCTCCGCCACCGTGAAGGTCTCGAGCAGCGACTGCACGGCATTCTCCTTGACTTCGCTGAGGGTCAGCGGCGCGTCGAGGTCGAAGGCGGAAAAATCGATGCCGGTCCAGCCGGAGAACAGCGCCAACACACCGTCGGGGTCGGTGTAGCGGCGATAGTCGGCGAGCTTGTCCTCCGCCTCCGCCCGGCTGCGGGCGGGGATGGCGGTGGCGAGGGTGAAGACGGCAATGTCGCGCGGATCGCGCCCCAGCGCCGCCGCCCGCGCCCGGATGTCGGAGATGCCCGGTGCGATGCTCGCCGGGGTCGGCCCGCCCACGAACACCGCCTCCGCGTGCCGCGCCGCGAACGCCCGCCCGCGCGGCGAGGCGCCGGCCTGGAACAGATAGGGCGTGCGCTGGAGCGAGGGCTCGGTGAGGTGGATGGTGTCGATGTCGAAGTGCCGGCCTTCATGCCGCACGCGGTGGACCCTGGAGGGATCGGCGAAGGTGCCGGAGGCGCGGTCGCGCACCACGGCGGCGTCCTCCCACGAGCCTTCCCACAGCTTGTAGGCGACCTCGAGGAATTCGTCGGCGCGATCATAGCGCGTGTCGTGGGCGATCACCTTCTCGCGCCCCACCGCCCGGGCGCCGCTGTCCGAATAGCCGGTCACGATGTTCCAGCCGATGCGACCCTGCGTGAAATGGTCCAGCGAGGAGAAGCGCCGGGCGAGCACGGCGGGCAACTCGTGGCTGGTGGAGGCGGTGATGCCGAAGCCCAGGTCCTTCGTCTCGTGGGCAAGGGCGGACACCAGCATCAGCGGATCGAGCTTGGGGAATTGTGCGCCGGAGCGGATCGCCGCGTCCGCGTTGCCACCATAGACGTCATGCACGCCGATGCCGTCGGCGATGAACAAAGCATCGAACTTGCCGCGCTCCAGCACCTTGGCGAGGTCCACCCAGTAATCGAGCGTGTTGTAGTCGGCGCCCCGGCTCGCGGGGTGCGCCCACAGGCCGGGCGAGAGATGCACCGGGCTAAAGCCGATGAAGCCGTTGAGGCGGATCTGACGGGTCATGGCGGGCCTTTCCAGGGTCAGCGCTGGAGCAGAGACGCGAGGGTCGCGCCGAGCGAGACCTGTCGCAGGACGGGGGCCGTGGCTCCCGGTGCGCGGGGCGCCGTGCTCAGGCGTAGATCATTGCGGGGTGCCGGAGCCGGCGCGGCCCGGCTTTCACCGGGGCAGACGGCTCCGAACATGAGGGCCATGGCCCCGAAGGCATCGGCGGACATGCGCGTTCTCCCAGGAGGTCAGACCGCCGCGCGCGCGTCGGCGACGGGTGCAGCGGCGGGGCGGAAGGCGGCGGCGGGGTGGCTCTGCGGAAGGCGGCTGCGGCCGGGGCCATAGAGCTTCTCGCGGAGCGTGCCGGCGACGTAATCGGCCTTGAAGCGGCCGCGCCGGCGCAGCTCGGGCACCACCAGCGCGCCGAAATCCGCATAGCCGCCGGGCGTCACCGCGTAGCTGAGATTGAGGCCGTCCACGTCGGTGGCCTCCACCCAGGCCTCGATTTGGTCCGCCACCTGCGTGGCAGAGCCGATGAAGACCGGGCCGCGCCCGCCGATGGCGTTGTGCTCGGCGAGTTCGCGCACTGTCCACACCCGGTTCGGATCGGCGATGGAGAAGGCTTCCAGCGCGGAGACGAGCCCCTGCGAGCGGTCGTCGAAACGGATGGGGGCGTCCAGATCGTGCTTGGAGAAATCGATGCCGGTCCAGCCCGAGAACAGGATCAGCGCCGCCTCGGGATTGAGGAAGCGGCGGTAGCTCTCCAGCTTCTCCCGCGCCTCTTCCTCCGTGGCACCGACGATGGTGGTGGCCATGGAGAAGAACAGGATTTCCTTCGGGTCGCGTCCCAGCGCGGCGGCGCGGGCGCGGGTGTCGGCCACCACAGGCGCGATGACGTTGGGCGTCGGCCCGCTCACGAAGATGCATTCCGCATGGCGGGCGGCGAAGGCCCGGCCACGGGTGGAGGCGCCGGCCTGGAACAGCACGGGCGTGCGCTGGGGCGACGGCTCGGAGAGGTGGATCGCCTCCACCTGGAAATGCTGGCCGCGATGGACGATGGGGCGCACCTTCGCCGGATCGGCGAAGACGCGGTTCGCGCGGTCGCGCACCGCCGCGTCGTCATCCCAGCTGCCTTCCCAGAGGGCGTAGACGGCATCGAGATATTCGTCGGCGATGTCGTAGCGCGCATCGTGGGGTGTCAGCGCCTTCTCGCCCACGGCGCGGGAGCCGGAGCTGGTGTGGCCGGTGACGATGTTCCAGCCGATGCGCCCCTTGGTGAGGTGGTCGAGCGTCGACATGCGGCGGGCGAAGGGGTAGGGCGGCTCGTAGAGCGCATTGCTGGTGATGCCGAAGCCGAGATGCCGCGTCACCCGCGCCATGGCCGACACCGCCACGATGGGGTCGAGCTTGGGGATTTGCGCGCCCACCTTCAGCGCCGCATGGTAGGAGCCGCCATAGACGTCGTTGGAGGCCATGCTGTCGGCGACGAACAGCGCGTCGAAGCCGCCGTCCTCCAGCGTGCGGGCAAGGTCGGTCCAGTAGCCGAGCGTCGTGTAGTCGAGCGACCGGTCTTCCGGATGCCGCCACAGGCCGGGCGAGTGATGCACCGGCGTCGCCATGGCGAAGGCGTTGACGCGGATTTCCTTCTTTGAACCGGCGGCGGGGCCGGTGCTGTCCGGGGCGGGCGTCTGCGGCATGGGTCGGTTTCCGGTTCCGTTCGGGCGGCGTGACCGCAGAAAATCAGCACCTCTTATGTTAGTCAATAAATTCAATTGAATTTATAGAAAAATACAGAAAGGATGGCTGCCCACCCCTTCCCGGAGACCGCCCATGACCGCGACCGCCGCGCTCCAGACCCCGCCCGTAGCACCGGCGGAGCCCTACCAACTCATCACCGTCGAAGATTTGCGAAACCGTCTGGCCGGCGGCGGAGAAGTCGCGCTGGTGGATGCCCGCGAGGAGGGCGTGCGCTCCCGCGACGGGCACATCCTCCAGTCCGTTCCGCTGCCTTTGAGCCAGATCGAGCTGCGCGCCGCCGCCCTGCTGCCGCGGTTCGGCGCGCCGGTGGTGGTGACGGATTCCGGCGTCGGTGACCTTGCCACACGCGCGGCGCGCAGGCTGTCCGAACTCGGCTATTCCGATGTGTCCGTGCTGGATGGCGGCGTCGCGGCCTGGGAGGCGGCGGGGGGCATCGCCTATACCGGCTCCAACGTGCTCTCCAAGGCATTCGGCGAATTCGTGGAGCACGCCTATGGCACGCCCCGCCTGCCGGCCCGCGAGGTCAAGGAGCGTCTCGATCGCGGCGAGGACATCGTGATCCTCGACGGACGCACCTTCCAGGAATTCGAGAATTTTCACATCCCCGGCGCCCATGCGGTGCCCAACGCGGAGCTGCCGTTCCGCGTCCATGGCCTCGTGCCCTCCGACGAGACACTGGTGGTGGTGAACTGCGCGGGCCGCACCCGCTCCATCATCGGCGCGCAGGCGCTCATCAATGCCGGCATCCCCAACACCGTGGTGGCGCTGGAGAACGGCACCATGGCGTGGCTGTTCGAGGGCTACGACCTCGCCCATGGCGACCGCGCGGAAGTGCCCGCCCCAGGTCCCGCCGAGCTGGAGAAGGCACGCGCCAGCGTCGGCCGCCTCACCCGGCGCTTCGGCATCCGCACGCTGGATCGCGAGGGTCTTGCCCGCTTCGAGGCGGAGCGCGACGCCCGCACCCTCTATGTGCTGGATGTGCGCACCCGTGCAGAATACGAGGCGGGCCATTTGCCCGGTTCGCTCTGGGCAGAAGGCGGCCAGTTGGTGCAGGCCACCGATCGCTGGGTGGGCACCCGCAACGCCCGCATCGTGCTGGTGGACGACGCCGACGGCGTGCGCGCCGCCATCACCGCCTCGTGGCTCATCCAGCTCGGTGTTGGCGAGGTCTATGTGCTCGGTCTCGATGCCTCCGACCGGCTGGAGCAGGGGCCGGAGCCGCAGGTCGTGCTCGGGCGCGCGCCCACCGTGGCGGTGACGCAGGTGGCGGGGCTCGAGCGGCTCATCGCGAAGGACGCGGTGGTGGTGCTCGATCTCGACACGAGTCTGGCCTATGCGGCCGGCCACATTCCCGGAGCCCGCTTCGCCGTGCGCGCCCGCCTGCCGGAGGGGCTGGACACGCTGCCGCCTCGGCCGCTGGTCCTCACCTCGTCGGATGGCAAGCTCGCGGCGCTGGCGGCGGTGGAGCTGGCGGGGTCCGGCCGGCAGGTCTCGGTGCTGGAGGGCGGAACGGCGGCGTGGAAGGCCATCGGCCTGCCGCTGGAGACCGGCGAGACCGCTTTGCTCCATGCCGCCGATGACGTGTGGCGTTCGCCCTATCAGGAAGCCGGCGACCGCCATGCCGCCTTCCGCCGCTATCTCGACTGGGAGATCGACCTGATCCGCCAGATCGAGCGCGACGACACCATCGCCTTCAAGGTCTATCCCTGACGCGAGAAGGCCGCCGGACCACGATCCGGCGGCCTTCTGCATTTTTGCGGCGCAATCGGATCAGGCGAGGGCGCGGCCGCCACCATCCACGAACAGGTTCGAGCCGGTGATGTAGCGCGCCTCGTCGGACAGAAGGAACGCCACCGCGTCGGCCACGTCCGTGGGAAGGCCGGGGCCGGGGAGGGCGGTGTCGGGCGGCGCGCCGGTCCCGGCGGCGTTCAGCGCATCCAGCCGGGGGGACTTGATGGGGCCGGGCGACACCGCATTCACCCGCACGCCCTGCGGCCCGTAGACCGTGCCCAGACCCCGCACCAGCAGGATCAGCGCCGCGTTCACGCTGGAGCCCGGCAGATGCTGCGGCGAAGGCTCGATGCCGCCGCGCCCGCTCAGCACCACCACGCTCCCCTTGCCGGAAGCGATGAGATGCGGCAGCGCCGCGCGCACCACGCGCACGGTGCCGAGCAGCTTGGCGTCGATCACCTTCAGCCAGTCGGCATCAGCGAGCTTCAGGAAGTCGCCGAAGATGGGCAGGTTGGTGGAGGTCACCACCCCGTCCAGCCGGCCGAAGCGCTTCACGATCTCTGCCGCGGCGGCATCGACGGCGGCGGCATCGGTGATGTCCACGGCGAGCGGCACGATGCGCTCCGCCGACGGCAGAGTCTCAAACCGCCGGCCGGAGGCGATGACGGTCGCGCCCTGCGCGGCCAGCGTCTCGGCGCTGGCCCGGCCAAGGGCGCCGCCGGCGCCGGTGATCCAGATGACCCGGTCCTTGAAATCATGCGCCATGGAGGCCTCGTGCGAAGTGACGTGAAAAGGGTCGCCGCTCACAGCACCTGGTCGAAGAGGGTGGAAATATCATCCACCCCCTCCAACCGGTGGATGCGCTGCACCAGCGCCTCGATGCGGGCCGGCGGCAGCGCATTGCGGCCATAGCCGAAGGCCGCGACCAGCTTGGCGTGGATCTCGTCCTCGCTCAGCGGCGCCTCGGAGCTGCCGGGCACGGCCTCCACGCGATGATGCAGGCGACGGCCGTCGTGGGTCTCGATGGTGACATCCGCGGGGGCGAAGGTGCCGGTGCGGCTCTCGTCCACCCGCACGGACAGACGCTCCACCAGCGGCCGGATCGCGGGGTCGAGCACCGCCGCCGGCTCGATGTCGGCGAGGCCGAAGCCGCCGCGCGCGAGGACAGCGGCGACGCCGTAGCGCACGTTGAACTGGCCCGTCACCTGCGGATTGGCCTCGGGCGCGAAGGCGCCGCCCACGAGGCGCGCCATATAGGGCGTCAGCACGATCTCGCCCCGCGCCACATCTTCACCGGTGATACCATGGCGGGCGACGATCTCCAGTGCCGCGGCCAGCGCTGCATGGCTGCATCCGCAGGCGGGAAAGCGCTTGAGCGCGGTCTCATCCACCAGGAAGCGCCGGCCGAGGCCGTCCAGCACCTCTTCCGGCCGTCCCTCCTCAAACAAAGCGAACAGGCCGAACGGCCCTTCGAAGGCGGCGCGCGGGCCGGTGGTGCCGAGCGCCGCGAGATCGGCGGAAATGATGCCGTCGCGTGCGGCGAAGGCCGATTGCAGGCGCTTGGTGAGGCGCTGCTCCACGTGGCTCTGCTGGGTCCCGCCTGCGTGGCACAAGGCGATGCCGAGGGCATTGTGGGTGCGGTCCGCATCCAGCCCGCGCAGGCGGGCGGCGGCGAGCGCGGCGCCGAACACGCCGGCGATGGAGGTGTGGAAGAAGCCCCGGTTGGTGCGCGTCGCTGCCGCCAGCCGCACCACCAATTCGTTGCCGACGGTGAGGGCGGCGAGAAGCTCGCGCCCGTTGCGACGCTGCTGCTCGGCGACGGCGAGCGCGGCGGGCGCCACGATGATGTCGGCATGGACGAATCCGGCGAGGCTGTCGAAATCAAGCGCCGCAGCGAGCGTACCATTGTAGAAGGCGGCGGCGGAGGGCTCCCGCCGGGTCTCGCCCTCACCCCACAGGCTGGCATGGCCCGGCGCGCCGCGCAGCGCGAGCGCCCGCGCCGCATTGACGCCGGCCGCATCCGCCGCCGCCCAGGCAACCGCCAGCGTATCGAGCAGCACGCGCTTGGTGGTGGCGATGGTGCGCGCGGGGATGTCGTCGAACCGGATGCGCTGGGTCGCCTGCACCACGGCGGCAGTGACGTCGGCACGCACCGCGGCCGCCTTCGGGCTGACGGAGACGTTCATGGTCCCTCCGGCGCCGTTCAGTTCACGGCGGCGTTGAAGGTGGTGTTGAACTCGGACGAGACATCGATAGCGCGTGGAATGGCGCCGGCCTCCAGCAGCGCATCGGCGATCTTCTGCTCGCGGCGGATCAGCTCGGCATCGATGGGGCGCAGCCGGGCCTTGCCGAACTCCACGTAATAGCGGGCGCGGGCGGGGCTCTGCTTCACCCTGTCGATGTAGATGCGCTCGGCCGCATCCAGATTGTCCGCATACCAGGCAAAATAGCGCGCCAACCGGCCGACGAAATCCTGCAGTACGGCGCGGCGGACGGGATCGGCGATGGCGTCCGTGCGGGCGGCGAACACGCCGAGCGCGGGAATGTCCAGATCGTCGCTGGTGAGCACGATCCGCGCCTGGCCCTTCTCCACTGCCTCGCCCACCAGCGCGCCGAGGCCGGAATAGACGTCCACATGGTCGGCATTGAAGGCGGTGGCGGCGGCATTGCCATCGCCGAACTGGATGGGATCGATGTCGGCGGTGGTGAGGCCGCCGGCCCGGCGGGCGAGGAGATACTGCACATAGTTGAGGCCGCCGAAATTGAAGCCCCATTTAAGGCCCTTCAGCTCGGCCGCCGTCTTGGCCCCGGTGCGGGTGCGCACGGCGGTGACGATGCGCGGATAGCGCGCGTCAAGATTACGCCAGCCGGCGATGATCTGGAGGGGCGGCCCGCCCGCCCAGCCATCGGCGGACCTGCCCTGCTCGATGATGAGCGAGGTGTCGCCGAGATGGGCGAGGTCGATGGCCTTCGAATAGGTGGCGGTGAGCTGCGCGGCGGGGCCGGGCAGCACGACCCATTCCACCTTGTAGGGCGCCCCCTCGAACACGCCCGAGGCGCGGGCCAGCTCGGGCAGGGTCGAGTCCTGATAGCCGACCTTGAGACTGGCATCCGCCGCGCCCGCCCGACCGGCACCCAGGCCGGGGAGGAGGAGCGCGCCGGTGGCGGCGAGAAGGGTTCGCCGCGAGAGCCGGCCGACGGCGGGTGGAGGAGAGGCTGCCATGTGTCGTCTCCCGTTCCGCGCCACTCAGTTGCCGCCGACGGTGGAGGAATTGAAGCCGCGGTAGAACTCAACGTTCACGTTGATCTTCTTCGGGATGCCGCCCGCCTCGGTGAGGATGTCGGCGATCTTCTGCTCGCGGGCGACCAGCTTGTCGTCGAGGGGCTGGAAAGTGGCCTTCTGGTAGAGGGTGGTGAGCTTCGCCCGCGCCGGGGTCTGCTTCACCTTCTCCTCATAGAGCTTCTGCACCTCGTCTAGATGGTCCGCATACCAGGTCCAGTGGGTGCGCACGCGGGCAAGGAAATCGGCCAGGGCGGCGCGCTTGGCCGGATCCTTCAGCACGTCGCCGCGGGCGGTGAAGACGTTGAGGGCGGGGATCTCCAGCTCGTCGCTGGTGATGAGGACGCGGGCCGTGCCCTTTTCGATGGATTCACCCACGGGCGCGATGGAGCCGGAAAAGGCGTCCACCCGGCCGGAGTTGAAGGCGGCGGCGCTGGCGTTCTGGTCGCCGAGCTGCACCGCCTCGTAATCCTTCGGCGTGAGCCCCGCCTTCAGGCCGGTGAGCACATATTGCAGATAGTTGAAGCCGCCGAAATTGTACGACCACTTCTTGCCGCGCAGGTCGGCCAGCGTGTCAATCTTCGCATCCGTGCGCACCACGGTGACGATGGGCGGATACTTGCCGTCATTGGCGCGCCAGCCGGCGATGATCTGCAGCGGAGGATTGCCCTCCACCCACTCGTCCTTGGCCTTGCCCTGCTCGATGATGAGCGAGGTGTCGCCCATGTGGCCCACATCGATGTTCTTGGAATAGAGCGCCGAGAGCTGCGCCGCCGGGCCGGGCAGGATCACCCATTCCACGTCATAGGGCGCGCCCTCGAGCACCTTGGAAGTGGTGACGGTGGAGGGCACGGTGAGGTCCTGGTAGCCGATCAGCAGCTTTACGCGCTCCTCAGCGGACGCGGCGGACGCGGCTGAGGCGGCAAGGAAGGCGGCGAAGGCGGCGCCGGCGGCAAGCAGATGGCGGCGAGTGGGACGCGGGGAAGAGGTCACGGGGAAAGGCTCCAACTCTAAACTGGGGAAGGGGTCAGGCGTGGCCGCCGGCCTCGGGGGAGGCGACGCCCAGCTCGGCGAGGAGTCGGGCGCGCAGCGCGGTGAAGCCGGCGTCGCCACGTTTGCGCGGACGTTCCAGCGGCACGCGGGCATCGAAGCGGATGCCGCCGCCGGACAGGACGATCACCCGGTCGGACATGAGGATGGCCTCGTCCACATCGTGGGTGACGAGCACCACCGCCGGCAGGTGGCGTCGCCAGAGCTGGGCGACGAGATCGTGCATGCGGATGCGGGTGAGGGCATCGAGCGCGGCGAAGGGTTCGTCGAGCAGCAGGAGGTTCGGTTCGCCGGCCAGAGCGCGGGCGAGTGCCACGCGCTGCGCCTCGCCGCCGGACAGCGTCTTGGGCCACACGTCCACGTGGCGGCCGAGGCCCACCTCCTCCAGCGCGGCGGCGGCGAGGCGGCGGGTGACGCGGTTCTGCACATGGCCGAGCACCACGTTCTGCCAGACGCGCTTGGCGGGCACGAGCCGCGGCTCCTGGAATACCACGGAGCGGGCGGAGGCGACTTCCACGCGTCCGCCATCGGCCCGGTCGAGCCCGGCGAGGATGCGCAGGAGCGTCGTCTTGCCGGTGCCGGAGGGACCGAGCAAGGAGACAAACTCGCCGCGTCGGACCTCGAGGTCGATGCCGTCCAGCACCGCGCGGGAGCCGAACACCCGGCGCACGCCTTCGAGGCGTACTGCCACGGGCTGGGCCAGCGTTTTGGGAGCGGCGAGGTCGAGGCCGGCGAGGGCGACGGCTTCGGTGGGAGAGGAGCTATGCAAGGACAAGGCTGGGCCTCCAGGGCAGTGCGAGGCGTTCCACAACACGCATCACGAGGTCGATGGCGATGCCGAGCAGGGCGTAGACGATGATGCCGGCGATGATGATGTCGGTGCGCTGGTTCTGGTTGGCGTTGATGAGGATGAAGCCGATGCCCGAGCGCGCGTTGATCTGCTCCGCCGCCACCAGAGCCAGCAGCGACACGCCGGCGGCGAAACGCAGCCCGACGAGGATGGAGGGCAAAGCGGTGGGGATGATGACGCGGGTGGCGATCCGTCCGTGGGAGAGGCCGAACACCCGCGCCGCCTCGATCAGCTTCTGGTCCACCCCGCGCACGCCGGAATAGGTGTTGAGATAGACCGGGAAGATGGTGGCGCCGAAGATGAGCGCGATCTTCGCCTGCTCGCCGATGCCGAACCAGATGATGAAGAGCGGGATCATGGCGATGAACGGGATGGTCCGCAGCATCTGCAAGGGCGCGTCGAACAGCTCCTCGCCCACCCGCCACAGGCCGGCGAAGAGGCCCAGCACCAGCCCGACGCTCGCCCCCAGCGCCAGACCCGTCAACGCGCGGGCGAGGGAGGCGGAAATGGCGGCCTGGAGTTCGCCGGTGCGGATCAGCTCCGCATAGGCGGCGATGATCTCGGCCGGGGAGGGCAGCACCTCCGGCGCGACGAGGCCGAAGTTGGAACTTGCCTGCCAGACGGCGAGCAGCAAAGCCGGCACCAGCGCGCGGGAGGCGAAGCGTGCGCTCGTGCTGAAGCGCGAGCGGGCGAGCGTCTGCCCGGCACGCGGGCTCAGGTCCACCAGATCGAGCTTGACGCCCCGAGGCGGTTGTTCGGCGCCGGAGGCGAGGAAGCTGGGCGCGGGCTGCTGGACGGTCATCTCGGTTTCCCGGAGCGAATGGATGAGGGCAGGTGGCGGCTCATTCGGCGGCGGCCAAAGCGTCGCCGGCGGCGAGGGCGCCGGCATAGAGGTCGCGCGGCAGGTCGTCGGTGCCCACCGGGGCGAGGAAGCGGGCGAGGTGCTTCGCGCGGTCGGCGACGAACAGGTCGCGGCCGATGGCGGCCACCGCGCGCGGGATGTTGTGGCGCAGGCTCGCAATGTCGCCCACCGGGCGCCCGGTGCTGGTCATGGCCGAGAAGGCGAGGAAGTGGATGTCGGCGAGGAAGGGCGCAGCGCCCGGCTCGCTTTCCACCAGCTCGAAGGCCGGGCCGAGATAGGGCGCGCTGGCGAGCGCGGCGTCGGCCTCGTCCACCGCCACCTTGTCCGACCAGCGGGCGATTGAGTGAGCGAAATCGGCGAAGGGCGGGTAGAGGCGCGCATCGGCCTGATAGCCGGTGCCGAGCAGGATGAAATCGGCGTCGAAGGTCGCACCCGAATTGAGCGTGATGCGCACGCCGTCCCCGTGGGGCGCGGCCGCGTTCCAGCCGGCGTCGAGGTGGATGCGGAAGTTGGCATGGGCCACCGCCCGCTTCACCGCCGCCGGTGGCGGGAAGGAGGCGCGGCGGCGGAAATGGGCCATCACCGCCCAGCGGTCGGCATCTGGCAGCGCATGGAAATGCTCCCACGCGCCGAAGAAGCCGAACGGCTTCATGGCCGAGCCGCGGGCAAGGTCTGCGCCGCGCGAAAACAGGTCCACCGCCCCCGCGCCGGCCTCCAGCAGCGCGCCCGCCGCATCGAAGGCGGAGGCCGCTGAGCCGAGGATGGCGACGCGCCGGCCGGCAAGGGCCTTCGGGTCGAAGGCGTGGGTGTGGGCGTAGAGATGGCCGGGCAGGTTCGCCACCACATCGGGAATGAAGGGCCCGCCCGAGCCGGCGATGCCGGTGGCGAGCACCAGCTTGCGGGTGGTCTCGGTGAAGGTCTTCCCCTCCGCCGTGAAGTGGAGCCGCAGGCGCCCCTCCTGCGGCTCCACCCGCGCCAGGGTGACGCCATTGCGCACCTCGACGGCGGACGCCGAGCGGAACCACGCCGCATAGTCCGCCCAGATCTCGCGCGGCACGGTCGGCAGCGCGGCATAGGCCTCGACCCCATAGGCCGCCTCGTACCAGGCCTGGAAGGAGAGGCCGGGCAGGCCCAGCTCCGGACCCGGCGGCACCTTGGGGGTGCGCAGGATGGTCATGCGCGCGGGGCCGCGCCAGATGCCTTCATGGCCGGCCCGCGCGGCATCGACGACGCTGACGCGGCCGATGCCGGCGCGCCGGAGGCCGAAGGCGGCGGAAAGGCCGCTCTGGCCGGCGCCCACCACCACCACATTGTGGTCGATGCCCTCGGCCGGAGGCACCCAGTCCGTGCCGGTCTCGCCGATGCGGGCGAGATCGGCCTGAGCCTGCGCGGCCAAGCGGGCGAGGGCGTTGATGTCGGGGGTGGCGGGCGTGGTCATGGTCTTGTCCCGTGACGGAGGAGGAGCGGTCAGCCGGCCTTGGCGGCGATGCCGTCGCCGACGCGGTAGGGGCCGGGGGGCCAGGTGCCGTTCACCGCGAAGTCGCCGACGATGCGCTCGCGGTAGACGCGCGGATTGTGGGAGGAGAGGGTGCGGGCGTTGCGCCAGTGCCGGTCGAGGCCCACGCCGCGCCGCGCCGAGGAGGCGCCCAGCGCGTCGAACAAATGGGAGGTGGCATCGAGGATGAGGGAGGTCACCACCGTGACGCCCTGGTTCACCTCGAGGTCCGCCACGGCCACCGAGACGTCCTGTCCCTCGGAGGTTTCCCGCTCGCGGGTGTCATAGGCCCGCTGCAGCGCCTCGGCCGCCTTGAGCACCACCGCGCCGGCCCCGTAGGCGCTGGCGCGCACCTTGCCGACGATCTGGAGGATCTGCGGATCGGCGCCCGCGCGGTCGGCATTGCCGTGGCTGAACACGCGCTTGCGCACCGAGACGAGCCGCGCCACGTCGCCCGCCGCCGCGCGGCCGATGCCGGCGAGGGTGGCGAGGTGGACCAGCTGGTAGAAGGCGACCGAATAGCGGAAGCGCTTGCGCTGCGGATTGATGAGGTCGTCGGAGAGGGTGACGTTGTCGAACTTGGCCGTGCCCGAGGCGGTGAGCTGCTGGCCGAAGCCGTCCCAGTCGTCGACGATGCTCACGCCGGGCGCGCCGGTGGGCACCTGGGCGAGGATGAAATTGCCCTCCTCGTCCTCGGCGCCGAGATTGATCCAGTCGGCGAAGAGGGAGCCGGTGGTGTAGAATTTCTGGCCGTCGAGGCGCAGCCGGTCGCCGTCGCGCACGATGCGGGTGTTGAAGTGGCCGACCGCATTGTCCGCTCCCTCGGTGAAGCCGCTGCCCGAGGTCTGCTTGGCCGCGATGCGCTTCACCCAGCGGTCGCGATAGTCCTTGAAGGGCGAGTTCAGCACCTCCTCGGTGAAGCCGAAATGGGCGCGCAGCGCATTGGTGACGTTGCTGTCCGCCTCGGACAGTTCGATCAGCAGGTTGAACAGCTCGGGCAAGGTGGCGCCGAAGCCGCCTTCGTCCTTGGGCAGGCGCAGGGTGGTGAAGCCGGCCTCCTTCAGGGCGGCGATCTCGGCGCGGGGCAGGCGGTGGGTCTGCTCGCGCTCCACCGCGCTGTCGCGGATATCGCGGAAGATGGGGCGGAACCGGCTGGCGAGTTCCTCGTAGCGGTCGGTGGGGCCGGCGCCCCAGGCGTCTTCGATCTGGCTCATGGACGGATGGATCCTCGGGATGATGGGCAGCTCAGCGGCCGGCGGCGACACGCGGCGCGGAGACCGCCGTGCCGGGGGCGAAGCGGCTGGCGGGGCGGGGCAGGCCGAAATGCTCCCGCAGCGTCCGGCCGGAATAATGGGTGCGGAACAGCCCGCGCTTGCGCAGCAGCGGCACCACGTGATCGACGAAGACTTCGAGGCCCTCGGGCAGCACGTCGGGCATCAGGTTGAAGCCGTCCACGGCGCCGGCGGTGAACCAGGCCTCGATGTCGTCGGCGATGGCTTCCGGCGTGCCGACGATGACCCGGTGGCCGGTGGAGCCGCCGAAGCGGCGGATGAGCTGGCGCACGGTGAGCTTCTCGCGGTCGGCCGCGCCCACCAGTGCGTCGAAGAAGGTCTGCATCCCGTCCAGCGGGCGCGCCACCTCAGGCAGCGGGCCGTCGAGGTCGAGGGAGGAGGGGTCCACCTTGAGGATGCCGGCAACGCGGCGCAGCCCGTAATCGCCGGGGGTGAGCGCCCACAATTCCTCCTCGCGGCGGCGCGCCTCGGCCTCGGTGGAGCCGATGATGGTGGCGAGGCCGGGCAGGATCACGATGTCGTCGCCGCTGCGGCCGAAGGTGCGGGCCTGGGTGCGCACCGAGCCCGAGAAGGCGAGGGCTTCTTCCAGCGTGTGGGCGACGGAGAAGATGGCTTCCGCATGCCGCGCGGCGAGGCGGATGCCGTCCGCCGATCCGCCCGCCTGCACCAGCACCGGCCGGCCCTGCACCGAGCGCGGCACGTTGAGCGGCCCGCGCACCGAAAAGTGCCGGCCGCGATGCTCGATGGGGTGGACCTTGGCGGTGTCGATGAATCGGCCGGTAGCCTTGTCGCCGATGAAGGCGTCGTCCTCCCAGCTGTCCCACAGAGCCGTCACCACGTCGGCGAATTCGTCGGCCCGCTCGTAGCGATTGGCGTGGGCCTCCAGCTCGTCGGTGCCGAAATTGCGCGCGGCTGAGGCATCGGCGGTGGTGACGATGTTCCAGCCCACACGGCCATTGCTGGCGATGTCGAGGGAGGCGAAGCGGCGGGCGAGATTGTAGGGGTCGTTGAAGCTGGTGGAGGCGGTGCCGATCAGGCCCAGATGCTCGGTGGCGGCGGCGACGTGCGCCAGCACAATGGTCGGCTCCAGCGCCTGGAAGGGGCGCAGGTCCGGCCGGTCGGAGAAGGCCGGCACGTCGGCGAGGAAGATGGCGTCGAAGGTGCCGCGCTCGGCGATCTGGGCGACCTTCACATAATGGGCGATGTCGGCATAGGCGCGGGGATCGGACGACGGCGCACGCCAGGCCGAGCTGTAGAAGCCGGCATTGAGGGTGTTGACGTTCAGGTGCAGCTGGCGCGGGGCCATGGCGTCTCTCCCGAAGGGCGGAGACCGGCCGGGGACTCACGTTGGAAACGGGGCCGGCCAATCGGTGCCGGCTACTCTACGATCACAAATGAGTTTGTCTATAAATTTAATGGAAATATCGTGCAGGCCGGGCCAGATGCACCGCCGGCCGCACCCGGGCCGGCGGTGCGGGCCGTTCAGGGCGCGGGGTATACCCGTCGAGTACACCGGGGACCTTCCAGAGGGTGTCGCCGGTGCCATTGCCGGCGATGCGTCGCACAGCGTCCACCAGTTCATGATCATAGATGCGGCCGTAGTCAGGGCCGGTCACGGCCCGGAGTTCAACCCGGCCGTCTTCCACCTCCAGTGTCTTCACCTGCTCGGCGCGGTGGGCAAGCATGCCATGCTGCAGGTTGATGCCGGCCTAGGGGACTGGGAGCTGACGCCTCAGACAGGGACAGATAGCGCTCGTCCGCCGGGCGGGAGAACCACTCGGATGACACTCGGCCGATCCGGTCGCCGCGGCTCGCGTCGACCCTGTACCCGCCCGCCGCATCGCGGTGTCCTGCGAGAACCTGAACCTCGGTCATGGGACCAAACTCCATGACGGTCGCCGAAAGCTTCTCTCCCGGCCCTCAACCCGTCATGGCAAACCCGGCCAGCCTCTCGCTCTCGACGGACGACGGGGTGCGTTCCGCAAGCGGTGGGAGGCATGCCGAACAGCCGTGCCGCCCGTTCCGGGCTGGCGCCGACCGGCCAGGCAGGACGGTCGCCTACGCGGGAGCGCACCACGGCTTTCCCTGCCGCGCTTACCGCCGGCTTACCGAGAGAGTCGATCTGCGACCGGACAGCACAAAACGCCCCGCAGGGCGTTTGCAAGCCATCTGATTGTCTTGAGAGAAACTGGAGCGGGCGATGGGAATCGAACCCACGACATACAGCTTGGGAAGCTGTCGTTCTACCACTGAACTACGCCCGCGCAGGCGCCGACCATAATCGGATGCGGGGTTGCCCATCAAGGGCGTTTCGCGAAATACCCACTGCGTTGCCGTGGTGCGGCCGGGCTCCTATGGTCGGCGGGATTTCAACGATTGCCCGGCGCACCGCCCATGACGTCCCCGTCTTCTGCCCATTCCCCTATTCATCCCGCATCCCACGGCCATCCCCCGTTCAAGGCGCACTTCCAGACCTTCGACGATCTCGCCGATGGCGCCGAGGGGCCGGCGCGGTTGGCGGCGCTGCGGGCGGAGCTCGCGCGCCTCGGCTTCGACGGTTATGTGATCCCGCGCGCGGACGCCCATCAGAACGAATATGTGCCGGCCTGCGAGGAGCGGCTTGCCTACCTCACCGGCTTCACCGGCTCGGCCGGCACCTGCGTGGTGCTGCCGACGGAGGCCGCATTGTTCGTGGACGGGCGCTACACCCTCCAGGCCCCCGCGCAGGTGGACGAGACGGCCTTCACCGTTGTGCCGCTGTCGCAGACGCGGCCGGACAAGTGGATCGAAGACCATCTGCCGCGTGGCGCTCGGCTGGGCTTCGACCCGTGGCGCACCACCATCGACGGCCGCGAGCGGCTGGTGAAGGCGGTGGCGGCGGCGGGTGGCATCCTCGCGCCGCTTGAGGCCGATCCGTTCGATCCCATCTGGCCCGACCGGCCGGCGCCGCCCCGCGAGCCGGTGCGCCTGCTCGACCTCTCCGTCGCCGGCGAGGACACCGCCACCAAGCTCCGGCGGGTGCAGGAGAAGCTCGCCGAGGAGAAGTTGGACGGCGTGCTCGTCTCCGATCCGCACGGGGCGGCCTGGCTGTTCAACATGCGCGGCGGGGACGTGGCGCACACGCCGCTGCCGCTCGCCTGGTGCATCGTGCCGCGCGAGGGGCTGCCCGATCTTTTCCTCGAGGCGCTGAAGCTCTCCCATGAGGTGCGCGCGGCCCTCGCCGGCCACGCCCGCCTGCACGGCGTGGGCGACCTCGACCGCGTGCTCGCCGCTTTCGCCAAGGGGGAGAATGGCAACGGCAAGGGCCGGCGCATCCGCGTTGATCAGGCCACCGCACCCGTTCGCCTCGCCACGCTCATCGAGACATCAGGCGGCCTCGCCGACAAGGGCGCCGACCCCATCTCCCTCATCAAGGCCTCGAAGAACCCGGCCGAGATCGCGGGAATGCGCGCGGCCCATGTGCGCGACGGCGCGGCGCTGGTGCGCTTCCTCGCCTGGTTCGACCGGGAGGCGCCCACCGGCAAATTGACCGAGATCGACGCGGTGGAGGCGCTGGAGACCTTCCGCCGCGCCACGGGCTGTCTCACCGACATCTCCTTCCCGACCATTGCGGGGGCGGGGGAGAACGGCGCCATCGTGCATTATCGGGTCACCCGCAAGACCAACCGGGCGATCCATCCGGGCGAGCTGTTCCTCCTCGATTCCGGCGCGCAATATCCGGATGGCACCACGGACATCACCCGCACCCTCGCCGTCGGCACGCCGACGCAGGACATGCGCCGCCACTACACGCTGGTGCTGAAGGGCCATCTGGCCCTCACCCGCGCGGTGTTTCCCAAGGGGATCACGGGGGCCCAGCTCGATCCGCTGGCGCGGCAGTTCCTGTGGGAGAACGGGCTCGATTTCGATCACGGCACCGGTCATGGCGTCGGCGCGGGGCTCTCCGTGCATGAGGGGCCGGCGCGCATCTCGCAGCTCGGCCATCTGGCGCTGGCCGTGGGGATGATCCTCTCCAACGAACCGGGCTTCTATCGCACCGGCGCCTATGGCATCCGCATCGAGAACCTGATCCTCGTGGAGGACCGCCCGGTGGAGGCGGGCGAGCGGCCGTGCTTCGGCTTCTCGACCCTCACGCTGGTGCCCTACGATCGGCGGCTGATCGATCTGCGTCTCCTCACCGGCACCGAGCGGGCGCAGGTGGATGCCTATCACGCCGAGGTCCGCGCGACCCTCGCGCCGCTGGTGGACGAAGGCAGCGTCGACTGGCTCGCCGGAGCCACGGCGCCGCTCTAGGCGTCGGCCGGATCGCCCGCAGAGTGTCGGGCGGTCCGCCACAAGACAAGGAACTGCAAGGCCTCGTGCGCGTTACCAGATGCGCGAGGTGGAGCGTGGCTCCACCCGACAGAATGGGAGGCCGCCGATGTCCACGATCCTCATCATCATTCTCGTGCTGCTGCTCGTCGGCGCGCTGCCGACATGGGGCTACAGCTCCGGGTGGGGGTATGGACCCGGCGGTATCGTGGGTGTGCTTCTGATCATCGTGATCGTACTGGCACTCACAGGGCGGCTCTAGTCCTGCGGCCGGCTCTAGCTTCGGCCTGAGCCGGCCACGCCTGCGGCGCGACGCGCCCTAAACCTCAATCCGCACTGTCTCCGACCCCGAGACCGCGAATGTGCGGCTCGCGAGCTTGACGCCCCTGCTTCGCGGCCGTGCGCACCTGGCCGTCGGCCGCACTCACATGCGGACCGGCGGCCAGGTTGTGTCCGGAGGCGTCCGGCGTCAAGCGGTCTTCTCGATCACCCGTCCGAGCTTCTCGACGAGTTCGCCCACCTGATCCTTCGAGATGATGAGGGGCGGGGTGATGACGAGCGTGTCGCCGGCGATGCGCATCATGAAGCCTTCTTCGTGGAAGGCCTTTTCCAGCGCCTCGTAGCCGCGCAGTCCGGGCGAGCCGGCGCGCGGGGCCAAGTCCACCGCGCCGGTGATGCCCACGGTGCGGATGTCGAGCACGCCTGGCTTGTCCTTCAGCGACATCACCGCATCGGCGAAGAAGGGCTCCAGCGCCAGCGCGTGGGTGAAGGTGTTTTCCTTCGCGTAGAGGTCGAGCGTTGCGAGGCCGGCGGCGCAGGCGAGCGGATGCGCCGAGTAGGTGTAGCCGTGGAACAGCTCCACCATGTGCTCCGGCCCCTTCATGAATGCGTCGTGGATGGGCTTGCGGGCGATCACGCCGCCCATGGGCACGGCGCCGGCCGTGATGCCCTTGGCGAAGCAGATCATGTCCGGGATCACGCCGTAGCGCTCGGCGGCGAAGGCGTAGCCGAGGCGTCCGTAGCCGGTGATGACCTCATCGAAGATCAGCAGGATGCCATACTTGTCGCAGATCTCGCGCAGGCGCTTGAGATAGCCCTTCGGCGCCGGCAGCACGCCGGTGGAGCCGCCCATGGGCTCGACGATGACGGCGGCGATGGTGGAGGCGTCATGCAGGCCGACGATGCGCTCCAGCTCGTCGGCGAAATGCGCGCCATATTCCGGCTCGCCCTTGGAGAAGGCCTGATTCTCCCGGTCGTAGGTGGTGCGCAGGTGATCGACGCCCGCGAGCATGGTGCCGAAGGTGCGGCGGTTCGCCACCATGCCGCCCACCGAAATGCCGCCGAAGCCGACGCCGTGATAGCCGCGCTCGCGGCCGATGAGGCGAGTACGGGTGCCCTGGCCGATGGTCTGCTGGTAGGCGAGGGCGATCTTCAGCGCTGTGTCCACCGCCTCGGAGCCCGAGTTGCAGAAGAACACATGGTCGAGGTCGCCGGGCGCGAGGTCGGCGATCTTGGTGGCGAGGCGGAACGCGCTCGGGTGGCCGTACTGGAAGGTCGGGCCGAAATCCATTTCGGCGGCACCGGCACGGATGGCCTCCACGATGGGCTCGCGATTGTGGCCGGGATTGACGCACCACAGGCCGGCGCAGCCGTCGAGGATCGGGCGGCCTTCAGGCGTGTAATAGTGCATGTCCTTGGCGCGGGACACGAGCCGCGGCCGCTTCTTGAATGACCGGTTGGAGGTAAACGGCATCCAGAAGGCTTCGAGGTCGTTCGGAACGCTGTCCGCGCGCACGCCGTCCGTCACCAGATCGTCCAGAGCCATGATGGTCCTCTCTCGCGCCGACTTCAGGGCGCAATTTGCAACGCGGCAGCGCGCACAATGGGGGTCGCGCGCCTCCGGCACCTGCCGGCCGGCGGCCTCGGGGTGCGGTCGCGTCGCGGCAAGGCTAGCAGTCCGCACCGCTGGTGGGAACCGGCTGGTGGAAGCTTGCCGCAGGGAGCGGTCCCACCATGATCCCGCCCTCTTGCTTGTGCATGGGTTCTGATCGACAAAGATCATGACCGTAGGTTAGGACGGTATCGTGGTGAGCAGCGCTGCAGACGCAGGCGAAGAGAGCGCGGTGGAAGCCGGCGTGGAAGGCGTGGCCGATACGGTCGATGCCTCTGCCGGCGTGCGCGCCGCCCTCGACCGCGTGCTGGCCTCGGCCGATTTCGCCTCCTCGCCCCGCCTCGCCGCCTTTCTGCGGTTCGTGGTCGAATCGACGCTGGACGGTCGCGCCGACGCGCTGAAGGGCTACACCATCGCGGTCGAGGCTCTGGGCCGTCCACCGTCCTTCGATCCCCAGTCCGATCCTATCGTCCGGGTGGAGGCGACCCGGCTGCGACGCGCGCTGGAGCGGTATTACGCGACCGTTGGTGCCGACGATCCCGTTGTCATCGACGTCCCCAAGGGCGGCTATGTGCCCCAGTTCCGCGTCCGCGGGCCGGATGATGCGGCGCTGGCCGACCCCGACGCATCTGCCGTGCTGCCGGGATCGACCGAGGTCCCCGCCGAGATCGTCCGCCCCCGCCGGCTGCTGCCGGCCCTGGCGGCGGGGCTCGCGGTGGTGGTGACGGCGGGCGTGGGCCTCGCTCTGTGGGGCACGGAAATCAAGGTGCCGCGGGATGCGGCGTCCGCTGCCGCGACGGCGGACCGCATCCGGCTTCCGCTGGTCGAGGTCCGCACCTTCGAGGCGTCCGGCGAAGGGGCGCCGTCCATCACCGAGCTGCGCGCCATCGAGGAGCGGATGCGCGACGCCTTCGCCCGCTTCGATTTCACCCAGGTGCGCGCCGCTGGCGCCGACATCCATGAGGGCGCGGTCGCCGAAGCCTGTGCGGCCAAGGTGCCACGCTCGGTCTTCTCTCTCGCCGGCCTCGCCGAAGGCCGGCCGGACGGCACCTTCTCCCTCGCCGTGCGTCTCACCGACCGCTGCGACGGCTCCATCGTCTGGTCGACCATGCTGGACGGCCTGTCCGGCGCCGGAAAGCTCGCGGAGAGCGAGCAGCGCGTGATCCATGACGTCGCCGTCGCGGTGATGGAAGGCTATGGCGTGGTGCAGGTTCGCGCGCGGGCGCAGGCGCTCGCCCGGGCTCCCGCCTCCGGCTATGGCTGCGTGGCCGCCGCCGCCGCCCAGAGGCGCAGCGACAGCCAGGAGACGCGGCCGGAAATGAAGGCCGAGACCCGGCAGGAGACGCGCGGCATCAATGTGGACGAGTGCCTCGCCGAGCTCACCCGTCGCGACCCCGCCTTCGCTTTGGGCCACGCGGTGCGCGCCGAGACCCAGCTCCAGCGCACCCTGCATGACGACACCCCGGCCCCCTCGGAGGCCGAGCTTGAGGTGATGCTGGACGAGGCCGAGCGCGCCGTGGAGCTGGCCCCCGCCAGTGCCTATGCCGCCCGCGCGCTTGCTCTGGTGCAGCTTTTCGCCGGCGAGCCGGACGAGGCGGTAACGACGGCCGAGCGTGCGCTGCGCCTCAATCCGCTCGATTTCGACGTGGCGGCGACGGTGGGCGTGGTGTTCATCGGCGCCGGGCGGATCGCGGAGGGCGAGGCCCTGCTCGCCAATGCCCGCCGGGAGGGTGCCGTGGCGACGCCGTTCCGCGATTCCTATCTGGCGCTCGCCGCCTTCCTGCGGGGCGACCTGATCGCGGCGCAGGCCATGCTGCCCCAGCTGACATTGCATCCGACGGTGGAAAACCGCATCGCGCTCGCCCTCAGCCTTCACGCCCTCGGGCGCCACAGCGAGGAGCGGGACGTGGTCAACCTGATGGTGCATCAGGCGTCCGATGGCGCCGATGGCGTGCGCCGGCTGGTGACGCGCCTGTTGCCGTCCAAGGATCACGCCTCGCGCGCGCTCGCGGCGCTGGAGAGCGCGGGCCTCTCCGCCGAGGCAGGCGTGGGCAAGCCGCCGCGGGGTTGAACGGCGCGCCAGCGTGACCGGGCGGGCGGAAGCCACACATCGAGAATGGGTTGTGCGGGCGGCAAGGCTTCCTTTACGCTGTCCGGCGTCTACTTCCAGGGATGTTCTTTGCCCGCGATCCACATTCCATGTCCCAGTTTTCCATCGCCCGACGCACCGGCGGGCCCACCCGCCTGCTGATCTGCGATCCCGATCCGGCCGTGCGCGCCACGGTTCGGGCGGCGCTGGCGCGTCGCGATTCCCTCGACATGATCGAGGCGGCCGACGTCGCCGGCGCGCTGGCGCTTCTGCCCCGCTGCACCTCTGCCCTCGTCGGCACCGTTGATCCGGAAGATGCCGTGCGCCGCATCCGCGCCAGCGGATTTGTCGGCACGCTGGTCGTGGCGCTGAGCGAAAGCTCGGTGACCGATGCCGTCGCCGCCATGCGGGCAGGGGCCGACGATGTGGTCCAGAAGCCGCTCGTGGTCGAGGAGGTGATGGATCGCCTGCTGGCCGCGACTCCGGCGCGCCGCCCCGAGCGCCGCCGCCGGGCGGCCCGTCCCCTGCCGCGCGGGGGTGATTTCTGTGGTCTCTACGGGCGCTCGACGGCCATGCAGGCGGTCTACGCCCAGATCGAGCGCCTCGCCGCCTCGCGCGCGGCGGTGTTCGTGACCGGCGAGAGCGGCACCGGCAAGGATCTGGTAGCTGCGGCGGTCCATGCCGCATCATCGCGGCGTGATGCGCCGTTCGTCGCGCTCAACTGCGCCGTCATTCCCGCCGAGCTGATGGAAGTCGCCCTGTTCGGCCGCGAGGACGCCGGCGCCATGGACCGCGCCCAGAGCGGCACGCTCCACCTGGACGAGATCACGCAGATGGAGCCGGCCTGCCAGGCCCGGCTGATGCACTTCGTCGAGACGGGGCGGTTCAGCCCCGTGGGCGAGGTGGCGGAGCGGGAGGCGGACGTGCGCCTCGTCTGCGCCACCAGCCGGGACCCGCTGGAGGAGGTGCGCGCCGGCCGCCTGCGGGAAGATCTCTATTACCGCCTGGCGGTGCTGCCGCTGGCGCTGCCGCCGCTGCGGGCACGCGGCGACGACGTGCTGCTTCTGGCGGAGACCTTCCTCGCCCGTTTCGCGGGAGAAGAGGGCCGGCCCATGCCGCGCTTCACGCCCGAGGTGGTGGAGGCGCTGCGCGCCCGTCGCTTCCCCGGCAATGTACGCGAACTGCAGAACCTGATGCGGCAGGTGGTGATCCTGAGCGAAGGCGGCACCATTCCGCCCGGTCTTTTGGCCGAGCCAGCCGCGCCCGAGGCGGACACCCCCGGCCGCAGCCCCGAAGTGTTCATCCAGGGCTGGTCCGAGGGCCATGCGTGGCACGGCCGGGTCGAGCCACTGGCGGTGATCGAGCGGCGCGCCATCGAGGCGGCCATTGCCGCCTTCGACGGCAACATCTCGCTCGCCGCCGCCGCCCTCGATCTCAGCCCCTCGACCCTCTACCGCAAGAAACTGGCCTGGGGCGAGCGCACGCGGCTGTCGTGAGCCGCCTCAGAGGATGAAGCGGCTGAGATCGGCGTTCTTCGCGAGGTCCGCGACGCGCGAGCGCACATACTCCGCATCCACCACCACCGTCTCGCCGGAGCGGTCGGGCGCGGAGAAGGACAGGTCGTCGAGCACGCGCTCGATCACCGTCTGCAGGCGACGGGCGCCGATGTTCTCCACATTGGAGTTCACCTCCACCGCGGCATCGGCGATGGCCTCCACCGCATCCGCCGTCACGTCCAGCGTCACGCCTTCCGTCCCCATGAGCGCCACCGACTGCTTGACGAGGCTCGCCTCGGTCTCGGTGAGGATGCGCACGAAGTCGGCGCGGGTCAGCGCCTCCAGCTCCACCCGGATGGGCAGGCGGCCCTGAAGCTCCGGCAGCAGGTCCGACGGCTTGGACACGTGGAAGGCACCGGAGGCGATGAACAGGATATGGTCGGTCTTCACCGAGCCGTGCTTGGTGGAGACGGTGGTGCCCTCGATCAGCGGCAGCAAATCGCGCTGCACGCCCTCGCGGGAGACGTCCGCACCCGAGCGGCCCTCGCGCCCGGCGATCTTGTCGATCTCGTCGAGAAAGACGATGCCGTTGTTCTCGACGGCGTGGATCGCCTCCTGGGTGATGGCCTCCTGATCGATCAGCTTGTCCGCCTCTTCGGTGAGAAGAAGGGGATGGGCCTCCTTCACCGTGACGCGGCGCGGCTTGGAGCGGCCGCCGAAGGCCTTGCCCAGCATGTCGCCCAGCGAGATGGCGCCCATCTGCGCGCCCGGCATGCCGGGAATCTCGAACATGGGCATGCCCTGCTGGCCCTGCGCTACCTCGATCTCGACTTCCTTGTCGTCGAGCTCGCCGGCGCGCAGGCGCTTGCGGAAGGCGTCGCGGGTGGCCTGCGAGGCGGTGGCGCCGACGAGGGCGTCGAGCACGCGGTTCTCGGCGTTGAGGTGGGCTTTCGCCTGCACGTCCTTGCGCTTGGCATCGCGGGTCAGGCCGATGCCGACCTCCACGAGATCGCGCACGATCTGCTCCACGTCGCGGCCCACATAGCCGACCTCGGTGAACTTGGTGGCCTCGACCTTCAGGAAGGGCGCGCCGGCAAGCCGAGCGAGCCGGCGGGAAATCTCGGTCTTGCCGACGCCGGTTGGGCCGATCATCAGGATGTTCTTGGGCAGAACCTCCTCGCGCAGCCTCTCGTCGAGCTGCTGCCGGCGCCAGCGGTTGCGCAGGGCGATGGCCACCGCGCGCTTGGCCTTGCCCTGGCCGACAATATGGCGGTCAAGCTCGGAGACGATCTCACGGGGGGAAAAGTCGCTCATGGAATCAGCTGTCCTTATCGCGGGGTGCGGGGCTGCTCAGGACCCGATGGTTTCCACGACGATGTTCCGGTTGGTGTAGACGCAGATGTCGGCCGCGATCTCCAGCGAGCGGCGCACGATCGCCTCCGGATCCTCCTCGCGATCAAGGAGCGCGCGCGCGGCCGCGAGGGCATACATGCCGCCCGAGCCGATGCCCGCCACGCCCGCATCCGGCTCCAGCACGTCGCCGGTGCCGGTGAGGACGAGGGAGACCGAGGCGTCGGCCACGATCATCATGGCCTCCAGCCGGCGCAGATAGCGGTCGGTCCGCCAGTCCTTGGCGAGTTCCACGGCGGCGCGCTGCAGCTGGCCGGGATACTGCTCCAGCTTCGCTTCCAGCCGCTCGAACAGGGTGAAGGCGTCGGCCGTGGCGCCGGCAAAGCCGCCGATCACGTCGCCCCGGCCCAGCCGGCGCACCTTGCGCGCATTGGCCTTGAGCACGGTTTGGCCGAGCGTGACCTGCCCGTCGCCGGCGATGGCGACGCGGTTGCCCTTGCGGACGGTGACGATGGTGGTGCCATAAATGGTATCAGGGGAATGCATGAAGTGCTCCGCTTGGAGCTTACTTATGCGCTTCCGCGGCTGACGCAACTCGCCTCCCGTTCAGCTTCCGTTGAGGAAGGCGCGCACGGTGGTGCAGAAGTTCTCCGGCGCCTCCACCATGGGGCAGTGGCCGCTGTCGATGATCTCGTCGAGCTTCGCGCCGGGAATGCCGTTCGCCACCTCGCGCACCATGGCCGGGGAGAACACGCGGTCGTCGTCGCAATAGATGGCGAGGGTGGGCGCGGTGATCGTGCCGATGCGGGCGAGGCTGTCGAAGCCGACGCAGACTCCCACCTGGCGGATGAAGGCGTCCTTCTCCTGGTAGAGGCCTGCGTCCAGCGACTGCTGAACCGCCGCAAAAAGCGGGATCTTGTTCAGGGTGCGCATGCCGAGCACGAAGGTGGTGAGCGCTGCGCCGAACGTCAGCTCGTTGTCGAGCTGGAGCCGCAGCTCCTTGAACAGCCGCATGATTTCGGTGGTGTAGAGATCATTGCGGGCGATGGTGTTGGACAGCACCAGCCGGTTCACCCGCTTCGGCGCGGCGATGGCCAGCTCCTGCGCGATCATGCCGCCCATGGAATGGCCGATGACGTGCGCTTTCTCGAAGCCCGCGGCATCCAGCACGGCGAGGGCGTCGCGGGCCATGTCGGCGGCGGTGTAGGCGGCCTTGGCCCGTTGGCTCTTGCCGATGTCCCGGTTGTCGAACTCGATGAGGGTGAAGCCCGTCAGCAGCGGGCGCGACAGGGCCCAGAAGGAGCGCTCGGCCGAAAGGCCGGAGATGATGAGCAGGGGCGGGCCTTCGCCGCTGACCTGATACGCAAGCTCCAGCCCGTCATTGTGCGTCGTCGGCATCGGCGATCCCCGTCGGGTTGACGGGTGCGCTATGCCATAGATGGCGCGTCCGCGCGAGGCGGGTGACGCTGGGAAAGGCGGAGCATTCCGTCGCGCGCGCTGTCATTTCATCGCCATATGGCGTTGCAGCGAGGTTGCTGATAGAAGCCGCAGCCTTGGAGGAGTTCCATGCGCAAGGCCGAAATCGTCCGCGAGACCAAGGAGACCCGCGTCACGCTCGCCGTCGACCTCGACGGGACGGGGCGGACCAGCGTGTCCACCGGTGTCGGCTTCCTTGACCACATGCTGGACCTGCTCGGCCGTCACGCTCGTTTTGATCTGGATATCAAGGCGGTGGGCGACCTCCACATCGATTTCCACCACACCACCGAGGATGTGGGCATCGTCCTCGGCCAGGCGGTGAGGAAGGCGCTCGGCGACATGCGCGGCATCACGCGCTATGCCGACGTGCTCCTGCCCATGGACGAGACGCTCACCCGCGTCGCCATCGACATTTCCGGCCGTCCGTTCCTGGTCTTCCGCACCGAGTTCGCGGCGCAGAAGATCGGCGAGTTCGACACCGAGCTGGTGCGGGAATTCTTCCAGGCCTTCGCCTCCAATGCCGGCGTCACCCTGCATGTGGAGACGTTGTACGGGGTGAATGCCCACCACATCGCGGAAAGCTGCTTCAAGGGCCTCGCCCGGGTGCTGCGCGCTGCGGTGGCGGTGGACCCGGCGGCGGCGGGGGAGATTCCCTCCACCAAGGGCGCCCTGGGCACCTGAGGCGGGCAGAGACGAGGCAGGAGACGAGGCAGCCATGGCCAGCTGGACCGTTCTGACCCGCAGCGTCCCCGGCGACACCGCCGAGCAGGCGGCGGGGCGCACCGTGTTCGTGCGCGAGAAATTCTCCTGGGTGACGCTGTTCTTCGCCCCCATCGTGCTGCTGCGCTTCCGCCTGTGGCTGGTGTTCGCCGCCTATGTGGCGGTGACGGTCGTCATGGGCCTCGCGGAAGTGTGGGCCGGCGTCGCCGATGGGGTCGGCAACGCGGTGATGATCGGCTTCCACGTCCTCCTCGCTTTGGAACTGCCGCGCCTGCGGCAGCGCAAGCTGGAACGCCTGGGTTATGAGGAGGCCGCCGTGGTGGTCGCCGCCGACCGGGACGAGGCGGAACACCGCTTTTTCGGGGAATGGGACGGACTGTTCCCGGCGCCGCGCGCCGCCTCCGCCCTTCCCGCCATCCGCCCGTCCTTCCCGGTTCCGGGCGGCACACCCGGCGTCATCGGCGCCTTTCCGGGAGCCTGAGGCGTGACCGTCGCCATCATCGACTATAATTCCGGCAACCTGCATTCCGCCGCCAAGGCCATGGAGCGCGCGGCGCAGAGCCTCGCCCATGATGCCGGCCAGACCGTCATCGTCACCAGCGACCCGGATGTGGTGCGCACCGCCGATCGCGTGGTGCTGCCGGGCGTCGGCGCCTTCGCCGACTGCCGCGCCGGGCTCGATGCCGTGCCGGGCATGGTGGAGGCCATGACCGAGGCGGTGAAGGGCAGGGGGCGTCCCTTCCTCGGCATCTGCGTGGGTCTCCAGCTTCTCGCCGAGCGCGGGCTGGAGCACGGCGTCACCGAGGGCCTCGGCTGGATCCGCGGCGAGGTGGACCGCATCACCCCCAACGATCCCACCCTCAAGATCCCTCACATGGGCTGGAACACGCTGGAAATCGCGCGCGAGCACCCGCTGCTCGCCGGCATTCCCACCGGCGCGTCCGGGCTCCATGCCTATTTCGTCCACTCCTACCACCTCAAGCCGGCGAATGGCATCGACCTCCTCGCCACCACCGACTATGGCGGCACCATCACCGCCGCGGTGGCGCGGGACAATGTCGCCGGCACCCAGTTCCATCCCGAGAAGAGCCAGACCCTCGGCCTCGCGCTCCTCGCCAATTTCCTGAAGTGGCATCCGTGATCCTCTTTCCGGCCATCGACCTCAAGGACGGCCTCGCCGTGCGCCTCGAACAGGGCGACATGGCGCGGGCCACCGTGTTCAACCGCGACCCTGCCGCCCAGGCGGAGGAGTTCGAGAACCTCGGCTTCCGCTACCTGCATCTCGTCGACCTCGACGGTGCCTTCGCCGGCAAGCCGGTGAATGCGGCTGCGGTGGACCGCATCCTCGAGACGGTCTCCATCCCCGTGCAGCTCGGCGGCGGCATCCGCGACATGCGCACGGTGGAAGGCTGGCTGGAAAAGGGCGTCACCCGCGTGATCCTCGGCACCGCCGCGGTGCGCGACCCGGACTTCGTGAAGGCGGCGGCGAAGGCCCATCCCGGCCGCATCGTGGTGGGCCTCGACGCCCGCGACGGGCGGGTCGCCGTGGAAGGCTGGGCGGAGACCTCGGACCTTGCGGCCGTGGACATCGCCCGCCGCTTCGAGGATGCCGGCGTCGCCGCCATCATCTACACCGACATCGCCCGCGACGGCCTGCTGAAGGGCCTGAACCTCGAGGCCACCATCGCGCTGGCCGAGGCCATCTCGCTGCCGGTGATCGCGTCCGGCGGCCTCGCCTCCCTCGCCGACATCGAGGGATTGCTGGCGCCGGGCGCGAAGAAGCTCGAAGGCGCCATTACCGGCCGGGCGCTCTATGATGGGCGGCTCGACCCGCGCGAGGCTCTCGCGCTGGTGGCGGGACGATAGGTGCGCCATGCTGAAGGTCCGCGTCATCCCCTGTCTCGACGTGAAGGACGGCCGCGTGGTGAAGGGCGTCCAGTTCGTGGACCTGCGCGACGCCGGTGACCCGGTGGAGGCCGCGCGCGCCTATGACGCCGCCGGGGCCGACGAACTCACCTTCCTCGACATCACCGCCAGCCACGAGAACCGCGGCACCATCCTCGACGTGGTGCGCCGCACCGCCGAGCAGTGCTTCATGCCCCTCACCGTGGGCGGCGGCGTGCGCACGGTGGACGATGTGCGCACCCTGCTGCACGCCGGGGCCGACAAGGTCTCCATCAACACCGCTGCCGTGAACCGCCGCGCCTTCGTGGGCGAGGCGGCGGAGAAGTTCGGCGAGCAGTGCATTGTCGTGGCCATCGACGCCAAGAAGGTGTCGCAGCCGGGCGAGGAGAACCGCTGGGAGATCTTCACCCATGGCGGACGCAACCCGACCGGCATCGACGCCATCCAGTATGCCCGCGAGGTGGTGGACCTCGGCGCCGGCGAAATCCTGCTCACCTCCATGGATCGCGACGGCACCGGCCAGGGCTTCGACTGCGCGCTGACCCGCGCGGTGGCGGATGCGGTGCATGTGCCGGTCATCGCCTCCGGCGGTGTCGGCATCCTCGATCATCTGGTGGAAGGCATCCGGGACGGGGGCGCCTCGGCGGTGCTCGCCGCCTCCATCTTCCACTTCGGCACCTTCACGGTGCGCGAGGCCAAGGACCGGCTGGCCGAGGCTGGTCTTCCGGTACGGCTCGACTGAGCCGCGCCGGGGGTGGCGATACCGCAGCGCTCCCGGTTAACCCGTTTTTCGCATTTTATTGATGCGAACCGCTCCCCAAGTCGCTGAAAATGCTTCAGTGCCTTCGTTCCTGACCCTTCCTGTGGGGCCGACCCGATGAGCGACAGCTTCTCCCTCGCCGATCTCGAAGCCATCGTCGCGGCGCGGGCCTCGGCGGACGCCGGCGCCTCCTACACCCGCTCCCTGCTCGACAAGGGCGTCGCCAAATGCGCCCAGAAGCTGGGCGAAGAGGCGGTGGAGACGGTGATCGCCGCCGTCTCCGGCAGCGAGAAGGACCTGGTGGGTGAGGCGAGCGACCTCCTCTACCACCTGATGGTGGTGCTCAAGGCCCGTGGCGTGAGCCTCGCCGACATCCATGCCGAGCTTGCGCGGAGGACCGCCCAGTCCGGTCTCGCCGAAAAAGCCGCCCGTCCCACCGCCTGACAGAGACATCGCGATCATGGACCGGCCCATCGACCCCGGCCTCTCCCCGTATCGCTCCTTCTCCCGCGAGGAGTGGGCGAAGCTGCGCCGCGACACGCCCATGACGTTGCGGCCGGACGAGATTGCGCGGCTGGAAGGCCTCGGCGTCCGCCTCTCCATGAAGGAGGTGGAGGAGATCTACCTCCCGCTGTCGCGCCTGCTCTCGCTCTATGTGGCGGCGACGCAGAAGCTCTACCGCGCCATGAGCCACTTCCTCGACCATCGGGAGGGCGAGGCCGCGGGCGAACAGAAGATGCCCTACATCATCGGTGTCGCCGGCTCGGTGGCGGTGGGCAAGTCCACCACCGCGCGCGTGCTGCAGGCGCTGCTCGCCCGCTGGCCCAACACGCCCAAGGTGGACCTCGTGACCACCGACGGCTTCCTCCTGCCCAACGCCATCCTCGAGCGCGAGGGGCTGATGGAGAAGAAGGGCTTTCCCGAGAGCTACGACGTCGCCCTGCTGCTGCGCTTCCTCACCGACATCAAGGCCGGCCGCCGGCCGGTGCGCGCGCCGCTCTACTCGCATTTCTTCTACGACGTGATGCCGGACCAGTATGTGGAGATCGACCGGCCGGACATCCTCATCGTGGAGGGGCTGAACGTGCTCCAGACCACGCGCCCGCCCAAGGACGGCAAGGCGATTCCCTTCGTTTCCGACTTCTTCGACTTCTCGGTCTATATCGACGGCGACGAGGACGTGATCGAGCGCTGGTATGTGGAGCGCTTCATGCGCCTGCGCGAGACCGCCTTCACCGACCCGCTCTCCTACTTCCACCGCTACTCGCAGCTCTCCGACGACGAGGCTCAGGCGACCGCACTGTCCATCTGGCGGCGGATCAACCTCGTCAATCTGCAGGATAACATCCTGCCCACCCGCCAGCGCGCCGACCTCATCCTGCGCAAGGCGGGCCGCCACGAAATAGCAGAGGTGAGTCTCAGGCGGCTGTGAAACGGTGCGCCCGGACGGGCGCGTGACGGACCGTTCGCCGTGATTCTGTCGGCATGAACCTGCGGTCCAGTGTCGAAGCTTGGCCGGAGTGGTAACGGAGCGGCGACCTCGTTGGTATTTAGCTCTTCTTTTCGTTCAGACAGGTCCGACAGGCGCGAAAACGTGCATTCTACGCAGGCGATTCTGCGTTTTCTGTAGGCTCTCTGGATGGGAATAGGGCGGATGAGGCGTCCGGAGCGATCTGAGGATCGACGTCGCCGGGCCTGCGGCCGGATGGTGCAGGCGCGGCTCGCTCTCATTCCCGCGCTCTTGATATCCGCCGCAACTCCGGGGCTCGCGGGCGATCTTGCGGCGGGCGGCACCGCGGCGTCCACCGTCGCACAGGACGATTTCCAGACCCGACCCTATTTCTTCGGGGATCTGGGACGGAGCCGGCTGAAGGAGCTGGGGATCGACATCTCCGGCGGGCTGGTCAACGAGACGGTTGGGAATCTTTCGGGCGGCACGCTGCAGACGGGCGCCAATGCGGGCCAGGCCTCTATCCAGGCCCTCTTCGACATGGAGAAGCTGGCCAACATCACCGGCGGCACGTTCGGCATCACGCTGGTGGGCCGTTGGGGCGACAACCTCGCGGAAGTCGCCAACATTCCGGCGCTGATGCTGCTGAACGAAGTCTATGGCCGCGGCAATATCGTTCGCCTCGTGGACTTCCACTACAATCAGGCCTTGTTCGACGGCGCCGTAGACATCAAGGTCGGCCGCCTCGCCGTCGGTGCCGATTTCGGCTTCGAGCGCTGCGACTTTATCAATCTGACCTTCTGCGGCTCGGTTCCGGGAAATATCGTCGGAAACTATATTTTCAACTGGCCGGTCAGCCAGTGGGGCGGTGTCCTGAAGGTCCATCTCACCGATGACCTGACATTTTCGGCCGCCGTCTACGACGAAAATCAGACCTACCTGTCGGTTCAGGCGAAATGGGCACTGCTGCCCAGCTGGCCGTCCGGTTCCGAGGGGGCGCTGGTGCCCCTGGAGCTGAAATGGACTCCGACGCTCTGGAATCTGTCGGGCACCTACAAGATCGGCGGATGGTTCGACACCGCGACAGCCGATAACGCCGTCACGAGCATCAACGGCCAGCCCCAGCTCATATCGGGGCTTCCCTATGCTCAGGACTATGGGCGCTACGGCTTCTATGTTTCCGTCATCCAGCAGCTGACGGGGAATGCCCAGGGGCCGAACCCGAAGCAGGGATTGTGGAGCTTCTTCAACTTCACCTATGCCGACCCGCGGACCTCCACCACGCTCTATCAGGTGGCATGGGGGCTTCAGCAGCACGGCACGTTCGTAGGCCGGCCCGACGACGAGATCGGCTTCGCCATCGGAACGACCGGCATCAATCCACGGCTCGCGACGGCGCAGACCGAGGCCAACTGGCTGGGTCTCGGCCCGGGCTACGTGCAGCACAACGAATATGTGCTGGAAGCCTATTACGGCTTCCAGGCAACGGGCTGGCTGAACTTGAAGGCCTCGTTGCAGTACGTCATCGATCCCGGCGGCTATTCCTCGCCGGTCAACGAAAACGCCTGGGTGGTGGGCCTGCGCACTACGGTGGCCTTCTGAGGGGCCGCCCGAACGTCATCAGTTCACGGCTGGGGGAACGGCCCCGACGGACGGTCATGCGGGGTCACGATCATTCTCGGGTTCGAGAGCTGGCACCCGCCGACAGCCGCCAGCACTACGGCCATGATCACCACGCGCCCGATCCTGCCCATTCTCGCCCCCAACCTAGCCTCTGCAACCATAGCGTTATGACCGTCGCGGAACATGCGACCAAGTAGCATGACGCAATGGCGCAGACCGTCAGCGGGATGTGGGCGCGGGAGGATGGGCATCCCGCGCACGACCCCGCTAGAAGCGCCACGCCAGGTTGGCCTGAACGGCATTCACCGTCACGCTGCCCGCAAACTGGCCGACATAGGCCATGCCGAGGCGGACCTGTACGCTGATGCGCAGGTCGGCGCCCACCTTCACCAGCGCGGTGTTCTGCGCCAGCGGCAATGCCGGCGACGGTGAAGTTCGGGACGCAACGTCTCATAGGTCGTCGACGAAGACGGCAGGGGTTCGGCGAGCGCGTTCCGCGCAAGGCTTCCGGCGCCCAGGCCCATAGCGACGAGCGCGAGCGCGCGAAAGTCATGTGGTTAAGTCATTGAAAAATATGGTGTCCCGGAAGGGATTCGAACCCCTGACCTGCGGTTTAGGAAACCGCTGCTCTATCCTGCTGAGCTACCGGGACACGCCCTCCTTCTAAATCGCGGCACGCCGGGAGGGAAGGGGCCGGATGGCGGCTTCCCCGTCCGAGGCGGGAGGCGGAGGCGGGCGTAAGGCGGCGTAAGGACAGTTGATCGGGCCGGCCTTCAATCCGGAGGGTGGTTGCCGCTATCGTCGTCGCATGACGCAGGGCCAATTATCAGCGCGCGCAGGGAGGTTGCACTACCCGCATTCATTGCGGGCGATGGCGCGTCTTCTGGCGGTGGGCGGTCTCGCCCTTGCCGGTGGGCTGGTCCTCGAAACCGTTTCTCCCGCTGACGCTCGCCCAGCGCAAAGGGCGGCCGTCCCGGCGGCGGTGGATTGCGCAGGCGGCGGGACGGAAGCGGCCGGGAGCGCCGCGCGCTGGAGCGATGCGGGGGCGCTGGCTCTCGCCGACGGCCGGAGCCTCGCGCCGGAAGGCGTCGCCTTGCCGACCCGCCTCTCGCCCGACCCGCAATTGGTCACGGTCGCGGCCGATGCGGCGGCTCAGGCGCTCGAGGGTTGCGCGGTTGCGCCCGTCTCGGCCACGCTCGATCGCCACGGCCGGCTTGCCGGGACCGCGCGGCTCGTCTGCCCGACGGCGGGGGAGGCCCGGGGGGAGGATCTTGCCATGGCGCTGGTTCGGGCTGGGGCAGGCTATGCGACTGCGGACGGGGATACCACGTGCATCGCCCAGCGCTTTTCGGCCGAGGCGGAGGCGCGCAGCGCCCGCCGGGGCATCTGGAGCCTCGCCACGGCGGTCGCCCCGGCCGGGGACGAGAAGGCCATGGAGGAACGGCGCGGCCTTTATTCCGTTACTGAAGGGCGGGTGCTCGCCGCCGGCGGACGTGACCGGATTTTTCTCAATTTCGGGGCAAGCTGGAAGCAAGATTTCACTGTCATGCTGACGAGGGAGGATTTCGCCACAATCTTGGGCGATAGGCTCGATCCTGCCATCTTGCGCGGAGCCCTTATCCAGGTAAGGGGCGTCGTCCGCGAAGAAGGTGGACCGGCCATGGCGCCGCGGCGGCGGGGCGAGGTGCTGCGCATCGAGGGCAAGGTCGAATCCCTGCCCGATGCACAGGCGCTGCCGTCGAGGCGCCGGGAGCGGTGAACGGATGCATGAGGTGCTGGGTGCGTGAGGCGCTGAGAGGGCAGGGTGCGGCGAGGCGGGTTCGGGCGGTAGCGCCTGCGCGCGCGCTTGACCGGCGCTCCGGCCTACGCGCGCTGCTCGCCTGTGCGGCCGTCGCCTTCCCCCTGTGGCTCACCGGATGCGCCGGCATCGACCTCGATCAGGTGAGCGTGCCGCTCGCCTCCACCAGCCCGGCGTCCGAATTTGCCGACATGTCGCCCAGCCAGCGGCGCGAGCATGAAAAGCTCGTGGCGAGCTATGGCGGCGCCTATGACGATCCCGAGCTGAAGGCGCTGATCCAGAAGGTGGTGGAGCGCCTCGTCGCGGCCTCCGAGCGGCCGGACCTGAAATATCGCGTCACCGTGCTGAACTCGCCGGCCATCAACGCCTTCGCCCTGCCGGACGGCTCGCTCTATGTGACCCGCGGCCTGCTGGCGCTGGCCAACGATACGTCCGAGCTGTCTTCCGTGCTCGCCCACGAGATGGCCCACGTCATCGCCCGCCATGCCACCATCCGCGAGGACCAGGTGAAGCAGGCGGTGCTGGTGAGCCGCGTCATCTCGGACGTGGTGAACGACCCCGATCTCGGCGCGCTCGCCATGCAGAAGAGCCGACGCACGCTGGCCTCGTTCAATCGCGGGCAGGAGCTGGAGGCGGACGCCATCGGCGTCGGCATCGCCGCGCGCGCCGGCTTCGATCCCTATGGCGCCTCGCGCTTCCTGACTGACATGGGCCGTTTCTCGGAGATGAAGAGCACGGCCTTCTCGGGCTCATCCTCGACCACGCCGGACATGGACTTCCTGTCGTCGCACCCGGCGACGCCCGAGCGCATTTCCATCGCCATCGCCAATGCCCGCCAATATGCGCCGGCGGCCGGGCCGTCGGACGGCGAGCGGGATCGCAGCGCGTATTTCAATGTCATCAACGGCATGGTCTTCGGCGACGATCCCAAGGAAGGCTTCGTCCGCGGTCGCAAGTTCCTGCATCCCAAGCTCGGCTTCACCTTCACCGCGCCGGAGGGCTTCTCGCTGGAGAACACCTCCCAGGCGGTGCTCGGCGCCACCCAGACTGGCCGCGAGGCGCTGCGGCTCGATGCCGTGCGCATCCCGGGCGATCAGTCCTTGGCGCAATATCTCTCCTCGGGCTGGATCGACGGGGTGGAGATCAACACGGTCGAATCGCTCACCGTGAACGGCTTCAGCGCCGCGACGGCGGTGGCGCGCGGCGATCAGTGGTCGTTCCGCATGTTCGCCATCCGCTTCGGCTCGGACGTCTACCGCCTGATCTTCGCCGCCCGCGAGCTGACGCCGGAGCTGGACAAGCAGTTCCGCGCCGCCGCCGACACCTTCCGCCGCGTCTCCTCCGGCGAGGCGGACACGGTGAAGCCGCTGCGCGTGCGCATCGTCCAGGTGGGGCTCGGCGACAATGTGGAGAAGATCGCCGGCAAGATGCAGGTCCCCGACCGCCCGGTGGAGCGCTTCCTCATCCTCAACGGACTCGATGCCAATGCCCGGCTGAAGTATGGCGAGAAGGTCAAGATCATCGCCGATTGAGCGGCGTGTGCCCCGCTTGCCGCTCCCGGCGATTTGATAGCGCGCAAGCCGCTTCACCGCCCGCCGCTGCTATGATCGCGGCTCTCGTTGCGGGAGGGAGCCATGTACAAGAAGATTCTCGTCGCCACCGACGGCTCGGCGCTGTCGGACCTTGCGGTCTCCCACGCGGTGGCGCTCGCCGCGGCGCTCCACGCGGCGCTTGTGATCGTCACGGCCAGCGAGCGCTTCCATCTCTTCAGCACCGAGGCCGACCAGATCGCCGACACGGAGGCCGAGTACCGGCGCCAGACCGGGCGAAAGGCCGAGGCCGTGCTCGCCCGCGCAGCGGACACCGCCGCCGCTGCCGGCGTCGAGGCGAAGCGGGTGCATGTGGAGGACGACCAGCCCTTCCACGGCATCATCTCCACCGCCGAAGCCGAGGGCTGTGACCTCATCGTGATGGCCTCCCACGGCCGCCGGGGCCTGTCCGCCGTGGTGCTGGGCAGCGAGACCACCAAGGTCCTCACCCACTCCGGCATTCCCGTGCTGGTGGTGCGGGAGGAGGTGGCGCCCGCCATCCAGGCCAGCCCCACCGGCGGCGTGGAATGGCCCGAGCCCAGCCCGGCCTTCTTCGCCCCCGGCCGCTGAACGCGCCTTCTCGACGGCCGGCCTCGCGCGAGCCCTTGCGCCAGCGGGGTTTTTGCCCTATGTGAGCCCGGTCCGTGGCCGCGCTCCCTCAAGCGGGGAGCCGCCCGGGTGGGCAGGGACCGGCGGTATACGCGGTCCTGATCGTCGGAGGCAGCCCGCCCTGGCTTTCTGTGAGCGCGCATCGACACTCAATTCATCGTCCGTGCCGCCCGGCCTTCGCGCCGGCCCGCCGCTTTTGCGGCGGCCGTTCGTCATTTCTTGAATGGCGGACATCCGAGCGGTTCGGGCCTCGCAACACGAGATGCCGGCGCAGCAAGTCTGGAGCGTGAATGTCCGCCGTAGAAACCACCCGTGAGGATTTTGCCGCCCTGCTCGACGAGAGCTTCGGCCGTGCCGATACCAATGAAGGTTCGGTGGTCAAGGGCATCGTGGTCGCCATCGAGAAGGATCTGGCGATCATCGATATCGGCCTGAAGACGGAAGGGCGCGTGGCCCTGCGCGAGTTCGCCGGCCCCGGCCGCGAGAACGCCATCAAGGTGGGTGACGAGGTCGAGGTCTATCTCGAGCGCGTCGAGAACGCCATGGGCGAAGCCGTCCTCTCGCGCGACAAGGCGCGCCGCGAGGAGAGCTGGGTCAAGCTCGAGAAGGCCTTCACGGCCAACGAGAAGGTCTTCGGCGTGATCTTCAACCAGGTGAAGGGCGGCTTCACCGTCGATCTCGACGGCGCCGTGGCCTTCCTGCCGCGCTCCCAGGTGGACATCCGCCCGATCCGCGACGTCGGCCCGCTGATGCACAACCAGCAGCCCTTCCAGATCCTCAAGATGGATCGTCGCCGCGGCAACATCGTCGTGTCCCGCCGCACCGTGCTGGAAGAGACCCGCGCCGAGCAGCGCCACGAGCTGGTGCAGAACCTCGAAGAGGGTCAGGCCATCGACGGCGTGGTCAAGAACATCACCGATTACGGTGCGTTCGTTGACCTCGGCGGCATCGACGGCCTGCTGCACGTCACCGACATCGCCTGGCGCCGCGTGAACCACCCGACCGAGGTGCTCAACATCGGCCAGACGGTGAAGGTCAAGATCATCAAGATCAACCACGAGACCCACCGCATCTCGCTCGGCATGAAGCAGCTTCTGGGCGATCCCTGGGAGGGCATCGAGGCCAAGTATCCGGTGGAGGCCCGCTTCAAGGGTCGCGTCACCAACATCACCGACTACGGCGCGTTCGTGGAGCTGGAGCCCGGCATCGAGGGCCTCATCCACGTCTCCGAGATGTCGTGGACCAAGAAGAACGTCCACCCCGGCAAGATCGTCTCCACCTCCCAGGAGGTCGAGGTTCAGGTGCTGGAAGTGGATTCGGCCAAGCGCCGCATCTCCCTCGGCCTCAAGCAGACCCTCCAGAACCCCTGGGAGGCCTTTGCCGAGAAGTATGCGCCCGGCGCCGTGGTGGAAGGCGAGGTCAAGAACAAGACCGAGTTCGGCCTGTTCCTCGGCCTCGACGGCGATGTGGACGGCATGGTCCACCTCTCCGACCTCGACTGGAACCGTCCGGGCGAGCAGGTGATCGACGAATACCGCAAGGGCGACATGGTGAAGGCCGTGGTGCTCGACGTGGACGTCGAGAAGGAGCGCATCTCCCTCGGCATCAAGCAGCTGGCCGGCGATCCCTTCGCCGACGCAGGCGAGGTGAAGAAGGGCGCTGTCGTGACCTGCGAAGTCACCGACGTGAAGGACGGCGGCATCGAGGTGAAGCTCACCGGCACCGACCTCTCCGCCTTCATCAAGCGCTCCGAGCTCGCTCGTGACCGCAACGACCAGCGCCCCGAGCGCTTCTCGGTCGGCGACAAGCTCGACGCCCGCGTCACCCTGTTCGACCGCAAGGCGCGCAAGGTGCAGGTCTCCATCAAGGCGATGGAGATCGCGGAAGAGCGTGAGGCCGTGGCCCAGTTCGGCTCGCAGGATTCGGGCGCTTCGCTCGGCGACATCCTGGGTGCCGCGCTGAAGCAGCGCGCCGCCGACGCCGCCGACGAGGCCGACAAGGAGGACTGATCGCCCCTCGCGATCGGACCATCCGCAAGAATGAAGGGCCGGTGCGTTGCACCGGCCCTTTTTTCAACCCATGCGCCATTCAGACGCCGCCGTGCGTTCTTGTGTCGGGATCAGCGCGGAAGTATCCAAGTCTGGTTTGTCAATGGGAGGTTTGCCATGAAGCGCAGGATGATTTCCCTCGGCGTCGTCGCCGCGGTCTCGCTCGCCGCCACGGGTTCGGCCTTCGCCCTCACCGGCAAGGAATTCCTGTCCAAGTACAACAAGGACAAGGACAACACCGTCGAGATCGTCGAGGCCATCGACCTCGGCACCAAGGTGTTCAAGGCCATCAATCCCGACAAGGACAAGACCCTCGAGGCCGCCGAGACCAAGGGCCGGTTGACCGACGAGGACTGGGCTGCCGTGAACAAGGACGGCGACAAGACGCTGGAGCTGGACGAGTGGCTCATCATCGTGCGCAAGCGTTTCAATGACGCCGACGCCAACAAGGACGGCAAGCTGACCGAGGCGGAGCTCGACGCTCCCGCCGGCCAGCAACTGCTTCTGCTCATCGCCAAGTGACGTGAGCTTGACGTGAGCTTGACTCACGCCTGACGCGGTCGGGGAGGGCGTGGCGTCCTCCCCCATGGAAAATACCTGGGCGCGCCGCCATGGCGGCGTCTCCCGTCCCTTGCTTCGTCTCAGTTGAGACGCAGCAGGAAACGCCGGTTCACCGCCTGCAGCGGGCGGGCGTTCATGGGGAAGATGGCGCGGAAGGCGTCGATGTCCGCCTGCGCCACTTCGATGGGCGCCCCGAACACGTTCCAGTCCACGATTTCCGAGCAGGGCGGGGTGGTCAGAGACCCCTCGTAGCGATAGGTGCCGCGGGCCGCCGGCAGGAAGCCGGCCGGATCGAGCGGGGCGGCCAGCGTCTTGTCCCCGGCCTTGCGCGGCGCGGCGGCCATGAGAGACGAGAAGGCGGCATTGGCCGCACCCGGCACCATGAAGACGCCGGCCACCAGAAGCCCGCCCTCAGGCGCCGCATGAACGAAATGCGCTTCCATGGCGGTGCGCTTGCCGTCGATCGCGTGCTCGCTCGGGGCGTGGAAGTGGAACTGCTTGAGCGCGTAGGTCTTGCCGCCCATGGTGGCGGTGCCGCCGTCGCCGGTCACGTCTGCCTGGATGGTGTGGCCGTTATTCACGACCTTGTAGGCGAACGGCTTCCACGCGAGCACAGGGCCGGCGCTCTCCGCCTTGACCGCGCCTTCGAGATTGATGGGCGACTGCTGGGTGCCCACCGAGCAGGCCGAGAAGCCCTTCTCCAGAGAGCCCCATTCCTGCGGGCCGCCGTGGCCCTCATAGGTCCAGTGCGCCCCCTCGTCCGCGCGGGCCGCGCTGGCGCAGACCGGGCAGGCGACAAGGCCCGAAAGCAGCGTGCGGCGGTTCATGGTCATAATGAGCCCCTTTCGGCGACGATGCCGCCTGGAGCGCCGTTCGGACGGTGCGCCCCTGATGCGTGGAAGACAGCTCTTCCGGCCAACACCGCGTTGTCCGGGAAAGGTCTGCCACGCCTAGCAGGCGCGCGTTCGCAGGGTGAGGGAAGTTCGATCCACAATGGATCAGGTCGGGCGATCCGCCATCGCTGCGATGAGCGAGATCACCTCGGATTCGGGGTGATCGGCCCGCATGACACCGCCCATGACGGCAATGCCGCGCGCGCCTGCGGCGATGCAGGTCGCTGCCGTTGTGGAATCGATTCCGGCGAGGGCGATCACCGGCACGGCGCTCGTGTGGGCGAAGGCGGACAGCCCTTCAAGCCCCAGCGCCGGCCCGTGTCCCGGCTTGGACCGGGTGAGGAAGACCGGGCTCGCCGTGATGTAGTCGAGCGCGGCCGGATCCGCAGCGGCGGCCTCCGCAAGGGTGTGGGTGGACAAGCCGATCAATGCCCCCGGCCCAAGATGTGCCCGCGCCGCCTTCGCGTCCCCGCCGCCGGAGAGTTGCACGCCGTCCGCGCCGGCGGCCAGCGCCAGCTCGGGGGAGCCATGCAGCGTCAGGCGGGCGCCGAAGGGCGTGGTTGCGGCGCGCAGGCGGGCGAAGAGGGCGATCTGCTCGGCGGCCGGCAGATCCTTCTCCCGCAGGCTTACCCATCTGCACCCGCCGGCGCAGGCCGCAGCCACCACGTCCGCCAGATCACCCCGCGCCAGCGTGCGGTCGGTGATGAGGAGCAGAGGCGGCGTCGGCAGAGCGGGCAGGGTCAGCTCCCGACCAGGCCGAACTCGGGGCTGGAGGCTTCCGCATGCAGCTTGCGCGGGATGCGGCCGGCGAGGCGCGCAAGGCGGCCGGCCTCCACCGCGTGGCGGAAGGAAGTCGCCATGCGCACCGGATCGAGCGCCTTGGAGACGGCGGTGTTGAGCAGCACCGCCGAGCAGCCCAGCTCCATGGCGAGCGCCGCGTCGGACGCCGTGCCGATGCCGGCGTCGAGCACGACCGGAACGGGCGAGCGGGAGCAGATCAGCTCGATCATGTGCGGGTTGGCGATGCCGAGCCCGGTGCCGATCATGGAGCCCAGCGGCATCACGGTCGCGGCGCCGAGATCGGCGAGCTTCTGGCAGGTGACGGGATCGTCATTGCAATAGGGCAGCACGACGAAGCCGCGGGAGACCAACTCCTCGGTGGCCTTCAGCAGCTCCTCCACATTGGGATAGAGCAGCTCGCGGTCGCCGATGACCTCCAGCTTCACCCAGTCCGTCTCCAGCGCCTCGCGCGCCAGCTCGGCGGTGAGCACGGCGTCCTTGGCGGTCTGGCATCCGGCGGTGTTGGGCAGGATGTGGACACGGCCGGTGAGGAGGTCCGTCAGGCTTTCCTCGTAGCCGGCGAGGCTGATGCGGCGGATGGAGGCCGTCGCCATCTCGCTGCCCGAAGCGGCGAGGGCATCGAGGAACACCTTCTGGTTGGGATAGCCCGCCGTGCCGAGGAACAGCCGCGAGGAGAAGGTGCGGCCGGCGATGACGAGGGGGTCGGCGTTGGGATTCTGGAACGCGGTCATGGTGTTTCTTCCCGGCGCCCGCCGAGGGGCACCTTGTTCTGTTCGGCCCGGGGCTCAGCCACCCTGCTTGGCCTCGATGATTTCCACGGCGTCGCCTGCGGCAAGGCGCGCCTCGGCCCAGGTGCGGCGGGGCACCACGGCGCCGTTGACCGCCACGGCGATGCCCTTGCGCTCGGGTTCAAGCCCCTTGGCGACGAGCAGATCGGTGACGGTCGCCACGGGGTGCGCCTCCTCGGCGCCGTTCACCTTCAGGGCCAGCATGGCGTTCACTCCGCCGCCGCGCGCGGCGGGCCGAAGCGCTCCGCGCCGAAGGGCAGGGCCACGTCCGCGATGGTGCCGCCCAGGATGTGGTCGGCAATCACCTGCGTGGTCACCGGCAGCAGCAGGATGCCGTTGCGGTGGTGGCCGGTGGCGTAGACCAGGCCGTCCACCTCCGGGCTCGGGCCGAGGATGGGGGCGTCGTCCCGGCTGCCGGGGCGGAAGCCGACCCATTGCTCGACGATGCTCAGTTCCTCCAGCGTCGGCAGTGCCCGCCATGCATTGGTGAGCAAAGCAAGCTGGCCGCCGGCCGTGAGGTCGGTGTCGAACCCCTTCTCCTCGGTGGTGGCGCCAATGATGAGCCGGCCGTCGCGCCGCGGCACGAGATAGGAGCCGGGCGCCCAGAGGACGTGGGAGAGGATGGGCGCGGCCGGGTCCATGCGCAGCGACAGCATCTGCCCCTTGATGGGGCGCACCGGCAGCGGCGTCGCCGGGGTGATGTCCACGCCCCGGCTCCAGGCACCGGCCGCCAGCACCACCACGTCGGCGGCATGGTGCGTCTCGCCGGTGACGATGCCGGTGGCGCGGCCGCCGGCCGTCTCCACCCGGCTGACAGGCGTATTCTGGTGGATCGTCGCGCCGGCCTTCAGCGCGGCGATCTTCAGCGCGGCGGCAACCTTGCGGTTGTCCACCTGATGATCCTCGGGGCTCAGCACGCCGCCGGCGAGGCGGGGCGCGAGATAGGGCTCTCGCCGACGCACCTCGGCGGCGGTGAGCCATTGCACGGGCAGGCCCAGCCCCTGCTGGAAGGCGTAGAGGTGGCGCAGCTTCGCGAGATCGTCCGCCGTGAGGGCGATGGTGATGGTGCCCTCGGTGCGCAGGTCCACCGCCTCGCCGGAGGCGCGCTCCAGCTCCGCGGCGAAGGCGGGCCATAGGGTCTGGCTGGCGCGGTTGAGGGCGAGGAGGCCCTCCTCACCGGGCTCTGCCTCGGCGCAGGCGGCGAGCATGCCGGCGGCGGCGCGGCTCGCGCCTTCCCCGGTCTCACCGGCCTCGAACAGGTCCACCGGGCAGCCGGCGTCGGCGAGGCGCCAGGCGAGGGCGAGGCCGATGACGCCGCCGCCGACGATGGCCACGCGCGGTTTCGCCTTGCCCGCCGGTGCCGAGCCGGCTTGCGATGAAGGTGCGGATGTAAACTGCGACAAGCTCTCGCTCATCGGCATCTCCCTACGCTGGCATGATCCAGACAGGTTCGATGGGTGTGATCTCAGCCGCGCATGATGCGCGGCACCCCAGGCCGTGTCTGTTATTTACTCATGCCGGCCGCAGAACTGCAAGAGGCGGGGCGCCTGGGACGAGGCCGACCTCAGCGGTTGAGTTCGCTTTCGTCCAGCTGGCGCGCCTCGTCGGCGAGCATGATCGGGATGCCGTCGCGGATGGGATAGGCGAGGCGGGCGGCGCGGGAGATCAGCTCCTGGCGCTCGCGATCATATTCCAGCGGCCCCTTGGTGAGGGGGCAGACCAGGATTTCGAGCAGCTTGGGGTCGACGTCGTGGCCGGGACGCTGGGACTGGATCATGTTCTCGCTCTTTGGTGCCGCGCGTTTCGAGGGCAAAGGTTCGCGGCGCGCCACCATAGCGGCGGCGGGGTGGCCTTTCATCAGCGATTTTCGCGACATCACGGTCGCTGATGGGCATATCACGCGGTTTCGCTGTCTTTTCGACCGCACAGACCCTAATAAGCGCCCTTGTAACCGCGCCTCCCGGGAGCCCAATGGATCGACGCTTGGCCCTCGGGCTTCTTCTTGGTTTCGTCGCGGTCGTGATGTTCGGCGCGACCCTGCCGCTCACCCGCTTCGCGCTGCACGATTTCAGTCCCTGGTTCATCAGCTTCGGCCGCGCTGCGTTGGCCGGCTTTGCGGCGCTCGGGCTGGTGCTGGTGATGCGCCGGCCGTGGCCGTTCGGCCAGCGGGCCGTGCTGTGGCGCCTCGCTGTTTCCTCCGGCTGTCTGATCTTCGTGTTCCCGCTGGCCATCGGGGTTGCCACCCAGACGGTGCCGGCGGCCCATGGCGGCATCGTGCTCGGCCTTCTGCCCCTGTGCACGGCCATCGCCGCCATGCTGCTGGCCGGGGAACGGCCGGGCCTCGGACTGTTCGCCGCGAGCGCGGTGGGGGCCGGGCTGGTGGTGGCCTTTGCCTTGCGCAACGGCGCGGGCGGCGCGCTGGGGATGGGCGACAGCCTGCTGTTCCTCGGCGTCATCGCCTGCGCCATCGGCTATGCCGTATCGGGCGGCCTCGCGCGCACCATGTCGGGGTGGGAGGTGATCGCGTTCATGCTGATCCTCTGCCTGCCGGTGACGCTCCCGCTCGCGCTCCTCACCTTTCCATGGGGCGCCGCGGGCACTGTGGCAGGCGCCTCCTGGGCGGCGCTGCTCTATCTCGGCCTCTTCAGCCAGCTCATCGGCTTCTTCTTCTGGAATGCCGGGCTCGCCAAGGGCGGCATCGCCCGTGTCGGCCAGATGCAGCTCCTGCAGACCTTCGTCACGGTGGGGCTCGCCTGGCCCATCAATGGCGAAGTGCCGGACGCGGAGACCGTGGCCTTCGCCGCGGGCGTGGCGCTGGTGGTCGCGGTGGCGCAGCGCACCCGCTCGCGGCCGCACTGATCCCGCAAAAGCAAACGGCCCGCCGAAGCGGGCCGTTCGTCATTTTCGAGACTGCCGGAAGGCTCAGGCCGCCTTGGAACGGGCGGTGATGAGCTTGCGGTTCACCAGCACCTCGGCGATCTGCACCGCATTCAGCGCGGCGCCCTTGCGCAGGTTGTCCGACACGCACCAGAAGGCGATGCCGTTGTCCACGGTCGGGTCGTCGCGCAGGCGCGAGATGTAGGTCGCGTCCTCGCCGGCCGCCTCGTGGGGGGTGGCGTAGCCGCCCGGCTCACGGGTGTCGATGACGAGGATGCCGGGCGCCTCGCGCAGGATCTTGCGCGCGTCGTCGGCGGACAGCTCCTTCTCGAACTCCACGTTCACCGCCTCGGAGTGGGAGATGAAGACCGGCACGCGGACGCAGGTGGCCGTGAGCTTGATCTTGGGGTCGAGAATCTTTTTGGTCTCGGCCACCATCTTCCACTCTTCCTTGGTGAAACCGTCGTCCATGAAGACGTCGATCTGCGGGATGAGGTTGAAGGCGATGCGCTTCGGGAACTTCTTCGGCTCCACCGGATCGGACACGAAGACGGCCCGCGTCTGGGTGAACAGCTCGTCCATGGCGTCCTTGCCGGCGCCGGAGACGGACTGGTAGGTGGAGACCACCACGCGCTTGATGGTCGCAGCGTCATGCAGCGGCTTCAGCGCGACGACGAGCTGCGCCGTGGAGCAGTTCGGATTGGCGATGATGTTCTTCTTGGAGAAGCCGACGATGGCGTCCGCATTCACCTCGGGAACGATCAGCGGCACGTCCGGGTCCATGCGCCACTGGGAGGAATTGTCGATGACGACGCAGCCCTGCGCGCCGATCTTCGGCGACCACTCCTTGGACACGGCTCCACCGGCCGACATCAGGCAGATGTCGGTGTCGGAGAAGTCGTAGGTCTCGAGCGCCTTCACCTTGAGGGTTTTATCGCCGTAGGAGACTTCCACGCCCTGCGACTTTCGCGAGGCGAGCGCGACGACCTCGTCCGCGGGGAAACCCCGCTCGTCGAGGATCGAGAGAATCTCCCGGCCCACGTTGCCCGTGGCGCCGACGACGGCGACCTTGTAACCCATGATGTTCCTCGGATGTATCGGCCCATGCGGCCGAAGACCGTGCTTTTAGGCCGAACCCCTTGGCCTTGCAAATCGAAGATTCGCGATCAGGCACGGCACCGGCGCATTCAACTGTTGCGTCAACGCAACGCGCCGGCGTCGAGAAGGCGGGAACATGGCACCAAGCAGGCGGGTTTCCTTGCGCAGGGGACAAACGTCTATTAATCCAGTCAAGGTCGGCCCAGCGCCGATCTGGGAGGATGCCATGGGTTTCGCGTCGTTCACCACCTTCGCTGCTTTCGCCCGTTCGGGCCTGAAGACGGCGCTCTCGGTGTCGCTGGCGGCGGCAGCCATTGCGGCGACCACCGGTGCCGTCTCCATCGCTTCCGCCGACAGCGCCGAGGCGCAGACGATCAAGAAGCGCAACCGCATCGTGGTGGAGCGCCGCTCCTATCTCGATGCCGGCACGGTGGTGAAGCCCGGCTCCAAGTCGTATCTCGATTACGCGCTGCCGCCCGGCTACTTCTACCCGACCTATGGGCCCACGGCCGCCGGCCCTGGCCCCATCACCGGCCTGCGCTGGCCGCTGCCGGGCGCCTTCGACCTGCCGGGCTTCTGAGCCAAGGCAGCCGAAGAAGACGGAAGGGGCCGCCTTGCGGCCCTTTTTTGTGGGAGGAAATCACAGCATTTTCGCGGCATTTAATTTTTATCCCGGCCAAGCATGACATTTCCGCTTGTGCGCGCCATAACGGCCGTATGCCGCGCCGTCGGCCCGACCTTCCAGCGCAAGATGCCCCTTAAGAGCCCATGCCCCGCCCCCGCTTCGCGCTGCCGATGCTGAGCCGCCAGCCCCGTCGCAGCGTCATTCCGGGCTTTCGGCTCTCGCTCGGCCTCGCGCTGCTCTATCTCGGCCTCATCGTGCTCCTGCCCATCGGCGCGCTGCTGCTGAAGGCGGCGGATGTTGGCTTCGAGCGCTACATCGCCATCATCACCTCGCCGCGCACGCTCGCCTCCTTCCAGGTGACGCTGACCACGGCGGCGCTGGCGGCGCTGTTCAACGCCATCTACGGCCTCGCCCTCGCCTGGGTGCTGGTGCGCTACGAATTTCCCGGCAAGCGCCTGCTGGACGCCATGGTGGACGTGCCCTTCGCCTTGCCCACGGCGGTGGCCGGCCTCGCGCTGACGGCGCTGTTCGCCAAGAACGGCTGGTTCGGCGCGCCGCTGGCGCAGTGGGGGATACAGGTGGCCTACGCCCCGGCCGGCATCGTCTGCGCCATGGCCTTCACCTCCATCCCCTTCGTCGTGCGCACCGTGCAGCCGGTGCTGGAGGACATGGAGCCGGAACTGGAGGAGGCGGGCGCGACGCTGGGCGCCAGCGACCTCACCATCTTCCGCCGCATCATCTTCCCCACCATCTTCCCGGCCTTCCTCGCCGGCACGTCGCTGGCCTTCGCCCGCTCGCTCGGGGAATTCGGCGCGGTGGTGTTCATCGCCGGCAACCAGCCGTTCCGCACCGAGATCGTGGCGCTGCTCACCTTCATCCGGCTGGAGGAATATGACTACGCCGCCGCCGCCGCCATCGCCGTTACCATGCTGGCCCTCGCCTTCGTCATGCTGCTGATCGTGAACGCCGTGCAGGCGTGGCACCAGAAGTTCGCCATGGGGGATGCCTGATGGCGCATCCCGTGAACCGCCACCGCCTGCGCGTCGGCGACGGCGCGGTGACCCGCTCGGTGATTCTCACCCTGGTGCTGGCGACCACCGCTCTAGCGCTCATCGCGCCGCTGGCCGTCATCTTCGCCGAGGCGTTCGCGCGCGGCCTGCCCACCTATCTCGAAGCGCTCGCCCGGCCGGATACGCTGCACGCGGTGGGGCTCACGCTGCTCACCGCCCTCGTCTGCGTGCCGCTCAACACCGCCTTCGGCATCGCCGCCGCCTGGGCGGTGACGAAATTCTCCTTCCGCGGCCGCAACCTGCTGCTGGCGGTGGCGGAGCTGCCCTTCTCCATCTCGCCCATCGTGGCGGGCGTCGCCTATCTCTTCGTCTATGGGGCGCAGGGGCTGTTCGGGCCGTTTCTGCAGGCACACGACATCAAGATCATGTTCGCCGTGCCGGCCATCATCCTCGCCAGCCTGTTCGTGACCGCGCCGTTCGTGCTGCGCGAGCTGGTGCCGCTGATGATGGCGCAGGGGCGGGACGAGGAGGAGGCGGCGGTGAGCCTCGGCGCCTCGGGCTTCGACGTGCTGCGGCTCGTCACCCTGCCCAACGTGAAGTTCGCGCTGCTCTACGGCGCGGCCCTGTGCAATGCGCGGGTGATGGGCGAGTTCGGCGCCGTCTCCATCGTCTCCGGCAACATCCGCGGCCAGACCTCGACCCTGCCGTTGCAGATCGAGCTGCTCTACCAGGACAGCCACGCCGTCGCCGCCTTCGCCGCCGCAACAGTGCTTGCGGGCGTCGCTTTGTTCACGCTGGTGGCGAAATATCTGATCGAGCGGGCGGAGCGGGCGCGGGGCGAGATCGTCGCGCCGCGCCGGCCGGGGCACTGAGGCCGACGGCATCGGTCTTCGACCGCTGCCGGATGGGGTCTCTCAGGTGCCGCGCGGGCTTGCGCCCACGTCAGGCCGCAGCGGCTGTGCCGGTGGCGGCGGCGATCTCGCGCTTCATGGCGGCGATGGTCGCGGCATAGTCCTTGGCGCCGTAAATGGCGCTGCCGGCGACGAAGGTGTCCGCCCCGGCCGCGGCGATGGCGCCGATATTGTCCACCTTCACCCCGCCGTCGATCTCAAGACGGATGTCGCGGCCCGAGGCGTCGATGCGCGCGCGAATGGCCTTCAGCTTGTCGAGCGCCGAGGGAATGAAGGCCTGCCCGCCGAAGCCGGGGTTTACCGACATAACCAGCACGAGGTCCAGCGCATCCAGCGTGTAGTCCAGCACCGAGAGGGGGGTGGCCGGGTTCAGCACCAGGCCGGCCTTCACGCCCTTGGAGCGGATGAGCTGGAGCGAGCGGTCCACATGCTCGGAGGCTTCCGGGTGGAAGGAGATCAGGTCGGCGCCCGCGGCGGCGAACGCCTCGATCATGCCGTCCACCGGCTTCACCATCAGATGCACGTCCACGAACGCCTTGGTCGCCTTGCGCAGGGACTGGAGGATCAGCGGGCCGATGGTGAGGTTGGGGACGTAATGGTTGTCCATCACGTCGAAATGGATCCACTCCGCGCCGCCCTCGAGCACCGCATCCACCTCGGCGCCGAGGCGGGTGAAGTCCGCCGAGAGGATGGAGGGGGCGATGATGGGGTAGGCGCGGGCCATGGGGATCTCTCCTTGACGACTGGATAGGGCGGGGGCGCGGTCTCGTGCCCCGGCCGACTGGAGCGTCAGTGGAAGGAGAGCCGGGGCCCAGCGCAATATTGCGCCGAAGGCGGCTCCCTTCATGACCCTCGCAGACATGAGCCTGCTGCGCAGGACCTTTCCCTGGACCCCGGATCAGCGCTCCAGCTGCGCTGTCGCTTGTCCGGGGAACGAGGCAGCCGTGGCTGCCTCAGGCACTCCTATAGGCACGGCGCCGGGTGGGCGCCAGCCGTCCCCTCAATGCACCACCTGCGCGAGCTCGCCGGACGCATAGCGCTTGGCCATCTCGTCCAGCTCGATGGCCCGGATCTTCTCGGCCTTGCCGGCGGAGCCGAAGGCCTCGAAGCGGGCGATGCAGACCTTCTTCGCCTCTTCCATGGCGGCGGCCATGAACTTGCGGGGGTCGAACTCGGACTTGTTCTTGGCGCCGACGCGGCGGATGGCGGCGGTCATGGCGAGACGGATATCGGTGTCGATGTTCACCTTGCGCACGCCGTAGCGGATGCCTTCCTGGATTTCCTCCACCGGCACGCCGTAGGTCTCCTTGATGTCGCCGCCATAGGTGCGGATTTCCTCAAGCAGTTCCTGCGGCACCGAGGACGAGCCGTGCATCACCAGATGGGTGGTGGGGATGCGCTGGTGGATCGCCTTGATACGGTCGATGGCGAGGATATCGCCGGTGGGCTTGCGGGTGAACTTGTAGGCGCCGTGGGAGGTGCCGATGGCGATGGCCAGCGCATCGCACTGGGTGGCCTTCACGAACTGGGCCGCCTCGTCCGGATCGGTGAGCAGCTTGGAATGGTCGAGGGCCTCCTCGGCGCCGTGGCCGTCCTCGGCCTCGCCCTTGCCGGTCTCCAGCGAGCCGAGGCAGCCGAGTTCGCCCTCCACCGACACGCCCACCGCATGGGCCAGCTCCACCACCTTGGCGGTGACGGAGACGTTGTAGTCGTAGTCGGCGGGGGTCTTGCCGTCTTCCTTCAGCGAGCCGTCCATCATCACGGAGGAGAAGCCGGACTTGATGGCGCCCATGCACACGGCGGGAGAGGCGCCATGGTCCTGGTGCATCACCACCGGGATTTCGGGATAGGCCTCCACGGCGGCGGCGATGAGATGGCGCAGGAAGGGTTCGCCGGCATATTTGCGCGCGCCGGCCGAGCCCTGGAGGATGACGGGCGACGAGGTGGCGCGGGCGGCGTCCATGATCGCCTTCACCTGCTCCATGTTGTTCACGTTGAAGGCCGGCAGTCCGTAGGAATGCTCCGCCGCATGGTCGAGCAGCTGGCGCATGGAAACGAGGGCCATAGTCCTCTCCTCTTCAAAGTTCAGGTTGGCGCCGCGATGCGCGCGCCATGGTTCCGTCCGCTCCGTCAGCCCCGGCTTATGCGGGGCTCACGGTGTCGCTTGGCTGCTGTCCATCGCCCTTCACCGGTCCGGCGGACCCGGCGCGGGCCGGGTCGATCGCGTCGTACGGTGGCGCCCCCGCCCAGCCCTCCGCCTCGGGCGGGGGAGGGCCTTTATTTGGGCTCATCCTACCGCGCGGCGCACGGCGTCGGCCACAGCTTCCGGTGTAAAGCCGAACAGCGGCCACAGGTCCTTTTCCGGCGCCGATTCGCCGAAGCGGTCGATGCCGATGGCGATGACGCCGTCGGCGCGGGTGCCGGAGAGGCCGCGCCAGCCGCGGGTGACGCCCGCCTCCACCGCCACCACCGGCACGCCCTTCGGGAAGAGCGCGGCACGCTCGGTCTCGGTCAGCGCCTCGAAACGCTCGCGACAGGGCATGGAGACGATGCGGGTGGGAATGCCCGCGGTGTCGAGCAGGTCCGCCGCTGCAACCGCCAGCTTCACTTCCGAGCCGGTGGCGACGAGCACGGCGCGGGCGAGGCCCTCGCTCTCGCGCAGCACGTAGGCGCCGGCCTCAATGGCTTCGAGCTGGGCCGTGTCGCGCGGCCAGCACGGAAGGTTCTGCCGCGACAGGATGAAGGCGCTCGGCCCGTCCTTGCGTGTCAGGGCACCATGCCAGGCGGCCAGCGTCTCCACCGTGTCGGCGGGGCGCCAGACATCGAGGTTCGGGATGAGGCGCAGGCTCTCCACATGCTCCACCGGCTGGTGGGTGGGGCCGTCCTCGCCGAGGCCGATGGAATCGTGGGTGAGGATGTAGATGACCCGCTGGCCCATCAGCGCGCTCATGCGCATGGCGTTGCGGGCATAGTCCGAGAACACCAGGAAGGTGGCGACGAAGGGAATGAACCCGCCGTGCAGCGCGATGCCGTTGGCGATGGCCGACATGCCGAACTCGCGCACGCCGTAGAAGATCTGGTTGCCGGCCGGATCGCGGGTGATCGGCACGGCGCCGGGGAAGGTGGTGAGGTTGGAATGGGCAAGGTCCGCGGAGCCGCCCAGGAATTCCGGCACCGCCGGGGCGAGGGCGGCAAGGGCGATCTGGCTCGCCTTGCGGGTCGCCACCGTCTCGGCCTTCTCCACGGTCGCCTTCAGGGCCGCCTCGTAGGTCGCGGCGAAGGCGGGGGAGAGGTCGCCTTTGAGCCGGCGGCGGAATTCGGCGGCCTCGGCGGGATAGGCGCGCTCATAGGCTTCCATGCGCGCGTCCCATGCCGACTGCCGGGCGGCGCCGGAGCGGCGGGCATCCCACAAGGCGTAGATGTCCTCCGGCACCTCGAAGGGCGCATGGTCCCAGCCCATGGCGGCGCGGGTGCGGGCGATCTCCTCGGCGCCGAGCGGGGCGCCGTGGGTGTCCTGGTGGCCTTCCTTGGTGGGCGCGCCTCGGCCGATGGTGGTCTTGCAGCAGATCAGCGTCGGCTTGCCGGTCTCGGACAAAGCCGCCTCCACCGCATCGCGCAGCATGGCGGGGTCGTGGCCGTCCACGTTGCGGATCACCTGCCAGCCATAGGCGGCGAAGCGGGCCGGCGTGTCGTCCGGGAACCACTCTTCCACCTTGCCGTCGATGGAGATGCCGTTGTCGTCATAGAAGGCGACGAGCTTGCCGAGGCCGAGGCGCCCGGCCAGCGAGCACGCCTCATGGCTCACGCCTTCCATCAGGCAGCCGTCGCCGAGGAAGACGAAGGTGCGGTGATCGACGATGGAAAGCCCCGGCCGGTTGAACTGGGCGGCCAGCGTCTTCTCGGCGATGGCCATGCCCACCGCATTGGCGAGGCCCTGGCCGAGCGGGCCGGTGGTGGTCTCCACGCCCGGCGTCATGCCGAGTTCGGGGTGGCCCGGGGTGCGCGAATGCAGCTGGCGGAAGCGCTTCAGCTCGGCGATGGGCAGATTGTAGCCGGTGAGGTGAAGCAGCGCGTAGATCAGCATGGAGCCGTGCCCGTTGGAGAGCACGAAGCGGTCGCGGTCGGGCCAGGAGGGATCTGCCGGATTGTGCCGCAGATGCTCGCGCCAGAGCACGGCGGCGATCTCCGCCATGCCCATGGGGGCACCGGGATGGCCCGACTTCGCCTGCTCCACGCCGTCCATGGCGAGCGCACGCAGGGCCGCCGTCACCGGCCAGCCGAGCGCACCGGGAGAACGGTCGACGGGCGCCGGGGCTTCGGCAGCGGCAACAGCAGCGGCGTGGGCGGTCATGGTCTTCTCCCTTGGGCTCGGGACCCCGCACACCATCCCCCGGCGCCGCCGGGTGGGAGGGAAGGGGCTGCCAGTTGTCGTTTACGCAAAACGCGCGCCATCTCGTGCCGGAAGAAGCGCTCGGCTTCGATCCGGAAAGGGTGGGGGGAGGGCAGCAGCCACGCGTCCAAGGTCGCCCGGGCTTCGGGGCTCAAGAACGTGCCACCCTCCCCCCTCACCCTCCCCCCGGCGCGGGGGAGGGGAGTTACGCGCCCGCCTCAGCCGGCGCGGCGCTTCCTGTCCATCAACTTCATGATGAGCGGGGTCAGCAGGAGCTGCATGGCGAGATCCTGCTTGTTGCCGGGGATGACGATGGAGTTCGCCCGCGACATGAAGCTGTTGTGGATCATCGACAGCAGATAGGGGAAATCGATGCCGTGCGGGTCGCGGAAGCGGATCACGACCATCGACTCGTCCGGCGTCGGGATCCAGCGGGCGACGAATGGGTTGGAGGTGTCCACCGTCGGCACGCGCTGGAAGTTGATGTCGGTCTCGGTGAATTGCGGGCAGATGTAGCGCACGTAATCGGGCATGCGCCGCATGATGGTGTCGGTCACGTCCTCGGTTGAATAACCGCGGGTGGCCTTGTCGCGGTGGATCTTCTGGATCCACTCCAGGTTGATCACCGGCACCACGCCGATCTTCAGGTCGGCATGCTGGGCGAGGTTCAGCTCGTCGGTGACGACCGCCCCGTGCAGACCCTCGTAGAACAGGATGTCGGTGCCCTGCTCCAGATCTTCCCAGTCGGTGAAGCGGCCGGGTTCGGTATTGTACAGCTTGGCCTCGCCGGCATCGTGGACATAGTGGCGGAAGCGGCCGGAGCCGGTCGACCCATAGTCCTTGAACAGCTGGGCCAGATCGTCGAGCCGATTGGTCTCGGGCGAGAAGTGGCTGAAATGCTTGTTGCCCTTGGCCGCCTCGGCGGCCATCAGCTCGCGCATCTCATAGCGGTCGTAGCGGTGGAAGCTGTCGCCTTCCACGAAGGCCGCCTTGACCTTCTCGCGATAGAAGATCTGCTCGAAGGTCCGCTTCACGGAGGTCGTTCCGGCGCCCGACGATCCGGTGACGACGATGATGGGGTGCTTGATGGACATGGGATGCTCGAATTCCGAAGGTCAGGGGGCGCGGGTCAGATGAACAGTCCGCGCCGGGCGAACAGCGGCGAGCGCTCGCCGTGGCCGTTCGGCTCGAGGTGATAGCGGCTGACGCGGGCCACCTCGTCGCGCGAGCCGAAGATGAACGGCACGCGCTGGTGCAGGGCGTCGGCGGTCAGATCGAGGATCGCACCCCGGCCGTCGGTGGCCGAACCGCTCGCCTGCTCCATGAGGAAGGCGACGGGGAAGGCCTCGTAGAGCAGGCGAAGGCGGCCGTGGGTGTAGCCCTTCCGGCCGTCGCCCGGATAGAGATAGATGCCGCCGCGCTGGAAGATGCGATGTGCGTCCGCCACCATGGAGGCGACCCAGCGCATGTTGAAGTCGCGCTCCCGCGGGCCCTTCTTGCCGGCGAGGCAGTCGTCCACATAGTCGCGCACCGGCACGTCCCAGTGATGGTAGTTGGACATGTTGATGGCGAACTCGGCCGCGCCCTCCTTCACCTTCACTGCGGCATCGACCAGACGGAACAGGCCGGCGCGGTCCAGGGCGAAGTGCCAGGTGCCGGCGCCGAGCGTCAGCATCATCGCGGTGTGGGGGCCGTAGACCACATAGCCGGCGGCCAGCATGTCCCGCCCGTTCTGCAGGAAGGCAGAGGGTTCGGACGCGTCGGCGCCTTCTGGACGCGGGAAGACGGCGAAGATGGTGCCGACCGAGATGTCGGTGTCGATGTTGGACGAGCCATCCAGCGGGTCGATGGCGACGAGCAGCGGCGCGGTGGGGTCGAGCAGGACCGGGGCGTCGTTCTCCTCGGACGCCACCGCCGCGACCGGCGCCGCCTTCAGCGCGCCGATGACGATGTCGTTGGAGATGACGTCGAGCGCCTTCTGGCCTTCGCCGGCCTCGCCGGAGGAGAGGGTGCGGGCGAGATCGCCGGCGAGCGGCCCCTCGGCGATGGCGGCGGCCAGCGACGCGCAGCCGGTGGCGAGGGCGCAGACGGTATCCGCGACGGCGCGCCGTCGGGCATCCGCACCCGCCCACTCGTCCAGCATGACGGTGAGGGTGATACGCGAGGCTGCGACACCTGCAGCCTGGGCAACTGCGGCCCGATGGTCTGCGTTCGGCTCCAACATGGCAGGTCTCCCTGAGGGCTCCTCCGCGCGGCCCGTTCAGCGGGCCGTCACAGGTTTTATTCTTGGGTCGTCTTCGGTCCCGCGGCGGATTATTCCGTCTGGGGCTTGTAGTTCGGGGCGTCGATGCCGCCGGCAAACACCCGGCTGGCGCGGACATCCCCCTCGGAAATGGTCGACAGCGCAGCGCGGTCGGCAAACCCGCCGTCCTCGAACAGGCGCAGCGACTGGCGCAGCCGCATGCGGTCGAGGGCGTTGCGGATCGAGCGCGCATTGGCGAAGTTCGGCTGCAGCCGGCGCTTGGCCACGTATTCCTCGATCGCGACCTCGGCCTCCGGGCTGAAGGCATAGTCGGCATCGGCCGCCATGGTCTTGGCGATCTCCACCAGCTCGGCGTCCTCGTAGTCCGGGAAGTCGATGTGGTGGGCGATGCGGGAGCGGAAGCCGGGATTGCTCTCGAAGAAGCGATCCATGCGGTCCTTGTAGCCCGCGAGGATCACCACGAGATCGTCCCGCTGGTTTTCCATCACCTGCAGCAGAATCTCGATGGCTTCCTGACCGTAATCCCGCTCGTTCTCGGGCCGGTACAGATAATAAGCCTCGTCTATGAACAGGACCCCGCCCATGGCCTTCTTAAGAATCTCTTTGGTCTTCGGTGCCGTGTGGCCGATATATTGACCCACGAGATCGTCCCGCGTCACCGAGACAAGATGACCCCGCCGCACATATCCAAGGCGGTGGAGGATCTGCGCCATCTTCAGCGCGACCGTGGTCTTGCCGGTGCCGGGATTGCCGGTAAACGCCATGTGCAGCGTCGGCGCGCCGGAGGTGAGGCCCAGCTTTTCGCGGGCCCGGCCGATGACGAGGTGGGCGGCGATCTCGCGGATGCGCCGCTTGACGGGCTTGAGCCCGATCAGGCCCTCGTCCAGCTCGGCGAGAAATTCGGGAACTTCGCTCTCGGTGAAGAGAGCGCCGAGGTCGAGCCTGCCCTCGGCAGCCTCAGCCGGCAACGCGGCGGACGGTGCGGATGTGGCAACATCGAGCATGACTCGAACCTCGGCGTTAAGTGGCGCGGTGGGAACGGCCGCGCTGGTGAAGCTCGAAAAAGTGAACCTTGAAGATCAGCCGGCCGCGTAGGCCCGGTTCTGCAGCGCATAACGCTGGGTGCGGCCGGGGCCCTCGGTGCGGTCGAGGCGGAAGCCGTCTTCCTTCGCCGGGCGCTGCACGATGAAGGACAGGCGGATCGTCTCCCACCCGCGGGTGGAGTCGAAGGCGTTCACCCGGACATAGAGACCGGGATGGGCGGCGCGGCAGGCCTCGACCTCGCCATAGACGCCGGCGGCATCGCGCAGGTCGAACATGGGCAGGCCCCACATCTCCCAATAGGTGTTCCGGGGATGCGGATCGTCCGTGTACTCGACCGAAACCGCCCAGTTCTGGTCCAGCGCATACTGGATCTGGGCCTTGACCTGAGCCGCCGTGAGGTCGGGCAGGAAGGAGAAGGTGCCTTGGGTGATGCGCATGTCTCTTCTCCTCAGGCGACGGACGCGGTGGGCACGAAGTCGGACGTGTCAGTGGAGGCGTAGTTGAAGGTCACCTCGCCCCAGGTATCGAGCGCGGCGCGCAGCGGCTGGCACCACTTGGCAGCCTCGATCAGGATTTCGGGACCTTCGTTCTTGATGTCCCGGCCCTCGTTGCGGGCGAGGATCATGGTCTCCAGCGCGACGCGGTTGGCGATGGCGCCGGCCTGGATGCCATCGGGATGGCCGATGGTGCCGCCGCCGAACTGCAGCACGACGTCCTCGCCGAACAGGTCGATGAGCTGGTGCATCTGGCCGGCGTGGATGCCGCCCGAAGCCACCGGCATGACCTTGCGCAGGCCCGCCCAATCCTGGTCGAAGAAGATGCCGCGGGTGTAGTCGGTCTTGGTCACGGTCTCGCGGCAGACGTTGTAGTAGCCCTGCACGGTCATGGGGTCGCCTTCCAGCTTGCCCACTGCGGTGCCGGTGTGGAGATGGTCGACGCCGGCCAGGCGCAGCCACTTGGCGATGACGCGGAACGAGATGCCGTGGCCCTTCTGGCGCGTGTAGGTGCCATGGCCGGCGCGGTGCATGTGCAGCAGCACGTCGTTCTCGCGGCACCAGTTGGAGATGGACTGGATCGCGGTCCAGCCCACGATGAGGTCCACCATCACCACCACGGAGCCCAGCTCCTTGGCGAACTCGGCGCGGCGGTACATCTCTTCCATGGTGCCGGCGGTGATGTTGAGGTAGTGCCCCTTCACCTCGCCGGTCTCGGCCTGCGCCTTGTTGACGGCCTCCATGCAGTAGAGGAAGCGGTCGCGCCAGTGCATGAAGGGCTGCGAGTTGATGTTCTCGTCGTCCTTCACGAAGTCGAGCCCGCCCTTGAGGCCCTCGTAAACCACGCGGCCGTAATTCTTGCCGGAAAGACCCAGCTTCGGCTTGGTGGTGGCGCCGAGCAGCGGGCGGCCGAACTTGTCGAGGCGCTCGCGTTCCACGACGATGCCGGTGGGCGGGCCACGGAAGGTCTTCACATAGGCGACGGGGAGGCGCATGTCCTCCAGGCGGCAGGCCTTCAGCGGCTTGAACGAGAAGACGTTGCCGATGATCGAGGCGGTCAGGTTGGCAATCGAGCCTTCCTCGAACAGGTCGAGCTCATAGGCCACCCAGCAGAAATACTGCCCCGGCTGGCCCGGCACCGGCTCCACCTTGTAGGCCTTGGCGCGGTACATGTCGGCGGCGGTGAGGCGGTCGGTCCACACCACGGTCCAGGTCGCGGTGGAGCTTTCGCCGGCGACGGCCGCAGCGGCTTCGATGGGGTCCACGCCGTCCTGGGGGGTGACGCGGAACAGGGCCAGGATGTCGGTGTCCTTGGGCTGGTAGTCGCCATCCCAGTAGCCCATCTGCGCGTACTTCAGCACGCCTGCGGCGTACCTCTTCTTGGCATCCTTGATCTGCCCGATGGCGGCGTCGGCACCCATGATGGCGGCCCTCCTGTTTGTTGAGGTGACCTTGCCCCCGCACCGATTTCAGGTAAATTTAAATGATATGAAGTAGGCATTCAGGAAATCTGAAGTGGCACCCCACTGGACGCTCCGCCAACTCCGCCTCGTGGCTCTCGCCGCGGCCTCCGGCTCCTATGCCAAAGCGGCGCAGGACATGGGTTTGAGCCCGCCTGCGGTCACCGCGCAGATGAAGGCGCTGGAGGAGGACATCGGCGTCCCGGTATTCGAGCGGGTGGATGGCCGTCTGCGACCGACCGCCGCTGGACAGGAGCTTCTTTCCGCTCAGGAGCGGATCGCGCGGGCCCTGTCGGAAGCGGAGCGGGCGATCGCGGCGTTGAAGAGCCCCGAGCGCGGATCGGTGGTGGTGGGGGTGGTCTCCACCGCCAAATATTTCGCCCCCATGGCGCTCGCCGCCTTCCGCCGCCGCCGGCCGGAAATCGAGCTCCGGCTTATCATCGGCAACCGCGAGGACATCATTCGGGGCATTGTCAGCCTTGATTTCGACGTGGCCATCATGGGCCGTCCGCCGCCGGCGCTGGAGGCGGAAACGCGGCTGATCGGCGACCATCCGCACATCATCGTCGCGCCCGTGGACCATCCCCTGTTCAAGCGGCGCAAGCGAATCACCCCGGCCGATCTCACCCGCGAATCGCTGCTGGTGCGCGAGCCCGGTTCCGGCACGCGGATGCTGATGGAGCGGGTGTTCGAGGAGGCGGGGGCGCCCAATCCCCCCATCGCCATGGAGATCGGCTCCAACGAGACCATCAAGCAGTCGGTGATGGCGGGCCTCGGCCTCGCATTCATCTCCGCCCACACGGTGGCGGCGGAGGTGGCGGACGGCCGGCTGCGTGTGCTGGAGGTGGAGGGGCTGCCGGTGGTGCGCCAGTGGCTGGCGGTGCGCGCCCGCGACAAGCGCCTGCTGCCGGCCGGACAGGCGCTGATGGATTTTCTCGAGCGCGAAGGTGCAAGCTTCCTGCCGCAGATGCCGGGCGGGGAGGGCGGGCGCTGCTATCTGCCGGAGCATGTCGCCGGCAGCGCCCCGTCGAAGGCCGCCGCGCGCGATCCTGTCTGAGCGCCCCCTGAAACGAAGAACGCCGCGCTCCTTGCGGGGCGCGGCGTCCTGATTTTCGGGCGGTGCCGGGAGGCTATCCCTTCGCCGCCTGTTTCTTGCCGAGGCCGAGGGCCCCCTTGATGTTGTCCCACAGCTCGATCTTCACCCCGTTGCGCCGCATGATGACGGCCTGCTGGGTGACGGAGAGCGTGTTGTTCCAGGCCCAGTAGATCACCAGGCCGGCGGCGAAGTGCGCCAGCATGAAGGTGAAGATGATAGGCATCCAGTTGAAGATCATCTGCTGGGTCGGGTCCGGCGGGGCCGGGTTCAGCTTCATCTGCACCCACATGGTCACGCCCATGATGAGCGGCCAGGCGCCGAGCAGGAGATAGCTGCCGATGACCGGCACGGAGCCCGGATCCCAGGGGATCAGCCCGAACAGGTTGAACACGGTGGTCGGGTCGGGCGCCGAGAGGTCGCGGATCCAGCCGAAGAACGGCGCATGCCGCATCTCGATGGTGACGAACAGCACCTTGTAGAGGGCGAAGAACACCGGGATCTGGATCAGGATGGGCAGGCACCCCGCCACCGGATTGATCTTCTCCTTCTTGTACAGCTCCATCATCGCCTGCTGCTGCTTCACCTTGTCGTCGGCGTAGCGCTCGCGGATGGAGGTGAGTTCCGGCTGCACCGCCTTCATCTTCGCCATGGAGGCGTAGGACTTGTTGGCCAGCGGGAAGAAGATGCCCTTCAGCAGCACCGTCACCACCAGGATGGCGACGCCGAAATTGCCGACGACGCGATAGATCCAGTCGATGACGAGAAACAGCGGCTTGGTGATGAAATAGAACCAGCCCCAGTCGATCAGCCGGTCGAAGCGGTCGATCTTGTAGGTCTCGGCATAGCCGTCCACCACCTGCACCACCTTGGCGCCGGCGAAGAGCTGGCCGGAGGAGGTGATCTTGCTGCCCGGCTCCACCGTGAGGGGCTGGGCGAGATAGTCGGTCTGGAAGGTCTGCTGGCCGTTGATCATGGCCGAGGAGAACTTGGCGTCCACCTTCACGCTCTGATCGGGAATGACGGTGGCCGCCCAGTACTTGTCGGTGATGCCGAGCCAGCCGCCGGTGGCGGAGAAGGTGAGGGGCTTCTCCTTGTCCATCTTGGCGTAGGTGACTTCCTGCAGGCCGTTGTCGCCGAGGACGCCGATCAGGCCCTCATGCAGGATGTAGAAGCCGGCCACGTGCGGCACGCCGTGCCGCGAGACGAGGGCGTAGGGATAGAGGGTGGCGGCAGCGGCGCCCTTGTTCTCCACCTCGTCCTTCACCGCGAACATGTAATGGTCGTCGATGGTGAAGGTGCGACGGAAGGTCAGGCCCTGCCCGTTGTCCCAGGTGAGGACGAGGGGGGTCTTCTCGGTCAGGGTCGCGCCGGGCTGCACGGTCCAGAGCGTGTCGGGGCCGGGGACGGCGACGCCGGCACCGGCGGCCGAGGTCCAGCCGAATTCCGCATAGAAGGGGTTGGGACCGCCCGACGGCGACAGAAGCACGATGTTCGGGCTCTTGGGGTCCACCGTCTCGTGGTACTCGGTCAGCAGCAGATCGTCTGCGCGGGCGCCGCGCAGCGAGATCGAGCCGCTGAGGCGCTGGGTGGCGATGGGCGCGCGGGGGGAGGCGGCGATCGCCTCGGCGCGGGTCAGGGCCCGGCCGCCGGGGGTGCCGGGCGCGCCGGCCTGGGGCAGGCCCGCGGGGGTCGTTCCCGGAGCGGCACCCGGCGTCGGCGTGGCGCCGGACTGCGCCTGCTGCTGGGCCGTCTGCTCGATGCGCTGCTGCTCGGCGGCCTGCCGCTGCTTTTCCGCCTGCGGAATGCCGAAGAAGAACTGCCAGCCGATGAGGATCACCATCGACAGGCCGATGGCGATGAACATGTTGCGGTTATCACTCATGCCGGAGGGTCTCCGTCGGCGGCATCGTCAAGTCGGGATTGTTCGGGCCGGCGGTGCCGGCGGAGCGTGCGGTGTCCTTAGACGCCGGCAGCGACTCTTTTAAGACCCGCGTTTCGCCCGGTCGGGCACGGGACTTGGTCTTCGGGGCATGGTCCCGGGGCGCCTTGTCCTTGGGAGCCTTGGGCGCGTGCAGCTTGCGCACGGCGCGCTCCATCTCGGACACGAGGCTGTCGAAAGGGGTGCGCAACGCGGCCTCGCGGGCCACCAGCACATAATCGAAGCCGGGACGCCCGGCCTCCGGCAACACCCGCTGCACCGCCTCGCGGAGGCGGCGGCGGATGCGGTTCCGCACGACGGAATTGCCGGTCTTCTTGGTCACGGTGAAGCCGATACGCACATCTTCCCCATCACCGCGATCGCGGCCTTGCATGAGGAAGGAGGCGACGCCGGCTCGCTCGGCCTTGGCCGCAGCGAGGAAATCACGGCGTTTCTTGAGGCGGTCCAGCCGACGGAGACGATCCGGATTGGTATCCGACGGGCGTTCCACGTTGGACGGCTCCCGAAGTCGGGCAGCTCCGCGAGGGTCCACCCTCAGGCGGACAGGCGCTTGCGGCCGTGGGCGCGGCGGGCGGCAATGATCTTGCGGCCGTTGCGGGTCTCCATGCGCGCACGGAAGCCGTGGCGGCGCTTGCGCACGAGCTTGCTGGGTTGGTAGGTGCGCTTCACGGTCAAATCTCCAGATGTCTTGAGGCCGCCTTACGGATCGGACCCCAGCAGCGGCGCTGCGACGGCGATGGTTCGCTGCTGCCCGGCTCGCGGCCCGATCCAGCAGGATCAAGCGGGAATGAGGGCTGGGCTCCGGCCGCCGCAGCCGCCTGAGTTCGGGCTCGGCTTATAGGGGCAGCGGCGGCGCGCGTCAATCCAGAGCATGGGGACAACACGCGCCGCCGGCGCTTCTTATCAGGCGCGCAGCGTTGCGCCCGTCTTCTTCGCCACTTCCGCGACGATGCGGCCGGCGACCTCTTCTATCTCCTTGTCGGTGAGCGTGCGCTCGCGCGGCTGGAGCGTGACCTCCACCGCCACCGACTTCTTGTCGGGATCGATTCCCTTGCCCTCGTAGAGGTCGAACACGCCGACGCCGGTGACGAGCTTCTTGTCCGCGCCCTGCGCGGCCTTGAGGATGTCAGCGGCGGCAACGTCGCGGCCCACGAGGAAGGCGAAGTCGCGCTTCACCGCCTGGAAGGGCGAGAGATCGAGATTCGGCTTCACCCGCGTCGCCTTGGCCTTGGGCTCGGGGATCTTGTCGAGCACGATCTCGAAGGCGACCAGCGGGCCCGTCACGTCCAGGGCCTCCAGCACGGCGGGATGGATCTCGCCGAAATGGGCCATGGCGTTGGAGCCGAGGCGCAGCGTGCCGGAGCGACCGGGGTGGTACCAGCCGGGGGCATCGGTGGTGACCTGCAGATTCGCCACCGGCGCGCCGCAGGCGGCAAGCGCGGCGAGGGCGTCCGCCTTGGCGTCGAAGGCATCCACAGCCGCCGCATTGCCCGCCCAGTGGCGTCCGCCTCCCGAGGGCTTGGCCGTGCCTCGGCGGATGCCGGAGGCGGCCTGGCGCTGGTCGCCGGGGCCGTCACCGAGGAAGACCTGTCCCACCTCGAACAGGGCTACGTCGCCCGCCCCACGCGCCGCATTGGCGCCTGCCGCCTTGATAAGGCCGGGCAGGAGGCTCGGGCGCATGTCCGAGAGGTCGGAGGCGATGGGATTCGACAGAGCGAGGGCGTCGGAGCCGCCGCCGAACAGCCTGGCGGCCTCCCTGGACACGAAGGACCAGGTGACCGCTTCCACCATGCCGCGCGCCGCCAGCGCGCGGCGGGCCTTGCGGCTCCGCAGCTGGAGCGTCGTCAGCACCGCCTTGCGGGCATCCGCTCCGCGGGGCAGCTCGGTGGAGGGCACGCGCTCCAGGCCGAGGATGCGCACCACCTCTTCCACGAGGTCCGCCTTGCCCTCGATGTCGCCACGCCAGGAGGGGGGCACCACCTCAAGCACGGGTGCCGCGCCGGAGACGGCGAAACCGAGCCTGTCCAGCACGCCGCGAATCTCGTCCTCGGAGGCTTCCAGCCCGGTCAGCCGCTTCACCTCGGTGAGCGGGAAGGCGATGGTGCGGGCCGTGGCGGGCACCGTGCCCGCCAGCACCATCTCGGACGGCTCGCCGCCGCACAGCTCAAGGACGAGGTGGGTGGCGAGGTCGAGGCCCGGCACGGTGAAGGCCGGGTCCACGCCGCGCTCGAAGCGGAAGCGGGCATCGGAATTGATGCCGAGCTTGCGGCCGGTCTGGGCGATGTTGATGGCGTCCCAGAGCGCCGATTCGACCACCACGTCGGTGGTGGTCTCGTCGCAGCCCGAGTCCTCGCCGCCCATGATGCCGGCGAGGCTCTCCACGCCTTTGTCGTCGGCGATGACGCACATGCTCTCGTCGAGCGTGTAGGTCTTGCCGTCGAGCGCCAGCAGCGTCTCGCCGCCCTTGGCCCGGCGCACCACGAGATTGCCGGTCACCTTCTTCAGGTCAAAGACGTGGAGCGGGCGGTTGCGGTCGAACGTCATGAAATTGGTGACGTCCACCAGCGCGTTGATGGGGCGCAGGCCGATGGCGCGCAGGCGGTCCTGCAGCCACTGGGGGGAGGGGCCGTTCTTCACGCCCTTCACCACCCGAAGGGCAAAGGCCGGGCAGAGCGGCGAGGTCTCGCCGAATTCCAGCGTCACCTTGAGCGGGGCGGGGAAGGTGCCCTCGACGGGCTTCACCCGGGGCGCCATCAGCTCGCCGAGGCCGGCGGCGGCGAGGTCGCGGGCGACGCCGGAGACGCCGAGGCAGTCGGCGCGGTTGGGCGTCACCGCGATCTCGATCACCGGATCATCGAGCCCGATCACCTGCGCGAACGGCGCGCCCACGGGCGCGTCCTCCGGCAGCTCCAGGATGCCGTCATGCTCCTCGGAAAGGCCCATCTCGCGGGCCGAGCAGAGCATGCCGCGGCTTTCCACGTCGCGGATCTTGCCGATCTTCAGTTCCGTGCCGGTGGCGGGGATGACCGTGCCCGGCGCGGCGAAGACGGTCTTGAGGCCCGCCCGCGCGTTCGGCGCGCCGCAGACCACCTGGATGGGGTCACCCTTGCCGATGGAAACGGTGCAGACGCGCAGCTTGTCCGCGTTTGGATGCTTCTCGGCGGTGAGCACCTCGCCCACCACGAAGGGCGCGAGCTGCTTCGCCTTGTCCTCCACGCCCTCGACCTCGAGGCCGATGAGGGAAAGGCGCTCCACGATCTGGTCGAACGACGCGGTGGGCTCGAGGTGATCCTTGAGCCAGGAGTAGGTGAATTTCATGGGTCCTGCTCCTTACGCGCTCAGCCCGCCGGCGAGCGTGGGGAAATCCAGCGGGCGGAAGCCGTAGTGGGAGAGCCAGCGCACGTCGGCCTCGAAGAAGGCGCGAAGGTCGCTCATGCCGTACTTGAGCATGGCGATGCGATCGATGCCCATGCCCCAGGCGAAGCCCTGATACTCGTCCGGGTCGATGCCGCAATTCCTGAGCACGTTGGGATGCACCATCCCGCAGCCGAGGATTTCCAGCCAGTCCGAGCCTTCGCCGAAGCGGATCTCGCCGGGGCGGGAGCGGTCGCACTGGATGTCCACTTCCATGCTGGGCTCGGTGAAGGGGAAGAAGGAGGGGCGGAAGCGCATCTTCACGCCCTCCACCTCGAAGAAGGACTTGCAGAACTCCTCCAGTACCCACTTGAGGTGGCCGAGGTGCGCGCCCTTGTCGATCACCAGCCCCTCCACCTGATGGAACATGGGCGTGTGGGTCTGGTCCGAATCGCAGCGATAGGTGCGGCCGGGGCAGATGACGCGGATGGGCGGCTTCTTCGCCTGCATGGTGCGCACCTGCACGGGCGAGGTATGGGTGCGCAGCACCTTGCGCTCGCCATCCGCGCCGGGGGGCAGGAAGAAGGTGTCGTGCATCTCGCGGGCCGGGTGGCCGGCCGGGAAGTTCAGCGCGGTGAAGTTGTGGAAGTCGTCCTCGATGTCCGGCCCTTCGGCCACCGAGAATCCCATGTCGGCGAAGATGGCGACCAGCTCTTCCGTCACCTGCGCGATGGGATGGACGCGGCCGGTCTCGGCGGCGGCCTCACGCACGGGCAGGGTCACGTCCACCCGCTCGGTGGCGAGGCGCGCCTCCAGAGCGGCGCTCTTCAGCGCCGCGCGGCGGTGGGAGAGCAGGCCCTGCACCGCGTCGCGCAGGCCGTTGATGGCGGGGCCCATCACCTTGCGCTCGTCCGGGCTCATGCCGCCCAGCGACTTCAGGAGTTCCGAGACCGAGCCTTTCTTGCCGAGGGCCGCGATGCGCACCTCTTCAAGGCCGGCCTCGTCCTGCGCGCGCAGGATGGCGGAGGAGAGGCTCTCCTGAAGGTCTTCGAGGGCGCTCGGATCGGTGGCGGATGGTGTCGCGGACATGGAGCCTATCCCGGAAAGCGGAAGGCCGGCGGGGTGGCCGGCGTCGGGTCGCGCCGCTTATAGACGGGCCGCGCCCAATGGCAAAAGCCCCGGACGGACGATCCGCACGGGGCTCTTGAAGGTCTCGGAAAAGACGGGAGGAGAAAGCTACGCCCTGGCATGGAGCCTTGGGCGCGGCAATCAGGCCAGGGCGGCCTTGGCCTTCTCCACCAGGGCCTTGAACGCGTCGGGCTCGTGGATAGCGATGTCCGAGAGCACCTTGCGATCGACCTCGATCCCGGCCTTGCCGAGACCATCGATAAATCGCGAATAGGTCAGGTCGAGGTCGAGCGCGCGCACACCGGCGTTGATGCGCTGGATCCAGAGCGCGCGGAAATTGCGCTTCTTCACCTTGCGATCGCGGTAGGCATACTGCATCGACCGTTCGACGGCCGACTTCGCAGCGCGGATGGTATTCTTGCGGCGGCCGTAAAAGCCCTTTGCGGCTTTGTAGACCTTCTTGTGCTTGGCGTGTGAGGTAACGCCACGTTTCACGCGGGCCATGGAAAAGCTCCTTCAGATCGCAGTGGCGTCAGCCGTTCGGCAGGAACGACTTGCGGATGATCCGTCCGTCGCACTCGGCGAGGATGGTCGTGCCGCGCTGGTTGCGGATCTGGTTGTTGGTCCGCTTGATCATGCCATGGCGCTTGCCGGCCTGACCCGCGATCACTTTTCCCGTACCCGTCAGACGGAAGCGTTTCTTCGCTCCCGACTTGGTCTTCATCTTGGGCATTTGGCTCTCCGTGGCATGGGTCCTCGCCCGCGAGGGCGGTGGACGCTCAGCCTCTTGTTGCTGTTGAGCGGTATGAGCCAGCGCGGCAGCCCTTAATCGCCGGCCGGCTCGAAGGCGGCAGTCGTTACAGGAGCGTGAGCATAAAGGCAAGCGCCGGGCGGCCAACCGGGCCGGGAGAGGCGGCGGGAAGGGGAACGCGGCGAGGCATGGGCACACGAAAAAGGCCGCCGCGCAAGGCGGCGACCTTTCGTTGAGCTTCAACACGCCTCAGGGGCAGGGGTGCTGAAGCCCGTCATAGCCGGTGTAGGTGCCGGTGGCGGGGTTGTAGGAGCGGAATCGCTGGGCGCAGTAGGCCACCCCGTCGCCGCCACCCGAATTGGCCGCCGCCGCACCCGCCGCCGCGCCGATGGCGAGACCGGCGATGCCCGCCGCGATCCACGCGCCATTGTCGTTGCGGTAGTACCAGCCGCCATTGCGCCAGTAAGGCTGTCCCCAGCGGGCGTGATAGCCGGGCCGCGGGCCGTGCCATCCGGGGCGAGCATAGCCGGGACGATTATAGCCGGGACGGCCATAGCCCGGACGTCCGTATCCCGGGCCGCGCACCGGCCCACGGACCGACTGGCCCGGGCCGCGTCCTGGCCCGCGCACCGCTGGGCCCGGCCCACGCCCGGGTCCGCGAACGCCCGGCGCCCGGTTGGGGCCGCCCCGGCGGTCCTGCACCGCCTCGGGCGCAGCGGCCTGGATGTTCATGGTTGAGGCACCGGCCCGCAGCGCTTGAGCCGAGGCGGCCGGAGCCGTCGCCACGGCGGCCATACCGACGCTGGAGGCGACGAGGGCAGCAGAGGTGAGGCCGACGGTGATCCGCCGGAAGGTCTTGCGCAACAGATTGGGCATACCGAACTCCTTATGATGCCACGTCAACGCTCCGGGTGACGCAAGGATGCCCCCTCTCACGCATGCGTGATCGTGGGCGGCAGGTAATCGCGGAAAAGCACCAGTTCGCCGCTTTCCAGCCGCAAGTTCCGCAACGTCCGCGAAACATTCGACACAAAGGACGCTGAAGATAGAAAGTGTTGAGGGAGTGAAGATCATGTTCGGCACAAGAAGGGTGGCATTGTTTGCCGCGGCGGCAGTCGCAGGCGGCATGCTTTCGCTTTCGGTTCCCGTCGCGAATGCACAAGCGCTGCGCCTTGGCCTTGCCAATCCCGCGATGGCCAATGTGGGCGCCGTGGATCAGGTGGCCTGGCGCGGTGGCGGCGGTGGCCCGCGCGTGGGCGGCGTGCGCATGGGCGGGCCCCGCGTCGGCTATGGTGGCCGTCCGGGTTATGTCGGCCGCCCCGGCTTCGTCGGTCGTCCCGGCTATGTGGGCCGTCCCGGTTTCGTCGGCCGTCCCGGCTACGTTGGGCGTCCTGGCTATGTCGGCCGTCCCGGCTATGTACGTCCCGCTTATGCGGGCGGTTGGGGACCGGGCCGTCCCGGCTGGGGTCCCGGCCGTCCGGGATGGGGGCCCGGTGGTCCCGGTTGGGGTCATCCGGGCTGGCGCCCGCCGCCGGGCGCGTGGGGTCCGGGGCCGTGGCGTCCGGGTTGGGGCTGGTATCGTCCCGGCTGGGGTTGGGGCTACTACAACAATACCGGCGCTTGGATCGCGCTCGGCGTCGCCAGCGGCCTGGCCCTGGGCGCCGTGGCGGCGGCCAATGCGGAGCCGGTCTACACCAACGATGCGGTGGCGTACTGCATGTCGCGGTTCCGCTCGTACAACCCGAACACCGGCACCTACACCGGCTATGACGGGTTCCAGCACCCCTGCCCGTGAGGGAAGTGCGGCCGCACCGTCGGCCGCGATCCTCGATCAGGCGAGTGAAACGAGAAAAGCCCGGCGCGCTGCGCCGGGCTTTTTCTTTACCGCCCCCGATCCCGCATCAGCGCGGGGCGAGGATCATGATCATCTGCCGGCCTTCGAGCATGGGCTCGGCCTCGACCTTGGCGATGGTGGAAACGTCTTCCTTGAGCTTCTGCAGCAGCTTGTAGCCGATGTCCTGATGCGCCATCTCGCGACCACGGAAGCGCAGGGTCACCTTCACCTTGTCGCCTTCCTCGAAGAAGCGCTGCATCGCCCGCATCTTCACGTCGTAGTCGTGGTCATCGATGCCAGGGCGGAGCTTGATCTCCTTGACCTCGACCACCTTCTGCTTCTTGCGCGCCTCGCTGGCCTTCTTCTGGTTCTGGTACTTGAAGCGGCCGTAATCGAGGATCTTGCAGACGGGGGGCGCGGAATTGGGGGAGATCTCGACGAGATCGAGCCCGGCTTCCTGCGCCAAGGTGAGCGCATCGCGGATTGCTACCACGCCGCGGTTCTGACCGTCCTGGTCGATCAGCTGGACTTCGCGGATGCGGATTTCCTCATTGACGCGCGGTCCATCCTTCTCCGGCGCGACGGGTCTCATAGGGCGGCGAATGGCTTCAGCTCCTTGGCAATCAACACGATCCCCCGAGGTAAACGGGCCGCGGCGCCGGTCCTTGCCGTCGTCTGCGCAACCCGCCTCTCAGGGTAGGCTGGAAAGATCGTGACAAACCGCCGTAAAGTCAATGACCCATGCGGATTCGCGCGGCATTCCCGGGTCTGCTGCCGGCCGGCTCCTCCGGCGGGCGGTGCGGCGGGGCGGCTGCGGCTTCGCCGATGGGCCACAGTTCAGCCGCCTTCCCTGTGCATGCCTCTGGGACACGGGTCCGCCGGCCCCCCGGACATCTCCATCCGGATTCTGCAATGACGACGACCCCGATGACCGCTCCTTTGCCCCGTTTCCGGCACCGCGCAGGTGCCGCCATGGTCGGCCTCCTGATGGCCGCCGGCCTCGCCGGTCCCGCCTGGGCGGACGGGCAGTTCAACGCCAAATATGTGCTCAGCATCGGTGGGGTCGAACTCGGCCGCGGGTCCATCAAGGTGGAGGCCGGCGACCAGGCCTATGAGATTTCCGGCTCCGCCCGCGTCACCGGCGTGCTGCGCGCCGTGTCGTCCGGCAAGGGCGTCGCTGCCTCGCGCGGGACCATCTCTGGCGGCAAGCTGGTGCCGAAGGTCTACGCGCTCAATGCCGAGGCCGACGGCAAGGCCGAGACCGCGCGCCTTGCAATGGCCTCCGGCGCGCTGAAGGAAATGCAAGTGGAGCCGCCGCTCAAGCCGGCGGCTGATCGCGTCCCCATCGAGCAGGCGGTGCTGCAGAACATTCTCGACCCCATGAGCGGGGCCTTCGTCTATGTGCCGGGCACCGGCGACATGCTGTCCGCGGCCGCCTGCTCCCGGTCCATCCCCGTGTTCGACGGACGCCAGCGCTACGATCTCGTCCTGACCTATCAGCGCACCGAGACGGTGAAGGTGGACGGCTATGCCGGCTCGGCCGTGGTGTGCTCCGTGCGCTACCAGCCGGTCGCCGGGCACCGGCCCACCCGCTACACCGTCAAGTACATGGTCGACAACAAGGACATCTATGTGTGGCTGGTGCCCATCGCCGGCACGCGCCTGATGGCGCCGTTCCGTGTGTCGGTCGCCACCATGATCGGCACCGCCCTGCTGGAGGCGACCTCCCTCGAGACCGAGGCGAAGGCCGGCACGGTGCCGGTGAACGCGCCGCGCTGAGCGGTCCGCCTGAATCCGCTACCGTTGAGGCCGAGGCCCAACATCTCGTAGGGGGAGAAGCGGGAACGCGGCCGGCACTGCGATTCGATCGTGATTCGTTCGATGGCTGTTCCCGGACCGTCGAGGCGTCTGTCCCGGACCGGGACATGGCCGTCGCCCCTGTATCTTTCCCAAACGTGAGCGTTGCCGTCTTCGGGTCGCGTTGACACTGATGGTGGCGCAGGTGTTCCCTGCTCGGGCGTGAGCGGTTCACGCCCGAGGACATCATGGCGAAACGCAGCAAGGGTGCGCAGAAGGCTCAGGCAACGGCCCCGCGGGGTGTGACATCGCTGACGGAAGCCAAGGCCTGGATGGCCAGCCGGGGCATCACCGAGATCGAATGCACCGTTCCCGATCTCGCCGGCGTCGCCCGCGGCAAGATCATGCCGGCCTCCAAGTTCTTCTCCTCGCCCGTGATGAACCTGCCGCTGTCGGTCTTCTTCCAGACCATCTCCGGCGAGTATCCCGACTATGAAGGGCTGGTCGATTCGGTGATCGCCGACAGCGACCTCGTGCTGGAGCCGGACCTTGCCACCCTGTGCTCGGTGCCGTGGGCGCAGGACCCCACCGCCCAGGTGATCCACGACGCCTACCACCGCGACGGACGCCCAGTGGAGCTGGCGCCCCGGCAGGTGCTGCGGCACGTCATTTCGCTCTACGAGAAGAAGGGCTGGAAGCCGGTGGTGGCGCCGGAAATCGAGTTCTACCTCGTCGAGCCCAACACCGATCCCGACTATCCCCTGAAGCCGCCCGTGGGCCGCTCCGGCCGGCCGGAGATCGGCCGCCAGTCCTATTCGATCCAGGCGGTGAACGAGTTCGATGCCCTGTTCGAGGACATCTATGATTATTCCGAGGCCCAGGGGCTGGAGATCGACACGCTGATCCACGAGGACGGCGCGGCGCAGATGGAAATCAACCTGCGCCACGGCGATCCGCTGGTGCTGGCGGACCAGGTGTTCCTGTTCAAGCGCACGATCCGCGAGGCGGCGCTCGCCCACAAGATCTATGCGACCTTCATGGCCAAGCCGATCGCCAACGAGCCGGGCAGCGCCATGCACATCCACCAGTCGGTCATCAACACCGCCACCGGGCGCAACCTGTTCTCCGACGAGGATGGCGACCCGACGCCGGAGTTCTTCTCCTTCATCGCCGGCCACCAGAAATATCTGCCGTCGGTCATGTGCATCATGGCGCCCTATGTGAACTCGTATCGCCGGCTGACGCGCGACTCCATGGCGCCCATCAACCTGCAATGGGGCTACGACAACCGCACCGCCGGCCTGCGCGTGCCGCCTTCCACCCCGGAAGCGCGGCGGCTGGAGAACCGGGTGCCGTCCTCGGACGCCAATCCCTATCTCGCCATCGCTGCGTCCCTCGCCTGCGGCTATCTCGGCCTGACCGAAAATCTGCGTGCGACCGATCCGATCGACGGCGACGCGAAGAATCTCGATTTCGACCTGCCGCGCGGGCTCCTCGAGGCGGTTGCGGCGTTTCAGGACAGTGAGCCGCTTGCCGAGGTCCTGGGCGAGCGGTTCGTCTCCGCCTACGCCGCGGTGAAGCAGGCCGAGTTCGAAACCTTCATGAGGGTGATCTCGCCCTGGGAGCGGGAGTACCTTCTGCTCAACGTGTGAGGCCGCCGGTGCCCAACGAGAAGAAGAAGGAACATGCCATGCACCGGGTCGCCGCGCCGCTCAATCCGGCCGGCCACGCCCGCTCCTGGTACACGGCCACGGCAACCGCATTCCCCGCCTTTTCGCCCCTGAAGGGCGCGGTGCGGGCTGACGTGTGCGTCATCGGTGCCGGCTATACGGGCCTGTCCGCCGCGCTGCATCTTGCCGAGGCGGGGTTCAAGGTGGTGGTGCTGGAGGCCGCGCGGGTGGGCTCGGGCGCCTCGGGGCGCAACGGCGGCCAGCTTCACAGCGGCCAGCGCCGCGGCCAGGATTTCCTGGAAAAGGCGGTGGGGCGCGAGGACGCCCACAAGCTCTGGAACCTCGCGGAGGAGGGCAAGGCGCTGGTGCGCAGCCTCATCGCCCGCTACGACATTCCGTGCGACCTGCGCGAGGGTCTCATCCTCGCCGACCACAAGGCGCGCTACGTCCCGGACAGCTACGATTACGCCCGCACGCTCGCGGTGGACTACGGCTACGATGCCCTCCAGCCGCTCACCCGCGACGAGATCCGGGTGCTGGTCGGTACCTCCGCCTATTATGGCGGCCTTCTCGACAAGGGCGCTGGCCACCTGCACCCGCTCAACTTCGCCCTCGGCCTCGGCTCCGCAGCCGTCGCGGCGGGGGTCGAGATCCACGAGGGGACGCGTGCGGTCAAGGTCACGGACGAGGCCGGCGTGACCGTCACCACCGACGGCGGCGGCAGCGTGGTCGCCGACTTCCTGCTCGAATGCGGCAACGGACTGATGGACGGGCTCGACCGGCGGGTCGACGCCCATGTCATGCCCATCTGCAACTATATCGCCGCCACGGAGCCCCTGGGTGATCAGGCGCAGGAGATCATCGCTAACGGCGCGGCGGTGGCGGACAGCCGGTTCGTCATCAACTATTTCCGCCTCTCCGCCGATGGCCGGCTGCTGTTCGGCGGCGGCGAGAGCTATCGCCGCGGGCTGAGGCCGGACGTGGCGGATTTCGTGCGGCCCTTCATGCTGCGCATTTTTCCGCAGCTCGGCGAAGCCCGCATCGACTATGCCTGGGGCGGTGTGCTGGCCATCACCATGACACGCATGCCATTCGTGCGCCGGCTGTCGCCGCACGTCCTCGTCTCGGCCGGCTATAGCGGGCAGGGGGTGGCGCTGGCGCCGCTGTTCGGCAAGATCCTCGCCGAGGCGGTGCAGGGCCAGCTCTCGCGCTTCGATTTGCTCGGACGTCTGCCGGTGCCGCCTTTCCCCGGCGGCACGCTGCTGCGCACCCCGCTGATGATGGCGGGCCTCAGCTATTACGCCCTGCGCGATCGGCTCTGAGCCGGTCCGGCCTCAGTTCAGGCCGCCCAGCCGCTTGGCCTCGGCGAGCGCCTTGAGGCAGCCGGCCTCGTCGCCCGCCGCCTGCAGGTTGATGGCCTGATTGAGGGCGCCGAGGGCGCCGGAGTCCGGCTGGGTCAGGCCCGCCGCGGCGAGCGAGCCCGGCGTGGCCTGGCGGTCGGTCTGCGCCGCGATGGACTGGTCCTGCTCCGGCGGCTTCTTGGGATGCGGCAGGCGCTCCTTGAGCGCCGCCTGAACCGGAACGATCTGCTCCAGGCAGGCCTGCGCGCGCGCCGGGGCGGCGAACGCCATCAGCACCAGCGCCGGCACCAGCGCGACGGCGAAACGGGACGCGGAAAAATGAGCCATTCTCGACCTCGGCCACAGGCTGCGGGGCGGCGGACTGCCGGCGATGCCCCTTTGAGTCGCGGGCCGATCCGCCCGCGCCACGAGCATAGCGATGCCCGCGGCGCGTTGGAATGCGGCGGCGAGACCGCCCGTCAGCTCAATGCCCCGCGCCAGCCGCACGGCGGCGGCGGACCATCATGTTGAGGCCCTCGATGGCCGTGGAGAAGCCCATGGCGGCGTAGACGTAGCCCTTGGGCACGTGGGCGCCGAAACCTTCCGCGATCAGCGTCATGCCGATCATGATGAGGAAGCCCAGCGCCAGCATCACCACAGTGGGGTTCGCCTCGATGAAGCGGGCCAGCGGGTCCGCGGCGAGCAGCATGCAGGTCACGGCGGCGATCACGGCGATCACCATGATCGGGATGTGCTCGGTCATGCCCACGGCGGTGATGATGCTGTCGATGGAGAACACGATGTCGAGCAGCAGGATCTGCACGATGGCGGCGGTGAAGCCGATGGTGACCTTGCTGTCCTTCACGTCCTCCGCATGGGTGCGCGGGTCCACAGTGTGATGGATCTCGGTGGTCGCCTTCCACACCAGGAACAGGCCGCCGGCGATGAGGATCAGGTCGCGCCAGGAGAAGGCGTGGCCGAACACCTCGAAGATGGGCGCCGTCAGCCGCACGATGATGGCGATGGTGCCGAGCAAAGCGAGGCGCATGATGAGCGCGAGGCTGATGCCGATGCGCCGCGCCTTGCTGCGATACTGTTCCGGCAGCTTGTTGGTGAGGATGGAGATGAAGATCAGGTTGTCGATGCCGAGCACGACTTCCATGGCCACCAGCGTCACCAGGGCGACCCACGCGGCGGGATCGGCTGCGAGTTGGAGGAGGTAGTCCATTTAGGGGGTGCCTTCAGCGAGGGGTTGCGAGGAATTCTGCTCACCGCTGCCGGATCGGGTCACGGTCTGCGGCGGCGCATGCACACGGATGGCGGCGGGCCGAATGCTGAAATGCGCCGGGGTGTAGGTGACGAGCTCGCCGTCCGTATTGACGGGGCGCGGCCGGCTGGTGCGCACCACCACCTTTTTGGTGCGGAAGGCGCGTACGTCGTCCCACTGGCCCTGCGTGCCGGCGCGGAGCGAGGGCAGGAGGGCCAGAAGGCGCCACCAATGGTCCACCTCCAGGCTGTAGAAGTCGAGCTGGCCGTCATCGGCCGTGGCGCTCGCCTCCACCGTCATGCCGCCGCCATAGTGGCGCCCGTTGCCCACCGAGACCTGCAAGGTGCGGACCGCCTCGGCCGTGCCGTCGTGCTCGATATAGGCGGTGAAAAGCCGTGACTGGATCAGCAGGCGCGCGGCGACGATGCCATAGCCGACAACGCCGAAATAGCGCTTGGCCTCGCGTGTGAGGGCGCGGGCAAGATCGGCGGAAAAGCCGATGCTCGCGACATTGAGGAACGGATGGCCGTTCACATCGCCGAGGTCGATGAAGCGGGGCGGGTGGGCGAGGATGACCCGCGCCGCCGCCAGAGGATCGGTGGGAATGGCGAGGGTGCGGGCGAAGTCGTTGGCCGTGCCGAGCGGCAGGACACCGAGGGGAAGCTGCGTGTCGTAGAGGCCGGAGGCCGCTGCATTGAGCGTGCCGTCGCCGCCGCCGAGGATGACGAGATCCACCTCATCCGCGCGGGCGCGAAGCAGGTCCGATAGTTCGCCGGGGGAGGGCAGCGGCGTTTCGAGGAGGTCGAATTCCGTCTCGAGCACGGCGCGCACCGCTTCGAGCGGCAGCGAGCCGCCGCGGGCGCGCGGATTGACCATGAACAGCGCACGCCGCCGGCTCTGGGGGCCTTGTGCGGTCATGCTGAAACAGGTCTCGACGAAGCGGGGGGAACCATGGGGCCTCTGGATGGAGCGCGGATATCACGCCTGATCCGACATCACGCAGAAGACCTGCGCCAGAGGGGCCCGGACCGGTGAGCGAGGAAATAGGGGCTTTAGCCCGCTCACCAAAGGGGATGTGGCGGAATGTCGCGGGTTGGCCGCTTCGGCTCGGGCGGAAGGGCAGACCAGTGGGACATTCGGGGGGAGGGGGCCGATGGAAACAGAGGGAGGAGAGCGGGGGCGTTGCTCTCCTCCCTCTCGCATCAGTCAGGACCAGGGTTGCGGCACCGGGTCATGACCGAACCGATCGGCGGGATAGGAAGGGAGGAGAGCGGGGGCGTTGCTCTCCTCCCTCGGTTCGTTCAGCGCACGGGTTGCGGTTCCGAGCGATGACCGAACGGTTTGGTTCGATGAATATTGACATAGCGCACCGCTTTCGGTCATGCAAGAACGAACTGAACGGTTCGGTCAGAAAATTGTGTGCGACCCCTCCCCAAGGGAAGGGGGCCATCGCGGTGGGCGGCGTGTGTCATCGTTGCCATGGCCGCGGCTGAAGGCGCCGGAAAGTCGTTAACGTGCTTGCGCAGAGCCGGCGCGATCGCAGAGAACGAGGACAAGAGGAAGAGACCCGCAGGATGACGGACAGGGAAGGCGAGATCGCACTCAAGCCGCGGCACGCGGCGGGCCGCGAGGATTGTGGCCTCGGCGATGCGCACGAAACCGGTTCCGGCGCAGGCCAGGACCCGGAGAAGCGCAGCCAGATTCTCGCCGGGGCGCGTCAGGTGTTCTTCGACCGCGGCTTCGACGCCGCCAGCATGGGAGACATCGCCCGCGCGGCCGGGGTCTCCAAGGGCACGCTCTACGTCTATTTCGAGAACAAGGAAGACCTGTTCGCGGAACTCGTCTCCAGCGAGTGCGGTGAAACTGCCGAGCGCATGTTCGTGGTGGACCCGGACGAAGCGGATCTCGAGGCGGCGCTGACCAAGATCGGCCGGTCTTTCATCACCGCCATCCTGCGGCCGAGCAGTATTGCCTTGCTCAGAACCGTCATCTCCATTTCCGGCAAGTTCCCGGACGTGGGTCGCCGCTTCTTCGAGGCGGGCCCGTGCGAGGGCATTTCCCGCCTGTCGGTGTTCCTGAAGGCCAAGGTGGAGCAGGGGCTGCTCGACATCGAGGACGTAGACCAGGCGGCCAGCCAGTTCCTCACCCTCTGCAAGGATGGCGTGACCATTCCGGTGCTCGTCGGCGCGCCGGATGCGCCGGACCCGGCGGTGGTGGAGAAATCGGTGCGCGGCGCCGTCCGTGTGTTCCTGCGCGCCTATGGCAGCGACCGCCGCACCGCGCCCTGATCTCACGCGCCCGGCAGCACCAGCCGGCCCTCTGTATCGAACGGGAAGAAGGGATTGTGGGCGACCTCCCACAGATGCCCGTCGGGGTCGGCGAAATAGCCGCTCGTTCCGCCCCAGAACACCTTCTGCGCCGGCTTCACCACGCGCCCGCCCGCCGCTTCCGCCCGCGCGATCAGGGCCGCGGCCTCTTCCGGCGATCCCACATTGCAGGCGAGCGTGATGCCGGCGAAGGGCTGCGGCGGGGTATCGGCCAGCGTCGCATCCTCGGCGAGGCGCGCCCGTGGAAAAAGGCTCACCACCACATTGCCCGCATGGAAGAAGGCGACGTTGCCGGCTTCGCCTTCTCCCGCCTTGCTCTCGACGAGACCCAGCGCCCGATAGAAGGCGGCCGCGCGCGGCAGGTCGGACACGCCGAGCGTGACGAGGTGGAGCCTGAGATCGGGTGCGCTCATGTGGGGTTCCTCAAGCGAACAGGTCGAGCTGCTCGCCCGCCTGCTTGGGGTGACGGAAATGCTCGGTGGTCAGCTTCAGCCCGCGGCCGGCGAGGCCGAGGCGCCGGGCGGCGATCTCGAACCTGCGGCCCACCGTCCAGGCATAGGGCCCCTCACCCCGCCCCCTGCGGCCGAAGGTGGAGTCGTAATCCTTGCCCCCATGCATCTGGCGGATGAGGTTGAGGACATGGCGGGCCTTGTCAGGGAAATTGGCCACGAGCCATTCGCGGAACAGGTCGGCGATCTCCAGCGGCAGGCGCAGCATCACATAGCCGGCCTCGGATGCCCCTGCGGCCTTGGCGGCATCGAGGATGCGCTCGATCTCCATGTCGTTCAGCGCCGGGATCAGCGGCGCGGTGAGGACCGCCGTGGGAATGCCGGCTTCGGCGAGGCGGCGTATGGTGCCGAGGCGCACATGCGGGCTGGCGGCGCGCGGCTCCATGGTGCGGGACAGGTGCGGATCGAGCGTCGTCATGGAGATGGCGACCTTGGCGAGGCCCTTTTCCGCCATCGGCCCGAGGATGTCGATGTCGCGCACCACCAAAGCCGACTTGGTGACGATGCCCACCGGGTGGCCGAAGTCCGCCAGCACCTCGAGGATGCGCCGGGTCAGCTCGTAGCGCCGCTCGATGGGCTGGTAGGGATCGGTATTGGTCCCCATGGCGATGACGCGCGGCTTGTAGGAGGGGTGCGACAGCTCCCGCGCCAGAAGCTCCGGCGCGTCCGGCTTCACGAACAGCTTGGTCTCGAAGTCGAGTCCGGCGGAGAGCCCCTGATAGGCGTGGGTGGGCCGGGCAAAGCAATAGATGCAGCCGTGCTCGCAGCCTCGATAGGCGTTGATGGAGCGGTCGAAGGCGATGTCGGGTGACTGGTTGCGGGTGATGATGGTGCGCGCCCGCTCCTCCGTCACCTCGGTGCGGAAGGGCGGCAGGTCTTCCAGCGTCTGCCAGCCGTCGTCGAACAGCACGCGGGCGGCAGGCTCGAAGCGCCCGGCGGCGTTGGAGACCGCGCCACGGCCGCGCCGGCGTTCCGCCTCGACGCCGGTCCCGGCCTCAGCGTCCAGCGCCGGCGGCAGGGCAGGGGGTGGCGCCCGGCGCTCCTCGGCGAGCCGGCCCATGATCCGCTCGCTCCGGGTCTTCACCGGCGGCGAAGCGATGCGGGCGTCGCCTGAAGCAGCCTTGGGGGCCGCCTTTGGCTGCACTGCCTTGGGCTGTGCCGCCTTGGCGGGAGCAGCCTTGGCGGGCGCGGATTTGGGCGATACCGTCCTAGAGCTGGCCTTCAGGGCGGGAGTGATCGGCGCGGCAATTGGTCCCCCCGGAACGGGCGGGGCGGCTGCGCGCGGGCCGTGGGAATCGGATGCGGGGCTCATGCTCAAAAAGCTAGCATCGAAGACGGAACATAACAAGAACATCCGGGGCGCCGCGGATAGCCGGCGGTTCACACCGTTCAATCTGGCATACTGTACACCAGAAGGCAGTTGCCAGACATTCCCATCTCCGGTAAAGGCCTCAGAAGACGCTTAGGAGCAGGGGGATAAGATGGCTGAACACGCCACGATCGAATACGCCACGGCAGACGGAAACGATTATCCCGAGCACGAGCGCACCTACGCCATGTTCACTGCCCTCGCCAAGTGGGGCACCATCGGCGTTGCTGCCATCCTCGTCCTGATGTGGATTTTCCTCCTCTGAACGGCTGAGCGGCCGGAGCACCGGAGACTTCAAGAAATGAAAATCGCTGTTCCCGCCGAGATCGATCTCGGCGAGCCGAGGGTTGGCGCGACCCCGGATACGGTGAAGCGTCTGGTCGCACTTGGCGCATCCGTGGCCGTGGAGAGCGGCGCGGGCGTGAAGTCCGGCATTCTCGATTCAGACTTCGTGGCGGCAGGTGCCACCATCGCCCCGTCGGCGTGGGATGCGCTGAACGGCGCGGAAGTCGTACTGAAGGTTCGCCGGCCGACGGAAGCCGAACTTTCGTCGTACAAGCCCGGCGCGCTCGTCCTCGCCATCATGGATCCCTACGGCAATGACGCGGCGCTCGCCGCCATGGCCAATGCCGGGATCGCCTCCTTCGCCATGGAGCTGATGCCCCGCATCACCCGTGCGCAGGTGATGGACGTGCTCTCCTCGCAGGCGAACCTCGCCGGCTATCGCGCGGTGATCGACGCGGCCGCCGAGTTCAACCGCGCCCTGCCGCAGATGATGACCGCCGCCGGCACCGTTCCCGCCGCGCGCGTCTTCGTCATGGGCGCCGGCGTCGCGGGCCTGCAGGCCATCGCGACCGCCCGCCGCCTCGGCGCCATCGTGACCGCCACCGACGTCCGTCCCGCCGCCAAGGAACAGGTCGCCTCGCTGGGCGCCAAGTTCGTCGCGGTGGAGGACGAGGAGTTCAAGCAGGCCGAGACCGCGGCCGGCTACGCCAAGCCCATGTCGGCGGAGTACCAGGCCAAGCAGGCCGCGCTCGTCGCCGAGCACATCAAGAAGCAGGACATCGTCATCACCACCGCCCTCATCCCGGGCCGGCCTGCGCCGCGCCTCGTGACGGCGGAGATGGTGGCCTCCATGAAGCCGGGCTCCGTGCTGATCGACCTCGCGGTCGAGCGCGGCGGCAACGTCGCCGGCGCGGTGGCGGGGCAGGTGGTCGAGGTGAACGGCGTGAAGATCGTCGGCCACCTCAACGTGCCGGGCCGCATCGCCGCCTCGGCCTCGCCGCTCTACGCCAAGAACCTGTTCAACTTCTTCGAGACGATGGTGGACAAGGCGTCGAAGGCGCTGGCCGTCAAGTGGGACGACGAGCTGGTGAAGGCCACGCTCCTCACCCGTGACGGTGCCGTCGTGCATCCGAACTTCGCACCCAAGAATCCCGCAGCGACCAGCGAGGGAGCGGCCTGATGAATCCCGCCACAGCCCAGTCCGCGGCGGACGCCGCAGTTCAAGCCCGCACCTCCGCCGAGATCGCGCGGCAGGCAGCGGAAGCCGCCCAGCTCTATGCCGACCAGGCGGCCTCCGCCCTCGGCGCGGCCGCCCACGCGGCGACCGGCGGGGCGATCGACCCCTTCGTGTTCCGCCTCTCTATCTTCGTGCTCGCGGTGTTCGTGGGCTACTACGTGGTGTGGTCGGTGACCCCGGCGCTGCACACCCCGCTGATGAGCGTGACCAACGCCATCTCGTCGGTGATCGTGGTGGGCGCGCTGCTCGCCGTCGGCGTGACCACGGTGGGCGATTCCAGCCACGCCTGGGGCGCGCGCATCTTCGGTTTCGTCGCGCTCATCTTCGCCTCGGTGAACATCTTCGGCGGGTTCATGGTGACCAGCCGAATGCTCGCCATGTACTCCAAGAAGAAGTGAGGCGAGGCACATGACCGCGAACCTCGCCGCCCTGCTCTATCTGGTTGCAGGCATCCTCTTCGTGCTGGCCCTTCGGGGCCTCTCCCATCCCACCACCTCGCGGCAGGGCAACCTGTTCGGCATGGTGGGCATGGGCATCGCCATCCTCACCACGCTCGCCCTCTCCCCGCCGTCCGACGGGATCGGCTGGGTGCTGGTGCTCGCCGGCATCGGCATCGGCGGTGGCGTCGGTGCGGTGGTGGCCAAGCGCATCGCCATGACGGCAATGCCGCAGCTGGTCGCCGCCTTCCACTCGCTCGTCGGCCTTGCCGCCGTGCTGGTGGCTGCGGCCGCGCTCTATGCGCCGCGCGCCTTCGGCATCGGCGATCCCGGCCACCTGCACGGGGCGAGCCTCGTGGAGATGTCGCTGGGCGTGGCCATCGGTGCGATCACCTTCACCGGCTCGATCATCGCCTTCGCCAAGCTCAACGGCAACATGAGCGGCAAGCCGATCATGCTGCCGGCGCGTCACCTCATCAATGGCGGCCTCGCCCTGCTGCTGCTGATCCTCATCGTCGCGTTCGTGCTGACCGGCTCGATCACGCTGTTCTGGATCATCACGCTGCTGTCGCTGATCCTCGGCGGCCTGCTTATCATCCCCATCGGCGGCGCGGACATGCCCGTCGTGGTGTCGATGCTGAACTCCTACTCGGGTTGGGCGGCGGCCGGCATCGGCTTCACCCTGGGCAACACCGCGCTCATCATCACGGGTGCGCTGGTGGGCTCCTCGGGCGCCATCCTGTCCTACATCATGTGCAAGGGCATGAACCGGTCCTTCATCTCGGTCATCCTCGGCGGCTTCGGCGGTGACGCCGCGGCGGCCGGTGCGGCCGGCCATGCGGAAGCCCGCCCGGTGAAGCAGGGTTCGGCTGATGACGCCGCCTACATCATGAAGAACGCCGAGAAGGTCATCATCGTGCCCGGCTACGGCATGGCGGTGGCCCAGGCCCAGCACGCGCTCCGCGAGATGGCGGATCTGCTCAAGGAGGAGGGCGTCGAGGTCAAGTACGCCATCCACCCGGTGGCGGGCCGCATGCCGGGCCACATGAACGTGCTGCTCGCCGAGGCCCAGGTGCCCTACGACGAGGTGTTCGAGCTCGAGGACATCAACTCCGAGTTCGCCCAGGCGGACGTGGCCTTCGTGATCGGCGCCAACGACGTGACCAACCCGGCAGCCAAGACCGACCCGCAGTCGCCCATCTACGGCATGCCTATCCTCGATGTGGAGAAGGCCAAGACCGTTCTCTTCATCAAGCGCGGCATGTCTGCGGGCTATGCCGGTGTCGAGAACGAGCTGTTCTTCAAGGACAACACCATGATGCTCTTCGGCGACGCCAAGAAGGTCACCGAGGACGTGGTGAAGGCCTTCGGGCACTGAAGACACCTTCATTCTGAACGAGATCGAAGCCGCCGGATCGCAAGGTCCGGCGGCTTTTTCGTTGCAGCACCCGAGGGTGGCGCTCAAGACGACGCCCAATTGTTCCAAAGCGCCACAATTTGCTCCATATCCTTGACTGCCCACCACTTCTTAACCAGAAGCACATACCGTGGAACTTGGGATTCGACGGCGGCTGCGGGGATCGGGGGACGATGACACGGTGGACCCACGGACTGGTCAATCGGCTTGTCCTGTCGTGCGACGTCGTCATGGCGGCGCTCGGTGCGATCATTGCGCATCTGCGCTGGGATTTCCTGTCCTGGAGCCAGCTCGCCATACTCTGGGCATTCGGCATCTTCACCTATGTGCAGGTGCTGCAGATCGGCCGCGGCTACCGGGTCGAGCACTATGTGCGCCCGCTGCGGCAGATCGGCCATATCGGCGTAGGCGTGGTGCCCGCGGGCGCGGTCATCGCCATCTGCTATTACGCGCTGATCCCGATCGGCCAGACCAACCTCTGGGCGCTGCTCGGCTGGGGTGTCGTCACCACCCTCATGCTCATCTTCGGCCGCCTCGTGATTGTGCGCATCGGCATGTCGCTGGTGCAGACCCACGAGGTCCTGCGCCGCAACGTGGTGGCCATCGGCGATCTCGGCCGCGCCCGTGATCTGGTTCGGCGCTATGAGGAAGAGGAAGGCGATACCGGCCTCCTGAGCTTCGTCGCCCTGTTCGACGACAGCCACGAGGACGGCGGGCCCCTGCCGCCGCCGGGTCCCGACGGACTGCCCGTGCTTGGCGGCATGAAGGACCTTCTGGAATATGTGAAGCACAACCCCGTGGACATCGTGGTTGTCGCCAAGAGCTGGAACGACCCGGCCGCCATCAGCGCCATCGCCAACCAGATGTACCAGATCGCCGCCGACGTCATCGTCGAGCTGGATCCGGACCGCTTCACGCTCAACTACGCCAACCTCACCCGCATCGCCGGCGAGCCGGCCCTTCAGGTGCAGCAGCAGCCGCTGAAGGGCTCCCTCGGTCTCCTGAAGGGGGTGGAGGATTATGTGGTGGCCTCCATCGGCCTCCTGCTCACGGCGCCAATCCTCATCGGCGCGGCCATTGCCATCAAGCTGGATTCCCCGGGGCCCATCCTGTTCCGCCAGCCCCGCGTCGGCCTGAACAACCGCGTGTTCCAGTGCTACAAGCTGCGCACCATGCGGGTCGATCCCACCGACGACGGCTCCAAGGGCACGAGCAAGAACGACCCGCGCATCACCAAGGTCGGCAACTTCCTGCGCTCCACCTCCATCGACGAACTGCCGCAGCTCATCAATGTGCTGCGCGGCGAGATGAGCGTCGTCGGCCCCCGCCCCCATGTGCCGAACATGAAGGTGGCGACCAACGTCCGTTACGAGGCCATCAGCCAGTATGTGGCGCGCTACCGCATGAAGCCGGGCATCACCGGCTGGGCGCAGATCAACGGCATGCGCGGGGGCATCAACACCCTGGAGAAGGCCGAGCGCGGCGTCGAGCTCGACCTCTTCTACATCGAGCACTGGTCCATATGGTTCGACATCAGAATCATGCTGCTCACTGTCACCAAGGGCATGGCCGGTCCTTCGGTGTTCTGATCGCGGGGCTGCTTCTGGCAGCCCTCGCGCTCGTCCCCGTCGCGCCCGCCGCTGCGGCAGAGGGACGACCCTTCCTCGCCTATCTCGCCTCCTGGGCGGATCGGGACACGCCCGATCCCGCCGCGACCCTCCTGGCAAGGACGCCGGGCTACGTCACGCACATAGCCCTCGGCTTCGTGAAGCCCGATCTCGTCTATCCCGGCAATCTCGATCTTTCCGGCACTGGCTTCGCCTTTCCCTATCCGGGCCCGGTGCTCAAGGCGGCCGTCGCCGAGCTGAAGCGCCGCCAGCCCGCCATGAAGGTGCTGGTGGCCGTGGGGGGCTGGGGCTATTTCGGCTGGCACGCCCGTGATTTCGCGGCGCTGGCGCGGCTCGTCGCCGACCTCGGCGCAGATGGGGTCGACCTTGACTACGAGACCTCCAACGGCGGATGCATCCGCACGCCGGAAGGCCGTATCGCCTGCGCGGAGGACGCCCAGTCCATTGCCGTCCTGAAAGACCTGCGGGCCGCGCTGCCGCGCCCTTATGTCATCAGTCTGGCGGGCTGGAACGTGGGAGCCTATGGCGAGGGGCGATTCGAGCGGTCGGAGCCGCGCTTCGGGTCGTATGTCGGCCTCATGCGGGCGATGCTGAAATCCGATGCGGCCGCCAATCTCGACCTTGTTTCGGTGATGGCCTACGACGGCGGGCCCACCTTCCAGCCGGAGGAAGCGTTCCGGGCCTATCGCAGTCTGTGGAGCGGCCCGCTGGCGCTGGGCATCCCGGTCATGCCCTCCGAGTTCGGCGACCCCCGCTTCACCCTGGAGCGCACCGCGCGGCTGCTGACCGGCGTGCTCGCGGACCCGCGCGCGGGCGCCATGCTCTACGCCATCGGCCTGGTTCCGCCCGGTCCACCGGGGCCGGACAACCCCGACTATCGCAGCCTTGCCCTCGCCATCTGCGTCACGCTCGAGCTGGCGAACTGCACCGCGCCGGTGCCTTGAATCTCCGCCGGCGCGGCCGGCCTGCGTCAGCGTCGCGCGCGATCACGGGACAAGGCCGCGGGCGAAATCGTGGAGATTGCCGTTCGTGAACAGGTGCCCGGCAATGCCGGCCGCGGTGGCGGCCTCGATGTCGGTCTGGCTGTCGCCGATGAGCAGGCTGGCGGCGCGGTCGACGGGCCAATGCTCCATGAGGTCGAGGATCATGCCCGGCTCGGGCTTGCGCCAGGGATGGGCGGCCCGATAGCGCTCCACGACGGCTTCCGGATGATAAGGGCAGTAGCGCCAGTCATCGATCCGCGCGCCGACCTGAGCCAGTTCGTCGATCATCCAGCGCTGCAGGGTCTCGATTTCCGCCTCGCCATAATAACCGCGGGCAACGCCCGACTGGTTGGACACCAGGAAGACCAGCCAGCCGCGGTCGTTGAAGTGCCGCACCGCCTCGCGCGCTCCGGGAATCCAGAAGAAGTCCTCGGGCCGATGCACGTAACCGCTGTTTTCGTTGAGGACGCCATCGCGGTCGAAGAAGACGGCAGGCCGGGGAGCCTGGTTCGGGATCTCCATGCATTCTCCTTGCTGACCGCTTCAACGGCAACCGCACGCGGCATTGGTCCGCGGGGATCAGCCTCTCGTGCGGGCTGACGCGCTGCTCAAGTTATTGTACCAAACTGCAAGGGCGCCTGTCGTGCCGGATGCGACGTGTCCCTCAACTCTTCCCCACCCTGTCGAGGCGACAGTGTCGCCCTCGTTCCCGCCACCGCCTGCAGGGCAGATGCATGGACAGCCGCACACAGACGCCCGTCGCGGACAGGAAGATCAGCCCGCGTTTCAGTGTCGCGCTCGACGCCGCGCGTGCCGCCGCTGCCTTCTACGTGGTGCTGCACCACGTCGGACAGGCGCGGGGCTGGACGGAGGGCGGGCTCGCATCGGGCGGTGTGTTGCTGCGGTTCGGCCAGGAGGCGGTGCTCATCTTCTTCCTGCTGAGCGGCTTCGTCATCTTTCTCAATGAAAGGCGCAGGGCGGACGACGTGTCCGGCTATTTCCAGCGCCGCTTCCGCCGCATCTATCCGACCCTGATCGCGGCCATGGCCGTTTCGGCCCTCGTCGCGCTGGACAACGGCGATTTTCTCGCCCGCTTCAGTTGGTGGGAACTGCTGGGCACGCTGCTGTCGCTGCAGGATGTGGCGGCCCTCAAGCCGGGCGTCATCGTCGCGCCGTTTCTGGATAATGAACCCCTGTGGTCGCTGTCCTACGAGGTGGCGTTCTATCTCGTCTTCCCGTTGGTCATCAGGTTCTGGCTGCGCTGGCCTGCCCTGACCAACCATGCCGTCGGCGTGGTCTGCTGCCTGTGCTACGCGGCCTTCATCGTGGCGCCCAATCACTTCACGCTGGTCGGCGCCTACTTCCTCGTGTGGTGGTGTGGAGCCATGGCGGCGGATGCCTACCAGCGCGGGGGACGAAGCTTCCTCGCCATGGGGCCGATCCTCTTATGGCTCGTGGCCCTGTGTGGCGTGGCGTGTCTCGCGTTCCTCGTGACCCCCTTCGACGGGGTCGGCCACTATCCGTTCCTGCCGCTCCGGCATTTCGCCGTGGCCCTGCTGATGATCCTGGTGCTGTTCGGCCCGGTGGGATCGGCGCTGTGCGCGGGCGTGACCTGGCTCGGCCGGGTGCCCGTCGCGGTCGCCTCCATCTCCTACGGCGTCTACGTGCTCCACTTCCCGCTGATGGTGCAGTGGCGGGGTGCCGCGACGCTCCCCGGCCTCGCCGTGGGCTTCGGCTTGCTGATCCTGACGTCCTACGTTTTCGACCGGGTGCTTTCGCGGTTTCTGACGGATCGCGCCGCGGCGAAGCGGCGGCGTGCCGCGGCGCCGGCTACGGCGTCGCCGTCTGCCGGGCCGGACGCTTCCTGCTCATGAGCGTGAACAGCGGCTTCTCGATCCACAGATGGACGAGGAGCCCAGCCACAATCGCAGCGCCCACCCCCACGATGCCGCACGCGAGGTAGGACACCGGCGGTGCCAGCGGCACGCGCAGGAAAACCTGCCCCACGGCCGACAGCACCATGCCGTGCACGAGATAGAGGGAATAGGACGCATCACCCAGCAAGGCGAGGGGTGCGATGCGGCGCACCGGCCGCGCCTTCTCCAGCACTAGCGCCCCGCCGACCACCAACGCGGCCGGTATGCCCCAGCGGATCACGCGCAGCTCTGGCGACACGTCGCCCTGTGTGAGCAGCGACACGAAACCCGCCACGATGAAGACGTAGCCCCAGGCGCGGGAAATGGCTGGCCCCTTCAGAAACCACAGCCCCAGCAACAGGCCGAAGCAGAACTCCAGCATGATCGTCGAGGTGTAGAACGCCACGAATGCGGACTCGTGCGGCAGGATCAGGCCGACGAGCCCAAGAGCTGCCAGGAGCGTGCAGATGGCCGGCACGCGGAGCGCCTGCGGAAGCTGCAGCACGATGCCCCACAGCAGATAGAAGAACATCTCGTAGTTGAGGGTCCAGCCCGGAACCACCAGCGGCTCCACCGAGCCGAGAACAGGGTGCCGCGCCGGGAGAAAGAGATAGGACGCGATGATATGCCACGTCTCGGCCCGGCCGCTCTTGACCAGTTGCGGGGCGAGCAGGAGCAGGGCGAGGCTGGCCGTGGTGAGGATCCAGTAGAGCGGCGCGATGCGCACGAGACGCTTGTAGTAGAAGGAGGCGGTGTAGCCGTCGCGTCCGTAGGTCGTCGTCAGCATCAGGAAGCCGCTGAGGACGAAGAAGATGTCGACGCCGCTCGCGCCCGATTGCGGCCACGGCGCCTGAAGGCCGAGCCGCTCCAGGGGCGCGCCGAGGTGGAACACCACCACCATGAGGCTCGCGGTGGCGCGCAGGTATTGAAGGGACTCAAGCATCGTTTGCCCTCTGCGGACGTGCGGTGGGAGGGCCGTCAGCCGACACGTCCGTGAACCACGACAGCGCCGCTCCCCGGCCGTTTCCCCAGCCGCACCCGGGCCTTCGGCGCGAGACGCCTGGGGGCGGGCTCGTTCCGTCGGCGGTGGAGATAGACGGCAAGGGCTGTCGTAACCGCAAGCTCGCCCGGCGTGAACATCACCGAATAGACGCTCGAGCTGGCGATGATGAACAGGATGTAGTCCGACAAAGCGAGGAAGAACGGATCCCCCGATCGATCGGTGAAGCGGAACACCATCACGAAGCACCAGATGTGGAGCGAGGCCAGCAACAGCACGCCCGTTGCCCCATACTCGAACAGCACGCCGATCCAGCCGAGATCGGAAATGTAGAACTGCCCGTTGCCGAAGATGTCGTTGATGGTGGTGCTGCTGAAACGGGTGGTGGCGCCCACGCCGAACAGCCAGCGCATGGGATCGTCGCCGAGGAAGCCGAAGGCGAGCCGCAGCGAGTTGCTGCGCACGGTGAGCGAATCTCCGAGCCCGTCGGCGAGGACCGCCTTTGGAACGGTCGAGAACAGGCCGGACTTGGCCGCAATGGCGATGGCACCGGCCGCCAATGCCACGAGGCCGGCTCCGAGCACCAGCCGGCGCACCCGCGGGGCCAGTGACATGGTCATGCCATAGGCCACCACCAGCGCCGCGGCACCGATTGCGGTGCGCTGCTTGTAGATCAGGAACAGCGGAACGAAGGCGAGGAGGACGCCGAGGAGAAACACCGGGTTCCGCTTCAACACGAAGCTGCGGCCCATCCAGAACAGCAGGATCATGCCGAAGAACATGGGCATGTAGACGCGATAGCCGCGTTCGAGATCGTAGAGCAGCAGCTTGCTGTCCTCGGGATTTTCGCCGTACCAGGAGGTCGGGGCCGCGAGGAAGATGAGGATCATCAGAATGAAGGTGGCGGCGCCGTAGCCGAGGCAGATCTTGCGCACCGAATGCGCCGGCACCGAGAGCAAGGCGAGCAGCGCCGACAGGCTGAAATAGTAGCTGAATGGCCAGGCCTTGATGGTCGTCGACAGGGCGCCGATGAAGTCGTTGCCCAGCTGGATGATCGACATCAGCGGCGTGAAGCCGATCACATAGGCGAGCACCGCGAGGTAGAGAAACCTGAGGGGCAGCTTGAGCCGCGCGATGCCGTAGAAGGCGAGGGGCAAGGTCAGGAACGGCCAGGCCTTCGACAGCAGATAGGGCGGCGGATACTCGTTGAGATAATAGAAAATCTGGGCGAACAGCGGGAGCGTTCCCGCCAGTACGACCTTGGCGAGCAGAGCCGCGCCGCCCTCGATGGTCGCGCCCTCGCGGGACGAAACCGCACCGGCGCTCCGCCTCAGGGGCATGACGATGCGGGGCTGCCGGTGGCCCGTCTCGGTCATGGACCCCCGCTCCGGGGACCATCCATTCCGTAGGCCTTTGGATTCATCTTCGCCTTGGCGGCGGTGATGAACACCGGCATGGAATCCACGAACACGCGCTGGATATGGGTGCTGGGGCTCTGGATCAGCCGGTACAGCCATTCGAGGCCGAGCCGGCGGAAGGCCGGGCTCGCGCGCTGGACGAGGCCGGTCAGGAAGTTGAGCGAGCTGCCCACGCATAGCCCGATGCCGACGGCGGAACCACGCTGGTAGATGAGGTGCGCGAGATATTCCGACCGCGGCGCGCCGACCACCAGGAAGACGTAGCGTGCCGGATGGGTCACGACGAAATCGATCGCGGCCTCCACCGCGTCAGGATCGTCGATGAAGCCCATGGGCGGAACGTGGAGATGGACGGTCCTGAGGCCATAGCGCTCAATCAGCCGCCGCTTCATTTCCTCGCTGCCACCGATGATGGTGATGGCATCGTCGGGCTGGATGACGTGCTCGAACAGCTCGGCCGTCAGATCGCTTCCGGGACACAGCGGGATATTGAGGCCAAACAGCTTGCGCGAGAGCCAGTGCGGCACCGAGCCGTCCAGCGTGTGCAGCCAGGCGTCCTTGAGCGTTGCGATGAAGCGCGCGTCCTTCAGCTCGTTCAGGCGGACAAGGTGCGAGGCGTTCGAGGTGATGATGTAGGCGAACGGTGCCGTGGGGGACCGGGCGGCGATGACCTGCGCGGTCCCATGCACATCCAGGCAGGCGAAGGGAACGCCGAGGAACGTCTGGATTTTCCAATCTGGGGACGAAGAAGGTTCAGCAGGCATGGCCGCTCAATGCCTCAGGACGCGCGCGGGGCGCGAAAATCTATTGCAACAGGGAAGTCTATTGCAAAAGGGTGCTGCCGCCGCCGGTCTGCGAGAACGAGCCGATGGTGTAGCTGAACTGGCGCTGGAACGGGACGACCTTGGTGATGAACTGGTCGATCCACAGATTCACTTCCGCGATCGAGCTGCGCGGCACATAGATGATGTCGCCGGCCACGAGCGGTACGTCGTTGGCGTCGAACCCGGTCTGGATCACGTCGCGGACGTTGATGATGCGGAGCATGGGCTCGTTGTTGGGGCCGCGGCGGATAAGTGCCACCTGTCCGGTGCGGGATTCGTCTGTGAAGCCGCCGGCGAGCAGGATGCCCTGGAGGGCGCTCGTGCCCATGTCGGGCAGCTTATAGGCGCCGGGGCGCGGCACGGTGCCGCCCACATACACCTTCGCCGAGACCGCTTCCTCAAGGGAGACGACCACTTTCTGGTCGACGAGCTCCTTGCGAGACTCCCTGCGGATGTAGTCCTGAATCGAAGACAACGTGGAGCCTTCCACGCGGATCTGGCCGATCGCCCGCGGGGCAATGGAGCCATCCGGGCTGACGATCAGATCCTCGTCCATGTCGCGGGTAATGAAGTACTTCACCTTGAGCTTGTCGCCCGGCCCGAGCCGATAACTGGGAACGACGTCGGTCCAGGGCTTGAACCGGTCAGCGTTGACCTCGGTGAAGCGCAGTTCGTGGCCCGTGGTGAACGGCTCGCTGCCGGTCTGCTGGGACGTGGCGATGGCGGCGCAACCGTTGAGAAGGAGCGCCAAGATGGCGAGCGGCGCTGCCAACTTCAAGGCGCGGGAGGCTCGCCCGTCGCGCCCGCCAAAGGCTGCGGGGGCATTTCCCGGTGCCGAGGCGCGAGCGGTATCCGCGCTGCACTCTGGCAAGACCATCAACGCACTCCCACAGCGAATCACTGCAACATGATTAACGCTCCGTTTACCTGTCTCGCCTCTCCAGATGTGGGAGGTCAACAGAATATCCCGTCGCGATAACCCTCGAACGTGGTAAATCCACCCTAAAGGGTCATGGTTAAGGATCGATTATCAACGGTGTTTGAGTGCGTGACGGCGCAATACAGCTTGAGCGGGCTCAGCGGGATCGTGCCCCTATCCCAAGGCGAGCTGGGCGCCTAAGAACAGTGCGCTCAGGCGCGGCGGTACAACCATTGCGGCAGGTAGTAGCGCCGATTGAGGAACACAAGGCCGAGCAGGACGCCGCCGCTTTCGACCACCAGATCACGCAGGTGCAGCGCCGAAGGCTGGCGGGTGGTTTCGGCTTGCACGGCAATGATGTTGCCGTCCGCAAGCTGGCAGAACCTCTGCGTGATGATGGACGCGCCCTGCAGGCTGGAGCAGACGATGATGAAGTCGAAAGCCGTCTCCAGCTCTGCCATCAACCGCTCGCCCTCGGCCAGCGGCAGGCGGATGTCGAGCAGGGGGGATTTCTCGATGTCGGCCAGCGCCCACAGATTGGGCACCGGCGTTCCTGTGACGGAGATGCCGCCGCGGACTTCCATCACGCCCGCCGTCAACGGATAGGGCGAGGGGGTGGCGAGATCGATCAGCAGCGTGCGCTTCTGACGCTGCCCGGCCAGTTCCTCGGCCAGAAGCCGGGCGTAGTGGGTCAGGCTGTCGTCGCCATCCGGCGTCAGGAGATGCACCGTGCGCACGGGAGCATCGTCGATGCGCGTGTCGAGGAGCAGTGTCGCGGAGGTACTGATGGCGGCATCCGCGCCGAACTCGTCCGGCTCCGAGTCCGCGTCCAGCGTTGCGATAACGGGGAGAGAGAGACTGCGCTCCACCTCTCCGGGGGTGATGTAGGACGTGCGCAGGGCAGAGGCCACCGCACCCGCCGCGCCACCGAACAGCAGGCCGGCGAACACGCCCGCAGCCAGAAGCGGCAGCACCAGCGAGCGCTTCACGACCGCGCCGCCGGCCTCCTGCACGACCCGCACGGCGGATTGGCGGGAGAGGGCGGCGGTTTCCTCGATGCTCGCAGCGACCGCGCGGCGCTGATACTCCCGGAAGCCTTCCCCAAGGGAGTCCCGGCGGCGGTTCAGCTCGATGAGCGGCGTCTCGGCATTGCGGAGCAGGGAGAGCCGCTGCTCTGCGACGCGCTGCTGCTCGACCAGCTCGACCTGCTGGCGCGCGAGGGAATCCTTCTCCACCTTCAGGGAGAGAAGCATGTTCTGGACGTAGTTGACCTGCGGGTTGCGCACGGCGCGATCGGTGGAATAGCGCCGGTCCTGCCGCGCCTTGATGCGGGCGCGAACGGTCGTGATCTGCTTGTCGATCTCTCTCAGCAGCTGGCTGCCGGGCGCATACTGCGCCGCGATCCGGTCGCGCGAGACGAGGAGCTTCGTCAGGGTGTTCGCATCCTCGTCGCCGGGCAGGGCGTCGGTGGTCTCGGCGAAGTCGAACACCGAGTCCGGCAACGCCGCCAGCTGGCGCTCGGCCTCGCCGATCTGCGCCGTCACGGCAACCTCGCGCTCCGCCACCTGCCGGCGGCGCTGCAGGATGGAATCCACCTGATTCGCCGCGAGCACTGCGTCCTGATTGAAATCGATGATGCCCGCCTTGGCCTTCAGGTTCTCGATGTCCCGATCGACCGTCGCAAGGTCGTTCCGGAAGCGCTCGACCTCAAGCTTGAGGATCTTGGCGGTGGGGTTCTCCAGCACCTTTCGACGATAGCTCAGATAGTTGCGCACCAGGGCGTCGGTCGCCTCCACAGCCACAGCGCGATCCGAATTGGTGTAGCTGACCTGGATGACGTTGGATCCGGATACCACGTTGGCGCGCACGCTTGCCTGGAAGCGGGCGACGGCCTTGTCCATGCGGTCTTCGCTGGTGCCGAAGAGATCCGTCAGCGCGGCGAGGCGTCCAGGCGGATAGAGCCGGTCGATGCCGATCTGCTCGATAGTGGCGCGTGCGACGTCCGCGCTCTCGATGACCTGGACTTCCGACTCGACCTGCTTGAGGCCCTCGATGGTCATCACGCTCGGGCCGCTGTCGGTCACGTTCTGCGAGTTCACCTCGCGCGTGACGATGACCAGCAGCAGGCTGTTGGCCGTGTATTCCGTCTTCGAGGTCAAGGCCGCGCCGATGGCGATGACGAGCGGGATGACCGCAAAGACCAGCACCAGCCGAATATGATAGAAGGTTGCGATCAGGAAATCGCGGACGGTGAAGCCCAGGGGGGCGGGCTCGTTCGCCTGCATTGCTTCCGTGGCGTTTGGCTGCGCCGCGTTCGGCATAGACATTCTTCCCCCTGATGACCCCACGGCGCCGACCGTCCGCCGCGCCGGCTCCCCTCCGCTCGCCGGTATCCGGGCCGTCCGCAAGGTTGGCCGTCCGCCAGGCTGGCACGTGACCGCCCGCGGACGAATCAAACCAAGCCTGCAGGAAGATTGCGCCGTCGAATATGCGCGGAAATGACTAAGGAAACTTCAAACTGGCGTCGGTCAAACTGCTTGAGAGAACGGCGAACGGTCTAAAACACCTTGGGCATGAGCATCCGCACGGCGATGGCCGAGCCGATGGCGAGTTGCGCAGCGTTCACAGCGTTGGAAATGGCCGCGCCCATCATCCCGAACGGCGGGATGAGCGCGAAGCACAGGATCAGAGTGACGACCGCCTGCGCGATGATGAGCCAGCGCAGCACGCCGCCATAGCCCGACATGGACAGCACGACCTCCTGGCACGGCATCAGGCTGTAGATCAGCTGGCCGACGCCCAGCACCATGAGCGCCGGGGCGGCGATCTCGAACCCGGGTCCGATGAGGTGCAGGAGGGGGCCGGGCAAAAGGATCATAACCGCCACGATGGGCAGGCTGAACACCGCGATGGCGAGGCGCATGCGGCGGTTGAGGCGCCGCATCTCGTCCGTCTGCCTCTGCCGGTGCTGGGCGGCGAAGGAGGGGGCCGCCACGGCGCCGATGGGCGTGCTCACCACCCACACCAGCATGGAAATGCGGTTGGCGACGCTGAAGGCACCCACGTCGGAGGGCAGGCCGAAGCTGGCCAGCAGCAGGATGGGCAGGGAGGGGAGCAGGATCTGCATGACCTCCACCACCGACAGCGGCAGGGCCGTGCGCCACAGGCTGGGCAGGGGCTCGTGATCGGCGCCGTCGGACGGCAGATCCACGAAGCGGTTGCGTTCGCGGAACAGCAGGGCGACGCCCACGCCCGCGGCCGCGAGATTGGCCGCGGCGAAGGCGTAGAGGATCCCGTCGAGGGAGTGCACGCCCGCCACCAGCGCGGCGAGGGTGAAGATCGGCCAGAGGCTGTTCTGGACCATCTGCCCGGCGGCGCTGCGGTGGAAGCCCAGCAGTGCATTCCCGAGGAAGTAGCACAGCGCCTGGGGCAGGATGACCGCCGCCGAGATCAGGAGGGGTCGCGCGGCCTCGGGGTCCCTGAAGGCATAGATGGCGAGGGGCTGGGCCAGCGCCGCGGTGACGAGCGAGGCGATGGTGCCGCCGACCAGCACCACGAGCGTGCCCGACAGGAGCGCCTTGAGTGCGGCACGGCCTCGGCCGACGGCGAGCTCGGCCGCCACATGCCGCACCACGGCCCGTTCATGACCGACGCGGGCGATGGTGGCGATCACGCCCACCCACGTCATGCACAGGAAGAAGTATCCGGAATCATGCACGCCGAGAATGCGGGCGCCGACCATGTAAAGGCCGAGCTTGCCGACGAGCTCGAGGCCGCGCGCCATGAGCGCACCGACATAAGGTCCATAGCTGGAGATCAGCGCGGACAGGGAACGGGGCAGGGCGATGCTCATGCGTTTCGGCTCGTGCCGGTGCATCCGCACAGAGGCGCTCCGGCTCCGCTCGAACATATCGGAGCCCAGCCAGATTCCGCCCCCCCGGCCCCCCGCTGTCCGAACATCATGCCCCTCCAGGCCAAACGCGACCGGCCGCCCGCGATTCGATGCTGCGGCGCACTGCATCTGTCGTCTTCTCTCACGTCATCCGCGCGCGGGCGCAAGCCAAATCAGGCGTCGCCGTTGACCTGCCGCATGTGCGCCGCCCCGTGCGTTGCCCGATGGGCACAGGCGTGGCACAAGGCGGCCATCCTATCCGATGGCGGAGCGCGGCTGGCCGATGGCTGATGATCCGGTTCGGGCGAGCCGGCGAACGGAGGCGGAGGGGAAGACCTCGGCCTTTCACGCTTTGGCTGGCTGCTGCGCGGCCGCGGCCTTGTTTCTCGGGGCGCTGCCGGCGCTAGCACAGTCGCCGAGCCAGAGCCTCGGGGATGTTCCGGGGCGCGAGCCCCTCGACCCCAACATCGATCCCTATCCCTTCGATGCACCGCTGGCTCTGCGCGTCTATTTCCGCGAGACGCTGCCGGGCGGCTGGCGCGCCGGGGAGCCTCGGCAGGAGCCGGGCGGCGGCTTCTCGCTGCTGATCTACGTCCCGGATTTCTGGAAGGGCAATCCGTCGTCGGCGATGATGCGGTTCTGCCCCAGGCCCTACAGCAACATATGGCGGGGCGGGGTTCGCTGGATCGAGCTCAAACCCTATTACCGCCAGTCCTACTGGCCGACCTCCGTGTGCCGGCCAGGGGCGGGCTGACGCGCCCTCGACCGGCCGCTCCTCGCGAAGCGCGGCCGGTCGTCATAGGGGCGAAAGCAGACGGTATTCGGCGGACGGGCTCGTCGCCTCAGGCCACCTCATCGCGCAGCGAGCGGTGCACGTGGACCGCGGCGGCGGGGGACATGTGACGGCCGGAGGTGCGTTCGAAGCCGAAAATCGCGGCCATCAGCACGAAGCCGAAGAAGATGATGCTGCTGGCGGTGCTCAGCGTGAGCACGATGCTGCCGAGCGCGACGAACATCTCGGACGGATGCGTCACGACCCCGAACAGCAGGGCAAAAGCGATAAACGCGGGAAAGACGGCGCGAACGATCGACATGGCTGCTTCTCCGGCTAAATCTGTCCAGGGACTTTTCGTCACAGGTAAAATTAACGTTAACACATATTTTACCATTTTGCGAAGCGCGCAGCCCTGCCGCCCCGCGCCTTGAGGGGCAGGCGATTCGCGGGTGTAATTCTTGAGAGCAGGGGGCTCTGGAACGCGCGAAGGCAACGCCGGACAGCGGCGCTCCGGTTCAGCCGGAGATGCGGGCAGGTCTGCCCCGTCCGTCAGGCGGAGTGCGAGGCCTCAGACGGCTCCGAGGGCCGCAGGCGGTCGCGACACGTCAGAAAACAAAAGGACCGCCGCGCCAGTCTGGCGGGCGGTCCCGGTAGCAGCCGGAGATGCGGTCAGCGTCAGATCTGGCGCTCGACCATCATCTTCTTGATTTCGGCGATGGCCTTGGCCGGGTTGAGGCTCTTCGGGCACGCCTGGGCGCAGTTCATGATGGTGTGGCAGCGATAGAGCCGGAAGGGATCTTCCAGATAGTCGAGACGCTCGCCGGTGCGTTCGTCGCGGCTGTCCTTCAGCCAGCGGGTGGCCTGCAGGAGCGCGGCGGGGCCGAGATAGCGGTCGCCGTTCCACCAGTAGCTCGGGCAGGAGGTGGAGCAGCAGGCGCACAGGATGCACTCGTAGAGGCCATCCAGCTTCTCGCGGTCGTCCTTGGACTGGCGCCACTCCTTCTCGGGGGCGGCGGTGTCCGTCTGGAGCCACGGCTCGATCGAGGCGTGCTGCGCGTAGAAGTTGGTGAGGTCGGGCACCAGATCCTTCACCACCGGCATGTGCGGCAGGGGATAGATGTTGACCACGCCCTTCACCAGCACCTCGTCCATGCCCTTGGTGCAGGCGAGGGTGTTGGTGCCGCCGATGTTCATGGCGCACGAGCCGCACACGCCTTCGCGGCAGGAGCGGCGGAAGGTGAGGGTCGGGTCGATCTTGTTCTTGATGTAGATCAGGCCGTCCAGCACCATCGGGCCGCAATCCTCGCGATCGACATAATAGGTGTCGATGCGCGGGTTCTTCCCGTCGTCCGGATTCCAGCGGTAGATGCGGAACTCGGTCAGCTTCTTGGCGCCGGCGGGCTTCGGCCAGGTCTTGCCGGTCGTGACCTGCGAGTTCTTCGGAAGAGTGAGCTCAACCATGGGACGTCCTGAAGCGCTGGAGCGGTGACCGCCCGCAGGAATTCTTGCCATGGCCGCGCGCGGCGGGCGTTCCCCCCGGCGCGCGCGGTCGAGTGGGGCGTCAGTACACGCGCTTCTTCGGCTCGATGTACTGGATGTCGTTGGACAGCGTGTAGGTGTGCACGGGCCGGTCGTCGAGCCGGACAGCACCTGAGGCCGGGTCGAAATAGGCCAGCGTGTGCTTCATCCAGTTCACGTCGTCGCGGTCCGGGAAGTCCTCGCGCGCATGGGCGCCGCGGCTTTCCTGGCGGTTCGCCGCGCTCTCCATGGTGACGATGGCCTGCGAGATGAGGTTCTCGTATTCCAGCGTCTCGATGAGGTCCGAGTTCCACACCAGCGAGCGGTCGGTGACACCGATGTCGCTCGAGGCGTTGAACACGTCGTGGATGAGCTTCTTGCCCTCCTCGAGCACCTCGCCGGTGCGGAAGACGGCGCAGTTGTTCTGCATCACCTTCTGCATGGAGAGGCGCAGCTCGGCGGTGGGGGTGCCACCGCAGGCGTAGCGGTACTTGTCGAGGCGGGAGAGCGACAGCTCGGCGCTGTTCTCCGGCAGGGGCCGGTGCTTCTCGCCGGGCTTCACCAGCTCCGCCGCGCGCAGGCCGGCGGCACGGCCGAACACCACGAGGTCGATGAGCGAGTTAGAGCCGAGGCGGTTGGCGCCGTGCACCGAGACGCAGGCGGCCTCGCCGATGGCCATCAGGCCGGGCACCACCTTGTCCGGGTCGCCCTGGCGCTTGTCCAGAACTTCGCCGTAATAGTTCGTGGGGATGCCGCCCATGTTGTAGTGCACGGTGGGCAGAATCGGGATCGGCTCGCGCGTCACGTCCACGCCGGCGAAGATCTTCGCGCTCTCCGAGATGCCGGGCAGGCGCTCGTGGAGGACGGCGGGATCGAGATGGTCGAGGTGGAGGAAGGCGTGGTCCTTCGCCTTGCCGACGCCACGACCCTCGCGGATCTCCATGGTGATGGCGCGCGAGACCACGTCACGCGAGGCGAGATCCTTGGCCGAGGGGGCATAGCGCTCCATAAAGCGCTCGCCCTCGGAATTGGTCAGGTAGCCGCCTTCGCCGCGGGCGCCCTCGGTGATGAGGCAGCCCGAGCCGTAGATGCCGGTGGGGTGGAACTGCACGAATTCCATGTCCTGCAGGGGCAGGCCGGCGCGCAGCACCATGCCGCCGCCGTCGCCGGTGCAGGTATGGGCCGAGGTGGCGGAGAAGTAGGCGCGGCCATAACCGCCGGTGGCGAGCACGGTGAGGTGCGCGCGGAAGCGGTGGATGGTGCCGTCGTCGAGCTTGATGGCCACCACGCCGCGGCAGCGGCCTTCCTCATCCATGATGAGGTCGATGGCGAAATATTCGACGAAGAACTCGGCCTGATGCTTCAGCGCCGCGCCGTAGAGCGTGTGCAGCATGGCATGGCCGGTGCGGTCCGCCGCGGCGCAAGTGCGCTGGGCGGTGCCCTTGCCGAAGTGGGTGGTCATGCCGCCGAAGGGGCGCTGGTAGATCTTGCCGTCCTCGGTGCGGGAGAAGGGAACGCCCCAGTGCTCCAGCTCGTAGACGGCGGCCGGCGCATTGCGCACGAGGTATTCGATGGCGTCCTGGTCGCCCAGCCAGTCCGACCCCTTGACGGTGTCGTACATGTGCCATTCCCACTTGTCGTCGCCCATGTTGCCGAGCGAGGCGGCGACGCCGCCCTGGGCAGCGACGGTGTGGGAGCGGGTGGGGAACACCTTGGTGATGCAGGCGGTGCGCAGGCCCGCCTCGGAGCAGCCCACCACGGCGCGAAGGCCCGCGCCACCGGCGCCGACCACGAGCACGTCGTAGGTGTGATCCTCGATGGGGTAGGCGGCGCCGTTGATGCCGGGCGCGGCAGCCCCGTTCGTTGCGGTATCGGCCATGTGTCAGCCTCCCAGGCTGATCTTGAGCACGGCGAAGGCGCCGGCGAGGGCAACGGCAATGCTGAAGAAGGTGTTGGCCACGATGAGCAGCACCTTGAGGCCTTCCGTGTGCACGTAGTCCTCGATGACCACCTGCATGCCGATGCGCATGTGCGTCGTAACGGAAAGCAGCGTCAGAAGAATGATCACCGCCACCAGCGGATGACCGAGCGTCGCGCGGGCCGCGGCGTAGCTCTGGCCGGCCACCGAGATCACGATGATGATGAAGGCGATGGAGAGCAGGAGGTTCGCGGCGCCGGTGAGGCGCTGCGTGAAGAAGTGCTCGGTGCCGGACTTGGCGGCGCCGAGGCCGCGGACGCGGCCGAGGGGCGTGCGCATGGTGGCACGTGCGGGCGCGGGGCCGGAGTGGGGGGTGCTCATGGCGTTCTCCTCAGCCCTTCAGCGCGAGGCCGATGATCCAGACGACCACGGTGAGCACCACCGAGCCGGCCAGGGTGGCCTTGGCGAGCAGCACGCGCTCCGGACCGAAGCCGTGGATGAAGTCCCAGATGAAGTGGCGCACGCCGCCGAGGGCGTGGTGCAGCAGGGCCCAGGTGAAGCCGAACAGCACGAGCAGGCCGATGGGCGAACCCGCCACCGCGCTGAAGGTGGCGTAGGCCGAGGGCGAGGTTGCGGCCGCGAGCAGCCACCAGACCAGGATCGCCATGCCGAAATACAGCCCGACGCCCGTGATGCGATGCACAATGGACATCATCATCGTGAACAGAGGACGGTAAATCTGTAGGTGTGGCGATAGGGGGCGATCAATGCGCTGAGGGCTGTCGGCCATGGGGCCTCCTCCTTAAAAATCGATCGATCAGGTATCTCAATCGTCGTCTCTTCGCAACGATTCCAAAGCACCTTGGGCGGCTTTAAAGACCGATACGCAGTGGCCGGCAATTGGATGATCGTCCTATGCCCGCGCTTGTAGCGACCGTTTGCTGCGGTGCCAACGCCCCGCCGGGGGGCGGAGCGTCAGGCGCACGAACGAATATGCCGCCTTCGCGGCGCGGCGCGGCGCAGAAATATCCGGGGCGTACCGGCGGGCAGGCGAAAAAAAACGCCGGGCGAGCCCGGCGTTTTCTTGAATTTCGACTGGATCGGTCGATCAGAAGCGGTAGGTCACGCCCGTACCGAAGATCCAGGGATTGATCTGCGCGCTGCCCTGCAGGTAGGCACCGCCGACGGTCTGCAGCAGGAAGTCGGGCTGCAGGAAAATCTTCTTCACGTCGACGTTGAAGCCCCAGTGGCGGTCGATCATCCAGTCGAAGCCGGCCTGGAGGGCGAAGCCCCACGCATCGTTGACCTTCAGCGAGGAGAAGGCCGGGTTGGTGGCTTCCTGGCTGAAGAAGGCGGTGTAGTTCACGCCGGCGCCGATGTAGGGCTTGAACGGGCCGAAGTCGGTGAAGTGGTACTGCAGCGTGAGGGTGGGGGGCAGCAGCCACACCTTGCCGACCTGGCCGAGGCCGGTGATGGTCCCCGCGCCATTGATGTCGTGGGGCGTCACGCCCAGAATGAGTTCGGCGGCGATATTCTTCGTGAAGTAATAGGTGATGTCGAGTTCGGGAACGACCGAGTTGGAGATGGAGAGGTCGGAGCCGGGAATGCCCGTCACCGAACCGCCGGCCTCCGGCACCACGTAGAGAGCGCGCACACGGATCTGCCAGGGGCTCAGCGGCTCTTCAACCGCGGGGGCCTTGTAGACCGGGGTGGAAAGATCGGCGGCCGTCGCGCTGCCGGCAACGAGGGCGCTGAGCCCCGCCGCGAAAATGATACCAAGTCCGAGCTTCGACATGCCCCGCTCCCACAAGCCCTTTGAGATAACTGATGGGAAACACTTCCTCCTGAGAGGCGCTGTTCAGTTTGATCTAGATCAAATTGGCAGCGGTGCCGCCGCGTGTGTGGCCGGGATGACACACCTCCGCCCCGCCGCCGCCGTATTCGCAGGGCAAGCCTGTTCCCGCTGGCAGGGGCGGCGGCCGCGATAAAATCTATTTGTTTCAAGAGGCTTATTGCGCTCATGACGGTCCTTGCCGCCCTTGTTCGCCGCCGACTGGCCCCCGATGCTTCGACTTTAGACGTGTGGCAATCGTGGCTGCGGCGGGGCGCCGCTGGCAGCTGGATGTTCCGTGCGAGTCTCTTTTTGTTCCTGCTTTGGTCGGGATCTGCTCCGCTCCATGCGGAATCGGTCAAGGACCTCAGGCTTTCGGTCAACGGGGAGACGCGCCGCTACGTCGTGGTGACACCCGATGGCGTCACCACGACTGCCCCCACGGTGATCGCGCTGCATGGCGCGGCCCAGACGCCGGAAAGCTTCCGCGCCTATTTCGGGCTCGATGCCGCGGCGGCAAAGCACGGCTTCGTTGCCGTCTATCCGGAAGGCGAGGGGCGGACGTGGAACGATGGCCGCCCGGCGGCCATGCGACTCAAGATGATGCTGCGGCCGGGCGACGACGTGGGGTTCCTGGTGGCGCTGGCGCGGCGGCTGGCGGTGGACGGCATCGCCGATCCGAACCGCATCTACCTCACCGGCATTTCCAACGGCGGCTTCATGGTGCAGCGCATGGCCTGCGAATATGCCGAGCTGTTCGCCGCCTATTCGGCGATCATGTCCACCGCGCCGGCCAACTATAAGGAAGAGTGCCAGCCGTCGAAGCCGGTCTCCATCCAGTTCATTCACGGCACGGCGGATTCGGTGATCGGCTATGCCGGTTTCTGGACGCCGCTGGGTTCGACCCTCTCCGCGCCCGACAGCGCCCGCCTCTATGCCGCTCTGGACGGATGCGGGCCGGCTACGAGCACCAAGCTGCCCGACCTTGCCCCGGATGACGGTACCACAGCCGAGCTGCGCCGATGGGAAGGGTGCCGGGATGGCAGCGCGGTGGAGCTCATCACCATCGAGCGCGGCGGGCACCAGTCGCCGGCCATGGTGGAAACCAAGCCCGACCTCGCCACGCCATTTCTCGGCCTGCGCAGCCACGACATCGATGCCGGCGAGGAGATTTGGCGCTTCATGTCGGTCTATGGCGGTGTGCCGGCCGCGGCGGCGCCTGCCGCTCCGCCGCGCAAGCCGAAGCCCAAGCCGACCGGATCCGGGGCTGCGGCGAAGCCGCCGGCGACCAACTCGGGGGCGGCCGACGGGAGCAAGCCGGCGGAAGCGAAGCCGACGGCTGCCAAGCCCCAGGGGGCAAATGCCGCACCGCCCACGGCTTCGGCCGGGGCGGCGTCGGGCGCGGCCGGTCAGCGCGGGATCAGCGCCCAGTAGTCGAGATCGAGGATGACGCTCGGGTCGTAATCGCCGTTCTCCGCCTTGAAGGGGAAGTCGGCGGTCGGCCGGTCCTTGGTGGCGACGGTGCGCAGGCGCAGCGCGCCCACGTCGTCCCGGCCGGGCAGTTCCTGCGCGTCCAGCACCTCGCTCCAGGCATGGACGGTGAGGCCGGCGAACAACGGCGCGACATGGCGGCCGCCATTGATGGCGGCGATGTGGAAGGCGTTGGCGAGGCCGTTGAAGGAGAGCGCACGGGCGATCGAGATCACGTGCCCGCCATAGATGAGCCGACGGCCGAAGCGGCCCTGGCCCTCGGTGAACTGGTTGAAGTGCACCTTCGCCGTGTTCTGGTAGAGGCGGGTGGCGATCATGTGCTCCGCCTCCTCCACCGTCATGCCGTCCACATGGTCGATGCGCTCGCCCACCGCATAGTCGCTGAAGCGGGCGGTCGAGCCGGAGAGGTCGTCGCGCCAGCCGCCGAGGTCGAGCACGGGCACAGCGCCGCCAAGGGCATCGGGGGCCAACGCCGCGGGAAGGGTGGGAACCACGGGCTCGGGCGCGGGGAGGGAGGGGTCCGCCTTGCGCACCATCACCCAGCGCACATAGTCCAGCATCTCGGTGCCGTCCTGGTTGAAGCCCACGGAGCGGACATAGACGACGCCGCTCTGGCCGTTGGAATTCTCACGGAGGCCGATGACTTCGGACACGGCGGTCAGGGTATCACCCGGATAGACAGGGGCGAGGAAGCGGCCGCCGGCATAGCCGAGATTGGCCACGGCATTGAGCGAGATGTCCGGCACCGTCTTGCCGAACACCGTGTGGAACACGAGCAGGTCGTCCACCGGGGCGGCCGGATAGCCGATGTCCTGGGCGAAGGTGTCGGCGGACTGGACCGCGAAGCGGGTGCCGTACAGGGCGCTGTAGAGGCTCACGTCGCCCACCGTCACGGTGCGCGGCGTCGCGTGGCGGATCACCTGTCCGACGCTGAAATCCTCGAAGAAATTGCCCCGGTTGGTCTTGCTCATCTAGGGTCCCCCAATTCGTCGGCGCATGTTGCAGAGCCCGTGGGTGCGACGCAACAGGCCGAAGGGAGAACGTGCCGAATCTCGGCCGCGATGCCGGATCGGCTTGACGCGTGCCCCCCTCATGGTCCTCATGGGGCGTTCCGGAGGGGTGCTGGGCCACTCCGGAAGGCGCAGCGGGCAAGAGGGGGCGTTCGTGTCGGGTTCGGCGAGCCAGAATCTGTCGTTTCAGGCCATGATTTTCACGGCCTGCCTGTTTCCCTTCTACATTCTCGCTGCAACGCTCACCAATTCGGCGGCGATCCTCACGGACCTGCTCGCCACCTCGTTCGACCTGACGGCGCTCACCGCCTGCTGGCTGGTGCTGAAGCTCGCCCACAAGGCCCATGCGGGCAAATATGCCTACGGCCTCGGCAAGCTGGAAAACCTCGCCGAGCTGATGATCGCGCTGCTGCAGACGATCCTGGTGGTCATCGCCGGCACCCGCGCCATCATCCGCGTGATGCACCCGGAGGGCGTGGACGGCGCCGAGCTCGGGCTCTTCGTGGCGGCCCTGGCGGTGGTCGGCAACGTAATCCTGAACCGCAAGGCCACGCGCCTCGCCCACGAGACCCATTCGCCGGTGCTGGCCGCCCAGGCCCGCGTTCACCTCGTCTCGGCCATCGCCTCCGGCTCGGTGTTCACGGTCACGGTGATCCTGTCGATCTTCAACAACATCCCGATCCTGTACTACCTCGATCCGATGGGCTCGTTCGTGGTCATCGGGTTCATGATCTACAACATCTACGCCATGCTCTCGAACTCGGTGGCCTCCCTGCTGGACCAGGCCATCGACGAGGCGGGGCAGCTGCGCATCCTCAAGGTGCTCACCACCCATTTCGACGACTTTGACGAGCTGGGCGACATCCGCACCCGCCAGTTCGGCGGCAAGATGTTCGTGGAGCTGCATCTTGGCTTCGAGAGCGACTGGACGGTCGCCCGCGCCCGCGCCGTGGTGGCCAAGCTCACCGAGTCGGTGAAGCGGGAGTTCCGCGAGGCCGGCGACGAGGTGGATGTGTCCATCGTCCTCATGCCCGGCCACGCCGCTTCTGCCGAGGCGAAGGCGGTCTGATCCGCCGCCGCGCGTCCTGATCGGCGCGCCCTTTGCGCAGGCTCAGTGCTCGGAGAGCACCACCTCGTCCGACCACTCGCCTTCCACTTCCTTGACGATGGCCTGGCCGCAGATGACGCGGCCCTGAACGCTGTCGAAGGTGAGGGTGGGAGCGCCGTGGAGCTGCCAGCCCCGGTTGAGGGCGGCGGACACGCGCTTGCAAAAGGCAGCGTCGTCGGGGCCAGTGAGATAGCGATAGAGCTTCATGGTTCAGTCCCCCCGGGGTCTCAGAGCCGCGCGCCGATGCGACGGGCGACGGCGTCGCGCTTGTCCTGGAAGCCCTGCGTCCGGCCACGGACCTCCTCGACAAGGCGGGGATCCTCCTTGTCGCGGGGCGGGAAGGGCGGTTCGGGCTGGTATTCGATGGCGAGGGTGATGCGCCGTGCCTCGTCCTCGCCGGCGATCTCGCTCGCCAGCGCCAGCGCCAGGTCGATCCCGGAGGAAACGCCGGCGCCGGTGAGGCGATTGCGGTCGATCACCACCCGTTCCTCCACCGGGATGGCACCGAGATGGGCCAACTGCGGCAAAGATAGCCAGTGGCAGGTGGCGCGGTAGCCCTTGAGCAGCCCCGCGGCACCAAGGATCAGCGAGCCGGTGCAGACGGAGGTCACATAGCGCGCGCCGTCCGCCATCTCCTGCAGGAAGCCGAGGGTTTCCCGGTCTTCCATGAGCTCAAGCTGGCCCGGCCCGCCGGGCACGAACAGCACGTCGCAGTCGTGGATTTCCTTGAACGCGGCGGTGGGCATGATGGAGAGACCCGCCACGTCCTTCACCGGTCTGGTGCTCGTCTTCCAGACGATGTCGATCTTCGCGCCGGGCAGCCGCGCGAATACCTCAAACGGGCCGGTGAGGTCGAGCTGCGTCATGTCTGGATAGGCGACCATGACGATGTGCAGGGGCGCAGGAGCGGTCGGGGCGGCGGGTGTGGTCATGGTGCGGTCAGCTGCGGGCGGCGATGGCGTCGGCCAGCGCGACGGTGCGCTTCGCCATCTCGGCGTGGAGCAACTCCACCATGCGGCCGTCCAGCGTGATGACGCCCTTGCCCGCATTCTCCGGCAAGGCGAAGGCGGCGATGATCGCCCGGGCCCGCGCCACCTCGGCCTCCGGGGGGCTGAAGGCGATGTTGCAGGGCTCGATCTGGCTCGGGTGGATCAGCGTCTTGCCATCCATGCCGAACTCCACGCCCTGGGCGCATTCGGCCTTGAAGCCGTCGAGGTCCTGGAACTGGTTCCACACGCCGTCAAGCACGTCCACGCCATAGACGCGGGCGGCGGCGACAACGAGGCTCAGCCAGCCGACCATGGGCGCGCGGCCCGGCACCAGAGCGGCACGGGTTTCCTTGGCGAGGTCGTTGGTGCCGAGGACGAACACCGAGAGACGGGTCAGCGGGTCCTGCGCGGCGGCGGCGATGGCCTTGATGTCGAGGATCGCCAGCGGCGTCTCGATCATCGCCCAGACCCGCGTGGTGGCCGGCACGTCCAGCGCCTTGAGGCGGCGGCCCACCGTGACGAGTTGCTCCACCGATTGCACCTTGGGCAGCAGGATCGCGTCGGGCGTGGCGGATGCGGCGGCTTCCAGATCATCCGGTCCCCACGGCGTGTCGAGGCCATTGATGCGGATGACCACCTCGCGCGGTCCGAAGCCGCCGGCCTTCACCGTCTCGACGATGCGGCCGCGGGCTTCGACCTTGGCGTCGGGGGCGACCGCGTCCTCAAGGTCCAGGATCACCGCATCGGCCGGAAGGGTGCGCGCCTTCTCCAGCGCGCGGGCGTTGGAGCCGGGCATGTAGAGGACGCTGCGACGCGGACGGATGGACGCGGCGGAATTTCCCTCGGACATGACGGCTCCTCGACCCATGCAGCGGGCGGCGCCCGCACTTCTTCCCTGAAATCGGTAAAGCGCCGCTCCGGCTTTGCAAAGCGGATTTTGCCGCGCTGCGGCAGAGGTGGTCAGGCTGCCGGAAAGACGGGAACCTTCAGCGCGCCGGCGGAGCGGCGGCCGGTTCGGCGCCGGGAGGCGGCCAGGTGAAATCGTCGGCCCGCCCACGGACGGGTGGCGGCGCAACACCATCCTTCAGTACCTTCGCGGCCGAGGCGGCGCTGGTGGAAACCTGCACCGCATCGGGGCGCGCGTCGCGGCCCGTGGCCGGGGCACCGGCGAGGGCGGAGGGCCGCTCCGGTCCGCTGGTGGCGTCCGGGGTCGGCGAGGCCTTGGCGCCGCCGCTCTCCTCCAGCATGCGGTTGATGTCCTTCTGAACGAAGAAGGCCAGCTTTCGCCCGCCGGCGCGGGTAAAGCGCACGCCATCGTTGAATCTCAGGCGCCTGCGCTGGCCGTCCACCGCCGGGCCGTTCGCCATGTACTTCCCGTCCTCGTCGACGAAGCCGTCCCAGACATTGGCGAAGGTGAGCCCCGCGCGGGCGACGCGGGCGCGCAGAATCTCGTTCAGCTTGGCATAGTCATCGGACAACTGGCCGTTGGCGACGGGGGCAAGGCCGACCACGATGATCCGTCCGGCCTTTTCGCGCAGCGCGGCAAGCACCTCGTCGACACGCTTGCCATAGAGCTCGTTCCACCGCTCGGTCATCGGCTGGGCCTGGGTATCGCCATCCTTGATGGGCTGGAGGTCGTCCGAGCCGAGCGCAACGACGGTGACGGAAGGCCGCGCGGTCGCAATCGCATCGGGAAGGCGGGCGAGCCAGTCCACCGGCGTCGGCAGGAAGCCGCTCTCGTCGACCGTGTTGTCGACGATCGCGATGCGCTGGCGCTCCGGCACGTAGGAATCGGCGAGGCCCTGCGCCAATTGGCCTGCCATGCGGTCACCGAGCACCAGAACGAACTGGCTGGGCGGGACACGCTTGCCCTGGCTCGCGGCATCGGCGGAGCCATAGACGACGCCTGTGGGCTCGGCCGGCGCCTGGGGCTTTACCTGCTGCTGGGGCGGAGGCAGGAGGTCGGGCTGGGGCTGGAACGGCCACCAGCCGGAATTCTGCGGGGGACGCTGCTGTTGCTGCTGCCGCTGTTGGGGCTGGGGATTGCCGCGCGGCACGTTGGCCGGGGGACGTAGGAAGAAGAAGAAGTCGTTCTGCGCAAAAGCGGGGCGCGCCGCATCGGCGGCCAGCAGCACGCCGGTAAGAAGGGCGAGCAGAAGCAGTGCGAGGGGATTGGGCCGCACAGGCACACCGCCTCGCCTCCGGCTTGGTCCGGTCTCGGAAGAATGGGGTTCCGCTGCGCGCCACATATCCTAGCAATGGACCAGCGCGGCGGCTCAATCAAGGCGTCCGCGGAGCGGGGGCGGTGGGCAGGTTCGGAGCCCCGAGCAGCGCTCCGGGCCGCCGGGCGGGTTCTGGCGCGGCGTAGAGATAGGGCGCGCCACGTCTCAGAGGCATTGAAAACGAAAAAGGCCGCCAGTGGCGGCCTTCTGGAAGAACGGAGCGGCTTGCGCTCAGTTCAGCTTGGTCTTGACCTCGCCGATGGCGTGGGAAATCAGCCGATCGGAGACGTCGCCGGTTGCGGCGCGGCCCAGAAGAACCTCGGCGGCCTTGGCGGCGGCTTCGGCGGCGATGGCCTTCACGTCGGCCACGGCCTGGTGCTCGGCCTGGGCGATCTTGTCCTCGGCCATCTTGGTGCGGCGGGACACGAAGTCTTCGATCTTGGCCTTGGCCTCGGCCGCGAGGCGCTCGGCCTCCGCCTTGGCTGCGGTGACGATGGATTCAGCCTCAGCCTCGGCCTCGCGCTGCTTGCGCTTGAACTCGGCGACGAGCTTCTGCGCCTCTTCCTTCAGCCGGCGGGCTTCTTCAAGCTCGGCCGAGATGCGCTGGCCGCGGCTGTCGAGCGCGGAAGCGATGGCGCGGTGGGCGCCGGCATAGATGAGGATGCCGACGAAGACCACGAAGGCGATGGCGACCCAAAGTTCAGCCAGTGACATCTCGTTCATAACGTGGTCCTCGGGTCCGTCTGCGTCCGCCCGGTCCGGGCCCGCGCGACGTTGAAACGTCAGGGTCTCGTCCAGAACGCGAACCGGTCAGGCGCGTTCAAAATTCCAGAACCCGGCTGCCCTGAAGGCGCGCGGGCGTCGCGGCCCTCAGGCCGCGTCCTTCTTGGCGAGGGCGCTGTCGACGGCCTGTTCCACCTCGTGCTGAGCGGGGCTCGTGCCGATGAGGGTGGAGACGATGGCGCCGGTGGCGTCCACGGCGATGCCCTTCACATGGGTGAGGGCCTCGGTCTTGGTGGAGGCGATGCGCTCCTCGGCAGCGGCGAGCTTGGTGGCGAGCTCCGCCTCGAGCGACTTGCGGTTGGCGTCCTGCTCGGCATTGAGACGGTTGCGCGTCTCGCCGGCGATGGAGTTGGCCTTGGCGCGAGCCTCGGCGAGGGCCTTCTCGTAGGCCGCCTGGGCGGCCTCGCTGTCAGCCTTGTGCTTCGCCGCCTCCTCGAGGTCGTCGGCGATGCGGTCATGGCGCTCTTCCAATATGCGGCCGATGCGCGGGAGGGCGATGCGGCTCATCAGGAAGTAGAGGAGGCCGAAGCTCAGGACGAGCCACAGCAGCTGCGAGGCGAAGGTGGTGCCGTCGAAGGGCGGGAAGTGGCTCTTCTTGCCATGATCTCCGGCCGCATCCGCATGTCCCGTGCCGGGAGCTGCGGCGGCAGGCTCGTGGGTCCCATGCCCGGCGGCGCCGGTGGGCGGAGCCGCCTGTGCGACCGTGGCCGGCTTGCCGGCAGGATCGCTCGCCGCCGAGACGGGAGCGCCCATCAGGACCGCACCCGCAAACGCCAGCGCGACAGTCACTTTCCACGACTTCATCATGGCTTGCCCGCCTTCGCACCTGTCGAGGCAAGGGTGCCTCGTCACAGGGTGTCAATCACTGCGCCCGGGCGCTTGGCGCCCGGGAGACCTCTTCCGTCGCGAACCTGAGATCAGGCCACGAACAGCAGGACGAGGGCGACGACGAGCGAGAAGATGCCGAGACCTTCCGCGAGCGCCGCGCCAATGAACGCGCGGGCGAACTGGCCGTCGGCAGCCGACGGGTTGCGCAGGGCGCCGGAGAGGAAGTTGCCGAAGATGTTACCGACGCCGACGCCGGCGAGACCCATGCCGAGGCAGGCGAGACCGGCACCAATGAACTTACCAGCTGCGGGATCCATGGACTGCTCCTTCAAAAACTCGAGTGTTGGGGTAATCGGCGGAACGGCGAGGCGACGTCCAGATCAGTGACCCGGGTGGATCGCGTCGTTGAGGTAGATCGAGGTGAGCACCGCGAACACGTAGGCCTGTAGCACAGCCACCAGAAGCTCCAGCGCGGTGAGCGCCACGATCATCAGGAAGGGCAGCGTCGCGCCGAACCAGCCGGCCACACCGGCCGAGGCGAGGCCCACCACGAAGAAGGCGAACACCTTCAGCGCGATATGACCGGCCAGCATGTTGGCGAACAGACGCAGCGACAGGCTGATGGGGCGGGAGAGGAACGAGACGACCTCGATCACCACCAGGAAGGGAAGCAGGAAGCCCGGGACGCCCGACGGCACGAACAGGTGCAGGAAGTGGGTGCCGTGCTTGACGAAGCCGTAGATGATGACGGTGCCGATCACCAGCAGCGCCAGAGCGGCGGTGACGATGAGGTGCGCCGTGACGGTGAAGGTGTAGGGGATGAGGCCCACCACGTTCGCCACCAGCACGAACATGAACAGCGAGAACACCAGGGGGAAGAACACCATGCCCTGGTTGCCGGCGCTGTCACGCACCATCTTGGCGATGAATTCGTAGCTCATCTCCGCCGCCGACTGGGCCCGGCCCGGCACCAGGGTGCGGCCGCGGGTGGCGTAGGTGAGGAAGAAGAAGATGATCGCCACGATGCCGAACATGAACACGGCGGCGTTCGTGAACGAGAATTGCACGCTGCTGAGGTTCAGCAGGTCCACGTAGCGCTTGATCTCGAACTGGTGGATCGGATCGACGGTCATCCGAACGCGCCCCCTGCCATCGCGGCCTCGGCCGCTGAACCCAAGATCACGGCCGAAGCCGCCAAATGTATCAACAGGCCGAAATCCGCTGCCGGACCCCGCCCCAATGACCCGGACGGCTCGCGCCGCCCCGAAAACCCTGTCCCGCCGCGCCATCCCCGCTTCGAGGTGGCGCCCGTCAGGACGCGCCGGGGCCCTTTTTCCGGCCTTCGCCGGACGCCCTCAGCATGTTCGTCACGCCCGCGGCGAAGCCGACCAGCGTGAATACGATCAGCCCCCAGGGCGTGATCGAGAAGAAGCGGTCGATGCCGTAGCCGATGAGAGACCCCACCAGAACGCCCGACACGAATTCTGCACCCAGCCGGAAGGCAAGCGCGACGCCCGACTTGGACGAGGTATCCTGCTCTTTCGGAGCCGGCACCTCGGCTTTGGCGCGGACGTGGCCCAACGAGGTGTTGAGCTGCTCAAGCCTTGCGGAGAGCTCGGTATCGCTTGGCCGGGAGCCTCCCGCCCCGCCCGGTCCGCTTTTGCCTCCTGCGGAGGTATTGTCAGGTCCGGACATTGCGCGAGTTCCTGGCTCCGGTGGAGGACAGCAGCCCTCCCCCTCGAACCGCGGCGCACCATAGTTGCGTCAAAATTGAGTGTCAAGGCAGCCGTAGGGGGTATCAAGTTTTTGAAAATAAAGAAGAAAAATGTGGCTGCGACATCGTGCTTCGCCGTCTCGGCGCTGCCGCAGTGGAAAGCGTGCACCCGCCTCCTTCCGTACGGGCGCTCCGGCGCCCTGAGAAAGGCCAAGCTCCAGCAAGTCTTGGGAGGCTAGACGGCCTCGCGCAGCCGCTCGGCGCTCTGCAAATCCACCGAGACCAGACGGGATACGCCGCGCTCGGCCATGGTCACGCCGAACAGGCGATTCTGGTGGGCCATGGTGATGGGATTGTGGGTGATGGTGAGGAAGCGCGTGTCGGTGAGGCGCGTCATTTCCTCAAGCAGGGTACAGAATCGCTCCACGTTGGCGTCGTCGAGCGGCGCGTCCACCTCGTCCAGCACGCAGATGGGCGCGGGATTGGTGAGGAAGACGGCGAAGATGAGCGCCATGGCGGTCAGAGCCTGCTCGCCGCCGGACAGCAGCATCAGCGTCTGCGGCTTCTTGCCCGGGGGCTTGGCGATGATGTCGAGGCCGGCCTCCAGCGGATCGTCCGCGTCCGTGAGCACCAGTTGCGCCTCGCCACCGCCGAACAGCGTGTCGAACAGCTTGCGGAAATGCCCGTCCACCACCGCGAAGGAAGCCTGAAGCCGTTCGCGGGCCTCGCGATTGAGGCTCTGGATGGCGGCGCGCAGGCGGCGGATGGCTTCGTTGAGGTCGTCGCGTTCGGTGGTAAGCCGGGTGTGCTGGGCCTCCGCTTCCTCCAGCTCCACATCGGCACGCAGGTTCACGGCGCCGAGTCGATCCCGGTCGCGCTTCGCCCGCTCCAGCGTCGCCTCAATGGCGGCGACGTTGGGGGGAGGGGATGAGTCGGTCAGACCGGCCTGTTCGCGGGCAAGGTCCGGCGGGCCGTCGAGGATGTCGGCGATCTCGCGCTGGAGGTCGTCGCGGCGCTGGCGGGCGCCTTCCAGCCGGGCGTCGGCGCGGGCGGCCTCGGCGCGGGCGCCGGACATGGCTTCCAGCGCGTCTCGGGCGGCCCGGTCGGCGGCGGCAAGCGCCTCCTCGCCCTCGGTGAGGCGATCGGCGGCCTCGCGGCGGGCGGCCTCCGCCTCTTCCAGCGCATTCATGAGCGCGCGGCGGCGGCGGATGAATTCGGAGGGGGCTTCCTCGATCTCGGCGAGCTCGGCCTTCGCCTCGGCCTCGCGGGCGGCGACGGCGGCAAGCCGTTCCCCGGCACCGCCGGCGCGCTGGCGCCAGGAGCGTTCTTCCGCGGCGATGGCTTCCAGCCGGCGCATGCGCTGGGTGGCGTCGCGCCTCAGCGCATCGAGCCGGGCGCGGGCCTCGGCCACGGCGGCGCGGCGTTCGGCGGTGTCGGCGCGGGCGCGGGCCAGCTCTGATTCGAGCACCTGCGGCGTGTCGAGGGCGGCGAGCTGGCGCTCGGCGTCGGCCAGCGATGCTTCCGATTCGGCGCGCACGGCGGCGAGGCGGTTGCGTGCCTCGGCCAGAGCCGAAAGGCGCGCGAGATGCTGTGCGGCGCGGCGCTCGGCGGCTTCCAAAGTGGCACGGCTCGCCTCGGCGGAGCGCTGTGCGGCGCGGCGGGCCTCCCGAGCGAGATTTTCCCCCTCGGCGGCCTGACGCAAGACGGCTTCGCGATCGGCGAGGGTCGCACGTACCTCATCGAGATTTGCTTCCGCCAGAGCCGCCTCGGCCTCGATGTCGGCGAGGCGGTTGCGCTCGGCGAGGCGGCGGGCGGCGGCTGTGGGGGCATCGGCGGCGGCGACCACGCCGTCCCAGCGCCACAGGTCCCCCTCCATGGAGACGAGGCGCTGGCCCGCCTTCAGCCGGCTTGCCAAAGCGGGGCCGTCGGCGCGGGCTACGATGCCCACCTGCACCAGCCGTCGCGCCAGCGCCGGGGCGCCGGAGACGAACCGCGACAGGGGCTGGGCGCCTTGCGGCAACGGGGGGTCGGACGGGTCCAATGCCGCGCCGGCCCAGCGGGCGGGGGCGGCGCCGTCCACCGGCAAATCGAGATCGTCACCCAGGGCGGCGCCCAGCGCCGTCTCATAGCCCTTGGCGACTGTGACGAGATCGGCCACGGGCGGGAAGCGCGCATCGCTGGACTGGAGCACCTTCGCAAGCGTTCGCGCCTCGGTCTCCAGCCGGCCGAAACGGGCCTGCGCCTCGGCGAGGGTCGGGCGCAGTTCCTCGATGGCGCGGCGGGCGACGGTGTGGGCCACCTCGGCGTCGATGCTCGCTTCCTCGGCCTCGGCCAAAGCGTCGCGGGCGGCCTCGGCCTCCATGCGCAGGCCTTCGAGGGCGTCGGTGCCGGCCTGCTGCTTCAGGCGGCTTTCCTCGGCCTCCACCGAGGCGCGCTCGGCGGCGTTGCGCACCAGCCGGTCGCGCGTCTCGCGCAGAAGCTGTTCCAGAGAGGCGCGTCGGGCGCCGAGATCGGCAAAGTGCGCGGTCTTTTCTTCCAGCGCGCGCTCGGCCTCCTCCAGAAAGGCGGCGGCCTCTTCCTGCATGTCGGCGGCAATGGCCTCGCGCTCGGCCGCTTCCTCCTGCTCGAAGCGCAGGTTCTCGGCCTCGGCGGCGAGACGCTCCAGCACGCTCTCGGCGTCGTGGGAGAGGGCCTCCTCGCGGGCGGTATCCTGGGCCAGCTGGACGAGACGACGTTCCAGCTCTTCCTTGCGGGCGGCGAGGCGGGCCTCCTCGGCATCCAGCTCCTGGCGGGCATGGGTGATGCGCTGTAGCGCCGCGGCGGCTTCCGCCTCCTTCTGGCGCAAAGCGGGGAGGGCGTGGGCGGCGAGGGCCTGAAGGCGCGCGGCCTCGGCCTGAAGGCGCGTATGCTCGGCGCCGTCGCGCTTGGCGGCTTCCACGGCCTGCTCGGCATCGGCCAGCGCCTTGGTGACGTCCTGCCAGCGCAGCCAGAGGAGGGTTGCCTCGCACTGACGGATTTCGGCGGCCAGCGACTTGTAGCGCACGGTCTGGCGGGACTGGCGGCGCAGGCTGTCCACCTGCGTGCCCAGCTGGGTGATGACATCCTCCAGCCGCAGCAGGTTCTGCTCGGCGGCCTTCAGCCGGGTTTCGGCCTCGTGGCGGCGGGCGTGGAGGCCGGCGACGCCGGCGGCCTCTTCCAGGATGCGGCGGCGGGCATTGGGCTTGGCGCCGACGATCTCGCCGATCTGCCCCTGCCGCACGAGGGCGGGGGAGCGGGCGCCGGTGGAGGCGTCGGCGAAGATGAGCTGGACGTCGCGGGCGCGCACGTCCTTGCCATTGATGCGGTAGCTCGATCCGGCGCCGCGCTCGATGCGGCGGACGATCTCCAGCTGGTCCCACTCATTGAAGGCGGCAGGGGCGGTGCGGTCGGAATTGTCGAGGTGCAGCACCACTTCGGCCGAATTGCGCGACGGCCGGCCCGTGGTGCCGGAGAAGATCACGTCCTCCATGTCGTTGGCGCGCATGGCCTTGTAGGAGCTTTCGCCCATCACCCAGCGCAACGCCTCGACAAGATTGGACTTGCCGCACCCGTTCGGCCCCACCACGCCGGTAAGGCCGGGCTCGATCAGGAGATCGGTGGGCTCGACGAAGGTCTTGAAGCCCACGAGCCGCAGGCGGTCGAACTTCATGCCGCGATCTTGGCTGTGGGGACGGGAAACAGGATCATCGCCTCGGGGTGTGCCAGCCTTTCCGGTGGAGGTCAAACCAGCGTGCATGCCCCGCCGCCCCTGTGCAAGCCTTGGCCGGGCAACGATCCACAGGGGGTGCCCGGTGCGCCGGCGGGAGATGCGCGTCGGTGCGTCCTGGGGTTGTGTCGGCGCCTCCCGCCTTACCTTCCGCCCCTGAAAGGGGTACAAGGCGGCAAGCGCCGCATTGCGTCGGTGTGACGGCGCCCCATCTAAGGGGGGCTTGTCCCGGCGATGCCGCCTTCGGGCGCCGCGGGGCTGGATTTTCGGGGATTGCGACACATGCTGCTCAATCAGGCAGGCGCCACGGGTGCCAAACCGGCTGCGGCTTCCGACAGCGCCGGCGGGGACATCATCGACACCACCACCCAGACCTTCATGGCCGAGGTGATGGAGGAATCGAAGCGCCGCCCGGTCCTCGTGGATTTCTGGGCGCCCTGGTGCGGCCCGTGCAAGACCCTCACCCCGGTGATCGAGAAGGTGGTCAAGGCCGCCAAGGGCAAGGTGCGCCTCGCCAAGCTGAACATCGACGACCATCCGGTCATCCCCGGCAAGCTCGGCATCCAGTCGGTGCCCACGGTCTATGCCTTCGTGAACGGCCAGCCGGTGGACGGCTTCATGGGCGCCCTGCCGGAGGGACAGGTGAAGGCGTTCATCGATCGCCTCCTCGGTCCCGGAACGGACGGGCTGGAAGAAGCCCTCGCGGCGGCCGAAGGCGCGTTGGCGGATGGCGATTTGACCGCGGCGGCGGAGATCTTTGCCGGCGTGCTCGGTGAGGAACCGGACAATCTGAAGGCACTCGCCGGCCTCGTGCGCACCCAGGTCGCGGCCGGCGCGCTGGAGCAGGCCAAGGCGACGCTGGCGCTGGCGCCCGCCGACAAGGCCAACGACCCGTCGGTCGCCGCCGCCCGCGCTGCCCTTGATGTGGCCGAGCAGGCCGCCTCGCTGGGCGATCTCGCGACGCTGCAGGCCAAGCTCGACCTCGACCCGGCCGACCATCAGGCCCGTTTCGACCTCGCGATCGGGCTGAATGCCAAGGGCCGGCGCGAGGATGCGCTGATCCACCTGCTCGACATCGTGAAGCGTGACCGCTCCTGGAACGAGGATGCCGCGCGCAAGCAGTTGGTCCAGCTGTTCGAGGCCTGGGGTCCGACCGATCCGCTCACCCTTTCGGGACGTAAGAAGTTGTCAGCGATCATGTTCGCCTGAGAGCGCGTCCTTCCAAACGCGGGTGCGGGACGCTGCCTTCGATCGTTCGGGTCGATGCGCTTTCCCGATGCGGACGGAGTTTCGCGCGACGGCGCTCGAAAAGGATTTTTTCGTGGCTACCAACCGCAATTACCTGTCGCCGGCGGACATTCCGCCGGTGATCCCTGTCTTTCCGCTCACCGGCGCGCTGCTGCTGCCCCGGGCGGAACTGCCGCTCAACATCTTCGAGCCGCGCTATCTGGCCATGGTGGACGATGCGCTGTCCGGCGCGCGGCTCATCGGCATGATCCAGCCGGACGAGGCCGCGCCTGCGGGCGCGAGCGGGCCGGCGGTGCACAAGGTGGGCTGCGTGGGGCGTCTCACCCAGTTCGGCGAGACCGGCGACGGGCGCTATCTCATCACCCTGAGCGGCATCTGCCGCTTCCGCGTGGTGGAAGAGATGCCGGTGACCACCCCCTACCGCCAGTTCCGTATCGATACGGCGCCCTTCGCCGAGGATTTCGATGTTTCGGCGGGTGAGGCGGAGGTGGACCGGGAGGCGGTTCTCGCAGCGCTCGCGGCCTTTCTCGACGCCAACAAGCTGGAAGCCGACTGGGACGGCATCCGCCAGGCCGGCACCGAGACGCTGGTCAACGCGCTCTCGGTGATGTCGCCTTACGGCGCACTGGAGAAGCAGGCGCTGCTAGAGGCGGAGGACCTCAAGGCCCGTGCGGACATGCTGGTGGCCATTACCCAGATGATGCTGGCGCGCATGCCCGGCGACGGCGAAGGCTCGCTTCAGTAGCTCAGGGCTCTACCGCGAAGCGCAGCCGGCCCGCAGGGGCGAGGGTGCGGGCGTCGAAGGTGCGGATCTCGGTTGCGCCGTTGACCTCGATGGCCACCACCACCACGTCGCCGGAGACGGCGGTGGAGACGATCCGGGCGCCCTTGGGCAGAAGCGCCGTCATTTCGCCGGTGGCCAGCGGTTTTGCCCGGATCATGCGATAACCGATCACGCCGAACACGGCCGCCACTCCCAGCACCATGACCAGCATGGAGATGCTGGAGAAGCGGCGGAACTTGCGGATCACGCGCTCCTGCTCCGGCGTCAGCGCCTCTTCGGGGGTGTCGATCTGGGGCGGGCGGTGGAACATGAGGGGCCGGGGCTCCTGGCGGGACAAGAATGAACGCGAAGACGACCGAAGCTGCCCTTGCCGACGGCTTCGACGACCTCACCGATGAGATCGGGCCGGACGAAGCCGGTCAGGACGCGGGCGCGAGCCTCACCCTCGCCGTCGCCCCCGAGGATGCGGGGCAGCGGCTGGACCGCGTCCTGGCGCGCCTTGCGCCCGAACTCAGCCGCACCCGCATCCAGCGTCTCGTAGCGGAAGGGCAGGTGTCCATCGGCGGGGGAGTGGTAGGGGACGCGGCCGCGAGGGTCAATGCCGGCGAGGTCTACACCCTGACCCTGCCGCCTCCCGAGCCGGCCGAGCCGGTGGCGGAAGACCTCCCGCTCACCATCGCCTTCGAGGACGATCACCTCATCGTCATCGACAAGCCGGCCGGATTGGTCGTGCATCCCGCGCCGGGCCATGCCTCCGGCACGCTGGTGAACGCGCTTCTGCATCATTGTGGCGACAGCCTCTCCGGCATCGGCGGGGTGCGCCGCCCGGGCATCGTCCATCGCATCGACAAGGATACCTCTGGCCTGCTGGTGGTCGCCAAGTCCGATGCCGCACACAAGGGCCTCGCCGCCCAGTTCGCCGACCACGGCCGTACCGGGCCGCTGGAGCGCGCCTATCTCGCCTTCGTCTGGGGCGTGCCCGAGCCGAAGGGCAGGGTGGATGCGCCCATCGACCGGCATCCGACCCATCGCCAGAAGATGGCGGTGCGGGGTTCCGGCCGTCACGCGGTGACCCATTGGGAGGTGCTGGAGACCTTCGTCGGCAAGACCGGGGCGGAGGTGGCGAGCCTCATCGAATGCCGGCTGGAGACCGGACGGACCCACCAGATCCGCGTCCACATGGCCCATGCCGGCCACCCGCTCCTGGGAGATGAGGTCTACGGCCAGGGCTTCCGGACCAAGGTCTCCCTGCTGCCGGACGAGGCCCGGGCCTGCCTCGCCGCACTGGGCCGGCAGGCGCTTCATGCCGCGCGGCTCGGTTTCGCGCACCCGGTGACGGGCGCGGAATTGTCGTTCGAAAGTGAGTTGCCGCAGGACCTTGCGGCTCTGGAGGCGGCGCTGCGCGACTAGTTTGTGAGCGTGCAGAAACGCAATTCGCTCTCGCAGCGACGTGAGAGGATGAAACCTATCCGCGCCCCATTCGTATCTATATCATCGTGCGTCGCGGTCGGCGTCATGCGGCCGCACGAGCGGCTGCCCGGATGGGGGCCGCGGGAGAAGGAGGCCTCGTGATGGCCCAGCATAAGTCCATGCCTATTCCCTCCGCAGAGGGCGGGCTTTCGCGGTACCTGGAGGAAATCCGGCGGTTCCCCATGCTGGAGCCGCAGGAGGAATATATGCTCGCCAAAAGCTGGCGCGAGCACGGGGACCGCGACGCCGCTCACAAGCTGGTGACGAGCCATCTGCGTCTCGTGGCCAAGATCGCCATGGGCTACCGCGGTTATGGCCTGCCCATCTCCGAGGTGATCTCCGAGGGCAATGTGGGCCTCATGCAGGCGGTGAAGCGGTTCGAGCCCGAGAAGGGCTTCCGCCTCGCCACCTATGCCATGTGGTGGATCCGTGCCTCCATCCAGGAATACATCCTGCGCTCGTGGAGCCTCGTGAAGATGGGCACCACGGCGGCGCAGAAGAAGCTGTTCTTTAACCTGCGCAAGGCCAAGAGCCAGATTTCCGCGCTGGAGGAGGGCGACCTGCGCCCCGATCAGGTGCAGCAGATCGCCACCAAGCTCGGCGTGACCGAGCAGGACGTGGTGGACATGAACCGCCGCCTGTCCGGCGACGCGTCCCTCAACGCGCCGATCCGCGAGGACTCGGAGGGCGGGGAGTGGCAGGACTGGCTGGTGGACGAGCGCCTCGACCAGGAGGAGCAGCTCGCCGAGAGCGAGGAGTTGGCCAACCGCCGCTCAGCCCTGTCCGGCGCGCTGTCCGTGCTCAATGATCGTGAGCGTCGCATCTTCGAGGCGCGCCGGCTCTCCGACGACCCGATGACGCTGGAAGACCTTGCCGCCGAGTTCGGCGTGTCGCGCGAGCGCGTGCGCCAGATCGAGGTGCGGGCGTTCGAGAAGGTGCAGAAGGCGGTGATGGACCGCGTTCGGCAGATCGAGGCCCCGGAGGCGGTCTCGGCCTGAGCCGGGACCGCGCGACTTCTCACATTCCTCCCTGAGGTGCCGTTAGGTGATCGGCGTGAGAGTATCACTTGCCGCTTGCGGCCGGAGAGCACTCCTATAATACCTCCGAAGGCTTTCCCGTGGTGTGGGGGCTACACCTGGGTTGACCTATACGGCACTCAATCAACTCTAAATATCTGCTCCTTTGCGAAAATCGATCCAAATGGGGATGGATTGGATCGATCTGATCTGGATCGCATGGACTTAGCATGATACCCGCCTAGCTTGACCTCTGGGGTGGCTTTGACAGGAACTCCCGTGCCGACGGTTGTTCCTGCCAGCGGTTCAGCCATGGCGCGCGTGGTGGCAGTGGGCAATGCGGGATGTTGCGGTCATTGTCGTCGATGACGACAAGGAGTTCCTTCTTGAGGTGCGAGAGGGCCTCGCACTCGAGAACCTGCCAGTCGTCTGCGCCTCTTCGCCTTTGAGCGCTCTCGATATCGTCGAGCAGAACTTCGCCATACGCGTTTTGGTCACCGACCTTGCCATGCCGGGTCTCGACGGTCTGGAGCTGATCCGTCGCGTGGGTGAGCTTCGTCAAGGCGCGCAGATTCTTCCCATCATTCTCACGGGAAACGCATCGCTGGAGAATGCCATTGCCGCCTTGCGCATGGGTGCGGTGGATTTTCTCCAGAAGCCGGTGGAAATCGCCGATCTCGTGGCCGCCATTCGGCGCGCGCTGGACCTTTCCGTGCAGAAGCGGCGGGCTGCGACCCTGCTCGACGATCCTCTGGCTCTCCTGCGCCTGCTCGACGGCCTGCGCATGGACCGCAAGCGGGTACTTCCAAGGGTTGCCGGCGGAGATGCCGCCTGGGAAATGCTGCTCGATCTCGCCATGGCGCAGGCCGCTGGCCGGCAGGTTTCGGTCTCGGCGCTGTGCGCGGGGGCCGGAACCTCAACCACCACGGCCCTGCGTCGCCTCGAAGCGCTTGAACATGAAGGGCTCGTCGAGCGGCACCCCGACCCCGAGGATCGCCGAAGGGTATGGCTCCAGCTCACCCACAAGGGTGGGGCATCCGTTCGCCAGGCCGGCCGACGCTTTGCTGAAACTCTCCGCGCACTTATTTAGTAGTTATCCGTACGAGAGTTGTATTTTGCGAAAATGTCTCGCCGCAATGAACTATTTTTGGCCTCATGCCTTAGGATAAATGGGTTCATTCTGGATGCTATGACTATATTCTGAACCTGATTATCATTGTGAAAATTTTGGTACCCGGGCACTTTCCGCGCAGTTAAGCGGGTGGAGTGCCATGGGTGCAGCTGTTCTTGCTGATGACGGCGGTCGCGTCATCAATCCCTCTCACCATGAGAGAGGTCTTGTGGCGGCTTGGCTCGGAAATGCCGTCGGAACGTTCGTCGATGTCGGTGCGGGTGATCCCATCCGCGGCAACCAGACCTATCATCTCGAGCTGAACGGCTGGAAAGGGCTGCTCATCGAGCCGTCCGTCGAGCTGGCCAAGGCGTTGGAGACGACGCGAAAGTCTCCGGTCGTCCCGGTCGCCTGTGCGGGGCCTGGAGCGCCCGACACGCTTCAGCTCTGGCTTCTGGGATGGGAGGCGCGGTCGCACCTGTTCCCCGGCGACCAGCCGAGCGGCATGATCCGGGTGGCGGCCAGAACGCTCGATGACATTCTGGCGGAGGCGGGCATCACCAGCTTCGACTTCCTCTCCGTCGACGTGGGCGGCACGGAGGCGGACGTGCTTTCCGGCTTCACTGCGTCCCGCTTCAAGCCGCGTCTCATCCTGGTCGACGACCGGGTGAATTTCGGCCGCAGCCGTCGCCTGCTGCGGGCGCATGGTTACGTGCCGGTCCGTCGCACCGGGCACAATGCCTGGTTCGTGCCGCGCAGGCTCGCCCGCATTGCGCTCGCGGACAGGATGACGCTCGCGTGGCACTATGGGCCGGCCCGCCTCACCCGGCGGCTGATGCGTCGCGTCATGGTTTGATCGCGGCGAAGGCTGCCCCTTAGCCGGCGGGGTCGGCCGCTTCCACGGCCGCGCCTCGCCTTTGGTGGAGCGCGGACAGGACGAACGATGCGATGAGCATCAGGCCGACGCCGATGAAGATGCCGGCGAGGCGTTCCACCACCGGCATCAGCTCGGCGGGTGGCCCGCCGTCGGTGACGAGCGCGGTGATGAAGGCGACGCCGCCCTGCGTCCCGATATAGCTCTGCGGCCCGCCGCCGGTGTGCAGGCGGGAGAAATAGAAGATGCCGCCCGCGAGCACGGTCAGATAGACGAGAAGAGTGTCGAGCTGGAGCAGCAGCGCGGCCAGCCCGGCGAGCGCGCCCAGGACGCAGCCGAGCACGCGCTGGCGCCCGCGCCCGCGCATGGTGCCGAAATCCCGGTCCAGCACCGCGAGCGACGAGCCGATGGCCTGCGGCAGCGATGGCAGGTCGAACCACGACCACAACGTCACCATGGCAACTGCCGAGATGCCGGCCACGAGGCCGATGTGCACGAGATCGAGGTCCGCCGGATGAGCCGGCACGGGCGTTGTAGCCGGCGCCGCCCGATCGGTGCGCGGGCGCCCAACGGCATGCACGACGGCGCTCGCCACCACGCCGCAGGCGATCTCCAGGAAACGGTTCTCGGCGAAGGAGAAGAGCGCTTCGGTCTCGAGGATGCTCACCGCCAGCATCAGCATCAGCGTGATGGTGCCGTAGAACCAGGCATAGCCGTAGCGACTGGAGAAGCGCAGGTAGGAGCCGACCCCGCAGATGATGAAAAGGGCGAGGGCCTGGAAGAGGGGAATTCCCTCCAGCGCCACCGCCAGCAGATAGCCGGCAGAAAGGCCGACCGCGGTGCCGGCGAGGCGCATGCCCGCCTTGCGCCACAAGGCGGCGAAGTCGGGATTGGAGACGATCCAGGCGGAGATCGCCGCCCACCACAGGCCCTCAAGCCCGAGCGCCGCCGCCATCAGCAGCGCGAGCACCACGCTCGCGGCGGTGATGAGCCCCTGCCGCGCGCTCCAGCCCGCTGCGGCCATCGCCTCAGAACCAGATCAGCACGCGGGCATCTGCCCCGCGATAGAGCCGTTCGCGCGCTGGCAGGTCGCCCATGTCGATGAGCACGGGAAAGCGGCGGGGCAGGCGGATCCAGTCGGTGCTCAGCGGCACGTAGGGCAGGGCGCCATCCTCGCCGGCGCTGCGGGCGATGCCGGGAGAGATGGAGCGTACCGTGCCCCAGTGTGGCCGCCATGGGTCGGAGCCGATGGTGAAGAGCACGCTCTGGCCCGGCTTCAGCCGCGCCAGGTGCCGCTCGTCCACCGCTGCCACGATGTGCCAGTCGAGGTCCGAGACCACCGCCGCGAGCGGTTTGCCCGCCGTGGCATAGTCGCCGGTGCGCACGGTGAGCGGCGCGACGCGCCCCTTTACCGGGCTCACGATGCGGGTGCGGGAGAGTTCGTAACTGGCCTTGGCGAGGGCTTGGGCGGCGGTCGCCTGCTCGGCGCGGCGCACGGTGACGAGGGTCTGCGCCACCGCCGCAAGGCTCTCCGCCTTCTGCAAGTCGGCGGCGGCGACCACCGCATCGCGCCGCACCGTATCCAGCGCCTCGGCGGAGATGTCGCCGGTCTGGGAAAGGGATTCCGAGCGCGTCTGCTGGCGCCGGGCATTGTCGAGGGAGGCGCGGGCGGCGGAGACCATGGCCGTGCTCTCGTCGATCGCCGCTTCGGCGAGGCGGATGCGCTCGGCGGCCAATGTCACCTGCGCCTCGGCGGCCGCCACGGCCAGCGCGAAGGGCTCGCGCTCGATCTCGGCGAGAACGGCCCCGGCGGCGACCGACGCATCGTCGCCCACGACCACCTTGGCGAGCGGGCCGGACACTTCCGGGGCGATGAAGATGACATCCGTCGCCACATAGGCATCGCCGGAATAGGCGAAGAAGCGCACCGAGGTCTCATAAACGAGGAACGCCAGCACCACGGCGCCGAGGATCGAGGCGACCACATGGCGTTCGACGAAGGACAGCAACGGCGCCTCCCCACAGAACCGCTCCGCGGGCGCGGAGGTCAACCGCCCGCCGCGCCGGGGCGTACCGCCGCTTGATACCCTTTGGGAACCCCTCGGCGCCAGAGCCGGATTTGAGAAGGCCCGGCACCGCGCGCCGGCTCAGCCGTGCCTGTCCTTGTTCTCGCCGATGGAGGTGGCGATGTCGGTGAAGGTCGGGGCGGGGCCTTCCTGGCGATTGGTGGCCGCGCGCAGGAAGCGGATGGGAAACAGCACCCCTTCGGCCTGCCCCGGGCTGATGGTGCGGCAGGCGGCATCGCGGCGGCAGGCGTCCTCCGCCTCGGCCAGCGCCGTCTCGATCTCTCCGGATGTGAGGAGGCCCTTGTGCCGCATGGTCTCAAGCAGGCGTGACAAGGCGAGGAGCACGCCTTCCAATTGCAGGTTCGCGGTGTTCATGGGGTCCTCCGGACTGGCCCGGCGTTTCGCCGTCCAGCCATGCCAACGCTGCGGACCTCCCCCCGGTTTCCCCGCGCGCACCGCAGGTTCTCAATTGCACCGTTGCCGCATAGGATGCCCGCCCGCCCCGGCGCCTGCCGCCATTCCACATCCGGTCTCGTCTCCCGTCACGCTTCGCCAGATGGTCGAAGAACGGCGGCCCACGGCGCACCGGGGCGCAAGGCCCGATTCGAACGCCCGATTCGACCGGCGCCCGCGCGGTCCACGGTGCGGCGCCCCTAGGAGGAAGCCAAATGTCCGACGCCTATCCCAACGTCCAGCTCCACATCGACGGTGTCTGGCGCGATGCCGAGGGGGGCCGCCGCATCCCGGTCATCAATCCTGCCACGGAGGAGGAGATCGGCTCGGTCGCCCACTGCTCGCGCGCCGACCTCGACGCGGCGCTGGAGGCCACCGAGCGCGGCTTCGCGACCTGGAGCAAGGTGTCGGCTTTCGAGCGGTCCAAGCTCATGCGCAAGGCCGCCGACCTGCTGCGCGAGCGCGCCGATGGCATCGCCCGGCTGATGACGCTGGAGCAGGGCAAGCCGCTGGTCGAGGCGCGGATGGAGACGCTGGCGGCCGCCGACATCATCGACTGGTTCGCCGAGGAGGCGCGCCGCGCCTATGGCCGCGTCATTCCTGCCCGCGCGCCCGGCGTCTATCAGCTCGTCATCAAGGAGCCGGTGGGGCCGGTGGCGGCCTTCACGCCGTGGAACTTCCCCATCAACCAGGTGGTGCGCAAGCTGTGCGGCGCGCTGGCGGCGGGCTGCTCGATCATCGTTAAGGCGCCGGAGGAGACGCCCGCCTCGCCTGCCGAGCTGATCCGCGCCTTTGTGGACGTGGGCATTCCGGCCGGCGTCATCGGTCTCGTCTATGGCGTGCCGGCGGAAGTGAGCGAATATCTCATTCCGCATCCGACCATCCGCAAGATCACCTTCACCGGCTCCACGCCCGTGGGTAAGCGGCTGGCGGCGCTGGCGGGCGAGCACATGAAGCGCGCCACCATGGAGCTTGGCGGACACTCGCCGGTGATCGTCTTCGACGATGCGGACGTGACCGCCGCGGCCAAGCAGATCGCCACCGCCAAGTTCCGCAATGCCGGGCAGGTGTGCGTCTCGCCGACCCGCTACCTTATTCAGGAGAACGTCTACGAGGAGTTCGTGGACGCCTTCGTCACCGTCGCCAAGGCGGTGAAGGTGGGCAATGGCCTGGAGGCCGGCACCACCATGGGCCCGCTCGCCAACGAGCGCCGCATCCCGGCCATGGAAGCCCTCATCGCCGATGCCCGCCAGAAGGGGGCCGAGGTGGCGACCGGCGGCGCGCGCATTGGAAACAAAGGCTATTTCTTCGAGCCCACGGTGGTCACGGGCGTCACCCGCGAGATGCGGATGATGAACGAGGAGCCGTTCGGCCCGCTGGCCATGATGCTGCCCTTCTCGGATTTCGAGGAGGCCGTCACCGAGGCCAACCGGCTGCCCTATGGCCTTGCCTCCTATGCCTATACCCGCTCGGCCAAGACCGCCCAGCAGGTGGCGCACCGGGTGCAGGCGGGCATGATGACCATCAACCATCTGGGTCTTGCGCTGCCTGAGGTTCCCTTCGGCGGCATCAAGGATTCCGGCTATGGCTCGGAGGGCGGCTCGGAGGCCATCGAGGCCTATCTGAACCCCAAGTTCGTGTCGCAGGCCGGAATCTAACCCTCGGGCAGAAAACCACTTTCGCCGCCCTCCGGCTGGGCTGGAGGGCGGCGGCGGTTCAGGCGCCTACACCAGCATCTGCATGTCGCCGTCCACCGCGATGGCCTGGCCGGAGATGGTGGAGCCCATCGGGGACGACAGGAAAACCGCAACATTGGCAAGGTGTTGTGGCGGGATGAGGCGCTTCAGCGAGGTGGCGGAGAGGGCCATGGCCTGCACCTCCTCCATGGACATGTTGCGCTCGCGCGCCTTGTTCTCGAACACCGAGCGGATGCGCGGCCCGTCCACCGATCCGGGCAGTATGGCATTGGCGCGTATGCCGAATTCGCCCAGCTCCATGGCCAGGGACTTGATGAAGCCCACCACCCCCCATTTCGCCGCCGCATAAGGCGAGCGCAGGGGAAAGCCGAAGCGGCCGGCGGCCGAGGACAGGCCGATGATGGAGGCGTTTTCGCTCTCCTTCAGGGCCGGCACGGCGAGGCGGGTGACGTTGAAATGGCCGGTGATGTCCACCGCCAGAGTGCGGTCCCAGTCCTCCGGCGAGATCTGGTCCACGCGGCCGGTGGGGCCGGCGATTCCCGCATTGTTTACAAGCACATCGAGCCCGCCGAGGCGGCCCAGTGCGCCCTCCATGAAGGCGGCGACGGAGGCGCGGTCGGACACGTCGCACCAGGTTCCGGTGGCGCCCGGGGCGGTGTCGCCGAGGGCTTCCAGGGCGGCATCGTCCACGTCGCAGACTTCCACCCTGGCCCCCTCCTTGAGGAAGGCGCGGGCGATCTCCAGGCCGATGCCGCCAGCGCCGGCGGTGACGATGACTCGGATGCCGGCAATGCCGAGGTCCATGGCGTTCTCCCGAGGTTTTCTTGTGGGGTATCGGTGGTGTCAGGTGCCGTTCGGCGCGCGTTCGGGATCCAGTCAGTCCGGAAGCACGTCGCGCGAGAGGATGAAGTCGCCCGCACTCCAGATATCGGCGACCAGGGCGTCCCGTGCCGCGTCCGAATCGCGGGCCTTGAGGGCGGCGACGAGCTGGGCGTGGTGGAGGTGGGCCTCCCCCTGCCGCACCCGCTCCGGGCCGGCGCGGAAGTCGAGGTTGAGCACGGGGCCGATCTGCAGCCAGAGGCCCTCGATCATCCCCATGAGGGTGGGTAGGTGGGCGGCGCGGTAGAGGGCGAAGTGCAGGTCCTTGTTGTGGCGCATGGCGGCGGCGCCGTCCGGCTTCTTCTTGTCGCGCTCGGCGGCGAAGGCGCGCTCGCAGCGGATCACCTCGGCGATCTCCTCATCCGTCGCCTCGCGGGCGGCGGTGGCGGCGGCGAGGCCTTCGAGACTCGTGCGGATGAGCCGCAGTTCGGCGAAGCGGGCGCGGGACATGAGGGGCACGCGCACGGCGCGGTTGGGCAGCACTTCCAGCGCGTTCTCGGCGACCAGCCGTGACACCGCCTCGCGCACCGGCATGGCGCTGGTGCCGATGGCGGCGGCGAGGCCGCGCAGGGTGAAGCGCTCGCCCGGCGCGGCGCGGCCGGAGAGCAGCAGCTCCTTCAGATCGCCATAGACCTGATCGGCCAAGGTCTGGCGGACGATGCGGCCGACGCGGGCATCGAGCGTGACCGCCGGCTCTTCGCCGCGGACCTCTCCGGCATCGCCGTCTCCGGTGGAAGGTGTCTTGTGTTCCATGATCCGCGTCTGCTATGTGTGATCACAGATAACAGATAGCCGAGCCAGTCGGCAATCATTCCGGTGCGGTCCGAACGGGAAAAATCCTGCCGCCGCAACGTCCAGCCGGATCCATGGGAGGAGACGACGCCGTGAACGACATTCCCCATCACGCCCGCATTGCGTCCGCATCCGTCGGTCGTCGCACGCTCCTGAAGGGCGTCGGCGCGGCCGCGCTTCTCGGCGGCGTCGGCATGCCGGCCATCGTGAAGGCGCAGGCCGACACCGTGACCTTCGGCCACCTCACCCCGCTCACCGGCTTCCTCGGCCCGCTCGGCGCCTACGGCCAGATGGGCGTGCAGCTCGCGGTGGAGGAGCTGAACGCGGCCGGCGGCATCAACGGCCGCAAGATCAACCTGGTGATGGAAGACAGCGTGAACCCCGCCACCGCCTCCTCCAAGGCGGAGCGCTATATCGAACGCGACAAGGCGGCGGTGATCGTGGGCGAGATTTCCTCCGCCTCGGCGCTGGCCATCGCGCAGGTTGCGGCGCGCAACAAGATCGTATTCGTCAATACCGGCGGCAATTCCGATGCCCTGCGCGGCAAGGATTGCAACCGCTACATGTTCCATGTGGAAGGCGCCAACACCCAATATGTGAAGGCGGTGGGCGCGGCGATGCTGCGCGACGGCCTCATCAAGGGCAAGAAGCTCTTCTTCCTCACTGCCGATTACGCCTTCGGCCACGATCTCTCCCGCGTCGCCAAGCGCTACATCGCCCAGAATGGTGGCGAGGTGGTTGCGGATGAGCTGGTGCCCACGGACGCGACGGACTTCTCGCCCTATCTGCTCAAGGTGCGTCAGGCGCGCCCCGACGTGGTGATCTCCAACCTCGCGGGCAACCAGATCACCAACTTCATCAAGCAGTATTCGGAGTTTGGCCTCAAGTATCCGTTCGGCGGCTTCGGCTTCGATACGGCGGTGGCCTGGGGCGCGGGCAAGGATGCCTTCGGCGGCATCTGGCCGCTCATCTGGCACCACGATGTTTCCGCGCCGTCCTCCAAGGCCTTCGTCGCCGCCTTCGTGAAGAAGTGGGGCAAGCCGCCGGAGAATCAGGCGTGGGGCGATTATGTCGCCACCAAGCTCGTGGCCCGCGCCATGATCGAAACCAAGAGCACAGATTCCGCGCAGATCATCTCCTTCTTCGAGAAGGAGAAGGAGCTGGACATCCTGAAGGGGCGCAAGGGCTACTTCCGCGACTGGGACCACCAGCTCATCCAGGAGATGTACACGGTGACGCCCCGCCCGGTGGCGCAGGTGAAGGATAATTGGGACATCATGCTCCTCGGCCCCGCCGTCCCCGGTGACGGCACCGCCCTCGACGTGATCGCGCCCACCCCGGAAGAGAACGCCTGCACCTTCCCCGCGGGGTGAGGATTCCTCCCCTCTCCCCTCGCGGGAGAGGGGCCGGGGGTGAGGGGTGGGGATGTTCCCGCTGGCGGATGCCGGTTCCTGCGACGCCATGCCCCTCACCCCAACCCTCTCCCGCAAGGGGAGAGGGCGTTCGGCCGGCTCGTGCATCACCCTCGCGCCCCGGACGCATGCAGCGCGAGCGGAATGCGAACCGGGACCGCAAGGGTTCGCCGAAGGCGGCTCAAGCGGGGAGGGGGCGGGGCTTTGCCGGCTTCGCCGAACTTTCCGCTGGACCCCGGCTCGGCGCTCCGGCTCCGCCATCGCTGGTCCGGGGCGCAAACGCCTCCCGTCTCCCGCTAGGGGAGAGGGCTTTTGATCGGTAGTCAGGCCGGAGAAGACTTCATGCCCATGGAACTCGTCTTCCTCATCGAGCAGTTGCTCAACGGGCTTCTGGTGGGTGTCGCCTATCTGCTGATCGCCCTCGGCCTCTCGCTCATCTTCTCTCTGGGCGGCATCGTGAACCTCGCCCATGGCGGTTTCTATGCCATCGGCGCCTATATCGGCGTCGAGGTCGGAAACCGCTTCGGCTTTCCCGCCGCCTTCGTCGCCGCGCCCCTCTCCGTGGCGCTCATCGGCATGGTCATCGAGCGCACCTTGTTCTCGCGCTTCTACCGGGCCGATCCCATCCTCTCTTTGCTGCTCACCTTCGGCCTCGCCATGGTGATCGAGCAGGCGCTGCGCATGGCCTTCGGCGCCACGCCCATTCCCTTCTCCATCCCCGCCTTCCTGAAGGGCCAGGTGTTCCTCGGCGACTTCATCTATTCGCGCTATCGCCTCGCCATTCTGGTGGTGGCGGCGGCGGCGGTGCTCGGCCTATGGCTCCTGCTCCAGCGCACCGCCTTCGGCCGGGTGGTGCGGGCCGGCGTGCAGAACCCGGACATGGTGGGCGCGCTCGGCATCTCGCTCACCCCCTATCTCACGGCGGTGGCGGCCATCGGCATCGGCCTTGCGGGCCTCGCCGGCATCATGCTCGCGCCCATTTCCGGCGTGCATCCGGCCATGGGTTCGGAAATCCTCACCGCCGCCTTCGTGGTGGTGGTCATCGGCGGCCTCGGCTCCTTCTGGGGCGTGGTGGCGGCGGGGCTGCTGGTGGGCCTCGTGCGCGGCCTCACCGTCTATTTCATCCCGCCGGCGGCCGAGGCGTCCATGTACGTCCTGATGCTGGCGGTGCTGCTCACCCGTCCGCGCGGCCTGTTCGGCGAGCGCATCCTGCGCTTCGAGTGATTGCCATGCCCAAGGCCTCTCCCGTGCCCGCCGCCTCCGCCGCCCCTTTCGTGACTGCGACCCCTCCCGCCTCAGGAGCCGCGATGCTCGCCCGCAATGCCAACCTCATCGTCGCCGCCGCGGCGCTCGCCGTGCTGCCGGCGCTGCTCTCCGCCCTCGGACTGACGGTGACGTCCGCGACCGACGTGGTGATCCTCGCCCTCGCCTGCATGGCGCTGAACCTGCTCGTCGGCTACACCGGCCTCGTCTCCTTCGGCCATGGCGCCTGGTTCGGCCTCGGCGCCTATGCGGCCGCGCTCCTCCAGCAGCGGCTGTTTCCAGAGTGGGGCCTCGTGCTCGCCATCCCGGCGGCGGTGCTGGTGACGCTGGCGGCCATCCCGGTGGGATACGTGGTGCTGCGGCGGCGCGGCGTCTATTTCTCCCTGCTGACGCTGGCGCTGACGGCGCTCGCTTATACCGTCGCCTTCCGCTGGACCGCCGTGACCGGCGGCGAGAACGGCCTCGGCGGCGTCAATCGCGGCCCCTTCCTCGGCCTCGACGTGGATCGCAATGCCACCTTCTACTGGGTGGTGGCGGTGGCGGCCTTCCTCATCATCCTCACGCTCCAGCGCTTCGTGCGCTCGCCGGTGGGCACGGTGCTGGTCGCCATCCGCGAGAACGAGCAGCGGGCGCGCTTCATCGGCTACGATACGCGGGCCTACAAGATCGCCTGCTTCACCCTCTCGGCCGGCCTCACGGCGTTCGCCGGGGCGCTGCTCGCCTTCAACCACCGCTTCGCCTCGGCCGATCCCATCGCCATCGCCTTTTCGGGCGAGCTTCTGGCCATGGTGGTCATCGGCGGCATGCGCTCCTTCCTCGGGCCGGCGCTGGGCGCGCTGTTCTTCGTGCTGTTCCGCGAGTTCCTGTCCATGTGGACGGCGAACTGGCTGTTCTGGTTCGGCCTGCTGTTCATGGCCTTCATCGTCTTCTCGCCCACCGGCCTCGTCGGCGTCGCCGGCCGGCTGCTGGCGCCGCTGAGGAAGAAGACCGTCGAAGCGGCCGCCATGGGCCGGCGCACTTCGGCGGAGCGGCGGCCGCTTCCGTCGTCCCTCACCGCCCGGGCTCGCTGGGAGAGCCCCGCGCCGCTTCTGGAGGCGAAGAACCTCGCCCTGGGCTTCGGCGCCATCAAGGCGGTGCGGTCCGGCGCGGTGGCGGTGAAGGACCGGACGCTCCACGCCCTCATCGGCCCCAACGGCGCGGGCAAGACCTCCACCTTCAACATGATCTCCGGCATGTTCCCGCCCAATTCCGGCGAGATCCGCCTCGCCGGCGAGCGCATCGACGGGCTCTCGCCCAACGCCGTGTGCATGAAGGGCCTCGCGCGCTCCTTCCAGATCACCAACCTGTTCCCGACCCTCTCGGTGGAGGAAAACCTGCGCCTCGGCGTGCAGGCCACCCACAAGAGCCGGCTCAACCCCTGGCGCGATGCCGCCGCCATTCCCGAGATCAACGCCGAGACGGCGGAGATGGTGGCCTTCCTCGGGGTCGCCGGCATGGAGCGGGCGGAGGCGGGTGCGCTCTCCTATGGCGGGCAGCGCCTGCTGGACATGGGTCTTGCGCTGACCTCCCGCCCGCGCGTGCTGCTGCTGGACGAGCCTTTGGCGGGCCTTGCGGCGGCGGAGCGCAACCGCGTCTCCAACCTCATCAAGGACATTTCCGCCGAGGTGCCGGTGCTCCTCGTGGAGCACGACATCGACCGGGTGTTCGAGCTCGCTGACGCGGTGACCGTGATGGCCGATGGCGCGGTGCTGGTGGACGGCACGGTGGAGGATGCGCGCTCCGACAAGCGCGTGCAGGAGGTCTATATCGGCTCCGGCGCCGCCGCCCTTGCCGCCCGCGACCTCGAATCCGCCGCCACCGACACCGTTATGCTGCGGCTCCACGGCATCGACGCCTTCTACGGCAAGAGCCGCATCCTCGCCGGCGTCTCGCTGGAGGCGAAGGAGGGCGAGATCCTCGCGCTGCTCGGCCGCAACGGGGCGGGCAAGTCCACCTTGCTCAAGGCCATCACCGGCATCGTCAAGCCCATGAACGGGTCGCTGACGCTGGCGGGCGAGGAACTCATGGGCCTGTCCTCCGCCGCCATCGCCCGGCGCGGCGTCGGCTACGTGCCGCAGGGCCGGGCGCTGTTCCATGGCATGAGCGTGCGCCACAATCTCGAACTCGGACGGCTGAAGCGCATCACCGGCGCGGGCAAGCACTTCAGCGAGGAGGAGGTGCTGGACCTCTTCCCCCGCCTCAAGGTGCGCATGGACACGCCGGCCGACCTGCTCTCCGGCGGAGAGCAGCAGATGGTGGCGGTGGCCCGCGCGCTCATGGGCGACACCCGCGTGCTGCTGCTGGACGAGCCCTTCGAGGGCCTGTCCCCGGCGGTGACGGAAGAATTGTTCGACGCCTTCGACCGGCTGCGCCGCTCGCTCACCCTCGTCATCGTCGATCACCATCTCGACGTGGTGCTGAACCTCGCCGACCGCGCGGTGGTGCTGGAGCGCGGCGAGGTGGTGCACGAAGGCCCCGCCCGTCCGCTCGCCCGCGACCTCGACCTGCGGAGGCAGGTGCTGTGGCTGTGAGTGTGGTTCGCGCCTATGCGCCGCGTTTCAAGTCATGCCCCGGCTTGTCCGGGGCATCCACCCTGCCGTGAGAGGCGTTTCCCGGCAGCCATGCGCCGGACTTTCGGCAAGGTGGATCCCCCGGACAAGCCGGGGGATGACGACGGTTTGCAGTGAATCCATGAAGAGGCAGTCATGACCAAGATCGCCATCATCGGCTCCGGCTTCATCGGCCGCGCCTGGGCCATCACCTTCGCCCGCGCCGGGTTTGACGTGGCGCTGGCCGACAAGGCGCCGGGCGCGCCCGAGGCGGCGCTGGCTTACATCGAGGGCGTGCTGCCCGATCTCGCCGCCAACGACCTCCTCAACGGCGCGAGCCCCGAGGCCGTGCGCGCGCGCCTGTCCGCCGCCGCCTCCTATGACGAGGCGCTTGAGGGCGCCGTCCACGCGCAGGAGAATGCGCCGGAAGATCTCGCCCTCAAGCAGGCGCTCTATGCGGAGCTGGACGCGCTCGCCGCGCCCGAGACGGTGCTCGCCTCCTCGACCTCGGCGATCCTGCCCTCGCGCTTTACCGAGACCCTGACGCATCGCGAGCGGGTGTGCGTGTGCCACCCCATCAACCCGCCTTATCTGATCCCGGCCGTGGAGGTGGTGCCCGCGCCGTGGACCTCCGCGGACACCATGACCCGCGCCGCCGACCTCATGCGCGCCGCCGGCCAGTCGCCCATCGTGATGAAGCGCGAGCTGGACGGCTTCGTCATGAACCGCATGCAGGGCGCGCTGCTGGAAGAGGCGTTCCGCCTCGTGGCGGACGGCTATGCCAGCGTCGAGGACGTGGACATCGGCATCCGCGAGGGCCTGGCCCTGCGCTGGTCCTTCATGGGTCCGTTCGAGACAATCGACCTCAACGCGCCCGGCGGCGTCGCGGACTATGTGGCGCGCTACCAGCAGATCTATGAGCGCATCTCGCCCGACCAGTGGCGCCGCGTGGACTGGGCCGGCCCGGTGCTGGAGACCGTGCTGGCCGAGCGCCGCGCGCGCCTCGCCCACGATGCCCTTCAGGAGCGGCAGGTGTGGCGCGACCGCCGGCTGATGGCGCTCGCCGCCCACAAGCGCAAGGCCGACAAGGACATCGGCGCCTGAAGCTTTCGCCTTTCCGACATTCCCGACCATAGAGGCAAGACCATCATGACCGAGGCAGCCCCCGCCAAGAAATCCAACCGCAAGGTCATCATCACCTGCGCCATCACGGGGGCGATCCACACGCCCACCATGTCGCCCTATCTGCCCATCACGCCGGACGAGATCGTGGCCGACGCGCTGAAGGCAGCCGAGGCCGGCGCGGCCATCCTGCATCTGCATGCCCGCAACCCGGAAACCGGCCAGCCGGACCAGACGCCGGAGGCCTTCGCGCCCTTCCTGCCGCGCATCAAGCAGGCCACCAGCGCGGTCATCAACATCACCTCCGGCGGCAGCCCCTACATGAAGGTGGAGGAGCGCGTGCTGCCCGCCGCCACCTTCAAGCCGGAAGTCGCCTCCCTCAACATGGGCTCCATGAATTTCGGGCTGTTCCACCTGCTCGACAAGTACAAGGAGTTCAAGCACCCGTGGGAGAAGACGCATCTTGAAAACACGCGCGATCTCGTCTTCCGCAACACCTTCAAGGATATCGAATATATCCTGACCACCTGCTACGATAACGGCACCCGCTTCGAGTTCGAGTGCTACGACATCGGCCATCTCTACAATCTCGCGCACTTCCTGGAGCGCGGGCTGGTGAAGCCGCCGCTGTTCGTGCAGTCCGTGTTCGGGCTTCTCGGCGGCATCGGTCCCCACCCCGAGGACGTGATGCACATGAAGCGCACCTGCGACCGGCTGTTCGGCGATCAGTATCGCTGGTCCGTGCTCGGCGCCGGCCGCAACCAGCTCCCCATCGCCGCCATGGCCGCTTCCATGGGCGGCAACATCCGCGTGGGGCTGGAGGATTCGCTCTGGGCCGGCCGCGGCAAGCTCGCCACCTCCAACGCCGATCAGGTGAAGCTCGCCGCCAAGATCATCGAGGGTCTGGGGCTGGAAGTGGCCAGCCCCGACGAGGCGCGTGAGATCCTGGAGCTGAAGGGCGCGGACAAGACGAACATCTGAGGGTGCGAAGGCGCGGCAGCTCACCTCGTGAGCCGCCGCGCACTGCGGGCCCCATCAACGACGCACAAAAAAGCCCCCGGCCGATGGCCGGGGGCTTTTGCTTTCAGGATCAGGCGATCTCGATCTGCGGCTCAGGCCATGGGCCTCAGCGCGGCAGGGTGGTGGCGCCCATCAGGTCCTTGTCGATGGCGTGGGCGGCCTGACGGCCTTCGCGGATGGCCCAGACCACCAGCGACTGGCCGCGGCGCATGTCGCCGGCGGCGTAGAGCTTCGGCACGGAGGTGGCATAGGCCTCCTCGTCCGCCTTCACGTTGCCGCGCTTGTCCAGCGCCGCGCCGGACTGCTCGATGAGCCCGGAGAACAGCGGGTGGGCGAAGCCGATGGCAAGGAAGACGAGATCGGCGCGCAGCACGAACTCGGTGCCGGGGATGGGCTGGCGCTTGGCATCCACGCGGGCGCACTTCACGCCGGTGACGCGGCCGTTGCGGCCCTCGATGCCCAGCGTGGCGCAGGCGAACTCGCGCTCGGCGCCCTCGGCCTGGGAGGAGGAGGTGCGGAACTTGGTGGGCCAGAAGGGCCACACCGCCAGCTTGTCCTCCTTCATGGGCGGCACGGCGCGGATGTCGAGCTGGGTGACCGAGAGCGCGCCCTGGCGGAAGGCGGTGCCCACGCAGTCGGAGGCGGTGTCGCCGCCGCCCACCACCACCACATGCTTGCCGCCGGCGAGGATCGGGATCTCGTTCACCGGCTCGTCGCCCTCGCGACGGTTGGACTGCACGAGATAGGGCATGGCGAAGTGCACGCCTTCCATCTCCTGCCCGGGCAGGCCGGGATCGCGCGGGGCCTCGGAGCCGCCGGCGAGCAGCACCGCATCATGGCCGTCGAGCAGCTCCTGCAGGGGGCGCACCACACCGATATTCTCGTTGTAGTGGAAGGTGACCCCTTCCGCCTCCATCTGCTTCACCCGGCGGTCGATGTGGTGCTTCTCCATCTTGAAGTCGGGGATGCCGTAGCGCAGCAGGCCGCCGGCCTTGGGCTCGCGCTCATAGACATGCACGTCGTGGCCGGCGCGGGCGAGCTGCTGGGCGGCGGCGAGGCCCGCCGGGCCGGAGCCGATGATGGCCACCTTCTTGCCGGTCTTCACGGCGGCGGGCTCGGGCTTGATCCAGCCCTTCTTCCACGCCTTGTCGGCGATGGCCTGCTCCACCGTCTTGATGGTGACGGGCACGTCCTCGAGGTTCAGCGTGCAGGCTTCCTCGCACGGGGCGGGGCAGATGCGGCCGGTGAACTCGGGGAAATTGTTGGTGGAGTGGAGATTGCGCGAGGCCTCTTCCCACTCGTTGCGATAGACGAGGTCGTTCCAGTCCGGGATCTGGTTGTTGACCGGGCAGCCGGTGGAGCCGTGGCAGAAGGGGATGCCGCAATCCATGCAGCGCGACGCCTGGTTCTCCACCTCGGCGTCGGGCAGCGGCAGCGTGAACTCGCGGAAATGGCGGATGCGGTCGGATGCGGGCTGATACTTCTGCTCGCGCCGATCAATCTCCAGGAACCCCGTGACCTTGCCCATAAAAACCTCGTTGGCGAACCTTGAGGGAACCGCCGCGCGCGCCGGATGTCTCCGCGTGCCGCACCACCAGTTCCATTACAAGAATTGTTCCAGCTTGAGGACTCGGTTTTCGCGCGCGTTCCCGCACGGGCTACCGGCCCGCTCGCCGGCCGTTCGGGGCCGGCCGGCGTCCCCTCCGAAGAGGGGACGCTCCTGCCTCATTCGGCCGCCGCGAGGCCGCGGCGCTTCTCCATTTCGCGCAGGGCACGGCGGTATTCCACCGGCATCACCTTGACGAACTTGGAGCGGTAGTCCGCCCAGTTGTCGAGGATCATCTGCGCCCGCGCCGAGCCCGTATGGTGCAGGTGCTTGGCGATGAGCTGGTGCAGGCGCTCCTCGTCGTGGCGGGACATGTCGCCCTGCACGTCGATGCGGCCCTTGAACTCCAGGTCGCCGCCGTGGTGGTGGAGGCGCTCCAGGAGATCCTCCTCCTCCTCGACCGGCTCCAGGTCCACCATGGAGAGGTTGCAGCGCTTGGCGAAGCTCTTGTCTTCGTCGAGCACGTAGGCGACGCCGCCGGACATACCGGCCGCGAAGTTGCGTCCCGTGGGGCCGATGACCACCACGATGCCGCCGGTCATGTACTCGCAGCCATGGTCGCCGGTGCCTTCGACGACGGCGATTGCCCCCGAATTGCGCACCGCGAAGCGTTCGCCGGCGATGCCGTGGAAGTAGCACTCGCCTTCGGTCGCCCCATACATCACGGTGTTGCCGACGATGATGGAGTTTTCCGGCACGATGGCCGAATGGGCCGGCGGCCGCACGATGATGCGCCCGCCCGAGAGGCCCTTGCCCACATAGTCGTTGGCCTCTCCGACGAGGTCGAAGGTGACGCCGGCCGCGAGGAAGGCGCCGAAGGCCTGGCCCGCTGTGCCCGACAGGGTGACGTGGATGGTGTCGTCGGGCAGGCCGGCGCCGCCATAGGCCTTCGCCACCGCGCCCGAGAGCATGGCGCCGGCGGAGCGGTCCACCGAGCGGATCGGCGTCTCGATCTCCACGCGCTCGCCGCGCTCCAGCGCCGGGGCCGCCTTCGCGATCAGGGTGCGGTCGAGCACCTTCTCGATGGGGTGGTGCTGGCGCTCGGTGTGGCGGATGCCCACGTCGGCCGGCATCTGCGGCACCGCGAAGATGCGCGAGAAGTCGAGGCCCTTGGCCTTCCAGTGGTCGATGGCGGCCTTCTGGTCCAGCACGTCGGCGCGGCCCACCATCTCCTCCACCTTGCGGAAGCCGAGGGAGGCCATGAGCTCGCGCACCTCTTCCGCGATGAAGAAGAAGTAGTTGATGACGTGCTCGGGCGTGCCCTTGAAGCGCTTGCGCAGAACAGGGTCCTGCGTCGCCACGCCCACCGGGCAGGTGTTCAGGTGGCACTTGCGCATCATGATGCAGCCCGCCGCGATGAGCGGGGCGGTGGAGAAGGCGAACTCATCGGCACCGAGCAGGGCGCCGATCACCACGTCCCGGCCGGTGCGCAGGCCGCCGTCCACCTGCAGCGCGACGCGCGAGCGCAGGCGGTTGGCCACCAGCGTCTGCTGGGTCTCGGCGAGGCCCATCTCCCAAGGCGAGCCGGCGTGCTTGATGGAGGTGAGCGGGCTCGCGCCCGTGCCGCCTTCGAAGCCGGAGATGGTGATGTGGTCGGCGCGCGCCTTGGCCACGCCGGCCGCCACCGTGCCCACGCCGACCTCGGAGACGAGCTTCACCGACACGTCCGCGTCGGGATTCACGTTCTTCAGGTCGTAGATGAGCTGGGCGAGGTCCTCGATGGAATAGATGTCATGGTGCGGGGGCGGGGAGATGAGGCCCACGCCCGGGGTGGAGTGGCGCACCTTGGCGATCACCGCGTCCACCTTGTGGCCGGGCAATTGTCCGCCCTCGCCGGGCTTGGCGCCCTGCGCGACCTTGATCTGCATCACGTCGGAATTGACGAGATATTCCGCCGTCACGCCGAAGCGGCCGGAGGCCACCTGCTTGATGGCGGAGCGCATGCTGTCGCCGTTGGGCAGGGGCTTGAAGCGCTCGGGCTCCTCGCCACCCTCGCCGGTGTTCGACTTGCCGCCGATCCGGTTCATGGCGATGGCGAGGGTGGTGTGCGCCTCGCGCGAGATGGAGCCGAACGACATGGCGCCGGTGACGAAGCGCTTCACGATCTCGGAGGCGGGCTCCACCTCGGAGATGTCCACGCTCGCCTGCCCGATCTCTTCCGCGCCCTTGATGCGGAACAGCGAGCGCACGGTGAGGAGGCGCTTGTCCTCCTCGTTGATCATGGCGGCGAACGCCTTGTACTTGTCCTGCGCGTTGCCGCGCACGGCGTGCTGCAGGGTCGCGACCGAATCCGGCGACCAGGCATGGTCCTCGCCGCGGATGCGGTAGGCGTATTCGCCGCCCACATCGAGCGCCATGCGGAAGATGGGCGCGTCGGAGAAGGCGAGGGTGTGCCGCCGCACGGTCTCCTCGGCGATCTCCGGCAGGCCGACGCCCTCGATGGTGGTGGCGGTGCCGAAGAAATACTTGCTCACCACGTCGGAGGAGAGGCCCACCGCATCGAAGATCTGCGCGCCGCAATAGGACTGATAGGTGGAGATGCCCATCTTGGACATCACCTTCAGCAGCCCCTTGTCGATGGACTTGATGAAGCGCTTCACGATCTCCTTGTCGTCCACCTCCTCCGGGATCTCGTCCTTCATGGAGAGCAGGGTCTCGAAGGCGAGATAGGGGTTGATGGCCTCGGCGCCGTAGCCGGCGAGACAGGCGAAGTGATGCACTTCCCGCGCCTCGCCGGTCTCGATCACGAGACCGACCGAGGTGCGCAGGCCCTTGCGGATGAGGTGGTGGTGCACCGCCGCCGTGGCGAGCAGCGCCGGGATCGGGATGCGGTCCGGTCCGATCATGCGGTCGGACAGGATGATGATGTTGTAGCCGCCATGGACGGCCGCCTCGGCGCGCTCGCAGAGGCGCTCGACGGCATCCTCCATGCCCGCCGCGCCCTTGTCGGACGGGTAGGTGATGTCCAGCGTGCGGGTGTCGAACCGCTCCTCCATGAAGCCGATGGAGCGGATCTTCTCCAGGTCCTCGTTGGTGAGGATGGGCTGGCGCACCTCAAGGCGCTTGCGGCGGGCGTTGCCCTCCAGGTCGAAGATGTTCGGCCGCGGCCCGATGAAGGAGACGAGGCTCATCACCAGCTCCTCGCGGATCGGGTCGATGGGCGGGTTCGTCACCTGCGCGAAGTTCTGCTGGAAGTAGCTGAACAGCGACTTCGACTTGTTGGACAGCACGCTGATGGGCGTGTCGGTGCCCATGGAGCCCACCGCTTCCTGGCCGGTGATGGCCATGGGCGCCATGAGCAGCTTGAGGTCTTCCTGCGTGTAGCCGAAGGCCTGCTGGCGATCGAGCAGCGACACGTCGGTGCGCACCTCGCGCGCCTCGACGGGGCGCAGGTCTTCCAGCACCAGCTGGGTGTGCTTCAGCCACTCCTTGTAGGGGTTGGCGCGGGCCAGCTCGGTCTTGATCTCCTCGTCGGGGACGAGGCGGCCTTCCTCGAGGTCCACCAGCAGCATCTTGCCGGGCTGGAGGCGCCACTTGGTGACGATCTTCTCCTCGGGCAGCGTGAGCACGCCCATTTCCGAGGCGAGGACGATGGTGTCGTCGCTCGTCACCATGTAGCGGGCGGGGCGCAGGCCGTTGCGGTCCAGCGTTGCGACGATCTGGCGGCCGTCGGTGGCGACGATGGCGGCGGGGCCGTCCCACGGCTCCATGAGGGAGGCGTGATACTCGTAGAAGGCGCGCCGCTCCTCGTCCATGAGCGGGTTGCCGGCCCAGGCCTCGGGCACCAGCATCATGGCCGCGTGGGGCAGCGAGTAGCCGCCCTGCACCAGGAATTCGAGCGCGTTGTCGAAGCAGGCGGTGTCGGACTGGCCCTCATAGCTGATGGGCCAGAGCTTGGAGATGTCGGCGCCGAACAGCTCCGAATCCACGCTCGCCTGCCGCGCCGCCATCCAGTTGACGTTGCCGCGCAGGGTGTTGATCTCGCCGTTGTGCGCCACCATGCGATAGGGGTGGGCCAGCGGCCAGGCCGGGAAGGTGTTGGTGGAGAAGCGCTGGTGCACCAGGGCGAGCGCGCTCTCGAAGTCCGGATCGTGCAGGTCCGGATAATAGGCGCCGAGCTGGTCGGCCAGGAACATGCCTTTGTAGACCAGCGTGCGGCAGGACAGCGACACCGGGTAGTAGCCGGCGGTGCGCGGGTCCTTGGCGCCGTAGACGGTGTTGGAGATCACCTTGCGCAGCACGAACAGGCGGCGCTCGAAGCCGTCCTCGTCGCCCGCGAACTCGCCGCGGCCGATGAAGATCTGCACATGCTTGGGCTCGGTCGGCAGCACGCTGACGCCGAGGGAGGAATTGTCGGTGGGCACGTCGCGCCAGCCGATGAGCACGAAGCCCTCTTCCGCCACCACCCGCTCATAGGCGGCGCGCACGATGGCCTCGCCCTCGGGATCGCGCGGCATGAAGATGTGGCCGACGGCATATTCGCCGGGCTCGGGCAGGGTGATGCCGAGGCGGGCCGCCTCCTTGGCGAAGAACTTGTGCGGGATCTGCACCAGCATGCCCGCGCCGTCGCCGGCGCGCGGATCGGCGCCCACCGCGCCGCGGTGCTCCAGGTTGAGCAGGATGTTGATGCCGTCCTGGACGATGCGGTGGCTCTTGCGGCCCTTGATATCGGCGATGAAGCCGACGCCGCAGGCGTCACGCTCGTGCGCCGGGTCGAACAGGCCGAAAGCGTCCGGACGGCCGACGATCGCCGGGTCTTTCACGGCGGCGGCAGTGTGAGCCACGCTTCCGATCAAGCCATCCTTGCGATCCATCGGTGCCATCTGACCATTCCTTTTCCATAGGGCAGCACGCTGCCCGCCATTGCCGGCTGTGCCGCCGGCTTCCCCAGACTGTCGGTCCCATGCGCATCGCGCCGGGCGCCGGACCCCCTTCTCCCGGACGGGACGTCCCGGCGATATCCGATACCTGCTTTGCAACTTTTGCACCACAGCCGCGCCGCGCGGAACTGCGCCTCCGTCCGACCTCGGCCGGCGGCGGGCCAGCCCTGTGGAACGTGAGCTCGGCAATTCAGCGCGCACGGGAGATAGGGAAGTACGACTGCCCTATCTCGGCGAAGATGACAGAAAAGCAGCAGCCTCACAAGCGCCACGATGGCGCAGAAGCGGTCAAATTGGCGAAAAATTGCGCGACCGGCGGTTCTGGCGCAAGAACGGTACGGGGCGGTTGTCCCTCGCGCAACGGGATTTCGGCGCCTCCCGAGGGCACCCGCGCCCGATGCCGCCTGCCCGACCCCGTCCCGTCCCACGGCTGCCGCATTGGAAGGCTTATGTGACCGGGAATCGGGCGCTTCGCCAGATGCTGCTTAAGCCTGCGTGCCCGCGCGAGACCGGATATGCAGGCGCCGGCCGATCGATGCGAAGCGTCCAACGCCACTTCTATCGATCCGGAGCAGCGCCGTGCCCCACACCGTCACCCTTCCCGTCGGCTCCCGGCCGGTGCTGCGCGCGGCGGCCGTCTCTGCCCTTCTCCTGGGCAGCGCGCTGCCGGCTGCGGCGCAGGTGCTGATCTATGAGGGGCAGCCCGGCCTTGCGCCGCGCGGCTATCCGGTGCCGCCCGGCGCCTATCCCCCGGGCACCTATCCCAGCGGGGCGTATGGCGTGCCGCAGGCGCGCTATCCCGTGCTGCCGCCGGAGGAGATCCGCGGCATCGTCCAGAGCCTGGGCTACTGGAATATCGGCGCGCCCAAGCTCTCTGGCCGCTTCTATCTCATCGCCGCATCCGATCAGGAGGGGCGGGCGCTGCTGCGGGTGAATGCCTTTACCGGCCGCGTGGTCAGCGCGCGCACCATTCCCGGCGGACCCGCCGTGGCGGCGCCGGCTCCCGCGCCCCAGCGCCAGGCGCCGCCCGCGACGGCGCGCGCCGTTCCGCCGGCTCCTGCGCCGTCCTATTCCGCTGCTCCGTCGCCCTCGATAGCCGGCACCCCGGCGCCGCTGCCGCCCCAGCGCCCGCCCGAGGCGACCATGGCCGCCGTCACGCCCGCGCCTGCGGCCGTGGCCCCCGCCGCGCCGGTCGTCCCCACGCCTGCGCCTGCTGCCGCATCGGCTCCTGCTGCTGCGACGCCTCCGGCCCAGCCGGCGCCCGGCGCCAGCGCGAATGCACCGGCCGGGCAGACGGCCGCCCAGCAATCGGCCAATGCCGCGCCCTCCGCGACCCCGGCGAGCCCCGCCCAGCCGCAGAAGCGCAAGGCGGGCGCCGGCACGGCGACCACCGACAGCGCGTCGGCAGGCACCGCCTCGGTCCTGTCGCGTCCGAAAGGTCAGTAAGGAAGGCCGGCGGCCTCAGATGAAGTAGGCCGCCGCCACCAGTCCCAGCACCACCACCGCCAGCAGCCCCAGCGTGACGAGGCCGAGCCGCTTCTCGATGAACTCGCGCGCCGACGGGCCGAAATAGTGCAGCAGCGCCGCCAGCAGGAAGAAGCGGGCGCCGCGGGTGATGACCGACAGCACGATGAACCAGAACAGGCTGTAGTTCGCAAAGCCCGAGGTGATGGTCACCAGCTTGAACGGGATCGGCGTGAGCCCCTTCAACAGGATCACCCAGTGCCCGTAATGGGCATAGGCGGCGCGGAACTGGTCGACCTTCTGGCCATAGCCGTAGAGGTCGATGAGGAACTTGCCCACGCTGTCATAGAGCAGCGCGCCGATGGCGTAGCCGACGAGGCCGCCCAGCACCGAGGCGATGGTGGCGATGAGGGCGTAGCGCCAGGCCTTGTCCGGCCGCGCCAGCGTCATGGGCACCTGCAGCACGTCCGGCGGGACCGGAAACACCGAGCTTTCCGCAAAGGCGACGAGGGCGAGGGCCCAGGGTGCCGACGGCTTCGACGAATACGCGATGATCCAGTCGTAGAGCTTGCGGAGCATGGGCGCCTTGCTGCGTCGCGAAAGGGTGCCCTCGCTTAGAGCCTCGAACGATCCGAGTAAAGCGCCGCGCGGACCTGCCGGCGCGGCCTTTCGCCAGCCCGCGGCGCGGCCTCCCGCCGGCCGGCGGGGCAGGGGCCTTACCCGGCTGCTCACCCGCGTAAACCGCTGCTTTACCACCCCGGTTCACGCAGGGGCGCTGTGACTCGCAGGACACAGACACGTGACGCGGCGCGGTGTAAACCCGGTTTCGCTGCGGTCGAGTCGCGGGGGCGATACCCCGGTCGCAGTGCCGGCGGGGCAGGCCACGCCCCGGACGATTTCCGGGGAACACCCCGGTGCCGTTCAGTCTTTATGAACCGGTGCTGACACACTCATTCAGCTCCGGTGCCGCACGGGAAGCGTATTCGTGCTGCACCGCCGCAAGAGTGTCGTCGGCAACGGAAGCCGCGACGCAAGTTCCGAGGATCGAGGATGACCAAGCGAATCGCCGTGTTTGCCGCTCTCGTGCTGGGCTATGTGCTGACAGGCATGGCGCTGAACGCCAGCCAGCCGGCAGACGCCGCTTCCCCCGTCTCTCCTGCCGCCGCGCAGACCGAGAGCAACTGAACGCATCCCGATCAAGGCGCCCGTCGGGGGCGCCTCCCGCCCAGGGTTCGGTTTGAACGTGGGCGGGTGCAAGGTCGATGGCGGCGCGGTTTTCCTGAAGCGACACAGAGAAACGACACAGGCATGAAAAAGGCCGGGCAAGCGCCCGGCCTTTTCATTTTCCATCACCCTGGTGCCGCGTCCGATGACCAAGCGGGCCCGGCCATCGGGGGAGGGGCTCAGTGCACGGCGGCCTTCTTCTGCGGCTCGAGATCGGCGGCGGTCAGCGGCGGGTTGGCGAGGATGCCGCCGAGGCCGGCCATGGCGGCGCGCTGGCGCACCAGGGCGAGCACCACGTCGAGGGTGGGGGTGGGCATGTCCAGCATCTGGCCCATTTCCTGGACGACGCTGACCAAAGGATCGATCTCCATGGGGCGGTCGCGCTCCAGATCCTGCAGCATGGAGGTCTTGTGCGCGCCCACGGCACCGGCGCCGTTGATGCGGCGTTCCACGTCCACGCGGAAGTTCACGCCGATGCGCTCGGCGATGGCCTTCGCCTCCAGCATCATGGCCTTGGCCACGGCGCGGGTGCCGGGATCGGCGGCGATCAGGTCGAGGGTGGCGTGGGTGAGGGCGCTGATGGGGTTGAAGCAGAGGTTGCCCCACAGCTTCAGCCACAGCTCGTCGCGGATGTTGGTCATCACCGGCGCGCGCAGGCCGCCCTTCTCCATCATCTGGCTGAGGGCGGTGACGCGGGGCGTGATCTCGCCCGACGGCTCGCCGAGGGGGAACTTGTCGCCATAGATGTGCTGGATGACGCCCGGGGCCACAACTTCGGTCGCGGGATAGACGATGCAGCCGATGGCGCGCTCGGGGCGCAGCACTTCCCACTGCTTCGCGCCGGGATCGATGGTGGCGAGGGTGCGGTTCTCCAGCTGGCCGCCATTCTTGTAGAAATACCAGTAGGGCACGCCGTTCACGGCGGTGACGACGGAGGTGTCGTTGCCGAGGAGGGGGCGCATCTGCTCCACCACGCCGGGCACCGAATGGCCCTTGAGGGCGATGATGACGTAATCCTGCGGGCCGAGTTCGCGCGGGTCGTCGGTGGCGCGCACCTTGGCGACGCGCTCCTCGCCGTTGATCAGCAGCTTCACGCCATTGGTCTGCATGGCCTCCAGGTGGCCACCGCGGGCCACAAGGCTGACCTCGGCGCCGGCCTGGGCGAGCTGGACGCCCAGATAGCCGCCGATGGCTCCGGCACCGTAAATGCATACCTTCATGGCTGATCCTCCCTGCAGTGCGCGATCTATGTCGTATTATGTATACCAGATTAGCGGGCAGCCCCGCCGTTCGGCAAGTGACCGACACCATACTTATGGAAATTAATTCCGCAACGTGGAAAATTTGACGCAGGGGCAGCGCGCGGGGTGGACGGGGGCGAGGGGAACGATAGTTTGGTGGGCAACGAAGTGGGAGGAGAAAGCGGCATGCCGGACACCGAGGTTGCACCGCGGCGCAGGGGACGGCCGGCATCCGGCACGTCGTCGGAGGGCGGGGCCGAGGTCCAGTCGCTGGACCGCGCCATCGCCCTGCTGCGCGTGGTCGCCGACCAGGACGGCATGGCGCTGGCCGAAATCGCCCGGCGCGCCGAGCTGCCCGTCTCCACGGTGCACCGCCTGCTGACGACGCTGGAGAAGCGCCAGCTGGTGAATCACGACCTCTCCACCGGGCTATGGACGGTGGGGCTCGGCCTGTTCCGCATCGGCTCGGCCTATCTGCGCATCCGCAAGCTGCCGGACATCGGCCGCCCGGTGATTCGCCGTCTCCTCCACGAGACCGACGAGACCGTGAACCTCGCCATGTTCGATGCCATGGAACTGGTGGTGGTGGCGCAGGCGGAGGCCCATGCCCCCGTGCGCGCCTTCTTCCGCCTGGGCGCGCGGCTGCCGCTGCATGCCACTGCCGCCGGCAAGGCGGTGCTCGCCGCCGCAAGCCCCTCCTTCCGCGGCGCCTGTCTCGCCCAGATCCGCTACGAGCCTTTCACCACCGCCACCCGCCGCGAGGAGCGGGCGCTGATGGACGACGTGGCCGAAATCCTGGAGCGCGGCTTCGCCGTGGACCGGGAGGAGCACGCCCCGGGCATGCGCGCTGTCGCGGCCGCCATCCTCAATGAGTGGCGCGATCCGATCGGTGCGGTTTCGGTGTCCGGCCCGGCCGTGCGCATGAGCGAGGATCGCATCCAGCGCCTCGGCCGGCGCGTGGTGGCGGCGGCGGAGCAGATGACGCGCCTGTATTCAGGTGCCGATGAAAACCTGCCGCAGGACTACGCCGCCTTCCGTTGAGGCGGCCTTCCGCAACTGGAATACAGTATTCCAAAGTTGTGGCATACAACGTACCTAATTCCGAATTGAAAATTCCAATTGACACCCCTCCCTTGGTCTATACTCTTGCCAAGCCGCCGTAACGGCAACGGTGGGAACGCCAACTCAATTGCCGGCATAAATCGCGTATTGGTGAAAATGCGCGAAGTCAAAACAGGCTGAAGTCCCGTTTTCGTCTGCTCCATAGAGGCTAAGCCCAGGGGTTCGACGAACATTGATGTTATCGGGAACTTGCCCGGCGCAGCAGGCGCCGGTTGAAACAAGCTCTGGAATTGCGATCCGCACCAAAAAGAACGCGGACGTGGGGAGGAAAATCAGATGCATTCGGCAATCGCCAAGATCGTCAGGAGAGGTGTGGCTGCAATCGCGGTCACGGCGGCGCTCGCGCCGGCCATGGCCCATGCGGCCTGGGAGCCGACCAAGACCGTGGAGTTCATCGTTCCCGCCGGCACCGGCGGCGGCGCTGACCAGATGGCGCGGATGATCCAGGGCATCGTCCAGAAGAACAATTTGATGAGCCAGCCGCTCGTCGTCATCAACAAGTCCGGCGGTGCCGGCGCTGAGGGCTTCCTCGACGTGAAGGGGTCCAACCGGAACCCCCACAAGATCATCATTTCCCTCTCGAATCTCTTCACCACCCCGCTCGCCACCGGCGTGCCCTTCTCCTGGAAGGACATGACCCCGGTCTCCATGCTCGCGCTCGACGAATTCGTCCTGTGGGTGAACGCCAAGGCGCCCTATGACGACGTGAAGGGCTTCCTCGCCGCGCTCAAGGCCGCCTCGGGCGACCAGATCTTCAAGATGGGCGGCACCGGCTCCAAGCAGGAAGACCAGATCATCACCGCCGCCATCGAGCAGAAGACCGGCGCCAAGTTCATCTACGTGCCCTACAAGGGCGGCGGCGACGTCGCGGCCCAGCTGGTGGGCGGCCATGTGACCGCCTCGGTCAACAACCCCATCGAGGCCGTGTCCCAGTGGCGCGCGGGCGAGCTGAAGCCGCTCTGCGTGTTCGACTATCAGCGGCTGCCCTACAAGGAGCCCATCGCCAGCGGCAAGTCCTGGGCGGACATCCCGACCTGCAAGGAATCCGGCCTCGACATCGAATATCTGATGCTGCGCGGCATCCTCATGCCGCCGAATGCCACGAAGGATCAGGTCGATTACTTCGTCGAGCTGTTCAAGAAGGTCCGCGCCACCCCCGAGTGGCAGGAATTCATGCAGAAGGGGGCCTTCAACACCACGGCCCTCAGCGGTCCCGAATATGCCGCCTGGCTCACCAAGGCCGAGGCCACGCACAAGGACCTCATGGAGAAGGCGGGCTTCGTCGCCAAATAACTTGGCGAAGTGAGCGACGAGGTTCGCGGCGCCCGTGCCGCGGCGGCCGCTAGGCCGCCGGCATGGAAAGGGCAGGGGACGGCAGAGGCTTCGCCGCGCGACGGCGGGGCCGAGCCGGCCGCCGACCCCGTGCGCCGATCTGGGAAGCCCAACCGGGACGCCGCGCGGAACATGACCGCCGTGTGCCCCGGCCGTGACCGGCCCCGTATTGAAGCCCCGCAGGATGCCTGAGAAGGACGCCTGACTGGCGGGGCGCTTCAAGGATCTGATCCCATGAGCACCGAAAGCGGACATTCCGCCCCCACCGCGCACAATGAGAAGACCGTCACCAACCGCACCATGGACGCGGCGGTGGCCGTGCTGTTCATGGCCCTCGCGGCCGTCGTCATGTCCGACAGCTGGCGCGTTGGCGCGAGCTGGGCGTCGGACGGCCCGCAGGCCGGCTACTTCCCCTTCTATGTCGGCCTCATCATGTTCATCGCCTCCACCGTCACCCTGGTGACGGCGCTGGTGAGCCGCCATCCGGACCTTGGAAACTTCGTCGATCGCTCGCAGCTCGTCTCGGTGATGCAGGTGTTGATCCCGACGACAGTCTATGTGGGCCTGATCTTCCTCGTCGGAATCTATCTCGCTTCGGCGGTGTTCATCGCCTTCTTCATGTGGTGGCTCGGCAAATACCCGGTGGCGAAGATCATCCCCGTCGCCGTGGGCGTGCCGCTCGCCCTCTTCGTCATGTTCGAGATCTGGTTCCTCGTGCCGCTGCCCAAGGGCCCGCTCGAGACCGCGCTCGGCTACTGACCGCCGGCGCCCTGCGCCGCGGTCCCGCCAGCGCGCCCCGCCACCGGGGCCGCGGGAGGCGAAAGACGATCTCCGCCCGGCTCGACCCGGCGGACCAGGGGCGATGCGACGCCCACCCATCGATTCGAGACCATCGACGCACAACAGGCAACGCGCCCGACCCCGCGCGAGCCGCCACAGAAGCGGCCGGGGGGCGCAACGGAGGACCCCGTGGAAGCGCTCACGTCACTCATCGGAGGGTTCGGTGTCCTCGCCGACCCCATGAACATCATCTACATGTTCGTCGGCATCGCGCTCGGCGTCCTCATCGGCGTGCTGCCGGGGCTGGGCGGGGCCAACGGCGTGGCCATCCTCCTGCCGCTCACCTTCTCCATGACGCCGGTGTCGGCGATCATCATGCTCTCCTCCATCTATTGGGGAGCCCTGTTCGGCGGCGCCATCACCTCCATCCTGTTCAACATTCCCGGCGAGCCCTGGAGCGTGGCGACAACCTTCGACGGGCACCCCATGGCCCAGAAGGGGAAGGCCGGCGAGGCGCTGACGGGGGCCTTCACCGGCTCCTTCATCGGCGCCTTCTTCGCCGTGCTGCTCATCACCTTCCTCGCCCCGGTCATCGCCAAGTTCGCGCTGCAGTTCGGCCCGGCGGAGTTCTTCGCGGTCTACCTCCTCACCTTCTGCGCCTTCGTCGGCATGGGACGCGAGCCGGCGGCCAAGGTGATCTCGGCCATGATGCTCGGCTTCGCCCTCGCGGCGGTGGGCATCGACACGGTGACGGGCCAGCTGCGCATGACCTTCGGCTCGGTGGAGCTGCTGCGCGGCTTCGACTTCCTGGTGGCGGTCATCGGCCTGTTCGGCGTCGGCGAAATCCTGCTGACCATGGAGGAAGGCCTCGCCTTCAAGGGCAAGAGCGCCGCCATCAACGCCAAGGTGGTGTGGGAGACCTGGAAGAAGCTGCCGAAATACTGGGTCGGCTGCCTGCGCTCGGCCATCGTCGGCTGCTGGATGGGCGTGACCCCCGGCGGCGCCACGCCCGCCTCCTTCATGAGCTACGGCCTCGCCAAGAAGTTCTCCAAGAATGGAAACAACTTCGGCAAGGGCGAGCTGGAGGGCGTGGTGATGCCGGAAGTGGCGGCCCACGCGGCCGGTACCTCGGCGCTGCTGCCCATGCTCACCCTCGGCATCCCCGGCTCGCCCACCGCGGCGGTGCTGCTCGGCGGCCTCCTCATCTGGGGTCTCCAGCCCGGCCCGCTGCTGTTCGTGGAGCAGAAGGACTTCGTGTGGGGCCTCATCGCCTCGATCTATCTCGGCAACATCGCCGGCCTGATCGTGGTGCTGACCACCGTTCCGATCTTCGCGGCCATCCTGCGCATCCCGTTCAGCGTGATCGCGCCGGTCATCCTCGTGATCTGCGCGGTGGGCGCCTACACGGTGCACAATGCCGGGCTCGACATCGCGGTCATGCTGGTCTTCGGCGTCATCGGCTACCTGTTCAAGAAGCTCCAGTATCCGCTGGCGCCGCTGGTGCTGGCCCTGGTGCTCGGCGACATGGCCGAATCGTCCTTCCGGCAGGCCATGCTGGTTTCGCAGGGCCACCTCTCCATCTTCTGGTCCAACCCGCTGGTGGGCTCCATCGTCACCCTGGCGCTGGTGATGCTGGTGTGGCCGCTGGTGTCGAAGGTGATGGCCCGGCTGAACGGGCACAAGGAGCCGGCGGCAGCCGAGTAAGGCTCAAGGCGACGGGCGGGAGCACATGCTTCCGCCCGTACCGTTTCACCCGTCCTGACCTTGGGTCGTGCTGCAGCGCGCAACCGATTTCCGGCAAGATGGGATTGATACGGAGTTCTGAACACCGTATACAGTATTTCACGGATGAGGAACGCCTCGACAGAAGGCGGCCGCTTCCAGGGAGAGGAAGTCCAGGTCGTGCAGACGCCCGTGCATCAGACGCCCGCGCTTGAGGTCGTTGATCCTCCGAAGCTCAAGGTAGAGCCTCTGGAGGCCGCGTCCAGCCTGCGCATGCTGGCCTACGAGGCCCTGAAGCGCGCCATCACGCAGATGGACATCTACGGCTCGACCACCGAATTCCGTCTCGACGAGCGCCAGCTCTCCGAGACGCTGGGCGTCTCGCGGACCCCGATCCGCGAGGCCATGACCGTTCTGGAGCAGGAGGGCTTCGTGCGCTCCGTTCCGCGCCGCGGCATCTTCGTGGTGCGCAAGACCAAGCGCGAGATCCTCGACCTCATCGTGGTCTGGGCGGCGCTCGAGGCGATGGCGGCGCGCCTGGCCGCGACCCACGCCTCCGACAGCGAGATTGCGGGCCTGCGCCGGCTGTTCCACGAGTTCGAGGCGCAGCCCCTCGCCAGCCACATGAACGAGTACTCGGAGGCGAACATCGCCTTCCATCAGGCCGTGATCCGCATGGGCGGGTGCCGGCTGATCGTGGACATGACGGAGAACCTGTTCCTGCACATGCGCGCCATCCGCGCAGTGTCGGTGCGGCAGGAGAACCGGCACGAAATCTCCATGCGGGAACACATGGCGATCATCGATGCGCTCGAGACCCGAGACCCAGATCTCGCCGAGCGCCTGGTGCGGGAACACACCATGGGCCTTGCGGCTCATGTGGAACGGCACGGCGTCTTCCCCGAATAGGCCGGTCACAGGCCACGGAACGACGCCCTAGGAGATCCTCATGGCTACGGCGGAAAAGTCCAAGATCGAAGACAACGTGGTGCACATCGACCCGGCCGCCGAGGCCGAGCGTGAGCTCACCGACGGCTTCCACCTCGTCATCGATGCCCTGAAGCTGAACGGCATCGAGACGATCTACGGCGTGCCCGGCATCCCGATCACCGATCTCGGCCGCATGTGCCAGGCCGAGGGCATCCGTGTCATTTCCTTCCGTCACGAGCAGAATGCCGGCAACGCGGCGGCGATTGCGGGCTTCCTCACCAAGAAGCCCGGCATCTGCCTCACCGTGTCGGCCCCCGGCTTCCTCAACGGCCTGACGGCGCTGGCTAACGCCACCACCAACTGCTTCCCGATGATCCTCATCTCGGGCTCCTCCGAGCGCGAGATCGTCGACCTGCAGCAGGGCGACTATGAGGAGATGGACCAGCTCGCCATCGCCAAGCCCCTCTGCAAGGCGGCCTTCCGCGTGCTGCACGCCGCCGACATCGGCATCGGCGTCGCCCGCGCCATCCGCGCGGCGGTGTCGGGCCGTCCGGGCGGCGTCTATCTCGACCTGCCGGCGAAGCTGTTCGGCCAGGTGATGGATGCCGAGGCGGGCGCCAAGTCCCTCGTCAAGGTGATCGATCCCGCCCCGGCGCAGATCCCGGCCCCGGCCGCGGTGGACCGCGCCATCGAGCTGCTCAAGGGCGCCGAGCGTCCCCTCGTCATCCTCGGCAAGGGCGCGGCCTACGCGCAGGCCGACGACGAGATCCGCGCCTTCATCGAGAAGAGCGGCATCCCCTTCCTGCCCATGTCCATGGCCAAGGGCCTGCTGCCGGACACCCATCCCCAGTCGGCGGGCGCCGCGCGCTCCACCGCGCTCAAGGATGCCGACGTGGTGCTCCTGGTGGGCGCGCGCCTCAACTGGCTGCTCTCCCACGGCAAGGGCAAGACCTGGGGCGACGCCCCGAAGAAGTTCATCCAGGTGGACATCGAGCCCAAGGAGATGGACTCCAACGTGGAGATCGCGGCCCCGCTCGTCGGTGACATCGGCTCGGTGATCGCGGCGCTGAACGCCCGCCTCGACGGCTCCTGGAAGACCCCCCCGGCCCAGTGGACCGAGGCCATCCGCACCAAGAAGGAAGCCAACATCGCCAAGATGGCGCCGAAGCTTCTGAAGAACTCCGTGCCCATGGACTTCCACTCGGCCCTCGGCGCGCTGAAGAACGTCATCAAGGAGCGTCCCGACGCGCTGCTGGTGAACGAGGGCGCCAACACCCTCGACCTCGCCCGCGGCATCATCGACATGTACGAGCCGCGCAAGCGCCTCGACGTGGGCACCTGGGGCGTGATGGGCATCGGCATGGGCTTCGCCATCGCGGCGGCGGTGGAGACCGGCAAGAAGGTTCTCGCGGTGGAAGGCGACAGCGCCTTCGGCTTCTCCGGCATGGAGGTGGAGACCATCTGCCGCTACAACCTGCCGGTCACCATCGTGATCTTCAACAACAACGGCATTTATCGCGGCACCGACACCGATCCCACCGGGCGTGATCCCGGCACCACGGTGTTCGTCCCCGGCTCGCGCTACGACAAGATGATGGAAGCCTTCGGCGGCGTGGGCGTGAACGTCACGTCCCCCGACGAGCTCTATCGCGCGGTCAGCGCCGCCATGGATAGCGGCAAGCCCACCCTCATCAATGCGGAAATCGATCCGGCAGCCGGCTCCGAGAGCGGCAATATCGGCTCGCTGAACCCGCAGAGCGTGGTCAAGAAGAAGAAGTGAGCGGCGCCCCGGAGCAAGTCATCCGGCGCCACTCATGATGCAAGGCTGGTCGGCGGGGCCTCAGGTCCCGCCACCCAACCCGACGATACCAAAACAATAAAAGTAAAACCGGGAACGAAAACAGAGCGGAATTGTGAGGATACGATGGGCAAGGCACTAGAGGGGGTCCGCATCCTGGACTTCACCCACGTTCAGTCCGGACCGAGCTGCACGCAGCTGCTCGCCTGGTTCGGCGCGGACGTCATCAAGGTGGAGCGTCCCGGCGAGGGCGACGTGACGCGCGGCCAGCTCCGCGACGTGGACGGCGCCGACAGCCTCTATTTCACCATGCTCAACTCGAACAAGAGATCGATCACCCTCGACACCAAGAATCCCGAGGGCAAGGCCGTCCTCGAGCAGCTGGTGCGCCAGTGCGACGTGCTGGTGGAAAATTTCGCCCCCGGCGCGCTCGACCGCATGGGCCTCACCTGGGAGCGCCTCTCCACCATCAATCCGCGCCTCATCCTCGCCTCCGTGAAGGGCTTCGGCCCCGGCCCGTTCGAGGATTGCAAGGTGTATGAGAACGTCGCCCAGTGCGCGGGCGGCGCCGCCTCCACCACCGGCTTCCGCGACAGCCTGCCCATGGTCAGCGCCGCGCAGATCGGCGATTCCGGCACCGGCCTCCATCTCGCCCTCGGCATCGTCACCGCGCTGTTCCAGCGCGAGCACACCGGCCGCGGCCAGCGCGTGATGTGCGCCATGCAGGACGCGGTGCTGAACCTCTGCCGCGTGAAGCTGCGCGACCAGCAGCGCCTCGCCAACGGCCCGCTCAAGGAATACAGCCAGTTCGGCGAGGGCGTGCCCTTCGGCGAGACCGTGCCCCGCGCCGGCAACGATTCCGGCGGCGGCCAGCCCGGGCGCATCCTGCGCTGCAAGGGCTGGGAGCACGATCCCAACGCCTACATCTACTTCATCACCCAGGCCCCGGTCTGGGAGAAGATCTGCGACGTCATCCACGAGCCCGAGTGGAAGACCGACCCGAACTACGCGACGCCGGCCGCGCGCCTGCCGCACCTCAACGAGATCTTCACGCGCATTGAAGCGTGGACCATGGCCCACACCAAGTTCGAGGCCATGGAGATCCTCAACAAGTACGACATCCCCTGCGGTCCGATCCTTTCCATGAAGGAGATCGCCGAGGACCAGTCGCTCTATGCCACCGGCACGCTGGTGGAGGTGGAGCACCCGATGCGCGGCACCTACCTGACCGTCGGCAACCCCATCAAGCTCTCGGACAACCAGGTCGAGGTGGAGCGCTCGCCGCTGCTCGGGGAGCACACCGAAGAGGTGCTCGCCGGCGTGCTCGGCCTTGCCCCCGACCGCATCGACGCCCTGCGCGCCTCCGGCGCCATCGGGACCCCCCGCCGCATGGCGGCGGAATAGACACCTCGGGGCGGCGGTCCTTCAAGGGGCCGCCCCATCGCCGGCGACGGCGGGAGGTGAAAGGTTCGAAAGGAAGACGTGATGAGTACGGCCCTCGATCTTGCTCAGCTGATGGATGCCGTGGCGGACGCCATCGTGGTCTGCGACAAGGCCGGCGACATCGCGCTCTGGAATTCGGCCGCCGAACGCATGTTCGGCTTCACGCCCGACGAAGCCATGGGGCAGTCGCTCGACATCATCATCCCGGAGCGGCAGCGCCAGCGGCACTGGGACGGCTACAACGAAACCATGCGCACCGGCGTCACCCGCTACGGGACGACGCTCTTGCGCGTGCCGGCCATCCACAAGGACGGCCATGCCTTGTCCATCGCCTTCACCGTCGCCCTCCTCACCTCCCCGGCGGGCGAGCCGACGCACATCGTCTCGGTCATCCGGGACGAGACGGCGCGATGGAAGGAGGAGCGCGACCTTCGCAAGCGCCTCGCGGACGCCGAGACGCAGATGAAGGCGGCATCCCAAGCATAACAGACCGGGCAAACCGGCGGGTGAAGCCGGCGGCGGCCCCGTGCCGTGACGCCGGAAGGTTTCGGGACTGCGGATGCCTCGCGTGACGCCGTCCCGCTGTCGAAGACCAGTTTTTGAAAAGGGAACGCAAATGACCAGCAAGCCGTTGGAAGGCATCAAGATCATCGACTTCACGCACGTTCAGGCCGGCCCCGCCTGCACGCAGCTCCTCGCCTGGTTCGGCGCGGACGTCATCAAGGTGGAGCGTCCCGGCTCGGGCGACGTGACCCGCAACCAGCTGCGCGACATCTCCAATGCCGACGCGCTGTACTTCACCATGCTGAACTCCAACAAGCGCTCCCTGACCCTGGACACCAAGACCCAGGAAGGCAAGGAAGTGCTGACGAAGCTCATCAAGGAGAGCGACGTCCTCGTGGAGAACTTCGCGCCCGGCGCGCTCGACCGCATGGGCTTCACCTGGGAGCACATCAACGAGCTCAACCCGGGCATGATCGTCGCCTCGGTGAAGGGCTTCTCCGACGGCCACCACTACGAAGACCTGAAGGTCTACGAGAACGTGGCGCAGTGCGCCGGCGGCGCGGCCTCCACCACCGGCTTCTGGGACGGCCCCCCCACCGTCTCTGCCGCCGCGCTCGGTGATTCCAACACCGGCATGCACCTCGCCATCGGCATCCTCACCGCGCTGCACGCCCGCAACAAGACCGGCAAGGGCCAGAAGGTCGCCGTGTCCATGCAGGATGCGGTCATCAACCTCTGCCGCGTGAAGCTGCGCGACCAGCAGCGTCTCGACCGCGTGGGCTACCTCGAGGAATACCCGCAGTACCCGCACGGCACGTTCTCGGACGTTGTTCCGCGCGGCGGCAATGCGGGCGGCGGCGGCCAGCCCGGCTGGGTGCTGAAGTGCAAGGGCTGGGAGACCGATCCCAACGCCTACATCTACTTCACCGTGCAGGAGCAGGCCTGGGGCAAGGTGGCGGAAGCCATCGGCAAGCCCGAGTGGATCAACGATCCGGCCTACAACACCGCCCGCGCCCGCCAGGACAAGATCTTCGACATCTTCGCGGTGATCGAGGCGTGGCTGGCCGACAAGACCAAGTTCGAGGCGGTCGACATCCTGCGCAAGTTCGACATCCCCTGCGCCCCGGTGCTCACCATGAAGGAGATCGCCGAGGACAAGTCCCTGCGCGAGAGCGGCACCATCGTGGAAGTCGATCACAAGCAGCGCGGCAAGTATCTGACCGTGGGCAGCCCGATCAAGTTCTCGGACATGTCCGTCGAGGTCACCGGCTCCCCGCTGCTCGGCGAGCACACCGACGAGGTGCTTGCGGAGCTCGGCTATTCGCCGGAGCAGATCAAGTCCATGCACGAAGGTCGCGTGGTCTGATTTGAGCCTTGCGGCGGGGCGATGCGTCCCGCCGCTTTCTCTTGCGTCATCGCCCGGCTTGTCCGGGCGATCCACCGTCCCGCTCATCGGGTGCCCGGTCTTGAAGCACCGGGATGCGGATAAGTGGATGCCCCGGACGAGCCGGGGCATGACGATCCGCCCGACACCGCGTACTCCTTCCGGCCTTGCCCGATGCGCTGAGCGCTCCGGCCGCCGGCTCCACGCCGCCCCTGAGGGGAGAGGCGATGTTTCGTCCGCAAGGGCGGTCCGCAAAATTCACCTCGCCGAGCGCGTCACGCCTCGCGCTTCCACTGGCGCCCCCACTGGCGTCGTGTCGCACTGGAGCGTGCGCGCGATTGGGTGCAGACTGCGACTTTCGTCGCAATGTGCAGCCAAAGCGCACCTTGAGCCGCGGCAAACGCGGCCCTCGACGAGGGAGGAAACCCCGATGAACATTCACGAATACCAGGCCAAGGCCATCCTCCGCGATTTCGGCGTGCCGGTCTCCCGCGGCTTTCCCGCCTTCACCCCCGAAGAGGCCGAGGCCGCGGCCGGAAAGCTCGGCGGCATCGCCTTCGTGGTGAAAGCGCAGATCCACGCCGGTGGCCGCGGCAAGGGTAAGTTCAAGGAGCTGCAAGAGGGCGCCAAGGGGGGCGTCCGCGTGGTGAAGACTGCCGCCGGCGTCAAGGCGAATGCTGCCGAAATGCTCGGCAATACGCTTGTGACGCTGCAGACCGGCGCGGACGGCAAGCAGGTGAACCGCCTTTACATCGAGGAAGGCGCACTCATCGACAAGGAATTCTATCTCTCCATGCTGGTGGACCGCGCGACCTCGCGCGTCGCCTTCGTGGTCTCCACCGAAGGCGGCATGGACATCGAGGAGGTGGCGCATGCCACGCCTGAGAAGATCCACACCTTCTCCGTGGACCCGGCCACCGGCGTGCAGCCCCTGCACGGCCGCAAGGTGGCGCAGGCGCTCGGCCTCACCGGCGATCTCGCCAAGCAGGCCGGGGCACTCACCACCAACCTCTACAAGGCCTTCACCGAGAAGGACATGAGCCTTCTGGAGATCAACCCGCTGGTGGTGACGAAGGACTCCCGCCTCGTCTGCCTCGACGCCAAGGTGGGCTTTGATTCCAACGCCATCTTCCGCCACTCGGACGTGGCCCAGCTGCGCGACGAGAGCGAAGAGGACTTCAAGGAGATCGAGGCCTCGCGCTACGACCTCTCCTATATCGCGCTCGATGGCACCATCGGCTGCATGGTCAACGGCGCGGGCCTCGCCATGGCGACCATGGACATCATCAAGCTCTACGGCATGGAGCCGGCCAACTTCCTCGACGTGGGCGGTGGCGCCACCAAGGAGAAGGTGACGGCGGCCTTCAAGATCATCACCGCCGATCCCAATGTCGAGGGCATCCTCGTCAACATCTTCGGCGGCATCATGCGCTGTGACGTGATCGCCGAGGGCGTCATCGCCGCCGTGCGTCAGGTCGGCCTGAAGGTGCCGCTGGTGGTGCGCCTCGCCGGCACGAACGTGGACGAGGGCAAGAAGATCATCCGGGAATCGGGGCTCAACGTGATCCCCGCCGATGATCTCGACGATGCGGCGCAGAAGATCGTCGCGGCCGTGAAGAAGGAAGCTGCGTGATGTCCGTGCTGATCGACGCCAACACCCGGGTCATCACCCAGGGCTTCACCGGAAAGAACGGCACGTTCCACGCCGAGCAGGCGATCATGTACGGAACGAAGATGGTGGGCGGCACCTCCCCCGGAAAGGGCGGCTCGGTGCATCTCGGCCTGCCGGTGTTCGACACCGTGCTGGAGGCGAAGGAAGCCACCGGCGCCGATGCCTCGGTGATCTACGTGCCGCCGGCCGGCGCGGCCGACGCCATCCTGGAAGCCATCGACGCGGAGATCCCGCTCATCGTCTGCATCACCGAGGGCATCCCCGTGCTCGACATGGTGAAGGTGAAGCGGGCGCTCTCCGGCTCGAAGTCGCGCCTCGTGGGGCCGAACTGCCCGGGCATCGTGACGGCAGGGCAGGCCAAGATCGGCATCATGCCGGCCAACATCTTCAAGACCGGCTCGGTGGGTGTGGTCTCGCGCTCCGGCACGCTGACCTACGAGGCGGTGTTCCAGACCTCGCAGGAAGGCCTCGGCCAGACCTCGGCGGTGGGCATCGGCGGCGATCCGGTGAAGGGCACGGAGTTCATCGACGTCCTTGAGATGTTCCTGGCCGACCCCAAGACCCAATCCATCATCATGATCGGCGAGATCGGCGGCTCGGCCGAGGAGGACGCGGCGCAGTTCATCGCCGACGAGGCGAAGAAGGGCCGCAAGAAGCCGATGGTGGGCTTCATCGCCGGCCGCACGGCCCCTCCCGGCCGTCGCATGGGTCATGCCGGCGCCATCATCTCCGGCGGCAAGGGCGGCGCCGAGGACAAGATCGCGGCCATGGAGGCGGCGGGCATCCGCGTGTCTCCGTCCCCCGCGCGCCTCGGCAAGACCCTCGTCGAGGTGCTGAAGGGCTGAGGACAGGAGCGTTTCCGCGCCTGACCTCGCGAAATGACGCCGTCATCCCCCGGCTTGTCCGGGGGATCCACCCTGCCGCGCGCAGGGTGCCGGATTGCCCGCACCGCTATCGCGGCGCCGTGGATGCCCCGGACAAGCCGGGGCATGACACGGAGAGGAGGCAAAGGGCGGTTCCCAAAACAATCACCAGAGGAAACACCCATGACCACCTGGCTGCGCTTCGCCGCCGACGGAAAGACCGGCTTCGGCACGCTTGAGGGCGATACCATCGCCGTGCACGAGGGCTGCATGTTCGCGGGCGCCACCGCGACCGGCGCGACGCTGAAGCTCGCCGACGTGGCGCTGGAGGCCCCCTGCGCGCCCTCCAAGATCGTCGCCTTGTGGAACAACTTCCATGAGCTGGCGGCCAAGCTGAAGGTGGCTGAGCCCGCCGAGCCGCTCTATCTGCTCAAGGCCACCACTTCCGTCTCCGCGCCCGGCTCCGTCGTGCGCCGGCCGGCTTCCTATGAGGGCAAGACGGTCTATGAGGGCGAGCTGGGCATCGTCATCGGCAAGACGCTGACCAACGTTTCCGAAGCGGAAGCCGCGGCCGGCATCTTCGGCTACACGGTGGTCAACGACATCACCGCCGCCGACATCCTCAACCGCGACCCGACCTTCCCCCAGTGGGCGCGGGCCAAGGGCATCGACGGCTACGGCCCGTTCGGCCCGTGGATCGTGACGGATTTCGACCCCGCCGCTGCGCGCGTGCGCACCATCCTCAACGGGCAGGAGCGGCAGAACTATCCGCTCGCCGACATGATCTTCCCGCCGGCGCAGCTCGTCTCGCTGCTGTCGAAGGACATGACGCTGAACCCCGGCGACCTCATCGCCTGCGGCACCTCGGTGGGGGTCGGCACCATGAAGGAGCCGACCAACGCCATCGAGATCGAGATCGCCGGCATCGGCACGCTGGTGAATACGTTCGTTCAGTGAACGAAGGTCAGGGCCGGGCGGTCAGCCTCTGACTGCCCGTGCCCCGGCAATGAGGATGCAGGCACCCACGAAGCCGGCGACGAGATAGCCGAGCCAGCCGGCGAAGCCCACGCCAAGCAGCCCGAACAGGAAGCTGGCGATGGCGGCGCCGATGATGCCGAGAATGATGTTGGTGAAGAGGCCGGTGTCGCTCTTCATGAACATGGAGGCGAACCACCCGGCAAAGCCGCCGATGATGATGGCGGCGATCCAGCCCACTTGCGCCTCTTGCATGGTGTCCCTCCGATGTACCGCCCCGCTCGCGTGGGGGCGCGGAGGAAACGGTACAGCAGCCTAACGGTTCCGGCCACGCTCGCGAATGGACAGCAAAAAGGCCGCCCGGAGGCGGCCTTTTCAGAATCAGGCTCTGGGCCGCGCGGTTTGATCGCGCGGCGACAGGCTCCTCACTTCTTCAGTGCAGCCTGCGCCGCCGCGAGGCGGGCGATCGGCACGCGGAAGGGCGAGCAGGAGACGTAGTTGAGCCCCACCTCGTGGCAGAAGGCCACCGAGGCCGGATCACCGCCATGCTCGCCGCAGATGCCGAGCTTGATGTCGGGACGCGACTTGCGGCCACGCTCCACGCCGATCTTCACCAGCTCGCCCACGCCGTCCACGTCGATGGAGACGAAGGGGTCCACCTCGAGGATGCCCTTCTGGACATAGGGGCCGAGGAAGGTGCCGGCGTCGTCGCGGGACACGCCGAAGCAGGTCTGGGTGAGGTCGTTGGTGCCGAACGAGAAGAATTCGGCGCCCTTGGCGATCTCCTCCGCCCGCAGCGCGGCGCGGGGCAGCTCGATCATGGTGCCCACCTGGAAGGTGAGGGTGGCGCCGGTCTCCTGCTCCACCGCCTTGGCGGTGTCGCGGATCACCTTGTCCACGATGTCGAACTCGGCCTTGGTGGCGATGAGGGGGACCATCACCTCGGGCACCACCGCCTCGCCGGTCGACTTGGCGGCGATCACCGCCGCCTCGAAGATGGCGCGGGCCTGCATCTCGGCGATCTCGGGGAAGGCAATGGCGATGCGGCAGCCGCGGAACCCGAGCATCGGGTTCACTTCGTGCAGCTCCTTGTAGCGCCGCTCCACCCGCTCGATGTCCACGCCGAGGCTTTTCGCCACCTCAGCCGTCTCCTCCGCCGTGTGGGGGAGGAACTCGTGCAGCGGCGGGTCGAGCAGGCGGATGGTGACCGGCAGGCCCTTCATGATCTCGAACAGCTCGACGAAGTCGTCACGCTGCATGGGCAGCAGCTTGGCCAGCGCCGAGCGGCGGCCGGCCTCGTCGTCGGCGAGAATCATCTCGCGCACGGCGAGGATGCGCCCGGCGTCGAAGAACATGTGCTCGGTGCGCGACAGGCCGATGCCCTCGGCGCCGAACGAACGGGCCATGCGGGCGTCCGCCGGGGTCTCGGCATTGGCGCGGACCTTGAGCTTGCGGACCTTGTCGGCCCAGCCCATCAGGGTCGCGAACTCGCCGGACAGCTCCGGCTGGAGCATCGCCACCTCGCCCGCCAGCACCTGGCCGGTGCCGCCGTCGATGGTGATGAGGTCGCCCTTCTTGAAGGTCTGGCCGTTCACGGTCAGCGTCTGGGCGGCATTGTCGATGCGCAGCGCACCGGCGCCGGAGACGCAGGGCTTGCCCATGCCGCGCGCGACCACGGCCGCGTGGGAGGTCATGCCGCCACGGGCGGTGAGGATGCCCTGGGCGGCGTGCATGCCGTGGATGTCCTCAGGGCTCGTCTCGACGCGGACGAGGATGACCTTGCGGCCCTGCTCCTTCCACGCCTCGGCCTCATCCGCCGAGAACACGATGGCGCCAGCCGCCGCGCCCGGGGAGGCGGGCAGGCCGGTGGCGATCACCTTGCGCTCGGCCTTGGGGTCGATGGCGGGGTGGAGAAGCTGGTCCAGCGCGGCGGGATCGACGCGGCCGACGGCCTCCTGCTCAGTGATGAGCCCCTCGGCAGCCAGCTCCACGGCGATGCGCAGGGCCGCCTTGGCGGTGCGCTTGCCGGAGCGGGTCTGGAGCATCCACAGCTTGCCCTTCTCCACCGTGAACTCGAGGTCCTGCATGTCACGGTAGTGGTTCTCGAGCACATGCGAGATGCGCTCGAACTCCTTGAAGGCGTCGGGGAGGGCGACTTCCATGGAGGGCTTGTCGGATGAGGCGGCCTTGCGGGCCTTCTCGGTGAGGTCCTGCGGGGTGCGGATGCCCGCCACCACGTCCTCGCCCTGGGCGTTCACCAGGAACTCGCCATACAGCGCGTTCTCGCCGGTGGAGGGATTGCGGGTGAAGGCGACGCCGGTGGCCGACGTCTCGCCCATGTTGCCGAACACCATGGACTGCACGTTCACCGCCGTGCCCCAGCTCTCGGGAATCGAGTGCAGGCGACGGTAGGTGATGGCGCGGGCGTTCATCCAGGACGAGAAGACGGCGCCGATGGCGCCCCAGAGCTGCTCGTGCGGGTCCTGCGGGAAGGGCTTGCCGAGCTGCGACTCGACCTTCGCCTTGTACTTCACCACCAGGGCCGCCCAGTCGTCGGCCGAGAGGTCGGTGTCGAGGGTGTGGCCGTGCTGGAGCTTGTAGTGCTCCAGGATCTCCTCGAAGTGGTGATGGTCCACGCCGAGCACCACGTCGGAATACATGGTGATGAAGCGGCGGTAGCTGTCATAGGCGAAGCGCCGGTCGGCGAGACGGGCCACCGCGTCCACGGTGGCGTCGTTGAGGCCGAGATTCAGCACCGTGTCCATCATGCCGGGCATGGAGGCGCGGGCGCCCGAGCGCACCGAGACGAGCAGCGGGTTCGCCGCATCGCCGAACGCCTTGCCGGTGATCTGGCCCACCTGGGCGAGCGCGGCTTCCACCTCGCCCTTCAGCTCGGCCGGATAGGTCTGGCCGTGGGCGTAATAATAGGTGCACACCTCGGTGGTGATGGTGAAGCCGGGAGGAACGGGCAGGCCGAGGTTGGACATCTCGGCGAGGTTCGCGCCCTTGCCGCCGAGAAGATTCTTCATGTCGGCTTTGCCCTCGGCCTTGCCGTCGCCGAAGGTGTAGACCCATTTCGTCATGTGGGTGGCCCTGTGGGTGGAATGTGCAGAGTGGCGGGATGCTTTAACGTGCAGCGCACAAAGCATCAACTGGGCAATCGGACGGCCGTTCCCGCGCCGCCCTGCTGAAGCCGCGGGCGATCAGTGCCCCATGAGGCCCGTGACGCCCACGATGATGAGGTAAATGGCGACAAGCACGTTCAGAAGTCGCGGGAAGGCGAGGATCAGCACGCCTGCAATCAGCGCGACCGCCGGCTGAACGATGACCATGTTGAAAGACATTGTGAAGCCTCCCCTTTCGTCCGGGCGGCCCGAACTGCCTCCGTCGCCGCCGCGGCGCACGATTGCCGATCCGGGGCGCAAGGTCCATGGGGTCATGGGGGCCGTGGCGCGCGGACCGGGCGCGAGGTTGTACCCGGCGCGGGATGCGCCTCACGGTGCCGTTACGTGCGACGACATTGCGCGGGCGGTGCAACACGGCACAATCCCTTCATCCGCATTTCGCCGGACCATCCGCGCGCACGCCTGCCACCGCCGGTGCCCGGCAGGCCGGGGAGGGCGCGACCGCTGGGAGCCGCCATGCCCGCCCCGTCCACTGCCCCGTCCTCTCCTCATGCCGTTGCGGCACCACTGCGATCACGCCCCCGTCGCGGTGGGGGACGAGCGCGTGCGCTCCTCGCTGCGACCGCATTCGGGCTGCTGGCGCTGTCGGCGGGCACCGCGTTGGCGCAGCCGGAGAAATGCCCGCGCATGGTGGCCGAGCGGCCGAAGGTGCGGCTTGCGGCGCTGGACGCGGCCATGCTGCGGCTCGCCGAGGCGGCGGGGCCGGTGCACCTCACCTTCATCGGCCATGCGAGCTTCCTCATCGAAAGCCCGGCCGGGGTCAGCATCGTCACCGACTACAACGATTATGTGCGGGCGAATCTGCTGCCGCGCATCGTCACCATGAACCACGCCCACGACACGCATTACACGGACGCGCCGGACCCCGGCATCGAATATGTGCTGAGGGGCTGGGGGCGGGACGGGGCGCCGGCGCACCATGAGGTGACGGTGGAGGACGTGTGGATCCGCAACGTCCCCACCAACATCCGCCGCGGGGCGGGCACGGAATATGACGGCAATTCCATGTTCGTGTTCGAGGTGGCGGGCGTGTGCATCGCCCACCTGGGCCACCTGCACCACCTTCTGACCAAGGACCATCTGGAGGCGCTGGGCCGCATCGACGTGGTGCTGGCGCCGGTGGATGGGTCCTACACGCTCGATCTCGAAGGCATGGTGGAGGTGCTGAAATCCATCAACGCGCCGCTGGTCATCCCCATGCACTATTTCAGCCAGTACGGGCTGGAGCGCTTCCTCGCCCGGCTGGGGCAGGAATGGACGGTCCAGCGCGCCACCGAGCCGTTCGTGCTGCTCAGCCGGGAGACCCTGCCCAAGACCCGCACGGTGCTGGTGCTGCCGGGGCGGTAAAGCGGGGGAGGCAGGCGAGCGCCCGAAGGATATGCGTGACCGTCATCGCCCGCCTTGTGCGGGCGATCCGCGGCTCGGCCGGGTTGCCACGTCGAGACCCGGCACCGCACTTGCGGACCGGTGGATGCCCCGGACGCGCCGGGGCATGACGGCGTGTGGCCTCAAAGGTCGTCCGGAGCCCTAGCCCCAAAAGAAAAAGGCGCCGCGCAGAGCGCGACGCCTTTGTTCTGTCTCGACCCGGGTCAGGCGACCCGGCCGACCTCACTTGAGAGCGAGGAAGGTGGTGTCGAAGGAGAGGCTGGCCACGTAGCGGTCGCCGCAGACGTTCTGCAGGCCCGAGATCACGCCGCAGGTGCCGAGGGGAGCGAAGCCGACGCCGGACACGTAGGACGGGCTCGAGGTGAGGGTGCTGCCATAGTAGCGCAGGTCGAGGGTGGCAGCCTTGTAAGTGAAGGCGACGCCCACGTTCCAGGTGGTGTAGGAGGGCAGCTCGTAGTTGGCGACGAAGATGTTGCCGAGGTCGGTCTGGCCGAGCCACTGATAGCCGAGCTCACCCGACACGTAGAAGCCGACGTCCTTGACCGGGCTCCACTTGGTGAAGTCGATCTTGGCAGTGCCCGACAGGTAGGTGCCGGTGGAGCCGGAGCCCGCATAGCTGTTGGTGTAGTAGAGGTTGCCGCCGACGGTGAACACGTCGTTGATGACGTAGGTCGGCTTGAAGTAGATTTCCCAGTAGTCGATGTTCACCGACGGGACACCAGCGCCCAGCGTGTTCACGCCGATCTCGCCGGGATAGTAGTAGTAGACGAAGCCGACGTCGGCGGTGAAGGCGCCCCAGGTGTGGCGCAGGCCGCCGTACAGGTCGATCTCAGCCGAGGCGTCGGTCAGGCCGGTGAAGCCGCCGAACTGGTTGAGCGGGGGGAAGTCGACGTTCGAGGCGAAGATGCCGGCGTAGATCCAGTCGAAGAGGCGCAGCTCCGCATAACCCTGGACGGTGGGGTTGCCGTCGGTCTGCGAGATGCCGCGGAACACGTAGTCGGTGCCGAGCTTCACGCCGAAGGCGACGTCCCACAGCGGGGTCGGATCGGGCGCCGGAGCGGCCTTCACGGGCATGGGCGAGCTCAGGTCCGCGGCGCCAGCGGCACCCACGGAAGCGGCTCCGGCCAAGAGCATGGAAGCGGCAACGACTGCAATCTTGTTCATAACGGTTTTCCCCGCAGCGATCTGGAATGATAAAAATCAGGTCGCGGCTTCAAGTCCAATGCGAAATTTGAGGCAGCAAATGCATCCGCTTTAGGCAAAGTGTTGCAATTGCTGGATTCTGATGTTGCATCGTTGCAACGCACTGTCCCGAAACGGTACGGCGGCCCGTTCCTGCCAGGAAAACGATGTGCCGTGAAAGGGATCTGGCGCCTCAAAAAGGCCATGTCACGGGTACCCTGATCCGGCCGGGTGACGCTTTCGGATCACACGGTTTGTCACATAGGGGACTCACGGGTGTGACTCGCGGGAGTGACCAACGGGCAGGTCATGCCGGCTGGCGGGAACTGCCGGCAGACGTTTCCCCCGCTGGCGGGGCCGGATGAGTGTCAGGGCCGCGTCATCAGCAGCGGGCGGCCGCGTTCCGGCGTGCGCGCCCAGCCGCCGTCCTCCTGCCGGGCGAAGCGGATGACCGAGGCGCCACCCTCGCCACGGACGATGATGTTGCCGCCCTCGATGTCCCAGGCGGTGGGACCGAAGCGCAGCAAAGCCGCGTCGCAGCCGGTGGCGATGTTCAGGCGGAACCCGCCGCCCTTGGCCGGCGAATCGAGGAAGGTCACCCGGCATACGGGCGCTCCGGCCTGCCGGGCGAGATCCCAGTCGCCCACCACTTCCTCCGGCCGCAACTCGGTGGCGTCGGCCGTGGCGGGGTTGGCGAGGAAATACACGCCATCCCCTTCGCGCAGCGCCTCGTAGCTGCCGCCCGCACCCTCGGTGAACTCGGCCACGGTGCGGCCCTGCGCATTGAGCAGGCGGATCGAGCCGGAGGGATCGGGCAGCCAGGCGATGACCTGGGCGGAGAAGCCGATGTCGGCGCAGGCGGGCCGGTCGAATTCCACCGCGAGGCCGGGGCCGGAGGCGTCGGGCTTCAGCGCGAAGGCGCAGCTGCGGGAGCCGTCGGCGCTGGAGAGGCGCAGCGGCGCCGCGATGCGGGCCGCCGCCTCGCGCACGCTGGCATCGAGCTTCGGCGCCGCGGCGGGCGCCGGCTTGGCCGCCGGATCGGCCTTCTGCGCGAAAGCGGGCGTGATGGCGAACAGGCCGGCGAGCACGGGCACGGCCAGCATCCGGCACAGGGGCACGCGGAGCATCCGATCCATCGGAAAATCGTTCAGATCCGCCATGCTGCCCTCCACCACGACCGATGCCTCGACCGCCCCCTCCGCGTTGCGCCGCGAGTCTAGCACCGCGCGGGCGGGGGATCATCAGGCACGCGCACCGGCGCGATGGCCGGCGTGTCGCAGCCGGAGGGCGGCGCGGGTCAGCCGCGCGGCCAGGGCGTTTCGGCGACGGGGGTCAGCGGTCCCTTGCCGTCGAAGAAGGCGAGGATGTTGTCCACCACCAACTGGCCCATGGCGGTGCGGGTGTGGTGAGTGGAGGAGCCCACATGCGGTAGCAGCACCGTGTTTTCGAGGGCGAAGAACGCTTCGGGCACGTTCGGCTCGTCCTCGAACACGTCGAGGCCGGCAGCGAGGATGGTGCGCGACTGGAGCGCCGCGAGCAGCGCCGCCTCGTCCACCACGGTGCCGCGCGCCACGTTGATGAAGATGCCGTTGGGGCCCAGCGCCTCCAGCACATCCTTGTTGACGATGTGCCGCGTCGCCGGACCGCCGGGGATGATGGCGACAAGGATGTCCACCGCCCGCGCCATTTCCACGAGGTCCGGATAATGGCGATAGGCCACGTCCGCCTGCGGACGCCGGCTGTGATAGACGACGGGCACGGCGAAGGCCTCCAGCCGTCTGGCGATGGCCTTGCCGATGCGGCCCATGCCGAGGATGCCGACGGTGCGGTCGCGCAGGGTGGGGCCGAGGGGATAGGCGCCCTTGGCCCACTGTCCCGAGCGCACGAAGCGGTCGCCCTGGGGGAGCTGCCGGACGGTGGCGAGCAGCAGGCCGAGGGTGAGATCGGCGACTTCCTCGTTCAGCACGTCCGGCGTGTTGGTGACGATGACGCCGCGCTTTGCCGCCGCTGCCGCGTCCACCGTGTCGTAGCCGACGCCGAAATTGCTGACGATCTTGAGATTCGGCAGGCGCGCCATCAGGGCGTCGTCCACCTTCGTCTTGCCGCGGGTGGCGATGGCCTCGACCGCGCCGGCATTGCTCTCGTCGAGGGCGTCCAGGGGCACGAGGGTGAAGCGGCCGGAAAGCTGGCGCTCGACGACCTCCTCCATCACGGGGCCGGTAAGGAGCAGGGCCGGGCGGGCGGCATCGGTCATGGCAGGTCTCCGCTAGGGCGGCTGGGCAGGGGAAGAAACGGATGGGTCACCGGCGGGCAGGCGGGAGCGGTGCCCCGCGAACCCCGCGCCGATGCCCGCGGAGCGCGACCGGAAACGGCTGCCTCATCCGCGGGAGGGGTATGTCTAGCCCTATCTCAGACCTTCGTCCAATGGAGCTTCAATCGTTTTAAATTTCCACTTGATCCCGTTCTCGCCTCGCACCATGATCGCGCCGCGTTCCGGAAGGGACGCCCGGCCGGAGGTCTGTTCCGGCCCAAGAATCGAAACGGCTGCATCGGGCAAGGTCCTCAAGGGCCCCCGCGCGGTACGAGGAAACGGCGAGGGGAGAGGACGCTGCATGGCGACCGTGGACATTCGCGGTGTGAAGAAGGCCTATGGGTCGACGCAGGTCATCCATGGCGTGGACGTGGACATCCGCGACGGTGAGTTCGTGGTCCTGGTCGGCCCCTCGGGCTGCGGAAAGTCCACGCTGCTGCGCATGATCGCCGGCCTGGAAAACATCTCCGGCGGCGAGATCCTCATCGGCAATCGCGTCATCAACGAGATGCCGCCGAAGGAACGGGACATCGCCATGGTGTTCCAGAACTACGCGCTCTATCCGCACATGACGGTCGCGGACAATATGGGCTTCTCGCTGAAGCTGCGCAAAGCCCCGAAGTCCGAGATCGAGAGCCGGGTCCAGCGCGCGGCGGAGATTCTCAACCTCACCAAGCTGCTCGACCGCTACCCGCGCCAGCTCTCCGGCGGCCAGCGCCAGCGCGTGGCCATGGGCCGCGCCATCGTGCGCGATCCGCAGGTGTTCCTGTTCGACGAGCCGCTCTCCAATCTCGACGCCCAGCTGCGCGTGCAGATGCGCACCGAGATCAAGGAGCTGCACCAGCGGCTGAAGACCACCACCGTCTACGTCACCCACGACCAGATCGAGGCCATGACCATGGCCGACAAGATCGTGGTGATGCACGACGGCATCGTGGAGCAGATCGGCGCCCCGCTCGATCTCTATGACCGGCCGGCCAACCAGTTCGTCGCCGGCTTCATCGGCTCGCCCTCCATGAACTTCGTCAAGGGCAAGGTGCGGCTCGGTGCCAATCCCATGCTGGTGACGGACAGCGGTGTCGAGGTGCCCCTGCCGGACGCGCAGGGCCTCTCCGACGGGCAGAAGGTGGTCTACGGCCTGCGCCCCGAGCACATCCGCCTCGATCCCGCGGGCGTGCCGGCGCAGGTGGTGGTCACCGAGCCCACCGGCTCGGAGATTCTCGTCGTCGCCCGCCTCGGCGAGGGCGGCGACGCGCAGGAGATCACCTGCCTGTTCCGCGAGCGGCTGAGCTTCAGCCCCGGCGAAGTGATCCGCATCGCGCCGCAGCCGGGCCTCACACATCTTTTTGACGAGGCGACCGGAAGTCGGCTCTGACAAGGTCCGTTACCGTGCCGGGGCCCCCGGCACGATCAGGGGGAAAGAAGACCGTTCGAGACTGTCGTCCGAAACGGCCCGTCCTCGAGGAAACGCTTCACGGGAGGAAGACCAATGACCATTTCCAGACGTGACCTTCTCATGGGCGGCGCGGGCCTCGCGGCCGGCGCCATGGCCCTGCCCATGCTCTCCACCAAGGAGGCCATCGCCCAGGCCGTCGCCAAGTTCCAGCCGGAGGCCGGCGCCTCCCTGCGCCTGCTGCGCTGGTCGCCGTTCGTGAAGGGCGAGGAAGACGCCTGGATCGCCAACACCAAGAAGTTCACCGAGGCCACCGGCATCGATGTGCGCATCGACAAGGAGAGCTGGGAGGACATCCGTCCCAAGGCCGCCGTCGCCGCCAATGTGGGCTCCGGCCCGGACATCGTGTGGGTGTGGTTCGACGACGCCCAGCAGTATCCCGACAAGCTGCTCGACGTGACCGAGCTCGCCACCAGCCTCGCCGGTCAGTATGGCGGCTATTACCCGGCCTCCCAGGCCTATGCGACGGTCAACGGCCGCTTCGTCGGCCTGCCGCTCGCCACCATCGGCAATGCGGTGGTCTATCGCGACAGCTGGGTGAAGCAGGCCGGCTTCTCCGAATTCCCGAAGGATACCAAGGGCCTTCTCGAACTCGGCAAGGCGCTCAAGGCCAACAACCACCCGATGGGCTTTACCCTCGGCCACGGCGTGGGCGACGGCAACAACTTCTGCCACTGGGTGCTGTGGAGCCACGGCGGCAAGATGGTGGACGAGGGCGGCAAGGTCGTCATCAACTCGCCGGAGACCGTCGCCGGCCTGAAATATGTGGCCGAGCTGTACAAGACCTTCATCCCCGGCACCGAGAGCTGGCTCGACGTCAACAACAACCGCGCCTTCATCGCCGGTGACTTGTCGGTGACGGCGAACGGCGTGTCGGTCTATTACGCGGCCGCCAACGACCCCAAGCTCGCCGAGATGGCGGCGGACATGAAGTCCACCAACTTCCCCGTCGGCCCCATCGGCAAGAAGGTGGAGCTGCACCAGACCACCACCGCCTGCATCTTCAAATATTCCAAGTTCCCCAAGGCGGCGCAGGCCTATCTCGCCTTCATGTTCCAGGCCGACCAGTACAATGCGTGGCTCACCGGCGCGAGCGCCTATTGCTGCCAGACGCTGAAGAGCTTCGCCAACAACCCGGTGTGGACCTCCAAGCCCATCCACGCCGCCTACGCGCTCGCCTCCGAGACGCTGCAGCCCAACGGCTATGCCGGTCCGCTCGGGCCGAAGTCGGCCGCGGCCATGGCCGACTGGATCGTGGTGGACATGGTGGCGGAAGCCGCCACCGGCCAGCGCACGCCCGAAGAAGCCGCCAAGCGCGCCCAGCAGCGCGCCGAGCGCATCTACCGCTGAGGCGGGACTGATGCCTTCATCCTCCTCCCCTCTCCCCTAGCGGGAGAGGGGCTGGGGGTGAGGGGGCCAATGCGGGGTGGGGGAGCAACCCCTCACCCGTCTCGCGGCTGCGCCGCGATCCACCCTCGCCCGCAAGGGGAGAGGGGCTTCGAGTCAGAAAGAAAAGCTTCCGGAGACCCATCCATGGCCAACGTCGCAGCGGCTGAGCCGACCCACAAGCGGTCCTTCTGGGCCGGCATCGGGCAGGGCCGGCATGTGCTCGGCATCGCCTTCATGGTGCCGGCAGCCGTCTTCCTGCTGTTCTTCCTCACCTATCCCCTCGGCCTCGGCGTCTGGCTCGGCTTCACCGACACCCGCATCGGCCGCGAGGGCGTGTTCATCGGCCTTGAAAACTACCAGTCGCTCTGGGGGGACAGCCTGTTCTGGCTGGTGGTGTTCAACACGCTCCTCTACACCATCGCCGCCTCGATCCTGAAGTTCGCCCTCGGCCTGTGGCTGGCGCTTCTGCTCAACGAGAACCTGCCGTTCAAGGCCTTTTTCCGCGCCGTGGTGCTGCTGCCGTGGGTGGTGCCCACCGTGCTCTCGGCCATCGCCTTCTGGTGGATCTTCGACAGCCAGTATTCGATCATCTCCTGGGCGCTCATCAAGATGGGGCTCATCTCCGCGCCCATCAACTTCCTCGGCGACGTCACCAATGCCCGCGCCTCGGTCATCGCGGCCAATGTCTGGCGCGGCATTCCCTTCGTCGCCATCTCGCTGCTGGCGGGCCTGCAGACCATCTCGCCCTCGCTGCACGAGGCGGCGACGCTGGACGGGGCCACCAACTGGCAGCGCTTCCGCTACATCACGCTGCCCATGCTCTCGCCGATCATCGCGGTGGTGATGACCTTCTCGGTGCTGTTCACCTTCACCGACTTCCAGCTGATCTACGTGCTGACCCGCGGCGGCCCGCTGAACTCCACCCATCTCATGGCGACGCTCTCCTTCCAGCGCGCCATTCCCGGCGGCTCGCTGGGCGAGGGCGCGGCCATCGCGGTGGCCATGATCCCCTTCCTGCTGGCGGCGATCCTGTTCAGCTATTTCGGCCTGCAGCGCCGCAAGTGGCAGCAGGGCGGGGCCGACTGAGCCCGCCCTTCAAGCCCGCGCGCCGCCCCCCAATTCTGCGAGGACCACCATGGCCCAGCCCCAACCCACACCGATGACCGACAATTCCACGGGCATGAGCTATCTCGACAGCCTGCCCCGGCGCGTCGTCACCGTCTTCCTGCCGCTCCTCGTCTTCGTCTTCGTGCTGCTGTTCCCGTTCTACTGGATGGCGATCACCGCCGTTAAGCCGAACTTCCAGCTCACGGACTACAACAACTACTCGCCGCTGTGGGTGGTGCAGCCGACGCTGGACCACATCAAGTATCTGCTGTTCGAGACCTCCTATCCGCACTGGCTGTGGAACACGGTCTACATCTCGGTGGCGGCCACCGTCATCTCGCTGGTGACCAGCGTGTTCGCTGCCTACGCCATCGAGCGCCTGCGCTTCAATGGCTCGCGCTGGGTCGGCCTCGGCATTTTCCTCGCTTATCTGGTGCCGCCGTCGATCCTGTTCATCCCGCTCGCCATCATGGTGTTCGGCCTCGGCATCTACGACACCAAGCTGGCGCTGATCCTCACCTATCCCACCTTCCTCGTGCCCTTCTCCACCTGGCTGCTGATGGGCTATTTCCGCTCCATCCCGTTCGAGTTGGAGGAATGCGCGCTGGTGGACGGCGCCTCGCGCTGGCAGATCCTCATCAAGGTGCTGCTGCCGCTCTCGGTGCCGGGGCTCATCTCGGCCGGCATCTTCTCCTTCACCCTGTCGTGGAACGAGTTCATCTACGCCCTCACCTTCATCCAGTCGTCGGAGAACAAGACCGTGCCGGTGGGGGTGCTCACCGAGCTGGTGCGTTCGGACGTGTATGAATGGGGATCGCTGATGGCCGGCGCCCTCATCGGCTCGCTGCCGGTGGTGATCCTCTATTCCTTCTTCGTGGACTACTACGTCTCGTCCATGACCGGAGCGGTGAAGGAGTAGGGCACGCCCCTCGGGCGCGGGGGACGCCGCGCCCGAACGCCAATATGTCCGCTTGCCCTCGTGCGCGAGCCGTGGCAACCCTTGCCGCGGCTCGTTGCGGTGCATCATGCGCCGGGGGAAGCGGGGGTAGGGGATGATCGAGCGGGTGATCGAAGGGATTTTGTTCCGCAGCCGCTGGATTCTCGCGCCCTTCTATGTCGGCCTCGTCGTGGGCATGCTGGTGCTGCTGTTCAAGTTCGGCCACGAGCTGCTGCACTTCGTGCTGCACGCGGTCGCGGCCACCGAGAGCGACATCATCCTCGGCATCCTGGCCCTCGTGGACCTGACGCTCACCTGCAACCTCGTGGTGATCGTCATCTTCTCCGGCTACGAGAACTTCGTCTCCAAGATCGATCCGAACGGCCATCCCGACTGGCCGGACTGGATGACGCGGGTGGACTTTACCGGCCTCAAGCAGAAGCTGCTGGCCTCCATCGTCGCCATCTCGGCCATCCAGCTGCTCAAGGCGTTCATGAATCTCGACAAGGGGACCATGAGCGAGAACACACTCATGTGGCTGGTCATCATCCACGTGGTGTTCGTGGGATCGAGCCTCGTCCTCGCCTGGTCGGACAGTCTCTCCAACAACAAGCACTGAGCGGCGCGGGCGCCTGTATGCCATCGGCACCGGTTTCTGACCGGCGCCGAGAGGGCTCGCTCAGGCGCCGCGCGGGCTGGGACTCACTCACCCGCCCGCCATCTCCTCCACCGTCGCCGCAGCCCCGCGCGCCATGAGGCGGGCGAGGGCGTCGCGCACCGGGCCGGCGAAGCGCGGGTCGGCGCCGAGGTCGGCGAACACCTCCCGCACCGAGAGAAGCGCCGGCGCGAGGCGAGAGGCATCGGGACCGGCCTCGTCCGCCAGCGCCTTCAGGCGGGCGGCGAGGGGATCGCGCACGTCGATGGCATTGCCCTGTTCATCGCGCCCGGTCACGTAGCGCATCCATCCGGCGACGCCGAGGGCGAGGAGCGGAATGGGCGCGCCGGCGGCGAGCCGGTCGCGGGCGGTGGCGACGAGGCGCTGGGGCAGCTTCTGCGAGCCATCCATGGCGATCTGCCATGTGCGATGCCTGAGCGCCGGATTGGCAAATCGCTCGCGCAGCGCCCGTTTGTAGGCGGCAACATCCACGCCCGCGGGCAGATGCAGGGTCGGCGTCACCTCTTCGTCCTGGAGACGCGCGACGAGCCGTGCGAAAGCGGGCACCGCCATGGTGTCGGCGATGGTGGCATGGCCCGCGAGATAGCCGAGATAGGCGAGGGTGGAGTGCGCGCCGTTGAGAAGGCGCAGCTTCATGTGCTCGAACGGCTCCACGTCCGACACCAGCTCCACACCCACCTCCTCCAGAGGCGGCCGGCCGAGAGCGAAGCGGTCTTCCACCACCCATTGCGTGAAGGGCTCGGCCATCACCGGCCATGCGTCCTGAAGCCCGAGCCCGGCGGCGACGAGCGCGCGGTCGTCGTCGGTGGTGGCAGGCACAATGCGGTCCACCATGGTGGAGGGGAAGGCGACCTCGCCGGCGACGAAGCGGCCGAGATCGTCGTCGCGCAGGGCCGCGAGGCGGGCGGTCACCCGCGCTACGGTCTTGCCGTTGGCGGGGAGGTTGTCGCAGGTGAGCACGGTGAAGGGCGCGACGCCGGCGGCGCGGCGGCGGGCGAGGGCCTCCACCAGATAGCCGGGCGCGCTCACCGGGCGCTGCGGGCTGGCGAGATCGGCGCGGATGTCCGGGTGCGCCTCGTCCAGCGTGCCCGAGGCGGGATCGTGGCAATAGCCCTTCTCGGTGACGGTGAGGGTGACGATGCGCACGCGCGGATCGCACATGGCCGCCAGCAAACCCTCGGGATCGCGCGGCGCCACCAGCAGCCGGCGGAGCGATCCGATGACGTGCAGCTTGTCCCCCGCGCCCGAGCGTTCGGCGAGGGTGTAGAGCCCATCCTGCGGATCGAGCGCGTCGGAAGTGTCGGGCGAGCGCAGGCTGGCGCCGCAGATGGCCCAGCCTTTGTGCCCGCGCGAGAGGATGGCATCGAGATAGGCCGCCTGATGGGCGCGGTGGAAGGCGCCCACGCCCAGATGCACCACCCCCACCTCGGCCGCCGCGATGTCATAGGCCGGACGGGCGACGGCGGCGGGCAGGTCGGCGAGGGTCGAAAGCGAGAGCCGCGGGCTCAAAGCTTGTAGGCCTTCTTGGCGAGCCCGTAGGCGAGATCGCGCGCCACCTCCACCGCCTCGTCCTCGTCCAGCCGGTGCTCGCAGACGAGTTCGGCGAGGAAGCCGCAATCGATGCGCCGCGCCACGTCGTGGCGAGCGGGGATGGAGGGGAAGGCGCGGGTGTCGTCGTTGAAGCCCACGGTGTTGTAGAAGCCGGCGGTCTCCGTGGTCATGGCGCGGAAGCGCTTCATGCCCTCCGGGCTGTCGTGAAACCACCAGGCCGGGCCGAGCCGGAGCGCCGGATAGTGACCTGCCAGCGGCGCCAGCTCGCGGGCATAGCTCGTCTCATCCAGCGTGAAGAGGATGAGGGTGAGGCCGGCTTCGTTGCCGAAGCGGTCCAGCAGCGGCTTCAGCGCGCGCACATATTCGGTGGGGGAGGGGATGTCGGCCCCCTTGTCCCGGCCGAAGCGGGCGAAGATCTGGCCGTTATGGTTGCGCACCGCGCCGGGATGGATCTGCATCACGAGCCCGTCCTCCAGGCTCATGCCCGCCATCTCCGTGAGCATCTGGCCCCGGAACAGCTCGGCGTCCTGCGCGCTCACGGGCGCGTTGCCGGTGACCCGGCGGAACAGCGCCTCGGCCTCGTGCGGGGGAAGGTCGAATGTCGCGGCGGTGGGGTGGCCGTGGTCGGTGGAGGTGGCGCCGAACGTCTTGAAGAAGGCGCGCCGCTTGCGGTGGGCGGCGAGATAGCCGGACCAGGAGAAGGTGTCCTCGCCGGTGATCTCGCCGAAGCGTGCGAGATTGGCGGTGAAGCCCTCGAAGTCCGGGTCCACCACCGGGTCGGGCCGATAGGCCGTCACCACGCGCCCGCCCCAGCCGCTGGCGCGGATTTCCGCATGGGCGGCAAGGTCGTCCAGCGGGCTCTCGGTGGTGGCGATCACCTCGATGTTGAAGCGCTCGAACAAAGCGCGGGGCTTGAACGCCTCCTGCTGCAGCTTCTCGGCGATGAGATCATAGGCGGCATCCGCGTTCCTCTCGCTGAGCCGCTCCTCGAGCCCGAAGAGAGTGGCGAAGGCATGGTCCAGCCACGCCCGCGTGGGGGTGCCGCGAAACAGGTGATAGTTGGCCGCGAACAGCCGCCAGATGGCCCGCCCGTCCTGCTCCGTGGCGCCGCCATCCGCGCGGGGAACGCCGAGCTTTTCCAGCGGGATGCCCTGGCTGTAGAGCATGCGGAACACATAATGGTCCGGCACCACGAAAAGCCGCGCGGGATCGGGGAAATTCTCGTTGAAGGCGTACCAGCGCGGGTCGGTGTGGCCGTGGGGCGAGACGATGGGCAGCGCCTCCACCTCCGCATAAAGCCGGCGCGCCACCGCGCGCACGGACGGATCGGCGGGCAGGAGGCGATCGGGATGGATGAGGCTGGACACGGAACTCACCTCGCGCTCACGGCATCGGCGGGCACGCCTTCCGCCTCGAAATAATCGGGATGGGCGGCGCCCAGATCCTCGACGCTGGGGATGACCCGGCCGAGATGGGCCGCCATGGCCTTCTCCGCCCCGTCCGCATCGCCCTCGCCGATGGCGTCGGCCACGGTCTGGTGCTCGGCGATGACGCTGGCGCGGCGCTGGGGGGAGGGAAGGGTGAGCAGGCGGCAGCGGTCTACATGCGCCTTCTCCTGCCGGATGACCCGCCAGATGTTGGGGTGTCCGGCGAGTTCTGCGATGATCTGGTGGAAGGCCTCGTCGGCGGCGTGGAACTCCGCCAGCGCCCCGGCGCGGTGGGCGGCGCGCTGCTGGCGCAAGGTGGCGACGAGCGGCGCCATCACCTGCCGCCGCGCCTTCTCCGGCAGCGACGCCACATGGGCGGCGGCCTCGCGCACGCTGGTGCGCTCCAGCGCGTTGCGGATGATCATGGCGTCGCGCACCTCCGGCACGGAGATGCGCGAGACGAAGGTGCCGTACTGGGGAAAGATGTCCACCAGCCGCTCGTCGGCGAGCTTCAGGATGGCCTCGCGCACCGGCGTGCGGCTGACGCCGTAGGCGAGCGCGATCTGCTTTTCCTGGAGCGGCGCGCCGGGCGGAAGGGTCATGGCCACGATGTCGTCGCGCAGGGCGGCGTGGATGCGCGATGAGGCCGGCACCGCACGGACATTCTCGCTGCGAAGCGCCGGCCTGCGCCTGAGATCCGCCCCCGTCACCACCACCGTTCCAGCCTCCCCCGGCAGCCTGCCCGCTCTTGCGGCGTCTTCCGTACTAATATATTAGCATATCAAGAGCGTCAACGAAGGCGCGGGCCCGGCGGGGCCGAGGTTAAGGGTCGGGGAGACGTGCTCATGGGGATGGAGGCGGGCATCGTGCCGCGCACCCTTCGGCTTTCTGCGAAGGACAATCTGGCGGTGGCGCTGGACGAGGTCGCGTCCGGCGCCTCGGTCGCGGGCGTCGTCGCCATCCAGCGCATTCCGCGCGGCCACAAGGTGGCCATCGAGCCCATTCCCGCCGGCGTGCCCCTGGTGAAGTTCGGCCAGATCATCGGCTTCGCCAGCGAGGACATCGCCCCCGGCGCCCACATCCACACTCACAATGTGGTGCTGCATGATTTCGCCCGCGACTACGCCTTCGCCGCCGATGCCCGCGACGATGCGCTGGTGCCGGAGGCCGAGCGCGCCCACTTCATGGGCTTTCGCCGGTCCAACGGGCGCACCGGCACGCGCAACTATCTCGGCATCCTCACCAGCGTGAACTGCTCGGCCTCGGTGGCGCGGTTCGCGGCGCAGGCGGCCGAGCGCTCCGGCATTCTCAGCGAGTTTCCGGGCATCGACGGCATCGTGCCGATCATCCACGGCACCGGCTGCGGCATGGCCTCCAAGGGCGAGGGCTATGACGTGCTCTCGCGCACGCTCTGGGGCTATGCCACCCACCCCAACTTCGCCGCGGTGGTGATGGTGGGGCTCGGCTGCGAGATGTTCCAGATCGCCCGCTTCAAGCAGGAATACGGGGTGGAGGAGGCGGACGGCTTCCGCACCCTCACCATTCAGGACGAGGGCGGCACGCGCCGCACGGTGGAGCAAATCCTCGGCACGCTGAAGGAGATGGCGCCCCGCGCCGCCGCCGCACGGCGGGAGGCGCGGCCGGCGTCGGAGATCGTGCTGGCCCTGCAATGCGGCGGCTCGGACGGCTATTCGGCCCTCACGGCGAACCCCGCGCTCGGCGTCGCGTCCGACCTGCTGGTGGCGCAGGGCGGCACCTCCATTCTCTCCGAGACGCCGGAAATCTACGGCGCCGAGCATCTCCTCACCCGCCGTGCCGCGACCCGCGAGGTGGGGGAGAAGCTGGTCGCCCGCATCAAGTGGTGGGAAGACTACACCGCCCGCAATGCGGGGGAGATGAACAATAATCCCTCGCCCGGCAACAAGGCGGGCGGGCTCACCACCATCCTGGAAAAGTCGCTGGGCGCCGCCGCCAAGGGCGGCTCCTCCACCCTGCGCGCGGTCTATGAATATGCCGAGCCGGTGACGGACGCCGGCTTCGTCTTCATGGATACCCCCGGCTACGATCCGGTGGCCGCCACCGGGCAGGTGGCGGGTGGGGCGAACGTCATCTGCTTCACCACCGGGCGCGGTTCCGCCTTCGGTGCCAAGCCCACCCCGTCCATCAAGCTCGCCACCAATTCCGACATCTATCGCCGGATGGAAGAGGACATGGACATCAATTGCGGCGACGTGCTCGACGGCGTGTCGCTGGAAGAAAAGGGTCGCGAGATCTTCGACAAGGTGCTGGCTGTCGCCTCGGGCGCCCACACCAAGTCCGAGGAGCTCGGCTATGGCGATGCCGAGTTCGTGCCCTGGCAGATCGGCGCGGTGATGTGATCGCCGTGCGCGTTGGAAGTGGACGGCCGCAAAGGCCGCAATAAGCGGAAAAATCCGCTGGACACTCAGGGAGAACGCCCATGCTGACACGACGCCGACTGACCTCCCGCGCCGTTGCCCTTACGCTATCGGGCCTTGCGCTATCGGGGCTGGCGCTCTCCGGCCTTGCGCTATCGGCGCTGCCGGCGATGGCCCAGACCACGCTGCGGTCCGCCGACATCCACCCGGATGGCTACCCCACCGTCGACTCCGTCAAGTATTTCGGCGAGATCATCGAGAAAAAGTCGAACGGCAAGTACAAGGTGCAGGTCTTCTCCTCCGGCCAGCTCGGCGGCGAGAAGGACACCATCGAGCAGACCCGCTTCGGCGTCATCGATCTCAACCGCGTCAACACTGCGCCGTTCAACAATTTGATCCCCGAGACGGCGGTGCTTGGCATGCCGTTCCTCTTCCGCTCCACCGACCACATGTACAAGGTGGTGGACGGGCCGATCGGCGCGGAAATCGCCAAGGCCTTCGAGCCCCACGGCCTCGTGGTGCTGGGCTTCTTCGATTCCGGCGCCCGCTCCATGTACAATTCCAAGAAGCCCATCAAGACGCTCGACGACATGAAGGGCATGAAGATCCGTGTGCAGCAGTCGGATCTCTTCATCGGCATGATCAACGCGCTCGGCGCCAATGCGACGCCCATGCCCTTCGGCGAACTCTACTCCGCATTGCAGACCGGCCTCGTGGATGGTGCCGAGAACAACTATCCCTCCTACGATTCCGTGAAGCACTACGAGGTGGCGAAGTATTATTCGCTCACCGAGCATTCGCTGGCGCCGGAGGTGTTCGTGATGTCGAAGCGCGCCTTCGACAAATTGAGCCCCGACGACCAGAAGATGTTCAAGGAGGCCGGGCTCGAGGCCACCAAGAAGATGCGCGAACTGTGGGCCAAGCGCGATGCGGAGGCCAAGGATCGCGTGGTCAAGGGCGGCGCCATCATCAACGAGGTGGACAAAAAGCCTTTCATCGACGCGATGAAACCGGTCTACGACAAGTTCGTCACCACCGACAAGATGAAGGACCTCGTCGCCCGCATCCGGGCGGTGAACTGAAGGCGCGGCACCGGCCGGGCCTTCAGCGGCCCGGTCGCTGTCCGGGGAGACGCAGCGGCATGAGCAGTCAGTCCAGCCATCGTTCCAGCCGGGCCGGAAAGGCCGAGGGGCCCTTGCCGCTGCTCGCCTTGAGGCGGGTGGTCCGCCTGCTCTCGGGAACGGCGCTGTGGATCTCCGGCGCCGGCCTCGTCGCCATGACGGCGGCGGTGTTCTGGCAGGTGATCGGCCGCTACGTGCTGAACGCCTCGCCGAGCTGGACCGAGCCGCTGTCGCTGCTGCTCATGAGCTGGTTCATCCTGCTGGGCGCCGCGGTGGGCGTGCGCGAGAACATGCATCTCGGCTTCGAGATCGGTCTGCATTTCGCCTCGCCGCCGGTGCGCCGCGCCATGGAGATCGCCACCCATGTGCTGGTGATGGGCTTCGGCGGTGCCATGGCTTGGTATGGCTGGGATCTCGCCATGGGCACCTGGAGCGCCAAGATGGCGGGCGTGGACCTGCCCCAAGGCGTCGACTACCTGCCGCTGGTGGGCGGCGGCGCGCTCATCTGCCTGTTTTCGTTCGAGCGGCTCCTCACCGACCTCACCGAGGGGCGGGTGCCCGAGGTGCCGCTCGCCCATGTCCACACCGTGGAATGACGCCGGAACAGACCCATGGCCATCACCATCCTCTTCGGCGTCTTCTCGCTGCTCCTGCTCGTCGGCACGCCGGTGGCCTTCTGCCTCGGCCTCGCCTCGCTCGCGACCGTCCTCTATCTCGATCTGCCGCCGGTGGTGGTGTTCCAGCAGCTGAATTCCGGCATGAACGCCTTCTCCATGCTGGCCATCCCCTTCTTCATCTTCGCCGGCGACTTGATGATGCGCGGCGGCATCGCCGACCGGCTCATCGGCATGGCGGCGAGCCTCGTCGGGCATCTGCGCGGTGGCTTGGGCCAAGTGAACGTGGTGGCCTCCACCCTGTTCGGCGGCATATCCGGCTCGGCGGTGGCGGATGCCTCGGCCATCGGCGGCATCATGATCCCCCAGATGGCCCGCCACGGCTATGCCAAGGACTATGCGGTCAACGTGACGGTGAACTCGGCCATCATCGCGCTGATGATCCCGCCGTCGCACAACATGATCATCTATTCCCTGTCGGCGGGGGGCACGATCTCCATCGCCGACCTGTTCACCGCCGGCATCATGCCCGGCCTGCTGCTCGCCGCGGCGATGATGATCACGGCCTATGTGGTGGCGCGCAACCGCGGCTACCCCGCCGGCACCTTTCCCGGCTGGCATGCGGTGCTGCGCTCGGTGGTGGCGGCCATCCCCGGCATCATGCTCATCGGCATCATCTTCGGCGGCGTGCGCTCGGGCATCTTCACGGCGACGGAAAGCTCCTGCATCGCCGTCATCTACGCCCTGCTGGTGACGACCCTCGTCTATCGCGAGATGCACTGGGCGGACTTCGTGGAGGCGACGCTGGGCGCGGTGCGCACCACGGCCATGGTGCTGCTCGTCATCGGCACGGCGGCGTCCTTCGGCTGGCTCATGGCCTTCCTGCAGGTGCCCAAGGCCACCATCGAGATGATGCAGGCCATCTCCTCGAACCCCTACGTCATCCTGCTGCTCATCAACATCATCCTGCTCATCCTCGGCACCTTCATGGACATGGCGCCGATGATCATCATCTGCACGCCCATCTTCCTGCCGCTGGTGAAGGCCTTCGGCATCGATCCCGTGCATTTCGGGGTGATCCTGATCCTCAACGCCGGCATCGGGCTGAACACGCCGCCCGTGGGCTCGGTGCTGTTCGTGGGCTGCGCCGTTGGCAAGATCACCATCGGCGAGGCCATGAAGACCATCTGGCCCTTCTTCGGCGCCTCCATCGCGGTGCTGATGATCGTCACCTATGTGCCGGCGGTGTCGCTCTGGCTGCCGGCCGCGTTCCGCTAGTCCCCGTTCTGCTCGTCCCTGCTCTCCTGCCCCGAGACTGCCCCATGATGATCGACGTGCGCCACGTGCACCACCAGGAGGCCGCACGCGGCTTCGACACCGAGGCGCTCCGGCGCAACTATCTGGTGGAACGCCTGTTCGAGCCGGGCATGGTGCTGCTCACCTACAGCCATGTGGAACGCTTCGTCATCGGCGGGGCCACGCCCATCACGGTGCCGCTGGCGCTGGAGAGCGACAAGGCGACCATCGGCTCGCCGAACTTCCTCGACCGGCGGGAACTGGGCGTCTTCAACATCGGCGGCGCCGGCAAGGTGAGCGTGGACGGCGTTGTCCATGCTCTGGGGCACCGCGACGCCATCTATGTGCCCATGGGCACGAAGGAGGTGCTGTTCACCTCGGACAGCGCCGATGTGCCGGCCCGCTTCTATCTGCTCTCCACCCCGGCCCACGCGCGCCACGAGACCAAGGTGGTGCGGATCGCGCAAGCCAAGAAGATGCTGCTGGGCGAGGCCGCCACCGCCAACCGGCGCACCATCTACCAGATGATCCACCCGGATGTGGTGACCTCCTGCCAGCTGGTGATGGGCATGACCCAGCTGGACGAGGGCAACGTCTGGAACACCATGCCCTGCCACGTCCATGACCGGCGCTCGGAGGTCTATCTCTATTTCGACCTCATGGCGGACGCCCGCGTCATCCACCTGATGGGCCAGCCGACCGAGACGTGCCATATCGTGGTGGCGGACGGGCAGGCGGTGATCTCGCCGCCCTGGTCCATCCATTCCGGCTGCGGCACGCGCGCCTACACCTTCATCTGGGGCATGGGCGGCGACAATATCGACTATACGGACATGGACATGGTTGCCATGGACCAACTGAAGTGAGTGTCGTGAATCCGTTTGATCTGTCCGGCCGCAGGGCCGTCGTCACCGGCGCCAATACCGGCCTCGGCCAGGCCATCTGCATCGCGCTCGCCGCCGCCGGCGCGGGCGTGGTGGGCGTCGGCCGCTCCGCCATGGACGAGACGGCCGCATTGGTGACGGCCGCTGGCGGCCGCTTCACCGCCATCGCCGCCGACCTCGGCACGCTCCAGCCCATCGACCGCATCGTCGGCGAGGCGGAGATCGGCGGGCGCATCGATATCCTCGTCAACAATGCCGGCATCATCCGCCGCGCCGACGCCCTCGACTTCACCGAGAAGGACTGGGACGAGGTGATGGACGTGAACCTCAAGTCCACCTTCTTCCTCACCCAGGCCTTCGCGCGGCGCATGCTGGCGGACGGGAAGGGCGGCAAGGTCGTCAACATCGCTTCGCTGCTCTCCTTCCAGGGCGGCATCCGCATTCCCTCATACACGGCGAGCAAGAGCGGGCTGGCCGGCCTCACCCGGCTGCTCGCCTGCGAATGGGCGGCGAAGGGCATCAACGTGAATGCCATCGCCCCCGGCTATTTCGTCACCAACAACACCGAGGCCCTGCGCGCGGATGCTGACCGCAACGCCGCCATCCTCGGCCGCATCCCGGCCGGCCGCTGGGGCGACCCGTCCGACATTGGCGGCGCGGCGGTGTTCCTGTCGTCGCGCGCGGCGGATTATGTGCATGGCATCGTGCTGCCGGTGGACGGAGGCTGGCTGGCGCGCTGAAAGGACCAGGACATGACTGAAAAAGGCAACGTCTTCGCCTTCGCCGAGACCACACCGGTGGAGGTGCTGGACGAGGTGGTGAGCCGGCAGATTCTCACCTTCAACGACGAGATCATGCTGGTCCGCGTCATCGCCCGCGCGCCGGGGCAGATGGGTGTGCCGCACAGCCATCCGCACACGCAGATCACCAGCGTGGAGAGCGGCGTGTTCGAGCTGACCATCGGCGGGCGCACCGAGCGGCTGAAGGCGGGGGACAGTTTCTATGTGCCCTCGGGCGTGCACCACGGCGCGGTGTGCATCGAGCCCGGCGTGCTGGTGGACGTGTTCACGCCCATGCGCGAGGATTTCGTGAAGCCCGCCTGAGGCTCATTTCCCCGCGGCGGCGGCAAGCTTCGCCGCGAGGGCCGGGCCATCGCCGGCAATGCGGAAGGTCTTCACCCGCGCCGTCGCGCCCGAGGTGAGCCGCACCTGCGAGGCGGCGACGCCCGCCGCCCCGGCCACCACCTTGGCGACGGCCGCGGTGGCGGCGCCATCCTCCGGTGCCACCCGCACGCGCACCTTCAGCACCTCCCGCCCATCCGACAGGGCCGCGACACCGTCCACGGCATCGCGCCCGCCGCGCGGCGTCGCCCGCACCGTCACCTCCACGCCGTCCGGCAGGACGCGCACGAAGCATGCGTCGGCCGCCACGGCGCCCGGCTCAGAACACGTAGGGGTAGATGTAGTAGGCGATGACCTGCTGCAGGAAGAAAATGAGGAGGATCAGCACCATCGGTGACAGGTCGATGCCGCCCAGATTGGGCAGCAGGTTACGGATGGGCGCCAGCAGCGGCTCCGTCACCCGGAACAGGAACTCGCCCACGTTCCGCACGAACGAGTTGTACGGATTGACGACGTTGAATGCGACCAGCCAGGACAGCACGGCCGCGGCAATGAGGATCCAGACATAGAGCTGGAGAACGACAAGGATAACGTCGAGCAGCGCGCGCATCGTCGGAAGGGTCCCCGGGAAGTAGCGTGCCAGCAATAGCCCCAGCAGCCCCCCCGGAACAAGGCCGGCCGCCGGCCCCCGTCGCCGGCCGGCTGCGTCAGCCGGTCGCGTCCGGGTCCTGCGGCTTGTCGGGATCGGGCAGGGCACCGGCCCCCGGCGTCTTCTCGGGATCGGTCAATTGCGGCTTGGCATGCGGGCCGGCGGCCGGCTTCTGGCGCTGCGCCTCCAGATGACGCTCCTCGGCCGTATCGGCGGGCGGGGGGCCTTCTTTGGCCTTCTGCGGCGTCGCGTCTTGCGGTTTCATGACAGCCTCCATGATGTCACCATGATTTGGGGACAACGCTCCCCGCTCGGTTCCGTTGCAGCGTCGCCTTGCCTTTACGGCAGGGTCGCGCGACGGGCCTTTTGTTCGCGCCGCGCGCCGACTTGATCTGGCGACCTTGACTTGCCCGCGCGGCAAAGGCAGCTTCCCGCCGCTTTAGGGGGCGCCGACCTCCTCAAACCTCACGGACCCTCATGCGCAGCTATCTGGACTTCGAGAAGCCGGTTGCCGAACTTGAGGCCAAGGTGGAAGAGCTGCGTGCGCTCTCCTCTTCCGGCGACGGCGTGGCCATCACCGACGAGGTGGTGAAGCTCGAAGGCAAGGCACGCGACGCCCTTGTCGCGCTCTATGCGAATCTGACGCCCTGGCAGAAGACGCTGGTGGCCCGCCATCCGCAGCGGCCGCATTTCGCCGACTTCGCCCGCGGCCTGTTCGAGGATTTCACCCCGCTCGCCGGCGACCGCAAGTTCGGCGAGGACGAGGCGATCATCGGCGGCTTCGCCCGCTTCCGCGGCGAGGCGGTGTGCGTGCTCGGCCACGAGAAGGGCTCCTCCACCGAGACCCGCATCCGGCACAATTTCGGCATGGCCCGCCCCGAGGGGTATCGCAAGGCCGCCCGCATCATGGAACTGGCCGACCGCTTCGGCGTGCCCATGATCTCGCTGGTGGATACCGCCGGCGCCTATCCCGGCATCGGCGCCGAGGAGCGCGGACAGGCCGAGGCCATCGCCCGCTCCACCGACGCCTGCCTCGCGCTCTCCGCGCCCAACGTGGCCCTCATCATCGGCGAGGGCGGCTCCGGCGGCGCCATTGCCATCGCCACCGCCAACAAGGTGCTGATGATGGAGCACGCCATCTACAGCGTGATCTCGCCGGAAGGCGCGGCCTCCATCCTGTGGCGCGACACCGCCAAGGCGCAGGACGCGGCCACCAACATGAAGATCACCGCGCAGGACCTGCTGAGGTTCGGCGTCATCGACGGCATCGTGAAGGAGCCCGCCGGTGGCGCCCACCGCGACCCGGATGCGGCCATCGCGGCGGCGGGCGACGCCATCGCCGATGCGCTGTCCTCCCTCGCCGGGCTCGACGGCCCCCAGGTCCGCAAGGCCCGCCGCGACAAGTTCCTCGCCATCGGCCGCTCCCTGTGAGAGGCGCGGTTTCGCGGCCACAGCGGTAAGGAATCCTTAACCATGGCGCTGCGGCATGGGGGATCGGCGCCGGTGCCTCCCCATCTTGGCCGCATTTGCCTTATTTTCTCCATCGAGCCGGGGCGACGTTCGTAACGTCGCGTCAAGGGGGACCGGTTAGCCTTCTCGGCCTGATTGGCCGGTCCGGACCCGGGAGTTTCGCGTTGAGCCGCTTAGCCACGAGCCGTCCGATGACGACCCTCTCTTCGCGCTTGCGCATGGCCGGCCTCGCCGCCTGCGCGGCCCTCGCCCTCGCGGGCTGCAACGCCACCGATTCTGAGGTCGCGCGCAAGGCCAACAAGCCGCTGACGCCGGAGATGGTGTCGCTGCTGGCCAAGAAGGACATGGCGCCGTCGACCCCCATCCTGGTGCGCATCTACAAGCAGGAATCGGAGCTGGAGGTTTGGAAGGTCACGTCGGAAGGCCGCTACGCGCTTCTGAAGACCTATCCCATCTGCCGCTGGTCCGGCGAACTGGGTCCCAAGGTGGGCACCGGCGACCGGCAGGCGCCGGAGGGCTTCTACACCATCACGCCCGGCCAGATGAACCCGAACTCCAGCTATTATCTGGCGTTCAACCTCGGCTTCCCCAACGCCTATGACAAGGCGTATGGCCGCACCGGCGACTTCCTGATGGTGCACGGCGACTGCTCGTCCTCGGGCTGCTACGCCATGACCGACGACCAGATTTCGGAGATCTTCTCCCTCGCCCGTGAGAGCTTCGCCGGTGGCCAGCGCGCCTTCCAGGTGCAGGCCTATCCCTTCCGGATGACGGCCAAGAACCTCGCCCGCTACCGCAACAACCCCAACATGGCCTTCTGGCGGAACCTGAAACAGGGCTCCGACCACTTCGAGGTGACGAAGCAGGAGCCGAAGGTGTCGGTCTGCAACCGCACCTACGTGTTCGACGCCACGCCCGCGCCGGGGCGCTCCTTCGAGGCCAGCCAGGCCTGCCCGCCCTATCAGGTGCCGGAGCAGATCGCTTCGGCGGTGTCCGCCAAGCAGCGTTCGGACGACGCGCAGATGGCGGCGCTCGCCACCACCTCTCCCGTGGCCCCGGTGAAGACCGGCGCCGATGGCGGCATGCATCCGGTGTTCCTCGCCAAGCTCAAGGAGCGCGAGACCGGCCAGCTCTCCTACACCGAGGCGCCCGGCCGCCTGCCTGAATATGTGAACCCGCCGAAGGAGACGCCGGCCAAGCTCCAGGCGGATGCCCTGATGCGCGCCGACGACGGCGACGGCGCCCCGGCCACCACCGGCAGTACCGGCGCAGCGGCGGCTCCGTCTGCGACGGCCCCCGGCGCCCCGGCCAAGCCCCAGCCCGTTGTCACTGCTGCGGCAAAGCCCGCCGCGGCCAGCGCCACCGGCACGCTCAACGGATCGTCACCGGCCGTGAATACCACCACTTTCTCGCGGTGACATTGGAGTGAGCCGAGTGTCTGACGTCGCGCCGTCCCCACTCGCGCTCCTGCTCCGCACGGATCACCTCACCCGGGTGGTCGATATTGGCGCCAATCCCATCGACGGGGATCCGCCCTACAAGCCGCTCCTCGCCCGGCGCCTGTGCCGGGTGGTCGGCTTCGAGCCCCAGCCGGAGGCGTTGGCCCGGCTGAACGCGGCAAAGAGCGAGCTCGAGACCTATCTGCCCCACGCGATCGCCGACGGACAGAACCGGACGCTCCACGTCTGCGCCGCTTCGGGCATGACGAGCCTGCTGGAGCCCGATCCGCACGTCCTCTCCCATTTCCCCGGCCTCGCCGAGTGGGGGCGGGTGCTGGAGCGCCGGCAGATCGACACGGTTGCTCTCTCGGCCGTGCCGGAGATCGATGGCATCGAGATGCTGAAGATGGACCTCCAGGGCGGCGAGCGCGCGGTGCTGGATGGCGCCGGCGATACCTTGTCCGAGGCGGTGTGCATTCAGCTCGAAGTCTCGTTCGTGCCGCTCTACAAGGGGCAGGCGACCTATGGGGAGATGGACCTTGCGCTGCGGTCAAGGGGCTTCATCCCGCACATGATGGCGTCCACCAGCCGTCGAATGATCCTGCCCATGCGCGGACCCGACATCTACGCCACCCTGAACCAGCTGGTGGAGGGCGATGCGGTCTATGTGCGCAACTTCCTCCAGCCCGAAGCCATGACCACCGAACAGCTGAAGCACCTCGTGCTGATCGCGCACTATTGTTACCGCTCGTTCGATCTCGCCCTCAACGGCCTGCACCATCTCGCCCAGCGCGGCGCCGTGCCGGCCGATGCCGCCGGGCAATATCTGCGGATCGTCCAGACCGGCGGCTGATCTCCCCCGACGCGTGTCTCATCCCGAAGCGGCCTTGCCGAGCGTGGAGCGTTCAGCCTACGCTTTTCGCCCGCCCCTGGGGGGAGCGGCTGGGGGAGGCGGGGAATGGGGCATGGTGTCTGGTGCCGGCGGATGGCCGCCCTCACCGCTGTCGTCGGCTGGGCGGCGCTGATCCTCCAGCTGGTCATCTTGGTCCAGAAGATGGCGGCCGCCGGTCAGGGCTTCGGCCCGGCGCTGTGGCGCTTCCTCGGCTTTTTCACCGTTCTCACCAATCTCGGCGTCGCCATCGTCGCCACCGAGATCGCGCTGGGCGGGCTGCACGCGCTCACCGGGGCGCGGGCGCGGCTGACGGCGGTGGTCTCCATCGTGCTGGTGGGCATCATCTATGCCCTGCTGCTGCGCAACGTGTGGAGCCCGCAGGGCGCGCAACTGGTCGCCGACCGCCTGCTGCATCAGGCGGTGCCAGTGCTGTTCCTGATCGTCTGGCTGGTGGGGCCGCATGGGCGGCTGCGGCTGACCGATACGGTGTGGGCCATGGCGCCGCCGCTGGCCTATCTCGTCTATGCGCTGGCGCGGGGCGAGGCGGACGGTTGGTACGCCTACTGGTTCCTCGATCCGGCTAAGCTCGGCGCGGAGAAGATGGCCCAGAATGCCGTGGTGCTGGCGGTCGTGTTCTTCACCACCGCGCTGATCTTCGTCGGTGTCGACCGGGCTATCGGCCACCGGCGGGGTTGATCCCGAAGCCCCAAGGCCCGGCGCGGGATGACCGCGCCGGGAAGCACCGCCTCAGGCGAAGCGGCCGTGGCAGTGCTTGTACTTCTTGCCCGAACCGCAGGGGCAGGCCTCGTTGCGGCCCACCTTGCCCCAGGTGGAGGGGTCGTTCGGGTTGCGCTCGATCACCGCCACGTCGCCCGACAGCAGCGGCTCCGGACGGGAGCCGAGGGCCGCGCCCGCGAACGTCATCTCGTCCTCGCCGGTGAAGGGATCGGCGTGGTGCGCCTCCATGGGGGGCAGTTCCTCCTCCATGGGCGGCTGGGCGACGATCTCCACCCGCATCAGCTGGGCGGTGACGACCTCGCGCAGGCGGTTCAGCAGCGCGGAGAAGAGGTTGAACGCCTCGGACTTGTACTCGTTCAGCGGATCGCGCTGGGCATAGCCGCGCAGGCCCACCACCTGGCGCAGGTGGTCGAGCATGGCAATGTGCTCGCGCCAGAGGTGATCCAGCGTCTGGAGAAGGATGGACTTCTCCACATAGCGCATGATGTCCGGCCCATACTGGGCGGTCTTGGCGGCCATCCACTCGTCGGCGCGGCGGATGACGCGCTCGGTGACCTCGGGGCCGGCAATGCCTTCTTCCTTGGCCCAGTCCTTCACCGGCAGCTCGATGCCGAGCACTTCCTTGATGGCGGTGTCGAGGCCGTCCACGTCCCACTGCTCGGGATAGGCGTTCTCGGGGATGAACTTGGCGACGGTCTCGGTGATGAGGGCGTGGCGCATGTCCTCCACGGTCTCGGCCACGTCGTCGTCGTTCATCAGTTCGAGGCGCTGCTCGAACACCACCTTGCGCTGGTCGTTGAGCACGTCGTCATACTTGAGGACGTTCTTGCGCATGTCGTAGTTGCGCGCTTCGACCTTCTGCTGCGCCTTCTCCAGGGCCTTGTTGATCCAGGGATGGATGATGGCCTCGCCTTCCTTGAGGCCGAGGCGCTGCAGCATGCCGTCGAGCCGGTCCGACCCGAAGATGCGCATCAGGTCGTCGTCCAGCGACAGGAAGAACTTGGAATGGCCGGGGTCGCCCTGGCGGCCGGAGCGGCCGCGCAGCTGGTTGTCGATGCGCCGGCTCTCGTGACGCTCGGTGCCGAGCACGAAGAGGCCGCCGGCGGCAAGCGCCTTCTGCTTCAGCTCCTCCACCTCGGCGCGGATGCGCGTCTCGGCGGCGGTGCGCTGCTCGCCCTCGGGCATGTCCTTCAGCTCGGCAGCGATGCGCATGTCGGCGGCGCCGCCCAGCTTGATGTCGGTGCCTCGGCCGGCCATGTTCGTGGCGATGGTGATCGCGCCCGGCACGCCGGCCTGGGAGACGATGTACGCCTCCTGCTCGTGATAGCGCGCGTTCAGCACCGCGAAGGCCTTGCCCGAGCGGTCATGGGCGAAGGCGGCGGGATCGGAGAAGTCGATCTGGTGGAAGCCGCCCTGCTTCAGCAGCTCGGCGAGCAGCTCGGACTTCTCGATGGAGGTGGTGCCCACAAGCACGGGCTGGCCGCGCGCGCTGCACTCCTTGATGAGCTCGATGATGGCGGCATACTTCTCGCCGGCCGAGCGGTACACCTCGTCATCGTCGTCGATGCGCGAGACCGGCACGTTGGTGGGCACTTCCACCACTTCGAGCTTGTAGATGTCCTGGAACTCGGCCGCCTCGGTCGCCGCCGTGCCGGTCATACCGGCGAGCTTCTCGTAGAGGCGGAAATAGTTCTGGAAGGTGATGGAGGCGAGCGTCTGGTTCTCCGGCTGGACCTGGACGCGCTCCTTGGCCTCCAGCGCCTGGTGCAGGCCTTCCGAATAGCGCCGGCCCGGCATCATGCGGCCGGTGAACTCGTCGATGATGACGACCTCGTCGTTGCGCACGATGTAGTCCTTGTCCCGCTGGAACAGGGAGTGCGCGCGCAGCGCCTGGTTCACGTGGTGGACCACCGAGACGTTCTCGATGTCGTAGAGGCTCTCGGACTTCAGCAGCCCGGCCTCGGTGAGCATCTGCTCCATCTTCTCCATGCCCGCTTCCGTCATGCTGACGGTGCGCTGCTTCTCATCCACCTCGTAATCCTCCTTGGAGAGGCGGGGGATGTACTGGTCGATGGTGTTGTAGAAGTCCGAGCGGTCGTCGAGCGGGCCGGAGATGATGAGGGGCGTGCGCGCCTCGTCGATGAGGATGGAGTCCACCTCGTCGACGATGGCGTAGAAGTGCGGACGCTGCACCATGTGGGCGCGCTCGTACTTCATGTTGTCGCGCAGATAGTCGAACCCGAGCTCGTTGTTGGTGGCGTAGGTGACATCGCTGGCATAGGCGGCGCGGCGCTCGTCGTCGTCGAGGCCGTGCACGATGATGCCGGTGGTGAGGCCGAGGAAGCGATAGAGCTTGCCCATCCACTCGGCGTCGCGCTTGGCGAGATAGTCGTTCACCGTCACCACGTGCACGCCCTTGCCGGCCAGCGCGTTGAGGTAGACGGGGAGGGTGGCCACCAGCGTCTTGCCTTCGCCGGTCTTCATCTCGGCGATGGAGCTTTCGTGCAGCACCATGCCGCCGATCAGCTGCACGTCGAAGTGGCGCATGCCGAGCGCGCGCTTGGCGCCCTCGCGCACGGTGGCGAAGGCGGGGACGAGCAGGTCGTCCAGGGTCACCTTGCCCTCGGCGAGCTGGCGTCGGAAATCCTCGGTGCGGGCGCGCAGCTGGTCGTCGGAGAGGGCTTCCAGCTCCTTCTCCAGCGCATTGATGGCCTGTACGCGGGGACGATAACCCTTCACCCGGCGATCGTTCGCGGAGCCGAAGAGCTTGCGGGCAAGTCCACCAAACATGGGTTTCTCTATTCCGTTCCGTCAGGTCTGAAGGAGGGCGGAGACGGACCGCCGGACCTCCGGGCAACGATGCGCGCCGTTGGACACCCGCAATGGGGCGTCAGCAAGTCCGAAGGCGGGGCAGGCGGGCGCAGCGAACGAACGCGCAGCCGCAACCGCCCCGCTTCCGCGGGCAGCGCACCATGCGGACACTTATGAACGGGTCGGTGCAATGTCAATGCGAGGGGCGTGCGGCGCCGCGCGCGGCGGTGGTTTCCCCAAGCGTTGCCGCGCTGCACAGGTGCGGCATCAATCTGCATGGAAAGCCCGCACGGCCAATTCCTTTCATGGACACGCAATAACCCGCTGCTTAGTATCCGCCGCGTCTGATAGTGGGGGTGTTGGTATGGTGGGGGGTATCCGGGTATCGGGTCGGCTGGGCTGCGCGAGCGTGGCTCTCGGAGCTGCCTTCCTCCTGTCCGCGTGCGAGGAAAAGAACACCTACGTACCCCCGCCGCCGCCCAAGGTGACGGTTGCGACCGTGCTGGAACAGCCGATCACGCGGTTCCTCGAGCTGACCGGCAACACCGCCGCCATCAATTCGGTGGACCTGAACGCCCGCGTGCAGGGCTTCCTCACCAACATCAATTACAAGGACGGCGCCTTCGCCAAGAAGGGCACCACCCTGTTCGTCATCGAGCAGGACACCTACATCGCCCAGGTCGATCAGGCGAAGGCCACGCTCGCGGCCAATCAGGCGTCGCAAGTGCAGGCCGAGGCCGAGTTCAACCGCCAGAACCAGCTGGCCAAGCAGGACTTCGCCTCGCAGGCCGCCCTCGACCAGGCCCGCGCCAAGCGCGATTCCGCCGTGGCCCAGGTGGCCAATGCCGAGGCCTCGCTGCAGCTCGCCCAGATCAACCTGGGCTATACTCAGGTCAACGCGCCCTTCGACGGCGCCGTGACGGCCCACCTTCAGGACGTCGGCGCCCTCGTCGGCTATAGCGGCCCCACCAAGCTCGCCACCATCGTCCAGCTCAACCCCATCTGGGTGTGGTTCACGCTCAGCGAGCAGGAGGTGCTGCGAATCAAGGAGCAACTGGCCAAGCGGGGGCGCTCCCTGACCAGCCTGACCCGTGACCTGCCGGATATTCCCATCGAGATCGGCCTGCAGACCGAGACCGGCTATCCCCACGTCGGCCGCATCGACTACATCGCGCCGCAGGTGGACCCCAACCTCGGCACGCTCACCGTCCGCGGCATCTTCCAGAACGACGACTTCGTGCTGCTGCCCGGGCTGTTCGCCCGCGTGCGCGTGCCGCTGGGTCAGCCGGCACCGACCATCCTCGTTCCGGATTCCGCTGTCAGCTACAACCAGCTCGGCCCCTACGTGCTCACCGTCAGCTCCGACAACGTGGTCGGCCAGACGCAGATCACCCTCGGCCAGCTCCAGGCGGACGGCCTGCGCGCCGTGCTCAGCGGGCTGAAGACGACGGATCGCGTCATCATCAACGGCATGCAGCGCGCGGTGCCCGGCTCCAAGATCGACGTGGAGGTGGGCAAGATCGTCGCCATCGCCCCGCCGGTGGACGACGGGACCAAGCCTCTGCCGAAGCCGGCGGGTGTCGCACCGGCGGACGCGCCGGCCCGCGCGATCCCCTCGGTGCCGCCGACCCCCAATGCTCCGGCGACGCCGGGTGCGACCCCTGCGACGCCGAAGAACTGACCCGCCCTCGAACATGAGGCAGCGCCCATGATTTCGCGCTTTTTCATCGAGCGGCCGGTCCTCTCGAACGTCCTCGCGCTGGTGTTCGTGCTGATCGGCCTCGTCTCGCTGATCCGCCTGCCGGTGTCGCAATATCCGAACATCGTGCCGCCCACCGTGTCGGTCACGACCTCCTATCCCGGCGCGTCCGCCAAGACGATGATCGACACCGTGGCCCTGCCCATCGAGCAGCAGGTCAACGGCGTCGAGGGCATGATCTACATGCAGTCGTGGTCGGCGTCGGACGGCACCTACACGCTGGTCGTGTCCTTCGCGATCGGCACCGATCCGAACATGGCGCAGGTGCTGGTGCAGAACCGCGTCAACATCGCCCTCGCCTCGCTGCCCACGGCGGTGCAGGCGCAGGGCGTGACGATCCTGCAGAAGGGCACCTCGATCCTCGAGTTCGTGACCCTGATCTCGCCGGACGGGCGCTATGACGGCCTGTTCCTGAACAACTACGCCATCATCAACATCCAGAACGAGCTGGAGCGGGTGGACGGCGTGGCCAACGTCGCGGTGTTCGGCGCCGGCACCTACGCCATGCGCGTGTGGATGGACCCCGACCGCATGCAGGCGTTCGGCCTGACCCCCACCGATGTCTCGAACGCCATCCAGAAGCAGAGCCAGATCGTCACGCCCGGACAGCTGGGCCTGCCGCCGGCGCCATCCAACGCCTCGTTCCAGTACACGGTGAACGTCTCCGGCCGTCTCGACGACGTGAAGGATTACGAGAACATCATCGTCAAGGTGGACAATTCCGACGGCGGCCGGATCGTGCGCATCCGCGACATCGGCCGCGTCGAACTCGGCGCGCAGAGCTATTCCAAGGACTTCATGCAGGACAACAAGCCTGCGGCCGGCATCGGCATCTTCCAGCTTCCCGCGGCCAACGCGCTCGATGTGGCCAAGCGCGTGGCCGCGAAGATGGAAGACCTGAAGAAGAACTTCCCCGAAGGGCTCGACTACGCCATCCCCTTCGATACGACCCTATTCGTGACCGCCTCCATCGATGAGGTGTGGAAGACCCTGTTCGAGGCGGCGATCCTCGTCCTCGTCGTCATCCTGCTGTTCCTGCAGGACTGGCGCGCGACGCTGGTGCCCGCCACGACCGTGCCGGTGACCATCATCGGCGCCTTCGCCGCCATGGATGCCATGGGGTTCACCATCAATCTCTCGACCCTGTTCGCCATCATCCTCGCCATCGGCATCGTGGTGGACGACGCCATCGTCATCGTGGAAGGCGTGGCCCGGCACATCGAGGAGGGCATGGCGGGACAGCCAGCGGCCGAGAAGGCCATGGACGAACTGTTCGGCCCGGTGGTGGGCATCACCCTCGTGCTGATGTCCGTGTTCCTGCCTGCCTCGTTCATTCCCGGCCTGTCAGGCCAGATGTTCAAGCAGTTCGCCCTGGTCATCGCGGCGACCGCCTTCATCTCGGCCATCAACGCGGCCACCCTGAAGCCCACCCAGTGCGCGCTCTGGTTGCGCCAGCCGGTGCCGCCGGAAAAGCGCAACTTCATCTATCGCGGCTTCAACGCCATCTACGGCAAGGCGGAGCACTGGTACACCGGCGTCATCAGCCGCATGGTGCACCATTCCAAGCTGATGGTGCTCATCGCCATCGCGCTCATGAGCGTCGCCGGCTACGGCCTCACCCGCATTCCCACGGCCTTCCTGCCCATCGAGGACCAGGGCTACTTCCTCGCCCACGTCCAGCTGCCGGACGCCTCGAATCTCAACCGCACCAAGAAGGTGATGGCGGATGTCTCCGAGCGCATCCGCAAAGTGCCGGGCGTGCAGACCGTGCTCGCCATCTCCGGCATCTCGGTGCTCGACAACTCCTCCACCCTCGCCAATGCGGGTGTCACCTACATCACCCTGACCCCCTGGGACGTGCGCTACGCCACCAAGGGGCAGGACCTGCTCTCGATGTATGAGAACCTGGGCAAGGCGGTGGCGGGCGTCGAGGAGGCGGAGGTGGTCATCCTCGTGCCGCCGGCCATTCAGGGCATCGGCAACGCCGCCGGCTTCACCATGCAGCCGCAGATCCGCAACGGCAATTTCGACTACCAACTGCTGGAGCAGATCACGGCGTCCATGGTGGACAAGGGACGGGCGCAGTCGGCCCTCTCCCACGTGTCCTCGTCGTTCCGCGCGGGTGCCCCGCAGATCCAGGTCGAGGTGAACCGCATCAAGGCGGAGACGCTGGGCATCACCGTCGGGCAGGTGTTCAGCACCATCTCTGCCTATCTGGGCTCGACCTACGTCAACCAGATCAACAAGTTCGGCAACGTCTTCCAGGTCTATATCCAGGCCGACGCGGGCTTCCGCGTGACGCCAGCCGACCTGATGCAGCTGAAGGTCCGCTCGCCGACCCAGAACGCCATGATCCCCCTCGGGACCGTGGTGGACATCAAGATGACGCTGGGTCCGCCGCTGATCTCGCTCTACAACCTCTATCCCTCGTCCACCATCGTCGGCACCAACGCCGCCGGCTTCTCGTCGGGCCAGGCGCTGTCGCTGATGGAGCAGATCGCCGCCTCGACCCTGCCTCCGGGCACCGGGTTCGAGTGGACTGCCATGTCCTATCAGGAGAAGGCGGTCGGCAATCAGATCTACTACGTGTTCGGGCTCGCCATCCTGCTGGTCTACTTCGTGCTGGCCGGCCAGTATGAGAGCTGGATCCAGCCCATGTCGGTGATCCTCGCGGTGCCGCTGGCGCTGCTCGGCACCGTCAGCGCGCTGCTCGGCCTGGGGGTGGCGAACAACCTCTACACCCAGATCGGCCTCGTGCTGCTGATCGCGCTCGCCTCCAAGAACGCGATCCTCATCGTCGAGTATGCCCGCGAGAAACGGGCGGAGGGCATGGAGATCATGGATGCGGCGGTGGAGGCCTCGCGCCTCCGGTTCCGACCCATCCTCATGACCTCGTTCGCCTTCATCCTCGGCGTGCTGCCGCTGGTGTTCGCCACGGGCGCCGGCGCCAACTCGCGCAAGTCCATCGGCATCGCGGTGGTGTCGGGCATGCTCGCCTCCACCTGCCTTGCCGTGCTGTTCGTGCCGTCCTTCTACACGGTGCTCCAGCGCTTCGAGGAAGGCCGCAAGGGCAAGAAGAAGTCCAGCGCTGGCCATGCGCCGCCCGAGCCGCCCCCGGCTCCGGACGCGGGAGTGCCCCCGGCACCCGCATCTGCCTGATCCGGGCGCGTGCGCATTGCCTCTTCCTTCGGCAACTGCCCTCGATCGGGGCGGTTGCCGCCGCAAAGTCGCGCTTCCGCCCCTTGTCCGGCTTGTCTAACCTTGGCCGGACACAGGAGCCGTTTCCCGACCGACTCTCGGACCCGCTGCCGATCTCACCGCTGAACCCACAGTCGATCCTATCCCTGGGCTGTCGCCCGCAGGACCTGGTGCCCTAAATGTCGATCCTCGCGAGCCTGCATCACGTCACGAGCTACACCTACGACCACCCGGTCTCCATGGGACCGCAGGTCATCCGGCTGCGGCCGGCGCCGCACAGCCGCACCGACATTCCCGCCTATTCGCTGAAGATCTCGCCGGCTGACCACTTCATCAACTGGCAGCAGGATCCGTTCGGCAACTGGCTGGCCCGCATCGTGTTTCCCGAGCGGGTCACGGAGTTCAAGGTCGAGGTGGACCTCCTCGCCAAGCTCGACGTCATCAACCCGTTCGACTTCTTCGTCGAGGAATATGCCGAGAGCTTCCCGTTCGAGTATGCGCCGGCGCTGAAGGCAGAGCTCGCGCCCTATCTCGAGCTGGAGGATGAAGGCACCCTGTTCGCCGACTATCTCGCCTCCGTCCCGCGCGAGAAGACCCGCATCGTCGACTTCCTGGTCTATCTCAACCAGCGCCTGCAGAGCGAAGTCGGCTATGTGATCCGCATGGAGCCGGGCGTGCAGACGCCCGACGAGACCCTGACGCGTAAGCTCGGCTCGTGCCGCGACACCGGCTGGCTGCTGGTGCAGCTGCTGCGCCACCTCGGCCTCGCCGCCCGCTTCGTCTCCGGCTACCTCATCCAGCTCAAGCCGGACGTGGCGGCCCTCGATGGTCCCTCCGGCACCGACGTGGACTTCACCGACCTGCACGCCTGGTGCGAGGTGTTCGTGCCCGGCGCCGGCTGGATCGGCCTCGATCCCACCTCGGGCCTGCTGTGCGGCGAAGGCCACATCCCGCTCGCCGCCACGCCGCACTACAGCTCCGCCGCGCCCATCAGCGGTTATGTGAACGAGAAGGCCGAGGTCGAATTCGGCTTCGACATGCAGGTGGTCCGCGTCGCCGAGGCGCCGCGCGTCACGCTGCCCTTCTCGGATGAGACCTGGGCGGCCCTCGACCAGCTCGGCCACAAGGTGGACGAGGATCTCAAGGCTGGCGACGTGCGCCTCACCATGGGTGGCGAGCCGACTTTCGTGTCCATCGACGACTACCAATCGCCCGAGTGGAACACCGAGGCGCTCGGCCCGCACAAGCGCGAGCGCGCCGACGACCTCATCCGCCGCCTGCGCCGCCGCTTCGAGACCGAGGGCGTGCTGCATTACGGCCAGGGCAAGTGGTATCCCGGCGAGACGCTGCCGCGGTGGTCCTTCGACCTGTTCTGGCGCAAGGACGGCCAGCCCATCTGGCAGCGCGAGGACCTGATCGCCGACGAGAAGGTCAATTACGGCGTCACGCCGGCCGACGCCGAACGCTTCTGCAAGGCGGTGGCCGAGAAGCTCGCCGTGGGCACCGAGTTCGTCCAGCAGGCGTTCGAGGACAACATCTATTACATGTGGAAGGAGCAGAACCTTCCCGAGAACATCGCCCCCGGCGATCCGCGCATGGCGGACGAGGTGCAGCGGCGCATGCTCGCGCGCACCTTCAATCAGGGCCTCGGCACCGCCACCGGCTCGGTGCTGCCGCTGCGTCGGGTGTGGACGCCGGCCGGCCCGGCGTGGCGTTCGGAGGAATGGACCTACCGTCGCCAGTTCCTGTTCCTGATCCCCGGCGAGAGCCCCATGGGCTACCGCCTGCCGCTGGAATCGCTGCATTATCTGGCGCCCACGCGCTATCCCTATATCGTCGAGGCCGACCCCTTCGAGCCGCGCGCGCCGCTGCCGGATGCCGCCGACTTCTCCGCCCGCTACAGCACGGGGCAGGGCGGTGTCGGCGCGGGCACTGATGGCACGGACGCCGGCACGCCCGGCGGCCCGGGTGGCATGCCGCGCCATTCCATCGCCCCGCGCACCGAGGCCTACGGCGTCGGCGAGCGGGCGCAGGAGCTGGCGCGCGAATATCTCGCCAAGTACGACACCCAGATCTTCACCGCCGACACCCGCACCGCGCTCTGCGTCGAGCCGCGCAACGGCCGCCTGTGCGTGTTCCTGCCGCCAGTGGAGATCCTTGAGGACTATCTCGACCTCGTAGCCGCCCTCGAGCAGGTGGCGATCGAGCTCAACACGCCCATCCACATGGAGGGCTATCCCCCGCCCTTCGACTACCGCCTCAACCTCATCCGCATCGCGCCCGATCCGGGCGTGCTGGAGGTGAATGTCCATCCGTCTGCCAGCTGGGCCGGCTGCGTGGAGATCACCCGCATCCTCTATGAGGAGGCGCGGCTCGCCCGCCTCGGCACCGAGAAGTTCATGGTGGACGGGCGCCACACCGGCACCGGCGGCGGCAACCACGTGGTGGTGGGCGGCTCTACCCCCGCCGACAGCCCCTTCCTGCGTCGGCCGGACGTGCTGAAGAGCCTGCTGCTCTACTGGCAGCGGCATCCCTGCCTGTCCTATTTCTTCTCCGGCCTCTTCATCGGCCCCACCTCCCAGCATCCGCGGGTGGACGAGGCGCGGCACGACAGCCTTTATGAGCTGGAGATCGCCTTCTCCAAGTTCCCGGCGCCCGGGCAGGGCGAGCCCCCGGCCCCGTGGCTGGTGGACCGGCTGCTGCGCAACCTGCTGGTGGACGTCACCGGCAACACCCACCGCACCGAAATCTCCATCGACAAGCTCTATTCGCCGGACGGCCCCACCGGCCGGCTGGGCCTCGTGGAGTTCCGCTGCTTCGAGATGCCGCCGGACTGGCGCATGAGCCTTGCCCAGCAACTGCTGCTGCGGGCCCTCATCGCGCGGCTGTGGAACAAGCCGGTGCACGGCCACTGCACCCGCTGGGGCACCATCCTCAACGATCGCTTCATGCTGCCGCATTACGTCTGGCAGGACTTCCTCGACGTGGTGGAAGACCTCTCCGACGCCGGCTACCAGATCGATCCCGAGTGGTTCCGCGCCCAGTTCGAGTTCCGCTTCCCCGCTTTCGGCAAGGTGCAGCAGGCGGGCGTGGACATCGAGGTGCGGCAGGCGCTGGAATGCTGGCACGTGCTCGGCGAGGAAGGCGTGGTGGGCGGCACCGCCCGCTACGTGGACTCCTCCGTGGAGCGCCTGCAGGTGAAGGTGGAGGGCTTCAACCCCTCGCGCCACATCCTCACCTGCAATGGCCGCAAGGTGCCGTTGGCCCCCACCGGCCGCAACGGCACCTATGTGGCGGGTGTGCGCTACAAGGCGTGGCAGCCGTGGTCGGGCCTGCACCCGACCATTCCGGTGCACTCGCCGCTCACCTTCGACCTCGTGGACACCTGGAGCGAGCGCTCCCGCGGCGGCTGCATGTATTACGTCTCCCATCCGGGCGGGCGGAACTACGACACCTTCCCGGTGAACTCCTACGAGGCGGAGGCCCGCCGCCTCGCCCGCTTCCAGACCTTCGGCCACACCCCCGGCACCCTCGACGTGGTGCTGGAGACGGCGCCGGACGAGTTCCCGACCACCCTCGATCTGCGGCGCCCTGCCAGCGCCTGATCGCACGACCGTGCCGAAGTTCCGCCGCAGGCGCGCCCTGCGGCGGGCGCAGGCTGGAAGCGCTCCGAAGAGGGGTGCATCTGGCGCCAGCACGGTCATAATGGAGAACCCGGACCCACCGGGCACAGGAAGATGATGCGCGGGCAGGGGTGCCCGCGGAAGGGGTGATCGTGTCGGGTGCGGAGCAGCGGAGCGAGGTATTCGAACGGGCCGCAGCCGAAAGTCTGATCGGCGGCTACCGCACACTGCCGGCCACCCGCGACGAGATGATGGATGCGGACGGCCAGCCGCGCCGTCACTGGCAGCCCTTCCTCGCCGCACTGGCCGAGCTTGGCCCCGAGGAGTTGCGCCGGCGCTTCTCCGCCGCGGACCGCTATCTCAGGGATAGCGGCGTCTTCTATCGCGTCTATGACGACGCGGGTGGCGGCGAGCGGCCGTGGTCGCTCAGCCACATGCCGCTCATCATCGGCAATTCGGACTGGGAGGCCCTCTCTGCCGGCCTCATCGAGCGCGCCGAGCTGCTGGAAGAGGTGCTTCAGGATCTCTATGGCGACGCGCATCTGGTCGCCGATGGCGATCTGCCGGCGGCGGCTGTGGCCGGCAGCCCGGAATTCCTGCGTCCGCTGGTGGGCGTGCGCCCCGAGGGCGGGCGCTACCTGCGCGTCTACGCCGCCGACGTGGGGCGCGGCCCGGACGGGCGCTGGTGGGTGCTCGCCGACCGCACCCAGGCGCCATCCGGCGCCGGCTATGCGCTGGAGAACCGCCTCGCCTCGACGCGCGCGCTGCCGGACGTCTCGCGCAACCTGAACATGAAGCGCGTCGCCGCCTTCTTCCAGGCGCTGCGCACCTCGCTGATGAAGCTCGACCGGACGGGGGAGGGCCGCATCGGTCTCCTCACCCCCGGGCCGCTGAACGAGACCTATTTCGAGCACGCTCTGCTCGCCCGCTATCTCGGCTTCCTGCTGGTGGAAGGCGAGGACCTCACCGTGCGGGGCGATACCCTGCATGTGCGCACGGTGGCGGGCCTCAGGCGCATCGACGTGCTGCTGCGCCGCCTCGATTCCGATTTCGCCGACCCGCTGGAGCTGAACGCCCGTTCTCGCCTCGGCGTGCCCGGGCTTGTCCAGTCGGTGCGCATGGGGGGCGTGGCGCTCGCCAATGCGCTCGGCTCCGGTATCGTGGAGGCGCCGGCACTGCTCGCCTTCCTTCCGCGCATCGCCACCCGGCTCACCGGGCGACCGCTCAGCCTGCCCCACGTCGCCACCTGGTGGTGCGGCCAGCCGGCCGAGCGGGCGCAGGTGATGGAGCACCTGGACGAGCTCGTCATCTCTTCCGCCTTCGGCCGGGCGCTGCCGGGCCTGCCGGATGGTGGCTCGGTGCTCGGCGCGGACCTGACCCAGGCCGACCGGCGGCGCCTTTCCACCCTGCTCGCCCGGCGCGGGGCGGACGTGGTGGGACAGGACATCGCCCGCCTCTCCACAACGCCGGTATGGACCGGCGAGAAGCTCACGCCCCGCCCGTTCATGCTGCGGGTGTTCCTCACCGCCACCGAAAAGGGCTGGTCGGTAATGCCGGGCGGCTTCTGCCGCATCTCCTCCGCCGCTGACGCCCGCGCCGTCTCCATGCAGAAGGGCGACCGCTCGGCGGACGTGTGGGTGCTGGCGGACGGCGAGGTGGCCGACACCACGCTGCTGCCGAGCCCGGACAATGTGAAGGTCCGCCGTTCCTCCGGCACCCTGCCGAGCCGCGCCGCCGACAACCTCTTCTGGCTCGGCCGCTATGTGGAACGGGCCGAGGCGACGCTGCGCCTCTCTCGCGTGCTGGTGGGTCGCCTCGCCGAGAGCGGCGACACTGGCACCAGCCCGCTCGTGTCGCGCCTGCTCGGCCTGCTCGGGGCATGGGGCGCCATGCCGCGCGATCTCGCCCGCGCCACGCCCACCCGCTATGCCGTGGCCGTGCTCACCCGCCGCGACGTGCCCGGCGCCCTGCCGCAGCTGGTGCAGGCGGCGCGTTCGGCGGCTTCCGTCATCCGCGACCGCTTCTCGCCGGATGCGTGGCGCGCGCTGGTGGACCTCGAGACCTGCGTCTCCCAGCCGGTCCCCGCCGCCCCCTCCGAAGCCGATGTGGCGGAGCGGGCGGACGCAGCATTGCGCATCATCGCCGCCTTCTCGGGCCTCGCCTCGGAGAACATGAACCGGCTCACCGGCTGGCGCTTCCTGGAGATCGGCCGGCGCACGGAGCGCGCCATCGGTACCCTGCGCTTTGCCCGCACCTTCGGCGAGATCGGCGCCCCGCAGGGGTCGCTCGATGCGCTGCTGCAGGTGGCGGACAGCCTCATCACCTACCGCACGCGCTATGTGATGATGGAAGCCCGCGGCCCGGTGCTGGACCTCGTGCTGCTGGACCCGGACAATCCGCGCTCGGTGGCCTTCCAGGTGCATCGCATGGCGAACCACCTCAAGGTGCTGCCCGGCCGCGACCAGGATGCGCCGCCGCCCTTGTGGGAGCGCATCGTCGCCCGCATGCAGGCCGAGCTTGCCGCGAGCACGGCCGAGAGCTTCGAGCCGCAATGGTTCGACGCCATGGAGAAGATGCTTATGCAGCTCTCCGACGAGGTGTCGTCGCATTACTTCCTCCAGGGACACTCCCCGGAGATGACGCTCACCTTCGGCATGTGATGCGAGCCCCGCGAGCCCCAAGCCCGCGCGGCGCTTGAGCGAAAGCAACGAGACAGCCCGCGCGGCGCCTGAGCGAAAGCAACGAGACACCAATGCTCTATGATATTCGCCAGACCACGACCTACAGCTATCAGGTGCCGGTGCGCGTGGTGCGGCAGGTGCTGCGCATGACGCCGGTGGATCGTTTCGGCCATCAGCACGTCATCGCCCACATCCTCGATGTGGACCCCGAGCCGGCGGAGCTGGAGCAGGGCACCGACTTCTTCGGCAACGGCCTGACCTGGCTCACCATCGACCAGCCCCACGGCCATCTCTCCATCACCACCCGCAGCCGGGTGGACGTGACCGCGACGCCCCTGCCGGACCCGGCGACGACGCCGCTGGTGGACGAGGTGCGCGCTGCCGCGCTGGAGGAGACGGACCTCGGGCCGGACGCGGCCGCCCACGGTCTGTTCCCGAGCCGGGCGGTGCCCATCGACAACGAGATCACGGACTGGACGGCGACCAGCTTCCGCGGCGACCGCCCCGTGCTGGAGGCCGCGCTGGAGCTGATGCATCGGGTGCATGACGAATTCACCTACGAGCCCGGTGCCACCATCGTCACCACCTCGCCCCACGAGGCGTTCGCGGCGAAGGCCGGCGTGTGCCAGGACTTCGCGCAGGTGATGATCGCGGGCCTGCGCGGGCTCGGCCTACCGGCGCGCTACGTCTCCGGCTATCTGCGCACCATCCCGCCCGAGGGCCAGCCGCGGCTGGAGGGGGCGGATGCCACCCATGCCTGGGCCGAGGTGTGGTGCGGGCCGGCCTTCGGCTGGATCGGGCTCGACCCTACCAACGCCATCCCCGCCGGGGACGACCACATCATCCTCGCCGTCGGCCGCGACTATGCGGATGTGTCGCCGGTGGACGGGGTGATCGTCTCGTCCGGCGACCACATCCTCGCCGTGGGCGTGGATGTGGTGCCGGTGCAGGGTCGCTAGGGCCGCCTCAGCGGCCTTTGCCCATCACGAGGTCCGGGAAGCCGGTGGCGATCTGCGGGAACAGGCAGAGCAGGATCACCGCCAGCAGCATCAGGAGCACGAAGGGCACCGTGCCCCAGATCACGTCCTTCAGCGGGATGTCGGGAGCGATGTTCTTGATGACGAAGATGTTGAGCCCCACCGGCGGGTGGATGAGCCCCATCTCCATCACGATGGTCATCACCACGCCGAACCAGATCAGGTCGAAGCCCGCAGCCTTGAGCGGCGGCAGGATGATCGGCGCGGTCATCAGGATGATGGACACCGGCGGCAGGAAGAAGCCCAGCACCACCACAAGCACGAGGATGGTGGCGAGCAGCAGCCACTTGGACAGATTGAGCGCCACGATCGCCTGCGCCGCCGCCTGGCTGATGTGCAGGTAGCTCATGACGTAGGAGTAGAGCAGGGACATGCCGATGATCATCATCAGCATGGTCGACTCGCGGATGGTGGAGGTGAGGATGGGGGAGAGGTCCTTCGGCGTCCACACGCCGTAGATCAGGGCGATGAGCGCCAGCGCCAGCACGCCGCCGAGGCCCGCCGTCTCGGAGGGGGTCGCATAGCCGCCATAGAGGGCGACCATCACGCCGGTGAGCAGCACCACGAAGGGCAGCACCCGCGGCAAGGCCGCGAAGCGGTCGCGCAGGGTGAGGTTTTCCTCATGCAGCAGGGCGGAACGCGCCCCGGTCTCCGCATAGGCCTTCTTCGCCGCCGCATATTCCTGCCGGAAGCGCACCATGGCATAGCCGGCGAACAGCATCACCAGCAGCAGGCCCGGCCCGAGGCCGGCGAGGAACAGGCGCCCCAGCGACTGCTCCGCCGCGACCGCATAGAGGATCATGGTGATGGAGGGCGGCAGCAGGATGCCGAGGGTTCCGCCCGCCGCGATCAGCCCGGCGGCGAAGGCGCCGGAATAGCCGCGCTTGCGCATCTCCGGAATGCCGGCCGAGCCGATGGCCGAGCAGGTGGCGGGCGAAGAGCCGGCCATGGCGGCGAACAGGGCGCAGGCGAACACATTGGCGATGCCGAGGCCGCCGGGGATCTTGTGCATCCAGGCGTGCAGCGCCGAGTAGAGATCCTGCCCCGCCCGCGACTTGCCGATGGCCGCGCCCTTCAGGATGAAGAGCGGGATCGACAGCAGGGTGATGGAGGCCATTTCCTCGTAGACGTTCTGCGTCACCGTATCGAGGGAGGCGGCCGGCATGAAGCCGACCATGAACAGTACCGCCACGGCCCCCAGCGCAAAAGCGATGGGCATGCCGAGGAACATGGTGCCGAGGGTGGCCCCGCCATAAAGGAGGCCGACGAGGGCCGTGCTCATCGTTCCACCCTTTCGAGAAGTCCGGCGAGAACCTGAATGAGGATCTGCAGCGAGAGGAGGCCCATGCCGGCGGTCATCACGCCGTAGGGGATGGAGAGGGGCGGCGCCCAGGTGGAGGAGGTCACCTGCCCGTCCACCCACGCCTCGTGCCACAGGGTGAAGGACTTCCAGGTGAAGAAGGCGCAGAAGGCGAAGCTGAACACATCCACCACGAACTGCCGCACCCGGTTCAATCCCGGCGGGAGCATGTGGGCGAGGGCATCGATGGCCACATGGCCGCGCTGGCTCTGCACGAAGGCGGCGGTCATGAAGGTGACGCCCACCAGCAGGAAGACGGAGGCCTCGTCCTGCCAGTAGGTGGGCGCGTGGAAGAAGAAGCGCGACACCACGCTGTAGGAGAGGATGAGGCTCGCCGCCACGAGGGCGACCGAGCCGAGGGCGAGGATGAGCCGGTTGGCTCGCCTGAGCAGGCCGTGCGCCGCCACCAGCAGGGGAGGGGCGTGGGTCGCCTCCGCCCGCGCCTGCGCGCCGTGGCCGAGATCGAGCCCGTGGCTCATGCCGGCACCTCCTGCGCGAGCTTCATGAGATTGGCGCAGCCGGCGGACTTCGCGGAATAGTCCTTCCACGCGGTGTCGCGGGCGATGGCACGCCATTTCTCCACGGTGGCGGCGTCGAGATCGTGGATCTTAGCGCCTGCCTTGGCGAACACCTCGGCGACCTTGGTGTCGTCCGCCATGGCGCCGGCCTTGCCGAAGGCTTCCATCTCCAGCCCCACGGCGGAGAGCACGTCCTGCTGCGCCTTGGGCAGCTTGTCGAACACCGCCTTGGAGATGAGCAGCGGCTCCAGCATGAACCAGTAGGACTTTCCGCGCCCGGTGGTGAGCTGCTTCGCCAGCTCTTCCAGCCGGAAGGAGATCAGCGAGGTGGAGGAGGTGATGCCGGCATCGCACGCGCCGGTCTGCATGGCGACATAGAGCTCGTTCGACGGCAGCGACAGCACGGCGGCGCCGGCGGCCTGCAGCACCATGTCCATCTCGCGCGAGCCGCCGCGGATCTTCATGCCCTTGGCATCCTCGGGCGCGATCAGCGGCTTCTCGCGGCTCGCGACGCCGCCCGCCTGCCAGACCCAGGTGAGGATCTTGACGCCCTTGCTTTCAAGATATTCCGAGAAGGCCTGCCCCACCGGCTTGGTGCGCCAGGCGAGGCCCTGGTCGTAGGAAACCACGAGACCCGGCATGAGGCCGATATTGCACTCCGGCGCCTCGCCGCCCGCATAAGAGATGGGATAGAGCGAGAGGTCGAGCGCGCCCTTGCGCAGGGCCGAGAACTGGGCGTTCGTCTTCATCAGGGACGAGCCGGGATAGATCTCGAAGGCCAGCTCCCCGTTGGTGCGCTTGGTCACCTCCTCCGCGAAACGGCGCACGAGGCGGTCGCGGAAGTCGCCTTCCTCGCCGGAGGAGGAGGGGAACTGGTGCGAGATCTTGAGGGTCGTCGCCGCATGGGCAGTGCCGGTGAAGCGCAGCACGGCGGGCGCGGCCAGCGCGCCGGCCAGCACGAGGCGGCGGGAAACCGGGCGATGGATGAGGGAATGGTCGTTGGACATGCGTTTCCTCCCTTGGCCCGGTGGCTGCGGGCCTGTGGCGTTTCTTCCCGTTTCACTTGGCCGGCCCCGGTTGATCCAGGGTCCGGCAGTTCGACTTCATAACTCTTGGCGAGGACCAGATACTCGGCGGGGACCGGCCGACGGTTGATTGGCGTTGCCGGCGGCGCGGTCCCTTCTGTCAGGCGACGTTACGATAAATGTCCTTGTAGGTGTCCCGAAGGATATTCTTCTGCACCTTGCCCATAGTGTTGCGCGGCAGTTCGGAGACGAAGAAGACGCGCTTAGGCTGCTTGAACTTCGCAAGACGATTTTCGAGGGCTCGGTGGACGGCCTCTTCCGTCAGGGTCGCATCCTTCTGGGCGACAATGACGGCGGTGACGCCCTCGCCAAAATCCGGGTGGGGCACGCCGATGACCGCGCTTTCCACGACGCCCGGGATGGCGTCGATCTCGCCTTCCACTTCCTTGGGATAGACGTTGAAGCCGCCGGTGATGACCAGATCCTTGCCGCGGCCGACGATGTGGACGTAGCCCTTCTCGTCGATCTTGCCGAGGTCGCCGGTGATGAAGAAGCCGTCGCGGAACTCGGAGGCGGTCTTTTCCGGCATTCGCCAGTAGCCCTTGAACACGTTCGGCCCCTGGACCTCGATCATGCCGATCTCGCCGGTGGGAAGCACCGCGCCGGTCTCCGGATCGGTGACGCGCGCGCTGATGCCGGGGAGGGGATAGCCCACGGTGCCGGCGATGCGCGCGCCGTCATAGGGGTTGGACGTGTTCATGCCCGTCTCGGTCATGCCGTAGCGCTCGAGGATGGCGTGGCCGGTGCGCTCCTCGAAGGCGCGATGGGTCTCGGCGAGCAGCGGCGCGGAGCCGGAGATGAACAGCCGCATGCCCTTCGTCGCCTCGCGGGTGAGGCCGGGCTGGTCGAGCAGGCGTGTGTAGAAGGTGGGCACGCCCATGAGCGTCGTCACCTTGCCCGCCGACATGAGGGCGATGGCCTCCTTCGGATCGAACTTGGAGCGGAACTCCATGCTCGCGCCGGCCAGCAGGATGATGTTGGAAGCCACGAACAGGCCGTGGGTGTGGAAAATGGGCAGTGCGTGCAGCAGCACGTCGTCCGCGGTGAAGCGCCAGTAGTCCTTCAGCGTCTGCGCATTGGAGAGCAGATTGGCGTGCGTGAGCATTGCGCCCTTGGCGCGGCCCGTGGTGCCCGAAGTGTAGAGAATGCCCCCGAGATCCTCCGGCCCGCGCGCCACGTCCTCGAACGTATCGGGGAAGGCGGCGGCGGCATCGGTGAGGGAGCCCTTGCCGTCGGTGCCGAGGGTCTCGACCGCGCCGACGCCGAGCCGGGCGGCGAGCGCCCGCGCGTCCTGCTCGATCTCCGGCCGGCACACGAACACGGCGGGCTCGGCGTCGGAGAGGAAATACTCGACCTCGTTCAGCGTATAGGCCGTGTTGAGCGGCAGATAGACCGCGCCCGCGCGGATCGTCGCCAGATAAAGCGCGAGGGCGGGCCAGGATTTCTCCACCTGCACCGCCACCCGGTCGCCGGGCTTCACGCCGCGCGCGACGAGGAGGTTGGCGAGGCGGGCGGACAGGGCGAGGGCGTCGCCATAGGTCTCCACCGTCCCGTCCATGAGGCGGGCGAGGGGCTTGTCCATCGCCGGGATGGCGGCGCGGATGGCGCTGAAAAGGTGGTTCTCGGTCATATCTTCGTCTCGTTGGCGGCTGTGCCGGTGGCGCGGCGGTCAGCTCAGGACACGGGCAAGTTCAGGAAGCCGGAACGAGGGCGCGGGCGCCCGCATCCGCCCGCAGCAGCTTCTTCACCGCCGCGCTCGCGACAACCTCGCCCTTGCCGGCGAAGGCCTCGTGGTTCTTCTCGATGTCGTTGAGGACATAGCGGTAATTCACCATGAGCCCCGCCGCCTGGGCGATGCCCTTGGGCGAGAGGTCGCCCATGGGATTGATCTTCTCCAGCCGCGCGCCGTTGCCGAGGTGGAAGCGGGCCACCGGGTCCACCGGCTTGCCCTTGGCGGTGCGGGCGACGAGGAAGTAATAGGCCGCGGCGGCGTTCAGCACCGGCGTCAGCGCCTCGCGGACTTCCGCCTTTTCGGCCCAGTCCGGCGTATCCAGCGCCTTGAGCGTCTCCTTGTCGGCGACGGTGAGGGCGGCCGGCGTCTCGGCCTTGCGCTCGCCGTCGAGCCAGGCACGGAAGCCGGGGACGGGGGAGAGGGTAACGAAGGTGGTGAGCGAGGGAATCTCGCGGGAAATCTCCTCCACCACCTGCTTGATGAGGAAATTGCCGAAGGAGACGCCGCCAAGCCCGCGCTGGCAGTTGGAGATGGAATAGAAGACGGCCGTGGTGGCCTTCTCCGGCTCCAGCAACTCGCGCGACTGGTCCAGCACCGGGGCGATGGCGCCGGGAATGTCCTTGGTGAGCGCGACCTCCACGAAGATCAGCGGCTCGTCCACCAGCGCCGGATGGAAGAAGGCGTAGCAACGCCGGTCCGGGCTGTCGACGCGGGCGCGCAGGTCGTTCCAGTCGCGGATGGCGTGCACCGCCTCGTAGCGGATGATCTTCTCCAGCACATTGGCGGGCGTCGACCAGTCGATGCGTCGCAGCACGAGGAACCCCCGGTTGAACCAGGACGAGAACAGGTGGCCGAAATCGCGATCCACGGCGGCGAGGTCGCGCCGGTGGACCATGGCGTCCATCAAATGCTCGCGCATCCGGACCAGGGAGAGGGTGGCGCCCGCGGCCATGTTGAAGCGGCGGAACAGCTCCTGCCGGCGCGGCTCGCTGGCAAGGTGCAGTTCGGCCGTCGCCGCATCCGATCCGGTGCGGCCATAGCTGGCGATCGCCGCATCGAGACGGGCGCGGTCCGGCCCGAAGGTCTCGGCCAGCGCCTCGAAGAAGGCGATGCGCTCGCCGGTCTTCATGCGGGCGTAGCGGTCGAGGATGTCGGTGGCGAGGGCCACGCCCGAGGCTTCGCCGCGACCGGAGAGAAGCTGTTCGCAGCGTTCCACCAGCGTCGCCGCCTTGGTGGCGCCGGATGTGCGTGTGTTGCGGTCCAGCAGCGCGCGGCCGCGATCCGCGATGGTGGTGAGAAGATCGCCGAAGAAGGACGCGTTCGAATTCATCGCCGCACTCCACCAGCCCCGCTGCCGGACATCCCCACCGTCATGGGACGGCGCTCGGCCCGCGAAGGCAACCCCAAGGCCGCCCGCCGGAGCGTTCTCTTTCGGGTGATCCTGCTTCCGGTGTGGGGCAAAAGTGGCGCTCCGGTATCGAGATGTGGCATCTTCCAGGATCCCCGCGGCGTCTGTCGGCAATAGAAATCCAACTGCATTTTTTGTCAACATTCATGTATGCAAGATTTTCTCTCTTGCATTGAATGGCGGGACTCGGCTTTCTGATGATGGGGAGTTGGCAAGGAGCGCCGTCGTGCGGGGAGAGCAGACGCCGAGGCTCAGGGAGGCGCTGGAGGACGACATCGTCGCCGGCCGGCTGAAGCCCGGGCAGCGGCTCGACGAGGTGGGCCTCGCCGAGCGGTTTGGCGTTTCGCGCACGCCCATCCGCGAGGCGCTGATCCAGCTCTCGTCGTCCGGCCTGGTGGAAATCCGTCCCCGCCGCGGCGCCTTCGTGGTGCTGCTCGGCCCGCGCGAACTGATCGAATCCTTCGAGCTGATGGCCGAGATCGAGGCCTCCTGCGGCCGGCTGGCCGTGCAGCGCATGGGCCCCTCCGACCGCGAGGCGATATCGGACGCGCACGAGACCTGCCGCATCGCCGCCGCCGCCGGCGACGAGGAGGCCTATTATCCCGCCAATGCCCGTTTCCACGCCGCCATCTATGCCGCCACCGGCAACCGGGTTCTGGCAGGGGAAGCACTGAGATTGCAGCGGGGGCTCCAGCCCTATCGCCGCCTGCAGCTGAAAGTGCCGCGCCGCGTGGAGGCGTCCTTCGCCGAGCACCAGGGCATCGTCGACGCCCTGTTTGCCGGCGACGGCCCGCTCGCCGCCGAGCGCCTCAGGGCCCACGTGCTGGTGCAGGGCGAGCGCTTCATGACGCTGCTTGCCGCGCTCCAGGCCGAATCGGAGGCGCTGGAGGACGCCGGCTGATGGCCCCAGCGGACGTCCTCCGCCCGACCTGATGCGCTTCGGGCCCCGCCCGACATCCGCGCCGCACTGGGGCCAATCGCGCTCCGGTAAGGCCCGGCTGGTCACCCACACTGCGCCGTGGACACCGCCCCATCCCCTGTTGCCGCGCCGCAAGCCTTCCGATAAAAGAAACCCGCTCCTGCGCCACGCACCCGTAGCTCAGCTGGATAGAGCGCCGCCCTCCGAAGGCGGAGGCCACACGTTCGAATCGTGTCGGGTGCGCCATTGCAATCAGAAATTGCTTCGGCATTTTCGAGGAAGTCGCGCCTTTTCATCCTGTCGCTGGACGCTCGTTGACCGCCTTGGCAAGACCGGGGCGCGGCGCGCGCCTGCATCTGAATCTCGTTATCTCCAAAATTCGACGGTCTATGAGACGCTCGGCTGGGCGAGCCCGCTTCCACAGCGGCCTCTGAAGATCATGGGAGTCGGCAGACGCCCGATGCCTCCCCGTTGCGCTCAAATCGTCATTCACAAGCACCTGGTCCGCCCCCGCCTCTCGTCACGGCGAACTGCTCTCCCTTCAACTCGCGACCAGATCTCCCTCCTTGTGGGAAGCAGGCGCTATATCACTGTCCTGAAGACGGGCGTGAACCGCCCCGGCTTCACCGGAGGCCATTTGGTTTAAGTCACGCCGCCATTTGCTGCTCACCGAGCATGACGTCGTAGCGCTCCTCGGCTTCGGCCGGCGGGATGTTGCCGATAGGCTCCAGCAGCCGGCGATGGTTGAACCAGTCAACCCAGGTCAGCGTGGCGAACTCGACGGCCTCGAAGGATCGCCAAGGCCCCCGACGGTGGATGACCTCGGCCTTGTAGAGGCCATTGATCGTCTCGGCGAGTGCGTTGTCATAGCTGTCACCGACGCTGCCGACGGAGGGCTCGATGCCGGCCTCAGCCAGCCGTTCGGTGTAGCGAATGCTCACATATTGCGAACCGCGGTCGCTATGGTGCACCAGGCCGCCGCGATGGGCGGGCCGTCGCTCGTGAAGGGCCTGCTCCAGCGCATCCAGCACGAAGCTGGCATGCGCGGTCCGGCTCACCCGCCAGCCGACGATGCGGCGAGCATAGGAGTCGATCACAAAGGCGACGTAGACGAAGCCCACCCAGGTGCTGACATAGGTGAAGTCCGAGAGCCAGAGCCGGTTAGGCGCCGGCGCATGGAACACC